>DAMBSC010000004.1:0-331972 GCA_032054765.1 Tannerellaceae bacterium
TATAAAAACTGTAAACTAATTACAGGATTATAGTCTAAAATCTGTCAACCGGTTTTAGGACGAGGCAGGGTGAAGACAATCAAAAAAGGTGAAAGCAGTTGCTTTCACCCTCAAATCCTTTCTGCGAAGAGTTTTGAGGAAGTTGGTGACGATGAATCAAAGATTGGCCTTAACCAAAGCAGATATAAAGTGTAACACTATCTAGTTTTAAAATACATTTACTCCATAATTTCTACAACAATCCCTTGCAAATAATCAAAAAAGAGTTACCTTTGCACCGCAATGAGCGGCTGTGGTGTAATTGGTAGCCACGCTAGACTTAGGATCTAGTGCTTCACGGCGTGGGGGTTCGAGTCCCTTCAGCCGCACTTCTTGAAAAAGAAAAATCTTGCAAATCCCTGAAAATCAATAGGTTTTCAGGGATTTTTTTATTCCCTGAAACATACGAAAAAGGCAAAATAGGGCAGTTTTATGCACTATTTACTGACCCTATTCGTGACCCCATTGCGAAATTGACAAAAGGGGTCACGGATAAGTAACGAATGCGGTTTTAATGTTCTGATATGCAGCATTTTGCATAAGTGAATTTTAGAGTTAAAATTTTAGTTTTACAAACAAAAAAATTCATGTTTTATGGAACAAAAAACAAGTAATCAAAGGGGCACATTTAATTTAATGTGTTATTTGAAAAAGTCGAAAGCATTAAAGAATGGTGAAATACCAGTCTATATGCGAGTTACAGTTAATGGGCAGGCTTTTACTTTCAGTATGCAGGGTTCTGTTTTGCCTTCATTATGGAGTCAGGAAAAGGAAAAAAGCAGAGGTAAAGACAGGAAGGCTCAGGAACTCAATCATTATATTGAGTCTGTCAAATCCCGTTTTTACAAAATCCATCGGGAGTTAGAGATTGACGGAAAACCTATCTCCGCATCTATCATTAAAGAGATTTTCTTAGGCAATACAAATGCCGATGAGGGAAAAACCTTAGTTGAAGTACATAAAGAGCATAATGAAAGGTGCCGGAAACTTATCAATACGGAATATTCTCCTTCTACTATCTACAAATTTGATGCTTCATTAAAGTTTCTGCAAGAGTTCATGAAAAAAGAACTGGATAGAGATGATATTCCCTTGAATAAACTCAATGAGAATTTTATTCGTCAATATGAAACCTACTTAAAGACAGAAAGAGGCTGTAACAACAATTCTACTATCAAACATTTGAAAATATTTAAAAAGGTGATCCGTATTGCTTTGGCTAACGACTGGATACAGAAAGACCCATTTGCAAGCATTAAGTTTCATTTGGATGAGGTGCATGTGGATTTCCTCACAATGGATGAATTGAACACCATCATCAACAAAGAACTGCCAAATAAACGTCTTTCACAGGTCAGAGATGTATTTGTATTTTGTGCATTTAGTGGATTGGCTTTTGTTGATGTAAAAGGATTGCGGCAGGAGCATATCGTAAAAGATACCAGTGGGCGTATGTGGATTCGTAAACCCCGTGAAAAGACAAATAATATGTGTAATATTCCTTTGCTTCAGGTTCCCCAAATGCTTTTGGAAAAATACAAAGACGATAAAGAGTGCCAGCTACGCGGACAACTTTTACCTGTTCCAACTAATCAGAAGATGAACGCTTATCTCAAGGAAGTGGCTGATTTGTGCGGAATTAACAAGCGAATCTCAAGTCATGTAGCCCGGCATACGGCGGCGACTTCTGTCTTTTTAGCCAATAAAGTATCTATGGAGAACGTAGCAAAAATGCTTGGTCATTCTTCCACCCGAATGACTCAGCACTACGCACGCATACTGGATCAGAGCATTGCGGAGGATATGGACAATGTAGATGCTATCTTGTCAAAATTAGGTGTGAATAAAAACTTGAAATAGGATTGAATCGATTGACAATTATTATATTTGAGAATAAAAATTCGAACTGTCGCAAAATTTGCGGCATTTCAAAAAACAATAAATTATGAATAAAGGAGAAATTATAATATATCAAAGCCCTGACGGGAACACCCAATTAGAAGTAAAGTTAGAGGGAGAAACTGTTTGGTTAGACCAATACCAAATGTCGGAACTTTTTAATACTGATAGAACATCCGTATTGAGGCACATTCGAAACATTTATAAATCAGAAGAATTAGACGAAAAAGAAACTTGTGCAAAAATTGCACAAGTTCAAATGGAAGGGGAAAGGAAAGTATCTCGTAATATTTTATATTACAACTTGGATATGATTATTTCTGTGGGTTATAGGGTAAATTCCAAACGAGGTACACAATTCCGTATCTGGGCAAACCAAGTGCTGAAAGACTACCTTGTAAAAGGTTATGCAGTCAATGAAAAAATCAAATTACAGCAGTATAATGATTTGAAACAGACAGTCAAGCTTTTGTCGAATGTTATTCACCAGACAGAACTCTCTGCCGATGAAGCAACAGGATTACTACAAGTAATTACAGATTACACTTACGCACTTGATACGCTGGATAAGTACGATTACCAGTCACTTGAAATTGATAATACAACAATAAAAGAGCCTTTCCGGGCAACTTATGAGAATGCAATGGAAGCCATAGATGTCTTACGTAAAAAGTTTGGCAGTGGAAAGCTATTCGGTAATGAAACAGATGAATCTTTCCAAAGCTCTATCAACACCATCTACCAAACCTTCGACGAGAAAGACCTCTATCCGAGTGTTGAAGAGAAAACAGCCATGTTGTATCTGGTAGTTAAAAATCACTCGTTCAGTGATGGGAATAAGCGAATCGCTGCTTTCCTTTTTCTTTGGTTCTTAGAAAATAATGGGATTCTCTACAAAGCTGATGGCTCGAGACTGATCGAAAACAACACTCTTGTTGCATTAACTCTAATGATTGCCGAAAGCCGTACAGAGGAAAAGGATGTAATGGTTAAAGTGGTTGTGAATTTGATAAACAGGAATAACTAAGTTGATTATGTCTTAATATAGCGGTCGAAAATTTCGACCACAAAATAAAATGGCGGGTATTATTCACTCGCCATTTTTTATAGACTCCCTTTTTATCTGAACACAAAAATGATAGGAGATAAGAAAACTTCAAGCCCAAGCCCTGACGGGTTTCTTCAAAATTTCTTCCTTTTCTTGCAGAAAAGAGTAAATTTTGAGAAAGGCTTGCCTTATTTCTTATCACCTACCGAAGAATGGTTTATCAGAGAAAAAGGGAAAAAATATTCAATTTGTGAATATTCATTTCCAGGCATTCCGATAACCTTCATCCAGAAGCTTTTGTATATCCGACTCTCGGTAAAGGATTTTCCCTCCCAGCTTACAATAAGGTATTCTCCCTTCGTTTCGATAATCCTGTAAGACACGACGGCTAAGTTTAAGCCTTTCCGATACCTCTTTATCCGTCAGGAAGCGCTCTCCTCCCAATGTTGGTCGATAATTATTTGTCACATTCTCAATACCGTCCAACATTCGCTCCAATGAGCAAAAAAACGAAACCACCCATTCATGGTTTTTTGTAATTAAATCATTTTCATTCATATGTTTCTCTCCTTTCTTTTAATTCGTTTATCTTTTTCCCTTTCAGCAATGAAAGGCATTATCTTCTCAACATCTTCGGGTTTATAATACATTTTGTGTCCTATTTGTGTGTAAGGTAGTGTTCCATTATCCCGATAAGTTTGTAGAGATCGTTTGGATATATTCAAAATTGTGCATACATCCTGATTATCTATCCAATCTTGCAATCCCTTATCTCTATGTCTATCACAGATGCTATCAACTTTTCGGGTGAATGCATTAAATTTTTCTATCATCTCCTCAAATGTTTGAGCGTCGATATTAATAATTTTCATAACTATATATTTTAAGTTTATAATTTCAGTTTTGCCTCAAATATATAATATGAATAATTATAAAATTCAAATTTTATATGAGGTGGCAGCATGTGGCACTGAATTGGAAGTGAGTGGCTTTAATGTCATACCAAATTCCTGCCTTTCTTTACGAAGTAAAACAGAAAAAATGAGACTTCAATGGATTGAAAGCCGCGTGACGATATAAGTCATCATTTAGGTATAATAAGTCCACTTTAACCTAAAGATTCCAACGAGAAAATAGTTAGGAAATCATGCTTTACATAGCTTTCTTCGTCTTATTGCAAATCATTGAAATTTGAACTGTTAACCACACAGTTAAAGTAGATAGTTGTTGCAAATTATAGCAAAAAAATCCGTAAATGCTTATCAATCAATTATTAGTTCTTTATTTGTTTCGAAATTGACTTCAAATCAGAATGAAATAGGATATTCAGTTATGAAATAGTAAAAGGAATAAGTACTGACGATAATATCAAAACCTGTATTGGAATCAATTCAGAAATAATTAATAAAGCCAATACCGGACTCTATATTAAATCCGGTACGGGTTTAAATGTCTAACACTTTAAATGGTTAAAAAATGAGTTCAAAAAAGAAACAAAAAAAGATTTCAATAGAGGAATACATTGAAACCTATTGTCAGGAGAAACGGATCAGGGGGCGGTATGCGGTGTATGTGAGTCCGGAAACACACCAACGTTTAAAAAGAATCACTCTGCTATTTAAAACCACGCATTATTTAACAACCTCTTCTCTGGCAGATTCCATCATTACCCGTCACATTGAAACGTATAGGGAACTGCTGAATAATTTCCATGAGGAAGAAGAACGCAAGTTTTCTGAATCAATGAAAGAAAGAAGATTGAACAAAATTGAGAATGATAATGAAGCGCAGGATTATTACGATGAAGAGGAATAGGTCTGTTTATCCGAAGATCTATTCTGGGAACGGTAAGCCTGTATATAATTTACGGCTTACTTTTCTAAAGAGAGAATTGCATGCCCGATTTAGCGGAGCGAGGTTATGTTTTGATTGCATCAAAACCCTCGCTTTGGCTGATCGCCAAAGGAAAAACCGCTCCCGTTGGTCGCAGTTTTGGGTATCAGACCCTAATGTAATGGCTATTAATTCATAGATAAAAGCAGATAGAGATTTGAACGCAGACAATCCAAATACTAACAGGAAGAAAGGCGGACGACCGAAAAAGAGTTCTGTCAGCCGGAAGAGCAAGACCATAGGTGTTTGCTTCTCCGAGCCGGAGCTATATGCCATCCGGCATCGGGCAGCTAAAGCCGGGCTTCCTGTTAGTGTGTATTGCCATGATGCGGTTCTCAGTGGTGAAATTAAAGAATCATTGAAAAAAGAAGAATTGGACTTGCTTCGGAGCCTATCGAATATGGGAAACAACCTTAACCAACTCACGAAAACAGCTAAGTTTTTAAGCGCAAATAGGCTGGAAAACGAGGCTTTACCTCTCCTTCAAACTATCAAAAATGTCATTAATAAACTTTCGGATGATTGGAAAAATAGTAAAAGGAAGAAGCTTTAAAGGGTGCATTTCGTATGTTTTAGACGGCAAAGAAGCAAAGATTTTGGCAACTGAAGGTGTACTGGAAACCGACATAAGATCCATTATTAATAGCTTTTATATGCAAAGTCTACTTAATCCGAAACTTTCGAAATGCGTCGGGCATATCCCACTTTCATTTTCTCCTGATGATAAAGAGCGAATGACTGATCACTTTATGGAGCAGTTAGCCAAAGAGTATATGCAAGCAATGGGAATCAAGAACACCCAGTACCTTATTGTACGCCACAGCAACACAAGCCATCCACACTGTCATATTGTGTTTAACCGGGTGGATTATGACGGCAAAACTATATCTGATAAGAATGATCGTTACCGGAACGAGAAAGTGTGCAAACAGCTTAAAGATAAATACAACCTGACCTATGGCACAGGTAAAGAGAACGTCAATGTTCAGAAGTTAAAGGGAGCGGAACAGACTAAATATGAAATCTATCATGCAATTAAAGGTGCTTTGCTTAAAACCAAGAATTGGCTGCACTTTGAAGATACCCTGAAACAAAAAGGAATATCCATAGAATACAAATATAAAGGACAAACCGATGAAATACAGGGTATCTCATTCAGGAAAGATGAGTATTCTTTCAAGGGTTCAGACGTGGACAGGAAATTCAGTTATTCAAAACTGGATGCCATCCTAAACGAGAATAATCATGTTCAGGAACAGCAACGAATAGATGTTTCAACGGAAGGTCTTTCGGGTAGCGTCCTGTCGGGAGCTGCCGATATCGCATCAGCTGTTGGTGGTGTGTTCGATATTCAGCCATCGAACAATGATGCAAATGAAGCGGAAGAACTGCGCCAACAGGCTTTAAAAAAGAAAAAAAAGCCTAAAAGACGCAGGGGAATCAGCAGGTAAAACGATCTTATAACAATTAAAACTGAGAATATGAATAAATCTATATCAAACGATGCCCTATGGGAAAAGTTATCGGAGATTGAAAAAAGAATCAACTGGTATTTAGCGGAACAGAAAGATACTGTTCCCAAGCAAGAACAAGCCGAAATAATGGCTCAACTCATGGCTAATAAAGAGCAAATTACCGAATTATTTAAGAAAGGTCTGCAAGGGTTGGGATCGCATTGTGATTCTCATTTCAAAGCAATGTATGGCAATATTGAGCAGTTGGAAAAAGACAATCAAGGTGTATATAAAGTACTTGTCCATATATGCAGAATACTGCAAAACGCAGAAAAGCAATCCGAAAATAAAGTAGAATCAAAACCAGAACCGGATAAATCCTTTCTGAATTTCAAGCTTTTCAAGATTAGAAAAACAACTATCTACATTTCTATACTTGGTTTATTGGTTTTTATTCTAACACTATTTAGCATGAAACAGCAGAACGATTATGCGGTATTAAACAGTGAATATTACAGGAAAAGTATTGTCATAAGGGAGCTGCAAGCAGAAACGGATAGTTTAAGAAATATGGTTAAACATGCCACAAAGATAAAAAAGAGATAATAGGTTCCTCTTAGATACATAGTAATCGGGGTATTATAACAAATCTAAATCGGAGCCATACAAATTGAATGGCTCCGATTAAAATTATTGTATCAAATGATTATTCAAGAGTAAAAAATTACATATACATCATAAGGGTGATAATTTGCCTCCTTGATCGATATGTAATAACCCGAGGCACTCCATCTATTCTTGATATAATCATATTCATATTTATCTTTTAGATAATGGGTAAGCTTTTCTATTGTTTCCATAGTATCTGAAAAAAGATATACCATATTGCAATTTCCTTCCGAATTAAAAGTACATGTTATTGTAATTTCTTCCTTATCAAACCGGATTTCAATGGATTTTTCCGTCATATCTTTTTCAAAGTAATCCATCAAACAGTAGGGGTAATGTGCATACTTGTTTCTGATATCTGATAATGTCAGATTTAATAAGTCGCTTATTTGCTGTAATAAATGGGTATAGTCCGCTAAAGCTACGACACTATTGCTATTCATAAGATACGTTCCTTTTATAACCCGATTTTAAGAATCAGGTTAGATGAATAATAAAAATAACTTACTGACTACCTGTAGCAATATCGACTTATTTGCTCTGTATTGAAAAGTCACAAAACAAATAAAAACAGGAACGCAAGACAAAGATACAACTTCGTGTCAAAACGTTAAAACTAATCGGGGATTTTTTTGTAGTTTTGTAATTTTAAGTTTCTATTTATCAAGACAATGAAAAATTCTATTGCATACCTACCCAAAGACAAACAGGAAGACCTTAATTTCTTGAGAGATGAGGTATTGAAACGGTTATCTCAAACGGACTATATTATTCTTTATGGAAGCTATGCTAGGGATAATTATGTGAAGCGGGCAATAAGAGTTGAAGTTGGGGGAATACCAACCGTTAAGATATCCGATTATGATATATTGGTTTTAACAAGCGGAATTAACCCTAAGAAAGCTGAAACAGTACTTGACAATGTGGAGGATGTTTTTTTCTCCGGTAAGGACTTTGACCGTGATACTCCCGTTCAATTCATTAATGATGATATCAAGACTTTCAATAAATACATCGAGGAAGGGAGATATTTTTACACCCAGATAAAAAAAGAAGGTGTTATCCTTTTTAATAACAACGGTAAATATAAATTAGCCCGTAGAAGAAAGCTTAACTTTGATGAGATAAAGGAGCAGGCACAAGAGTATTTTGATGAGAAGTTTCAAGCTGCAAATGAATTTTTACATACGGCAAAACTTATCCACAGAGAAGAATATTATAAAAGAGCCTCTTTTCAACTTCATCAAGCTTGTGAAAACTATTATTATGCTATTCGATTGAGTTTTACACTACGAAACAACAAGCAGCATAATCTTTCAAAATTATCCAGTTCAGTAAAAAAGTATTCGGAAGACCTAAAAATAGTATTTCCACAGAACGCACCAGAAGAGAAACGGCTATTTACCCTTCTTAAAGCTGCTTATGTGGATGCCCGGTATAATCCACATTTTATAGTAACGAAAGAAGATATCAATGCGCTTATTCCGAAAGTAGAATTATTACGCGATATTACGGAGAGAATATGTAGGGAAAGGATTGAGAAGTATGGTGAATAATCAACCTATATTGAGTTTAAAACAAATAAAATATATTTCTTAGAAAACATGAGAAATCTTAAAATAACAATTTCTGGTGAATTAGGGAGTGGAAAAACAGTTTTGGGTAAATTATTGTGTCAAAAACTGGATTTTAAATTAATATCCGTAGGTGGAATACAGCGTGAATTGGCAGAAGCACATGGAATGACTACGCTTGAGTTCAACAAATATATGGAGACTCATCCCGAAATAGATATCGAATGTGACAATAAAGTTGTTGAATATGGATTATCGCCTGCCAAACTTATTTTGGATTCCCGAATGGCCTGGCATTTTGTACCACATGGGTTTAAAATACATTTAATTGTGAGTGATAATATTGCTGCGCAACGTATTTTTGAGGATAGTTTGAGGAAAAATGAAACGTATAAGGATGTGGATGAAACCCTGGAACACCTTAAATCGCGGAAGAATAGTGAAGTAAAAAGGTTCAAAGAACAATATAAAGTAGATATTGACGACCTATCTAACTATGATTTGGTAGTTGACACTTCTTATATTTCACCTGAAGAATTAGCTGATTTTATCGTAGATAAATTTCAAAAGTGGCAAAACGAAATCTATTTCCACAAGATATGGCTATCTCCGTTCAATTTAATACCTACACAGAGTATACGGGAACATTCTCAATCATATACCAAACCGATAGCGGAGTCTATAAAAGATAATGGTTATAACGAACAGGAACCGGTTACAATTATTAAATGGGATAGTTATTATTTTATTTACGATGGGCACAAAAGAACAAGTGCGTCTATGCAAACAAAGCAGAGGTTAATTCCCGTAACAATGATTGGAAAAGATGATGCTTTGGCTTTTGGACAGCCTGTTGAAGAATATATCAGTGATAGTTATTCACCTACGCATGTATATGATTGGGAGGATATGCACAATTTTAAATTCAATAAATACTATAAAAAATAAAAACACATACAGATGGACGCAATAGAAGAATATTTTCAGGGGGAATATATTAATGAGAAGAATAGGATTAGGGAGATTGATGAGATTCTGAAAAAAGTAATTAAAACCTTCAGTATTTATGGTAATACTTCCGGTGATGAACATGGTGAATTTTCAACTTTCCCATATGAAATAGGAGATAAATTAATTCATTGTGGGAAGAATTTTTCATGTAGTACTAATTCCATGATTTTATATGTATTGGATAGATTGTTACAAAATAATCCTAAATCTCCTTTGACCCCAAATATTGTTTGGGAAATTGATTGGAAAAAGCTAGTAAAAAGTAACGAGCAAAAAAAAGAAAGTAAAGGTTTTAAAAAACTTGTTGAAATTGATTTAAAAAAAATAATTTCGGAATTAATAAAAAAATGTAATGCAGAATTAAAAGATGGCCATATTGTAAGTTCAAAATCTTACGGTTATGATGATCCTTTTTCGTTATCATGGATTGCAGAGTTAATATCAACTAATAATACTGATTTTGGAACTATAATCGAGCCATTCGTTAGCATATCTTTAGACAAAATAAACAAAGCTTTCAGTAGTCCGGAAAATCCTATTTTAGAAGTTGATGGAAAAACAAGAAAAACAACAAATCATATATTCCCATTACTTAGAGTTATTCATCTTTATAAAACACTAGTTAAACATGAGTGTTGGGGAGTAAAGAATGAGGCTCTCGAAAAAATAATTAAAGATATTGATGATAACATACATCTCAAATTAACCGAGAATCTTCATAACAGAATCAATCAGCAAATAAGTTATTCTCTTGTGCAAAATAGCTTGTTCGATACAGCTGAATTGGTATTGTCCATTGAGGGACTTTTATTGATTGATGATAAAAAGAAAATAGACGAGAATCTTTTAACCAAGGCTTTCGATATATTAAAAGCCAATCAAGAGTACAATTTATCATGGAGGCCATTAAAACCTTTTGTTACCTCACCACAAGGAGATATTTTACTACCACTGAGTATCGAAATTGCTAATTCACTGCTTCGTGTATGTAAGTATTTAGAAGTAGATAATAAATTTTACTTCCATCGTTATTTTTATATATTCGAAAAATATACAAAATGGTTATTATCAAATATTTCTCATTGTAATCTTAATGATGAGGAGTTTTTGGGTTGGAGATCAGAACATATTCAAAATCCAAATGTAATTCATCCTTGGGAAACTGCTCAGGTTGTGATTTATTTAATGAATTACAAAGATATGTTACATAATGCCATTGCTTATAAATCATTAAAGAAATCAGGCTTAGCATGTGATGAGAAATATGTTATAAGAAATGAAGGTAAAACGGATGATGTTCTAAAAAAAGAATGGTTTGCCAAAGAGCCAATGAAAGGTACTCAAAAAAAATATCAAAGTATCTGTAAGGATTTTGTGGACTGTAGACTGGAAGATAAAAAAGAAAAGAAATATTCTATGTTATTATACGGTCCTCCTGGGACTGGGAAGTCAACAGTTGCAGAAAGTATTGCTGAAATATTAAGATGGCCATTAATAACAATTACTCCAAGTGATTTCATTAGACATGGCGAATCTGATATTGAAGGAAGAGCCAAGGTTATATTTAAAACCTTAGAAGAACAAAAAAACAGTGTTATTCTATTTGATGAGATTGATAGATTGATTTTGGATAGAGACTCTTCATATTATGATCGACAAAGTGACATGTTCCAATTTATGACACCTAGTATGTTGGTTAAAATAAAAGATCTACGAACTAAAGAAAGATCTATATTCATAATTGCTACAAATTATGAAGAAAGGATTGATTCTGCTATAAAACGTGCTGGAAGGATAGATGAAAAATATTTGATAAATCCACCAGATCTTCTTCAACGGGAAAGCATTCTTATGGATCGTGTGAAGAAAAAAACAGGAAAATCTTTATCAAATCTTCAAAACATAGCAGCAGAAACTGTGTATTATACTTTTGGTGAATTAAAAACGTTGGTTAACCATGCAGATTTGATTGAAGAAGATTCTCCAGAAGAAATTTTCAAGAAATTAGTTCAAACACTTCATATTGAGGAAGAACCTACCATAAAGTTATCCAATTATAAGAGGAGAATTCAAGAATATGAAAGTACAATATCGATATTTCCATATAAAGAATTCCTTTTTCTATTTTATTTGAAGCTTGAAGTAAAATCAAAGATTGAACAGAAGGAACATGATTTATTGATTGAAATAGGAACTAAGGATAATCTTGAAAAAAATCTTAAACACGATGAATTTCCGGAAGTTTATGAAGCAATAAATGAATACTTACAAAAAAAATGATATTCCTAAATTCAACTCATAAAACAGATATTAAAGACAGAATTGAACGTCTCAATTCTGTCTTTAATGGCGCAAGAGGAATATATTTATCAGGTCCCATTACAACCGGAAGGAAATATCTTAACTGGTATTGCAATTACGGGAAATATATTCAAGACAACACAAAATATAAAGAGGAACATTATTCAAATATAATAGCAGTAAATATTGATAAAATTCTTTCCTTTGCTAAAGAATTGCCTGTTGCAGAAAATGAAATAATAATAGAACCGGCCTCATTTGACGTTAATGGATGGACACAACCCGATTATCTCTATTATTGGGGAAGATTAATTGAAGAATATATCGACAAAATTATATTCATGAATGAGTGGTACTATTCAAATGGCTGTATATATGAATATTATGTCGGATTAAAGAAAGGCATAGAATTAGTAAATCAGGATTTTGAACCAATCTCAACAGAAAAAGCAATATCTTTGATACAGAAATCAATTGAAGAATATACTAGCAATTTAATAGATGTACCATTTCAGAAAGAGTTGTTGAAAGAAATTCAGAAATATGAATACGAAAAAAAACAGTAGCCCGGAATTTGATATTGAGATAAAAAGAGGATTAAAATTGAAAGATGAAGTTCTCGATTATATATCCTCTCAGTTTAACGTGGCACAATTTGCCAGTTATTCACCCGGTGAATTAACACCTAGGTTTTCCAGAATTTACGGATATGAACCCAATTGTCACGCAAACAGTATTGAAGAAACTCTTGGGTTACTGATCCAAAACTCGCAGGAAGGTACAATAAATGTACGCACATTTAAGCCTGGAGTTCTGAAAGGTAATCCATTCTATTATGGGATAGAAACGATTTCAGAGGCTTACGAACTTCTGAAAAAATCAGCATCCGAAGGATATTATACCATTGTCAATGAAACAATTGACATCAACGACGGTGGTGTTTCTGGAGTAATTATGAATGATGTGTTGGAGTTTTCACCTAAAGATACTCCTCAATGCGTAGAACGTCCGGGAATTTGTTCTTTACAACGTACCATAGGACTAAATATTCTTGAGCAGGTATATGGTTTCAGACCTCAACTGGACTTTCAAAGAGACTACAGAGTGGAGTTCAGCATACATCCCAAACGGAGGGGATTCCGTAAAGAACACACTATTATCTGGGAAGTTGAACAGGCTGAAGAACGTGAAACTGATTTTGAAACGATCTGGCCTAATAATTTCAGCCGCTTTATTGGCGATAAGGTTTTTGGGTTATTAGTGGCCAATGAATTGGAAGTGAAGGTTCCAAAAGCAATAGTTGTTTCTCGAAATGTAGCTCCTTTTAGTTTTGGTAGATCTACCGGACTTTCAGAAATCTGGTTCAGAACCTGTCCCGCTCAAAAAACACCGGGCAAATATCCTACTTTTTATGGTTGGGCAGATCCTTTTGAGGTATTGAATGATGAGGAACTTTTAACTAATGTTCCATCCATATTATCTCAGCATAGCGTAGATGCATTATTCTCGGGTGCTGCCGTTCCTTCTCAGAAAGGTTTATTAATTGAAGGTGTCGAAGGATTTGGTGATGATTTTATGGTGGGTAAAGATTCGCCGGTAAAACTATCTGGCTTGTTAACAGAGAAAATAAAGGAAATATATAACCAGTTATCGGATAAAATAGGGAAAGTAAACTTTGAATGGGTATATGACGGTGAAGATGTCTGGATAGTGCAATTATCAAAAAGCACTATCTTGTCAAACAGCAAAACAATTTATCCCGGGAAAGTAGAGCATTACATTGAATTTGATGTAAAAGAAGGTCTGGAGGCGTTAAGGACACTTGTTAATTCTATCGATTCGAGTAAAGTGGGGATTGAATTAATAGGGAAAATAGGGATTACAAGCCATTTCGGGGATGTATTGAGAAATGCTCATATACCATCGAAATTAAATTCTTTCCATAATTCATTAAATGATTGTTACTAACTATATTATCGCAGAGAGCATATCGATATATTTGAGAGATTGAAGATCTAGGTATCTGAATCTCTGTTTAGTTAATATAAGGACAAAAAGTTGAAAATGGATAATTTCGAAGAATACCTACGACAAGGTGAGCCTAACAAAGCCGAAAAAGCCAAAGTTTGGAAAACGGCTATTGGGTTACAACAAGTAGATGGCTTACAACCCTCTGACTACCTTATTACTACAGCCAAACAAAATATAGAAGGTGAAATTACCATTGAAGAAGTACAACAGCTTATTAAAAGCTACTATCAGTCAAGAACGGTTCGTACAAATGACTCGGACGATACAGAAGAGGCAGATAAAGTTTCAGCCAATATTACCAAATTATTGAGTGAACGTACTTTTGCTTTTACTGTAGCTGGGTTTACAGCTGTACACCGACGTATATTTGATGGCGTATTTAAGTTTGCCGGTAAAATCCGTGATTATAATATTACTAAAAAAGAATGGGTACTTCAAGGAGATACTGTTCTATATGTATCTGCCCCTGATCTTCGTAAAGCCATTGAATATGATATTGAACAAGAGAAGCAATTCAACTATACAGGTTTAAACATGGAGCAAATTGTAAATCATATCACAAAGTTTGTGTCAGGCTTATGGCAGATACATCCATTTGGCGAAGGAAATACACGAACAGTTGCCGTGTTTACTATCCAATATTTGCGATCAATGGGTTTTAAAGTGGAAAATGATCTTTTTTCCGATCATTCATGGTATTTCCGAAACGCCTTGGTGAGAGCCAATTATCAGAATATCCAGAAAGGAGTTACTCGCAACCCAGGATATTTGGAACGTTTCTTTCGCAACCTTCTTTTGGGAGAAAAGAATGAATTAAGAAATAGAGATATGCTCATACAGTTTACTGATACTGTAAATGATACTGTAAAATCACAAAATGACACTGTAAATGACACTGTATTTAGTTTAATAAAACAAAATAATAAAATAACGGCAACACAAATCAGCGAAAGGTTGAATATCAGTTTAAGTACAGTAAAACGAAGAATAAAAGAATTAAGAGAACAGAGAATAATTGAGCGCATAGGTAGTGACAAAACGGGTTATTGGAAGATAAATGAAAAATAATTATTTCAAGCACACTTTAGTTTATTTTTATTCTTCAATCTATACTAAAAGTATAGATATGGGAGCTATTTTAAGCTGATTGATGAGAAAAGAATTCTATGTTTGGCTGATTGCATCTAAAATATTAACTTTGTCTTTATCAAACTCCACCACTACGCAAAGTGATGCAAAACGGAGTGTTAAAATCGTGACTTATTCGTAGCCCTAACGATTTTTTAAATTTGCAAAATAAAGATATACAGACGGTTAAGTAGTAGGTTCTACTGCCTTCAGCCGCACAATTTAAAGGAATCCTTCTGATTAATATCAGGGGGCTTTTTGTTTTGTTGGGATGTCTATTGTTTTACTGTCCGCTGTTTATTTCACTAACTCTTTCTCGCTACAATAAACTTCTCGGGTAAATTTGACAGATTGAGGCTTTCTGTTATTGTGAGGCCGGTTTGAGTTATTTCTTTTTCTATTTCGTTTGTGGTGAAGAAATAGGTTTCGGGCATGATGTGGAGGAATCGGAGGAGTTTTATGTATTGAGTGGAGAGGTTGTTTGTCTCGCTGAAGCAGGGGACGGCGACGATTAAGAGGCCCTGGGGTTTGAGCAGGTTGTAGAGCTGTTTAAATAGACATTTTCTGTTTTCTATGTATTGGAGGACGTTGAAGATGGTTATGACATCGAAAGTATCGGGTTGGAACATCTCGTCGAGTGACGTTATTTTGGTGAAGGAGGCATTTTCTATCCTTTGATTTTTTCGGTTTTGTTGTGCCCGCTTCAACATTCCTTCGGAGACGTCCACACCATAGATTCTCTTTGCATTGCGTGCTATAGGGAGAGTTATGGTTCCCGTTCCGCATCCGTAGTCGAGGATGGTATCACCGGGCATGATATGTGTTCCGAATTTACTGTTGATATATTTCACTAAGGTGGAGTTGGCAGCGCTTTCTGCCTTGCTCCAACCTGATACCCTGTCCCAGAATTTATATGATTTCTCCTTTTCTTTCTTGTCCATATTGTTTTATATATGAATATAAAATTGGAATTAACTATGAGGTTTCATCACATTGAATAATAGAAGTCTATCAAAAATACATCCTTATCCCTCCATTTGATCCAGCCGAGTATTTCATTACTATCCACATCCTTTATTTTTATCCAGTCGCCTTTTACTTCTACTGCGCTGAGTATGTCTTCTGTTTCCTCTGGCTGAATGATTGTACCATCGGGGGTTTCTCTTAACGGGTTATTAGTACGATCATAGCCTATAAAGTAGTTGAGCATGTGTTCCTCTGTAGTAGTCAGTTTGATATTTCTATGCTTCGGCATTTGCTTTTCCGTACCATGCTCTTCATCGATGATTACCCTGTATCCTTTATCGTCTTTCCCCGTGCATCTGATAACAAAGACCTTATATTCAGATTCCAAAGCCCATGGATGAAAATCACCGGCCCACTTTATTTCTTTATCATAGTGGTAATCGTCTGCCCCAAATTCCATCCAGACTGACCCGTCATCATTGAGGAAAGTTATTTTATTTTCCGCATCAATATCTTCATGGTCAAACGTTATAAAACCAATAGTATTGCCTACGGCAGGTCTGTATAAAGGTTCTTCATCCTTGTGATCATCTTTATGCGCTACGAAGCACTCTTTATTTTTGTCGAATAAATGTACATAGGATACTGGAAACCTTGCAGAGCAATTCGGGGTCAGGATAAAGTCCATATACCCATCTTCGTTCAGGTCTTCCGTGGTAATGCACAATGCAGTGAGAAAAACTTCCGGGTCTTCCGGCATCGACAATTCGCAGGGCGTTTCATCCCCGTTGATAAGGACGATAAGTTGCCCCGTTTTTATGTTTAATGTGAGTTCTGCAAAATAATCGGACGATATGGTAAATGCACCGCTATAGGATGTTCCTGATTCATCATAATCGAAAGGAATATTCTCCCGGTTATGGTTTGTAACGCTTTGAACTATCGGTTCAGGTAAAGATCCGGTATTGCCGGAAACTTTGTTGTCTCTTCCCTTACATCCGATAAAAAGGATTAACAACAACAATAATAAGCCAATATTTTTAACCCTTTGATAACTGTGTCTTATCTGTTTGTCATTAGCTTTCATTGCTTCTATTTTTGTGAAACCAAACAAAGATACAATATATTTTCATAAGTATGTTTTTGAATTCTCTCTCTATTTGTCTTTATAAAAACATATAATACAGCAAGATATGCCAGCCACTCTGATTTCTGGGTCTTGTGGAAAGGGGAGAGTTATAGGGGGATTTTACATTCTGTGACAGGAAATCTGCAAGTTAAAAATATGGGATTAAAATACAATTATTTGTGTAAGAAAATTAACTTTGCATTTATTATTCAGATCTAATTTTTATACTATGACAACTAAAAACTTAGTACGTATCACCTTTCTGGTGATATCAGCAGCTTCTCTTATTGCGGTTTTTATGGTGAATGCTACGGGATTGGATGATACCCGACAAACCTTGAAACGTGAAAACGGATGGTATTATCTGTACGACAACAGGAAAGATAGTATTTCTACTGATGCTATTGTAACGGTGAAAGATTTCGTTGCTTTAGCGCTGGATTCTACTTTGTCTTCCGGCAAAATGGTTTACCAGATTTATGGAACGATAAGCAAACATAAACGAAACAAATGGGCTGATGCCACGGAAAAGGCGATTGGTAATCGGATAGGTTTCATATATAATGACGAGGTGATTGCTTCTCCGCAAGTAAATATGCGGATCGATGGGGGAAGGTTTTCGATATCAGACATCTATGGACATGACATGCGGACTTTGTTTAATCGGATCAGGCAGGAAAAAGCCGACTCTCTTAACCGTGTGTTTGAGGGATGGGACAAAGAGGAATTGCATTCGCTTCCTAAAAATGAAATTGATTCGATAATGATGGAGATTGATTATTGGGAGGCGTCGGAGTTGGTAGATATGGGTAAAAATCCTATGGATCGTTATTGGTATGGCCAGCTCGATACGGTTGTATATAATAAGTTGGAGAATGCGTTGTATGAAGAACTTCAAAAGGGGAATCCCAGCAGCCGTTCCGGTGATTATATGAAATCGGAGGCCTACCTGGATTATAAAAGTTTCCTCAATGAGCATTGGGAATATATGAACCTGATGTTTCAAAGTTTTCTGTTCAGGGAGAGCCCTAAAGGGTTGTATGGCTACCTGATAGATGATATTGTACAAAGCAGGTTTCCGGATGCACCTTCGGTAAGAGATTTTGTTGAAAAGACAGATAACCGCGATGATGAGATTTTTGCTGTCAACGACTGGCAGAAACGCATCTGGCGGCTGATGAACCTGGAAAAGATGTAAATTAGCTATGGCCGATCTATCAATTGACTAGGGCCGATCTTCGATTGCAGTCAGTTTTAACTGACTGAATACTGAATTATAGATGATTAGATATTCATGGGCTTTAGCCCAATAAATAATTTTGGCTAAAGCCATTTTTACAAATCTACATTAATTATCAGTCAGTTAAAACTGACTGCAATAGATAAAAATATGAATAAAAACAAAGACAATAGCTCAGAAAATAGAATTAAAATCATAACAGATATTGATACACTTGTTAAACTCCGTTTCGATTATATTTCAACTGAAATTGAGTTGAGTGCAGAGGACAAAACTAAATTTGAGCCTCAACTGCGGGAATATTTCAAACAATATGTACCGGAAGGAAAATGTATTGCTTATGCTATGGAGATTGACGGAGAAATTGTTTCGGCGGCTTTCTTGATCATCGATGAAAAACCTCCGGGGCTGAATAACCCGAATGGTAGGTACGGAACAATAATGAATGTTTTTACTCATCCCGGACATCGGGGTAAAGGTTATGCCTCTTGCGTAATGAAATGCCTTATGGATAATGCCGAAAATAGTTTTGTATCGGTTCTCGACCTCTATTCAACCCAAGCTGGAAAACGGTTATATGCTAAACTTGGGTTTAAGGAGGTTGAATATTCCGCCATGCGGTATTATGTAAAATAGCTTGGAAGAGCATGTGGCAGTAGATAGGTTTAATGAGCATCTTAGTCCTGATAAGGTACTTTATCAGGGCTTACATGTGCATATTAATAGAAAAAATTCCTACATTTATCCCCGTTTTAGGACAGGGATTTTTTATTTTCCTGTCTTTGTTGGAGAAAAGGGACATTCTTAAAATTTAACTGATATGAAAACGAAATTTCTACTACTTTGTTTATTACCTTTATTTCTTTCCGCCCAGGGGCTTTCAGATCAATACCGTTTCGTAAATATATTGTTGAGTTCCCAGAACCAGATGGAGCCTGACTTACGCTCTTCTACTCTTCCGGAAGCAACGCTGGACTCAACTTATATGTATGAGGATTTGGCCGATGATATGCTGATCGAGAAATATATCTATGAATATGATGGCAACCATATTATGAAAAGATGGTGTACCGGTTATTCGCTTGATTGGGAATTATATCGTGTGAAATCGCACTACAATTATGGACCCGTAAAGAATTTCTGGATCGAACGGATCGATTCCACATTCGAACAGAGCCGCTACACGACCAAAGATAAAATTACCCGCACATATAACGAAAAAGATTTCCTTATCGATTACAGGGAATACACCAGCCAGTATAATTCCCCCTGGGGAGATGCCCGGCAGATCTATTCGGCTGTAGGATTCGATGAAAATAATCTGCCTATCCTTTACATGGATACAGTGTATGTTGCCAAGGAAGGTTCTGATCTGATGACACCTGTTATACATCGTTGGGCGATTACCTATAAATCCAACGCTGTTGAAAGTATGGCCTGCTATGTGGAGGTAGAAAAAGAATGGATTCCGGAAGTGAAATACGTGATAACGTATGATGAATCGGGTTCGGGCAGGACAATAGATGCCTTTGTGAAGAAAGATGATACCTGGTCGGATGAAAAGATAAGTCAGGCGATTCATACATTTGACAGCAGGAATAACCTCGTCGAATATAAAACGATAGACCAAGACCAAGCCGGAGAGTTTGTTAAATCGTTCCGTTACGAACATTTCTATGCCGGATCGGCTACACATAATGAGCAGATTAATAACCTGGATGCTCCGGAAATACGACTGGATAATTCCTCTCGCACCCTTACGGTAAACCTGAAAGATTCTTCGAAGGGAGAAGTGATGCTGTTTACTGCTTCCGGTCATATTGTATTGAAACGGTCGGTCGATCAGCCTGCAAGCCAGATATCCCTTGCCAGCCTGAAAGCAGGATATTATATTGTCTGTGTTCGTACATCAGGACAAAGCAAATCACAAGCCATAGTCATCCAGTAAAGCTTTTTTGGTAATATCATAAGATTCTAAAGAGTCTAAAAAGTTCTGAGCGGGCTTTTTAGACTCTTTTTTATTGAGAAAGAAAATCTTGCTATCAATTGACTAGGGTCGATCTTCGATTGCAGTCAGTTTTAACTGACTGGTTATTGTATTTTTTTCTCGCTATATATGTTTGAAATTAGTTGGAGTTTTATTGTTTTGATAATAAGTGTATTATTATATGTGCTGAAAAAGTATGTATGGTTTTTGTGAAAAGTATTAATACTTTTTTTTAAAAGTATGGCATTTTTTTGTGGGAAGTATGGGTGGTTTTTTCTGAGGGGGGAGGGTTATTGTGTTTTTTTGGTATATACCCCGGGTTAAAACCCGGGGTTATTTTTGTTTTACCCCTTTGGGGTTTGTTTTTTTATTTTGCGGGGATGCAGAGGTCTACTATCCAGGGGGCGTCGGGGTTTTGGGTGTCGCCGGCGCAGCTTACGTATAGTTCGTAGTGGTCGCGGTTGTCGTAGGTGTAGCCTTTTTCGTTGAAGGTGGCGTAGGCTTTTTGCCATGCTTCGCCGTATTCTGACATGGTTACTTCTACTTGCATTACGAAGTATTTGCCTGCGGCTATGGTGTGGCGGTGCATTCCTTCGCCGGGTTCGATGCCGGAGAGGTCTTCGAGGCAGGCGTCTGAGCGTAGTTTTTCAGCGGGGGTGCGGGATGGGTCGTCGTGGTAGATGCCTGCCATTTTTGGTCCGGCTGCCCATAGGTTGTTTGCTGCTGCCCATGCGCCTAATTTTTCGAATGCGCCTGCTATTCCTGAATATTCTCCGATGTGTGTGAGGGCAATTGTTTTGATTGCTTCTAAGTTCTTGATTTCTGTGCTGTTGATTTTCATACGATTAATAATTTTAATAGGTAGGCATGGAACTCGCTGTAAGTTTTATCATCGCCTTTGACCAGGTCGATTGCTTTGCAATTGGCGAAATAGTTATTACGTGCTCGTTTCATACTTCTAATTTTTTAATGATTTGTTTTATTATTTCTTTTACTTCAACGGGGCTGACTACTGTTGTGGTGTCGGCATTTGCCAGCGCCCATCTTGCTAATGGTTCGGGTGAATAGGCCATGTAGGTTTGTTCTATTTGCCCGTCGGCGAGTTCTTTTTCGCTGGTCAGTCCCATAAAATAGCATCTGTCTGCGTTGCGGGCGGCTGCTTCTTTGGTGGTGTGTATGATCACTTCTGTGAGGCATTGCGGATCGTCTGCTCCGAGGAGTGATTCTAACGGGGGATGTGTTTTGGTGTGTGTATCGGCGGTTGTTTGTATGTGGTCGATACGGTCGAGCCTGAACATCCGGTAGTCTTTCCGCAGGTGGCACCAGGCCGACAGATACCAGTTTGGGTGTGAATAGGTGATACCGACGGCTTCGAGAAGCCTCTTGCTTTTGTTTTCGTCTGCATTGGTATATTGAATTTCGATGATATGTTTATCGTTTATGCTACTCAATATGGTCTGCATCAGGTTGGGTAGGCCGATGTTGTTGTTCCGGCTTTTGTATACGGCGATGGTATCGTCCATTTCGTGGATATAGTTTTTATCTACTACCCGCAAGGCGGCTCGTATTTTGTCCATTCCCTGACGAAAGTAATTGCTGTTCTGGGTGTCGGTGAGTTGTTCGATTATCTTTTCGGCGGTGAGGAATGCCAGTGCTTCTTCGCGGGTGAACATAAGCGATGGCAGCCTGTAACCTTCTACTAAGGAATAACCGATGCCTGAATTGCCGCATATCGGCACGCCTGCTTCGGACAGGGTGCGCATATCGCGGTAGATGGTGCGCAGGCTTACTCCGAAGCGATCCGCCATTTCGGATGCTTTGACTACGGGTCGCGACTGTAGTTGCACCAGGAGTGCTGATATGCGGTCGAGGCGGTTCATTGTGCCGGGTTATCTTTCGTCGTACATGATTGCCCAAAGCACGCCGAAACGGTCTACTACTTCGGCATAGCGTTTGGCAAAGAATGCTTCGCCTAGTTCGCAGTCTATTTGTTGTGCGCCCTGCGTTAGTTTTGCGTAGACTTCTTCGGCTTGCGCGATGGAGTCGCAATCGAGTGTCAGCATGTGTCCTTTGTTTCCAAAGTCGCGTTTGTCGGGCGGCAATGTGTCGGCTACACTCATCGAGCCTCCGGGGAAATTGATGCAGCAGTGCAGGATCATTTGTTTGCATTCTTCGGGGACAGGCATTTCGTCGCTTGGGGGCATGGTGTCGTAGCGGTAGAGGTTTTCTACTTTTCCTCCCAGCACTTCGGCATAGAAGTTTGCTGCTTCTTCGGCTTGTCCGTTGAAAATTAGATAGGATGTTTGTTTCATTTTATCTGGTATTTATTGGTTTGTTCTGCAAAGATATGTTATGGAAATGACAACAGTGTGTCAGCAACTTTTTAAAGTTTTGAAAAAAATGGATATTTTCTTTTTGGGCTAAAGCCATTTATATATCTAAATATTATTATTGCAATCATTATCAGTCAGTTTTAACTGACTGCAATTGATAAATCAGTTTGAGCTAATTGATTTATCACTTTTGCCAATTGATTGATTTGTTCATTTTTGATGATTTTTATGGACTCTGTTTTTAATAGTTTCTTCCTATCAATTGACTAGGGCCGATCTTCGATTGCAGGCTGCTTTAGCAGACTGATTTATAGTTTGTATGATTATCCCTTATGGATTGCAATCTGTTAAAACAAATTGCAATCCATAAGGGGAATGGCATCCTGATATTAGTTTGCCCAGCTCTGGAGTTGGGCGATGGTCAGGTGGTAGTCTTGTTCGGTTTCTAGGTAGAGGTCGAGGGTTTCATAGTAGGTGGTTAGTTCCTGCAGGTAGGTTATCAGCGACATTTGTCCTTTCTCGAAGGCTTTTTGCAGGAGGTCGTAGTCGTTGCTGTATTCGAGGGTTTGTTTGTATTCGGCGAGGACTTGTTGCAGTTTTTTTGCCCTTTCGTACTGGGTGGAGAGGGTGTTGTAAAATTGCAGGGTGTTGTCTTCGTACTCCGATTGCAGGGCTACGGTGCGGGCTTTTTGTGCCTTTACGGTGTTTTTGTTTTCCCACAGGGGGATCGATACGCCTACTGTGAAACCGTTGAAGCGTCCTCCTCCTTCGTAGGCGTTGGTATATCCGGCCGAGAATTTCGGGAGGTTGAGGGATCGTGTGAGTTGCGTTTGCTTGCGGCTTGTTTCTACCTGCTGCGCCATCAAGGCGATGGCGGGATTGTTTTCTTTGGTGGAGGCAAACCACTCGTCGAAGTTGGCAGGGAGGATATAGGCGGGATAGGTCAGGTCGTGGGCTTCGAAGGGTTTCCCGCCGTTGAGGCGTTCGAGTTCACGGACGAGTGCGGCGATCTCTATGTCGTTGAGCTGGGCGGCTTTTTCCATGTTTATGAGGTTGATCCGCGTTTTATTATACTCAATGATATTTACGTCGCCTTTATCCAGCCGCGACTGGAAGGCGTCGAACAGCAGGCGTGCTTTATCTGTGCGGTCGTCGAGTACTTTCTTGTTTTGCTGCCTGTATGCGAGGCTTACCAATAGGGTACGGGCTTCGAGGAGTATGTCGCGCTTCTGTTGTTCGTAGATCAGGTCGGCCTGATCGTCGAGTTTCCGTGCCAGTTGCCTTTTGTATTGGTAGGTGGTGGGGAAGTCGAACGATTGCCGTACGCTGATGTCGTGGCGGTTGCCGTCGGAGTTCTTATCGCCCCACAGGTAACCGAATTCTACTTCGGGATTCTCCATATTGATCCCTGTATGGTTTTCGGTTTTATCGGCTTTCGTGCGGAGGCGTAAGGCATCGAGAGTCGTGTTGTTCTGTTCTATGGTTTGCAGGTAATGCGAGATATTATCCTGTGCTTTCAGCAGGGTTGCCGAAAGCAATACCGATAGTATGATTATGATACGTTTCATATTCCGGAAAAATTAAAAATTCTTATATAGTCTTTTCTTTACGCATCGTTTTCCTGTTCATTAATCCGTAGACTACCGGAATAACGTACATGTTGAGGAACGTGGAAGTGATCAGCCCGCCTACGATAACGATTGCCATCGGGCTTTGTATTTCGTTGCCCGGCTGGTCGCCTTGTATCGCCAGCGGGATAAGCGCCAGACCCGACGAAAGGGCGGTCATCAGGATAGGATTCAGCCGGTCGAGCGAGCCGTCGATAATGGTATCGAATACGGGTTCGCCTTTGGCATGCAGGTCGTCGTAGTGCGCCATCAGCAACATTCCGTTGCGGGTGGCTATCCCGAAGAGGGAAATAAACCCGATAATGGCGGGGATACTGATCTCGCCATTGGTGATCCATATCGCAAACACGCCTCCGATCAGCGCCAACGGCAGGTTGATCAGGATGATGGCCGACTTGGTTGCGTTGCGGAACTGATTATATATCAGCATGAAAATGATCATGATCGCCAGAATGGATGTGAGGAACAGCGTACGTGATGCGGATTGTTCGCTCTCGAACTGTCCTCCGTATTCGATATGATACCCTTCGGGCAGTGTGACGCTTTTGTCTACATTCGCCTGTATGTCGTTTACTACGCTGCGTAGGTCGCGTCCGGCTACGTTGGCCGATACGACTACTTTGCGCTGCACATTCTCGCGGTTGATGGTATTGGGGCCGCTTGCCGAACGGATCTCCGCGATGTATTCGAAGGGGATTTTCTGTCCGTCGCCGGTATCTACCATCAGGTTGCGTATCTTGTCGGCGGTGTCTTTGTAATCGTCTTTCACTTTTACGGTGAGGTCGAATGTCTTTGCTCCTTCGTATACCTGCGATACTACCGAGCCGTTGAGCAGGGTTGTTACATACTGCGAGAACTGCGGCAGGGAGATATCGTAACGGGCAAGCATTTCGCGGCGGGGCACGATGGTAAGTTGCGGACGTTCTACCTGCTGCTCCACGTTGAGGTCGGCAATGCCTTGTACTCCGTCTATGGAGGATTTGATGTCGTTTCCAAGCTGGAACAGTTTATTCAGGTCGGAACCGAACAGTTTGATGGCGATATTCGCTTTCGTACCCGACAACATATGGTCGATACGGTGCGAGATCGGCTGCCCTATTTCCACACTCAGGCCGGGGATGAGCGATAGTTTTTCGCGGATATCGGCCATCAGTTCGTCTTTCGAGCGTTTATTCAACTGGAAAGGGGCTTCAATTTCGGAACTGTTCACGCCGAAAGAGTGTTCGTCGAGTTCGGCACGTCCGGTCTTTCGTCCGGTAGTCTGTATCTCTTCGATGCTGAGCAGTTGTTGTTCTGCAAGGCGGCTGATACGGTCGGACTCTTCAAGTGATACACCCGGCAACGTATTCAGGGTAATGGTGAACGACCCTTCGTTGAAAGCAGGGAGGAAACTACGCCCGAGGGTAAAGAACACGATCAGCGCCAATGCCAGCAGCGCAGCGGTAGAGCCGAGGATGATCTTCTTGTTGCCGAGGCTCCATCGGAGGCTTCTTTCATATCCCGATTTGAGTTTCCGCACCAGCCACGGCTCTTTGTCTTCTTTCTCTTTTTTTGAATTTCCGAGTAAATAGCTGCTGAGTACAGGTGTAACGGTGAGCGCAATGACGGTGGACGAGGCCAGCGAAACGATAAACGCTACACCCAACGGTATAAGCATGCGCCCTTCCATACCGCTCAGGAAGAACAGGGGCAGGAAACTGGCTATAATGATAAGCGTAGAGTTGAGGATAGGCATACGCACTTCCTTGGAGGCTTCGAACACCACTTTCAGTACCGATTGCCGTTCTGCTTCGGGTAATAGCCTGTTCCGGCGGAGGTGTTTGAATACATTCTCGACGTCGATCACCGCATCGTCTACCAACGAACCGATGGCTATTGCCATTCCTCCCAGACTCATCGTGTTGATGCTCAACCCCAACAGTTTCAGTACGATCACGGTGGTGAGCAGCGACAAGGGCAACGCCATCAGGGAGATAAACGTTGTCCGTCCGTTCATCAGGAACAGGAACAGGATAACCACCACAAAGAAAGCGCCTTCGTACAGTGCCTTTTGCACATTGTGGATGGAATTATTGATAAACCGTTCCTGACGAAAGATATCGGTCGATACCTTCACATCCGGCGGGAGGTTCCTTTTCAGGTCGTCGATAGAAGCATCGAGCTTCGCAGTCAGGTCGATGGTGCTGGTGGCGGGTTGCTTGGTCACGGTCAATAGCACGGCGGGTTTTCCCTTCTCCGAGGCAAGCCCGAGACGCGGGGTTTGCGAACCGATCACAATGTCGGACACATCTTCGAGCAAGACCGCTTTTTTACCTGTCTTTTTTATTTTAGCTTTTCCCAGCAGTTCCAGATCGTTGGTCTGCATCACGCCGCGCACAATGTATTCGCTGCCGTATTCGTACAACACGCCTCCCGAGGCGTTGCGGTTCATATTATCCACCGAAGCGAGTACTTCTTCCAGTGTAACGCCGTAGTGGTTCATACGTCCGGGATCGAGCAATATCTGGTATTCGCGGATATCGCCCCCTATTACGGTCACTTGTGCCACTCCCCCGACGGATAACAGGCGTTGGCGGATCGTCCAGTCGGCTATCGTGCGGAGGTCGAGTTGTGAAGTCGAGTCGGCAGTCAGACCGATGGTAAGCACTTCGCCCAGAATAGAGGATTGCGGGCCTAAGGTAGGCTGCCCGATATTGTCGGGTAACTGGTCGCCGAGGGCGGTCAGTTTTTCGGTTACGATCTGGCGTGCGAGGTAAATGTCGGTTCCCCAGTCGAACTCTACCCACACGACAGAGAATCCGGTGGTCGACGACGAGCGCACACGGCGTACGTCGGTAGCGCCGTTCACCGCCGTTTCGATAGGGAAAGATACGAGGCGTTCCACTTCTTCGGGCGCCATTCCGCTGGCTTCGGTCATAATGACCACCGTGGGTGCGTTGAGGTCGGGGAACACGTCTATATCCATATTCAGCGCCGTATATACGCCTGCCACCAGCAGTATTAAGGCCGATACCAGTACGGCTATCCGGTTGTTCAGCGAAAACTGTATGATCTTATTCAGCATAACGTCCTCCTGTCTTTAATGTTCATGAGCGTGCGGAATGGCTGCCGAAGCAGATGCCAGCTTCACATGGTAAGCGCCTTTGCCTACAACCTTGTCGCCAGCTTTCAATCCGGCGAGTATCTCTACCCGTTCGCCGTCGTTCTGTCCGGTCTTTACCTCCTGTTTCTTATAGTGTACATCGTCGAGTTGCAGGTAAACGGAGTAGATACCTTGCTCCTCCACCAACGCCGAAAGGAGCACGGTGATGGCATTTTCACGTGTTGCCGACAGCAGGTAAACTTCTACATACGAACCGGGAACGATGCGTCCGGCGTTGTCGAATTCGAAATTCACCGGAATATAATACTCCTGCCCCGATGCCGATTTGCCGAACGAGGTCAGTTTCCCGTTCAGATCGGATAACTTATGCACCTGTTCGTCGTAAGGGCTGCGGAAATTGGCCGATACGATATGCGGAAGGTCGTTGTAATAGCGTTCGGACACATCTGCCTGTAATTGCAGCCGCCGGTTCTGCGAAACGGTCAGCAGGGGTTGACCTACTTCCACATATTCGCCTTCAGTCACGAGCCTGTTCTTGACAAAGCCGTTCATAGGCGAGGTAATGCCCGTACCCTGTTTCGTCTGGTTCCTGCCGAGCGCCTCATAAGTAATACGTGCGTTCTCGTAGTTGAGGCGGATGGTATTGTATTCGTTCTGCGAAATAAGTTTATCCTGTATCAGCGATTCCGCCCTTTCAAAGTCTTGTTTGGCGATGTTGTACGCCGAAATAGCCTTCTGCGACGGATCGCCCTCGCCGATATGGCGCGAAGAGATACTGATAACGGTTTCTCCGGCTCCCACTTTTGTTCCGGCTCCCAGCGACGCTTTGTTGAAAGAGACAATGCCGCTCACGGTTGCCGCAATAGTCTTTTCATCACCTTGTGCCGAAAGAATCTCGCCGCTGGTCTTGATCACCTGATGAAACGATGCGGGGCGTACGGTCTCGACTTCCAATCCTGTTTCCTTCGCCTGTTCGGGTGTAAACACGATTTCACCGCTCGCATGATCGTTTCCAACGGCTTCCGTATCCCGCGTAATGCCGTGATCGTGGTCATGGTCGTCATGATCGTGACCGCTATGATCATGGCTATGTTCCTGTTCATGTGCATGATCGTGGTCATGGTCATGATCATTATTATGCTTATGGTTGTGGCACGACCACAGTCCGAAAGTGATCACCACAACTGCTATATATATAATCCTCTTCTTCATATATATTTTTTTAATTATTCGGAAAAATAAAAATGTATGATTATCAATTATCAATCAGTTATCAGTCAGTTAAAACTGACTGCAAGTGATAGATCAGCTTTAGCCAAATGATAAATAGGGCTTTCCTTGTGCTAATTGATAAAAAGGAATAATCCCTTATAGATTTAAAATAGTTCAAAGAACATTTGAGCTTTCAATGGCTCAGACTGATCTATCGATTGACTATGCCCGATTTATCAATTGCAGTCAGTTTTAACTGACTGACAAAAATGATGATGATGATAAAATGGCTTTAGCCAAAATGAGTTGTTGGGCTAAAGCCCAGAGAGATTCTTATTATATGCGGGGAGGCGCCCTGAGTCCGAGTGTGGGCGCTACATAGGAGGTGTAGTAAGATTCAAGGTATGGTTTGTAATTGAGATAGCTTACGATCCCGGTTTTTTCCTGCATGCAGGAACAGTAGCAGATATGGTAGAGGTGGAGCGAGAAAAGGATATCTGAAATGGCTGGCTGTATCACTTTCTGGCTACCCGAATCGCGTACGACCACATTGTCCATCATGCACTCCATATCGCCGTGGGCGTGGGAGTCGTGTTCGCCGTCGGTGCAATCGCTCGCCTGATGGTGGCTGCATGCAGTTACGCAAACGGTGGAGTTATGGTGGTGGTGCGGGATAAAAGAATGTGCCATGACACAACAGATCAGCATCGAGACGATTATCCCGATGATCACATGACTGCTATGACGCCTTTTGTTATACATACGATCTGTTTCTTTTTCTCCCGATCTTTTTATTTCTGTTTTCTACAATAACTGTTTCCTTCTTTTGAAAAGTGTACATACTTTCTTGAAAAAGTATCCATAGTTTTTCGGAAAAGTATTAATACTTTTTGAAAAAAGTGTACGTACTTTCGAGAAAGGCTCAACAACACATTGAATATCAATCAACTACTATTTCCTTATTCAAAGTCTTTTTCAAGCGAAAAAAATATACAATAACTAAAACTTTTTCCGCAATATCCTGACGGCATTCAGAATGGCTACCAGCGAAACGCCAACGTCGGCAAAAACGGCTTCCCAAATCGTCGCTACGCCTAAGGCGCCCAACACGAGAACCACTGCTTTAATGCCTAATGCCCATGTAATGTTCTGGATAACGATGGCGCGGGTGGCTCTTCCTATGCGTATGGCTGCCGCTATTTTTGAGGGTTGGTCGGTCTGGATCACAATATCCGCTACCTCGATGGCTGCGTCCGATCCCAGTCCGCCCATGGCAATACCTACGTGGCTCAGCGCCAAAACCGGCGCGTCATTGATACCGTCGCCAACAAAAGTAATCATATTGGTGGAATCTGCCTTTAAAGTTTCCACAAATTTTACTTTATCTTCGGGCAGCAGGTCGCCATGCGCTTCGTCGATACCCAGTTTTTCAGCCACATCGGCGGTGATGGAAGCCTTGTCGCCGCTGAGCATAACGGTTTTGCGGATACCCAGTGTATGCAACTGTCCGATAGCCTCTTTCGCATCCGCTTTGATGCGGTCGGCTATCACCATATATCCGCCGTAGAAACCGTCTACCGCCACGACCACGACAGTTTCTTTTATATCGTCGATCACCTTGTCGTATCCCAACCCCAGCAATTTCATCAGTTTGGTATTCCCTGCAACAACTTCGTGACCGTTTACCACGCCCTTCATGCCGTAGCCCGACAATTCTTCCACTTTTTCGACCGTACAATCCGGCAGCAGACCGTCCCCGAACCGCGCACGGATGGCTTTGGCTATGGGATGGTTCGACATGGATTCGAGCGCAAAGACATAAGCGATCATATTCTGATTTTCGGAAACCACCGATTCTACTCTCTGTACTTCGAACACACCTTCGGTAAGCGTTCCGGTCTTATCCATCACCACCGTATTCACTTTCGTGATCATTTCGAGGTAATTGGCTCCCTTGAACAAGATGCCGTTGCGCGAAGCCGCCCCGATGCCCCCAAAATAACTCAGCGGTATCGACACCACAAGGGTGCACGGACAGGAGATCACCAGAAACACCAGCGCCCTGTACAACCAGTCGGCAAACACATAGCCGGCAACAACAAACGCCGGAACCACCGTGATCGCCAGCGCAAGGAAAAACACGATAGGGGTATATACACGCGCGAATTTGCGTATCAGCAACTCGGTCTTTGCCTTGCGCGAAGCCGCATTCTGCACCATTTCGAGGATACGTGCGAGCGAACTGTCGGCATACGCCTTTTCTACCTGTACTTCGATTACCCTGTCGAGGTTCAGCATGCCCGCCAGTACGGTTTCATCCCTGCGAATCGTGCGGGGCACGCTCTCACCCGTCAGTGCCGACGTGTTGAAACTTCCCTGCGGCGAAAGGAGTATCCCGTCTAAAGGTATTTTCTCGCCTGCTTTCACCTGTATGGTTTCACCAATGGAAATGCTTTCGGGCGATACCGCCTCCGCCTTGCCCTCCCTCAATACGGTAGCCGTATCGGGACGTACATCGAGCAGGGCTTTGATATTGCCGCGCGCCTTATTTACCGCCGACTCCTGAAACAGTTCGCCGACGGTATAAAACAGCATCACCGCCACGCCTTCGGGATATTCACCGATAAAGAAAGCGCCTGCGGTAGCCACGATCATAAGTGTAAATTCATTGAAGAAATCGCGCTGCGCCATCGCCTGCACGGCGTTTCGCAGAACCGGATAAGCTACGGGAATATATGCGATAAGATACCAGAACAACCGAATGTTCCCCGCAAAGAAAGCGGGCTTCACCACGAAATCGAATAACAGCCCTACGGCAAACAGGGCAAAACTGGCAAGTACCGGAAGGTAGGTTTTCCACGCCGGTTGTCCGGCTTCCGCTCCGGAACATCCTTGGCCGCAACTGCAACCGCAAGCGGCTTCTGTATCGAGTGGGTGTGAATATTCTTGTGCCATAACGTTGTCGTGTTTATATCTATGGCACAAAGGTAGGGAGAAGGTTTTGCAACCAGGTTGCAAAAACAGCACCGGGCGATTCAGGACGGCTCTTTACCGTAGTGCGAACATTGGTCGCAAAGCCCTTTCATTACAAAATTGACACTTTCGAGAAGGAATTTCTCCGGCAACTGCACCGAAGGTATCGAAACACTCTCCAGACAGAACGTCTTATGGCAACGTGTACAATTAAAATGGACATGCAATTCGCCCAGCGAACACTGGCATGTATCACTGCAAACCGAATATTTCATAGAGCCCGAACCATCGTCGATACTATGAATAAGCAAATGCTCGTGGAACAGGGAGATCGTGCGGAAAAGCGTCGATTTATCCACCGTCTCCAGCACCGCTTCCAGATCCGACAAACTAAACGCCTGCGGATAATCCAGCATCGCCCTGAATATCAACAACCTCACAGCCGTAGGTTTGATATTCCTGTGTAATAATTTATTTTCCAGTTCCTCCATTCCGAGTCGTTTTACATGCCAGTGAAAGGGTCTATTTCAGTTGCTTTCCGTCCGAGAAGGCTTTCCCAACCTTTTCGCCAACCTTCAGATAGTCATTGTTGAACGGGTCGAAAATAATCGGTACTACTTTTGCGGCATCGACCTTGCCGTTTTCGTCGAGTACACGTTCGTCTACACTTACATTCACGATCTCTCCGCGCAGGATACTGGTTTCGGGGTTGAAGTCTATCAACTTACATTCCACCGCGACGGATAATTCCTCGATCAGCGGGGCATCTACAAACTCTGATTTGACGGCATGGAATCCGGCTTTGGCAAACTTGTCGGCCACCTTGTTTCCCGAAACGATACCCACAAAGTCGCAAGCCGCCAACTGTCCGGCTTCCGCCATACTCACCGTGAACGCCTTACGTTTCAGGATATTTGCAGTAGTCCTGTGGCCTGCACTGATACAAATACTGATCTCTTTCATTTCACTAATACCTCCCCATGCCGCGTTCATTGCATTAGGAGTCCCGTCTTCACCATAAGTAGCAATAATGTACACCGGCTGCGGATAAGTCAAAGGTTTAGCACCGAAATTCTTTCTCATATTGTTATCTTTTTAATCTGGTTATTGATATATTTCCGTGCTGTAAAATTAATAAATATTCGTCGGACTTATAAACCAAGGTGTTAATTTGACTATTTTTGAAGTTAGTTACTCATTGATAATAAATAAAACTATGAAATTTAACCTGATTGATATAGAAAAATGGAACCGCAAGGAATATTACACTCATTATATGGATGAATTGCGTTGCACATACAGCCTAACTGTAAATATCGATATTACAGGATTAAGAGCCGTTGCAAAAGAGATGAAGAAAAAGATATACCCCATACAGATTTACATGATTGCTACGGTTGTAAACCAGTACGCTGAATTCAGAATGGATAAGAATCCCAGCGGAGAGTTGGGCTATTGGGATGAGGTAAATCCAAGCTATACGGTATTTAATAAGGATAGTGAAACCTTTTCGAGCATATGGACAAATTATAATCGTATTTTCAGCCGCTTTTATGACAGTTGCATGGAAGATATAACTAACTATTCGCAATCGACTTCCTTACAACCGAAACCAAATGAGCCTTCCAATTATTTTACGTTATCCTGTTTGCCCTGGGTAAACTTTACCGGATTTAATATCAATGTATTTAACGAGGGACGTTATCTGACTCCTATTTTTACAATAGGTAAATTTATCGAAACAGCAGATTCCGTTTTAATGCCACTCTCCATACAAGCCCATCATGCCGTATGCGACGGTTTCCACATCGGAAGATTCGTACAATCATTACAGGATTTGTCTACCAATTATAAGGAGTGGTTAGTATAAGTACCTGCAACCGCGATCCGGAGTTCGTGAAAAAGATTAACGATATGAGGTTTTAAACAGAAGCCGCCGAATGAATCGGCGGCTTTCCTGTAAGATATTCAGGATGTTTTCAGAGAAAAACAAAGATGAGCCGCATAACAAATTAAAATGAGCCACAAAACAAAAACCCCCTGATTACAAACCTTTACATTTGTACTGTCGCTATAAAATAGCGTGAATATGAAGAAGTCAATAAACGAATTCATAAATGCAAGTATATGAGGTTTTTATTTTGCACATTATTAATTGCAACCATTTCAACAACAACGATTATGGCACAAGTTAAAGTGAAACAAACAGCAGGAAGAGAGCAGTTGGGCGAATTTGCACCCAAGTTTGCAGAGTTGAACGATGATGTTCTTTTCGGCGAAGTATGGAGCCGTACAGATAAACTCGGTCTACGCGACCGCAGCATGATTACCGTGACTGCCCTTGTAAGCATGGGCATTACCGACTCGTCTTTGAAATATCATCTCCAATCGGCTAAGAACAATGGAATCACACGCACGGAAATTGCTGAAACGCTGACCCATATCGGCTTTTATGCCGGATGGCCCAAAGCGTGGGCGGCATTCCATTTGGCAAAAGAAGTCTGGACGGATAACACAGACGCTGCCGACGCAAAAGCAGCATTCGAGCAGGAGATGTTATTCCCCATCGGTCAGCCCAACGATGCGTTTGCACAGTATTTCACCGGACAAAGTTATCTCGCACCCTTATCCCAGGAACAAATGGGCATCTATAATGTAACCTTTGAACCCCGCTGCCGCAACAACTGGCACATACACCAAGCTGACAAAGGCGGAGGTCAGATCCTTATCTGTATTGCCGGAGAGGGCTGGTATCAGGCATGGGGTCAACCCGCACAGTTACTCAAACCCGGCGATGTAGTCAATATACCGGCAGGCGTAAAACACTGGCACGGAGCAACCGCCAACAGTTGGTTTGCCCACCTGGCCATCGAAGTACCGGGCGAGAATACAAAAAACGAATGGCTGGAAGCAGTGAGCGATGAGGAATATGACAAATTATAACCGCAACCAATACATTATCTAATGACACCAATGATTATCTCCATAATTCCCCACCCCATCACTTGCAGTCAGTTTTAACTGACTGATAATGATTAAAATGATATATAAATGGCTTTAGCCAAAAGATTCATTTCGGCTAAAGCCAATGGGATAATTCCTCCCCCTTTTCAAATCAGTCAGTTAAAACTGACTGCAATTAATAGGGAGCAATAGCGGATATTCATATAATATTAATATAAAATGAAAAAATTATTATTCATCCTGTTAGCGATGATAACCCTAACATCTACAACATGTAGCAGTGGCTCAGAAACAGAACCTACCCCTGAACAACCGGAAACTCCCGGAGGAAATGAAAATGATATGGATAAAAATACAATTAAATTGACAGCAGGAAGCAAGGTCTTTACTGCCACGTTAGTAGATAACTCTTCTACAAGAGCCTTAAAAGAATTGCTTGCCCAGGGAGATATCAGTATCAATATGAGAGATTACGGAAATATGGAAAAGGTAGGCTCATTGGGCACTACCTTGCCGAGGAACGACGAATATTTCACTACCGCCCCCGGTGATTTAATCCTTTATCAAGGTAATTCATTTGTCATTTATTACGCTCCAAACACTTATTCGCTTACCCGGTTAGGCAAAATAGATAATGTCACTCAGGCCGAATTAATCGATGCCTTAGGAAGAGGAGAAGTAACCATAACACTATCTTTGGATAAATAAAAATGATAGCCGCATAATCCCCCTAGCAATTGCTTTATGCTTCGCTGATCAATTGCAGTCAGTTTTAACTGACTGCGGACAATAGCGAATATTCACATAAATGAATTATTTTTGTATAGTATGGAAGCAACTAGCAATATCATAAGAAAATGATTTTATTTCATGATTCAAATACGGAAATGATGCGGTTACATATTAAAAATATGGTTTGCAACCGTTGTATTATGGTGGTGCGTGAACAGTTGGTCAGGTTGGGGATCGAGCCTATGAATGTAGGGTTGGGTGTTGTCGACCTGAAAGAATCCCCCTCGAAAGAAGAAATGCAATCCATTAAAGACGCACTGGAACCACTCGGTTTCGAACTAATAGACGATAAGCGTATCCAACTGATTGAACAGGTAAAGAATACCATTATCGAACTGGTACACCACCACAGCGGCCAACTGAAAGTGAACCTCTCAAACTACCTCGCCGACCACCTGCATCACGACTACAGCTATATAAGCAACCTGTTTTCGGAACTGGAACACACCACCATCGAGCAGTATTTTATCGCCCAAAAGATAGAACGCGTAAAAGAACTCCTCGTATACGACGAGCTATCATTAAGCGAAATAGCCGACCTCCTGAACTACTCGAGCACCGCCCACCTGAGCGGACAATTCAAAAAAGTAACCGGCCTCACCCCCAGCCATTTCAAAAAAATAAAAGAAGACAAAAGAAAACCGCTTGATAAGGTTTGAAGATATCTAAAAATGTCGATTTATCACTTGCAGTCAGTTTTAACTGACTGACAATGATTAAAATGATATATAAATGGCTTTAGCCAAAAGATTCATTTGGGCTAAAGCCCATTCCAATTGAAAAAGACAATCAATCTCTAATCATCTATTATGGTCAGTCAGTTAAAACTGACTGCAATTGATAGATCGCCCTAGTCAATCATAAGGGAACAATAACCGATAATCATTTTATACTATATAAACAACTAAATCTTCTTTGCTTTGAGTCGCAGGCTGTTGGTTACTACGCTTACGCTGCTCAATGCCATGGCTGCTCCGGCGATCATCGGGTTCAACAGGAAACCATTAATGGGATAAAGGATTCCGGCGGCTATGGGGACACCGATCAGGTTGTAGATAAACGCCCAGAAAAGGTTCTGTTTGATGGTTCTGACCGTTAGTTTCGAAAGTTTGATGGCTTCAGGTATCTTGGTCAGGTCGGACGAGATGATCGTCATTTTTGCTACATCCATGGCGATGTCGCTGCCTTTTCCCATGGCGATACTCAAATCGGCCTGTGCCAGCGCGGCGCTGTCGTTTATACCGTCGCCCACCATCGCTACCGTTTTTCCTTCGGCTTGCAACTGTTTGATAAAACCGGACTTCTCATCCGGCAAGACTCCCGCCTTATACTCTTTGATACCGGCTTTAGAAGCTATCTCGCGCGCAGTGGCTTCGTTGTCGCCCGTCAGCATATAGACCTCAATGGAAGCAGCCTGTAAACGAGCAACCGCCTCGATGGAACTCTCTTTTATCTTATCCGTAATACCGGCAACAGCAAGCGCTTTTGTATCGTCGGCAAACCAGATAACGGTTTTCGACTCACCGGCAAGGCGGTCGGCTTCTCCGGCAAGTCCGGAAGCTATGCTGATATTATGTTCATCGAGTAGTTTTTTGTTTCCGGCAAAATATCCGGTTCCATTCAGGTTGCCTTTGATCCCTTTTCCGGTAAGGCTTTCAAAACTATCGAGCTTTACCAATTCACCATCAAGGTAATGCGTGACGGCTTCGGACAACGGATGCTCCGACAACTTTTCAAGGCTGTGGAAAATAGGCTTGCCGCTGTCGTCGTTATCGAGCCAGATCAGGTCGGTCACCTCCGGTTTGCCTTCGGTGATGGTTCCTGTCTTATCCAACACAACCGCATTGACCTTACGGGCTATTTCAAGGCTTTCGGCGTCTTTAATCAGGATACCTTTTTCGGCTCCTTTTCCGATGCCTACCATAATGGCAGTAGGAGTCGCCAGTCCCAGCGCACACGGACAGGCAATCACCAATACCGTAACCATAGCAAGCAATCCGTGGGTAAACCCGTTCACAGGGTCGAGTATCATCCAGAGTACAAAGGACAACACCGATACACCGATAATAACGGGAACAAAGACAGACGCTATCTTATCCACCAGCTTCTGGACAGGCGCCTTGCTTCCCTGCGCATCCTGCACCATGCGGATAATATGCGCAAGCATCGTTTCGGAACCTATTTTCTCAGCTTTGAAACGGAAACTCCCTTTCTGGTTGATCGTTCCGGCATACACTTTGGCATGCTCTTCCTTCAATACAGGAACAGGTTCACCACTCAGCATACTTTCGTCTACATAAGAAGTGCCTTCCGTTACGGCGCCGTCTACTGCTATTTTCTCGCCCGGCTTCACAAGCAGTATATCATTGAGTTTGATTTCTCCGATAGGGATAACCCTTTGGTTGCCCTGCTCATCTATTACCATTACTGTCTTGGGTTGAAGCCCCATCAGTTTCTTTATAGCCGAAGAGGTATTCCCTTTTGCTTTTTCTTCCAGTAATCTCCCCAGTAAAATAAAGGCAATGATGACGCTCGCCGCTTCGAAATAAACATGCGGATGTACACCCCGCGAGAGCCAGAAGTCGGGAAACACCATATTGAACACACTGAAAGTATAGGCAATTCCCGTACTGAGGGCAACCAGTGTATCCATATTCGAAGTACGATGTTTAAGCTGTTTCCAGGCATTTATAAAAAAATCCCTTCCCAGCCAGAAAACAACAGGTGTAGAGAGTATCCACATGATCTCATTGGCATAAGGAATATCCATCAGGAACATCCCGATCACCACAATAGGTATCGACAATATCACCGCCCAGATCGTGCGCCTTTTCAGTTTGCCGAATTTATCATGCTGCGCCTGTTCTACCTTGTCCGCCGTATCATCGCCGAGATCGATCACCAGGTCGTACCCGGCCTCCTGAATAGCCTTTTTCAACGACTCAGGATTCGTCTCAGCCGCATTATACTCCACCGTAGCAGTAGCCGCCGCATAGTTCACCGAAGCCTCCTTCACCCCCTGCAACTGGTTGAGGGTCTTATCCACCCTTCCCGCACAAGCCGCGCAACTCATTTCCAACACCGGAAACGTCTTCTTTATTATTTTATATCCAGCCATTTTGTTCAGTTTCTATTGTAAGGCAAAGTTAGAGACAGACAACACGAATCCTGTTACATAATTTTGGATTAGATTTATATGATTTTATTGGAACCTTCGCAGGCGATACCCAATCCATTAATTATGTATCTTTGTCGGTATACGCAATTAAAAACTAACTTAAAAACAATATGTCGTTAATAGATAATTTGAAATGGAGGCACGCCGTGAAAGCCTACGATCCGGCAAAAAAAGTGAATGAAGACGACCTCCACAAAATACTGGAAGCAGCAAGGCTGGCTCCTACATCGTCGGGTTTGCAACAATTTCGTGTACTGGTGGTGACCAATCAGGAAATCAAGCAGAAACTCAGTCCCCATGTCCTCAACCCCGAAGTAATAGTCGATTGTTCACACGTACTGGTATTCGCCGCATGGGACAGGTACACCGAAGAACGTATCGACACCATTTACAACCGTACCACCGACGAACGGGACCTGCCACGCGGACGTTTCTCAAGCTATACCGATAAGATCAAAGGCATCTACCTGAACGAAACAGCAGAAGAGAACTTCGCCCACACCGCCCGCCAGTCGTACATCGGATTTGCCATGGCCATCGCCCAAGCCGCCGAACTAAAAGTAGACAGCACTCCCGCCGAAGGCTTCGACAACCTGCTGGTAGACGAGCTACTCGACCTCAAATCCAAAGGCCTGAGAAGCGTCACACTCCTCTATCTCGGCTACCGCGACCCCGCAAAAGACTGGCTCGCCGACATGAAAAAAGTCCGCAACCCCATGGAGGACTTTGTGATGTATGTTGATTGATCAAAAAATAAAATTCGGAAGCTCTCCATCAGAAATTAACGACTTGGCAAACAAAGTACTGACCGGAGAAAAGATTGCAACTTCTTCACTGCTTGATTACTATTTGATAAACAAGAAAAAGCGAAGCGAGGTAGGAGATCTTTTTTCTATCCTGAATGCCGAAGATAAAGAAGTTGCTATAGTAAGGATTGAGAAAATTCAAACCATAAAATTCGGAGGTATAAATGACATCTTTGCAAAAGAAGAAGGAGATGGAACGCTGGAAAAGTGGCTCGCAATCCATAAGCCATACTATACCAAACAACTTTCCGAAATAGGAAAACAATTAAATGCAGAAACCCTGCTTATATGTGAATGGTTTAAAGTTGTACAGATATCATAAACCAAACGTTATGCTTGACGAGTTTCCGGAATTACATATTGAAACAGCCCTCCAATTCAACGACTGCATCACGAATGCAGATATCGTGGGCCTAGCTGAATTGATGACAGAAGACCACGTCTTTATTGATACAGCAAACAACCGCATTGAAGGAAAAACAGAAAATATAGCCAAAGCATGGAAACCATTCTTTGCCCTTTACCCCGGTTATCAAAATATATTCGAAAATATTACAGTAAGAGATTCGACGGTTATTATGCAGGGATATTCCGTTTGCTCTAAAGAAATATTAAATAATGTCCATGCAATCTGGGTAGTAGAAGTACGAGGGGACAAAGTTGCCTTGTGGAGTATTTATCTGGATACTCAAGAGAATAGGAAGTTGCTTAGTATATAATGATAAATTATTCATCATCCTCTTTATACCTTAAGAGAAAGCTTCTTGATCAGCTGTTATCTCCCATTGTCCCAAACAAAAATAATCCTACTTTTGAAAACGCAAACCTATAACAGCAAACGCTATTAGCGTTTGATCCGGTGACGGATGATCCGGACTTTGAGGTGTGTAACGAAGGCAATGTCCTGCCTTATAATACCCGGTATGGTATGCTTATTGAAGGGGAAAGGTATAGGGTGCTGGAATACTTCAACGAAAAATATACGGTTGAGCCCATTGTAGGGCAGACGGGGTATATCATTATTCGTTTTCTGGTGAATTGCAAGGGAGAGACAGACCGTTTCCGTGTCTACGAAATGGACAGGGAAATGGAGGAAACAACGTTTGAACCCATTATCAGGGAAACTTTGTTGAAGCTGACGAAAGAGTTGACAGGATGGATTGTCCAGTTGCCCGACAAGCTGGTTCATACCGGAGGTTTACCTGTATCCTTTGCCTCCGAGCATCCCCAGGTGTACGATTACTACCAATACCTGCTTTTCAAACTGAAAGACGGACAAATAGAAACTATCCTGCCATGAAAAAGCTATTATTTCTATCGTTGTTATTCCTGCCTGTGAGTGTTTTTTCGCAGGTAAACTGTGAAGCGCTTTACGAAAAAGGTTCGCCCTGCTACGAAGCCTGTGTAATGGTATATGAAGGGGATAAAGCAGTAGTAAAAAACCCGCAAGGTTCTTATGCTTCAATAAGCGGATTCGACTCGGCTATTGCTATTTGTCCGACATTTGCAGATGCCTATTATATGAAAGCGATCCCATACCTTAAAAGAGGAGAATTCATTACATGGAAAAAGATCATAGATAAAGCCGTCGAAAACGATTCCATACTTTATTTAGGTTATCGGGGCGGAGCCAGATTCATGTTCCAGAGGGATTACGAAGGCGCCATCAGCGATATTGAAACGTTGAAACGCATAGCCGACTGGGACATCGGAACCATCTACAACGGCGAATACCATCTGGAGGTCATCAGGGCGTTGAGTTACCGCGGAATCGGAGACACGCTAAAAGCCATTGATATCCTGCAAAACCATCTCGACAGCTACCCAATCACAGGTAATTACGATTATTTCCACCTCGGAGTGATGTTATATCAAGTAAAGAAATACGACGAAGCCCGAAAAGCATTGGAAAAGCAAATTGAAGTAAAAGACTATTATGCCGATACTTACTATTACCTCGCCTTGATATGCAAGCAGCAGGGGAAGCCCTCCGAATATCAAACAAACCTTGAAACCGCCCTCCGTTTTTATAAAGAAGGGAAATGTGTAAGGGGGCTAGACAGTTATATGGACTACCCCGATAAAGTATATCTGAAACAGATAGAATCCCTCGCCGGTCATTAAATCGGTCAGAGGTGCTTACTTATTAGTTGCCGCTAATTTTTTTGCATACAACTATTTGTTTCTCTGATTTATTTTCAAATATTTCTTCTTCGAATCCACCGAATTTATGGATAATTTCGAACCCGTGAATACTTAAATAGGCATCCAATTCTTTCGGGTAAAACAGTCGCATATCCATATTTTGAACAGAGTCGAATTGGCCATTTATAAAATAATGCCATTTGATACGATTGATCTGAGTGGTATTCTCATAATCCATTGTCTGCTTAATAACCACTTCCCTGCCGTCTTTGGTGGAATATTCGGCAATGATCTGTTCCTCTCCTTCGGCATGTACGATATAATGGATATTGGGATTAAAACAATCGAACAGGAAATATCCGTCACTTTTCAGATGTTTCTTTACACCCGTTAATACATCAAAAAAGTCCTGATTAGTATATAAATGGTGGATTGAATTAAATGGAATAAAGATAATATCATACACTTCCGGCAGGTTTAACGTTCTCATGTCAGACTCGATAAAGCGTATCGGAACGTTCAATTCATCAGCCTTTTTACCCGCTTGTTTCAACATCGACGTGCTATTATCGACACCGGTGATAGTATATCCTTCTTGAGCAAGAGGGATGGTAAGCCTACCCGTACCGCAACATAATTCAAGAATGTTACCATTCTTCCTTTTTGCGAGCCAACGTGAATAAAATGGCAAATCAGCGACTTCCGTATTCAAACCGTCATAGATATTACCATCGTAAACTAATTTTCCTACCGTATATTCTTTTTCCATTTAATTAAAATATTACTGCATCATTGTCTTTAGCGCATATGTTTAGCTTTCAACTTGTAAGTTATTGGAAAGATTATTAATGCCCGATTCCAGCAAATGATTTCCTACGTTTTGCTTTGTTTCTTCGTCTTTTACGAAGCCTTCTATTGCAACTGTGACTTCTTCGGAAACAGAGCAGGCAACCCGTAAGTCTTTTATTTCGAATAGCTCATTTAATGCTTCATCCAACTGGACAGCCAGCTTGTAGGAGATTCGGGACTGCTCTATTTTAAGTTGCATCTCAGGTGAATAATCCTCGATTGATTTTACAGTCTCTTCTTTTGTTTCCGGTTTTCCTCCAAAAAGTTTCTTGAAAAAATTCATACTTTGTTCTTTGTTTTTCCCGCAGGGTGTTATTAATCTGTTATTTATCGGGGACTAAGGTAGTATTTTTCTGGTTTTCCTGTATCCCTTGCAGTCAGTTTTAACTGACTGCAAGGGATAAAAAGGGCTTTTAAAACTACCTTTGAATGGGTCTTTTTTTCTTCCATCCTAATCCTTTCATTAGTAATGAGAATCGGCTAATGAGATGAATTAAGAGGAATAATATCATTACAAGTCCAAGTCTGTAATGCCAAAAGCCAATAGCAGAATTTCCACCGTCAAGGAATAAAATAAGAATAATCCCCGTAAGCGTCTCTATTAGAAATAATACAGACAAAACTACTGTAACTTTGCTTTTTTTCCCTATTCCGTTTTTTATAAAGCTTCTATACCATGCCCAGTGTGCCTTTATGTGGAGTTCTCCGAAAATAAGCGATAAAAATCCTGTAATAATATGGAAATGTGCCCAATGCTCCCAGATGTCATGATTGCTGGTATGCCCTGCCACATGCAGCTTCAACCCACTGTATATCAAGAGTAGAAACACAGGTATTAGAATTAAATCAATAATAAATATAGACTTTCCTTTCGTTAATGATATTTTCCCCATTTTGCCTACCTTTAAGTTTACAAATACAAAGGTCGGTAAGGAGGGCGGGGGTAACCGATAACAATTGTAAAGAAATGAACTAAGTTCGCCTATTTCTGATTCTGCTTAACGAAACAGGGGTTATGCCAAGATAGGAAGCAATATAATGTTGAGGAACCCTTTGTAATATATGAGGATATTCCATTAGCAGTTCTTCATATCGCTGTTGAGGTGTATTTTTTATTCGTGATAGAAAAAGTTTTTGATAAGTGTGGAATCTTTCTATTATTTTGTGTTCGTACTCTTGCTTGGCTTCCGGTGTTTTATTTATCAAGCTATAGAAATCGTCCTTTCCAATGACCCGTATTGTAGTAGGTTCAATGCTTTCGAGAGAAAACAAACTTGGTCGACCTCCATACATACTATCAAATGAAGCAACAATACTTTCTTCAAAAAAGAATTGGAAAGTAATATCTTTCCCATCATTAAAGAAGTAAAGCCGCAAGCAACCTTTCTCAATAAAATAAAGATTTTTGGCAACCTCCCCTTCATTCAACAAAATCGTTTTTGAAGGTATAGTTTGCTGCTCAAAAGAATCTTTAATTTCACTCCAAAATGATGGTTTTTTATGAGACATACATATTTAACAATTATGATTAATGAGATGTTTTGGTTCTTGGATTTCGCCATTTCCAAAAGACCAGTTCTGATTTCCATCATTTTCGAGTAATACAATAATGATGTTATTTCTGGTAACTGTTGTTAATGACTCTATTCCATCTGCTATTCCTCTATATAACCTTTTTTTCTGTTCTAAAGAACGTCCCTGTCCGGCGATAATCTGGATATACACTATATCGGAAGTATGAGAAATATCTAAATAATTCTCAGGAAACTTAATTTGAGTAGATTCCAATTCCTCAATAATATGAAAGTAATCATTTTCAGGAATATTAAATTCCTTAATTAAGGAGTTATGGACAGATATTGAAATATCATCTTTAGTTTTTTGAGAAAACACTTTAGGAAGGCTTATTCTTACAAATGGCATGACTTATGTAGTTTTTAAAAATTGTAAGTGATTTTAATTATAGTCGTGATAAACTGGCACTCAAACAACTATGCTGCTAAAGATATACTAATTTCTACAATTCCAAGCATATTTTTCCTAAAATAGAAACATGAATAATTCAACATAGTTCTCCTCATCAATTAGCTAAAGCTATTTATATCCATTGGCTAAGGCTGATCTATCTATTCTATCAATTGCAGTCAGTTTTAACTGACTGATATAAGAGAGACACCCTGCCCCTAATCGGCTTTAGCCGAAATGAATCTTTTGGCTAAAGCCATTTATATATCATTTTAATCATTGTCAGTCAGTTAAAACTGACTGCAATTGATAGATTAGCCCTTAGCGAAGCATAAAGCAATTGATAGAAAAAGGGAGACAATATCGGATGGTCACTAAAAATAATCAGCATAACATTTGTTTGTGTCCAAACGGATACATATATTTGTGCCCAAATGGACACAATCAGAAATTGAGATGACTAAAATAGAACGTGACCGGGATATGACCGAAGAAAAACTGATCCATGCCGTTGGAGAACTCATCGTCGAGGAAGGTTTTGAATCTCTTGGCGTAAGGAAAGTCGCAGATAAGGCGGGAGTAAACAAAACGCTTATTTACCGCTACTTCGACTCGCTCGACGGCTTGATCTATGCCTATATGAAAAAGCATGACTTCTGGATCAACTCACCCTCGGAACAACCCGATTCCTCGGACATTAAAGGCTACCTGAAACTATTTTACCGCAGGGAAATAGCCGAATACCGCAGTAATATAGCCCTCAAAAGGTTAAGAAGATGGGAACTTTCCGCTACCAAAGATTTCGTAACGGCCGTCCGTGACCAAAGGGAAAAAAACGGAGTACGTTTCATGGAATTAATGGCAGGATTTGCGAAAGTAGACAAGGAACACCTGCAAGCCATGTCTGCCCTTATCGATGCAGGCATATCCTATCTGGCTATGCTCGAAGAAAATTGCCGGATGTACAACGACATCAACATTCAAAGCGACGAAGGCTGGGAACTGATAGCCAGAGGAATTGATGTATTTATCGATATAATAATAAAATAATTGGATAAAAATCAATCAATTAAAAATATTAAAATATCAGTCAGTTAAAACTAACTGCAATAGATATTAGTCCTCTTTTAAATTGCAGGGAGCACCTCAATTACCGTCTGCTTAAGCAGACGGCAATAAAAATAAATAACTATACTTTCCATGAAAAGTATTAATACTTTCTGAAAAAAGTATACATACTTTTTTGGAAAAATATGCATAGTATTTTAAATGAGCACATAATTAACATCGGGCAATATGCAGAAGGATATCAATGGATAGTCTATTAAAATAATCAACAATGAAAAAAGCAATTTTAAGTATGACATTAGCACTCGCAACCCTGAGTTGCAGCGGTCAGGACAGCGATCATGTGGAAATTGGCAACGGCCCTACAAAAATTTCCATAGAACAAGGAAGCGAATGGTTGCACGACTTCCAGCTCTTTTGGTTTATCAAGAAGAAAAACGCACCGCAAATCGCCATCTGGACAGAAGATACGGAGGGCAATTTCCTGTCGACCATCTACGTTACCGAAAAACTGGCCAAACAATCGTGGATAGCAGCCGGAGGAAACAGGCGCAAGGAATCACTCCCCGCATGGAGCCATGCACAGGGCAGGGAGTATGCAGACGGTCTTTATCTCCCCACCAAAAAAGAACCGCTCCCCGATGCCCTGACCGGCGCCACGCCTAAAGGTAGTTTCACAACAAGCGTTCAAATGAATGAAGAAATGAAACAATTCCTTATAAAATGCGAGTTCAATCATTCAACAGATTTCAATGAACACTATCCTAAAGAAGCCAAAGAAGGCGATGCAAATTACTCCGGAGGGAAAATGGGAAGCGGCCAGCCCGCAATCGTTTACCAGATAAAAGTAGATCTGACTAACGGGCAGCGCGAATTTAAAGGAGAACTTATCGGCCACAGCAGCCCCGACGGCTCAGACGGAAATATCTATTCCGACACATCCAAACTGACCACAGCTCTGGATATTGTGAAAGGAATTACAGCACATTTCCAGCCTGAAAACAACAATTAGCCCATACCCTATTTTTTTACCTACTATGTACCCAAATGGACACATCGAAAACAAATAAATAAAATAAAATGAAAATTAGAAATTTAGCCGCAGTAGCAGGACTAACTGCATTAGGAATACTCACTTCCTGCAACACAGACTTAGTAACATATGAACAGGGAGATATTAAAATCTTCGTAAAAGAGGGCGATGAATATATCCACGATTTTGAACTGTTCTGGGGAATCACTAAACCCAGCACACCCCAGATGGCCATATGGATGGAAGACCTTTCAGGCAATTATATCTCAACCATATATGTAACCCACACCATCGCCACCCAATCATGGACGGCAGCAGGCGGAGACAGGCGGAAATCGGCCCTTCCCGTATGGTGCCACAGCAGAGGAATACAATATCCCGACGGATTATATCTTCCCACAAAAGACAAACCCGTGACCGATGGTATTTCGGGTGCAACACCAAAAGGCAGCTATGATGTGAAAATACGCCCAGCCGGAGATTTAAGGCAGTTTGTTGTAAAAATCGAAGTAAATCATTCTACCGACTGGAACGATCACTATCCTAAAAGCGCGAAAGAAGGAGATACCAATTACTCGGGAGGTAAAGGAGGAAGCGGACAACCTGCCATTGTCTATTCCGCGGAAATAGACCTCAACACAGGACAGAAACAATACACGGCAACACTCCTTGGACATAGCAGCCCCGACGGTAGCAACGGGGATATCTACCCCGACACATCATCCCTGACCTCTGCATTAAACATAGTAAAAGAAATAACAATTAACATTCAATAAGATGAAACGCATTATCTTTAGCATCCTTCTGTGCCTGGCAGTTCTCACCGCCAGAGCCCAAAACAACAGCGAAAACAAAATAGCCGTAGCAACCACCATCGGGACAGCATTATCCGTAACCCGACCATCACACACGCCCTTTACATGGCAACTTCTGGGATATTACAAGCTGACAAACAGATGGTCTGTCGGAGCCGGTACAGGATTATCCCTATACGAAAAATTACTCATCCCCGTCTACGGAGATGTAAGGTTTCAGATCGGCCGCGAACGGAAATTCACCCCTTATGCCGAACTTGCCGCCGGATATTCTTTTGCCCCGTCAGGAAATGCCAACGGAGGACTTTTCGCAAACCCCTCTTTCGGGATTCAATATCCGCTAAAAAACAAAATGAAACTGCAACTGGCTCTCGGCTACGAATTACAGAAATTAGAACGGTTGAAAAAACATACCGACAACTACCTGCAGAAAGAATTCGAAGAACACCTCAGCCATCATTCCATATCCATTAAATTAGGTCTGAAGTTCTAAAATTTCATTGGGGGTTTCACACTTTTTTCCGTATTTTGCACAAATCAAAATAAAAAAACAGGATGCGGAAACACACCTATATTGAAACCCCACGTTTAATATTAAGAGACTGGAAAGCAGAAGATATATTGCCTTTTGCCGCAATGAATAATGATCCGGTGGTGATGAAGTATTTCCTGAAACCATTGAATAAAGAAGAATCGTTAGACTTCTACAACAGGATACAGGACGAGTTTTCGCAGTATGGCTACGGACTATATGCCATCGGGAAAAAAGAAAACGGCGAGTTTATCGGATACACCGGATTTCATAACTTCACTTTCGACACAGACTTTGCTCCGGGAGTCGAGATCGGCTGGCGGTTAAAGCACGAAGAATGGAATCAGGGCTTTGCCACCGAAGCAGCAAAAGCCTGTCTTTCGTATGCAAAAGAACACCTGTCTTTCGATACCGTCTGGTCGTTCACCTCGGTTTTAAACAAAAGTTCAGAAAGAATCATGCAGAAAATCGGAATGGAAAAAGTAAAAGAATTTCCCCATCCACTCATAGCCGATAATCATCCATTACAAAAACATGTTCTCTACAAAGTCTGAATACCCCAATAACATAAATAAGCAGTGATCCCGGTCAGTCAGGTATTGGAAGATTATGCTGCCGTAAAAAAAAAGTTTATCCCAATACCCCCTCTGGAATTTAATTTTTCCGTCGGTGACATGGAAAAATCCACACCCCCTCAACCCCAGCGGATCTTTCCATTCCAGTATAGCCCATTCCCCATCTTCAAATAAATTCTCGGGGATGCAGACCATTTCAGCCATTTCAAATTCAGCCTTAAACATCTCACAAATAGCCTCCCTTCCAACCACCGGTTCATTCGCCACCTGATGATTCACCGCATCCTCATGATACAATGCCCCAATCGCACCATAATCACCCTCATTAAATAACCCCACCCATTTCCGTATGACCTCTTTTGGTTTCATTGTTTTATTGGTTTAATTAGAAAGTTCTGATAATTGATTTCCCCATTGAAAAATTTCTATGAATTGAACAATAAAAGAAAATTATCTTATAAATCAAAACATCTTTAATGTTACATGCATTATGTATGTATAGTATAGCAGAATTTACATATCTTATTATAAATCAGAAAAATTGATATATATCAACATTTAATATGCAAATGCAGATAATAATTTTCTATATGTGTAAAAAAATGCAACATCAACAAAATTAATTAAAACGAAATACTACAATTTGAAATCAATATGCGTACAGAACATTAAACTTCTAAGTTTCTTAAAAGTTTAATGTAAATATCGATTCAATCGCCATATTCAATAATAAAGCACCCGATTTTACCGTTAAGAGGGCAAATGATAATCTTAATTTCTTCAAAATTAAAAGGCTAAAATTGATTCATTACAAATTATAAATCTCTTACATATTGACATTTAAAATAATATTTCTATTTTTGAATGGAATACTACAAAATAAATAACCGTATGAAACAATTCCCTTTTTATGTGTTTATAAGCCTTATTTTACTTTCGTGTGGTAATAATAGCCGAGAAGCAAGCTATTCCATGATGGCTGAAGAAGCCGTGTATGATGATGTTGCCATGGAAGCTGAAACTACAGAAAATACATCTTCCCTACCCGATCCAAGCGAACAGCCGGATATGGCAAAGAAAAAGATCATTAAAGACGGCCGCCTGAATATACAAGTTACTGACCTTGATAAATCAAAACAAAGAGTTGATTCACTTCTCAAAATATATAAGGGCTACTATGCAAAAGAAACACAATACAATTCAAATTACGAATCGACTTATAGTCTGAAAATACGTGTACCTGTAAATAGCTATGAAAAATTTATATCGGATATTGAATCAGGAAACGGAAAAATACTTTTTAAAGAAATTGATGCACGCGATGTAACAGAACAATTTGTGGATATTGAAACCCGACTTATCAACAAACGAAGCTACCTTGATCGTTACCGCGAATTGGTAAAACAGGCAAAAACGATCAAAGAAGTGCTTGATGTGGAAGAGCATATACGGGTGCTTGAAGAAGAAATAGAAAGCGCTGAGGGCAGACTTCGCCACCTAAGCGATCAAGTATCCTACAGTAGTCTGGATTTAACACTCTCTAAAGAACTTGAATATAAATATAATCCGGGGCGTCGTGATAGCTTCTTCGAACGATTAAAAGAAAGCCTTTCCGGAGGATGGAATGGTTTCATCGACTTTATTCTCATAATAATAGCAATTTGGCCTTTCTGGATTTTAATAGGAATACTCATTTTTCTATGGATGAAAAGGAGAAAATCGAAAAGAGATAAGAGAAAAAACCAATAACTTAAAACGAATTAAATCTCCTCCAGTGAATGGCCTTGTCCGCATACGCGAGATTACAAAAAAATAATATATCGTAGTTAATTTCATGTATTGCTGTCACCTGTCACCAACCCACTCCAATCCTTCTCTGCATAAAGGAATAAAGGGTGACAGGTTAGTCATTTTATGATCACCTTACCTATCATCTTTCAAATGAGATCGATCTTATCTTATATTAATTTTTGCTTCAATTTATAGATCCTAACAGCTAAATTACGCTTTATCTTTTTATTTAGATTTAATCCTTTATCGTTTTGCTTGAGATGTTTAAGCATTTTTGTTAGGAATATTTATTCATTCCACCTGGGTGAAATTTATTTTCCATCTGGGTGAAAAGTAGATTTCACCCAGGTGGAAACTTTTTTTCACCAAGGTGAAGATGATACTTGTTCATTACCTAACAAATAAAAGCTTTCAGACAAAACAAAAGAAATATGAGATGCAATTACTATTTTCCCAAGAGAACTCGCCATTTTCTTACAAACATAGAAAAAAATGTAAACTACTACGGTAGATTTCAATGTGGTCGCTATCAGATACCCGACAGCATTCTACAACATTACTTTCACATTTTGATTTTCCGTGCGTTCTCTTCAAATTTCCGGGTGAAAGGAAAATAGTTTGGGGTGAAACGTTACCTTTCACCCTAACAACCGCTTCCGGAAAGGGCTGGAGAGGGGTCGTGACAGATGACAGGAGGTTTTTCTTTTTCATCCTGAAGGAGGGTAGTAAAATGTTCAAAACAGATTTGAACTCATTTGAATATCTATTTATCTTGCACCTGTCCGATTTTTAAATAATTTTATGGTAAAATTTTCATCTATGAATTATTTAAGAATAACAATTGCTCTCTTATTTATCTTTTCACTGCAATGTATAAATGCTCAACCGGCACAAAGGACGATGACGTTCGATGATCTGGTTGGTTGGAAACGTATTACCGAACAAGCCATATCCGATGATGGAAAATGGATAGCCTGTAAGATGGAACCTTGGAAAGGGGATGCTACATTACAGATATTTAATGCTAAAGGGGAAGAAATCGCTCTATTTGAATGTGCTGACAAAGTGTCTTTTACCTTATCTTCACAATATTTGTTAACCACTATAAAACCAAAACTACAGGATATAGAAAGTCTGAGATTGAAAAAAGCGAAAGAAGATGAAATGCCGGTTGATCAATTATTGATTTTTCATTTAGCGGACAAAAAACAAGAAAGGATAGATTCTATACGCTCCTGGAAACTTTCGGAAAACGCAGACTATATAGCTTATCAGAGAGGGAATAAAAAAGATTCAATTTTATATATCCGTGAATTAAACAACTCTAAGACTATCTCTTTTCCTGCAGTTACCGAATTTGAATTTGCAAAAGAAGGAAATGTGATATATTATATTTCAAATGGAGATAGTCTTGATTTTAAGTCCGGATTATATACGTATGTCCCGGAAACAGCTACAAATCATATGATTTATCAAGAAACAGGAGATTTTAAAAATGCGACATTTAATAAAGAAGGAAATAGGTTGGCATTCTTACATGCTACTCAGAAAGATTCTACTAATTACTCTTTACATGTGTCCGCAAATAATAAAACCCCTCAACTGGTTATCACTAAAGAATTAGCTGCCCAATCTCCAAACTGGATTATTAGTGAATATGGACAAATCCGGTTCTCTGATAATTCCGAACGTTTGTTTTTCGGAATAGCTCCCGAACCAAATAAGAAGGATACAACCATTCTTGAAGAAAATCGTCCTCATGTGGAAATCTGGAACTGGGATGAAAAAATACAATACACCCAACAGAAGTATAATAAAGAAAAGGATCTGAAAAAGACTTATCAAACAGTATTTAATTTCAACAGTAATAAAATAATCCAATTGGAGTTTCCTGATTTACCTAATCATCTTACTGCTAATGAAGGAAATGCCCATACAGGTATCCTCACAACATCAGAACCTTATGATCTGGAACGAATGTGGACAGGCAGAAGTCAATATGATGCATATACTATTGATCTTGAAACCGGTAGCAAAGAATCTATAAAAAAAGCACTAGCAGGACAGATAAAGCTATCTCCAAAAGGTGATTATGCTTTTTGGTATTGTTGGAAAGACAGCTCATGGTATACTTATTCCATTCCGGACAAAAAAGAATATCGGCTAACTACGCCTGATACTTTCATTGCGTGGGATGAAGACAATGATATCCCCGATTATCCGGAAACTCACGGGATCGCCGGTTGGACAAAAGATGATAAGTATATTCTCCTATATGATCGATACGATATCTGGCAGTTCGATCCTAAAAAGGAAAAATTACCTGTCAATCTTACACAGAATGGAAGAGAAAAGAAAATCTCTTACAGATACATCCAAACCGATAAAGAAGAAAAGTTTATTGATATAAATAAATGGCATCTTATTTCCGGTTTTAATGAGCAAACGAAAGGATACGGATATTATACCACCCGTTTTACGGCTCCCGTTTTCCCTAAGGCGTTATTATCGGGTAATTATAAATTAAACACACCGTTGAAATCGAAGAAATCAAATATTATTCTTTACACCATGGAAACATTCGAACAATATCCGGATATTTATCTATCGGATATCAATTTTAAGAAATCTCTTCGTCTGACTTATGGTGATGAACAACAGAAGGAGATCCTTTGGGGAACCGCGGAATTAACTTCCTGGAAATCTTATGATGGGAGTTCGTTACAGGGAGTCGTATATAAGCCTGCAAATTTTGATCCGGCAAAAAAGTATCCGCTTATTGTGAACTTCTATGAACGAAATTCTGAAACTCTTTATTCTTATCGAATGCCTGAACCACACCGTTCTACGATAGATTACCATTTTTATAATAGTAACGGATATATCGTGTTTAATCCCGATATTACTTATAAAACGGGTTATCCCGGAGAAAGTTGCTATAATAGCGTAATGCCCGGTATAGCTTCCTTAATAGAGAAAGGATATATTGATGAAAAGGCAATAGCCGCTCAAGGACATAGTTGGGGTGGTTACCAGGTTGCCTACCTGGCTACCCGGACGAATCTTTTTGCCGCGATAGAATCGGGAGCTCCGGTGGTGAATATGTTCAGCGCTTACGGCGGTATTCGATGGGGATCAGGACTTAACCGGTCATTTCAGTACGAACATACGCAGAGCCGTATTGGAGCTTCTATCTGGGAAACTCCTCAACTATATACGGAAAATTCGCCACTTTTCACTATGGATAAAGTAGAAACTCCTATTTTGATTATGCACAATGACAATGACGGACATGTTCCCTGGCATTTGGGTGTTGAATACTTCATAGCTTTAAAACGTTTGCAGAAGCCGGTGTGGTTATTAAATTATCCCGGCGAGATTCATTGGCCCATGAAACTGGCTAACCGTATCGATTTCCAGAAACGTATGTTCCAGTTCTTCAATCATTACTTAATAAATGAACCTATGCCTAAATGGATGAGAGAAGGTGTTAAAGCTATTGACCAGGATTTTGAATTAGGTTATTAATGTTATGATTATTTTAAAAAAAGCGTTTCATTCTTGTTGTGCTAACCAACGGGCAAATTCTGTCAGCCGGGCTTGATTTTTCTTTCGCCAAACCTCATTTTCTTCCCGGGTTCGGGAACTGATATAATAGCAGAACGGTTCCGTGTATGCTCTTAGAGAGAGAGTCTTAAAAAAGGAGATATAATTATCCCACACGGAGGCTTCCGCGGGATTGGTTATTTCGTTAATTTCATTCAGTGTAATAAAGAAAGCGTGTGTATCTTTTATAAACAAGTCAAAGGGGTTATCTCCGGACTGTATATGTCTTTCGTTTTCTTCAAGCAGTTCGACCAATTTCTTATCAGCCGCATTATATCCACTTTCTGATATATTCAGATTGTAGAATAAATCCTGTATCATGGTATTGGCAACATCCGAACGATCAGTAGCCGGCTCCAATAAAAGAAAGTAGTATAGTCCGAGAAGAGCTTCTATCCGCATATTCATTGCTGCCATCGTGCGCCCTAAATTCAGGTGAGCTCCGGAGTGCTTGGGATTTAGTTTAAGTGTATGTTGAAAGGCTTCTTTTGCCTTTGGGTAATTGTTTTTCGCATAGTAGGCTAATCCAAGATTGTAATATAAATGTGCAAAATCTTCGTACCGATCAATTCCTTCCAGAAAAACCGAAATAGCTTCATCAGTCCGACCCATATAATTAAGGGCAGATCCTTTTGTATTATAGGCAAGAATAGCGTATTTATCATCACGGTTAATGAGTTTATCAGACCAGGTTATGGCTGATTCATAATCTCCTTTCTGGAGTAATGATAGTGAAAGCTCATAGATTGCTTCTGCAGATGTAGAATCAGCACGGAGTATTTGGTTATAAATTTCAATGGCTTTATCATATTGTCGGGCATCATGGTACTCTATCCCCTTTTTAAGGAGATTTTCGATTCTTTTCTGCCCATAAGAGAAGAAAAGACAACAAAGAAAACCGATACATAATAATCCAATTCTCATTTATATATTTTTTGAAAAACGAAGGTAGGAAATTATTTCTTAAATAGTACCTTTGTCTTATGAGTAACAAGCAAGTTGATATAAAGGAACCTGACAAGATCATAAGACTAATTTTTCTCTTTTTTTCTTTGATTGTATCACCGCGATTAGTGTATTCGCAGGATAATAATACATATTCTACCGACGAGCGGATGTTTCATATCGAAAGAAGTAAAAACAGGAATCTTGTATGTTATGATGCTAATCTTATAGATGGAAAATTAAACGTAAAAGATCCGTTAAATATTTACTGGGTTAACAGGGAAAAGAACCCCGGTAAATCAAACGGAATAAGTATAGTAGAAAGACAACTTGCCTATGGATATAAACTTATATCGGCTGATAAAGAATCATGTAAAATTACGCTAAGCGCTTACTCTCAAAGACAACTGACTATTCGTAAACTCAATGGGAAGTATGTCTGTATCATAACAATAAATAACGAACCGGCCGTACTTCATTCCTTGTATGTAAAAGCACACGAAAAAAATTCACTGAACGTTCTATATGTGGAATTACACGGTACTGGCCTCAACAGTAATGAAAAACTTACTGAACGGGTGAATAATAAGAAATAACTATTCTATCACCAGCCAGGTATATGAATGTGCGGGAATCGTAACCGAAACATTTGTCCTGTAATGTCTGTCTAACTTATATTCTTTAGCTTTTCCTTCCTGCTCACGAATCATAGCTTTATCTGATAATCCCGTGTAATATAGAGGTAAAGTGATCTCTCTTTTCATTTCATCATCGGTGGGGTTATACAGCATAACAAAACCTTTTTCTTTTAAATCAGGATTGATATGCATGATCCCGTCATAGTCTTTTCCATCAGGACGTCGTAAATGAATCAATTCGCTATTTAGTATATCACGGTATTTTTTATACCATGTTATAACTTCTTGTACGGTTTGCTTTGTTTCTTCCGTATCATATAACCTATGACCACGATAACAAGCCTGTACACCGGAACCGTAATTTTGCATCATATGCGCTTTGTAATCGTTGAGATGTTCGGAAAGCGGTTCCAAAGTAGCGGCTGCACCTCCTCCATGATATTGGGTTAGCGGAACGAACGTCCAGCACATTCCCGGTAAACGTTCCCATAGTCCGTCATACATAACCTGTCGCCCAAGCACTAATTGTCTTTCACGAGGTAGCGACCAGTTGACTTCACGATAGCCAATACCGACCTTTGTACTTCCATTAAGTATGTAGCCATAATCAGGAACATTAGTATATATACCATTTTCACACATCCACTGATAAAGATCGGCTATTTGTTTGCGCTGCTTCCATTGCGAATCTTTGAGTCCTTTGTGGTGAGCATGTGAGGTAGAAGCACAAACATTACCAGGATAGGATCCATCATTCTCAAAAACTGTCATACCGGTTTTTTCAAAAAAGCTTTTAATCTTTCGGAAATAATCGTATCCCCAATCCGATGAAAGACATGGAGAACTCCCAAAGATCATACCTCCCCGTTGACCGGTTTCGGGATTTATAACATCTACCTCATCGCTTATCCAACGGCTTGAAAGCAATGAGTACCCCCCTATTTCAATTCCTTTTGAATTAGCATAATCGGTAAATTCTTTGAATTTCTTAATATTCGAACCAGACTCATCTTCCATATCTAATCCGGAACCAAAACTGAGTATCACCATCTCATACCCCGTATCAGCGCATTGATCAATCGCTGTCTTTACCACTTCCGGATCAGTAGAGGTACAATGTAAAAAGATCGGATTCTCAGTTGTCCATGGAGCTATTGTTTTGTACATACGTTTGAGGAAAAGTCCTTTCCGTTCCCGATCATCACTATCAAACGGCATTAGCCAGGTGCGGAAACTTTCAAATGTATCTCCATTAGCAATCTCCTCTTCAGGTCCCATTGGCAATTTGACTTCTAATAAACAAGGAGTGAGAAGAGGATAGTTACATTGAGATGTATAGCGAGGATCGATATTCCAGAATTCCGTCCGTTCAGCTTCACGTTCTGTAAAACCCAGAAATCCCCAGTCGCTTTCCACATGTATATTGGGTTTTAGGAACTGTTCCGGAAGAGTAGACTCTACCGGTGATTCAGGTTCAGCCATAGCCAGTTGTTCCAATGTAAATTCATCTAAAGTGATAGGCATACCTGTTTTATTTTCAACTTCCATCCATTTACTCATACAAGGGATACCATCATATACTGCATAGTGTAGTTTTACTTTTACACTATTCAAATGTTGTGGCCCTTCCATAGAAAAAGTAATAACTTTTCCCGACAGATTACGGGATTTTACCAATGCCCAACGTTTATTTGCCCATCTGATATGAGGTTTTAGATCTGTTATTTCAAAATCAGTTATACGAAAAGAATAAGGATTTGCCCGCATATTGTCAAGCCATTTGTATTGAGTATAGCCAAATTCCTCCTGCCCTTCAAGCCCACCAAGGGGATATTCTTTTCCGTCTATCTTGAGAATTCCTTCGTTGCTTACAGCCCTTAGCATATTCTCGCCGGTCATCTGGTTAGTTATATCTACTGTGGCTAAATTTGGGTAAATACGAAACATACGACTGACTAATCCATTTCCAATTATAATGTCTTTTCCACCATTTGATCGGTATATTTTGGCAATTACATCATCTTTTTTTATCAACCAATCGAAATTGGGAGACGCTAGTGGCAAATCCATTTTAGGTAAATCTGCAATTTTCTTTTTAAGTCGTTCCTCTGTTTGGATAGGCATAGGGTCTGCATCAGCAATATAATCAGCCGGGATACTTACAGGCTGATTACCAGTGTAAGTTAAGACTGCATTAATCCAGTTTGCATGGTCACCACTAATTCCGTCGTCGGCATCATTAACTATAAGTTCAAGAATATCTACTCCTTTAACATCAACAGATACATTACGAACCTTCTCTCCTCCTTTTATAATTCCGCTATTATAAAGTTCTTTCCCATCACCTATAATACTATAAATAACCGATCCCTGCAAGATTGTACCATCTCCTTTGCCTATTCCCACGAATCGTTTATCATTATTGTTTTTTTCTGTTTTATAAAACACCATTGTCCCATCAGTCATAGGGATCTTATGAATGGAGGGATCTTTATAGTTTATTGCTTTATCATTGATTCCAATTAATGATTCAAAACGTATAACAATTTTATTTAGCTTGAATTTCATTCGATTTTCTGCTTGTACTCCAACACCTTCGTTGTACTTTTCACCGGCAATTGAGAATGGTTCACCAGTTACGGCTTTATCAATTTCCGGTATTCCATAAGGTTGATAAGCTTTTGAAAGATCAAGGCTCGTTAATGAAATTGTTTTTTCCTGAGCAAATAAACTAGTAATTACCACCAGAAGTAGAAGAGTAAAAGGTATTTTTTTCATGGTTGTTATTGTTCTACCCAATCGCCGTTTTCCTTAATCAAGCCTATCAAACGTTCTACAGCTTCGGCTTCAGGTATATTTTTATGAATACATTGTTTTCCTTTGTAAAGATCAATTTTTCCTCGGCCTGAACCGACATATCCATAGTCGGCATCTGCCATTTCACCGGGACCGTTTACTATACAGCCCATGATTCCTATCTTCAGACTTTTAAGGTGAGAAGTAGCTTTCTTTATTTGGGCAATAGTAGTTTGAAGATCATATAGTGTACGTCCACACCCTGGACAGGAGATATATTCCGTCTTTGTCATCCGAACACGGCTTGCTTGCAGGATACCAAACATGATATTATCGGATAATATGGATTCATTGCCGGTATTATATACCATAATCCCATCACCAAAACCATCCAGTAAGAGGGCTCCCAGATCGGCCGCAGCTTTTACTTGAAGGCTTTCCACATCCTTTTCATTATATTCTCTCCGCAATATAACAGGAACATCACATCCGGCAATTATCATTTTATGAAAAGCAGCACGCATCTCACCTACTCCATTTTTATGCTGGGTATTCAATATAACAACTACTTTTTTATCCCTTGAAAGAAGAGAAAGGACTTCATCAGTCAGATCAGTATATGTGAGAAATACAAATTTTAAAGGTGATTCGCAAGTTAGCAGGTTTTCTATCTCTGAAGCAGCGAAACAAGGGTAAGCATTATGGCGAGGCTTCCAATAGACTGCGTCTACTAACAGATATAAATTATCAGGTAGATTCTCCGGATTTTCTTTTCCTATATATATATAGTCGGGTGGAGAATTATAATTAAAGCCGAAATCACCGTTTTTTCTATCAGAAATAACAACAGGTAGTGAACTACCTCCTATCCCTTCTATAAACCTACTTTTGCGACGTTCAAAAGCAAGTGGATCATAATTAGGAGCTTTTTCAGTAACAATAGGATCATGTCCTTCCCGTTTACATATATAATCGACCAATTTACGAGCGACAGGCATCTCAGCTTCCGGATCTTCACTCAGCGAAACACGAATAGTATCTCCGATTCCATCGGCAAGCAAAGCACCTATTCCTACGGCGCTTTTAATTCGTCCGTCTTCTCCCTCTCCCGCCTCAGTCACTCCCAAGTGAAGCGGATAACTCATGTTTTCCTTTTCCATAGTTTGCACCAACAACCGAACTGCTTTTACCATGACAAGAGTATTCGATGCTTTCATGGAAATTACTACATCAGTAAAATCCTCCTCTCTACATATTTTTAAAAATTCCATGCAGGAAGCGACCATGCCCTCGGGGGTATCACCATACTTATTCATAATGCGCTCCGAAAGTGAACCATGGTTTACTCCTATACGGATTGCGGTATTATATTCTTTGCAAATATTCAGAAAAGAAACAAACTTCTGTCGAATTTTTTCAGGATCAGATGCATAATTTCCGGGATTAATACGAACTTTCTCAATTTCTGTTGCTGCTACATCTGCTGCTTTTGGATTAAAATGAATATCAGCAATAAGGGGAGTTATGTATCCTTTTTCATGTAATTTCTCCTGAATTACACCCAGATTTCGCGCTTCTCTTTCACCCTGAGCTGTAAAACGTACATATTCTGCGCCTGCTTCTATCATGCGTATAGCCTGTTCAACTGCAGCTTCGGTATCCATAGTAGACACGTTAGCCATGGATTGAATACGTATAGGATAATCCTCTCCCAAAGGCGTATTACCAATGTTAACTATAGATGTTTTTCGACGGGTATAATTAAAAATATCCATTTTAATTAATTGAAAGTTGAAAGTTGAAAATTGAAAACGAAAAATAATCTTCCACTTTCAATTTTCAATTTTCAATTAATTAGTTTTATACTTAAAACGAATTTCTGCCAATTCGGTGTTGGCTTTTACTATCTTTTTCTTGAGATCTTCTTTATAAGCCGCAAGTTTTTGCTGCAAAGCTTCATCTCCTACTGACAGGATTTGCACGGCAAGAATACCGGCATTTAGTGCGCCATTAATTCCTACAGTGGCAACCGGTATACCCGGAGGCATCTGCACTATCGCAAGCAAGGCATCCATTCCGTCTAATGTTGAATTGATAGGAACACCAATAACCGGAAGGGTTGTCATAGAAGCAATCACACCACAAAGATGCGCCGCCATGCCGGCAGCTGCAATAATAACTTTAATACCTCGGTCTTTTGCTCCTTTAGCAAAAGATTCTACTTCAGCAGGTGTCCGATGTGCAGAAAGCGCATGCATTTCAAAAGGAACCTCCATTTCATCCAGAAATTTCGCTGCTTTTTCCATTACAGGCAGATCTGATGTACTGCCCATTATTATACTTACTGTTGGAATCATCTTTTAACGATTAATGATTAACGATTAATGATTAACAGGTTTATCGTTAAGCACTAATCGTTAATCGTTAATATTTATTTCCCAATCAATTCTTTATAAGCTGCATCAGAAAGCAATTCACTGAGTTCAGCGGTATCGGATACTGAGATTTTGATTAGCCAGCCTTCACCATAAGGATCGCTGTTTACAAGCTCAGGTTTATCTTCAAGTTCTGCATTGACTTCAAGAACTTCACCACTTATTGGCATAAACAGATCAGATACGGTTTTCACAGCTTCGATTGAACCAAAAGCTTCTTCTTTTGCTAAGGTTTCACCGTCAGTTGCTATATCAACAAATACGATTTCACCCAATTCACTTTGAGCATAATCAGTGATACCAACGTAAGCTTCATTACCTTCGATACGGATCCATTCGTGATCCTTTGTGTACTTTAATTCAGCAGGAAAATTCATACTTTAGCGTTTTAAAATGGATTAATATTATTTTAAATAGATAAAACTCATAAAAGAGGCACCAAATGTACAGATAAATCCCAAGATAAAGCCTCCATACACCTGCATAGGAGTATGTTTATTCAGGATAATCCGGGAAGTTGCCACCAAACCCCATGCAATAATAATACATATGAAGAGCCAATATGGATTGATTAACTGAATCCGTGCGGCTCCCATCACTGCACCCAACAGACCTCCCACACCCATAGCATGAGCACTGATCTTCCATGTAAAGTTAATGCAGAGTGCAATAAATAAGGCTACACAAACTCCTACAAACATGGATAATAACCAGAATGGCATCTGCAACTTAAACAGATAGAAAAGGCAAACCATATTTGCGGTAATAAATATCAGATACGGAATTACACGTTCCCGTCGGTCGGTCAGTTCCAGATCTCCGGCAGCTCCGCTCTTTACCATCAGAATAATAAGTAGTCCGGGGATTATAGCTGTACAAATCAATACACCTAACGCCAGATACAACTTCATCTGCATCGGATAGATTGCCAGATAAGTATAACTCAATGCCAATATGACTCCATATGTCACCATTAACAAAGGGTGAAACAAGATGGACATTATGTTAGCGAATAATTTCATAAAACATACAAAGTTAAATTTCTTTTCTTAGCCGGGCAACCGGAATATCCATTTGCTCTCGATATTTAGCGACTGTACGGCGAGCAATAACATAACCTTTTTCTTTCAGAATAGTTGCCAGCTCTTCATCCGTAAGAGGTTTACGTTTATCTTCACCGTCGATATAATCTTTCATGATCTTCTTGACTTCACGAGTAGAGACTTCTTCTCCACTATCTGTTTGCATGGATTCAGAAAAGAAATATTTCAATGGATATATTCCGAAGTTAGTCTGAACATACTTGCTGTTACTAACACGTGAAATTGTAGAAATATCGTATCCGGCCCTTTCAGCTACATCTTTTAGGATCATCGGGCGCAAAGTGGATTCATCTCCTGTCAGGAAGAAGTCGCGTTGCAGAAGAATAATCGTCTCCATGGTGCGTTGTAAAGTCTCCTGACGTTGCCGTATGGCATCGATAAACCATTGTGCCGAATCCAGCTTCTGTTTAACGAACTGTACAGCATTCCGCATATCAGAAGTTTGATTGGATTTACTGGAACTATAGCTTTTAAACATATCCATATACTCCCGATTAATATGAAGATCCGGTACTCCCCGATTATTCATACTTAGAAAAAGCTCTCCATTGTGTGCTTCAACGATAAAATCGGGCGTAACTTGACTCATAACAGCTTCCATAGAACTCCCCCATCCTGCTCCCGGCTTAGGATTCAGTAAAGTAATTTCCTGAATAGCTTTTTTAAGTTCGCTTTCTTCAATATTCAGCGAACGCATGATTTTATCGTAATGTTTACGTGAGAATTCTTCAAAATAATCCTTCAAAATACAAATAGCCAGTTCCACGGAAGGAGTAAATTCTCTTTTTTCGAGTTGAAGCAACAGACATTCCTGCAAATTACGGGCACTTATTCCCGGCGGGTCGAAATCTTGTATGATTTTCAATACATTTTCAATCTCTTGCTCATCTACTTCCTGACCTGCCTGAAAGACAAGATCGTCGGCTATAGCTGAAAGGTCGCGACGAAGATAACCGTCATCATCCAGATTTCCAATAATATATTCGCCAATGGTAACTTCTTTTTCCGGTAATTCCCGCAAACCTAATTGTTGCAGAAGGTATTCATTTAAGGACTGACTTATTGAAAAAGGAATATCTTCCTTTTTTTCAGACCGTTCACTTATCTCACGCAACTTATAATCAGGTATATCATCCTCTGTCAGGTAATCTCCCAGAGAAAGATCTACATCCGATTCATTCAGGGATATATCATCGTTTTCGCTATCTATTCGTTCAAAATCTTCTGTGGTTTCCACTCCTTCTTCGAGGGCCGGATTTTCTTCCAATTCATGTTTTACCCGTTCCTCCAACTCAATAGTAGGAAGCTCCAATAATCTTATCAATTGGATTTGTTGAGGAGATAGCTTCTGTTGTAATTTTTGTTGTAACTGCTGTTTCAGCATAAAAAATCCATCATTCTGTTTTAATTATGCAAATATAAGTTTTTACTCACAAGCACTTCGTTATAAAAACATAAATTATATAGTGATGTTTAAAGAGCAATATAATTTCCTAATAAATCTTTTAATCTGAAACTTAAATCTATCCGCATTGTTTTTTTAGCTATAAGTATAAATTAATAAATAGAAAATTATGTATTACAGTAATGGAAACTACGAGGCTTTTGCACGCCCGATAAAACCTGAAAACATAGATAATAAATCAGCCTATCTGATTGGTTCAGGATTAGCATCACTTGCTTCTGCAGTCTTCTTGATTCGCGATGCACAAATGAAAGGAGATAAAATTCATATTTTAGAAGAATTATCACTACCTGGAGGTAGTCTTGATGGTATTCATCAACCTGATAGAGGATTTATCATCCGCGGAGGACGTGAAATGGAGAACCATTTCGAATGTTTATGGGATCTTTTCCGCTCTGTTCCTTCTCTGGAAATAGAAGACGCATCAGTCTTAGATGAATTCTACTGGTTAAATAAAAAAGATCCAAATTTTTCTCATATGCGCGCGACAATGAATAAAGGAGAAAGTGCTCATACAGATGGGAAATTTACCCTTACCGATAAAGCATCTGAAGAGATTGTGAAGTTATTTCTTACATCAGAAGAAGAACTTAACGATAAACGTATAACAGATGTATTCAGTGAAGATTTCTTTAACTCTAATTTCTGGTTATACTGGCGCACCATGTTTGCTTTTGAAGAATGGCATAGTGCAATGGAGATGAGGCGTTATATTGCACGTTTTATACATCATATCGGAGGCTTGCCTGATTTGTCGGCTTTGAAATTCACAAAATATAATCAGTATGAATCATTGGTATTACCATTAGTGAAATTTCTGGAAGGAAAAGGTGTACATTTCCATTATGATACAATGGTTACAAATGTGGAAGTAGATATCAGTGATCATAGAAAAGTAGCAAAAAAGATACTTTATACCCAAGGTGGAGATAATAAAGAGATTAATCTGAGTGAAGACGATTTGGTGTTTGTTACCAACGGAAGCATTACGGAAAGTTCTACTTATGGGGACCAGACGCATCCGGCTGTATTGAATCCTTCACCGGGAGGAAGCTGGAGTCTTTGGAAAAACATTGCTTCACAAGATAAAACATTTGGCAAACCCGATAAGTTCTGCGGTAATATTGCTGAAACCAACTTTGTTTCTGCAACGGCGACAACACTTGATAACAGGGTTCCTCCTTATATTGAGAAGATATGTCAACGTGATCCGTTTGCGGGCAAAGTAGTAACGGGAGGCATTGTTTCAGTGAAAGACTCAAACTGGTTATTAAGTTGGACATTAAACCGTCAGCCACATTTTAAAAAACAACCTAAAGATCAATTGGTCGTTTGGATTTATGGGCTTTTTGCTGATAAACCTGGTAACTACATCAAGAAACCAATGAAAGAATGTACAGGTATTGAGATTGCAGAAGAGTGGTTATATCATATGGGTATTCCAGAGCAGGAAATTCATGATATGGCTGTTAATTCAGTAAATACTATTCCATGTATGATGCCGTATGTTATGTCTTATTTCATGCCACGTTCATTAGGGGATCGTCCTCTTGTAGTTCCGAAAGGTTCAATCAATCTGGCTTTTATAGGAAACTTCGCAGAGACGGAAAGAGACACTGTATTCACCACTGAATATTCAGTCCGTACCGCTATGGAGGCTGTATATACCTTGCTTAATGTAGACCGTGGCGTACCGGAAGTATTCGCTTCCTGCTTCGATATTCGCGTATTGTTAAATTCTTCCGCCCGTTTAATGGATGGGAAAAAATTATATGATATGAAACAACCTTTTATCCTTAAATATTTAGAGAAGAAAGGAATTGAAAAAAGTAAAGGCACGATTATCTATGAAATGCTGAATGAATCAGGCTTAATCTAGATTTTCTCACCTAAAATTTTATCGTGAGAATTTTTTCTCATCAGCATGAGAACTTTTTCTCACCGCAAAGAGATTTTTTTCTCATCCCAGTGAGAATTTATTCTCATCGGGGTGAGAAAAAGTTCTCTTCCCGATAGAAATAAAAAGGTTGTTGCACGGATATATTTTTACATCGACAACAAAACAGATAAATAACAAACTACTAAACAACTTTCGTAAAATCGTAATTATTATATTTCTTCCTTTGTTCCTTTAAAGCCTTTCTTCTATTTTTGTATAGAAAAACAAATACTTAATGAGTTTCAGGAAAATATTAAAATATCTCATCCTTTCTATAGTTGTACTCGGTATAATAGTTAGTTTAATTCTAATGTATTTATATTATAGTGCAGACATGCGACAACCTTCCATCTCCAACAGCGAATGGCCTCAGGAACAACTGATTAAAAAAGGAGACACACTGCTTTTCGGACAAAATAGTCTATATCAGAATGATGCCGGGCTCTGGGAACTCCATATCGCTGGTAAAGATTTCGAACGAGGGTATGCTGCCGGCAAATTAATGACTGATCTACTTTATTATCAAGAGAAAGTTTTTGTAGATCAGATCAAGAAAATGGTTCCTTCTAATAAATATTTACAATTTCTTCGTTTTGTATTAGTAGCTTACAATCGTAACCTGGGAAACTATGTTCCCGAAGATAACCGACGCGAAATCTATGGAATTTCACTATCCTGCACCGACGAATTTAACGATATAGGCACTCCTTACGAAAGACAACTTAATTATCACGCGGCCCACGACATTGGACACGCTTTGCAGGATTATATGCTTGTCGGCTGTAGTTCGTTTGCAGTTTGGGGTGATGAAAGTGCCGATTCATCGCTATTAATAGGCCGTAATTTCGACTTTTATGTTGGCGATGATTTCGCCAAAAATAAGTTAATCACCTTCTGTACACCGGATAGTGGCTATCGCTTTATATCGGTTGGTTGGCCGGGCATGACAGGTGTCCTCTCCGGTATGAACTCCGAAGGATTAACTGTTACAATTAATGCAGCAAAATCGGCTATCCCTACTTCAGCCGCCACACCGATATCAATCCTTGCCAGACAAATCCTTCAATACGCCGGAAACATTGACGAAGCTTATCAAATTGCGGAAAAATACAAAACCTTTGTTTCTGAATCGCTACTAATAGGATCGGCAGCCGATGGTAAAACTTCTATTATCGAAAAATCCCCTGAAAAGATAGCCCTTTATAATACGGAGAGCAATCGTATGATCTGTACCAATCATTTCCAATCGGAAGCTTTTGCAAATGATGAAAGAAATATAAATAATATTGCCACCTCCGATAGTCCATATCGATATGAACGTCTTGAGGAATTGCTCAATGAGTCGGCTCCTGTCGACTATTTTAAGGCAGCAAACATTCTTCGTGATCGCTTTGGAAAGGGAGGTGAGGATATTGGCATTCCTAATGAAAAAGCGATTAATCAGTTTATTGCTCATCATTCGGTAATCTTTCAGCCTGAAAAAAGACTGATGTGGGTATCTACTACCCCTTGGCAAGTTGGAAAGTATATTGCCTATAACCTCAATGGTGCAGTCGATTCCCTTACGATTCCCGCCGATCCGTTCCTGGAAAATCCTCTCTTGCAAGAAGTATTCAACAAACGCCGGTTGCGTGAAATAAACATTCAATGGTAAAAGATTCCTATTCGTTATGTTGAAAAATAATCATATACAATTTCAATCACCGAAAGATATCCGTAGCTTTCAGGAGCAACGATTGACAGAAGAACTTATTTATCTTCAAAATTACTCCCCTTTTTATAAAGAACTTTTTCAAAAGGAGAAAATTAATATCAGCCAAATAAAGTCGCTAACTGATTTGTGTCATATACCTGTTACGACAAAAGATGATATTCAATGCAGGAATGAAGACCTTATCTGTGTAGATAAAGCAGAAATTATTGACTATGTAACAACATCCGGCACTTTGGGAGATCCGGTTACGTTTGTCCTGACTTCCAGTGATCTCGACCGACTTGCATACAACGAATATTTATCCTTCACTACAGCCGGATGTACCCGTGACGATATTATGCAGTTGATGACCACACTTGACCGTCGTTTTATGGCCGGTTTTGCCTATTATATGGGAGCTCGTGAACTTGGCGCGGGCATCGTTCGTGTAGGTAATGGTATTCCTGAACTGCAATGGGATACAATCAGACGAATAAACCCCACTTTCTGTATGGTTGTACCTTCATTTCTTATCAAACTGATCGAATATGCTGAAGCGCATGGAATAGACTATCGTTCCTCTTCATTGAAAAAGGCTGTTTGCATCGGTGAAGCGCTTCGTAATCCAGAAGACTTTACACTCAATACACTTGGTGAACGTATAGCTGACAAATGGACAAGTCTTGAACTATATTCCACATATGCCTCAACAGAAATGCAAACATCATTTACCGAATGTAATGCTTTGGCAGGGGGGCATCTTCCTCCTGAATTGATCATTGTGGAATTCCTGGATGATAATAACAATCCGGTTTCTGAAGGTGAAGCAGGAGAAGTTACAATCACAACTCTTGGTGTTCGTGGTATGCCTTTACTACGATTTAAAACAGGTGATATTTGCTACCATTACACAAAGCCGTGCAGTTGTGGACGTAACACGATACGTCTCAGTTCTGTTTTAGGCCGTAAAGGACAGATGATTAAATACAAAGGAACTACCCTTTACCCTCCGGCTCTCTATGATATACTCGATAATATAATAGGGATAAAGAACTATGTTATGGAAGTATATACTAATAACATTGGCACTGATGATATCCTTATTAGAGTAGGTACGGATTGTCCTTCAGAACGTTTTGCCAAGGAAATCAAGGATCTGTTTCGTGCTAAAGTAAGAGTTGCCCCTTCCATTCAATTTGCCGAACCGGAGTATATTGCCAAAATTCAGATGCCGCCCATGAGTAGGAAAGCAATTAAATTCATAGATTTGCGTTAATTAAAAAAGAATATAAACTAACGAATATGAAAAAGATTATACTATTTATTTCTCTCTTTTCTATTTGCTTTATGAATGTGCAAAGTATCAAAGCAAATGAACCTATTACCTTTTTCGGGGTAGATTATTCACTGGTAAAAGTTTTCGGTGCAGAAGAACCACCTCGGGAATTTATCAACGCTTTCAACGCCATCAACAGCCTTTTTATAATTGAAAGCAGAAAATACAATCCTGAAAAAGCTTTTAAGACAAATGATATCACCTTCTCTCTTGGAATGACCTACGATCTTATAGAAAAAATTGATATGAAAGATCTGAAAATAGATTCTAATAATTATGGTTTGACAAAAGAAAAAATAGAAGAGCGTGTTCGTACTTACGATACCGGAGATGAAAGCGGTACTGGTGCCATCATGATAGCAGAATTGCTTGACAGAGGAAAGCCTGAAGGATTATACCATGCTGTTGTCTTCGATATTGAAACCAAAGAAATTATTTCCGATAAAATTGTTTCAGGGAAAGCAGGCGGTTTCGGTTTAAGGAATTTCTGGGCGCGCTCTGTCCTCGAATCATTTAATAAAATGGCAAAATCAAAAAAATAAAAATGAAAGAAAAAGAGAGGAAGATCGGCTTTGCCGTTATAGGTTGCGGACATATTGGGAAACGACATGCAGAAATGATCAGCCGCGATCCCGATGCTGAGCTGATTGCTTTATGTGATATCTTACCCCGCGAAGAATTAAGTCTTGAGTCATATAATGTTCCTTTCTTTTCTACTATCGAAAATATTCTTGTCTCCGGATTACCTATTGACATAATAAGTATATGTACTCCGAACGGGCTGCATGCTCAGATGGCGATCCAGTCTATAGAAAACGGTTTCCATGTGGTTATTGAGAAACCTATGGCACTTACTCTTGCTGATGCAGAAAAAGTAGTCTATACTTCTTTAAAATATAGTAAACAGGTTTTCTGCGTAATGCAAAACCGGTATTCTCCTCCTTCAGTATGGATAAAAGATATAGTCGAAAGCGGAAAGCTAGGCAATATCTATATGGTACAGTTTAATTGTTATTGGAATCGTGATGAACGTTATTATAAATCAGGAAGATGGCATGGCAATGCCAAACTCGACGGAGGAACATTATTCACTCAATTTTCCCATTTCATCGACATAATGTACTGGCTTTTTGGTGATATATGCAATATAAAAGCTCGTTTTGCCGATTTCAACCATAAGAATCTGACGGCATTTGAAGATTCCGGAATAGTAAATTTTGATTTTGTAAATGGCGGAATAGGCTCTATTAACTATTCCACTTCAGTTTGGGATAAGAATATGGAGAGCAGTATGCTTATTGTAGCAGAAAAAGGCAGTGTGAAAATCGGAGGTCAATATATGGACAAAGTCGAATACTGTCACATCAAAGATTATGAGATGCCGGAACTACAACCAACCAATCCCGGTAATGACTACGGCGCTTACAAAGGATCAGCACAAAACCATAATTTTGTAATCCGAAATGTTGTACGAGTCCTTTCCGGCGAAACAGAAACAATTACCACCAATGTATTGGAAGGAATGAAAGTGGTAGACATTATTCAACGGATATATGCTATGAAATAATTCCATGGCTTTTCTTACCTTTGTTCTAATAAAATAATACTTGAAATATGCAGTTAGCTATTGATCAGAAAGATATTGAAAAGTTTCACATGGTGGGTGATAAAGTGTTAATCAAACCAAAGAACCCACAAAGCCAAACAAAGTCGGGACTTTATCTTCCTCCTACCGTTCAACAGGGAGAGAAGATACAAAGTGGTTATATTATTAAGGCCGGTCCCGGATATCCTTTGCCCTCTCAAACAGATGAATCTGAAGTTTGGAAAAAGAAGCAGGAAGAGGAAGTTCATTATCTACCACTCCAGGCACACGAAGGTGATCTGGCCGTTTACCTGCAAAATGCAACCTATGAGATTGTATTCAATGATGAAACATATGTCATTGTCCCCCACTCTGCCATTCTTATGCTTGTAAGAGATGAAGGATTGTTCGAATAAGTCCTTTTTTAATTGCAAAATAACAACAAATTCACATTTTTCACTTATTTTTGTCGCCTCGAAACGTAGCAAACTTTCAAAAGCGATTATATGAATAAAATTGTAAGCAAAGAATACTTCTCTGACAACGTTATTAAGTTGGAAGTAGAAGCACCTTTGATCGCGCGCTCGCGGAAGGCGGGGCACTTCGTTATTGTCAAAGTAGGAAAAAAAGGAGAACGTATACCACTCACTATTGCTGGAGCTGATCGGGAGAAAGGCACAATTACTCTTGTTATTCAAGCAGTGGGTGCTTCCTCCCAAAAAATATGCGCATTGGAAGTGGGTGATGAAATCACTGACCTTGTTGGCCCATTAGGACAAGCTACACATATTGAGAAAGTCGGAACGGTCGTATGTGCCGGTGGAGGTGTAGGTGTCGCTCCTTTAATGCCTATTGTTGAAGCTTTTCATAATGCAGGTAATCGGGTTATTGTTGTTTTGGCAGCACGTACCAAAGACCTTATTATTCTCGAAGATCAGATGAAAGCTAATTCCGATGAAGTAATCATCATGACCGATGATGGATCATATGGAACAAAAGGGTTGGTTACCAATGGTATTGAAAGCGTCATTAAGCGTGAAAAGGTTGATCTTTGTGTGACTATTGGGCCTGCTATTATGATGAAATTCGTTTCCGCTCTAACCGAAAAATATAATATACCCACTGTTGCTTCATTAAATACCATTATGGTAGATGGTACCGGTATGTGCGGTGCCTGCCGTATTACTGTAGGGGGTAAAACCAAATTCGTTTGCGTTGACGGTCCTGAGTTTAATGCTCACGAAGTAGACTTCGACGAGATGCTAATGCGCTTAGGTGCTTACAAAGATATTGAAAAGAAATAACGTACCAATATATGACCAGAGAAGAACAGATTGCATCACGTCGTGCAGAAAGTTGGCGTGAAGAATTGCGGAAAAATATAAAAGCTAAAGAACGTGCAACCATACCACGCGTACATATGCCGGAAGTAGATCCGGAAATACGAAGCCATAATAACAAAGAGGTAAACCTGGGATTGACATCTGAGCAAGCCATGAAGGAGGCGCAACGTTGCCTCGATTGTGCTAATCCAACCTGTATGAACGGTTGCCCTGTTAATATCAATATTCCGACATTTATAAAATATATTGAAACCGGAAACTTCCTGGATGCAGCTAAGACATTAAAAGAAACAAGTGCCCTTCCGGCTGTTTGTGGACGTGTGTGTCCTCAGGAAAAACAATGTGAAGCCGAATGTATCCATCTAAAAATGAAGAAAGAGCCTGTTGCCATCGGATACCTCGAACGTTTCGCTGCAGATTATGAACGGGAAAGCGGACAGATATCCGTACCGGAAGTAGCTCCGCCCAATGGAATAAAAATAGCCGTTGTTGGTTCAGGACCCGCGGGATTATCTTTTGCCGGAGATATGGCAAAGTTCGGATATGATGTTACGGTATTCGAGGCATTACACGAAATTGGTGGCGTCCTCAAATATGGTATTCCTGAATTCCGATTGCCAAATGATATCGTTGATGTGGAAATAGACAATCTCAGGGAAATGGGGGTAAAATTTATCAACAATTGCATTGTAGGTAAAACAATTTCTTATGAAGACCTCCATGAAGATGGTTTTAAAGGAATTTTTGCAGCAAGCGGAGCCGGATTACCAAACTTTATGAATATCCCTGGTGAAAATCTGGTTGGTGTTATGTCGTCGAATGAATACCTTACCCGTGTCAATTTGATGGATGCTGCCAATCCAGAAAGTGATACACCTGTATTAATAGGTAAAAAAGTCGCTGTCATCGGTGGAGGTAATACAGCGATGGATTCGGTACGTACCGCACGTCGTCTTGGAGCCGATCGCTCAATCATTGTTTATCGTCGCAGTGAAGAAGAAATGCCTGCCCGAATAGAAGAAGTTAAACACGCTAAAGAAGAGGGTGTTGAGTTCATGACGCTTCACAATCCGATCGAATACATCGGCGATGAAAACGGTCGTGTTAAACAAATGCGTTTGCAAAAAATGAAACTTGGTGAACCCGATACCTCAGGCCGTCGACGTCCAGTGCCTATTGAAGGAGCAATAGAAACAATAGATATTGATGAAGTAATCGTTAGTGTTGGCGTTTCTCCAAATCCGCTTATTCCAAGTACTTTCAAAGGGCTGGAAGTCAGCAAGTGGGGCACTATTATTGTCGACCAGGACACAATGCAGTCCACCTTACCGGATGTTTATGCAGGAGGAGATATCGTACGCGGAGGCGCTACTGTAATTCTTGCCATGGGAGATGGAAGAAAAGCTGCAGCTGCCATGCATAAAACACTTTCTTAATAAGAAAATAGATCAATATTATTTAGTGTATTATATTTCCGATTTGTGAAAACAAATTCGGTATAATCAGTTGTTGACTCTGCCAGATGAAGTCGTTGCACAGACATATCCTTTTTATCAAGTGAAACGGTTATCTCAAAAATAGATTCTTTTAAACCATCCGATTCAGGAATAATCTTCACCACATATAATGAAGATGTTTCAAAATAATCGAGTGTATAAGCTGAAGAAATAGCTGTAAAGTCACCAGTCATACAGGCTGAAATCATATCTTTCAGCTCATTCATCATTTGGTTACTACCAAGATCAAGGGTATTATTATACTCTTCGAAGGCAATATTCAGTTTATCACCATTTATAATTATCAGATAAGCTTGCGGAGTATTATATTCCATACGTATCTTATCCGGTTCCTTATAATAGAAATGCCCTTTAGAAATAATCTTTTCATTGAAAATATCAACATATTTTTCTTGTGTAAATTCGCTCTCAATGGAGTGAATTCGAGCACCTTCTTTCTTTAACCGTTCCTGAAAAGTAGATAAAGAAGCAATCGGTTTCATTTTTTCCTGTGCAAAAACGGAAACAGTCATTAACAGGAAAAGTATATAATAAATAGCTTTCATTTTGTTTATAAATCAAATAGCTCGTCTATTCTAACAATTTTATAATTTTCTCTTATCAAATAATCCAGTAACATAACAAGTAATTCTTTACTGTTGGTAACCGGCAGATTTCTTTGAATCTGATTGCGATCATGCAGCAATATAATGCTGCCTGGCTTGACTTGTTTTATAATACGTTTATAAATTTTTTCCGGAATTTCGCCTCGAGTATCAAAACTACGGATATTCCAGCCAATAGTGACATATCCCAATGTACGTACTACTTTCGCAATGGTCGGATTCGTTACTCCAAAAGGAGGCCTGAAGAAATTAATCTTCCGTTTCGTTATATTTTCAAGAATATCCTGCGATTTTTTTACATCTGTCAGCATTTTGTTATATGAAAAAAAAGGGAAAGTTACAGTATGGCTATACGAATGGTTTCCTATCAGATGCCCTTCATCCGATATTCGTTTAATAATAGCGGGATTTTCTTCTGCTTTTTTGCCAATACAGAAAAAAGTGGCATTTACTTTGTATTGTTTCAAAAGGTCTAATACACGAGGAGTAAATTCACTATCCGGACCGTCATCAAATGTCAATGCAACTATCTTTTCATACGTATTTTTTTTACATAACGCTTTTATGTAAATACCCGCACGGATAAAAAATGAAGCAAAAAAAAGGAAAGCTCCAACCAGTACAGAAAATAGAAGAATCAGCCACCACATAAATTTGATATCTTTTAAATATGCTTCAGCAAAATAAACGAATTATTATCTAAAAAGGAATTATATAATAAAGAATACGGTTGCTCAGGATAAGTACATGCATACCATACAGCAAATGCCGTTGCAGTAGGATATTCTCCACAATACTGCTTAAATGCTTTCGGATAGAGTACTTGTACATCAGATATAAAATGTTTTGAAAGGATTTCCTCTATCTTCTCTCTTATTTCATCTTCCGAAAATGAACCGTTCATCATTTCAATATCTTGTAAAATTGCAAAAGAACTGTCGGTTGCTTCTCTACCTAATAAAAAGAAAGCCGCTCCCTCACCTGCAGGCAAACGCTCTTTACAAGCGAAATAGTTCAGTATATTATAAAGAGTTGGCGTCAATTCATCTGAAGCTCCGGTAAGTATACAGTCGGCTTCCCCTTCTTGTATTAGTAGTGAAGCATCAAGTAAAGCGCTTTCAAACGAAAAACCTCTGTGGGTATAAGTATTATTATAGCAATGATTACCAGTAAGTAAAGCAATCTGTGCTCCAATCGTATTAAAAGTGGATTGTATAAAAGCTGTTGGTGGCAGTAGTTCTTCATCCATATCCAACAAATTATTCATAAATTTTTCTGTATCAGCCAGACAGCCAAGACCAGTAGCTGTCAGAATCGCATCCGGTTGAACAGATCCTTGCAGACATTGTAAGCCGGCAGCGACTCCCATACGGATAATCCGGCTCATTCGTCTGCGAAGCGAAGGATTTGGTATAATTTCTTTATAATCGGGCTCTGAGGCAATGAATTGTTTATCTGTTGCCCAATCTGAATCTTTCCATTGCAGTTTTCTTTTAAATACCGGATGAACCGACGCCATACGATTGATATATAAAGGTTGTGCCAGCATATATTAAGATTTTAAACGAAAAACTAATGACGTATTATTTCCACCGAAACCAAACGAATTAGACAAGACGGTAGAAACCGGATTCTGTTCGCTATATGTGACAATGGGTGACAAACCTGTTTCAGACATAGGAGTAGAAAAGTTTTTAGTTGGTAATAAAATTCCACATTCAATAGCCATAACACTAAACACGGCTTCCAACCCTCCGGCTGCGCCCAATGTATGACCTGTAAAAGGCTTTGTCGAGCTAAACGGCGGAATTTTATTTCCAAACAAACGCTTAATTGCCATACTTTCCGATGCATCGTTATTAACAGTACCCGTACCATGAGCATTGATATAATCTATGCATTCCGGTACGACTGCCGCCTTTTCCAACGCTTTCTTCATGGCAAGATAGGCACCCAGGCCCTCTTCAGATGAAGCCGTCTGATGAAAAGCATCGTTTGAATTAGCATAACCTGCCAATTCACAGTAAGGTTCTTTGTATAAAGATTCTTCCGATTGCAATACAACATATCCTGCCCCTTCACCTAAATTCAGCCCTGAACGTGTCGCATCAAAAGGACGGCAAGGGTCTTTGTCAAGAATCTTCAATGCATGAAAACCATTCAGTGTAAAGCGGCAAAGAGCATCTGTTCCTCCAGCGATAACTATATCAAGCATTCCTTGCCGGATCATACGAGCTCCTAGCATAATCGCATTAGCAGCAGATGAACATGCGGTACTTATAGTCGTACGAAATCCTTTGATTCCTAATGTTGTGGCAATACGCTCTGTACTATCTGCAGCTTCATGTGAAGCGATATATGGTAATTGGGTAAATGACGGATTACTCCGGAAAGCTGGATAAAAAAGTTCTGTCAGATCCATTCCACCATTCGTTGTAGACGAGATCAGACCAATACGCAGATGATCTTCTAATTTAATTTTCGAACTTTCCAACGCTTCCTGGGCTGCGATAATACCAAGGAGTGCTGTTCGTGAAAGAGTTTTCGGCGAATAAATCCCTGCCAACTCCTTCAATTCTGTATTACTTAGTTTTATTTCCGAGACAGGTATCCGATGCTGGGTAGTAAAAAGGGTAATATCACCAAGTCCATCGTGCTCATTTCGAAATGAAGAATAATGATCCTTTACATTCAGGCCGATCCCGGAAATACATCCTATTCCTGAAACGCAGATTTTCATTTACTTCTGTTAGAAGAAATATAGTCGGCTAAGGTATTTATAGAATAGAAAATTTCTTTCCCTTCCTTGGGATTAGCTATACGAATACCATAGTTTCTTTCCAAAATAAGTATAATCTCCAAAGCATCGATAGAGTCCAAGCCAAGCCCTTCATCTCCAAATAGAGGAGCTGCATTATCGATTTCTTCTGGGATCATATCTTCGAGATTTAAAGCATCAATCAAAGATGCCTTTAGTTCTTGTTTTAATTGTTCCATAGTTCATTTATATAATCGGATACAATAGTACATATTTTGAAGGATAATCACAAATCCAGGAAAAGAAGGTTTCAACTTGATCATAAAAATAGAGTTTTAGGGTGATTCGGGAGGCGTCCAGATCTTTTTCAGACGTTCTCCAAAATAAACAGAATACTTTCTTTAATTAATCCGGAGGCTTTCTGCTAAAAAAAGTTATCACATGGTTAATAGTAAATATTTTACCATATGTCATTTAATTAAATTCCTATATTGAGCGCATCAAACATAATATCTTATTCATTATGAAACACCTGCTCGTTATTTTCATATGTCTATTTAGTATAAATAGCCTTTCCGCTAAAGAACGTGTTATCGACCTCCCTACTTTTAGTGCATGTAATACACAGACAATCGAAATTCGGAAGATAGTACTCTCAGATACTGCAACCGTCTTATATGTAGATGCTTTCTATCCACATAATATGTGGATAAAAATAATAAGTAAAACCTATTTGAAAGATACTGAAAACAAAAAGTATACGATCCGTTCCAGCGAGGGCATTCCACTAGATGAAGAATTCTATATGCCAGAATCGGGCACAGTTTCATTTCAACTACTTTTCCCTCCTATACCGAACAGCTTGAAAGAGATCAGCTTTATTGAAGGAGAAGAGCCGGGAGCGTTTCAAATATGGGGCATCAGGCTAGATGGAAAACCTTTTAGTTCATCAATGGCTGATAAAAAAATTTCTGCAGAAAAGGCTACTTTAGAAATACCAAAAATAAATCCAGGGATAGCAGTTTTAAGTGGTAAATTGGAAGGATATACTTCGGAGATGAAAATGGATAATGTAATAGGAATTCATAACGTATTTACTAAGGTATTTGAAAGAATACCAGTAGATATAGAGCCCGATGGGACTTTTAAGGTTGAGATACCAATGAATTATACCGGTAAGGTTGCAATGATGGCTCCTTATATGGATAACCCTATCTATCTAAGACCTGGCGGAACGACATATATAAATATAAATCTACCTGAAATATTTCGTTCACGATCCAAGTTACATAATGATTCACCATCAGTTGGAAAGAAATATATCTTTTCAGGAGAAATGGCTGCATTGAATAATGAGATAGCGAATCATACACTAAAAGGTCTACCTATATATGTTGACTCGCGGGAAGAACATATGAAGGAAATGACAGATATTGCTCCCATGAATGGTGATCAGTTTAAAACATACTTTTTACAGAAATATAAAACTGCTATTAAAGAATTAGATAAATACCCAGATATCAGTGAAGCTTATAAAGAATTATTGATTCTCGATGCAAAAATGGATATCGTCCAAACACTAATGAATGGCAGAGGGAGACTGGAATATGCTTATAAAATAGTAAATGGACTAGATCGTGACGCTGAGATACCCGAAGAAGTAAAACCTATATTTACTGACGATTATTACAACTTTATTCCTGAGTTAATTCCTAACACTGGAATCCTTCTTTATTATAATTACGCAGGAGAAATGGCCTCGTTTTTATCTCATATGGGAAAACCTGATAGTTATTATGCAAATACTCCAACTATAACGGAGTTGATGGGTACAGATAAAGGTATGCTTTTTGATCTTATAGCAGCCAAAGAAATATCGAATTCTATCAGTGAGTTTGTTCCAATCAATGATGAACAATTAGCTAAAGCGGCTGCAATTTCACCTGCTATTGGTGAGATTCTTACTGCCGAAAACAATAAATTGAAAGCAAAGATCGAAGCAAATAAGAAAAAAACGGGTTATACAGTAAGCCCTGTAGACATAACATCCATTCCTCATGAAGACGTTTTCATTGCAATGACACAGCCTTTCCGTGGTAAAGTCGTCTTTGTCGATTTCTGGGCTACCTGGTGTGGCCCATGCATTCAGGCATTCAAAACTTCTGAAGAGGTAAAGAAAGAGATGGAAGAAAAGGGAGTAATTTTTCTCTATGTTGCGGGTGAAAATTCTCCCAAAGGAACATGGGAAAATATGATACCTGATATAAAAGGGAACCATTATCGAATTACCAACGCACAATGGGAACATATATGGAGTTTTTTCAATATGAGTGGAGTACCAACCTATTTTATTATCGGTAAAGACGGTACTATCGTGGATAAAAAAGCTGGATTTCCCGGCTCCGAATGGATGAGAAAAAAACTAACAGAAGAATTGGAAAAAGAAATATAAATAATAAAGTGATGATGCAGTGTAGGTGTTGGTTAATTATATTCTATACATTATGTTCTTTGTCCACTCATTCTCAGGGCAACAATCTCTATTATGTTATATCAGCAAAGATAAGTGACGTAAAAGATGGCAATACTTTCTTTCTAAAGCAATTTGATAATCAGAAAATTATCAACGCTGCGACTATAGAAAAAGGTCAGTTTGTGATGAAAGGACAATTATCGGATATTCCTCAACACCTGTGGCTTTGTTCAACCATTAACAATGAATTTTATTATTGCGATTTACTTATTGATAAAGATACACTCTTCATAGAGGGAAGCATTAAAGACTTTCCGAATTTCCTTCATTATAAAGGAGCACAAACTCAAACGGAATATGGTAAATATTTGGATCTGGTAAAAGATCTTAACAGGAAAAGAGACAGCCTGAGTTACATCGCTGAAATACTTCATGATATTGAATCCTATACCCGGCGAAGGCAAGCGAAAATAAATAATATTGCTGTAGAAAAATATGATCGACAGGCAATAGATAAGGAACTGGCTACCACCGAGCATTTACGTGACTCGGTCCGGTTTGGTTTTGTTTATAATCATATGGATACCTATGCAGGGCAATTTCTTTTAACCCGCTTTATGAGGTTAATCTCCATAGATTCTCTACGACAATTCTATCGCCTCATACCTGTAGAGATGAAACATACTAAATTTGCCCGTATGCTGAGTAATCAAATCAATCCGTATGCAGATAATTGCATTCGTCAGGCAGATAATATGATGTCTTTAAAAGGGACTCCTGCTGAAGAGATGAAATATGCAGAAGAGGCATTAAGCTTATATGAGCAAGGTGTCCGGCTAGACCCTGAACGGCTGGATGGATATGTTGCACTGGGTTCATTATATGAAAGAATCCTCCCATTAAAAGGTGTCGAAGCCTACGATATATCCATTTCTTATCTTGAAAAGTTTATTGATGACCAAAACATCCGCGACATTGAAAGAGAGGTAGCCCGAAAGAGAATTGAGGATATTAAATATCGGAAATATCTTGCAACTAATACAGTGCCGGAAATGATCCGGATTGATGGTGGTACTTTCACTATGGGCTCAACTTATCCTGAAGACAATAATCCCACACACAAGGTAAAAGTAGAAAGCTTCCAGATTAGTAAATATGAAATAACCAATAATCAATTCGCCGAATTCCTAAAAACTTATGAAAGTAACGTAGTAAAAGGAGGTGAAAACGAAGGGGAAGTCCTTTACTATGAATGTAACTGGGGAATACAGAACGGAAAACCGGTTATGGGATACGAGTCCTATCCTGCTATATATATAACATGGTTCGGCGCTCGAGAGTATTGCAAATGGGCAGGAGGACGGCTTCCTACAGAAGAAGAATGGGAATATGCCGCACGAGGAGGTATGTATGGGAATCGAGATTATCTATATAGCGGGGGAATGGAGCTTGATAGCCTTGGATGGTATACCAATAATTCAGAAGGGAAGCCACATCCTGTCGGAACAAAAGTTCCCAATCAATTAGGTCTTTATGATATGAGTGGAAATGTATGGGAGTGGTGCTCAGATACATTTACACAGGAAGACCGGCTTTATGCTATTGTGAGAGGAGGATCCTGGTTTATCGAACGTCCTATTTGCCGTATTACTTGCAAATATTATATTTATCCGAGCAGTAAACACTTTAATAATGGCTTCCGGATGGCGAAGGATATCACGCCCTAATAAAAAAGTTTCTAAACATTTAAAGCCAAAAGCTCTTCGATCTGTGTACGGTCGTTGCTTAAACGAGGAATTTTGTGTTGTCCGCCTAGTTTACCTTTTTGTTTTAACCAGTCATAAAAGGCATCTTCCCGAGCAACTACAATCTTTAAGGGTTGGAGAGAAATCTCTTTATAGCGTTTAGCTTCGTAGTCGGAGTTTAGCTCCTGTAAATGTTTATCTAATAAAGCTGCAAATTCATCTAATGACGGAGGTCTTTTTTCAAATTCAATAAACCATTGGTGATAACCTTTCGCATTGTCAAGCATAAAAAGAGGTGCAGCAGTATATTCTTTCACCTTGGCACCCGTTTCATGACTGGTTAGGCTAATTGCCTTATCCGCATTATCGACCATTAATTCTTCTCCAAAAGCATTAATATAATGTTTTGTCCTTCCGGAAATAATGAATTTATGAGGATGAAGAGAAGTAAAGCGCACCGTATCACCAATAATATATCGCCAAAGCCCCCCCGTTGTTGTTATGACAATCGCATAATTCTTATCCGTTTCAACATCTTCTAGCGGTAAAATCGTCGGATTGGAACTATTTAACTCATTTAATGGGATAAATTCGTAAAAAATTCCATAATCAGGCATCATCAGCATTGAAGAATCTAATGGATCATCTTGTATACCAAAAAAACCTTCAGAAGCATTGTATGTCTCCACATAATGCATCTTATCGGAAGGTATTAATGATTTATATTGCTCGCGATAAGGTTCAAAACTGATCCCTCCATGGAAAAAGACTTCCATATTCGGCCATACCTCAGTCAGGTATTTTTTTCCTGTTTTTTGTAAGATAGCTTTAATAAGCACAAGCATCCAGGAAGGAACTCCTGAAATACTATTTACGTCTTCATTCCAAGTACTGTCTACAATGGCTTTTATTTTGCTTTCCCATTCATCCATCAGGATAATACGTTTCTTAGGTACACGTACCAGATTGACAAGTGTAGGAATATTTTGAATTAAGACTGCTGAAAGATCACCATAATGCGCACGTTGATTCAACGGAGAAGGACTATGACTACCACCCAGTATTAGTCCCTTACGTGAAAAAAAGCGGCTTTCTGGGTTATTTCGAAGATAAATAGCCACACAGTCAAAACCACCTTTATACTGACAACCTCTTAAAATCTCAGGAGTAACAGGAATAAATTTACTTTTATCGTTCGTGGTACCACTACTTTTAGCGTACCACTTGACGACAGAAGGCCAGAGCACATTCTTTTCGCCATTAATCATCCGCATAACATACGGCTTTATATCGTCGTATTCCTGTAATGGAAGGCGTTGTGAGAAATCATTATAAGTACGTATATTTTTAAAATCGTACTTTTTCCCCCATTTTGTATTTTTCGCTCTATTTAAAAGAGTTTTCAACTGATTACGTTGGATATCATCAGTTCGTTGCGCAAACATTTCGATCTCCCGTTGTCGGGGAACAAAGATCTGTGATACTACTTTTGTTAAAATATCCATGCTCTTTTAAATGAATCGGTTGCAAATGTAGACATTCTATCCGTTATTCCTATCTTTGTTGGTATATAAAATTTTATCTTATGAAAATAGGAATTCTTTCATCCGGGGGTGATTGTCCCGGTATCAATGCAACAATCCGCGGTGTTGGTAAAACAGCAATCATGCATTACAACATGGAGGTAATCGGTATCCACAGCGGATTCTCAGGCATTCTTAATAAAGATGTTCAAACTCTTGACGAACGAAGCCTTTCAGGAATATTGAATTTGGGAGGAACCATTTTAGGTACTTCACGTGAAAAGTCATTCCGAAAGCTTATTGCCTCAGATGATGAACAATCCTCTATTATAAAACAGAAATATGAAGAATTAGGTTTAGACTGCATTGTTTGTATTGGAGGAAACGGCACACAGAAAACGGCAAGTTTGCTTTCAGAAATAGGTTTAAATATTGTAGGGGTTCCCAAGACTATCGATAACGATGTATGGGGAACCGACATTACATTTGGTTTCGATACAGCCGTAAATATAGCAACAGAAGCTGTAGACCGTTTACACTCTACCGCCAGTTCACATAAAAGGGTTATGGTTGTTGAAGTAATGGGTCATAAAGTAGGCTGGATTGCCTTATATGCAGGAATGGCAGGAGGAGCCGATGTTATTATACTTCCTGAATTGGGTTTTGATATCGATAAGGTAAATGAAGCCATACTAAACCGTGCACACCGAGGCAAACCTTACTCCATTGTTGTTTTGGCCGAAGGTGTACAAACAATAAATAAAAAACGTCCTGCCGATTATTTTACAAAAACAATTGAATTGGCAACCGGCATTGAAACCCGTGAAACCGTACTAGGTTATATTCAACGCGGGGGTAATCCTTCTCCATTTGATCGGAATCTGGCTACCCGCCTAGGTGGTCATGCTACCGAATTAATTGCAAATAAGCAATTCGGCAGAATGGTATGTATGAAAGGGGATAAGGTAGATTCGATTCCTCTATCAGAAGTAGCCGGTAAATTAAAAATAGTTACACCTGAACATGATTTAATAACACAAGGCGAACGTATGGGTATCTCATTTGGCAAATAACAAAATAATCAATAAAGCATGTAAATACATATCAATTCTGAATGTTTTTTGGCACTTAAATGACAAGAGATATATTGGAAAATGCACAATCATATTCCATTTTAATCTTTATCTTATAGGCTTTTATAATTAATTATATATTACCGTTTTTACTAACTCTTAAATACACTATCACACTATGGGATTTGATATTAGTTACCATCCGATTAATGAACAGGAAATACAAGAATGGTATTTTGATTGCCTCACAGATGATTCTAAAATAGATTTATTATCTGACCAATTTGAAATACAAGATTTCTATCGTGAAAAATACAAAGATGTTATCAATACAGCGCGTAAAACAGAGGACGAAGACATTTTTGATAAAACTCACGGCTTTTATATCGCTATTTCTCAGGGATTCTTTCGCAAATATTACTATACAAGAGGATCAGCCTTCTCTTTTATACTAGAAGAAAATCCTGATTTTATTAAATATACGAAGAAATGGGAAGATATTTTACCGGAAAAGCCAAAGCAAGCAGTACACAATAAAATCATTGAAAATTATTGTTCAGGAGTCTATATTCCTTCCGAACAGGTAGCTCAACTTCTGGATGACTATGAAAAAGATATAAGTGTAAAAGAAATCATTGATCATCACTATTCGCATAAACGGGTAAACGTTTTCCTGAAAGCCTTACAAGACGCAAAAGACCATCAATTGGGAATACTTGAGGCAACAGAAGTTGTAGAACCGAATCCATTAGACCTGAATAAATCAGGTAGCTACTCCAACCTATTTAATTGCGATACGGAAGGCGCTCTACTCTATCAAGAAGCCGCATTGGAACAAATTAAAGAAATTGAAAAGAACAACAAATTGCAAGAAGGAGAAATTTCATCGAATGCTGAATACACCAAAACTTCAGTTAGTGAAATAAAAGAAAAAGAAAAGAAAGGTTTTTGGCAGAAATTATTCGGGAAGTAAGATTTGCACCAGATTTTTATTTACTAAAGTCGTAAATTCTTTAAATTATCTCTGCTCTTTTCAGAATGCTTTCATGACATTTTTTGTTTTTGATAATTATCGAAAATATTTTTGACATATGTCGTGAATATTCACGATAATTATCAAAAACATTCACGACATATGTCAAAAACAAAAAGCTAACTAAATAATTTAATGAAACATACGGCCAAAATTCCTGATCGACCGTATAGTTTATACAACTCTATGGTATATATCATTGTTATATAATTAAATTATAAATAAAGAAAAGCAATGATAATCAAACATTTCACTGATAATGATCTTTATAAGTTTTCTGTTATGCTTGCAATTCAGCGGCTATATCCCTGGTCGTATGTAAAATATGAATTTATGAATAGAGGGGAAACTCCCTTTCCTGAAGGATTTGATAAACGCCTGAAAGAAGAGATAGCTTCTATGAGTCAACTACAAATGACTAAAGAAGAGAAAAGATATATCACAAAACGTTGCTACTTCTTTGATCCTGTCTTTATTGACTTTCTGGAAGGTTATAGATACAACCCTGATGAAGTGCATATTATACAAGATAAAAACGGAAAACTGGAAATTGAAATAGAAGGGTATTGGTATCGAACTGTGTTATGGGAAGTTCCTTTAATGGCTATTATTTCCGAATTATACTTTCAAATGACAGGAGCAAAACCTCAGGACGTAGAAAGAAAAGCTATTGATAAAGCACTGCAATTAAAAGAAATGCAAGCAGATCACTCAGATTTTGGTACACGTCGGCGCTTCTCTTTTGATGTGCATGACAAAGTGGTTTCAAGTCTGAAAACACACTCCGGGGAATACTTTAAAGGCACAAGTAATGTTTATCTGGCAATGACATATGACACCACTCCAATAGGAACAATGCCGCATGAATGGTTTATGTATCATGGTGCTTTGTTTGGATATCGTGCAGCGAATATGAAGGCTCTTGAAGCCTGGGTAGAAGTTTATCAGGGAAGTCTAGGTATTACATTAACTGATACGTATACAACAGACGCTTTTTATAATTCATTCAGTTTGAAACAAGCCAAACTTTTCGATGGAGTACGATGGGATAGTGGAGATCCTTTAATTTTTACCGACCAAACCATCTGTTTTTATAAAGAAAATCGGATTGATCCGATTTCTAAAACAATAGTTTATAGTGATTCCTTAAATTTGGATAGAATAAGAGATATTAAACAATATGTGAATGGAAGAATTCACGATGCATATGGAATAGGCACATATTTCACAAATGATGTGGGTGTTAAACCATTAAATATGGTCATTAAACTCACAGAAGTGAAACATGATAAAAATAGTGACTATTTGCATGCAGTAAAATTATCAGATACTCCCGGAAAACATACTGGAAACAAAGCAGAAATAGAATTAAGTAAACGAACTCTGAACATAAACGATTAACGTTTAATGATTAATAGTAAGAGAAAAAATAATCGTTAATCATTAAACGTTAATCGTTCTAAAAAGTACTGTCTGTATAATCCCTCTCATAGCTAAATAACTTATAAAGGCAAGCCAAAGGGCATTATTACCTAATAACGGAGATAGTAGATAATAGATTGAAAAGAAAAAAAGAACAGCTATAAACATTGAATTTCTCATTTGCCTAGATGCTGTTAGACCGATATATATTCCATCCCAAAGAAAAGCGGCAAAACCTGCTATGGGGAAAAGAAGTGCCCATATCTGAAAGTCTTTTGAAGCTTCAATGATATTACTTTTATCGGTAAGAAGTCTCAAAATGCCATCAGTAAAAAGAGCATAAACACATGTAAAAAGTACTGTCAGCGCAATGCCCCACATAAATAATCTCTTTATTAATTGCTTCAGTGAGACAGTGTCTTTTGCTCCGTAATATCTACCAGTCAATGCCTCTGCTGCATAAGCAAAACCGTCCATCATATACGAAAAAAGAATGAATAACTGCATCAACAAGCTATTTACAGCCAAGAAAGTATCTCCCATTTTTGCTGAAGCTGAGGTAAAAAAGGTAGTCACTAAAACCAAAGCCAGACTACGGAGGAATATATCACTGTTTACTTTAAAAAAAGGTTTAAATTCGGACAACTGCTTCACAAAACTAAAAGACAGATATTTTTTCAGATGACTGTATTTCTTATTCCAAATGAATAAAGTCAGACCAAAAGAAATAAATTGAGCCAAAGCAGTTCCCAACGCAAGACCTTTTAATTGCATTCCAAAACCAAATACAAATAAAAGACTAAGCCCTATATTAATAATATTTGTAGCAATAGAAACAAACATTGGTGTTTTTGCATCCTGCATACCAATAAACCAGCCGGTCATAGCATACATACCTAAAACAAATGGTGCAGCCCAAACATAAATATGAAAATAAACAATCGTATACTTTTGAGTTTCAGGACTTGCCTGAATAAAGAAAAAAGCAATATAAATCAGTAAGTATTGCAAGATAATAATTAACAAACCAGCTGTAAATGCGACTAACAAGGATCTTAACAACACACGAACAGTTTCCCTTTCATTCCCTGCTCCATAAGCCTGGGCAGCGAATCCACTGGTTCCCATTCTCAGAAAAGAAAAGTTCCAGTAAATGAAATTAAAGATAATAGCACCTATAGCAATTGCCCCAATATAAAGCTCTGATTCCAAATGCCCGGCAATGGCCGTATCCACCATACCCAATAGAGGAACAGTAATATTAGTGATAATATTGGGTATAGCGAGGTTTAATATTTTTTTATTCATCAAACTCAAAGTTACAAAATATTGAAAACAAAACGTATTAAGATTTGTTATATCAATCAATAAGTATTTATCAAATAATTTAATAGTAGAAAAATTATGGAAAAGAGATTATTCAAAAAAACATTATCTGTAAGCCTATTTGCTTTATTATCTGTGGTATTGTTTAGCGCATGTAAACCAAGTGATGCAAAATTACAACAAAATGTACAAAATGCCTTAGTATCAGCTTATCCAACAGTTAGTGCTTCTGTAAACAAAGGGGTTGTAACTCTTAGCGGAGTTGTTAATTCTCAAGCAATGAAATCCGGAGCAGAATCTGTTGCTATGACTGTAAAGGATATCAAGTCTGTAAATAATAATATTACAGTCAATGAACCTGCCCCTGTAGTCAAGATCAATCCTGACACAGAAATAAGTCAGAATGTTACAAATGCCTTAAAAGCAGGAGGTTTCGATAAAGTAAATGTATCTATACAAAATGGTGAGATAACCCTTACAGGAGAAGTTAAGCGTGCTGACCTGCAAAAGGTAATGCAGATTGCAAACGAATCCAACCCAAAGAAAGTTATTAACCAGTTAACAATAAAATAATGAGTCTAAGAGATAAATATCAAAGATTAATTGATTACACAGAATCATCTGGTGTAGAAAACTTGAACGTCACAGAACAGGATAATGTTCTTTATATTTCTGGAGCTACAACAGCTTCAAAGAAAGATCAAATCTGGAAATTATATGGTGAGATAGATCCTGATATGCGTGGTGGTGATATGGTGCTGGATATTCAGGTAGTGGAAGGCGGAGAAGAAATATACGAAGTTCAGAAAGGTGATAGCCTAAGTAAAATCGCTAAGAAATATGATGGCATGACCTGGAAAAAGATCTTCGATGCTAATACTGATCAATTGAAAGATCCTAATATGATCTACCCTGGTCAGAAATTAAGGATACCTTTATAAATTACTGATTGAATGACTGAGTTACTGAATAATTCAGTCATTCATTACCATGCACCGATTTTGATGTTACCACTTCGAATAACCGGATAGATAAGACGTTGGGCTTCCATACGTTTGCGCCAAGGGTTGTATTCGTAGTTAACACCTACACCTATCCCTACATTATCATTAATCTTAAACTCCATGGCACCACCCACACTGGTCTTTGGATAGAAAGGATTCAGAAGCATATGAGGATTTTTCTTTTCTTTTCCATCATAAAAAGAATATACACCCCATGCTCTGGCAGCCATCCAATCTGTCAACTGGTAATGAAGATGTAGATTAACACCTCCCGTAAACTTTGCGTCAGGATTGAAAGGAGTAAAATATCTGCCTGCATATGCTCCGCCTGTAAGTGTAAAATCATCAACATTCCAGCTTATCATAGGATTGACAGTTGTAAGGCCTCCCAATCCAGGCCATGTTTGTTGTCTTCCTACAACCATAAAGTTTATATTATCTTCAATGGGTACAATAGAAATTTCCGTAAAATCGAAAACCATCGGAGACGTACGCAGCAACATAGGAGCATAAATGTTGAAAAAAGGCTTGTATGCCGCCGAAAGTACCTGCATGTTCATTGGGAGATCAGCAGGTTGAGGAAGAAATTCCAGATCTACATCATTCAGATGGAAATTGAAATTATTCTTATTTGCGATTGGGGTCGTATAATATTCTTGTGAAAGCTCAGGAATTTTGATCTCAAAATCTCTATAAGCAGGAAAGGCAATGATTTTACCATTATTATCGATAGTATACCTCAAGTTATATTGCCCATGTGCTGAAAGCATAGAGCATAAGAAACTTATTATGATCAGACAACCTCGCATACACATCCTCCTTTCATATCAATGATATACAAAAGAAGAAAAAAAAGATAGAAAATGCAAATAGTTAAACAGATTATTTAGCCATACGCAGAAGTTCATCCATTATAGTCGGATCATAGCCCATTTCCTTTGCTTTAATAAAATCTTTTGAGGCTGATTCACGTTCATAAAGAGCCAGTTTAATCTTACCACGTAGAACATACATAGCGGCTGTAGGCTCTTTTGTTTCCACAAAAACTTTATTAATATCGGACATGGCACGGCCATTCTTGCCCATCATAAAGTAAAGGTCAGCCCGACCTTCATAAAGTCTCCATTCGTTTGGCATTTCATTTATCAGATAATTATAAATGCGTTCGCTTTCATCGTAGTTTGTACGCATCTTTTCAAGTATAGCATGTCCTATACGTCCATTTACTGTTTTCTCATTGACTTCCAACATTTTGTCAAAATCTTGTTCGGCACGAATAAAGTCTTTTTGATGAAGATATAGAATACCTCTACTATATAGAGCATCCTGATTGATTGGGTCTTGAAAGAGCAATAAGTTATAATCGGCGATAGCTTTATCGGTTTCTCCCATTTCAGCATATAAAGAAGCTCGATTTTCAAGAATAGTCGTATTATCGGGATGACGACTCAAAGCTGCTGTATATGAAATAATGGCATCTTCTTTTTTACCTTGACGACGTTGGATGGTCCCTAAATTGGTAAGCAGCGCATAATTAGTCGGATTCCCCGGTTCTAATCGCATAGCTGCCTTCAGACTCTCTTCGGCAGCAGGTAAATCATTTTTATCCAGGTATTCATAACTTGATTCAATTAATTTTTCATACGTTTGAGCATTTATGAATATCGGAAATAAGCAAATAAAAAATATAAAAAATGTCGTTTTTACTCTCATTCAATAATAAAAATAATCTGATTACGGCAAAGCTACTATATTTTTTTCAACCTTTACATGAAATTTATTGTTACAAAATATAAATAAACAAAATAGACCATGAAGGCGATAAATTGGGGCATTATAGGAGTAGGAAACGTTACAGAAAAGAAAAGTGGACCGGCCTTTTATAAAGTTGAACATTCTGTATTGGCCGCTGTTATGCGAAGAGATGAAGCGAAGGCTAGAGATTATGCCGAAAGACATGGTGTACCAAGATATTACACCAATGCTGATGACCTGATAAACGACGAAGAAGTTAATGCTATATATATAGCTACTCCACCTGATTCGCATAAAGAATATGCCATTCGTGCTTTACGCGCAGGAAAACCAGTATATGTGGAGAAACCAATGGCTCTGGACTATGGAGAATGCATTGAAATGAATAAAGTTGCTGAAGAAACAGGGCAAAAACTCTTTGTAGCATACTATAGACGGGCACTTCCTTATTTCCGAAAAATAAAAGAATTGTTAGATGAAGCATCGATAGGTAAAATCCTTACAGTAGATATTCGATTTTTTCGTTATCCGGCTCCAACTGATCTTGATCCGGCACTTCATACATGGCGGATAAAAAAGGCTATTGGAGGCGAAGGTTATTTCTATGATCTAGCTCCCCACACACTTGATATACTTGACTATTTGTTGGGTGAAATAGAGGATGCCAAAGGATTTTCAAGAAATCTAGGTGAACTATATGATGTCAAAGACACTATTGGAGCAACTTTTCAGTTTAGATCCGGTACTGTCGGAACAGGTATTTGGAGTTTTGTAACCTCGGAACATTCTAAAGAAGATTCTGTTATTATAACCGGAACAGAAGGTGAGATACGTTTTAATACTTTCGCATTTGAACCGATTCATCTCATTTCAAATAATAGGTCAGAGGACCTGGTTACACTTCAACCAGAACATATACAGCAACCTCTTATTCAAACGATTGTAAATGAACTTAGAGGCAAAGGTATTTGCCCATCTACAGGGATTTCTGCAGCCAGAACATCCAGAGTAATGGACATGATATTCAATCATGATAGAATTTATTTATGACCCGATAGAAACTATCCATGAGAAAGTGATGATAAAATCGTTATCTTCCTTCTATTTTTGTTTATACATAAAAGATAAGATTATAGCTAATGAGAGTACTAATAGGAAAAAAAGCACCGGAATTCCATGCACCGGCAGTAATAAATGGTAAAGAGATTGTTTCAGATTTCTCTCTAGACCAATACATAGGAAAAAAATATGTAGTCTTCTTCTTCTACCCTATGGACTTTACATTTGTATGTCCTACTGAATTACATGCTTTTCAGGAAAAGCTGGAAGAATTCGAAAAACGTAATGTAGCAGTAGTCGGATGCTCAGTTGATTCTGAATATTCTCATTATGCTTGGCTACAACAAGAAAAAAACAAAGGAGGAATAAACGGAGTAACCTATCCGATTGTATCCGATTTTGCAAAAACAATCGCACGTAACTTTGGAGTTTTAGCATCAGATTACGATTGGAACGAAGAAGGCGATATGTTTGTTGAAGGAACACCAGTTGCATATCGTGGATTGTTCCTTATCGATAAAGCTGGTAAAATTCGTCACTATGTGATCAATGACCTTCCATTGGGACGTAACGTAGATGAAGCTCTTCGTATGGTAGATGCTTTACAGCATTTCGAACAATACGGGGACGTTTGTCCGGCTAACTGGTCAAAAGGTAAAGATGCCCTGAAAGGAACAAATGAAGGTGTTTCTGAATATTTGAGTAAACATTAAAATATGGTCTTTATTATTAATTAGTTGTATATAAAGAAGCCGGGTTTACGTAACCCGGCTTTTTTCAATTTAAAGATTAAGATTTGTTCCTTTCGGATATTTCACACTATAACTGATACGGTATTCTTTCGTCTCACCGGCTTTTAGTTCTTCCTCCCAACTTATGACGCCCAAACTTTCAACATTAGCACTCCATGGAGTAGTCTCTTTGGTTAGTAACTCCACTTCTATCTCTTTCTGAGTAGAGATCGGATACTGATCTTTCAATACCATCTTTATAGGTTTGGTCTGGCTATTACGAACAGTAATTTTATATGTAAAGACCTGTTTTGTATCGTTGCCTAAAAAGCGGGTACTACTGAAATCATGCATTTTCTCACGCTTCACGTTGACACGTTTGTCCGTTCCCAATGTTAGAGTAAGTTTCTGATGAGTAGAACGTGCGTCGATCCGAGTTTCCCCTACATAGGTTCCATCATATGTCACGTTAGCCGTTGCACTCATTAGATTAAGTTTCTCCCAATCTGAAATTTCGGCAAGGAGATATGTTTCCATGTCCAGTTTAGGCGCACAATAATATTTATATTCTGCATTAGTTTCTTTGGTTTGCAGATCGATATTCTGTTCTTTTCCATTTCCGGGAATAGTATAAGGCATATCTATAACAAACACCATATTTAGATCATTTTCGGACTGAACGACATAATTTTCCATTGTCGGTGTGTCATAAACTAACTTTTCATCTCGGCTTTCCATAGGCATTTCTTTTGCTACAGTTTCAGTTTGTACATATGAGAAGGAATTCTGAAGAGTCATTGCAGATAGTTGTCCTGATGCTCTGGCATTCATATTAGCTCTATAATAATCAAGGAACCATGCATTGAATAAAGGAGCTATTTTTCCATTGCTGGGTGTAGAGGTTGATAAAGTCAGTTTAACTTTCTCCCAATCAAGTCCGGTTGTTTGACGAACTTTCGACTTTGTAATAATTTTTACGGGCTTATCTGTAGACACTATATTGATATCATAATAAGGTGTCCAACCTGCCATTGGCGTATAATAGGAAATAAGGAAATTACATGTACCGGTTACAGGTGAAGAAAGATTTAATTTAAGTACACCAGAAGTTTTATTATTCTTCAAAGACTCCTGTTCCAGTTGATTCTTAAGACGGCTTAACGCAGCATCAAGCTCTTCTTTCTTCTTATTATTTGTAAGGAGTGTTTCCTGTAGCTCTTTCGATTTAGTTTTGTAGTAATCCATTGTTTTTACCAATTCATCGATACCTAAACCTTTTTCCGACCCGGCAACATTTTTGTCCGTACCCTTTTGTAAGAGCTCAATAAGGTTTGTATTGATCTTAATGTCGGTAGTCACATTTTCAACTTTCTTTTCATAGAAATCGATCGAATCGCGTAATTTTGTAATTACAGGATTAGGAGATTTAGTATCAGAAAGGTAGTCTACAGAAAACTCATAAGCAGAGACGATCACACCCTGAGTAGTCTTTATCTTCAGGCTGTTCTTGTCAATAGCCGGACTTAGTCCTTCAATAATAATTTCATTTTCCCCTTTGACCAAAGAAGAGGCAGCGGAATGACTCAGTTCAGCCCCCCTGAAAAATACGGTCACATCATTTAATTTTGATTTTAAAGTCTTCTTTTCCTGTGCAGAAAGGTAAGAAATAGTACCTGTTGAAAGAAGAATAACGAAAATTAGAACTCTTGTTTTCATAAAGCGTTATTTATTAATTTATACTTTGTTCTTTTATCAAAAGTATGTAATTAATAAATAGCAGTCGACCCTAAGTGGGTAAAAACAGGTTTCCACTTGGTAAATAGTTTACTTTAATGGCTGAATAACTTTACAATATTTCCTACTTTTGTTTTACAATCATCTAAACTATAAAGATATGGAAGACAATGACGTAATACAATATGCACCGGTCAGTGTGTTTGAGTGGGTAATAAGTCTACTGGTACTAAGTATTCCTCTTTTAAATATAATCATGTTAATGGTTTGGGCATTCTCTAATGATATCAATCCGACAAAGTCCAACTTTGCCAAGGCGGCACTCATATGGATGTTAGTAGGCATACTTCTCAGCCTTTTATTTATAACATCCATTCTAAGTATAACATCTAGCTTTATGGATGTATTTGATAGTATTAATGTTTAAAAAAAGAGGGAATATATCCCTCTTAATTCACTTTTTTCACTTTTCCTGAACCATGAGCAGAAGACTCAACGGAAGGGTTTCCCTTATAAGATATACTTCCGCTACCTGCGGTACTGGCATTTAATTTAGTAACAGCATATAATTCGATTTTTCCCGATCCTGTCAAATTAGCTTTCACCTGATCGGCTTTACAATCGAATGCTTTTATATTTCCGCTTCCTGCAACTGAATAAGAAACTTCCTTTGCTGTCCCGCTTACTTTAATACCACCGCTACTGGACATGCTGCAATTGGCTGTTTCTACAGCTATACCATTTGCGGTAATACTTCCTGATCCGGCCATATTCAATTTGAGTTTATCTGTAATAACTTTATTATTCAGTTTTACATAACCACTGCCCGCCATACTTACTTCAAGCTGATCATTAGCAGAGAATGAACCCAGAGCACTTATATTACCTGATCCCGCCATACTGATTTTTGCATTCGTACAAGCAACATCTTTCTCAAACACCATACTTCCACTACCGGCCGAACTGAGATCAAGCTTGTTTGTCCTTAAGGAACTTTTAACATTAAAACTACCTGATCCTGCCTTACTTATTTTTTTAAGATCTTTGGAATTGGTTTTGATCTTGTATTTCGTTGGTTGCAGATTATAACTGCTATTACCATCTTGTTTTGGCCCAACACTTAATTTAGAGCCTTTAACTTCTATGTTCACATAGGGTAGTACATTCTCATCTATTGTAATTTCAAAATAGGGAGCTGCATTCGATTGCTCATATACAACTTCCATTTGCCCCGCAACTGATATTTCATCATAATCACTAATTGAAACCTTTTCAGTGATAATATTACGATTCCCTCTTATCGTTTCGTTTGCTGATACTTGACAGATAAGTGTTAAAAGGAAAATAACAGAAAGAATAGATACTCTTGTCTTCATAAATGATTCGTTTTAATAGTTTATATTTATGAATACGAGAAAAAAATGAAAAGGTTGCACCAATATAAAAAAATTAAGGACGGAACCCTATAATTTCGCGTACTTCACGCAGCGTTTTAGAAGCACTTTCACTTCCTTTCTCCGCCCCTAACTGAGCTACTTTCCTGAGATATTCTTCATCAGCAGCAATTGTAAGGATACGTTCACGGATAGGCGTACAGAAAATGTTAATATCTTCCGCCAACTGTTTTTTCATATCACCGTAGCGGATTTCACACGTATTATATTTTTCGTTAAAGTAGTCGTAGGTATCTTGTGAGGAAACAATTTCCATCATCGAAAACAGATTGGCTATTGGCTCCGGCTTTTCGCTATTTGGTTCTGTCGGTCCTGAATCGGTTACCGCTCTCATTACCTTCTTTTTGATGGTCTTTTCATCATCAATCAGGTAAATAGCATTTCCCTCACTCTTACCCATCTTGCCGGAACCATCGAGACCGGGCACTTTTACTGCCTTTTCCGACATATGAAAAGAAGCAGGTTCAGGAAAGTATTCCACACCATAGATGGTATTAAAACGACGGGCGAACTTACGCGCCATCTCCATATTCTGTTCCTGATCTTTACCTACAGGCACTTTATTTGCTTTATGAATAATGATGTCTGCCGCCATTAATGTAGGATACGTCAGCAATCCTGCATTTACATTATCAGGTTGTGAACGAACCTTATCCTTAAAAGAAGTCACACGTTCCAGCTCACCCAGATAAGCGTTCATATTCAAATACAAATATAATTCCGCCACTTCACGTACATCACTCTGAATATAAATAGTAGCTTTCTCAGGATCAATGCCGCAACCCAGATATTCGGCAAGAATGGTTCGTGCACTGTTACGAATATTATCAGGTTTTGGATGAGTAGTAAGTGAATGCCAGTCGGCAATAAAAAAGAAACAATTATATTCATGCTGCAACTTTACGAAGCTTTGTACTGCACCAAAATAATTTCCTAAATGTAAATTGCCTGTCGGCCTGATACCACTTAATACTGTTTCCATATCTGATATTTTTATAACGGCTGCAAAGATAAGTAATATTCACAAAAATATCTTTCAAAGGAGAATAAATCAGACAAAAGCCTTATCCCTTCACAGTTATCAAATAGATATTTTTCATTATATGTGATCACTTTATTGATAAATCTATTCTTTTTTTAAATTCATCCTATATCCATTTTTGTTTTGAGGTACCTCTAATTCAATTTTGAGGTACCTCAAAATGAATTTACAGGTAGGTCTAAATGAGATTAGAGGTATGTCAAAACAAAAATAAATATAGGTATTAATAAATATTGTACATAACGGATTAAAAAGTAAGATAGAATAACATTGGAAATCCTTCGAAGAATTTCATCTAAACAGGCTTATCCATTTTAAATCTATATGATAAATTATTACAAATATTAGTTTTTCGTATATTTGAAAAATAATAATAATAAAGTCCATGGACTCTACCAATAATATCGAAGCTTTTAACCAATTATTTACGGATTATCAGGGACCTTTTATCCGTTTTGCTAACAATTATGTAAAAGACCAGGCTATTGCTGAAGATTTCACTTTGGAAGCTTTTATGTATTATTGGGAAAATCGTCATTCACTCAAGTCTGAATCAAATATACCTGCTTATATTCTTACGATTGTCAAACACAAATGTTTAAACTATCTTCAACACTTGCAAGTGCATGAATATGTTTCTGAGGAATTAAGAGACCATGCAACCTGGAAATTACGCACCCGAATAGCTACATTAGAGGCTTGCGACCCTGAAGAATTATTTTCAACGGAAGCTATAGAATTAGTCAGAAAAACTCTCTATTCTATGCCCGAAAAGACCCGGAAGATATTTTTAATGAGCCGTTTTCAAAACAGAACATATAAAGAAATAGCAACACAATTTAATTTAACAGAGAAAGGAGTTGAATTCCATATATCCAAGACCCTAAAAGAGTTACGCAAAAACTTGAAAGACTATTTGCCCTCATTTATTTATTTATTTTTATAAAATTTAATTATTTACTAGGGGAATTCTTTTCTGAACTGCTTTATATATATTAAGCAGTTTCTCCCAAAACAATGAACAAGGAAACACTATATAAATTTTTCGAGGATCTTTCTTCTTTGGAGGAAGAGATACAAATCAGACAGTGGATGGAAAGATCTTCAGAAAATGAAGAAATCTTTTTTAGAGAACGAAAACTATTTGATGCAGCAACTATACTAATAAGTAATAAAAAATCGGATACTAAACAGAAGAAACTGAAAACTTTTGCTTTGGAAATATTGAAAATTGCATCCGCTATTCTTTTAACGCTGGGCATTGGATATTTTTATAGTGATTATAAGGATTCCCAAAAAAATATAGCAATGCAGTCAATAACAGTTCCATCGGGGCAAAGAATAAATATTTCTTTACCTGATGGAACTAACGTGTGGTTGAATGCACGATCCACATTAAAATATCCCACATCGTTTAATACCAACCAACGAATCATAGAATTAGACGGAGAGGCCTATTTTGAAGTAATTGAAAATAAAAAAATCCCTTTTATAGTCCAAACATTAAAAGCTGATGTAGAAGTCTTGGGGACAACCTTTGACATTGATGCATATAGCGATAAAGAAAAATTTGAGACTACACTTATGGAAGGAAGCGTTAAAGTATCCGCAAAAAATAGGGAAGAAAATACCATCATTTTAACTCCAAACAATAAAGTATCCTTAATTAATGGAGAGTTTGTTATTGAAAAAGTAGATGACTTTACTTCTTATCGGTGGATAGAAGGATTAATTTGCTTCAAAGATGAGCACTTTAACAATATTATGAAAGAATTTGAAAAATATTACGGAGTCAGCATTCAGGTAAACAATAAGAAGGTACAACAATATACTTTTACCGGTAAATTCAGACATACTGACGGTATAGATCATGTTTTACGTGTACTTCAAAAAGATATTAAGTTTAAATATTATCGTGATCATGACAATCAAATCATTTATATAGAGTAAATCCTTAAATTAAACTATCTATTAACTTTAAATAAATACGCTTATGAAAGAATAAAAAATCACCACTTAAAAAATGCCGATAAGAGCACCACCTCCTACCGGCATTATCAACACAATTTTTTAAACTAAACTGTATTAATTCAAAACATTACAAAGGTATGGAAAATAAATCTTTGTCAGGATGCTATTATCCGAAAAATCCTCGACTAAAACAATTCTTCAGAATTATGCGAATTACAACGTTTCTGTTAGTAGTATGCATATTTAGTTCATATGCAGCAACTACACTTTCACAGAATGCAAGAGTGACTATTAATAAAAATAAAACATCACTCTATGAAGTTTTACAAGAGATAGAAAGTCAGACCGACTATCTGTTTGTTTATAATAATCAGGTAGATGTGAGCCATAAGGTATCCTTAAAAACCAAAGATACTCCTGTCGCCAATGTATTGAGTAATCTGTTCAGAGATACAGATATTGAATACTCAATGGAAGGAGCTCATATTATTTTGTCAAAAAGGAATGAACCCATTGTTCAACAAGCCTCCCGTGGGGTTACAGGTAAAGTAACCGATAGTACAGGAGAAGGCATTATAGGAGCAACAGTTCAGGTGAAAGGTAATAATTCACTTGGAACAATTACGGACGCTGATGGTAATTACTCTTTGAACGGTCTTCCGGCTAATGCTATATTAAGGTTCAGCTATATTGGAATGCAGCCACAAGAAATTGCCGTTGAAGGGCAATCGGTTATTAATGTGGTTCTAACTGAAGACTCTGAGCAGATTGAGGAAGTTGTTGTTACCGCCATGGGTATCCAACGCGACAGGAAATCGTTGGGCTATGCCATCAGTACAATTAAGGCCAGTGAATTAACTGTTGCCGGTGTGGCTCAGAACCCTGTTATGTCCCTTTACGGAAAAGCTCCAGGAGTTGCTATTCGCCAATCAGTATCCGGCCCTTTAGGGGGTATTAACATCCAGATCCGTGGTGCAGCCGGTTTGGAAAAAAATGCTAATACAAGACCTTTGTTCGTAGTAGATGGTGTACCCATCTTTGATGAAAATACAAAGGTTGGTGGAGATTATACATATGACTACGGTACAGGTATTAATGATATCAATAGTGAAGATATCGAATCTATTGAAATCCTTAAAGGGGCAAAAGCGTCTGTACTATACGGTAGTGAAGGTGCAAACGGCGTTGTATTAATTACCACCAAAAGTGGAACAGGTGCTCCTAACAGAACTAATGTAAATGTTTCATTTCAAATGTCAAATGAAAAACCGGTTTCATACATAGAGTTTCAGAATAAATATGGTAGTGGCGCAAGCATATATGATGTAAAAGATATATTATCAGGGGAATCATATCCACGATTTAACAGTAATGCAAGAAGCTATGGACCTGCTTTCGATGCTTCACAACAACGTATATGGTGGGATGGGATTGCGCGTCCCTATGTGGCTCAACCCAACAATTATGAATTTCTCTTCGAAGACGGATCCAATTATGAAACGAATGTGTCGGTTGATAGGAACGGGGATTTTGGAAACGTACGTTTATCATATACAAATACCAGATATAATGGGATAATTGAAAATATGAACCAATGGAAGAATTCATTTAGTTTGTCGAGTAACATTAAGTTCTCCAAAAAACTAAGTGTCGAAACGGTTGCCAACTTATACAGCATTCGTACTAAGAACCGTACGCCAACAATGTTAACCTATTTCGTAAATGGAATCTCGCGCGACGCACCATTTGAAGAATTCGTAAACACAAAAGACTACCTCTACACTGATCCTTCAGACAGAAATTATGGATATAAGAAAGCTTTTGATGAAGCGGGTTATCCAACCGGTTATTATTCATTAAGCAATTATGCCGATTTTGCCTGGAACAGAGACAATAACAGAGCTTACGACGATAAACTGCACTTGATTGCCAGTGTACGTCCAACATACCGTCTCACAGATCAAATATCAGTAATAGGCCAGGCAAGTTTAGATTATACAGATACTGATTTTACAACCAAGAACAATGTAACTAAAATTTATCCAGACTTAGTAGGAGGACGTTATGCTTTCCAAAGAAGAAATACTAAGATACAGGAGTATAAGGGTTTCGTAAATTATGTGAACAGTTTCATGAATGACGAAATAAGCGTTACAGGACTTATCGGTGTATCCTATAAGAACGTTTCTGAGAACAGGATTGGAGTTTCTACAGCCAATGTTGGTTCTAGTAGTGACTTTATCTTTCCTAACTGGTGGTATCTCTCTAACCAGAACACAAACGGATGGCCGAATGTAAACGAGGCTGATAAAGTGAGAACCAATTCCTATGGTGAAAATTCGCTTTACGGTTTGTTCGGTGTGGCTACCATGTCTTGGAGAGAATTTACTCTTGAACTAAATGCTCGTAATGACTGGTCGTCCACATTACCTCCTGAACACAACTCGTATTTTTATCCGGGAGTAGCTCTTACATGGGATGCGACAAATCTGATAAAGAGAGTTGTACCTGTTTTGGAATTCGGTAAATTGCGGGCTTCTTGGGCCGATGTAGGGCGTGATGCTTCTTCACGTTACTTCGCCTATAACAGTTTGGAATCAAATGTTATTGAAGGAACAGATGCCCAGTCCGTTTCGGCTAAGAACTCATTATTTTCCGGAACTATTAAACCTGAACGTAAACGGGAATGGGAGTTTGGTCTGGAATTGAACTTTTTCAAAGGAAACCGCCTGAGATTTGACGGATCGTTCTATATTAACTCAGTATATGATCAAATTATGTCAGTTCCTCTCTCCCAGGCAACCGGTGCTACGGAAATTAAGATCAATGCAGGACAGGTAGATAACTGGGGATATGAAATACTTGTGGGAGGTACTCCGATCTTAACAAAAGATTTCCGTTGGGACCTTACATTCACGACTGCTAACCAGTACACTGAAGTAGTAAAACTTTATCCCGGTATTACTAAAAAGATTATAAACGACATGACCGGGAAGGTACGCATGATGTCTATAGAAGGTGAACGCCACGGAAATCTCTATGGAACAGCCCTTAAACTTGATCCTAACGGTAATCGGATTGTAAGTGAAAACGGTTCTCAGTATATCCTTGATGAAACATCAGAAACAAAGATAGGTAATGTATTTCCAAACTTTATGGGAGGTTTCAGTACAAACTTCAATTGGAAAGGAATTAATGTATATGCTCACTTTGATTATAGTTTCGGATCTTCTATGTACTCTCAAACAAACCAATGGTTATATTACAATGGAGCTTCCGTACAATCATTGAAATACAGAGACGAAGCGAATGGTGGATTGGCCTACTATATTGACGATGCTACCGGTAATCGTACTGCATGGCAACATAACCAACCAGCTCCTGCCAGTGCCCGCGATGGAAGGGTTTACCATGACGGGATCATCTTAAAAGGGGTACAGGAATTAAAAGATGCTAACGGGAATGTGACAGGATACAAGGAAAACGACGTTATCTCTCCTGTGAGCGCTTATTATGGGACATTTGTAAGTTGGGCAGGTGAGTCAATTAATGCTGTAGATCTCAAATATAAGAATAACTATATTAAACTGAGGGAACTAGCAGTGAGTTATACTTTCCCTGAAAAGATTGTAAAACCGATGAAATTGAGAAGCTTGACGCTTGGTGCTTTCGGACGTAACCTCTTTTATGTGTACAAGAGCGTACCGAATTTGGATCCGGAATCATTTATGGGAACTAATGATTATTTTGAAGGTTCTCCTTTCCCTTCTATAAGAACAATGGGATTTAAGGTAAATATAGGTTTTTAATATAGTGAAAACGTAATAATATTAAGGAAAAATGAAAAGATATTTATATATAGTAATATTGGCAGTAATTGTATTGTTCTCTAATACAAGTTGTCAGGATGAATTAGAGTCTAATTTTGTTGACCCATCTGTTTATACTCCTGAAAGCAATATTGTTCCGGGGATGTTTGCCTCAATGATGTCGAGGAATCGTACTTTTAAAAACGACTATGGTGAATTTTGGTGGCATGCAAGCCGGGGAGGTATGATCTCACATCTTCACTTTTTTACACGACCACTTAGGGAATCACTCACCTATTATGCAGAGACAAATGATATCCCTGCCACTTATACAACGATGAATGTAGACAGCTATTTCTATGGGCACAACATTGACTTTAAAGAAATACCTTTGATGAAAAACTACCTGGATGCAATGGGTGATCAGGAATTGAAGGATAATCAAATCTATTATACCCTTGCCAATATGGTACGTGTTTATCGGGCGTCCAAATCCGTCGATATGTTCAACAATGTACCTTATAGCGAAGGGTTAAAAGGTGTTGATGGGAACTTTTTCCCTAAATACGACGATGCGAAAGATATCTATTTAGATATCCTTAATACGCTGGGAACCGGTGTTGAACAAATCGTTTCAGAAGTGGCGACGTTATCTGCTGACGGAAAGAGGATATTCGCTCAACAGGATATTATTTTCCAGGGAGATGTAAATAAATGGGTTCAATGGGGTAACGCCGTTAGGTTAAGGTTGGCCGTCAGAATTTCAGGCGTGGAAGAAGGCCAAGCAAAAAGTGTGATTTCAGACATAATCTCTAAAGGTAATTTACCGACTGAGGATCTCCTTATAGGGAATGATAGTTGGGTATCGAAAGAAAAAGATCACTGGAAACGTGGTATAGTGGAACGCGATTATGCGGGCTTTATTACGCCAACTCTTATGTATATGCTTGATAGAGATTACGACCACGAATACACACCAGGCGTAGATGATCCCCGACTGCCGGTATTATTAATACCAAACCGTGAAAAATTGTACATGCCATGTTCCTTTGATTTTTCCGTAGGACAAAAAATACATGATGCAGTAATGGCAGATAATATGGAGAAATATAACTATGGAAGTTCATATGTATACCAGTATGAGTCTTATAATGAGTTATATCCATACCTGCAATACAACTCTTTCTCATCATGGAATCCGGCAACAATGGTTGTCAATAAAGAGCCCTGGAGGGCGTTCACGCGAGCCGAAATAGATCTTTTACTTGCAGAAGTTGAACTCAAGGGATTGGCAAACACAGGAAAGAGTGTGGAAGAACATATTAAAAATGCTGTTATCAATTCAATCGATTATTGGTATTATATGAACAGTTTCTGTACTTGGGATAAGATAACTGATGCAAACAAATCTTTTATGATGCCAACAGCTCCAACACAAGAAGTGAAGAATACCTATGCCGCTGTTGTCGCTGCTGATTATGCTAAAGCTACCGATTTGGAAAGTCGCATGGCAGTAATTATGCAACAAAAGTATGTTCACCTGAATATCCACGACTACTTCGAACTCTTCTCCGAGCTGAGGAGAACCAGGCTCCCAAAACTCGGACTCATAAGATATAATGCCTCTATAACAATCAATCCATCAGTAGAAAGATGGCCTTATCCGGGCGCTGAAAGTTCTACGAACTTGGAATCATTCTCAGAAGTTGCGAATGAAGATAATTTTTCTTCTTACATCTTCTGGGTACCGCAAGACAAGAGGAATGTTTCTTATTATGATACTGATTTTAAAGAGCACTATCTATACACAGAATATCCAGGTATTCCTGAATCTTTTAAATAAAAAGGACAGAAAAAAAAGAGGAGAAAGATATCTTTCTCCTCTTTTCTTATATCAGTATTTAGCAATATAATCGGCAAGCCAGTCGCCTACTTCGGATGTTGAATAAGCTTTACCTCCCTGGGCAATATCTTCTGTTACGATATTCTTATCCATGGATGCATTTACTGCCTCACGTATAATCTGCCCTTCTTCTGTAAGATTAAAAGCATACTCAAACATTAGAGCAGCACTCAATACAGTAGCCAGAGGATTAGCAATATTCTTTCCGGCAGCCTGTGGCCATGATCCGTGGATAGGCTCAAATACTGAAGTATGAATACCTATAGAAGCGGATGGAAGCATGCCTAATGAGCCGGTAATGACCGATGCTTCATCTGTCAGGATATCTCCAAACATATTTTCTGTAACCATTACATCGAAACTTTTAGGCCATTGAATAATACGCATTGCAGCATTATCTACAAACATATATTCGGTTTCGACATCCGGATATTCTTTTTCAATTTCCTGAGCTACCTGTCTCCAAAGGCGTGAGGTTGCCAAGACATTTGCTTTATCTACTATTGTAACTTTCTTACGACGCTTTTGCGCATACTTATATGCAAGACGTACAATACGATCGATTTCTTCACGGGTATATATACAGGTATCATATGCCGTATCACCGTCCTCACTCCTACCCTGCGGACGCCCAAAATACATTCCTCCTGTCAGTTCGCGAATACACATAAAATCCGCACCATCAACCAACTCTGAGCGCAATGGTGATTTATGGATTAGAGATGAAAATGTGGTCACAGGACGTATATTCGCATATAATCCCAGTTTCTTACGCATAGCAAGTAATCCTTGCTCAGGGCGAACTTTTGCAGAAGGATCATTATCATATTTCGGATCACCAATAGCTCCAAAGAATACTGCGTCACTCTCCATACAAAGTGCATGTGTTTCTTCCGGATAAGGATTTCCGGTTGCGTCGATAGCGGCGGCTCCGACCGGAGCTGTTTTATATGTTAGTTCATGTCCGAATTTATGGCATACGGCTTTTATAACTTTCATTCCTTGTTCTACGATTTCCGGCCCGATACCATCCCCCGGCAAAATTGCTATATTTAACTTCATCTTTTAAAATTTATTCTCTATTAAAATATATATATTTAGGTTCTGTAGGTACATAATCATCAACTTCCCAAAGAGAGCTTGTTATCATTAGATCTGCGCTATAACGGTTACATGCAATAGGAACATTATGTACACGGCATTGTCGCAGAAGCATCTGAATATCGGCTTCATGGGGTTGAGGGTTTAAATCATCAATCAGAAAGATAGCGAGATTAATTTCTTTTCGCACCACCATAGCTGCGATCTCAGCATCACCACCCAAAGGTCCTGAATGCATACGAACTATTTCAGCAGGAATACCTTTTTCCTGAAAGGCTTCAGAGATAAGCCCTCCTGTTGTTCCGGTACACACTAGACAATGTTGCGAAAGAAAGTCTGCATTATGGATTGCCCATTCTACCATATCAGCCTTTCGGCGGTCATGCGCTACAAGTGCGATAGTTAATTTCTTCATTTTAATTTTCTATTTTATTAAGCATCTTAATTGTTGCTTTAATAGCTGCTTCTGTCTGATCACCATCCAACCCACGGGTTTTAAAATCAATACCAGCAAAATTCCAGCTTATGATGGTCTGTACAAAAGCATCTGTACGACCTCCTGGCGGGATAGAAACAGAATAATTCGTTAACATCGGGAAAGGACGTCCCAGTTCAGTATAGATCATTCTGAGTGCGCGCATAAAAGCATCATATTGGCCGTCCCCAGAAGCAGACTGTTGGTAAGTTTCTCCATCGATCTCTATCTTCAGGGTTGCTACCGGTCGTAAACCCTGTGCCAAAGATAAGGAATAATTCAGTATCTTAATTTTTTCTTCTGCACTTGCTTCCTGATTCAAGATGTCACTTATAATATATGGAAGGTCCTCTGGTGTTACCATCTCCTTTTTATCTCCAAGTTCAATGATACGTTCAGTAACTTTCTTCATGGTAACTTCATCCATATCAATACCCAGCGTTTCCAGATTCTTACTGATGTTTGACTTGCCAGAAGTCTTTCCAAGTGCATATTCCCTGACACGTCCGAAACGTTCGGGTAACAGATCGTTGTAATAAAGACAGTTTTTATTATCACCATCAGCATGTACACCTGCACATTGGGTAAAAACGGATTCACCAACAATCGGCCGGTTTGGGGCTACGTGAATACCAGAATAACTTTCTACCAGACGGCTTACCTTATTGATCTTCTCTTCTTTGAGATTTGTTACTTCTTTTAGTTGATCTTTTATTACTGCTAATACGCTACTAAGTGGAGCATTTCCTGCCCGTTCACCCAAACCATTCACGGTCGTATGGATCCCTCTTATACCAGCACGAACAGCTGAAAAAACATTAGCAACAGCCAAGTCATAATCGTTATGTGCATGAAAGTCGAACCATAGATCAGGATAACGATCAACCATCTGTTTACAATAATCATAGGTATTAAGTGGATTAAGTATACCAAGCGTATCAGGTATCATAAAACGTTTAATGGGAAGATCTTTCAGCGTATCCATCATTTGGAATACATACTCCGGTGAATCTATCATACCGTTTGACCAGGTCTCAAGATATATGTTTACTTCAATATTCATTTCCCGCGCCATTTTCACCTCCTTACGGATATCATCGAAATGTTGCTCAGGGGTTCGTCTAAGTTGTTCGGTCACATGTTTATATGATCCTTTCGCCAAAAGATTAATCACCTGACAACCGGCTGACTCTATCCATCGCAGAGAGGTACCTCCGTCAATAAAACCGAGTACCTCAAGCTTATGAAGATTACCTGTTCGCTTAGCCCATCCCGATACCTTTCGGACTCCTTCGAACTCTCCTTCCGAAACGCGTGCAGAAGCTATCTCCATACGATCTACGCCGAGTTCATTAAGCATTTGAGCTATGCTAAGCTTCTCGTGTGCGGCAAAAGATACACCGGATGTTTGTTCCCCGTCACGCAGGGTTGTATCCATTATTTCTATCATACCCGACTCTTTTCGTATTCCTCTATCTTCGACTTATTAGATAACAGATAATCAATGTCATCAAGACCATTTACCAGGCAATCTTTTTTGTAAGCATTAATTTCAAAAGATTCTGTATTATGTGTTTCGTTATTCGTGATTGTCTGATTGGGAAGATCAATAGTCAACGTAGTTGCCGGACGTTTCTCCAATGATTCGAATATCTCCGCCAGAAATTCTGGTGACACCACAACCGGAAGGAGGCCATTATTCATAGAATTATTCTTGAAAATGTCAGCAAAGAAACTACTAACTACAGCACGGAAACCATATCCAGTTATTGCCCAAGCTGCATGTTCACGGCTACTTCCACTCCCAAAATTCTTACCCGCGACTAATATATCCCCTTTATAAATATCCTGATTAAGAACAAAATCAGGGTTAGGATTATTATCCTTACTGTAACGCCAATCGCGAAACAGATTGTCACCAAACCCTTCACGGGTGGTAGCTTTCAGGAAGCGTGCCGGTATGATCTGGTCAGTATCAACATTCTCTAACGGAAGCGGCACACAAGTTGATGTCAATATTTTGAATTTATCTTTCATAATCATTAAGTGTTAATTGTTAAGCGTTCATAAGTTCTCTAGGATCGGTTATAACACCAGTAACAGCAGCAGCAGCAGCCACTAATGGACCTGCGAGTATAGTACGCGATCCCGGCCCCTGACGTCCTTCAAAATTACGATTAGAAGTTGATACCGCATATTTACCTGCCGGAATCTTATCATCATTCATTGCCAAGCAAGCTGAACAACCAGGCTGGCGCAATTCAAAGCCCGCTTCCGTTAGCATCTTGTCAATGCCTTCGGCACGGATCTGTTTTTCTACCATCCAGCTTCCTGGAACTAGCCATGCAATAACATGATCAGCCTTCTTTTTTCCTTTCACAATAGATGCGAATGCACGAAAATCTTCGATACGACCGTTAGTACAACTTCCCAGAAATACATAATCGATCTTTTTACCCATCATCGGTTCATCAGGTTTAAAACCCATATAATTTAATGACTTTTCGTAAGAGATACGCCCCGCCTCATCTACACTTTCCAGTGAAGGAATGTTTTCACGTATACCCATCCCCATACCGGGATTGGTGCCATATGTTACCATTGGCTCAATATCTTCTGCTTTAAAAGTAATTTCCTTATCGAATACAGCATCATAATCGCTTTGTAGTGTCTTCCAATAAGCCAATGATTTCTCCCACTCCTCACCACGTGGAGCAAACTCACGATCTTTTAAATAGTCGAACGTTATCTGATCCGGCGCTATCATACCCCCACGGGCTCCCATTTCAATAGACAAGTTACATATAGTTAGACGGTCTTCCATAGTAGTATTACGAATGGCTTCGCCTGCATACTCAACGAAATAACCTGTAGCACCTCCAGTAGTCATTTTACTTATTATATATAAGGCAATATCTTTTGCTGTTACCCCTGATTTCAATTTTCCATCAACCGTAATCCGCATTGTTTTCGGTTTACGTTGCATTATACATTGTGTTGCCAGAGTCATTTCCACCTCGCTTGTTCCAATACCGAAAGCTATCGCTCCCAAAGCACCATGGGTAGAGGTATGTGAATCTCCACAGACTAATGTCATACCCGGTTGAGTCAATCCGTTTTCCGGTCCTACCACATGGATAATTCCATTTTTCGGATGTTGCAACCCATAATATGTCAGACCAAAATCTTTCGCATTCTTTTCTAGTGTATCTACCTGATTCTTTGAAACAGGGTCATCTATAGGCTTATCCTGATTCAGAGTGGGTATATTATGGTCAGGTATACATGTCACCCTTTCCGGTCGAAAGGGTTTTAATCCTCTTTCACGAAGGCCGGCAAAAGCCTGAGGACTGGTTACCTCATGACAATACAGACGATCGATATATAACTGGATTGTACCATCAGGCAAAGTATCTACAACGTGTTTTTCCCAGATCTTGTCAAATAATGTTTTCCCCATTGTGTCTTATTTTACGAATTTATTAATTGCATCTATAAACGCTTCAGCCGAAGCTGCTATAATATCTGTATTGGCAGCAAAACCATAATAAATATTTCCATCATATTCCACTTGCATATGGACTTTACCCATATCGTCACTTCCTTTATCAATAGCCTGAATCAGGAATTCCTGAATAGTCATAGTGCGATGAATAATAGACTTAATAGCTTTAATGGCTGCATCTACAGGTCCATTACCGGATGCGGCAGCTTCAAACTTCTCACCCGCGATATCCAGACATATACTAGCAACCGGTTTCAAACCCACACCTGATGTAACCTGAAGGTAATCCAATTTGATACGATGCATTGCCATACGGTCTTTACCTACAAGCATTAAAACATCATCATCATTCACATCTTTTTTACGATCGGCCAATTTAAGGAAATCAGCATATACTTTATCCAGTTTTTCCTGCTCCATATCTACACCTAAGACATGCAAACGATGTTTCAATGCCGCACGTCCACTACGTGCAGTCAATACAATTGCATTATCATCAATACCTACATCTTTAGGGTCTATGATCTCATAACTTTCCCTATTCTTTAATACACCATCCTGATGAATACCTGATGAATGAGCAAAAGCATTACGACCTACTATAGCCTTATTTGGTTGTATTGGCATATTCATCAAACTGGATACCATACGGCTAATACTATATATCTTCTGACTGTTGATATTCGTTTCAATTCCGACATCCTTATGGCTTTTAAATATCATGGCAACTTCTTCCAATGAAGTATTCCCTGCACGTTCACCGATACCATTAATCGTTACTTCTACCTGGCGGGCACCATTAAGTACTCCCTGTATTGTATTGGCTGTTGCCATTCCCAGATCGTTATGACAATGGGTAGATATAATCGCCTTTTCTATTCCTCTTACGTTTTCAACCAAATACTTAATCTTCTGCCCATATTGATCAGGCAAGCAATAACCAGTTGTATCAGGTATATTAACAACAGTTGCCCCCGCTTTTATTACAGCTTCTACTACCTTAGCTAGATAAGCATTATCTGCACGTCCGGCGTCTTCAGCATAGAATTCCACATCTTCAACAAACCGTTTAGCATACTTAACACAGGCGATGGCTCGTTCAAGTACCTCGTCCTGAGTAGAATTGAATTTATATTTTATATGATAATCCGACACACCTATTCCTGTATGGATACGTCCTTTTTTAGCATATTTGAGTGCTTCAGCTGCTACTTCAATATCTTTTTCCACTGCACGTGTTAATGCGCAAATCGTAGGCCAGGTAACAGCTTTGGATATTTCAACTACGCTATTGAAATCACCAGGACTTGATACAGGAAAACCGGCTTCGATAACATCTACACCTAAACTTTCCAGTGCCTTAGCTACTTCAATTTTCTCAATACTGTTCAACTGACAACCAGGCACTTGTTCACCATCACGTAATGTGGTGTCGAAAATAAATAATCTTTCAGCCATCTTCTCTTTTATTATATAGTTTTTATAATTGTTCATTTTAAAAGAAAAAACCCCTCTCACAAGGAAGTGAGAGAGGCTCTTTCGTTATTTCATATATGTTTACATACACAACAATCTCACTTCCTATCCTGAGGCCAGAGTAGAATAATAATAGAAATAATGAGACTATTTGATATGTTTTGTAACATGTCTTGATAATTCTTGTTTAATTTGACGCTGCAAATATACGTCCTTTTTTCTAACCACCAAAAATAATTCGATATTTTTTACCGCTTATTAGTACGAAAGTGTAAGTTATCTTTAGGCAATCAAATCAATTCGTTGCTGATAAATTTATTTGGTTAATTTAGTCCGGACTTTTATAAATATCTAAATCCTTGTTGAAACCACCACCCCAAAAATTAGTTTGTCGGATAAGTTCATTCACTCTTTCCATATAAATACGGTGGGTGTTCCAATGATAAGGAGGATAAAACTCTAGGGGACGTATTTGATTTAATCTGAATATCAATGTGTCTACAGATTTTGCATATACCAATGGCCGGTCAAAATATTCAAAAAGATTATCTTCAATAACTATCTTACCATGAAAATATTGTTTTTGCAGATCAAGATCCGGGATTACCGGATAAATCGAGATTACCGCATTGGTAAACTGATACAAACTGGTAAGCGCTTGTCTGAATGTATTCTTCCGTATAATTATATTCTCACAGGCCCCTGACTCATACCAACCGTTACAGTCACCACAAAGCACAATAGCCGATCCGGAAGTATAATCAAATAAATTATTTTCTACCAGTGTTGGCTTTGGACTGCTGAATAGTGCGCCTCTTGCACGGTTATTGCGGATTGTATTATCAGAGAAGATAACTTCAGGTGTCCATTCAAGATTTTCAATCCCGAAATTTCCTTTTTCAGGATTAATATAGGTACCTATTTGCTCATTAAATATAATACGAAACTTCTTTGCCCCATGAGCATCCGGCTTATCTATAGCTTCAATAGATACAATACAATTTTTATTCCCAACAATATCCATTGTTTTTGCATCAATAAACTGTACCGTATCGCCAGTATACCCCCAATCAAAACCATAACTCTGAGGGTGCATATATTCTCCCTCTAAGGTATGATCATCAATACGACTGATTACTTTCAGATAAGTACCATGTATATTAATGGCATCATCCATCATATTTTCATACAATCCGTTTCTGGAGATAATTTTGCCCTTACAACCAGAGAAATGGGTAGCGTCTGCCTGGGCAGTGAAATAACGTGGGTCATGTTCATTTCGCAAACATACAGAAAACCGGTCCAGCGTAATATTTTCACTCATTTGAGCTAACAACCCCATACCTTCAGCATAATGGATTTGTATGTTTTCAAGTGTAGTATTAGTACTATTTGATACAAAGACCCCAGGCGTAGGGCGTCCCGGACCACGCATAGCTAAAACAGTACCAGAAATTAACCGATCATCTTTCCAGTCATACGATTTAATAATCCTTTTTCTTACTTCTTTCACTTTATTAGTCCCTAAACGAATATCGCCTGTACGATATACTACACGTTTTGTTCCTCCTTCAAAGGCTATTCCGTGCCGTGGAACATGTTCCCATCCAGTACCAGTTATCCATAAAGCACTATCACGTATTTCATATTTTACCCATGGAGCAATTTTCATAGTTATTATTCCATTCGTAGTATCATTATGAATAACTTCCGCCTGACTTATATGAGGAATTGCAAAATCAATCTGGAAATTCTTTAATATACAATTCTGAGAATTAATAAGTGAAACAGGAAGCATTCGTCCATGAAAGATAAATTCTGAGCCTTGTCCGTCAAATATGACGTTTTTCATATTCTCAAAAGGTAAACCTACATATTTGGGATTATCCTGATCATGATTGGAAATATAATACTCGCGGACAGCTGCATTTTCAGGATAAAAATCGTAGCGCCCTTGTGGCAGTTTTATGATAATTATCTCGTTTTTATTATGTGTGGTTTGTATATCTTGCAGCGCTTTTGCAAATAAAGGAGAAGAATCCTCCCGTGTGTCTGGCTTTAATCCATAATCGGCAAGATTATAAGTATTCCCAGCACATGATGCCAATATAAACACGACAAAATATAAAACGGCTAGCAGCAATAAGTTCTTTTTCATTCATTAAGTCAAATCAGATAGACAAAGATAAAAGAAATCTTCGTACAAAAAGAAAGAGATAGGACATATCCTATCTCTTTCACAAATTTTCATATTTAAAGCAGACATTTATATAGAACGCCCTTTAAACACATTTGATTCACTTTTTGGATAGATATAACCAGTAAAAGAGACTCTATTACTATTAAAATTAGGAGTCACAGTTGCGGTACATCTATTTGATCCTTGCATAAGTCTAAAATCAACTTTAGCAGAAACTGCTGCTCCCTGAACCGTCATACTAACATCTACATTACCTTTCTTATCCGTTTTAGAAGTTACATTTGTAACTCTTCCGTCAACAGTGATTCCTCCTAGACCATTAGGTCCAGAATAAGGCGTGTTAAATGCCATTTGTATGGTAGCCCTATCTCCATCAACCGATATAAAATTCGTAGAAGAAGTTACATATGCAAACCTTCCACGTTTGAAATCCAAACGTTCTGCCTCAAGTACAAATTCACGGTCATTAACAGCCTCAAGCGCCATATCATACCATGCTTGTTGCTCAGCTTTCTCTGTTTCTTTTTTTTCTGCATCTAAAGCAGGGTCAATTTGCGCTGACTTACATCCTGTAAGCAACACTAACATTGCTGTGAATAAAATCAATACTATTCTCATCATTTCTTTCTTTTCATCTTATTTTCACAATAATATGACAATTATCAAAAGAAAAAGTTTACAATACAGACTGCTTTTTTATCTTTTTTATATGATACCATAGAAAAATCCATGCCGTAATTGCAGCAAGTCCATCCGAAACCGGCCCGGCTAACCAAACACCGTCTAAGCCTAGGAAGGGAGGTAAGAATAAAATAATAGGAATAAGATATAAAAATTGCCTTGTAAGGCTAAGGAAAATAGCTTTCCATGCAATACCAATGCTTTGAAAAAACTGACTGATTACGATCTGAGATCCCACTACAATCAATAAACTGAGATTAATCCGCAAACCATTTGCAGAAATTGCAACTAACTCTTGATCTGTAGTAAACGCTTTTACTATGACTTCCGGGAATAATAGACCGGCCAGCCACCCTATTCCCATAATACAAGTTGCTGTAATGATAACCAGACGAAGCGTTTCTATTACACGATGATGATGTCCTGCTCCATAGTTGAACCCTACAATAGGTTGCATACCCTGAGCGATACCAATGATCAACATAACAAACAACATAGCGACACTTGATATAATCCCGTTGGCACCCAATGCCAGATCTCCGCCATACGTTTGCAACGCATTATTCATTACCACATTTACCATACTTCCTGCCAATTGCATAGCAAAAGGAGAAACACCTATCGCAAGTATACTTAGAACAATACGTTTATCCAATTTCAAATATTTTTTATGAAATCGAACCAGACTCTCTTTACTGAAGAAATGCGACATTACGTAAGTCGTACTAACTGCCATTGCTATAACGGTAGCATAAGCAGCACCCCGGATACCCATATCCAACCAGAAGATAAAAATGGGATCAAGAATAGTATTTATTAAGGCACCGATAAGCATTGTGATCATTGCTTTCTTGGGGTATCCTGAAGCACGCATCACGGCATTGAAACCAAAGCTCAATGAAGTAAGAAGATTGGTAGGAATAACTATATATAAATATTCCTTTGCATAAGGGATGATCTGCTCGCTCCCTCCAAACCATACGAGTATATCTTCAAGAAAGATCAGGCTCGGAATAATCGTTAGTATTGAAATAATAAAGGTAAGTGTCAAAGCATTTCCAAGTACATGCTCTGCACTATCGTTCTCCTTTCTTCCTAAAAAAATAGATATTCTTGTAGCCGCACCCGTCCCTACCAGCATACCAAAAGCTTGCAGGAAAAGCAGAATGGGAAAAGTAAGTGTTAATCCTGAAATAGCAAGTGGCCCTACTCCATGCCCGATAAATACACGGTCCACGATATTATACATAGAATTAACCATCGTACCGACGACGGCGGGTATTGCATAATTCAGCAACAAACGGCTGATCTTTTCATGTTCAAGTCGTTTGGTAATTTCACTTGTCATACTACCTCATGCATTTAATAACTTTAATTCAGCGATTAGGCTTTCAATACTGTTCACTTGTACTTGCTGTCCGGTCGGCAAGGTAACAATGATTTGGTTCTTACTTTCACAATGTATGTTAATAATATCAGGGTTTATTTCCGAAGGATACCAACCATTTCGTATTAAAGCATTCCCTACCCAATAGGAAGTAATAAATTCACCATCCACACCAATAGGAGTAACAGGAGCTTTTGTAGTTAGTTTTCCGGTGGAAGGATCAAAGACAATACCATCTTTTCGAAAAAAACTCTCAAACTCACCATTTAATATAAGGTCTTCAGGTGTTCCGGATACCATAGGACGGTTACGTTCCATCAACCAAAGACAATCACCCATTTGAATCGCCGAATCCATATCGTGCGTAGAAAGTAAAATCGTCTTCTGTTGTTCCTGTGCCAATTTACGAAGCAGAACCATGGTTTCAATACGACTCGTTACATCCAAAAAGGCCGTTGGTTCATCCAGTACAATAATAGGACATTCCTGGGCCAGAGCTTTGGCTATCATAACTTTTTGTCTTTCCCCATCACTAAGTTTGGAAACGTAGTTTTGTGCCATGTGTGCAATACCTGCCGCTTCAAGAGATTGCTCAACCACATCCCTGTCATGTTGTCTCAGAACTCCAAAAAAACCGGTATAAGGATGTCTTCCCAACGACACTAGTTCATAGACTGTAATTCCTCCGGCATTGGTCTTCTCCGTAAGTACAACTCCAATCGTTAGAGATATGGTTTGTTGAGAATAAGTCTCTAAAGGTTTTCCTAATAAGAGTATATCTCCTTCCAAAGAAGGCTGAAAACCAGCTAGTGTTCTTAACAATGTAGACTTCCCTGCACCGTTTAGTCCTAATAAACAAGTCACTTGCCCTTCCTTTAAGCTTAAGTTCAGGTCATTATGTATTATCTTATTGTGTCCCCTTTGGAGAGGGTAACCAATAGATAAATGGTTGGTTTGTATGACAATCGGCAGTTTTTCCATTCATTACTAATTGAAGTATTGGATATTTTTCCGGTTTATAATGACATAGATAATCACCGGAGCCCCAATTAATGGAGTAACAGCATTCAGCGGCAGTACAAAATCCGTACCCGGCACTACCATTAAAATTGTACATAGTAAGGCTACGCAAGAACCTGTCAGTAATGTTACAGGAAGCAACATTTTATGATTAGATGATCCTAAAAGTAAGCGTGCGACATGTGGAACAGCAAGCCCTATAAAGGAAACCGGACCACAAAAGGCAGTCGTCACAGCCGTAAGTATACCGGTACATACCAGTATAAACATACGTGTCCGCTTTATACGAATACCCAGATTTGCCGCATACATTTCACCAAGCAAAAGCGCATTCAAAGGTTTGATCAGCAAAACAGCAAAAAATAACCCTATCACCGCACAGATACTGAACAGCGGTAACCGTGCCAATGATACACCTGAGAAGTTTCCCATACCCCACATTACATATGCATGTACTCTATCAGTGGAAGCATAAAAGTTCAGAATAGAAATTACTGAAGAAGCCAGATAACCGATCATTATACCGATGATCAGCAACATAACATTATTCTTTACTTTAGAGGAGAAATATAGTATTATTCCAAGTACTAAGCAAGCTCCAATAAAAGCCGCCAATATAATTGCAGGATATCCACTGATAGGCAGATCGGAAAGCTGACTAAGCGACCCCCCGAAATAAAGCATGACAGCCGCAACCCCTAAGTTTGCGCCATCACTAATTCCAAGTATTGAAGGACCGGCCAAAGGATTACTGAATAATGTTTGAAGCAACAATCCGCTAACCGCTAATGAAGCGCCTGCTAAAACAGCAGTGATAGCTTGAGGCAGTCTTGTCTGGACTACAATACTTTTCCATGCCATACGTTCCGGATCCTTCCCGGTCAGGATATCAAAAAGAGCATCCAATGGAATAGAGACAGAACCATACATAAGACTACCTGCAAATAAAATCAACAGCAAAGTAATCAGTAATGGAAAAAACAAGCGAGAATTCATATTTAGTTGACAATGGACAGTTGACAGTTGACAGCTATCTTAATTGTCAACTGTCACTTGTCAACTGTCAACTATTTTATATTGAGGAAATACGTAATACGTTTAATAAATCGGGATTGATGGGTTTATCGTTCTTGATGGCTTTGGCAAAGGGTACATAAACAATATTATCATTCTGAATACCGATCATTACATTTCGCTGATCATCCAATAATGCATCGATTGCGGCAATTCCCATACGTGTAGCCAGAATACGATCCTGAGCGGAAGGAGAACCTCCGCGTTGCAAATGTCCTAATATTGTAACACGCACATCGAACTGAGGATATTCATTCTTTACACGCTCTGCTACACCTATAGCACCTCCTGTTACTTCGCTTTCAGCAACAAGGACTATACTACTGTTTTTCGATTTACGAAGGCCGTTTTCAATCATTTCGGAAAGCTGATCTTTTTCCATAGATATTTCAGGAATAATAGCTGCCTCTGCTCCTGAAGCAATTGCTCCATTGAGTGCAAGGTATCCTGCTTCACGTCCCATCACTTCAATAAAGAAAAGACGGTCATGTGAGGAAGCGGTATCTCGGATTTTATCCACGCATTCCATTATGGTATTCAATGCTGTATCATAACCGATAGTTACATCTGTACCAAACAGATCATTATCTATTGTTCCGGGAAGGCCAATAATAGGATAATTAAATTCCTGAGCAAAAATTCGCGCTCCGGTTAATGTGCCATCACCTCCTATTGTTATAAGGGCATCGATACCCTCTTCCATCAATTTATCATACGCTTGTTTTCTTCCTTCTGGCGTTAGAAATTCAGCGCAACGAGCTGTTTTTAAGATTGTTCCACCTCTTTGAATAATATTACTTACATTTTGTGTTTGGAAATCCTCGATCTCACCAGTTATCAAACCTCTGTATCCTCTATAAATCACTTTCACCTTCATGCCATTATAAATAGCCGAACGAGTGACTGCACGGATAGCCGCATTCATGCCAGGGGCGTCGCCTCCGGATGTCAAAACACCAATACATTTTACTATTGACATAATACCTTAAAGTTAAAATATCCATGGCAAAAGTAAGAATAATAATTCAATCTTCAGGTAATTCCGTCTCAATAGGTTCACCCCACTTTCCATCATTTTCAAAGACTAGATCGAAACGATCATCCAGACTTCCGGGTGTATATAAAACACCTGTATAACGCGTTACTCTATTAGCTATGATAGGAATATCATCTATCGTTCGTTGACGGACTATATCATCATTATCATCCTTTGCCGTAAGGATAGTTTTTTCCAATGTAATATTCTCTCCGGATGGAACTAAAGTAAAATAGGCATGTGTATTAAAGATATTCTCACCACGTTCTTCAGGAAGGAAAGTATGCTCAGATGTATATGCAATTGTTTCATTCGCAACTTTTCCTGTAAACATATCAATGACATTATACCTTCCTGGAACTGACAAATGGAATTTCTCAACCATATCCGGAACAGGATCTTTAGCTACAAACTCTACCTTGCTTACTATACGTTTGAGCAGAATTTCCTTCTCTATATCTTTAGTATCCAGACTAACTTCAAAATCATCCGAACCATAAAAAGTATCTGCTATATCAGGAAACGTCAGCTTATTCGTCGTAAAGTTTACTGTAGGAACAGAATGCGTAAGTATACATATCTTATAATCCCCGGCTTTCAACGTATCATAAATAAAAACACCAAAATCATCCAATGATTCATCATCTTCAGAAAAGGTAAAATGATGGACCAAAGTATTATCCACCGCATCATAAACTGCATATTCAATATGTGAGAAAGAAACATTATCACTTATTCCACTATCTCCCCCCTTGGAAGGAACAGGTTCAGGTGGAAATTTTTGAGGAATACTTTTTGTATCTGGAAAAGGGTCAATTTTAGGGTTAGGAGCCAAACGAAACCTGACAGCATGTACTACATCGGAAGGTTTTCTTTCGTGTACTACTTCTTTGCTACAACCGATCAACAGAAAAATACACACAAAAAATAAATTGATTTTTGTCATCATAGTTAATGTCTTTTTTGGTTAATGAATAAATGTAAATTATTTATAAGTAAAGAAAATATATATTTTTCAAATTAAAAAATATTAAGACAGATATTTCACAGGTATATACTTATTTTTTTAGTTTTGCCTGATATATAAGCATTTGTTTAACTTAAAATATCATGATAAAATGGCACGACTTGTAACCTTGTACTCTTTGCAGTGGGGAGACTTATCCCTGGAAACTGTTTGTCAAAAAGCTAAATCTTTTGGCTACGACGGGATAGAAATAGGACTTCCCGACCATCTGGATGTACGTCAAACCGATCCTGCATATTATAAAGGAATCAAAGACCTACTGGCTAAATACGGCATGGAACTTCGAACAATCTCTACTCATCTAATCGGGCAATGTGTTTGTGACAATATTGACGGCCGTCACAAATCGATATTACCGGACTATCTTTGGGGTGACGGTGATCCTGAAGGTGTTCGTCAAAGAGCTTCCGAAGAATTGATTCGCACGGCCCATGCCGCAAAAGCATTGGGAATAGATACGGTGGTTGGTTTTACAGGAAGTTCGATCTGGCAATATATTTATTCCTTTCCCCCTACTCCTGACTCCATGATTGAAGAAGGATTTAAAGACTTTGCTAAACGATTTACTCCTATTCTTGACGAATATCAGAAGTTAGGCATACGTTATGCACTTGAAGTCCACCCTACAGAAATAGCCTTTGATATCGCAACTGCACGTCGTGCACTGGAAGCGCTGAATTATCATCCTGCGTTCGGTTTCAACTATGATCCCAGTCATTTTGGTTATCAGGGCGTCGATTATGTCGGTTTCATTTATGAATTTGCTGATCGTATCTTCCATGTACATATGAAAGATGTGTATTGGAGCGACACGCCTAAGCAGGCAGGTGTATTTGGCGGATATGTTACTTTCGGAGACCCAAGCCGTTTCTGGAATTTCCGTAGCGTAGGAAGAGGTAAAATCAATTTTGAAGAGATCATACGTGCTTTGAACCATATCGGCTATAAGGGTCCTCTATCGATTGAATGGGAAGACAGCGCTATGGATCGGGAACATGGAGCCCGCGAGTCGTGTGAATTCACCAAACGTATTGATTTCGAACCATCTGATCACGCTTTCGACGCTGTATTTGAAAAGAAATAGACTATTACTATTAAAATTGTTGCCGTCTTTAAAATAGGATGGTAACAATTTTAATTTGAATAGGTTTGATTTTTAGCTTAATTATCTACTTAAAACGAAGTTCCCCATTTTTGCCGTCACCTGTCACCAACCATCTTCAATCCTTTTATAGATGCGGGGTTTAGTGGTGATATCTCCTATCTTTTATCTGTCACCGATCCTGTCACCCAAGTCAACATAAGTAATTATTATTTAGTATCATCCTCTATAAAAATAACTAATAGAAGTTTTATTATGCGATTCAATAGTTTTATTGTTTAGTTACCAATCATTTGTTTCTTATATCAGCTCTTTTTCTTCGGCTCACAGGGGTGAGCGGATAGGCTCACGACTGTGAGCTTCTCGGCTCACCCTTGTGAGCCGTATGGTTCACCTATGTGAGCCGAGGAATAGATCATCTCCGAACCACAAAAGTTTTACGATAAAGATAATAATCCCTTCTCTCTATATCAACAATAGTTCTTAATACTCCATAGTAACCAACAAATTAAAATTATCGAAAAGAGGTTACATAAATTTTGAGTATATTTCATTGAAAGCAGATGGGTGGAAGGTGAAAGCAGTTGGTTTCACCCTCATACTCGCTTTTAGAAAGGGATTGGAAGAGGTTGGTGAAGGGTGAAAGATAGTTTTATTAAAGAGATAGTAAGGAGAGGTATACAGTCTACGCTTATTTATTTACATAGTTTACACTTAAGAGATACAGACAAAGCAAAAAATAATTACCTTTGTTAAAATACTATGTATAGATCAACAACCATGATAAACGCAGAATTATTTAAGGAAGTCACACCACTCTCCGGTAAAGATTGTTTCATTGTCATTGAACGATTAAAATCTACCTTTAATTTCCCTATTCATGTACATCCGGAATATGAACTCAATTTTATTGAACATGCGAAAGGAGCCCAACGGATTGTAGGTGATTCACTGGAGGTTATCGGTGAAGATGATTTAGTATTAATAACAAATCCTAAACTAGAACATGCCTGGGTTAATCATGAATGTAAGTCTCAAAACATTCATGAGATTACCATACAATTCCATAAAAATACCTTTCCTGATCAATTATTAGAGAAAAACCAATTCCAAAGTATACACGCCCTGTTTGAACGGGCACAGAAAGGAATCGTTTTTGGTGCTAATGCAATAAATAAAGTACGCCCTCTTTTAAAAACTATTACTTGTGAAACAGATAGTTTCTATTCTGTAATGAAACTCTTAATGATACTTCACGAATTGTCTCTATCTACAGATTCAAGAGAACTGGCCAGTCAGTCTTTTATCTATTCATCCAAACCAACAGAAGAAGATCCACGTATCAATAAAATTGTAGAATACCTTAACAAGAATTATAACCAGCAAGTACGTCTTTCAGAAATTGCTGAATTGGTTAATATGACTACTCCCTCATTTTGTCGTTTTATTAAACAACGGACATCGAAAAGCTTTGTTGACTTCTTAACTGATATTCGCTTAGGATTTGCAACCAGGATGCTAATAGACTCTCCACTTTCAGTTGCAGATATTGGATATGCATGCGGATTCAATAATTTATCTAATTTTAACCGTACATTCAAAAAGAAGAAAGGCACGCCACCCTCTTTATTCAGAGAGAATTACCGCAAGAAAAAAGTAATTGTATAATTAAATCCAATACTAAGAAATGATACGATTTTATCATTTACTGATATTTTTAAATTCTTAAAACAATCAAAATACACTTATCTTTCACCTTCATTATTGACATCATATCCCTTAAAAAACATTTCACACTTATTACTTTTTTGATAAAATAATATTATTTATCGTTAAAAAAATACTTGCTTTACGGCTCTTCATGCACTTATCTTTGTAAAAATTACGAGTTGTTAATCTATTTATTAATTTATATCTATGCGAAACAAACAATCATTTCTATTCGTATTATTGCTATGCTTCATAAGCGTCACTGCCTGGGCACAGCAAGCTGTTACTATAAACGGGACAGTTACCGACGCTAATAATGAACCGGTAATCGGAGCTACTGTTGTAGTAAAAGGAACCACAGTAGGAACCACGACTGACTGGGATGGTAACTACTCAATCTCTGCACAAAGAGGTCAAACTCTTGAATATTCATATGTGGGTATGCAGAAACGCGAAGTAGTTGTTGGTAACAATACTACTATCGATGTACGTATGATAGAAGGTGAACTACTTGATGAAGTAGTAGTCATCGGCTATGGTACAGTTAAGAAAAGTGATTTGACAGGGGCGGTTGCTTCTGTTACAGGTAAAGATTTGCAGGCAGGCCTGGCACGTAATGTTTCTTCTGCATTGCAAGGGCGTATTGCCGGCGTATCCGTTACTGCATCAAATGGCCAGCCGGGGGAAGCAATGAATATCAATATTCGTGGTGTCAATTCATTAAGTAAGTCGGAACCACTGTATGTAATCGACGGAGTGTACGGAGATATCAATATGGTAGATCCATCCGATATTCAGTCAATCGATGTATTGAAAGACGCTTCAGCCGCAGCAATCTATGGTTCGCGGGCTGCAAATGGTGTTGTATTGATCACAACTAAAGGCGGACGTAAAGAAATGCCTACACGAGTAGATGTGAATGCCTATACAGGTGTACAGAAAGTGTTGCGTACAATAGATGTACTGGACGGAAATCAATTCAGGGATTATGCTAAACTGAATAATATCGCACAAGATCAGCCATTGCTAACAGGTTGGAATGGAAAAGGAACAGATTGGCAAAACGAGTTATATCGTACGGCTGCTGTAAGTAAAGTATCACTGAATGTATCAGGTGGTAATGAAACATCTTCATTTAACGTTTCTGCCAGTTATTTAAATCAGGATGGTATAGTAAAAACAACCGGTTATGAAGCATGGAATCTACGTGCTAAAAATGACTTTGCATTTTTCAATAACCATCTTCGTTTAGGTAGCACAATTATGATGAAGATTTGGGATAAGGATTATGATGATATCAGTTACAACTCAACATTACGAGCTCTTCCTGTAATGTCGGTATATGATGATGGTAGTAACAGTAGTAATCCGGATTATAAAGGACATTGGGGCACTGTTCCTACCTGGGCACGACAGACAGATAACCCTATAGGTTATGTAGAAGCTTATGATCGCCAGAAACGTAGTGTTGATCTTTTGATCAATGCTTTTGCCGAAGTCGATTTAGGATTGAAAGGTTTGAAATATAAATTCAATGTAGGTATCGACAAAAGTACAGGAAGAGATTATGATTACATTATCCCTTACTACTTCAGTTCATCCAGTAAAAATATGGACAATAGCTTAGCTGAAGGAACAACATGGCGCAACAGATGGTTGCTTGAAAACACATTACATTATGATAATACCTTCCTCGAAAAGCACACCGTTTCTGCCTTATTGGGTTATTCAGCACAGAAAGACCACTCCCGTAGCTTCAATGCCAAACGTACCGGTATGCCGGACGGCATCAAAGTTATAGGCGCCGGTTTAGCAAGCTCCAGTACTGCCGGAGGTAGCGAAACAGCCAGTACGCTGGTTTCTCTTTTTGCTCGTGCCATGTATAGCTATGATTCGCGTTATATGTTTTCAGCATCTATCCGCCGGGATGGTTCTTCCCGATTCGTAGATGGCCATCGTTACGGAACTTTCCCCTCCGGATCAGTGGGTTGGAATATAATGAATGAACCTTTCTTCGAAACATTAAAGCAAAATATAAATGAATTGAAAATACGTGCCAGCTACGGTGTTTTAGGGAACCTCAACGGTATTGGAGAATATCAGACTCAAAGTACTATTAAAGACGGTTTCAATTATGTTCAAGGAGGAAGCTGGTGGGTTGGTCAAGTCACAAATTCAGAATGGGTAACCCCTCCTGAAACAACCTGGGAAAAAACAAAAACAACAAATATTGGTTTGGACGCCGGTTTCCTGAATAACCGATTCAGTATAACTGCTGATTATTTCATTCAAAAAACAGACGGTTTGCTAATGGGAGTCAACCAGGCACCAAGTTCAGGGTTGAGTGGATCACCGGTACTAAACGCCGCATTGGTTGAAAATAAAGGTATTGAGATTTCATTAAATCATAGAAATACCGTTGGTGACTTCTATTATGGGGTAGGGCTGAATTTTTCTCATATCAAAAACAATCTGAAAGAAATCCAAACATTGACTAAACAAGAGATCACCGGTTTCAACCCGAATGGCGGGGGTACTATCACCTGGGCAAAAGAAGGAAAACCGATTGGTTCATTCTACCTGATTAAGACCGACGGGATTTTTCAAAGCGAAGAAGAAATCCGTAATTATACAAATTCCGAAGGCAGAATAATTCAGCCGAAAGCAAAACCGGGAGATGTGAAATTTATTGATTATAATGATGACGGACAAATCAATGCCAGTGACCAGCAATATTGTGGGAATCCATTCCCAAAACTAAATATGGGTTTAAGCCTTACAGGAGCTTATAAGGGTATAGACCTTACTTTATTCTTTGATGGTAACTTTGGAAACAAAGTATTCAACTCTGTGCGGTATAGTACTTCTTATATGCAGAACGGTGTAACCAACGTATCAACAGATGTACTGGATGAATGGAGAGAAGATAACCGCAACACATCGATGCCTCGTTACACGGCAAATGATGAAAACCAAAACAATCAGGCCATCACTGATCGTTGGTTAGAAAATGGCTCTTTCTTCCGTTTGAAAACATTGGAACTAGGCTATGCATTTCCAAAAATCTGGATAGAAAAAATCAAACTACAAAATGTACGTATTTATACGGCTATGGAAAACCTCTTCATAGCAACAAAGTATAAAGGATATACTCCTGATTTGGGTGTACAAACTGATGAGGGTGTATTGAGCCGCGGTTGTGACCATGGTCGTTATCCGACACCTCGCACATTCACTTTTGGTTTGCAAGTTAATTTCTAACGATTAAAATGAAACGTATTTTATGAAAACGAATAAAATAAAAAACTATTTATTGGCTTTGTTAGCAGGAACTGTCCTATGTTCATGCAATGAATCCAGTTTCCTGAATGAAGTAAACCCGAACCGTGTAACAGACGCAACTTATTGGAATACTGAAGACGACCTGGATGCGGCAATAGCTAGTGCTTACAATCGGGTACGTGCCAGTGTATATGGTTATTATGGAGCTTTTGACTGTTTCCAGGCTCCCAATAATGTTTTAGCAGATGATATTTTTACCACAATAGGGGAAGAAGCCTTTACATGGAATTATGTTATTTTTAACAATTCACCAGAAACTGACGGTAATCCATGGAGTTATTTATACACAGCTATCCAACGCTCCAGTGTGATCCTTAAAAATACAGGAGAAGATTGTCCTGTAAAAGATGAAATAAAGAACCCTATTCGTGGAGAAGCTTATTTCATGAGAGGATTCAATTATTATCTGTTAGCAATTAATTATGGTAAAGCTATTGTTCGCACAGAGCCTGTTATCTCCACCTTGGACGCGAATAAAGCTATGTCTTCAGCCGAAGAAGTTTGGGCGCAGGCGGAAAGTGATCTGAAAGCTGCTATTGAATTATTACCTGTAAGTCGTCCCGCTTCAGAAAACGGACGTGTAACAAAAGGCGCTGCTGTAGCGTTCCTGGGGAAATGTTATCTGTTCCAGAAGAAATATGCGGAAGCAAAAACAGAATTAGGAAAACTGATGCAGGCACCCTATACGTACGACTTGATGGAAGATTACGCAGATAATTTCCGCGATGATACTGAATTCAACAAAGAATCCATTTTTGAATTGAATTACGATCAGTTCGGTGATGAATCCGGACGCTGGAACAGTGGTGAAGGAACAGATGCCAACATGGGTAACGTATTAGCAAACTTCTTCGGTCCTGACCTGCCTTCAAGTGGTGGTTGGTATAAAATGCAACCGTCTGGTGCATTGGTCGAAGAATTTATTGCAGAAGAACGTCCCGCAGGTTCTGACTCACGTTGGGATAAACGCATGTATACTACCATGTATTTCAAATATTCCGACTACAACGACCCGAAACAGGATGACACGTTCTACAATGGTGTAACATTTGATGAAATGTGGGATGTTAACATCGGAAAGAAATTGGCCCTTGGTAAACCGGACTATCCTACTATTGATGGAAAAGAAGGCCGTTTCATCTTAAAAAAATACAGTGCTTGGTGGAGTGAAAGTGGCTGTAGCTTCTATGGTGGCGAATCCACATGGAGTTCCCGTAAAATGAACTATCGCGTCATGCGTTTTGCAGAAGTATTATTAATGTATGCAGAAGCATGTGCGCAAACAAACGACTTATCAGGAGCAAATGCTGCTCTAACACGCGTTCGTGACCGTGCAGGCTTAGCGACAAAGACCTTCAATAGTCAGTCCGACCTGATGACGGAAATTCAACGCCAGAATATGTTGGAGCTTGTTGAAGAAAGTACACGATGGTATTATCTGAAACATTGGTTTAACGATACTGAACTGAAAGCATTCCTTGTAAAACAAAAAACACAAGGTGCTGCCAGTTTTGCTCCTAAATATCGTTGGTTGCCGGTTCCTTTCCAGGAAATGAATAACAATACTCTCTGTACCCAGACAGAAGGTTGGGAATAATATTATATTCACAGAAAAGGGAGGGAATAAACCCTCTCCCTTTTCCTTTAAATCACCTATTCTATGAAACCAACAAAATATCTATTCCTAGCTTTACTTATACTTACTTTTTTCACAGGATGCGACGATGAAAAGCCGAGTATCAATACTATTGAAGAAACTTCTAAAATACAAACAATGATTGAAAAGGGTAGCCTATTGAAAGAGATTACCCATGATGATGAAAAATATACTCTTACATTTGAAACCGGAACAATAGAAGTCCCTGTCGATGCCATAGAATCGATTAATGAAAACTATGATAAATGGAACACTGTTCTGACATTTACAAATAAACAAGAAATATCTATTCCTTCATTAGGAAACAACATAAATGATGCGATCCAAACCATCGAGTTAAACCCGTCAGGATATAATCCTTTGGCTGCTAACGTTTTTACATCTTTTCCAATAAAAGGACGTGCTAAAATAATAGTGCATGGTAAAGAAGACAGTCATGGGACAATAGAATATCTATTCAATAATTATGGCGAAAACCATGATCTGATTGTATTAGGTTTATATCCTGATTATGAGAACACAGTTAGTATTATTATGACTGACAAAGATGGAAATGAAAGGGCTCGTACTCAAACAAAGATTAAAACAAACCCTTTGAATATCGCAGCAGTTCCCACTTACATTAAAGTTAATAAAGTTCTATTTGATAAAATGGAACCAGGGCTGACATTAGTGAACGACCCCGGAGCAAGTGAAGCAGACACCTCATGTCCATATATGTTGGATGCCGACGGAGAAATTCGCTGGATAATGGATTGGCGTACATCTCCAGATCTATTACATATTGGTGCACAATGTGGACTCCAACGTCTGAAAAATGGAAATTATCTGGTAGGCGATGCCAATAATTATCAAATAGCCGAGGTAGATATTCTTGGTAACTTAATTAGAAAATGGGATCTTAAAGCATTAGGATACAACTTTCATCATGAAGTGGTGATGGGTGAAAATGACAATTTATTAGTTTCTGTCACAAAGCTGGATGCAACACTGACAAATGGAAAACCGCGTATTTATGATCATATTATTGAACTAAATGCAACTGAAGGAGCTATGATTAAGGAATGGGATTTAGCACAAATGCTGGATTCTGCCCGGTATACAACAACAGATGCTTCTTTACCGGGAGCTTCTTTCGGACAAACACAAGGAAACTGGGCACATCAAAATGCAGTACAATACTGGGGAGAGGATATACTTGCTTCAGCACGTTGCCAGGGGGTTTTTAAATATAAAAGAAACGGAGAATTAAGTTGGATTATTGCTCCTCACAAGGACTGGAGACCTGAATTCAATAAGTACTTATTGAAGCCATTAGACAAAAATGGAAATGAAATTACAGATCCACTAATTATAAGCGGAGAAAAAAGTAGTGAAGATTTTGATTGGTGTTGGGGGCAACATACTCCGGTTATTTTACCCAATGGAAATATACTTGTTTTTGATAATGGTTACGCTCGTAATTATGTAGCAAAACCCTTTTCAGAACCGGGACAATACAGTCGCATTGTTGAATATGAAGTGGATGAAACAAATATGACAGTTAAACAAGTCTGGGATTACGGAAGCACACGCGAAGATTGTTATGCTGCAGCCATGTCATCCGTAGAATATCTACCAGAAACTAAACATGTACTTTTCTGCCCCGCTATGGGAAACAAGTTGAGTAACGGAACATATGGTGGACATGTAATCGAGATAGATCCACAAACCAATGAAATAGTTTTTGAAATGGAAATCTGTACCTATTATCATAGGGCATCCCGAATCTCCCTTTATCCCGATAATATGTAATTTAATTAATAAATAATCTCATGAAATCTACTAAATATATATGTATAGCGCTATTCTTATTAATATGCTTTTCTGCATGTAAAGATGATGAACCGACTATCGATATAAATGCGGAGATTTCAGATATTCAAACATTTATTGAAGAAGGCAATCTTCTGAAAAAGGTTAGTAATAATGATGAAAATCATATCCTTACATTTGAAACCGGAACTGTTACAATCCCGTCTATTCTTATAGGATCTATAAAAGAAGATCTTGAAAATTGGACCACTCTTATGACTTTTGCCAATAAAGAAGAAATATCCATTCCTACATTAGGAAATAATTTGGATAATATCGCACATAGTATTGAATTAAACCCTTCCGGATTCAATCCATTAGCTGCGGAGGTGTTTACTTCTTTTCCCGTAAAAGGTCGTGCAAAAATTATAGTTCACAGTAAAGAGGGAAAGCATGGTACCATAGAATACTTATTTAAAAATTATGGCGAAAATCATAATCTTATAATATTAGGATTGTATCCTGACTATGAAAATCAAGTTAGCATTGTCATGACCGACAAGAATGGAAATGAACGCTCCCGTACCCAAATAAAGATTAAAACAAAACCTTTAGATATCTCAGCACTTCCTAATTACATCAAGGTAAAAAAGTGTTTGGTTGACAAAATGGAGCCGGGTATGAACCTACTGAGTGATCCGGGAAGAAGTGAAGCAGACACTTCTTGTCCGTATATGATAGATGCAGATGGAGAAATTCGCTGGGTATTGGATTGGAGTAATTCTCCGGACTTATTACATGCAGGTATAAGATGTGGATTGCATAGAATGAAAAACGGTAATTTCTGGCTTGGCGATGGTAATAACTATCAGGCATGCGAAATCAATATTTTAGGAGAGGTAGTCAGAAAAATAGACTTAAAGGCTTTAGGTTATAATTTTCACCATGAAACTATAGTAGGAGAAAACGGAGAATTGTTAATTGCCGTAACAAAACTGGATGCAAAGTTGGCAAATGGGAAGCCCCGTATCAATGATCACATAATCGAGATGGATCAGGACGGAAGTATAATCAATAAAGAATGGGATCTGGCACAAGTATTGGATACAACCCGTTATTTCCCCGAGAATCCCAACCAGACACGTGGAAACTGGGTACATAACAACGCCTTATTATATCAGGGTGATGAGATTCTTGCATCAGGGCGTCATCAGGGTGTTTTCAAATTTAAAAGAAATGGTGAGTTAACATGGATTCTCTCACCACATAAAGGTTGGAGTTCTGATTTTAATAAACATTTGCTGACGCCGCTGGACAAAAACGGAAATGAAATTACGGACCCGCTTGTTATAAGTGGAGAAAAAAGTGCCGAAGATTTTGACTGGAGCTGGGCACAACACAATCCGGTAATTAAGCCCAACGGGAATATACTTGTTTTTGATAATGGCCAGGGGCGTAATTTTATTTACGGAGCACAACACCGCCCAGAGCGTTATAGTCGTATCGTTGAATATGAGATTGATGAAACAAATATGACAGTAAAGCAGGTTTGGCAATTCGGAAAAGGGCTAAATAATTATTTTGCAAATCAAATGTCTTCCGTACAATATTTGCCGAAAACGGAAAATGTTATTTTCGGACCGGGAACAGGAACTCTGTTGAGTGACGGAACATACGGCGGACATATGGTAGAGATTGATCCAAAAACAGATGAGATAATCTTCGAGATGGAAGTACGTTCTAATTTCCAACGGGCTATTCGTCTCAGCCTTTATCCCGAAGGTATGTAATAATTAAAGACATTATATATAGCATGAAAACTAACTTTAAAAATAGAATTAAAGAACTACAGTCTGAACAGGAAGCTTTATTGGAGCGAAAAAACTCTCCCGTATTAGAAAATAACGGGATTGTAACGCGATATACTTATCCTGCTATAACAGCCAATCATATTCCTTTAGAATGGCGATATGATATGAATCCGGAGACTAATCCATTCTGCCTGGAGCGAATTGGGGTAAATAGTGTAATGAATTCCGGAGCTATTAAATGGAAAGGTAAATATCTTGTTTTTGTACGGGTAGAAGGCGTTGACCGTAAGTCATATTTTGCTATAGCAGAAAGCCCGAACGGTATTGATAATTTCCGGTTCTGGAGCCATCCTATACTAATTCCTGACATTAACCCTGAAGAAACGAATATATACGACATTCGTCTGACAGCACATGAAGACGGCTGGATATATGGCATCTTTTGCAGTGAACGGCTTGATCCGGAGGCTCCTAAAAGCGATTTATCAACAGCTTTAGCATCTGCAGGCATTATACGTACCAAAGATATGATTAACTGGGAACGACTTCCCGACCTCATCTCAAAGAGTCAACAACGCAATGTAGTGCTTCATCCTGAATTTGTCAATGGCAAATATGCTCTTTATACCCGCCCGCAGGATAACTTCATAATGGCAGGTAATGGTGGAGGAATCGGATGGGCTTTGATAGAGGATATCACCCATGCAGAAATTACAACAGAAAAAATCATCGACAAACGCTATTATCATACAATCAAAGAAGTGAAGAACGGCGAAGGCCCCCACCCTATTAAGACATCTCAAGGATGGTTACATCTGGCACATGGGGTAAGGGCTTGCGCCGCCGGACTTCGCTATGTACTTTACCTGTATATGACGGCACTAGATGATCCTACCCGCCAGATTGCTTCGCCGGGAGGATACTTTATGGCACCAATAGGTCAGGAGCGTGTGGGAGATGTCTCCAATGTATTATTCTCAAATGGATGGATTGCTGATGAAGATGGGACGGTATTTATCTATTATGCATCTAGCGATACCCGTATGCATGTGGCTACTTCAACCATTGATATTTTAGTTGATTACTGCTTTAATACACCGGAAGACGGACTTCGTTCCTCTTCTTCAGTAAAGCAAATTAATCAACTAATTAATAGCAATAAATTATATATCAATCAATAATAACGATTAAAGAAAAGGGAGAAAAGATATTAAAATTATCTTTTCTCCCTTTTCTTTATCCTAGCCAGAAATCATAATCGGATAGGAGTTCCGTTGTAGAAATCAAGGATTTTAGTCCGGAAAATATAATCATATTTTGATTGAGCAAGTTCAGCCAAACTTTGAGCATATTTGGTTTTTGACTCATTAAATTCAAAAACATTACTCTTTCCGGCAGCATAACGTTCTTCAGCATATTTAAAAGCTTCTTTGCTGGCCGTGACGGCCTTCTCTGAAGATAAATATTTATCCTGTGATGCCACTGCATTATAATATGCCTGTTGGATTTCCTTATAAAGCACCTTCTTGGAATTCTCAACCAATAGTTCACGATTGATAATATTCACACGGGCAGAACGTACATTGTTCCTAATTTGAAAACGATTAAAAATAGGAATACTAAGAGAAAGGCCTATCACTTCACGCTGGTTATTATTAAACTGTTTACTGAAGCTGGGATTCTGCATACCTTCTGGCATACCGCTATAGTAATAATAATAACCACTACCATAGCTGGCATTCAGATTCAGACGTGGGTAATAATCAGCCTGAGCCACCTTCAAAAGACGTTTCTGGCTTTCAAGCAGATACTCCTGTTCTTTCACTTGAGGTTTTATCTCCACAGCTTTATTATATATATTTTCCGGAGGAAGAATACTACCCATATGCCGTTCAACGGCATCATCTATTTGCGGAACAAATATATCAAATGAATTACCGCTACGCTCCAATTCAAGAGCTTGTTTAAGATCAAGCATTGTTATTTCAACATTATTGCGGGCTTCAGTGAGTGTTACTTCATCCTTAGCTTGTTGGGCTTTGATATCATAAAGTTGGGACAATGGTACTTTTCCGGCTTCCACAAGAGCTTCAGTCCTCGATACTTGCTCGGTAGTAAGTTCTAATTGAAGTTCAGCGATATTAAATATCTCTTTATTATAAAGAACTTGCATGTAATAGGATGTAACATTGATCGCAAGATCTTCCTTTGCTTTCTCAAGGGCGGCAGTTGCAGCCTGTAAATCCAGCTTTTTTGCAGCAATATCATTTGGTATCTTGAAACCGTCAAATACCGGCATACTTAACTGCACACCAAACGAGGTATTCGCCCCGCTTCGACTGGTAAGAAGACCATCTTCAGTTTGAACACGGCCAAAACTAAAATCCTGTCCTATAGAGGCATTGAGATTCGGAAGCCAGCTATATTTACTCGTATTAGCCGCTATATCTTTTAAATCCTCCTGTAATTCACGTTGTTTCAGTTCAATATTATTCTCAATAGCATATTGGATACATTCTTCCAATGTCCATTGTTTTGTCTGCGATTGTAGAGCAAAAGCAGGATAAAGCAATAAGACAGCCAGATATATAATAGTCTTTTTCATATCATTTCTGTTTTGTTACTTTTTTTTCGGATCAATTGCCGCACCACGTATTTTCTGATCAGCTGTGAGGCCTTCTTTCACTTCAATCTTAATTCCATCAGAAAGACCGGTTTGTATATAATGACGTTCGAAAACCTGTTCGGGTTGTTCTTGTTTAAGCAATTGTACAAAAGCAGAATCACCTTTAAACTCTACAGTGCTTTCAGGAACAGTCAGAACATTCTCCGCTCTTTTCAAAACGATTTCCGCATTCGCACTATATCCTGCACGTATAAAAGCATCTTCGGGGATAGTCACTGCTGCCTTTATTTCGAACTGGATAGCTCCATTCTTCTCAACACCTTTTGGGGAAACATATTCCAGATCAGCATCGAATACACGACTTTCCATAGCTCCTACAGTAAGTTTTATTGGCATTCCTTCGTTAATTCGTCCGATTTCCGTTTCATCCACATTTCCACGGAAGATCATATCACCCATATTAGCTACGGTAGCGATAGTGGTACCATCATTAAAATTATTAGATTGAATAACAGAGTTACCCACTTTTACAGGAACATCAAGTATCATACCGGTTATTGTGCTTCTGATCTGGGTCGTACTTGCCACTTTGGAATTTTTAGCAATACCATCGCGTATAATTTCCAATGCACTCTGGGCATTTTCACGTTCTTCCTGTGCTTTGAGGTAAGTAGCTTGTGAAACATCATAGTCCTCACGGGCAATCACACCCTGGTTAAAGAGCGCTTCATCACGACGGTAAGTTTCTTCTATCTGTTTTAAACTAATATCAGCCACTCTCACACGTGATTCCGCACTGTTAAGCTGTACCATTTCGGGTATCACTTTAATACGTGCGATAATCTCACCTTCTTTTACCATCTGGCCGGCCTCCTTTAATAATTCTGAGATAATACCGGAAATCTGAGGTTTTATAAGAACTTCGTAACGTGGCTCCACATTACCGGTAGCGACTGTCTTCGTTTGAACCGTATCACGCGTAGGAGTGACAATCTCATAAACAGTTATTACCGGCTGAGCTTTCTTCCAGAGAAAGTAAAAAGTACCGATTACAGCGCCTCCTACGATTACCAGCAGGATAATACGCATGATCTTTTTCCAAATGCGATTCTTCATGACTTTATATTTGTTTTATTTGTTTTCATCATTATTCTTCTCTTATGGCATCGATTGCTTTAATCTGCATAGCCCGCCAGGCTGGTATTAGTCCGGCAACTAACCCGCTTATAAGCAATACGACCGTTGCAGCAATTGCCGTATCAATACTCACTTCAGGATTCTGGAAGAAAGTAGGTCCGTTACCTCCCGAAGCCGGTCGTGCCGCCAAAAACTTATTGACTATATCTAAAAGAAACACTCCCAAACTTAACCCTATAAGCCCTGCCATAGATGTTAATACAAGACTTTCGCTCATTACCTGAGAAATAATATTGAATGGTTTTGCTCCCAACGCACGACGTACCCCGATCTCTTTGGTTCGCTCCTTTACAGTAACCATCATAATATTACTTACACCAATGATTCCCGCCAATAATGTCCCCATACCTACCAACCAAACAAGTATATCAATCCCTGTAAACAACATATTGAATGTTGCAAATTGCGCAGCCAAGTTCCCGATACCAACAGCTTGCGGATCTGTTGGAGAGATCTCATTTTGTGATTTAAGTATTGCAGATACTTCATCTATCACTTCCTGGACCGGGTATTCCTGTTTAATGCTCATACAAAGAAAATGAAGAATATCTCCCTGATTAAGTGTCTGCTGCATAGTAGTGAACGGCAGAAAAACAGATTCTTCCGAACGCCCGCCAATACTTACATTGGGTGATTTTGCCTGTACAACACCTATTATCTGGTAATAAAGCCCGTTAACACGAATATACTTTCCTGTCGGATCGGTATTACGGAAAAGGCTTTCATTAACTTTTGTTCCGATCAAACAGACTTTGCGCTTTTCTTGAATATCAATTTCATTGAAGAGACGACCATAATGCAAAATCTGTGATTCTATATTAAAATATCCTGGTAAAACACCTTTTACATTATATGTACCTGTCAATTGTCCGTACACGATATTTTTATCTCCACTGCTTCCCCAGATAATAGGAGAGATATCTTCTACGCCTTCTACGTTCTTAACAATACTTTCAACATCCCTGTTACGCATTTCCCACCAACGCCCTTTATTGAAGCCTTTATAAGGTTCGCTGGTACGGTCGGTATACACGAAAATGGAGTTTGTGGCAAACCCATCGAAGTTTCCCAAAATACCATTCTTCATCCCTGTACCAGATCCCAGGAGGATCACAAGCATCAGGATTCCCCAGAAGACACCAAAACAAGTCAGAAGACTTCGTGTTTTGTTGCGGGTGATTGTCACCCATATTTCTACCCATCTGTCTAAATCAAACATATTTATTCAGTTATCGAGTCATTCTGTTATTTATTCAGCTCTCATGGCTTCAATTGCTGTTATCTTTGTTGCTTTCCGTGCCGGAAAATATCCTGCCAGAACACCGGCAGCTATCAATACTCCCGTTGCAGCAAGTGCTATCCCCAAGTCAACAGTAGGATTTCGAAATAACGTAGTGTTTTCGCCGGGATTACCCCCACTTGATCCTCCGGCACCGGACATTTCCATTACATAATTTATTAACTCCGTCAGACCTATACCCGTCACCATGCCGATATATCCGAATACAGCCGTTACCAGTACGGACTCTACAATAATTAATCTGAGAATGGAAGAAGGTTTTGCACCTATCGCTTTACGTATTCCGAATTCTTTGGTACGTTCTCTAACGGTGATCAGCATAATATTACTTACACCAACAATTCCGGCCATTAATGTTCCAATTCCAACAATCCAGATGAAAAGCGCGATACCGTTATTCATTCCTTGCCACATGCGAAACTCACTTCCTGTAGTCCACCAACCAATGGCATTCTTATCTTCCGGATCAAATTGATGACGACGGGCCATAGTTGTACGAAAACGCTCCATAAAATCGTCTTCCGCTTCCTGGGAATTAATGCCGTTAAGTGTAAAACGAATACGTCTGACAGGATTTTGCATATCCCATAATAATCGACCGGTCGTAAAAGGTATATAAGCAGGAGAATCGTTACTCTTATTATCGTCCTGGTAAATTCCTATAACCTGAAACATGAGGTTACCAAGCTTTAGATGTTGTCCTAAAGGTTCAATAGTATCACGGAACAATACTTCAGCCATACGCGGACTGATAACAATCACTTTCCGTCGGTCTCTGAGATCTACCTCATTAATAAACCTTCCATTGCCTGCCAGTACAGGGATGTAAATGATAGAAGCAAAATCAGGATATACCGCTTGGATACCTCCAGTTATATATTCCTGATCAAACGTAATTGTATCGTTGCGATAATTATCGGGTGATATCTTATCAATTTCAGGATGAAGTATTTTCAGAGCCGTAATATCATTTTCTGTAAAACGTATTCTCCGGTTGGGAAGAAAACCTTTATAGGGAAGTGTAGTATAGCGGCTCCAACAAGTCACCGTATTCTCAGCCATATCACGAAAATTATAAGCTATACCATTTCCCAAACCATTTCCGGCACCTAGTAAAACGATCAACATAAAGATCCCCCAGGCCACTGCAAAACCGGTCAGAAAGGTACGGAGCTTGTTCTTTTTCATTGTACTCCATATCTCGCGCAGATCGTCAAAATCAAACATGGTGTGCTACAGTTTCTATTCGTTCGATAATTCCATCTTTAATATGGATGATGCGGTCGGTAACTTCGGCAACGGAGGGTTCATGTGTTACAATGATCATTGTCATCCCTTCGCTGTTCACTTTACGAAGTAATTCCATTACCTCAACGGTAGTGACGCTATCAAGAGCACCCGTTGGTTCGTCGGCAAGTATGATCGCAGGCTTAGCTATCAAGGCACGGGCAATAGCAACACGTTGTTTCTGTCCCCCTGAAAGTTCATTAGGCATATGTTCAGCCCAATCTGCCAGGCCAACCATATCGAGGTATTCCATAGCGATCGTATTTCTTTTTTTACGTTTTATTCCCTGATAATAAAGAGGAAGTGCTACGTTCTCCATTGCATTTTTAAATGAGATCAGGTTGAACGATTGGAAAATGAAACCGATCATCTGGTTACGAAGTTCAGCAGCACGGCTCTCGCTTAGATCCCAAATCTTTTGCCCGTTAAGTGTATACGTACCTGTGTCATAAGTATCGAGAATCCCCAGAATATTCAGTAAAGTAGACTTTCCAGAACCGGAAGCTCCCATAATAGATACCATCTCCCCTCGCTCAATCTCCAGATCAATTCCTTTCAACACATGCAAAGGTGCACCGTTAAAGTACGTTTTGTTAATTCCCTTCAGTTCGATTATCATAGATTTATAGTTACTTTACATCTATTAGACGCAGTTATCTTAAATTTGTTACACAAATTATTATTTTATTCTTTATTCCTCGGCGCAAATATATGATGGTTAGGGATCCCTTGTATCGCAAGGTACTTACAATTACAAATTATTAACATAAGAAACATATTATCCCATTAACTTTTATACAAAAGAAATGTTTGCATTTAAAATCTATATCTTTATCAGATTAACCGCATCAAACTTAAATTTTTATATTGAATAACTACTCCTTTTTCCTTTTTTTTATTTTTGCTTTCAGCCTTCAGTATAGGATAAACATTTGTGGACCAAAGTAAAACCCTGAAAGTAATATCTTTCAGTTTTGCTTCAGTTTATGATATTAAAATGCATTACGATCCACAGAATAGACAGATAACCACTAGCTCTTTTATCCTTTAAATAATTTATGTATAAATCTGTGTATTTCGTATACTCGGTGTGCAGTAATGTAAAGCATTAGTCATTATTATAAAGGAGTACCTAACAATTAGGAAAGAGGTAGTTATATTCTGTTAACTTCACACGTGTGATATTTAATTTTCACAGGTGTGAAAAATATTTCCCACAACTGTGAAAAAAAATTCTCACAGCTGTGAAAATAATAGAAGTTAAGTAGCAAACCGGAAAATGCTTACTACCAGTAAAGTAAAAGGACCACGTTTATTTATGAATTCATCAAAAAGAAATTCGAAGTAAGGCTGAAGTTAACCTGAAGGATGTTTTCTTCAGGATTTTACACTATCTTTCAAGCAGTTACACTCCGCTGAAACCTGAAAGCAGAAGTCGAATTGTTATAGTTTTGTCACTCGTATTTCTTTTTTATCAATATAGTTTTCAAACTTGAAGGCAGGCATTCCAAGGGCCATTCCGGCATGTACCGTACCTTTTATCTTCAGAAGATCATATAGACTACGTTTTTTGTCCATCTTTAAGGCTGTACAAAGAAAACCGGTATAAAACTGATTAACCTTAAGACTCTCGGCCATTAAAGAACCATTTTGATAAGCAAGATTTGCATCAGCATATCCAAACCGACTTCTCTTAGGAGTATGAATTAATATTAAAGCTGTTGCATCACGTAAGATGGGATCTAATCCTTTGTCACGGGCTTCCTGCATACGTTTTACCTGTTTTAAGACTTTTAAAGCATCCGGAGTAATTAATCTAAAAAGTCTTAGAAATGAATTTTCCATTTTCTTTGCCTGCTTTATAAAAATATCCATAGTCGTTTCAATAACAGCTTCAAGTATCTCCGGATTGGTAACTAAGGTATAGTCTACTTGTTGCATATTACTGGCAGTAGGGGCACGATGAGCCGCTTCAAGAATTAAGTCAAGTATTTCATCTGGTACAGGCTTTTTTGAAAAAGCCCGGTTTGAACGCCTTGATTTTATCAACAACATAATTTGCTCTGGAGAAGGCAATTCTTCTATATTGATTGGATGCACTTTGACAGCAGGGAAAACAGAGTGAATAACAGAGAAAGTAGGACATACCCCTACACAATGTCCACACTTTATACAAGTTTCAACGTTCTGAAGTGTAATATCACTTTGGAGAGTTTCCTGTATTAATATATTAGCAGGACATATACGTACGCATTTTCTACATTTAATACAAGTTTTTTTATCAATACTGATGCTAATATTCATAAGATGACCTTTTATTCGGAACAAATATATTTATTAAACGGATATAATGATAAAATGTTCAATTTCAAGATCAACTTCAGTTTAGAAAGAGAATAAGATTCCCATGTTTATAACACTATTTCCAAACTTACTTTTCACTTTTCCACTCATTTGATAGGGTAGGAAATGATATTCGATAAAGGCGCCAATCAATTTACGCCGTATAGTAATTCCTCCAAGGACATCGAGACTTTCGCAAGACTCATATTCAGACTCGTCTTCATCATAATATTCTTTTTTTAAATCAGTTGCTAAGCCATTAATACCTAAGCCGCCATACATACTGAGAAATATATTATCCTGTATCTCCCATTGATAATGATACCGCATATTTAGCCCGAAAATAACTCTTGGTTTAGCGGGATAAGATACTTTATTGTCGTGATATTCAAAATAAGATGGATTTACCGGAACAGCGATCGACATTCCAATATCTAATTTCATCTTATTATTGAATGGATATCCTGCATATATCGCTACCGAAGGAGCAACAGGAAATACGCTATTCATTTTACCTATCGGTAGCCAAGTTCCGGCTTGTATTTCAAAGACATTCATCTTAGAGCGATCTTTCACAGTCTCTTCGCTATACAGATATTCTTCCTCTTCCTCAGGAGAGATCAGGGTTTCAATGGGAACATTCTTTATCATCATTAGCTTTTGTAATAATGAAGGTAATTCAAAATCGTTCACATTATCACTATGGTAGTTGAGCGTACAACTTACATAACGATCTCTTACCTTTTCGGCAATATAATAGACAATGAGATACTCCGATTTAACTGCATGATATTTATAAACAATCCGGTAAGCCAGGGTCGGAATGCCTTCAAACATTACCTGTATATCACCTTGAGTCATCACATGCATTTCATCTGAAAAACTTATATCAATGCGATTATTTATATCCTGTTCAGCGTCGGACATAGACTGAAACTCCGACCATCCTATCGTTCCATCTTTCCCTGAAACTATATGCGGGGCCAACCATTCATAACCATCTCCCAATAAAGTTGGTTTACCAGCTATATTAATAGATTTAGCAATCCAGTCATCTGATATATAAGGTATAAACTTATTTTGTAGATAAGTGTCGATGAGTTGCTGCTCCAGAAATAGATTTCGGCCATTAATCGTAGTAAGATACAGGACAGTTATCTTATTTTTATCTTCTTGAAGTAATACGCATTTTTGATTATTATAGAAAGTTTCCGATTCAATTACATAATTGGAAATTCGTATTTTATCATCGGAATATTCTGTCAACACATCCCATAAACGGTATTTATTCTTCATGGCATTAACAGTTCGCCTATTAGATATTTCCCCTTTTTCAGAAGTAATGGAGATTTCATACCCACTCAGTTCAAGAAACACATCTCCATTTTTATCCTTTAAACCCTGCAACCCTGAGAGATCCGTCTGTTGAGCAAGTATGAAGAAAGAACTTTTCAGGAATACAAAGAGAAATAGTAAATATCTCATTATAGTAGAATTTAGCATATAAAATATACAAAAATAGTTTTTTTCCGGTATTATCAGTCCTAAAACGAATTGGAAGCGTCCGGATAAAATTGGAAAGTGTCCCGTTTATATTTAGAAACGAATAAAATCCGGACGCTTCTAAAATTCAATACAAACTTTTAACACAACGGGTTTTAACCCAGCTATTGGTAGTTTTTTCTACATTTATCATTTGTTGTCCTCCTGCCTGGAAGAGCCATGCGTTTGCGGTTCCTTCTTCTGTTAATGTCCAGTTGTCATCTGTCACTTTGTTGAAATTAGTGAATGAAGACCAGTCGTAGGCTTCCTGGCCGGAGTCAATCAAAGAGTTTGAGGAAGTGTATCCTCCTAATCCCCATATCAGATAGGCTTCGCGTTGAGTTGGTAATCGCCAGCCCTCTCCCATTTCTGTACACTTGGATTTTGCAGTAGTCCAACTCACAGCTGTGGAAGCATCCGAATTCGCAATCAGCAGTTGTGGGGCGACTTTATTTTTAGTCCGGGTCTCATCGGGGGTTTCACCTTGTGAAAAGAGAACAGACGGATCGACCCCGCCACTCTGATCACGGGAAACTATAATGACCCCGTCCTCATGGGCCTTCAGGTATGGGTATTTCGTTCCGGACTGGTTTTGATCCGTGTATACGCATCGGAATGCTGCAGCCTGATTATTGGCCATTTTCAATCCATAACCGGTTTGTGATTGCACAATGAGGTAATTATTGGTGCCGTCAATGTACGAACCAGACCAATGATTCCCTTCAAACCAGCCATTCTCGTTTTGGTATTGAGTTCCAAAACCTCCAAGGGCATCCATATATGCATATCCTGTAAATAGTTCGCTCATTGTCGGAAGACGCCAGCCGTCACCAATATTTTCACATATAGTCTTTGCTTCCGCGTAAGTCTTAGTGATAGCATTAAAATTAGCATCTATAAAGGGAGTCGGATATAAATAATATCGTGGTGATATGGATGAATTGCCTCCTCCTGTATAATCCAACCAGGTACTATTAAGAGGTATATCAATCGTTCTATTGAATGGGAATTCATCAACATCCGACTTAAAAGTAACTTTAAATGAAATTCTTAGAATACCTTTTTTACCTTTCTGCCATTTACCTGTTTGGAACGATAGTTCCTTTACATCGTAATTATTTACAACTCCCCCTGAATTTCCTACATAAATATCTTTGTAATCAGCTATTAAAGTGTTATCCCCTTCAACCAGGCTGACATTGTCTATTTCCCATAAGAAATTACTTCCTAAATTCAATGTATATTCTCTCCCTAAGGTATATCCTGAGGTACGCAAATTTGAAATCTCGAATATCATATTTGCCTGGTCGATCTTTAAAGCAGCGCTGACATGATCAGACCAATTTTCATTGAAAAGATAGAATCTCATCCAATCCCATTTGCTATACGAAGAGATGGGCGTGGGTTTTATTGTAATGGCCTGGATCCTTCCAGAAAGTCTGGTAGCCACTGTCCTTGAAAGCATCGGATCGAGTATATCATAATTGATAAGCTCCCCCTGGTTACCTGTATTAGACTCTTGTAATTCAGCCTGGAAGTTCTCTCCTCCTTCCCAAACTACATAAACAGTCTGCGGAGTAATGGGAGCTGTTGCGGGGAAAAACAGATTTTTTACTTCATTTCCATACATATCCAGAATTTTAACGTATCCTATACCCGAAGATGTCTGTTTTATTGTGACTTTATTGGTCAACCGTCCGGCTGTAACGGTTATTTCAGCTGTACGATCAGCTTCAGTTCCGGCATTTGCTACATTAAATTTCATTTGAGATTCTCCTGATCCCCCTGTCATAGACTTGGTTCCATTTTCAAAAGTAAGCCAAGCAACGTCCGAAGGAATTGTTGCCGTCCAGCCTGATGCATAATCTGTAAACACATCAATCGCAGCCGCGCCACGTCCATAGTCTGTCCCAACCTTGTCAAACGTTTTTTCCGTTTCTCCGAGTCCCAGCATATATTGCCCGTTGAATACCATATTTTTAATCTTACTGCGGTCATAAGACAGGATACGGCATTTCAGATTGGATAATACCGTATAAGAGCTGATAGCTTCTTCTAAACTGGCATACCCTTTGCCATCGGCTTGTAGTATGTCTACAACATATTTGAAATTACGTTTCAAGGGTAAATATTGGGCGGAGTTTCCACTTCCTGCTGTAAAATCGACACGGTAATAAGATGATTCGCCACCCTCTATAGTGCCCTTAACCACCAAACAGACAGCATCTCTCCGGCTTGTATTGTCGCCATCCGCAGAAGTTGGATTATCTACCGCAGCTATGGATTCATACGCGTATATCTCGCCTATATATTCTGTCGCTCCGTTCAGTGCATATACGATTGCATTGTCTTTCCCGGGCTTTTTGCCACTTGCGGCGGGGATTAAAGGATCGTCGGGTTGAGGGTCCAGTATCTGTCCTGTGCCTGAAGCCCATGCAGGAGCAAGATAGCCCGCTGTATTGTAATTAACAAGATAAACCTGTTCCAGTGTAAAATTCGAAGTGTTTCCATTGTCCAATGTACTGTTCTGAATATCGATCCGTGCAAGCATACGGGTCAGTTCAATTCCTTCTTTCGAAACGGTTTGAGGTTTCAGGTTTGCCACTTCTACCTCTCCATACATCGGGATCGGGGTATACGCCGGAGTTAATACGTCGGTTTTCCATTTCCATTCAGCAGGAGTACTACCGGAAGTAGCATGTATCAGCTTCTCCATTACTTCTGCCTTAGTTGTTTGCCCTTTATCAAATCTTTCCGCAATAGCAGCTATGTTACTATTGGCAACTATTACTATACGGGACGCATTGTCTCTGCGTGACAGCTTTGCGGTAAATGTGACTGTTGAGGTAGATTGAGAAAAGTCCTGGCTGATCTCTTCGCCCTGGGCATACTCGATGAATCGTTCGTTGGCGGGGTCAGTAGCGTCAAAAACAAGTAAATCCACTCTTTTCACCTCATCTTCCTTATTGGCATCTCCATCGCCTACCATTCCACGGGTAGAAGGAGAAGTCGAAGGAGTACGAGTATCAGGAACACTTACTTTTATGGTTATATCGCTGAATGTAACTTTAGGTATGTCGAAAGATTCCGTATCGTCAACACAGCTTGTCAGCAGTAAAGCAACAAGGGTGCTGATCAGAAAACAGATATTTAAATAACTTCTTTTCATATTTCTTACGAACCTATTCATGGTTTTGTCTTGATTTCTATTGTAACAGGCGGATTATCGCCACCCATATTTTCGAATGTTATTTGTGCGGCTTTCCCGGGCAAAGCATCCTGTTTGATATAAAAAGGAAGCTTATCATTATTGGTTCCCGTCATGCCCACATATTGATCTTTGCTGAACAATATCCCATCCGGGTCGCTAACTCCCGTAATTCTCCATTTTTCATTGCCCGACGTAGTTGTTGTGATTTCGTAACGGGTATTTCCCGGTTCATAGTCCGCAGCAATGTTGGTAGTAAACCAAGGCAGATGACCTTGCCATACATCCATCCTGCATTGCATATTTCCGGCTTCGATCCAGAAAGCATTCCATCGCCCGTCGGGAACGCCATTAATGTAATCTTGAACTTCTACACTTATATCATATGTATATACACCACCCACCAGGGTCGGCGCCGAAATCGAAACAGTTCTCCAACCCGGGTTTCCCCAGGCTTCATTCAGCCTCACCCCGGGATTCCCTGCATTGTTATATTTCCCGTCATAATTAGTCTCAGCGGTAATATGCACCGTATTGCCCGTACTCCAGAGAGAGATCTTCGATTGTGATAAGCGGAGGAAATACTGTCCGTCTAAGATTATATTCTGCCCGGCATTATTCCATGCTGTAATCTCTGTTTCCAAGGTGAAGTCGCCATAGAAAGCATCTATGGAAGATCCGGCTCCCTTTTTGCCTACAACAGAGATACCGACATGATAATTATGGTTCCGTTTTAAATCTCTCGCAAGTAAAGCAGCCGATTCCGGTTTTATATCAATCCGGTAATACGACATTTCCGTTGTATTATTATCCGGATCATAATATCCTCCCACCACGATGGAAGTAGCTTCCATTTTGTCGCTTCCCGTAACTCCGGCAGCTTCAAATATATAGATAGCCTTTTCGAATGCAACGCCTGCCGTAGTGGCTGTTTTATATTCCAATGGATCGAATAGGGTAAGAGGATCGGCGGGATCATTATCTTCCGGCACAGATACAGCCGTTGCCGTATGCGTAGCCTCATCCCAGTTTACCTTCAAGGGTGCTACATATCCCCGCGTCTTGCGATTATAGAGGTCTACCTGCACCAGTTTAAAATTGTTTCGTGCAGCCTCAGTGAGTTCTACATCGATACGCGACAGCATGCGGACAATCGTTATTCCCGAAATTCCGCTCGATGCAGTAGATTCTGTTATCTGCATCACACCGGTTTCGCCCCACATGGGTATCGGACGAAAATCACCCGGACCGGTAGCATTCCATTTTCCGGTGTTACGGATCGTCAGCCATTTTTTCAATACTTCTTCTTTTACCCCCGTCGCGGCGATATGGCTTAATGCATCGCCCTGGCTATCTTCCAGATTGGCCACGATCACAAAACGGTATGAATCGCTCCCTCCTCTGCGAAGAGTAACCGTAAATTGCCTGTTTGCATTATCAATCGTTTTAGCCTTGGCATGATAAGCAAATGTCTCGGCAGAGCCGTTTACCTTAAATGCCAGTACGTCGATACGGCCTATATAGTCTTCCGCATCTGCGTCCATGGCTCTTGAAGATGCGTTTTTTTGCAGTACAAACTTTACATCCAGATCGTCACCGCCGGGCACGACAGGCTCGGCATCCTCTCTCATACAACAAGAGAGAAGCAGCGGCAGGATAAAGAGTAAATATTTATACATTCTCATTCTTACAAATTTTTGTTCTACTTCTTTTAAAAAATGATCGTTTCGTCGGGTATATATTTCCATCCGTTGACGGTCACCGTCACGCTCATATCAGCATTAAAAGTAAGTAGTATATCAAACTCGTGCGTATTTTTAAAATCCAGTGAAGCCCCATATTTATTAGCTTCTTTTATAAGGGCGATCAAATCGCCGGCAAACAAGTTTTCCTGACTTGTTTCATTCAGAAAATTCAAAACAGGCTGGCGTCCGTCGCTCAACCGTAATACAACAGTGGATGTATTAAGCTGTTTGTTACTCCCGAAAAGAGTAGTCGTTTTATATCGAAACTCCGAACATGGAGCAAATGAATTGTCAAAGTTATAGCGTCCGTTATCATCAGAAATAACAGTTGCATAGGTATCCGAAGTAGACGGCAGCCCTTCTACAGTCAGATTGATCCGATAGGTATTCTGTTGTACGGGAATCGTATACCGGTGCTCGGTAACGCCTGTTACAACAACATCAGAAAGTCCTCCGTAAAGGAGATGCGGAAGCTCGGTGCATATACTATCACCCGAAGGAAGATCCAGATACAATTGAGCATCTGTCCGCAATGTCTTTCCCTCTGAAAAACCATCCGCATCCGGATTGGTTCTGTAATGTTCGCCCTGGTTAAACCAGGCCACAATGTTATAAGTACCCGGAGGTAGTTCCAGGTCTATATATTCATTCCCATCTAATTGTACATTATACTCAGGTTTACACAGTACGAACCGGTCGTCTTTATCAAACACATATAAATGAACATTTTCTATATCTTTCCCGGCCAAAGCCTTCGAGATAAGATCGAAGTCGTACGAGAAATAAATGCGTAAGGATGACCTGGCGGGTGGGCAATCGTCAAGATTTTCACGAATACAAGACGTGAAAAAAATGCTCCCGGCCATAATGACAATTACATGGATATAAGCTATTATCCGATGCATTCTTAAAGTCTCTTTCTTTTTTGATTCGGGAAAGTAGCAGGCTGAGAGTGTGTCAAAAGTTCGGAACTTTTGACACACCTTCATATCTACCACTCAAAATTGTATTCAGATTATATTAAATCAACTGATAGTCATCTGTTACATATACCCATGGCTTGATATTCAATTCCATAAAGATATCTGTTTCAGTAGTCGGCGGTACCTCAGGATCTATACCAGGACCCGGTTTTCCCGGAGCAATGATCTTTGAAATGGTACAATGATAGAAATCATTACGGTACACATCATAATTTTCACGATCTGCTATTGTATTCGTTTTGTTTAAGAACATATTATAATAGCAAAGACCGTCTTTATAAGGAGTACTCTTGGTAGGACTAAGCGCAGCCTGGTTCGACATATAAGTATCCGCTTCAGATTCTACATCAAAATAATTCTTTGAGCCGTTTGAAAGCGATACTACCCAGAATGTTTTTGGGGCATTTGCTGAATTATCTCCTTTTCCATTACCTGATCCGTCTAAGAATTCATTCGGAACAAATTCACACACAACAGAAAGGTATGTTATTTCTTTCTGCAATTTTTGCTCTGTTGTATTTTCCGGTGCATATCTTACGGATGCCAAGCTTTTAATTGCAGTTGCAGATGCATCCATTGCAACATAATCGTCTACGTCTGTAGTCAGATCTTCCAAATCACCGCTTGGAGTCGTAGCCCAGTTCGGGTCTTTTACAATATTGCTTTCAATTAATTGAAATGGATATATTTTTGTATTGGACTGAGCAATAGCATACCGCACACTTTTAATCACACCACTATTATCCGTAGTAGCTAAATTTAATGTAGAAGCTGCCTGCACTGCTATTTTAGCAACCATACGCTCCAACGTAAAAGTAGCACTATTAGCTGTGTCATAAGTAGGATCATCACTTTTCACCAATGTCTTATTTTCTTCGGCATTACAGAACATGGTGATACCATTAGATGAAAGGTCTGCCGGCGTCATAGTCCAAGCTTTCTTCAAGTCTGTAATAGTCGCAACCGTTGATGGAAAAGATGCCGGAAGGTTCATTCCTACATAAATTTTCTTCGCACCAGTAGTCGTTGGTATTTTTTTCGAAGTATACTTGTCATTTTCCTCTGTTTCATTAAAATCAGCCAAAGTGAGATCTGTTCTTGTCAGGAAAGCACTTGTAGCACCATCAAAAATAAAAACAGATATCGAATTCAGTTTTACTTCTTCATCTGTGGCATTAGCATCTGTTGTAGCACGAGTCATCTGAGGAAAAGAGATTTTTAATTCCATAAAGGTTTCTTCTCCTGCTGTAATTACCGGGTCGTCATTGTCATTGTTACAGCTTGTAAAGCCTAAAGTTAAGGCTGCGAAAGCCAACATCGCATGTTTAAAATTGATTTTCATTTGAGATTCAATTAAATTATTAATAAAAGTTAGTTATCCTTACTCTCAATATAAATTATAAAAAGGCAACACGCTTGAACTGATCATTTATACCAGCACAAGGTTCATAGTCTTATTTCCTAAAAAATAAAGGGGAACAGTCACAATATGTAAAAAGATTTATAAACATTTGTTCAAAACGTCGTCTTCTTATATAGTTAAAAGATTTTTCATGCCATAAAGCAATCATAGTCTTTTTGCAATTAATTTAGTTGTTAGTTTTAATTTCGTTGTTAGTTTTAAATAGTTGTCAGTTCTAATTTAGTTGTTAGTTTAATTGCTACATTTTTTACATAACAGCCACAAATTTAGTAATAATATCGAAATTATCACCATACATCTATAAAAATGATGAATTTTTAAGTTATTTTATATCCTCAACTCATTTTAATAACAAATTATTATTATAAATGTTTACCGCCGATAGAAAAAAAGGCCCCTACACCCTATAAAAGCCCCCATGAACCTTCTATAAATATCCTCTGCATATCCGATGATATTGTATTTTTTTCCCAATTAATAATAACAAGACAGACAATAATTATATACCCCTGTATTCCAGCACATTATATACAATCTCAAAAAACCATGCCTGTTTTCCCCAAAAAGTATACATACTATTTTCAAAAAGTATTAATACTTTTTCCAGAAAATATGCATACTTTCCCCCCAGCCATCACCCTTATTGTAAAAAATACAAATCAATAGCAGTCAGTCTGCTAAAGCAGACTGCAATTGATAGGAAGAAACTATTAAAACAGAGTCCATAAAAAGCCTCAAAAAATGAACATATCAAGCAATTGGCAAGGAGTCATTAATCAATAGCAGTCAGTTTTAACTGACTGACCAGAGAGAAAGGAATATCTTATCCCCAGTGGCTTTAGACTAAAGATTCATTTTGGCTAAAGCCATTTATATATTTCTGCATTTATTAAATCAGTCAGTTAAAACTGACTGCAATTGATACAACAGAGTTCGCTTAGCGAAGCATTAAACAATTGATAAGGAAAAAAGAGACAAGTAAATTATTAAAAACAAAACACATAAAAAGCTTCAAAAAATGAACATATCAAGCAATTGGCAAAGAGTTCTAAATCAATAGCAGTCAGTTTTAACTGACTGACCAGAGAAAGGAATATCTTATCCCCAATGGCTTTAGACTAAAGATTCATTTTGGCTAAAGCCATTTATATATTTCTGCATTTATTTAATCAGTCAGTTAAAACTGACTGCAATTGATATAACAGAGTTCGCTTAGCGAAGCATTAAACAATTGATAAGGAAAAAAGAGACATTTAAACTAGTAAAAACAGAACACATAAAAAGCTTCAAAAAATGAACATGTCAAGCAATTGGCAAAGAGTCATCAATCAATTGGCAAGGAGTTCTAAATCAATTGCAGTCAGTTTTAACTGACTGACCAGAGAAAGGAATATTTTATCCCCAGTGGCTTTAGACTAAAGATTCATTTTGGCTAAAGCCAATTAAAGACAAGACATCTATAATCAGTCAGTCTGCTAAAGCAGACTGCAATTGATAGGAAGAAACTATTAAAACAGAGTCCATAAAGAGCTTCAAAAAATGAACTAATCAAGCAATTGGCAAGGAGTCACCAATCAATTGCAGTCAGTTTTAACTGACTGACAATGGAGAAAAATAAAAGAATCAGCCTGAGACTAGAACCTGGGACAAGGGATAATTAGTCCCAGGCAATTGATTGGTTTAGTCCCTAAAAACCAAACGATAAGCCGATACCGACCATGCTGCTGCCAAAACTATCGTCTATCCGGCTGGAGAGATTATAGGGTACAAAATGATATTCGACAAAGGCGCCTATGCGTTTGCGTTTTATGGAAAGTCCGGCGAATATATCCGGAGCATATAATGATTCCCTGTAAGCCTCATCATATTCATTATAGCCTCCGAGGGCATCGGTAACAAGAATATTCAGTCCGAGTCCGCCATAAAAGTCGGAATAGGTATCTGCCCTCAGATAATGCCGGGTTCGTAACCGTAAATTTCCATTACACATCAGGACGGCTTTTGTTTCATCTTCATAGTTTCCCGAGAAAGCAAACCTTTTGGTTTTTATGGGAACAGCAATATTGATCCCCGCATCAAGCAACAGCTTGCGGCTTACAGCATAACCTACGTATCCTCCAACCATCGGAGCAGTTGCAAAGCGTTTGGACAAGTTGCCCAGAGGCATAAAAGTCCCGGCCTGTACTTCCCATGAGAAAGGCGGCACCGAAGATGGTGATACGTTACTATATGTATCTTCTGATGATTCCATATCATCCATATTAGAATCAGGGGTTTCCAATAGCCTGAAAAAGATATTCGGGACATGTATATCGCCACTATATATATCATCCGAATAAGTACCGATGGTACAGCTTATGTATTGTTCATTAACCCTTTCCGCTATGTAGTAGCATATATAGTACTGATATTCCTTATCTACTTTATAGACTACCCGGTAGGCAAGGGTGGGGACTTTCATAAACTCGGCATTGATATCATCTTCATATACGACCTCCCATCCGGGCGACATCATATCATCGATACGATTATTTACATCTTTCTCGGCGGCTTTCATCGTCGGGAATTCAGACCATCTGATAGTTGTTTTTCCACTGATCAGATCTTTAGGTTTTTGGTATTTACAGGTGTTATACAAAGATACATTCTCGCCCGCCAATGTAATCGCCCGCACATTCCAGGTCTCGGACAAATAAGAAGATAAGGAAGCATTAAGATACTTTTGAAGAATCGTTTTCTCCAACGTACGATTCCTTTCATTGAATGTTTCAAAATGGATGATCGCCACCTCATTAACCTTTGTCTGCAAAAGATAACAAAGTATCTTCCTGGTAAGCTTTTTGCTTTTCTTATATGACCTTCTGAAAACCCTGTTTTCCATATCCAGAGAGAAATCTTTGAGTTCGGGAACCGTATCAGCAAAATGATATTGCCTCTTGACGGTTCGTATAAACCCGCTATCCGAAATCACCCCTTTCTTTGTAGTTATCCGGATGTCATATCCTGCCACTTCATACCATTGATTCCCCTCATCGTCAACAAGTCCCGATAAGCCGGAAAGATTATAATTTTGTCCCAAAAGAGGATATATGCCCATCATAAAGAAGAGAATCAAAACATATTGTTTCATGGTATTATTTCATTTGTAATTGCATTTTCTTTCCTTCTATCTCCCCACCGTTTGCTTTTGAATAAATATAGGGTTTGCTTTTGCAAAGATAATATATCTTTGTTGACGAAAAGGGAATCCCCTTAGCATGACAAATCAGAGAAATAGAATGAAAATAGAAAAAATTACAGTCAGTTAAAACTGACTGCAAATGATAATTGACTCTAACTGATCTTTTTATTACTCTTTGATTTCCATGTCGATGTTGGCTTCTGTGCCTTTGCCGGGTTCGGAGAGGATATCCAGATGGCCTCCGAAGGCGGAGAGGTTGGAACGGATATTTTCCAGACCTATGCCCGGTTTGATTGTCTGGGGATCGAAGCCTTTTCCATTGTCGGCAACTGAAAGATAAACGGTTTCTTCGTCCATATTCAGGTGTACATCTATACGGGACGCACCGGAATGTTTCAGCGCGTTGTTTATAAGTTCGCAGGCGCAATCATACAGAACATATTCTTTGTCGGGGTCGAACCTGCGATTGAAGTCCTTGAAATGAAACTCTGTGTTGGGAATAAAGCAACAGAAGTCACCCAGTGCAGCGCCCACACCTTCCTTCGTCAGGATAAATGACTTGAGATGGTATACTACCCGCCTTAGCTCGGTAATGGATTTGCCCAGTACATCAAATGCGTTGCTGAAATAACCCGTTTCTTTATACTCCGAATCCAAATACAGGTTCATGTTGTTTTTTACTACCGTGAGCAGGGAACTTACGCTGTCGTGAAGGTCGTGGGCAATTAAGTCTCTTTCGGCCTTTTCGGCTTTCAGGGCCGACTGGATGGCAATCACTTCTTTTTCATATTCCAACTGTTTTATCTGTTGCTCGGCAATCTTACGTTTTTGTATGGCTGAGCGGTGACGGTAGAACAACAAACCTATGATCGAAAGTAAGGCAACGGTAATTGCCACTCCAAGCCAGGCGTACAATGTTTTTTCTTTCTCCAGGGTAGAGATACGCATTTCTTTCTTTTCGGTTTCGTATTTCACTTCCAGGTTCATAAGTGCTTCATGGAGGCTTTTATCGTTGTACTGGTTTTTTAAGTCTTTGTATTTTTCAAGAAATGTTATCGCTTTATCTGTATTTTTTAAATAAATATTGGATACCGTAAGGTTAAATGCTGAATTGGGGGCAAAATTCATGCTTATTGAATCCAGTTGCCAAGCCTTCGTTGCGGCAATTTCCGCTTCCGTCCAGTTTTCTTTTGCTATATTGATGTTCGACATTACGACCAATGAGCCCGACATTACACCCGGATTGCCAAGTGTTTGTGCATATTCCAGGCTTTTCGACGCATATTCGAGCGCTTTGTCGAAATCATCATATTCAGTATAATATGTCATGGCTAATGATTGGCAGTTGAATGCGCACAACTCTAACCTTCCCTCTCCTTTATTGCAAATCGAATCAACCATTAATTTATACTTCATCCCTTTTTCAATTTCTTTATTATCGGTGTATAATGCACCTAATTGATAGTAAATATTCGGTAAAATACCCGGGAGATTGTATTCTTCTACGATTGATCTTGACTGCTCCAGGTACATCATAGCTCTTTCATTATTGCGTAACATGTTGTGCAGACCGGCCATATTGTACAATGTCTTTGCTTGTAGGTCTTTATCCCCTAATTTTTCACTGATGGTTAATACTTTTGTGAAATACTCCAATGCTGTTACCAATTCATTTTTTTTGCCATAGATTGCAGCAATATCGGAATATATACTAAGTTCCTGCTGCTCGTCTTTTATTTCAAGGGCCAGTTTAAGCGCTTCATCCAATTGGTCGAGAGAGGAATCATAGTCGCCTCTTGTATAGTTTATACGGGCAATGTATTCGATAAACTTAGACATCATCAGCTTGTTTTTTTCTTTTTTAGCCAGTTGCAATCCTTTCTCGGCATATTCTTTCGCTTTGTCGATATCCGAACGGGTATATTCTAAAAATAACTCTCTGTAAATGCTTAATTCATCATCCGGAGATAATTTTTTCGTATGTAACACATTCTCTAACGAGTCTACATTCACCGTTTGAGCCGGTAAGATAACCGGCAATAAAAGCAGTAAAAAAATCAGTGACTTCTTCATAATCAGTTATTAAATTAATCCTTCCTTTTTCGCATTCTCAATAAGTTGAAATTTCGTTTTTGCATTCAGTTTCAGATGTAGTTTTTTCTGATACGAATTAACGGTTGTCGGGGCAATTATCATTTGTTCAGCAATCTGGCGGTAGTTCAGTCCTTTGGCAACCAACTGAAGGACTTGCATTTCGCGCAAAGTCAACGTTATAGCCTTTTTTGTTGCTTTGCACATCATCCGTTCTATCTCAGGGCTGAGGTATTTTTTCCCTTGCGTTACGGCAAGTATTGCCTCCAATATCTCCCTGACCGCCTCACTCTTTACCACATAACCCGACGCCCCGTTTTTAAACATACTTTTGACGCATGAATACTCGCTGTGCTCGGTGAGTGCAATAATTTTCATCCGGGGATATTGTTTATGTATTTCTTTACAAAACACGACCCCGTTACCATCGGGCATATTGATGTCGAGTAGTAATACATCAGGGCATTCTGCCTTTAATTTCTTCCGGCATTCGGACAGTTTATAGGAGTATCCTGATACCCGGGTAAAGCCGGAGGCGTTGATTACCGGAATCAGCAATTCTACCATCATCGCCTGGTCGTCTGTTATATGTACGTTTATCATGGTCATTTCATGTGCATAGATACGCATTCTGCACCACCCAAATATCCCTTAAATAAGGGATAAACCTCGTGCCGCCTTCCTGTTTTTACTTCCCTAAAGTAATCATTTTATTTATTCCCTCTATCCTTTGCAGTCAGTTAAAACTGATTGATATAATAAGTACAGATTTCCCTCATCTAAATGAACACTTAGGGATAGCACAGCGATGTAAAGGTTTCGGTTTATTACAGGCAAAAATTATTACTGTACTGTTCCGTAAACATAGGTATAGCTATCCTTGATACGGATATAGAAGCCAAAATCAACAGGCATAAAAAAATCAATTAATTTAATAGTGAGTTTATTTCCGTTTTTTCCATGTTCATATTCATTAACATTGTTACCAAATGTAGGTTCATATTCAAAATCCGAAGTTGGTAACTCTATTGTGATTTCCTGCTGGTTAGCATTATTATGGTCAAGCGTTCCAATATTAGTATTTAACTTTGGCAAGTCATTACCGGGAACATCCATAAGGATGAACTTTACATTTGCACCTATAACTGCATCCTCCTGTTTCATTTGTGAAACGACATATACATTGTAGTAGTTTGATCCGATACTAAGAGCCAGTTTTCCCGAGGGAAATTCCCTTATGGCAGCACTGGGGAAAACTTGATAAGCATTTTCCGGCTCTGCCGCTATGGTATTGGTTCCGCCTATAAGTAATATATCCGATATGCTTCCTAATCCGTTCTTTTTCCCAAGACTCGATAATAAACACGATGAGCTATAAAAGTTATTGCCATTATCAATATATACATCAGAATTTCCAAGTTCTGTTTGACCATTATCTTCATTCAGCATATTAAGCGTAACAGTACCAACAGGATCATTCGGAGTATCATCATCACTGCTTGAACATGTAACAAAAGATGTTGTAAGGAGTAAAGCCGCGCTAACCAAGAGCAATTTGCTATTTTTCATATTGCTAATATTTTAAGAAGATACAAAGATAATAATTACATATAATATAGATGCTTTTTAATTGCAGTCAGTTAAAACTGACTGCAAAGGAAAATATTCGCCGATAATCATTTCTTGCTTATAAAACATGAGGAAAACGCCGTCAAAAAGATTAAAAGATGGATAATATATGATACATTTGTTTCGGAACAAAAAAATACTATTCGTATGAAAGCGACCTATTTTACATTCATTCTATGCCTCACATTAGCTGTAATGGGCTGTTCTGCTGCGAACCGAACCACTCCCCATGTCCTGTTGATCACCGGAGGACACGGCTACGATAAAGAACAGTTTGACGTGATGCTGGGAAAACTGGGAATTACCTTCGACCACGCCGAACATCCGGATGCCCACCCGTTGCTCAAAGAAGATAGAATAGGGAAATATGATGCGGTATTGCTATACGATATGCCGAAAGAAATATCGGAGGAAGCGCAGCGCGACTTTATCTCCATGCTTGAAAAAGGAAAAGGGTTGGTTGCCTTGCATCATGCCTTTTGCAGTTATGACTTCTGGCCTGAGTATGTGAAGATCATTGGTGGCAGATACCATCATTTCCCCTGGATAAAAGACGGCATCGAACAAAAACCTTCTACTTATAAGCATGATGTAAACATGCAAATCCATGTAGAGGATACAAACCACCCTGTTACAAATGGCATAACCGACTTTGAAATCATGGACGAAGCATATGGAGGTACTGAGATATTGTCGACTGTTCATCCGTTACTTTCCACCGATGAAGCAGCCAGTGGCCCGTTGGTTGGTTGGACAAACACATACGGCCATTCAAGGATCGTAACCCTGACCTTAGGGCACGACAATCAATCATGGGAAAACCCTTCATTCATAAAACTACTAACCCAGGCCATTAAATGGGTGGCTTCAGATAAATGACAGCAATGGCGGTTCTATATATTTTAATAGGATTAGCCGGTATTGTCTTTCTTATTTATCTTACCGGTTTGCTGCTGCCTGCCGAAAGGGTTGTGAGCAGGCAGGCCGTTTTTAATGTCGCACCGGAAACATTGTTCAGGATCGTGACCGATAATACCGACTGGCAGTATCGCAGGAGTCTCAAAGACCTTGTTATCCTCGAAAGTGATAAGGGCATGGAAGTATGGGACGAAATAAGCCACGACGGCACTGTTATACATTTCCGTACAAAAGAAAAACGCCCCAATTCATTTTACTCATTCGATATGCAATCCAATTTATTCACCGGACACTGGACAGGCGAATTCGAACCCCAAGCCAATAACAAAACTCTGTTTACCGCCACCGAACACATCAGGGTAAAAAACCCTTTTATAAAAACCCTTTCATATCTATTTTTCAACATCGGCAAACTTATGGATACATACATAAACGACCTACACACCAAAGTGGAAAACCCTTTCCTGTAAACAAGGAATTTCTTTTATTCCAAACTATCTACATTTCTTCAATTTACAGCCTCTCTTCTTCCTATCACTTGCAGTCAGTTTTAACTGACTGACCAGAGAGTTTATGTTTCTATTGGCTTTAGCCTAACTAAATCATTGGGCTAAAGCCATTTCTTATTTTTATTATCATTTTTTTCAGTCAGTTAAAACTGACTGCAAGTGATCGGACTAGCTAATTGATATGGACATTTCATTTCGATATATATTTCACATTTACATAGTCGGTAAGCCATACGCCGTTTTCGGAACGGTAGAACAGGATGCCGTCGTGGTACATCTTGCCGGATTCTATCGTTAGGATGGCGGGTGTACCGTGGCGCGAGCCTACTTTTTGTGCTGTAGCTGTATCGCTACTTAAATGGACATGCTGCCTGCCGCCTTTCACAATTCCGTTTTTCATAATTGAAGAAAGGAAGCGGGTAGCAGTGCCATGATATAAGTATTCGGGCGGCTCAACCGGGGACAAACCTAATACAATGTTGACAGAATGTCCCTGATTCGCCCTTATTTTTTCCTTTGTGTCATTGAAGGAGTAGCGTTGTTTGTCGTTGGTGGCTACAATTTCCTCCAGCTCCACTATGCTGAAAGGGCGGCGGTGTGCGGCTGATAAGCGGATCAGGTTGTCTACATCAGCCCAGCCGTTTTCGTCTAATTCCAGTCCTATCGTTTCGGGACTGTGCCTGAGTATCAAACTCAGGAATTTTCCTATTCGTTTTTTATCTGATTCTTTCATTTTTCCGATTCTTAAAAGGAGAACGCAGAAAGCAGAACGGGAAGAGGCTGTATCCGTTAATACCCTACCCTTTCTTTTCGTTCTGCGTGTTCCGTTCTGCTTTCTCCTTGCTCCTTTTTATTTTCTCCATATTCTTCGGCCAATTCTTTGAGGTGATTCCGGTAGAACAGGTGGTCGGCGTCTTCTATGATTTCGCCCAGATCGAAGCTTGTTGCATAACGGGCGATATAGCTTTTGATCTGCTCTTTGTTCATGGTTCGTTTATCACTGAGGTAATCGGCCATCATAATTAATAATCTTTTTTGTTTTTCCAATACTTCGGCTGCCAGTTTTTCGGCTTTGACAAGCAATTCTTTTGAGTCGCGGTTGACCGACTGGCTGTTGCTGTCGAATATCACGGCAGGCGTGGCATTGTTCATGTGTTCGTTACCGAAGGTTGCTTTCACTTCCCCCATTCCGCAGATGTAGAATACATACGTGGCGAGTTGGGTGGCTTTGTTGAGGTCGGAACTCGATCCGATTGTCACATTCTCGTCGCCGAATATCAAACGTTCGGCTGTCAGTCCGCCGAGCAGTACGGCAAGGCGGTTCACTACTTCCTTTTTGGAGATATAGTTCCATTCGGGACGCGAGAGTACAAAGCCGTCGCTTTTGCTGTCTGCTGTTACGGAGAATACCACTTCGGGGATCGTCTTCATCAGCAGGGCTGAAAGGATAGCGTGCCCACTTTCGTGTACGGCTACGATGGCTTGTTCGTCGTTCTGCTTTTCCTGACGGAGTTTGCCTAATACCAACGGCTGCTGGTCGATGATATGATGAACGGGCACTCCGTCTTTAATGAAATCGATTTGCAAAGCCGCATTATCTTTTTCGGACGCTCTCTTGTTTACCGAGAAAAGTAGCGAATCGGCAACATATCCATTCAGGTAAATCTCGTTCAGTATCTTCCCCAGACGTGTATTTATGATCTGGTGAACGGTAGTGAATACCGGACGTGTTCCCTGCGTGGGATAAACACCTTCTTCGTAAATAAGGCGTTCTACCTTTCTGTCGAACTTCATTCGGAGACCGTAGTTGTCGTACACTTTTTTCTTTATTTTATCCAGTTCCAAACGGATAATTTCGTAGAACGACTGCTCGTCGAATGCCGGATAGATGATATGGTTGTTTCCCAACCGGGCTATCTGTTCGCTGCGGAAACGGTTCAACAGGGCTTGTTTTACCTCTGTGATTGTTATCTCCGACGACTGCCGATGGAACTCATTAGCGCTCATGTCCGGATTGAAATTACGGCTCATGGTATATACCTCGTCCAGATTTCCCATTACGAATATCAGGGCTTTGGTGCAATCTACCGTTTTTGGTTTGATTGACGCCTTGAAAAGGGTGATGAGGTAGTCGATGGTTTGCTCACCATCCATTTCGTTTAGTTTTTCCCTGATCTCGCTTTTTGCCAGAAACAAGTGGTCGGTCAGTCCGAAAACGGTGTCTAATTCACTATCGGATACGAAAGGCACGGCATCGGTATTTTCTTCCTCCGGCTTGTTATGGGGGTTTACGATCTCCCAATACACGTCTCCTTTCTGTACGATGATTCCTTTTTCCACCACGACTCCTTTGTAGAGCGCCAGATCGAGTCTCTTGATCAGTTTATGAAACCAACTGATATTGTACTCGAAATTGACTACGTCGAACTTCCCGCTGTCGAGCAGGTCCCAGATAGCACGTATGGAAGCGCGGTCTATCTCCTCTTGTTCTTCGTTGATCGTGCGTGCCAACTGGAACTCATCCAGCCCGATTATCACCGGTTCGCCGTCGCAATTCTCGTGTATCTCCTTAAATGTCTCCTGTATATCGAAATAACTGCCCGAACATTCGCCGAGGTCGAAACGGAAGTAATGTTCGGCATATCCTATCAGTTCGCTGAAGCGTTTGATAACGGATGTTTTCCCGATACCCGTCAGTCCCCACAGATTTATAATCACCGGACGATCCTGCATTTCAGGAAAGAAGAACCAGGAAGTGATCGTATTGGCTATCTGGTCGATCACGCCGTCGATCCCTATAAATTCCTTCTTTAACTGCACAACTGCATCGTCCAGCAGTTTCTTTTTTTCGAATAATTGTATTTTATATTGTTCCATTTTGTTTGATTGATATTGTATTTTTTCCCTAATTTATAAGGGTAAAACAAGATATATCTATATGTTTTTGTTTTTCAGTTAGTTATATATTGCTTTAAAATAGTATGCATAGTTTTCCAAAAAAGTATGGCATCTTTTCGCGAAAAGTATGGCATCTTTTTCCAGAAAGTATAGCATCTTTTTTTCCAACCATTATCCTTATTGTAAAAAAGATCAATTTATATCAATTGGCTAAGGCCGATCTATCAATTGCAGTCAGTTTTAACTGATTGATAGCTGACTGATAGCTGATTGATAGTTGATAATAGATGGAAATAATTTATTCCTATGGGCTTTAGCCAAAAGATTCATTTTGGCTAAAGCCTCAAAAAGAGAGTGTGTGCATCTTCTTTCAAAACAGTCAGTTAAAACTGACTGCAATTGATAGTTTGCATCTATTTTTTGAATTCTATCAATTCAATAGGGGCGCCATTATGCAGGATCATTGCTGCTCTGACTCCTTCACCGGGTACACCTGGTTCTGATAGAATTTCAAAATTGTGTTTGGCAAATTCCTCGTCAATATCATCAACCTCAAAGGCAATATGAGGAACTGTTTTTGTTATCTCTGATATCGGACAATCTTCGTCAAACCTCATCCACTCGATGCCGAAGGGGCTTGTCTCGAATCCCGAAACAGACATTTTCAGGTGAGGCAAATATAGTTCACCTGGTATCACTTTATCTGTCGGTATTCCCATGTGATGATATTTCCAACCCCATTCTGTAAATGCCAATGGCAGTTCATGATCTAATCTTATCTTGTTCATAATTTTACTTTTTAACTTTTTATTCTTTATTCATTCGTACGATACGAGGCATAAAACGGCCTTGTATTTCAATTAATGATTCTTGTGCAGCCATTACCTTATCTATGTTTTTATAAGCCAACGGCATTTCTTCTACGCTGCCTCCGATCAAGGCGACATTTGCCTCCGTAAGCAGCTTCTTCATGGCGGATTGGGTGAACTGCTCCTTCGCTTTCTGCCTCGACATGGCACGTCCTGCGCCGTGGGAAGCTGAGTTTAGCGACTGGATTTCCCCTTTTCCGCAAACCAGATAACCTTCCGTAGCCATACTTCCGGGGATAAACCCTGCGACGCCTTTACCTGCCGGTGTCGCCCCCTTGCGGTGGACAATGGCATATTGTCCGGTACTGATTTCCTCGCGCCACGCAAAATTGTGGTGGTTGTTCACATTGCCGAGAACCTTTACCCCCAACGCTTTGGAGAGGTTCGCGTGAATCCGTTCGTGGCAAGCCTTTGCAAAGTCGCCTGCCAGGTTCATACTCATCCAATACTCCTGTCCGGCTTCTGTGGAGAGGTCGAGCCAGGCAAAGTGTTGCGCCTCGCGGGAAAGTTTACAGGCTTCCCGTGCGATCCGGCTGTAATGGCGGGCAATCTCAGCCCCCAATCCACGCGAACCGGAATGCGACAGCAACGCCATATACCGCCCTTCGGGCAGTTTCAGTACATTGCCTTCCAACAAATCGATCTCGCCGAACTCTACGAAATGGTTTCCTCCGCCCGAAGTTCCCAACTGCCGCACAGCTTTTCCGTGCAGCGACTTCAATAAGGGTGTAGACTGAAAGGCCGGATCGTCCAACACTTCATGTTCCTGCTCAAAAGGCAGTCCGCCCTCCATCCCGAAGTGAGTACACTCTTTCAGCGCTTCCTTGATCCGGTGGGCATACCGTTTCAGGAAATCCCCTTTCACATCAAAGACGCTGAGGCTCATCCGGCAACCGATATCCACACCCACGGCATAGGGGATCACGGCATTCTCCGTAGCCAGTACCCCACCAATCGGCAGTCCGTATCCCACATGAGCGTCGGGCATCAAAGCACCCGCTACCGTCACCGGAAGTCGCATCGCCAGTTCCATTTGCTGTTTTGCCAGGCTGTCGATCCATTTGTTTCCGTAGGTTTTAAACGCCTTAGCCTCCGTCAACTCCCATACGCGGAAGCTGTTCTCAACCATCGTCGGGGCAAAATGCTCAGCCAGCTTACCCCAGACAAGGTCTGTTTTATATTTTTCCGGATTATTCAACAAATCACTCAATAGAGCCGATACCTCGCTTTTCGGTGTATGCTTGCAATGCTTATTGACAATCATCGTAACCAGACTACGAGCAATATTGTTGGTATACCCCAGTTTACTTAATTCTTTAGGTTGTATTCCCATTGTAATAATAGTATAATCGAGGAATCACACGCCATGAGTCGCATAAAAAACCCATTAGCAGAAAACCCCACTCATTCAAAAACTTAAAAATAAAATGTAAATAGATTGTGGAACTAATCAACTTCCCGCCGGCAGCAGCATCCGGCAATAGTCAAAGAACAACAGTTGTAAACCCCTTCATCCCGAAGAGCAGACTTAGTTCCAATTGATATGTTTCTATAATTTTTTTAGCATTGTTGTACCCTTTCATTCTTTAGGGTTTGTACTACGCCGACAAAAGTAATAACCAAAAAGCTCCCCTCCAAACGTTTCACACAAAAAGGGTGGGTTTGTGGTACCTACCCCGCCCTATTTTTATCAACGTCGTCTGCAAAGGGATGTTTTTTACAGATTAAATTCAATACCCCTGATCGATTTCCTGGAAAAATTAGTACGTTTGTAGCTATGTAAATATATTTAACATTAAAGAATATAAATGATGAGACTCTTTCGCTTTTACATTTTTATGCCTGTATTACTATCCGGCCTATTGATCTCCTGTGGTGATGACGACAATAAAGAACCCGATGTTGAAAAAGACGGTGTTGCTGTTAAAACAGTTTTCCTTACTTCGTCTGTAGATATTGCAGAACGCCCCGGATGGGAATTCTGGGTGGCGGGTTATACATACAATTATTCTATAACCGACAAAGGTATAGAGGCTACACCAAAGGATAAACCTTACCGTTTCGATAGCCAGTATGAAGCGGGTGGGCATGTTGGAGAGGGAATAGGCCCTGTGATTGAATTTGTATCACCCGATTATTATCCGGTAAGTAAAAGTATCGGGCCCGAACCTCCCAGGATTGGAGATCAGTCTACTCCGGAGAAACTTCTTTTGGCTGATAAACTATCGAGATATTATTCGGGTACTGTGACCGAAAACTTAACCAATGTGGATCTCATTCATTCTAATGCTCTCCTGGACTTTCAATTGGTAGATATGCCCGCCGGTGCAGATGTCAGAGTTGGTTCGATTACACTAATCACCCCCTATAAAGAGTCGGAAAACCATTACAAAGCCATCGTCTTAGCCGAAGGCGGAGAATTTCAGGCCTACATAACCGTAAAAATAGAGGGAGAAACCTACACCGCTTATCCCACCGAAGCCCACATGCGAAGAGATACCCATTACACATTTACCGTAAAATTCAATCCCGAAAAGCAAAATCTCTACATCGAAGACCTCAAACAAAGTGTGTGGAGCGAGGAATAAATCTTTCTTTCTTACGGTTTCGCCTTATGCAATGCTGGGTATTTATAAAGGAAATACCTGTACTCTACATGATCACTATATTAGTAATTGTAGGTGTTATTATAACTGCATTGTATACTTTTATGGCGACAATTCGAGGCTCCTTAATTGTTAGTAGCGGATTATTATTCATTTTATCCTTTTATCATATCCGACGGAAAGATTATCACTTCATACAAATGATCGATATATATCCTCAACGGATATTTACAGTAGATCATCTTCTTGTATCATTACCGATCATATTACTTACGGTGATTCACGGGCATTGGATAATAACAGTAGGTATTCTTCTGGGCTGTATTGGAATCAGTTTTATTAAGCAACCCTTCCGTCAGGTAAAGAAAGGTTTTCCTGTCCCCTCAATTATACCGATTGAATTATTTGAATTTAGGACAGTGTTCCGGAAATATGGAATTTGGTTACTTATTCTATATACTATTGCATTCGCTGGAGTATTCTTTCCATATATATCCCTCATATTTCTTTGGCTATATGCATCATTCTGGGCTGAATCTTTTCGGATATGTGAACCTATAACTCTGTTATGTAGTGACGAACTTTCCAGCAAAGATTTTCTTCATCGTAAATTATGGATAAATATACGCTTATTCTTATTAAGTATTTTACCTGTCTGTATACTCTATACGGTTATCCGACCTGATCAATGGTGGATTATTTTGTTATTTTTTATACTTATATCTTTTAACGTGCTAGTCTTTATCTTATATAAATATACTATTTATGAACCCAATAAAAAAATAATGACTGGACAAGTATCTTTGGGATTCTCCTATTTTGGCATTCTATTTCCTATTTTTGCTCCTCTAACTTTATTTTTATTAATTCGTTACTACATTTCTGCTCGTAAGAACTTAATATTTTATTTATATGCTTACCATTGATAATTTATCTGTCTATTACAAAAAGGAAAAATATATTCTGAAAGATCTTTCCTTATCAATGGAAATTGGGAAAATACACGGGCTAGTCGGATTGAATGGAGAAGGTAAAACCACTTTGTTAAATACGATTTATGGTTTTATTGATCCTGTAACAGGAAATATCTTATATAACAACCAACCTATTAAACGGAAAGATATCGCTTACTTAGAAACTGAAAACTTCTTCTATCCCTATATGACAGGTATTGAATACCTTTCACTTTTTAAAAAGAATACAAACAGTTTTGATACTGAAGGATGGGAACAACTCTTCTCATTACCTCTTAATGATATTACAGAAAACTATTCTACGGGAATGCGGAAGAAATTGGCTTTACTGGCTGTTTTGAAACAAGATAAAAGCATATTTATATTAGATGAACCTTTTAATGGATTAGATCTGGAAAGCACCTATTTGCTAAATATGATATTACGTCAATTACGTGAAAAAGGCAAAACCATACTTATTACCTCTCATATCTACGAATCTTTGACTACTTGTTGTGATTATATTCATTATCTTACAGAGGGCAGGATTACCGAATCCTATACAACACAGGATTTCCATTTATTACAACAGGAAATCAAGGAAATCATAGAAAAACGTTCCGGCAATTTGATAGACCGACTGTTTAAAGACTAAATACAATGAGTTTTTATCTTTTTGATATTTTAATCCCTAATAGGAATATTCGGAGTTATAAGCTTTTTTATGACTGAATCATCTTGAGACCATCTTGAGACAATTTTCCTAAACATCACTGATTTTTAATTAATTATCCGTTCAATGAATTTTTGACCGTAATTGACATAAAGTAATGTCCATAGTAGAAAACGGACAAAGCAACCGATCAGCAAAAGAAGGATGGTAAGTTGAGGCTTCACTTTATAAAATCCTAATCCTATAAGTCCTGCAATGCCTACCACAGGTATCCAGGTAAAAAGAGCAATCCATACACCATACTTATCAACAACTTTCTTTTGTTCTATAAGTTTTTCACGTTTTATGTTAAACCAGCGTTCAAGCCATTCCCATTTACCCAGCCAACCTATGTAATATGTTGTCATAAGCCCCAACCAGTTCCCAGTAGTGGCAGCAAGCAGGCATATCCAGGGATTACTATCTCCAAGTGTGAATACCCCGACAAGTAATATGTCGGAACTGATAGGAAGAACTGTTCCGGCTAGGAACGTTCCGATAAACAAGCCCCAGTATCCTAAATTAATCAGCCATTGCATGTCTAAAGTATTCAATCATTTCATTGGTAAGGCTTATAACAGATTCTGTAGGAGGAATTTCGTGACGATAAAACCAGGCGGCTTCAGCCAGTTCTTCTTTATCTAAAGTAATCGTATCATCACCATCCAATTCTACAAAGAAACCAAGTAATAAGGTATCACTCAATCCCCAGGGCTGACTTTTATAATAAACCGGATTCTTTACTTTTAATCCGACCTCCTCCATTACCTCCCGCTTAATCGTATCTTCAATGGACTCACCAATCTCCGCAAATCCAGCCAAAAGAGCATACCGTGTATATTCTCTATTAGCATATTTAGATAACAGGATTTTGTCACCATTTGTTACGGCAACAATGATAGCCGGTGATATCTTTGGATATTCCATCGTTCCACATTGAGGACAATGGAGCATTCTTTCTTTATTGCTATGTTCCATCTTGTGGGAACACCTTCCACAAAAAAGGTGAGTAGTATACCAGTTATGTAAACTAAAAGCTGTTACTCCTGCAAATGCAGTATATTGTGGTGAAAGAGTTCTGAAAGCTGATATAGTCAGTAGTTGAAAATCCAAAGGTTTTACAGATAAATCATTGATCAGAAAATAAGCCTTATTATCTATTGAAAAGAGATAGACAGCTGTATCATCCTGTATTCCTTCCAGTTCTTTGAATAAAGGGAAACGATAATCTGTTCCTTCCTGTTTAACCAACACCGAACGATCCTCAAAATAAAGTACATAACTATCTTCATTGGGCTTCTCGTTCTTATAATCATTCCTGAAAATATGCGGATAGATTTCTTGTATCATACGTTTGTTCAAAATGAGGAACAAAAGTATCAAAATTTATTCAAAGAAAATTTTAAACTTCGTCCAACCATCTTCCGAGTCAAGACTGAATTTTAATTGATGGCTGATAAGTACATCTCTTACAAACATTAAACCAATGCCCTGGCCTGTTTTTTTGGTTGTAAAGAAAGAAGTAAAAAGTTTTTGCTTAACCTCATTGGTTATACCCGGCCCATTATCCTCAATTTCTATAGACAATGGAGAAGATTGTGTTACAATACGTATTTCTCCATCTTGACCTATCGACTCATATGCATTCTTAATAATGTTGACCAATACCTGTTCAAATTGAATTCCATCTACCCGTATCGTATGATCCCGGTTTGTCAATGATAAGGTCAATTTAATATTTCGTTTCTGGCACTCTAATCGGGTAAGGGCATCTACTGCGCGGGCTTGTTCATTCAGGGATACTTCAGACAAAGAAGGCTCAGGTATTTTTACGACATGTGCCAGATTACTGATAAACTGTGCTAAATGCCCGCAACGGTCGAACGAAGCTTCGACAGCGGGTAAAACTTCTTCCCATTCCTCTTTTCCGTCTTGTTTAAAGATATCGGAAACAACATTTAATGTCGAACCTATTGCGCCAACAGAGTTATTCACCTCATGCGACATCATGCGTATGATCCGTTCGTAAGATTCTTTTTCAATTTTCAATAGCTCATGAGTGAGTTCTTCTATAAGAATAAAAGGATGATTAAAACCTTGATCTACAAACGATGATCGTATGCAACGATAAGCTTTTACGCCCGAACCTCTTATTATGACATCATCGCCTCTGTTCAAAGAGGCCAGTGTTCCGGCAAGTTCAAAAGATACATCATTGAGAGTACCCCCTTTTACTGTCGACAGGTCGTGAATATGCAGTAACTTCAATCCGGCAGGATTAATATCAGCTATACGCTTATCGAAGTCCAGGATAATAATACCTTGTGGAGACGCGTTAATAAGTAAATCCAGAAAATGATTTTTTTCTCTTACAGTCAGACGTTCACTTCTTAACTGACTGATCATACGGTTAAATATATCTATCAACTGATTTGCATCTTTATTACTCACCGGCCGAAGAAGAGTGGAGAAATCCTGTTCCTTCAGCAACTGCATTCCACTCAGAATGATATGATATGGCCTGATCAACTTTTTGTAAAGAAATAAGGATAGAAAGATAGAAGCAAGGGCAATACACTGAACCACCCAGAAGGGTGTAGGATCATTCGGGAAAAACAGCCATCCGATCCCCATCAAAATCGCCGTTATAAGAACAACTATTACCCAAAAGATCCATCTTGATTTCATTTATTCAGGCAATTTGATGTTGTATTTCTCAAGTCGGCGGTATAATGTCTGACGAGTCAAACCCAAAGCTGTAGCTACTTTTGAATGGTTACCTCCATACAACCTGATCGCTTTTAATATCATATCCTTTTCAAGCTTATCCAATGACTTAATAGAATGAGGTTGATTATCGGGTTCGAGTATTTCTATATATTGCTCCTTAAAATCGATATCTGTAATCTTATCTTTAGCAGATACAAGTATAGTCCTGTCAACCAAATTCTTCAACTCTCGTATATTACCGGGGTAAGGTAATCTTTTTAAATATTCGATCGCCTCGGAAGATATCTCAACTACCGGAAGCATATTTATCTCAGCTTGCTTCCGGGCAAAGTAATCGACCAATAATGGAATATCTTCAATTCTTTCGCGTAAAGCAGGCATACGAATTGCAATTAGGTTGATACGATAAAACAAATCTTCGCGAAACGTCCCTTTTGTCACCATTTCTGCCAGATTCTTATTCGTTGCACTGATGATCCGTGCATCCACTTGTCTGGGTTTACTATCTCCTAACGGTTCAAAAGTCTGATCCTGTAATACCCGCAATAGCTTAACCTGACAAACCAGATCCAGTTCACCTATTTCATCTAAAAAGATAGTGCCTTTGTCTGCCAGTTCAAACCGGCCTACTCTGTCATGATATGCGTCAGTAAATGCACCTTTTTTATGCCCAAACATTTCACTCTCAAATAGAGATTGGGAAATACCGCCTAAATTAACTTTGATAAAAGACTTATTATTTCTGTTACTCTTCTCATGGATCGCTTCGGCTATCAATTCTTTTCCTGTACCACTCTCTCCTGTAATCAATACCGGAGCATTCGTATGGGCAATACGGGAAACAGTATTCAAAACTTGCAACAGAAGAGGGGATTTACCTATTATCTTCGGATTTTCAACAAGGTTAACTGAAAAATCCGTATTTGCTTTAACCTCTTCATTACTCTCTCCATTCAACTGAATAGCTGTTTGAATTGTATTTAATAAGGCTAGATTATTCCAAGGTTTGGTGATAAAATCAAAGGCTCCGGCACGTATCCCCTGTACTGCCAAACCGATAGATCCCCAGGCAGTAATAAGTATAACAGGAACATCCGGCTGAAATATACGTATCTTTGCTAACAATTCAAGGCCCTCCTCCCCTGTCGTGGTATTTGAATAATTCATATCCATCAGGATAAGTTCAGGAGTATTTTTACGTACATAATCAATTACTTCCTGCTGAGTAGAGGCAGTAGCAACTTCATATCCTGCCCTTTTCAGTACAAGAGTTAGTGAAGTTCGTACAGTAATATCGTCATCACAGATTAATATCATGGGCTTTGACTTTCAAATACCAAGTAAAAATAATGAATTTATTTTATTCTTCGTGCAAAGCTTCAGCAGGAGGTATATCCGAAGACTGTTTAGCCGGATACCAAACAGCTATCAGTGATATAATAGCCAGAAATATAAATGTTATGGCAAACGTAATAAAGTATTGTTCCACACCTGAGCCTGCCTGAACGGAATCAGCCCGTGGAATACCCAGCATTTTAGGTATATCTGACTGCCCTATGTTTATGCAAATATTTACTCCGATCACAGAAGAAACAAATAACAGTAAAAGTGTTTCTGTATATAATAGTGCTTTTACTTCACGTTTTGAAGAGCCGAGAGCCAGACGTAAACCTATTTCACTTTTCCGTGATTCCGTACGATACCAGAATGTTCCTATGATACCCAGAAAAATATTAATGATCAGAAATGCAGTTATGGAGTAAACACTGTTTAGACTATCGGTAACTTTGGAGATATTAGCCGCTCGTTTTCTCATATCTTTCAAAGATCTTATCTCCACTAAAGTATAGGGGCCAATAGCTAACTGTTTACTCATCTCCTTCATAAATCGTTCTTCAAAACCTTTCTCCGCACCGGGACGTATCCTTATTGCTAATTCGTTATAATCTATACGGGCATTTCCTTTTTCTAATGACCTGAATATACTGCTATAATACGGTTGATAATAAGTATCTTTTACCTTTTCTGTTTGACCTATTATCTCCAATGGCTCGTTATTAATATTCCCCTGTCTTAAGGTATGGATATCTGAGATATGGTAAACCTCCTCTGAAAAACTCCCGAAAAGCCCACTCCTCGCAGGGCTGATCAATACTTGTTTTGTACTTACGGGATCTGTCCAGTCGAAAGGTTTACCATGAGTAATCCGTACTTTAAAAACATCAAAAAAGCCGGAAGACACATATCTCATACGTAAATCAACATATTTTGCAGTATCAGTATTTACATAAAAATTAAATGTGGAAACAGATAAACTGTAAGGCATAGCTGCACTCGAAAGGCTTACACTTTCAATATCGGGATGTTGCTTTAGCCGCTCCATAATCGTTAGTGCATATGAATATCTATCTTCTTGGGTTAATTGTTGTTGTTCATCAATATCCGTTTGCTGTTCAGACATATAAATACGATAAGTATAATTCAAATCAAAACCAAGAGGCTCATAATAGCGTTTGGCCATATAGTACATATAGTCACAACAAAACCAAAGGACACAGAAAACAAGAATATATTCCAATAAAATCCAGGCATTCGTTTTCCGTTCGTTCCAGATAATAGTAAAAATATGCTTTATCATAATTATTTCTCGTTATTAGTAAGTGAATGAACAATTTTCATTTGTGAAGCTCGATAGGCAGGAATAGCTGCCGATAAAATATTTACTAATACACAAACGATAAATACAGCTAATAAGACAGGCAATGAGATAAGGGTATTAAAAGGAATCATACTGTCCGGAGGAATCCCCAATAACCAGTTTCTCATCTGAAAAATCACCACATAAGAAAGTATTATTCCAATAATTCCTCCCGTAAAAGAAGTTATGAGATTTTCACAAAGCACCTGAATCAGAATGATATGTCTTTTTGCACCAAATGCTTTCCTTACACCTATCTCGGGCGTGCGTTTCTTAATCCGGGAAAGATTTAATCCTGAAAGGTTAATAGCCGGGACAAGTAAGATTATTATCAGGATAAACCCTATTTTACGGTTTCTTATCTTTAAATTTTCATTTATCTCCTCATTTGTGCTACCCCAAAGTCCCATTTGATATACATGATGGGGTTCAGGTCCTCTCAGAGTTAATTGCCAGGGAGCTTCTACATCGTCATACTTTTTCTCAATTTTTCTGATTTCATTTTGTATTGCAGCAATGTCTTTCTTATCTCTCACTAATAACATTACCTCATCTACATAACTGATACTTTTTAAGGAAGTATAAGGAATCCAGATATCTGCTATTGCCATTTTAAAAACAGGAGAAACATCCTGAACAATACCAATCACTCTATATTTTGATGGTTGATACGAATAGTCTTACCTATTGCATCTTCCCCTTTAAAAACTTTTTTTATCATACTCTCTGATACAACTGCATTACGAAGGCCAGATTGAAACTCTTCTTCTCCAAAAGCCTTTCCTTCGCGAAAAGTAAATTTTAATATATTCCAGTAAGATGCATCGGTTGCTTTAATTGTGGCAGGTATCAAATCCGATGAACCTTCCATACTAACCCGTGCTCCATACAGATGTGTATGTGCAGAGATTAATTCCGGTGTTTCTAAAAGAGAAATATAGTTCTTTAAAACATTATAAGACACATTTCCTGACCAGCTATTCCCCTCTTTTACATTTCTTCTGGTTTCAAAAGACAAATACAATGTTCTATCCCTGTTTACCTCCGGCTGAACATTGATATTCTTTACTTCATCAGAAACAATTATAGCCATAATCATCATAATAGCTAAAGCGGTTCCCAGTATGGATATAAAACTGAAGAATTTATTCTGCTTCAGCATTTCTATGGCTTGTTTGAAATAAATCTTTATCATAACGATTAACGTTTAATGATTAACGATTAACAGGAAACATTTAACAACTTATTAATCGTTAATCGTTCACCGTTAATCATTAATCGTTATTACTCTACTCTCCTTCCATCAAAGAAACGGATAATACGTTGGGTTGATTCTGCTATATGTTCATCATGGGTTACCATCACAATGGTAGTGCCTTCCCCGTTGAGTTTAAAAAGGAGGTCTATAATCTCTCCTCCCATTTTACTATCGAGATTACCGGTAGGTTCGTCTGCCAATAATATCTGAGGATTCCCAATAATGGCCCGTGCAATAGCCACTCGCTGACACTGTCCGCCGGATAACTGAGTGGGGAAATGTCTCATACGATGAGTTAGTCCAACCTTTTCCAGAACTTCTTTAGCCATTTCACGACGTCCTTTCTCTGTTGATTTCCTGTAAAGAAGTGGTAACTCTACATTATCCAAAACATTTAATGAATTGATCAGATGGAAACTCTGGAAAACGAATCCTAATACCTTATTACGAAATTCGGCCATCTGTCCATCCTTCATATGCGTAGTCTCAATATCATTAATAACTACTGACCCTTCTTCCGGTAAGTCAAGTAGCCCCATTAGATTAAGAAGGGTACTTTTCCCACAACCGGAAGGCCCCATAACAGACATAAACTCACCCGCTCTCACTTCCAGATTCACATTTTCCAAAGCAATTGTTTCTACTTCGGAAGTTCGATAAATTTTGGTTATACCTTGTAACTGAATAATATTCATATAAATTATAGTATTGTTTCTCTCGCTATTATAAAAGCAATGACTATGCCGAAACAATAACTTACTGAAAATAAGCTGTAAAGTCTTGAGAATGGTGTACGGATACGGACAAATCTGTCCAACTTCTACATTGATTGAAAAACAGAAAAAACAGAAAATGAATCGGACGAAAGTAAATAAAAATTACTCCCGTCCGATTTGAATTTGTTACTGTTATGATATTATAGTTTTTTATTCATAATATAATCCTCCATCAGAAAACCGTTTCCAATATCTATATCTTCATTACCTATGATTTCAAAACCTACCTTATTATAGAAATCAATCGCTCTATTGAAGCGGTTTACATTCAAAGATAGTTCTGTGTTGTTATTCTTTTTTGCGATTTCTGATACAGCATTTATCAGGAAACGCCCTACACCTTTTCCTTGTGTATTGGAAAGAACATATATTTTATGGACTTTTGTCCAGGATTTTCCTCTATAATTTGTTTCATATGAGAGATATCCCAGATATTCTTCACCGTCTTTTGCTAACAGATAATGATGGTTCAAATTATTCATTTGCTCTTTAATAGCATCCACGCTATACATCATATCCATCATATAAACGATTTGATCCTGAGATAAAATATCTCCAAACGTTTTCGGCCATACTTCGTCGGCTATAGACTTAATTATTGGTATATGTTTTTCGGTTGTTGTTATTAGTTCCATAAATAGGTCCGTTATTATGGAACAAAAGTATTTAAATATTTTAAATGGATCTAGTTGTTACTCAGTATTTCCAACAATTTTATACGCTTTGCACGAAAAGCCGCAATGTTATTATCGTATAAGTCAAATTGATAAACTAATGTTCTGGCCATCTCTTTAGCGGCACCGGGGTCTTTCTTTTCATAAAGTTTCAGCAATTCATAGTCTGCAATTCCGTCACGCATGGCATCGAGACGAATCGAACCATATAGTTTGCCATTAGCAGGATAAGTAATCCATGAATCACCGGCAGGTAATGTATTGCCGCTTTCTGTATTAGCAAATGTAGTTTCACCGTAAGGATTATCATTCCAATAATTAAGTCCCCAATGTAAGTATCCTGTTGCCCCGTAACGATAGTTTATCCAATGTAGTATACGTGTCTGGATCAATGGTTGTTCCAAGAAGCGATTCGCATAGTTGCCTTGAGGAGCCAGGCAGGTATAAAACCACACTTCATCTCCTTTACTTTGCCTTTCAGTATAAAAATCATAGTCAGTATGATAGAAATTAAGTTGAGGAACCCATACCTTTATTGTATTCTGTACTTCCCTGGAGTGGTTTGCTTCAATAATTTCCACTTCGGGAACCATTCTCTTCACTTCATTGGCAATAGCAATATATGATTGGGCATTTGTTTCTATGGGTTCATCAGCTATATGTTGCATATATAACTTATCCCATTTTTTATCTTTCAGATGCTTAAACAATGCCGGAATGAATTGAGTAATAAATGCTTTTGCCGTATCATTTTCCAATGGTTTAAGTTCAAATCCCACTTTACCGTCTTTCAATACAGGTACGGTGATACCAAAAGGACTTGACCAATTCGATAAACGTCCTCCTAAATGTCCACCTTCAATACGTTTCATATTTCCTTTCTGAATAAAGAGATCAACCATTTTATCAAAATTGGTAAAATCGAAATCATATTTTTTTCCTGTTATTTTATATTGGCATAAATGTACTGGTGAAATAAGATATACATTTTGTCCATTCTCTCGCATCTTATCGGCTATTGCTGTTACTAATTCCCAATAACGAGTAGAATAAGGCTCAACAGACTTTTGATCATTCATTAGCTGAAGTTTTTCAGGAGTTAATGAAAACCAATTAGTAACCCATAAACTTTGTTCAGGTAATGTAACATCATATATCTTTGCTTTAACTTGCTTTTGTATTCTAAAAGATTTTCCTTCTATTTCGCCGGAGAATGTTATCTCTGCATTATACTCTCCGCCCATAGCATTACGAGGAACCGGATAGGTAAGCCATACAGGCTGATTAGATAAAGGTTGAACATCAATAGTTTCTATCTCCAATAAAGGATCCGGAAAAAGTTCTGAGGCAGCGATAAGTCTGTCCTTAGAATAAACCGGAGTACTGCGTCCGGCATGCACATACCCTACGAATGCTTTTAATCCTACTGTAATTTTCTTATTTCCATTGCTAAGGTCTCTAGCCTCAACCTTCAGATTCTTAATAGTCTGTTGACTTTGTATTACAAATTGGTAAGTAACTGTTTCACCTTTAGCTGCAGCAAAGACCTCGCTATTTTCAACAAAGAATAATTGTTCTTTCAGTACTTTTTTCAAAGGATCCAGTTGTACACATATTACCTGGTTTGAGTTAGCCCTTGTTGTTATTGCTGATGTAACAAACAATGCTAAAAAAAGAAATTTAATTTTATTTATCATGGTAGGAGTATTTATGATAGGAGCCGAATATTTTCCTGCCGGCTCCTGGTTATTAATTCATTTTTTATTACCAACCCGGATTTTGCTTTAATTCCGGATTCAAAGTTAATTGATTGGTTGGGATTGGATACAAGTAATCTCTGTTCACATTGAAATTAAAACCTTGTGTTCCTCCATTCAATGTACTTTTAAATATTTTTACATATCCGTTTGCATCAGCTTCCAATGCACTTACTCTTTCATCGAAAGTTACCTGACGATTAAGATCGGGAGCAGCTTCTGGCAAATAGTCTTCAAACTTGAAATTTTGGAATTGTGCTATCTTTGCTCCTACCGGTATTTTACCAACGACTAACTCTCCGGCTGCTGCCCAACGCATGATATCGTCTACACGGAATCCTTCACAAGCTAATTCTATCTTGCGTTCACGGCGGATCTCCTGAATAATAGGAGGTAAAGAGGCAAATTCAAAATTCGGATCGGTTTTAACATTGAGTGTCATATGCGGCATTCCTGCACGATCTCGTAGTTTATTTATACTTATATCCAAATCTGCCTGCGTAATAGTTCCTAGCTCCGCTTTTGCTTCAGCATATATTAATAAGGTTTCACCAAAACGGAAATATATAAGAGCTTGCAATCCCTGTCCATTCGGCCGGGCTTCAGCATATCGAAAGTTATGTCCTTTATAAACCTGATAACCGGAAGGACAAGACTCTTCAGAATCCCATCCATCAAAGGCCGGAGCGATAAAATAAACCGGAGGACTGGCTTTCTCCCAACGATAATGTTCTTTATCATTAATCTGAACTGTTTGACTCAGACGTGGATCCCTGTTTTCTGCAATTTTCACAAGTGTACCATCATCATAATTAGCTTCAACCGGTGTACCATCAGCCTTGAGATATGAATCTACCAGATTCTTAGTTATACCTCTTCCCGAACCTCCTGCAGAATATCGGTCCCAAATACTGGTAATTGCTCCTACACCATATTTACGCCAGAACATTACTTCGTTACTAGCAGAATAGTCTTCCTGATTGAACAGATCCCTATATCCAAATTCATCACCAACACCATCCAATCCGGGATAGCCATTTGATTCTGAAAGGGCAATAAGATCACCTGCTACCCTGACTGCTTTTTCCAGAAATTTAGTGCTTTGGTTTTCAGCTGCTTTGAAAGGATCATTTGCATGATATTTCTCCCAGGTTCCTTCATAAAGGGCGATACGGGCCTGCAAAGCCATTGCGGTTTCTTTTGTTAAACGACCTGTCCATCCTGCGAACGCCGGTAAATAATTAATGGCATTATCAAGATCTGCCATAATAGAATCAACCACCTGGTTACGGGGTAATCGTGGACCATAAAGAATCTCCGATGAGGTGTTTACGGTAGTAGAACACCAAGGCAAATCTCCATAATTGCGTAATTTGTAAAAATAGAAAATCGAACGGAAGAAAAGCGCCTCTCCGACATATTGCTTCACATCATCAAAAGAAGTGAGGTCTTCCACTAATTTATAATGATCTAAAAAATAATTGATATCACGTAATGCCTCCCATTGACTGGTTCCCCACCCTAACACTTCATTGTTTCTGCCATCATCAGGAATGGTTCCTTCCCCGTTCATCCTTGTGTTATACGTATATCTTACTTGAGTATCACTTCCATGATCCGCATCCCATCCGTAGGGACCAATAGAACCCCATCCATCTTCACGGGCCAAAAGGTCATTTCTGCTATACAGATTATTTACATATAATTTTAAATCGTTTGTAGTTTTCCAATAGTTTGCATCGCTGATTTTATCAAGAGGACTCCTCTCCAGGAAACTATCATTACATGATACAGCTAACACCGATAAAATGGATATTACTATAAAATATTTTATTTTATTCATTTTCATACTTTTTTAAAATGTAACATTCACACCAAAAGCCCATGTTCTTTGCAGAGGATATACCTTAGCATCTGCATTCACGATTTCAGGATCTACAATATTCATCAGTTTAGAGAAAGTTGCCATGTTTTCAATGTTTACATAAAATCTTACCTTCTGGAAATTGATCTTATCTGTTAAATATCTAGGTATAGTATATCCTATTTGTATGTTTTTCAAGCGAAGATATGCGGCGTTCTGTAAATAACGCGTCTGTGCTTGCCTGTTTTTGTTTGTATTAAAATAGGAACGAGGCAGATACCCGCTTGTGTTATCCGCAGTCCAACGATCTTTATGTTGTGTAAAATAAGTTGATTGCCATTCGCCGTCTGTAAAACCCCAGAAATAGTTTGCATTATCAGCAAACATGATATCACGTTTAGCTACTCCCTGAAGGAATACCGTACAGTCAATACCTTTCCATTCGGCATCCAGAGTTATACCGAAATTGTATCGGGGTGTAGTATTTCCTATTATTTTCCTATCCCCGGGATTATCTACCGTGTTATCACCAATGTCGATCTTGCCATCATCATTCAGGTCTTTATAGTGGACATCGCCCACATACCAGTTAGCATTAATATAGGATTGATTGGTTCCATCAATTTCAGCTTGGTCCTTAAATAGTCCTATTGTCTCATATCCCCAGATTTCACCCATTGTCATGCCGTCGTACCACATATCTGAGATCAATTTAGTAGGATTATTGAATTTAAGGATCTTCCCTGTATAATCACTTAAAACGGCAGTAGCTCCATAAGAAACCTCTCCGATTTTATCTCGCCATCCAACCGTAATTTCGAAACCTTTTGTCTCGGTTTCGGCATCATTAATACGGGGAGCTGATGTTCCTAAAATGGCAGGCAGTTTTTCTCCGAAACTAACGAAATCTTTTGCATGACGCTTGTACCAGTCAAAACTGAAGGTAAGGCGGTTATTCAGGAAATTCATATCCACACCGAATCCTAATGTATTGGTGGTAACCCACGTCAGATCATAATTTGTTAACCCCGGTTGCCAGATAGCTGATTGTCGACCATCACTGAAAATCCAATGCGTACTGGTCGGAGGATTATTACCTAATGATGGGTAAAAAGGATAATAATTATCGGTAAAAGCCTGATCCCCCAAACTTGCATACGAACCGCGTATCTTAATATGATTGATATACTCTGATACCGGCTCCCAGAAAGATTCTTGGGAAGGTACCCATGCTGCCGAAACGCCTGGATAGAATTTGTAACGAACATCTTTCAAGAAACGTGAAGTTCCGTCATACCGGCCATTCAATTCGAGGAGATATCTTTCTTTGAAATTATAATTGATACGTCCGAAAGTTCCACGAATAGCTAATTGTGAGGCTTCATCAGTCGCATTCCGATTTGATCCGTAAGTCATCGCTAATGAGGGGACTTCATCTGAATAAAGATAATCGTTGGAGCCTTTTAATCTTAACTTGTCTGTCACCTCCTGTGTAAAACCACCCATTACTTTAAAATAATGACTTCCGAAGGTTCGTTCGTAAGACGAGAATATATTGACGGTGTGATGTTGGTTCTTATACATATTACGTTCAAGGTAATTGGGTGTAGTTCCGCCTCTTGGCTCTTTAGTTCCACTCGGTTTAACGACATAGAATGTTTTCCTATGATTACTGTCCTCAATGTAAGTTCCATCATACGTATAGTTAGCTGTCAGATCCCAACCCGGCAATATATGGAATAAAACTTCTCCCGTTAAGATTGCGTTATCGGTAGTAGATTTCTGTCGGCCTCCTTCTGTGAAGAGTTGTATACCACTGGCTTCTGAATAGTTTCCATCAGGGTTTCTGAAGGGTACAGTTGGGTAAGTTCTTCCTAATTGGTGGAAATAATCATACGAGTAATTACTTCCTCCACTAATTCCTCCATAGATAGTCGGGTTGTCAGTCTCTGCACGTGAAAAAGCTGTTCGCACACTAACAGTCATCCATTTAGTAAGGTCAGAAGACAGGTTGGCACGCATATTATATCGCTTATATACATCATCTGCATAGTTATACAAACCATCCTGCTGATTATAACCCAGACCGATATAATAATTAGATGTTTCAGAACCACCCGAAACACCAATAGTATGCTGCTGGCTGAAGCTTGCATTTTTGAAATAGATATCAAACCAGTCATTGTTTCCATTAGCTCCGTTCCATGATAACCAATTATCACTACTTGGATTCTTTGTTGTTTCATCCGTTATGATACCGGCCTGGTAATCTTTAATACGTTGAATAACCTCATCATTAAATGGCTTCGCTGTATAGTTAGAATTTTCGGCGACTTCATTAAATGCATTGGCGAAATCCAATGAGTTAACATATTTAGGAAGATTTGTCGGCTGCGAAAAACCGAAATTATTATTATAAGTAATTATAGGTTTGCCGGTACGTCCTTTTTTAGTGTTGATTATAATAACTCCAAACGGCGCACTCGATCCGTATATAGCAGCTGAAGCAGCATCTTTCAATACTGAAATATTTTCCACATCATTCATATTGATCATGCTGAGATCACCTCCCTGTACTCCGTCAATAACAATCAATGGAGAACCTGACACATTCGATTTCGTTCCATTATCGTCAATTTTAATACCTGTATATCCACGGATATTGATATTCTGTTTACTGCCGGGAGCACCATTAGTAGTGGAGATATTCAGGTTGGCAACTGTTCCTTGTAATGCTTGTGTTAAGGTAGGAACAGAACGGTTTTCAAGACGTTCTCCGGCTATGGCGGCTACAGCCCCGGTAAGGTTCGCCTTTTTCTGTGAACCATAGCCCACGACAACTATTTCATCCAAAGCACTCGTTTCTTCTTTCAAAGTTATAATCAAATTGGCACCGGATTTTATTTCCTGCTTGGCATATCCCAAATAAGATATTTCTAATACGGCTCCAGTTGAAACCTCCAAAATAAATTTCCCATCAAAATCCGTTATGGTTCCGTTTGTCGTTCCTTTTTCTACAACATTGGCACCTATAACCGGTTCACCATATTCGTCAGTGACAACTCCATTGGCTTTCTTATTGTCAATTTGTTGCGGACGCGGTAATGATGATACAGAAAGCTTGGATGCCTCTTCTTTTTTCTTGTTTATCATGATGTACCGGTCTTTGATTTCAAATTCATATCCATCCGGCAATACGTGTTTCATGACTTCCTTAATATCGGCATCCTTCAATTGGACACTTACTTTTACAGAAGTGTTTAAGTGATCATTACTGTAGAAGAATTCAAATTCACTTTGTTTGCGAATTGCTTCAAAAACTTCTTCCAGTTCCACATTGCTTAGATTCAGATTCAGTGTAGTAAGTTGTGCATATGTGAGTCCTCCCCACATCATGTTAGTGCCCAGCAATAAACTTACAAGTAGTAATTTGACTACTCGTAGTAGCCTTCGGCAATCCTTCGATAAAATTGCTTGTTTAGATTTTTCTTTTTCCATACATTTGAAAAGTTTTAAATAGATTGTTAATACTGATCTCATTCAGAAATAAAAAGCAGTTTATTTAAGCAGGCTGTCCGAAAGGCTGAAAATCGGACAGCTTTTTCTTTAATATAGAATGATTTTATTCCCTTCGTTTCTATAATTTATATCTGTGATAGATTGTATCTGATTTAAAAAATAATCCAGTGGTTTAACTTTTTGCGCGCTTCCTGTAAATCGCATTGTTTTTATAGCAGGGTCTTCGTATTCTATAGTGAAGTTATACCACCTCTTCAATTTAGAAAAAATCTCATCCAGAGGTCGGTTTCGAAAAACAAGTTCACCTTTGAGCCAGGCAGTGTGAATATCTGTGTTTACTTTTTTTATTGCTATCTCATTTGACGTTTTATTGAAGCTAAAATCATTTTCCGGTTGGATCCGGAATGTTTTGGAATTACTGGCAATATTGACTTCAATATTCCCTTCCACAAGAGTAGTATTGATAGACTCGATATCCCGATATGCATTCACATTGAAAGAAGTTCCTAATACTATTATTTTCATATCCTCGGTTTGTACTACGAAAGGTTTAGTATCCTTCTTAACTTCAAAATAAGCTTCTCCCGTTAATACGACCTGACGTGAATCTCCTTCAAAATAGTTTGGAAAAACCAGCTGTGTCTCTGAATTGAGGTATACCTTCGAACCATCCGGAAGTAACAGTTCATATTCCCCTCCCCTCGGTATATCAAGAGTATGATATTCTACCTTCTTTTTATCTGATTTACTTTGTTCAAAACTAATAACCCCCTCACTCGTGTTGGATATAAGGGTACCATCCTTTTTCTTAATTTCAAATGTTTCGGATAAATCAATCGTTTCTCCTTGGGAAGATAGAAGAAATGCTTTCTTTGTGTCCTGATCAGTGACTTTTGTTAAGGATCCTGTTTCACTTATTTGTACTGATGGATTATTCTTTTGAAGAGAATAACCACCTATACCTACTAAAGCAATAATAATAAAAGATGCTACATATGAAAACCATTTTTTCCTGTAAAATGGTATGGCTCTATGCACTTTGAGCCCCAGAATGTTTGAGAGATTATTGAAAACCCTATCTTTATTAATAGCTATACTTTTATCCTTTGCTCTTCCTTTTAATACCTGATAAAGTTTTTTGTTCTCAACATCTTCCGCCAACCAATGCTGAAACGCGGGATCATCTTCTGCTAACTCTTCGTTTAATACTTTTAAGAGTAACCTCCATTTGTGATAATTATTTTTACCGATTATCAACATCTTAATTTGTTTTTATTTTATTTTCTCTTTTAAGAGCCGGTATGCTTTCGAAACCTGAACCTTTACGGTATTTACTGATATTCCAAGCAAATCTGCCACTTCGGTATATTTCTTCTTTTCAAGAGTTGCCATCACGAAAATTTTCTTGCAACGGTCAGGTAATTCATCAATGGCCTTTAGTAAAAGTCTTTGTAGTTCTTGTAAATCTTCATCTTCAACATTTTCATCAATCAGATCTATTGTTATCTCATATCCATGGATAAATCGTTCATTATCCCTGATAAAATTTAATGAGGCATTATATATCGACCGGTAGGCATAAGCCGCAAACGAAGGCTCGAAAATAAGTATTTCGCGTTTTTCCCAATATCGAACAAAGAAGTCCTGCACAATATCTTCTGCAGCAGACGAGTTCTGGGTTATCTTATTTGCCCAGATAAATAATCTGTCGGCATAGAGATAAAACAAACGCTTAAAGGCTCTTTCGTTACCGTATTTGATTTGTGTAAGTAGTATTTTTTCAGAATTGCTCATAAATAAGATATGGTTTCTCCTGATTAACTACTATGGTAACACATTTGAAGTTAAAAAGTATTATCCGGATTTAAATTTTAACATTTCACCTTCATAAAAAAAGAGAATAAATCATATTCCTTACTCTATTCAGGCTGTTTTAGTAAATACCTATCACCTGTCACCGCCCGAACCCGAACGTTGTCTGGCAGCAGGGTAGAATGGTGTATACAGTCGCATATCTCCTATCACCCACCCTATCATCATATCTAAGTTTACCTATACCGCGACTAACAGGCTAACTCTAATCCTTATATGATAATTTGCTTAGATTTATTGATCCGGAAGCAAAGTTACACTGTTCTGTACTTTACATACAGCCTTTTATCACTTTGGTTAGGATGTATTATCACTTTTATAAAGAATATTTATTCATTTCACCATGGTGGAAGATAAATTCCACCACGGTGGAAAATATTTCTCACCCAGGTGGAAATAAGTTTTCACCTGGGTGAAAAGGATAATTGCTTATGACCAAACAGATAAAAGCAGCTAAGTAAAACAATAAAAGTTTGAAGTTTTTTAACTACTTCTTCAATAAGAATTTTATAGCTTTCCTAAAAACATGGAAAGGGATAGATAAATAGCAACGGAGAACTACAACATTACTTTCACATTTTTTGATTTTCCGATTTCTTTGGCTATGTATGCTGTCTCATATTTTTCTTCCTGGTGATAGATCCGATGATAGGTAGTGAAGGATATTCCGTCACCTTCTATTTCCCATACAGACAAGGTTTCAGGTTATTGGTGACAGGTGACAGGTATTAGAAAAGTTAAGGGTTGTATCTTTGTTATTATGGATTTTTTATTATATTTGTAGCAATTGGATTGAAAAACTATCTATATTAATAGATTTTTTTAATTATGAACCTACAATCTTAACGAAAGGAGGAAAGAAAAAGCAAGTTACCTTATTACTATGATAGTTTATTCCCTAAATTATGAATCTGTTTTAATTTAATTGAGGTAATATTTACCACATTTTTGTAGGTGAAAAATACAATATTGTCAAATTAAAACTTATTGTCATGAAAAAAGTATTATTTTTTTTAGTTATTGGAGTTTTTTTTAGTTCCTGTTCTCAAGATAAGGATATTTTGAGTGAAATGCCTAACTTTTTAGAGGAGCAAGGGTCATCATTAGAAAATGATAAAAAGATTATTGAATCTATGGGATTTGACATTTCGGATTTAGTAGATTACGGTACTTTTTATTTAGTGGAGGGCGATATTAAGTTTAATAAAGAGGATCTAATATTGACAAAACAAGCTAAATGGTCGGAATTAATATCTTATCCAAATCAAAGGAGAATCAAAGTCCGCATTGATAATTCCCTTCCTTCATCAGGAGTAGATAATTGGCAAACAGAAATAGGACAAGCCATAAATCATTGGAATAATATCGATGGATGTAATATTAAAATGCAGCTTGTCACATCTAATCAAGATATTTTAATTAAAAATGATGGGGGGACTTTGGCTGATAATGTATTAGCTAACGCCTCTTTTCCTTCAAATGGTAAACCCGGGCCAACTATTGACATCAACTTGGATTTTTATAGTAATACCACTATGACATCTTCACAAAAAGTATATAATATGGTTCATGAACTTGGACACTGTTTGGGTTTAAGACATACCAATTGGTCAGGGAGAAATGAATATCCTTCAGGTATTGGTATTGAAGGAACTCCCAATACCGGATCTAATCCTGATCCAAATTCAGTTATGAATGGAGGAACAGCTCTGAATTCATGGAATGGGTTCAGTTCATATGATATTATAGCAATAAAGGAACTTTATCCTGATCTTGTTTCTCAAATGGCAGCTTCTGCTTCATTAACTGGCTTTCCTACTTCCATTGAATTAAATAAACCATGCGCAATTCATGTGAGTGGATCTTTTCCTGGTCCAGTTACTTACAAATGGATAGTAGGAGGAGGAAATCTTGTAGGGGATGATTTTCGTTCTTACGTGAATACAATACCGACAAACCCTTATACATTTAATGTCGATGTGGTAATCACTAATCAATATGGAGACGATGTGGAATTAAGTCAGGTTATTGGAGGAACATTAAGAAAATATCTTCATTACAAATATCAGTAACTATATATTATAATAGAGAGGCTGTTCAATGAATGAACAGCCTCTCTATTATAATATTATTTTTTTACCAACCTTTGTTAGGATTCTTATCCCACCAAAGTTTGGTACCATATTTATCAGGTCCTCCTAATAACTGAACAGCTTCCTCGTAGTTCTGAGCATTATTATCCTTTTCAATCGGTGGGAAAGGAATACGAGAAGCCAAGCGAGTTGTCAGGTTTGGATCATCGCTGGAATTTTGCAATACAGGGAAGAAACGAGGATAACCAGTACGACGATTGTCGCTCCAGGCTTCTTGCCCTAACGGATACATAGCAATCCATTTCTGGGTAATCAATCTTTCCAGTTTAGTTTCAAAGTCGACACTCTCATCCCATTTGATAGTGATTGTGCTAAGTGCTTTAGCTGCTACCGCAGGATCAGGATCATTGAAATCAGCCGGTTTGGCAGTTTCATCTACAATATAAGTGTCTACACCACCTGCACCCCATTGGTCGAACGACAGTTTAATACCTTCTTCATAGAACTGTTGTGCAGTTCCACCCATATCCCAACCTCTCAAAGCACCTTCGGCTTTCAGGAAAGCAATTTCGGAAGCCGGCATCCAAAGTGTTTTATCTGTACGAGTATATGTTGAATTAGAATATTTTTGTGTTACACCACTTCCTGGTAAAGCATAACCTGTACGTATTCCTAAATATTCATCAACTGCACCCTCCAACGTCGTTGGCGTAAAATATTTGGAGATGCGTGGGTCGTTATACCCCAACATATACGATACAATATCAGCACAAGGTTTTGAATCTTGCCAGTTTACAACGACTGTCCAGATCGGGTTCTGTGGGAATGGATTTTCTGTATTATCATCATTACTTGTTATGACACCAATGGAGTGTTTTACAGCCTCTTCGGCTTTTTGTTTGGCCAATGTAGGATTAGCATAACAGATACGGACAGCCATACGTAGCTTTAATGAATTGGCATATTTAATCCATTTAGTAAAATCACTTCCATATACTCCGTCAAAACTTGCCATACCCCTATATGAAGGATTTTCATTGACGAAATCCGTTAATACTTTGATAGCATTATCCAAATCGTTCAACATACCATTATATACTTCTTCCTGACTATCGTATCCAACTGCAATACTTCCTGATTGAATTTTAGAATAAGGAAGCGGTCCGTACATATCAGTCAAACGTTGCATAGCAGTTACACGCACAATTTCGGCCCAAGCAAAAAGATGTCCTTCACCATTGGTTTGCTGATTTACCTGTGACCATCCACCATATACTTTTTCGAATGCATCGTTAAAAGGAGAATTGATCCAGCCATCCGGAGCATTGAAGAAAGCAAAGGTGGTACTCCAGCCACTATTTGCAACAGAAAGGTAACGTCCGTAAGGATCACCAATCAGGTTTTCACCCATCTGATAGGCATTTTCCTGAGCAGGATAGGCATAATTAAGCATCTGTGGGAAGAAAGCTCCGAGCTTATAATTTCCTTCCATGATCTCTTCATCAGTTGGTTGTGATGGATCACGATTGTATTCATCAAACTTGCTCGTACATCCTGCAAGCGTTGCCATACATAGAATAAAAACCGGCAATTTCTTTATTTTATTTAATATAATCATGTTGTTCATAATTTTAAAAGACATTAAATGTGAAACATTTATTAAAACTCAGCTCTTACCGTGAACCCTATATTACGCGCACTTGGTTGCATAAAATAATCAAAGCCCTGGAAATAAGTTCCTGTAGAAGCAATTGATTCCGGATCAAACGGAGCTTTATTATGGATCATCCAAAGATTTCGTCCAACAACAGAAACGTTTAATTTCATTACATCATTAAACCAAGCTGAAGGTAATGTATATCCTAAGCTTACTTCCTGTAAACGAACATTTGTTGCACTGTAAATATATTCTTTCATCAATCCTTGTGCCTGTCCAACTACATCGTAATAGTCAAATGGTTTCACCAGCGTACCGTGCATCATAATTTTTCCTTCAGCATTTACATTATCACGAGCGTTAGCAGTGGCTTCGGAAACACCATATCCGTCCATAATAGCCTGTGTAGTGGAAGCAACGATACCTCCCAAACGGGCAGAAATAAGGAAACCAAAGTTTATATTCTTATAATAGAAATCATTACGGAATCCTAAATTCCATTTAGGCAGTACAGAACCGGCCTTTTCCGTTTCATTTTCAAGGATAGGTTTACCACTATCTGAAAGTACCATATTTCCGTTATCATCTCTTTTAAGTTTATTTTTTGTATATAAGTCACCCATTGTACCCCCTTTGTAAAGGCGGAACTCAGTAGAACCGATACCTCCCTGTCCAAGAAATTCAGGATTAGTTAAAAGCTGTCCTTGCGGATCATAGAATTCTCCTTCCATTAACTGTTTAATCTCATTCTTGTTATGAGTAGCTGTAAATGTGGAAGACCAGGTCAAGTCACCGAATTTATTTTCGGAACCGACTGTCAACTCGATACCTGTATTCTGAACATCACCCGTTTGAATATACATAGATGTATAACCTGAAGATGCCGAAATAGAGGGGTTAAATGTTTGGTTCTTTGTATTTGATTTATACCAGGTAAAGTCTACAGACAAGCGATTACCCCAGAATTTAGAACTAAGACCTGCCTCCCATGAATTTGTTTTCTCAGGCTTCAGATCATCTATAGGTCTGTATGTATTCGTTTTCCACACACCGCCCTGAGCATCAAACTCATACGTTGGAATAGACAGATTACGGGGAATTGGAGAACCTACAGATGAAAATGATCCACGAACCTGCATATACGAAATAAAATCAGGCATATCCATCATTTCTGTCAGGATACCTGAAAGACCTATCGAAGGATAGAAGAAAGAACTGTTGCTTGTATTAGCCAAAGCCGAAGCCCAATCATTACGTCCTGTTAATGTAAGGTAAAGCATGCTTCTCCAACCTAGCTCTACGTTTGCAAAAACAGATTGAGTTTGCTCATGCCAACCACTTTGATCCAAGCTTGTTTTAGGAGCTCCTCTTTCGATATTTTTAATTGAGAAAAAGTTTGGAATAAGAAGAAAACCATCAGCTCCCTGCGAGTCGCTTTGAATATCTGAAATACTGGTACCGATATTAGCAGATAATGACAGATCATCCCAATATTTGTTTATATTCACCAGGAAATCTGCATAAAGCTGCTTATCCAGTGTCATACCTGATCTATATCTTCCGTTATCGCCTGAGAACAGAGGATCAGTTGAAGCATAATTTTTCTGTGTATCTTTAGCATTCGCATTATCCAAACGTACACGTCCTGCTACGTTCAACCAGTCCAATATATCATATTTTAAACTGGCATTCATCATATAACGGTCACGTTTGTTTTCAAACATGTTACGATAAAGTACCCAATAAGGATTTTGCATCCCCAAACTTTGATTACCCCATCTCCATTGTTGTACGTTATAGCCTTTTGTTTCATCGTATTTTTCATACGTTTTCAGATTATTAAAGTCTTCACCACGTGGATAAGTATACACAGCTACCAACGGATTATAGTATTGTCCCTGAGCCACCATGTTCTTGTCATTCTGTTTGATATAACTAAAACCAAAATCTAAAGTCAGTTTATCATCCAGGAATTTCGTAGTATTACGGAATGTCGCATTGTATTTATTATACGAGTTATTCGGCATCATACCGTCAGCAGTCGACACACCAAGTGATGCATATGTTTGGTTCTTATCAGTACCTACAGACAAGCTGGCAGTTGTTTGTGTGGTTACGCCTGTGTCAAAGAAATCGGCAGGATCATAATTATAAGTGTTTCCCGCTGTGGTAGCCCAACTTTTATATTCATTGTTGCCATTTACATCTTTGTTACTTCCATATTTGTTTTGGAACTTAGGCAAAACAAACGGACGTGAAAACGTTGTCTGGTTTGAAATAATTACTTTAGGCTTACCTGTTGTTCCTCTCTTTGTTGTGATAATGATAGCACCATTAGCAGCATTTGAACCGTAAAGGGCTGCAGCGGCAGGACCTGTTAATACAGAGATACTTTCAATATCTTCCGGATTAATATCACTGATACCTTCAGTACCTGTACGTCCGGCATATTCATTGTTTTGATCTAATTTTCCTTTACTTGTGTTGTGAATAGGTACCCCGTCAATTACATATAACGCATTATTATCTTTTGTAATTGATTTCGCTCCACGCATAACAACACGGGTAGCACCACCCGCACCTGTAGAAGAAGCATTGATATTAACACCGGCAACCTTACCCGATAAAGCATTCATGAAGTTAACGTCTTTAACGGATGTCAGCTCATCACCTTTCACTTCCTGTACGTTGTAACTCAATGCCTTTTGTGAACGTTGGATACCTAAAGCTGTAACCACAACTTCATCAATAGCGATAACGTCTCTTTCCAGAGCGATATTTAATGAACTGGTACGAGAAGTAACCGGTATTTCCTGTGTAACATACCCGATATAACGTACTTCCAGCGCTTGTCCTTCAGCCGCATTGATGGTAAAATTTCCATCCAGGTCAGTAACCACGCCGGTAGTAGTTCCTTTAACAATAACACTTACTCCAATCAGGGTTTCTCCATTTGCAGCATCTCTAACATTACCTGTTATAGTCTTGCTTGCCTGAGCTACCTCATTCCCTCTTGGAGAAGCTTTGCTTGTTAAAATAATATGAGAACCTTCCATTACATAATTAATGTCGGTATCATCAAAAAGGTTGTTTAATACTTGAGCAACGGGTTGCTCTTTTGCTTTTACAGATGCACGTTGTGAAACTTCTACTTCATCTGTGTATAAGAAAAGATAATCCGTTTGTTTCTCTATCTCTGTAAGAATTTTTTCCAACTTGGCATTTCTTTGACTTATAGTCACCCTGGCGTTTTGCGAAAACGTATTTTCAGCAGAAACAGAGATCATTCCAAGTAGTAATAATAGCGCAGATAATCTCATAATTCTAAAAAAATGTTTCAAAGTATTGTTTTTAAATAAAACAACACTCGTACAATAAATATTGTTCATATATTTACGATGTTACAGGATTAATATAATTAATTAATTTGTTAATTCTCAAAGTCGATGGATGTGGCTGCATCTGTCGACTTTTTCATGGTTTGTGCTTTCATTAACTATCTGTCATAGGCATTCCATTTAGGTTTATATTTTAAAGTTAATAATCAATTTATAGTAATAACATTATTGTCTACATCTCTTTCATAGCTGAAATAAGTATCCCGTTGCAAAACACGCATTGCATATTCAATGCCATCAGAAATACGAAATTTACTGGTATAAAGGGTATTCTTTTTTAATGGATTATTTATAATGACTCTGATATCATATGTTTTTTCAAACATTTTCATAATCTTTTCAAAAGGTTCATTTTTAAAACTAATAAGCCCTTCCTTCCATAAAAGTTCTGTAAGATCATCTACAGGTACTATTTTCAACTCATCATTCTCAAGATATGATTTATAACCGGAATATAATACAATTGTCTGATCTGGATTATCTTTCAAATTGACTTCTACTTTACCTTCAACCAGTACTGTTTCATACTCCGAAATATCGGAATAGGCAAGCAGGTCAAATTCTGTGCCTAATGCCTTTACATTTCCAAAGGATGTATTTACCATGAAAGGAGCATCTTCATTCTTTGCCACATTGAAATATCCTTGTCCATCTAATACTACTGTCCTATGTTTCTTATTGAATACTCCCGGATAATGCAATGTGCTTTTTGCATTCAACCAGACATCAGTCCCGTCAGCCAGTGTTAGATTCAAACGTTGACCAGCCGGAACACGAATAGTCTGCATAGCGACATCATTACTATTATATATCTGTGTAAAGAAATACCAGCTACCAACAAGAGTAATCAAAATAACTGCAGCAATACGGGCAATCTCTTTCCAAAAATACAAAATTCCATTTTTCTTTACTTCGGGTTCTGTATCTTCCGTATTGAAAAGAAGGAGATCAAACATCTTTCTCTCTTTTACAAAAAGCTGTAGATGCTCAGGTGACTCCTTAAGCCATTGCCTCACAGATTCATTTTCATGTTCTGTTGTTTGATTTTTAAAAAATCTATGTAGTGTTTTTTGTTCCATGTTTATCGTTCTACTAATAATAACAAACCAGAAAACATTACACCTAGTAAAATCTTTAAAAAAATTAGATTTATTTATGTTTTTAACTATTCAAAGAATAAGTAACCTAAAATAAGCACTAAATAATCTTTCAGATTTCTACGCAATATATCTACCGCTTTAGCTATATGGAACTCGACACCTTTAGTTGAGATATCGAACTTTGAAGCAATTTCTTTATATGTTTTATCTTTAAAACGGCTCAGGACGAAGATATCGTGCGTTTTAGCCGGTAAGGAATTCAAAGTCTCTTTTATTATTTTCTTGACATCATCCACAAAAAGATTATCCGGCTCGCATGCTTTTAGCGTTATAATACTGGTATGTAATTTCCAGTTTATATCATCAAACATTTCATCGACAACTCTCTCCTGAAGTGTTTTCCGCTGCAAATAATTAAGACATTTATGTTTAATAATAGTTAATATATAGGCTGGTATATTGGAATTTGGGAGTAGTTTATCTTTATTTTCCCAATAGTTCATAAAGGCTTCTGTCGTAAAATCCTCTGCTACCTGAAGATCCTGCGTATAAGTTTTGGCAAAGTTCAACAGACGTTTATAGTAATCATGATAAAGCTGATTAAAAGCTTGTATATCTGACAATTCCCCCATAATTACTCAGGCAAAAGTTTTTAGTACAGCAAATATACATGTTTTTTTATATATATGTATTAAAATTTCTCTTTCCTGTCAAATTTCCCATCTTCCGTATAAAATTTCCAGGTGCCTTTAGGGCGATTATTTACAAACTTACCTCTAACACTCAACTGTCCGTTTTCATAATACTCACGATAACGTCCATGTCGTTTACCTTCTTTCACTTCGGACTCACTTTTTAAAACTCCATCAGAATAGAATTCTCGTAAAACATTTCCTTGAAATTTCTCCACATAAAAACGTTTCAATTCACTCATGAGCTCTTTTTCTGTTTCAGCCTCTTCATCCATTAAATCGTCGGAGACATCAGTATCTATTTCTAAATACTTACCAGGTGAATAGTGCTGATAATCCATAACGATCTGTAAAGAGGCCGACTCATCATTCCCTGAAATCTGCATAGTCCAATGTGGGAACGAATACAATATATCTTTATTGGATTTAATATCCGCTAACGCATTTGTATTTAACATTCCCTGCAATTGTGGATAAAATTTATGGATATTACTATACAAGAAAAGAGTAGAACTATTGCTAAAAGAATCATATGCTTTCTTAAAATCAGCATTATTTTTCAGAATGTTCTTTTGTTCATAATCTTCTATGAAGGACAAGATTGAAGAAGGTTGATTACTGAACACTACAAAATCTTCGACATAGGTATAATACGGTTTCTCGAATTTATCAAATATTCCACCAAAGAATAAACGGAAAAAACCTTTCATTTCTATATAGTTTACTTCGAAATCTTTATAATGAACAGTTTTTACTTTAATGGGTGTACGACTTTTTATTTTTTTCTCTATAAACTCCATCTGTTCACGTGCATCTTTAATATCTTTTGCTTTAATGGCAAGAATAAGTTCAGGTTCACGTCCCAGCAATCCTGGTTCTGACTGCGAAATTGCAAATTCCCCTGACATCCAACTCAGGAAATTTTCTTCCAGCGAGATAGCAAACAATTTCTCAATCTTTCTTTTAGAATCCATATATGATGCATATTTTGCCGCATCACTTGCAGACAATACTTGTTCCAGTTCTTTCATAAAAGACAATACATCACCCAGTCCGATATTTGTATAAAAAGCAGTACGTGCGGACATAATCTCATGAGCCTTCATCTTATGTTTACCGGAACTAAGCAATGCAGTGATATAAGGATCAGCGATCTCTTTACGAAATGTGCTCCCTTTCATTTCCATCATATCCTTATCAATATTAAAATAAAGACCCGCAAAATCCATAGAATGACAAAAGAGATCAATATATTCGTTTCGTTCACCCAGATATAAAGACATAAACTGAGGCAAATTTTCATAATTTATAAAGATCCTGCATAAACCTTTTCCGGCAACTTTCTTCTCCGCTTCAATGAAAGAAGCATTCAATCCTATCTTAGGAGAAGTACGTACATCAATCGCCGATTCAACAAGTTTAGATGTATATGAAGCAACAAAATGATTTTCTACAAAAGCAGCATAAAGTATATCACGTGTCTCGGGATTACGCATCTCAATAATATTAATTTCCTTATACTTCCTATGCGTTACGTCAAAGTCGGCCATTCGTAATATCAGTTCAAGCTGATCTTTTAATAAATTGAGTTTTGATATCTTTTGCATATCCAGAATAATAAGAAAATCCCAATCTGTAGCACGCGTTTTATGTACAGATACGAGTAAATCCCGCTTTCCCACTAATGAAAGTAAAGTCTTGTTTTCATGTATAATCGAATCAAACATTTCCACATGTTGGGACATTTCCTCAAAAGTCTTTGCCTTTTTCAACTCCTGCCAAGGCTCGCTTTTACTGAACTTTCTCCAGTCAGCAACAGGATCGGAAGATTGTATAATAAATGCAGCATTATCGGGTACGAGATATATCTGTTGGATATGTCGATCTGGAGCAATAAATATATCCGCCACTGAATAAATTAAATAACCTAGGAGAAGTACTCCTACTCCTATTATGATCTTTTTCACAAAACTACCTGTATGGTTTGTTTTGTCCTGAGTAGGTCCTTCTTGTAGGGATTCAACAGGATTGTCCTGAAGCTTGTCGTCGAAATATTCTTCCATCGGTTTTCTATTTGATAGTAGCATACAAAAATAAGAAAATAAATGTCATAAAAACGGGCAAATCAGTTACAAAACAAATAATGCTTATACTCCGCAACGCTAGCAAATAATTTTTACTTACCTTTGTGGTTGTTTGATAAAGAAATAAGAATATATGAAGAAGATCAGAGTTGCCATTGTTGGATATGGCAATATTGGAAAGTACGTATTGGAGGCGATTCTGGCCTCACCCGATTTTGAAGTAGCCGGTATTATACGCCGTAACCCAAAAGAAATTCCAGATGAATTAAAACCCTACCTCGTAACCGATAGTATTACAAAACTCAAAGATGTGGATGTAGCCGTTCTGGCAACACCAACAAGAAGTGTGGAATCGTTTGCAAAAGAGATTCTGGCATTAGGAATCAATACAGTAGATAGCTTTGATATTCATGGAGGTATTGTAGAACTCCGCCGCTCATTAGATGCCGTTGCAAAAGCACACAACTCGGTTGCTGTTATTTCTGCCGGTTGGGATCCGGGAAGTGACTCGGTTGTTCGTGCACTACTGGAGGCTATGGTCCCAAAAGGAATAACATATACAAATTTTGGCCCCGGAATGAGTATGGGGCATACAGTTGCAGTAAAGGCTATTGAGGGTGTAAAAGCTGCACTAAGTATGACAATACCTGTTGGAACAGGAATTCATCGCCGCATGGTATATATCGAAGTAAAAGAAGGCTATGAGTTTGAGAAAGTAGCATCAGCAATTAAAGCCGACGATTATTTTGTACATGATGAAACCCATGTTATCAAAGTGGACAGTGTGGATAATCTTCTGGATATGGGACATGGCGTAAACCTTGTTCGTAAAGGGGTTTCGGGCCAGACTCAAAATCAGTTGATCGAATTTGACATGAAGATCAACAATCCGGCACTTACAGCTCAGGTATTAATTGCCGTTGCTCGTGCAAGCTTCAAACAAAAACCAGGAGCTTATACAATGATCGAACTTCCCGTTATCGATATGCTTTACGGAGACAAGGAAGACTTAATTAAACGTCTCGTTTAATCAATTGAAAATTGAAAGTTGAAAACGTTTAGTTTCAAGTAATTTTCAACTTTCAATTTTCAATTTTCAATTATAAAAAGCTATGCTTAATTACATTACCTGGACAGCAGATCCGGCTATTTTTACAATCTTCGGACGTGAGATACGTTGGTACGGACTTGCATTTGCTGTAGGTTTTGCCATCGGTTACATGATTGTGGCCCGTATGTGGAAAAATGAGAAATTAAATCCTGCCTGGATTGATTCTCTTTTAATATATACAGTATTAGGAACATTAATCGGCTCCCGTTTGGGACACTGTCTATTCTATGATCCTGGTTATTATTTGGCCAATCCGCTTGAAATATTAAAAGTATGGGAAGGAGGACTGGCTAGTCATGGTGGCACCTTAGGTATTGTAATAGCCATCTATTTCTATTCGAAGCGGGTAACTCACAAAAGTATGTTATGGACATTCGATAAACTGGTTGTACCTACCGGTTTAGTGGCCGCTTTTATTCGTCTGGGAAATCTGATGAATCATGAAATATACGGGCATCCCACAGATAAACCATGGGGTTTCCGTTTTATAGAAAACCTGCATGCCTGGAAACAAGGAGCTGCTCCTATATTCACACCACCAAGCCACCCTACGCAACTTTACGAAGCAATCTGTTATTTTCTAACATTCCTTCTTTGTATGTGGCTATATTTTAAAAAGGATGCTTATAAGAAAGAAGGACTTATATTCGGTGTGTTCTTTATCTGTATTTTCGGTTCCCGCTTCTTTATTGAATTCCTTAAAAATAATCAGGAAGCTTTTGAAGAGGGCATGTTGTTGAATATGGGACAAATTCTCAGTATTCCGTTTGTTTTAGCAGGTATTTATTTTATGTGGAGAGCACTAAAAAAAGATAAGCAGCAAGACAATGTACAAGTTAAAAGAAATAGCAAATAATATATATTACCTGGGAGTAAATGATCGCCAAAAAGCACTGTTTGAGAACCTATGGCCCCTACCCCTCGGTGTTTCTTATAATTCATACCTGATTATGGATGAAAAAACAGTATTAATAGATACTGTAGACATCTGTTATTCAGATATTTTTCTTAAAAAATTAGCAGTTGCTCTAGATGGACGCACGTTGGATTATTTAGTCGTTGATCATATGGAGCCTGACCATTCAGGAAGTATCCGGCTGTTACGTGAATTATACCCTAACGTTCAAATCGTCGGAAATAAGATTACGGCTGGTATGCTTGAAGGGTACTATGATATAACTACAGGTATTCATCTGGTAAAAGATGGTGATTCGCTAAATATCGGTAGTCGCGATCTTACTTTCTATACAGCACCCATGGTACATTGGCCGGAAGTAATGTTCACCTACGATAACAAAGAGAAAGTACTTTTCTCTGCAGATGCTTTTGGGACATTTGGAACACTTGATGGAGGTGTGATAGATTCTGAAATAAATGTAGACCATTACTGGGAAGAGATGGTACGTTATTATGCTAATATTGTGGGCAAATATGGTAATCCTGTACAAAAAGCACTTCAGAAATTATCAAGCCTGGAGATCAATACAATCTGTTCAACCCACGGTCCTGTATGGAGAGAGCATAAAGACAAAGCAATTGGTATCTATGATCGCTTAAGTCGTTATGAAGGAAAAGAAGGTGTTGTTGTTCTGTACGGCAGCATGTATGGTAATACAGAACAAATGGCCGAAACAATCGCTTATTCCCTGGCTGAAAATGGAGTCAGAAATATTGTTCTGCACAATGTAAGTAAAAGCCACGCATCTTATATACTGAAAGATATTTTTAAATACAAAGGATTAATTATAGGATGTCCGACATACAGTGGACAGTTATTCCCTGAAATCGAATCGGTATTAAGCAAAATAGAAATACGTGAGATAAAAGATCGCATTTATGGTTATTTTGGATCTTATACCTGGGCCGGAACAGCAGTTAAACGTCTTTCACTTTTCGGAGAAACAATGAAGTGGGACACTATAATTGCACCTGTAGAACAAAAAATGGCTTTAAAGGCTGATACATATGAAGAATGTTTGTCACTTGGTAAAGCTATGGCTGAAAAAATAAAGAAATAAAAATAATGATTAATTATTAATGGTTAATTATAAACTAATTAATAATTAACAACTAACAATTGAATCTATGAGACTAATTATCGAACCGAATTACGAACTACTTTCGAAATGGGCTGCTAATTATGTGGCTGCCAAGATAAAAAAGGCGAATCCCTCGGAAAATAAACCTTTCGTATTGGGTCTTCCAACAGGTTCTTCGCCTCTGGGGATGTATAAAAACCTGATTGAACTATATAAGAAAGGAGTAATCTCTTTCCGTCATATTATTACATTTAATATGGATGAATATGTAGGTTTACCACAAGATCATTCACAAAGTTATTACACATTTATGTGGGAGAACTTTTTTAATCATATTGATATCCAAAAAGAGAATGTAAACATTCTGAATGGTAATGCTGCAGACCTAGAAAAAGAATGTGCCGATTACGAAGCAAAGATTAAACAAGTGGGTGGTATCGACCTGTTCCTGGGTGGAATAGGCCCTGATGGACACATTGCCTTTAATGAACCAGGTTCTTCATTATCTTCCCGTACTCGGATTAAGACATTGACAACAGATACGATTATTGCTAATTCACGGTTCTTTGATAATGATATTAATAAAGTTCCTAAAACTGCAGTAACAGTTGGAGTAGGTACTGTTCTTGATGCTAAAGAAGTGCTGATTATGGTAAACGGGCATAACAAAGCACGTGCTCTACAGCAAGCAGTAGAAGGATCAATAAATCAGATGTGGACTATTACAGCCCTGCAACTTCATCCAAAAGGTATCATTGTTGCTGATGAGGCAGCATGTGCAGAACTGAAAGTAGGAACCTATAATTATTTTAAAGATATAGAAAAGGACAATGTATGTCCGGATAGTTTACTTACTTAATGCACGACACTGTAATATATAACCCGGATACCAAACTCACCCTTAGCGACATACAGGCTTTACTTATAAAAGGAAAAACCTTACAGCTATCGCAGGAAGCCTTACAGAAAGTAGACAAATGCTATACATTTCTACAGCACTTCTCTTCTGATAAGGTTATATATGGGATTAATACGGGATTCGGTCCAATGGCTCAATATCGGATTGACGATGATTCGTTACGTCAATTGCAATATAATATTATTCGAAGCCACTCTACCGGAGCAGGTAATCCCCTACCGCCTATTTATGTCAAAGCGGCGATGATTGCCCGATTGTTTACCTTCCTACAAGGACACTCTGGGGTTCATATGGAGTTGGTAAATCTTTTGCTTGAGTTTATCAACAAAGATATTTATCCTTATATACCCGAACATGGAAGTGTAGGAGCCAGTGGAGATCTGGTTCAATTGGCTCATATGGCATTAGCCCTGATCGGCGAAGGAGAAGTATTTTATAAGGATACACTTCGTTCGGCGGCAGAAGTTCTAAAAGAAGTTGGCATACGGCCATTTACGATCAGAATCCGTGAAGGACTTTCAGCAACTAACGGAACTTCCGTAATGACAGGTATAGGATTAGTCAATCTGATACATGCAAAACGAATCTTGTCTTGGGCAGTAATCGCTTCAGTAATGGTAAATGAAATTGCATCTTCGTATGACGATTTTATGTCACCGGTACTCAACAAATTGAAAGATCATGAAGGCCAACAAAAGGTTGCTGAAGCCATGCGCTACTGGATTGAAGGTAGCCAGTCTGTCCGCAAGCGGGAGAATGAATTGTTCGGACAAAATAACGAAAGTATATTTGAGCATAAAGTACAACCCTACTATTCATTACGTTGTGTACCCCAAATCCTTGGTCCTGTTTACGACGAACTCATGAATGCCGAAAAGGTATTAATTAATGAACTTAATTCAGTAGACGACAATCCTATTGTTGATCCCGAGACAGCAAATGTATACCACGGAGGTAATTTTCATGGAGATTATATTTCTTTTGAGATGGACAAATTAAAAATTGCCATCACGAAATTGACAATGCTTATGGAGCGTCAACTGAATTATTTATGCCATGACCGTATCAATGGAATTCTACCTCCTTTTCTTAACTTAGGAGTCTTGGGTCTCAATTATGGTTTACAGGCATCACAATTCACAGCGACTTCAACCACAGCAGAATGCCAGACATTATCAAACCCCATGTACGTTCATAGTATTCCTAATAACAATGATAACCAAGACATTGTCAGCATGGGAACCAACTCGGCTTTAATTGCTAAAACAGTTATAGAAAATGCCTATCAGGTGATGGCCATCCACTTTATGGCTATAGTTCAAGCAGTAGATTGCGTGAAAAAAGAAGCATTTCTATCATCACGTACACGACAGGTATATAATGAAATCCGTGCATTTTTCCCTATCTTTGTCGAAGATACTCCTAAGTATAAGGATATAGAAGCCATGATAACATATTTAAAACAAAAAGAGATAACAACTTTATAACGATGAAAAGAGTAGTGATTACAGGTATGGGTATTTACTCTTGCATCGGTAAAAACCGGGAAGAGGTGACTGACTCGCTATTCCAAGGCAAGTCTGGTATTGGTACCGATCCGGTTCGTAAAGAATACGGATATCGCTCATCGTTAACCGGATTAATCGAAAAACCGGATCTAAAACCCCTGTTAGACAGAAAAAAAAGAGGAAGCCTCTCCGAACAAGCAGAATATGCATATATCTCCACAGTTGAGGCCTTTCAACAGGCAGGTATAGATCAAGATTATCTGAGTAAAAACACAGTAGGCATATTATACGGTAACGATAGTAGTACCGAACCCGTTATTCAGGCCATTGACACCATTAGAAAGAAACGCAATACAATGTTAGTAGGATCAGGCTCAGTATTCCAGAGTATGAATTCTACTGTAACAATGAACCTCTCTGTTATATTCAATTTAAGAGGAATAAACTTTACTGTTTCCGGAGCATGTGCAAGTGGATCGCATGCTATAGGAATGGGATATATATTAATCCGTGATGGCCTGCAAGATTGTGTTGTTTGTGGAGGAGCGCAGGAAGTCAATATGAATTCGGTAGGTAGTTTCGATGGTTTAGCCGCTTTCTCTCTACGTGAAGGCGAACCAACAAAAGCCTCACGACCATTCGATAAGAATCGTGATGGACTGGTTCCCAGTGGAGGGGCTGCGACCCTGATATTGGAAAGTTACGAATCTGCAAAACATAGAGGGGCAAAGATACTAGGGGAAGTTGTTGGTTATGGCTTCTCATCAAACGGAGACCACCTTTCGGTTCCAAATATAGAAGGCCCTCGGCTGTCGTTGGAAATGGCTTTAAAAGATGCAGCATTACAACCCCGTGATATAGAATATCTCAATGCGCATGCAACGTCTACTCCCATTGGAGATTTAAATGAGGCCAAAGCGATCTTACAGGCTTTTGGAGATATCAAACCGTATGTAGCTTCTACCAAATCAATAACCGGACATGAATTGTGGATGGCAGGTGCTAGCGAAATCGTTTATTCAATATTAATGATGCAACACGATTTCATTGCGCCCAACCTGAATTTTGAAGAGCCAGACGAAGTATCAGCTTTACTGAATATACCAACACAAACCATTCAGACCCGGTTCGACACTTTTATGTCTAATTCTTTTGGTTTCGGAGGTACGAACGCAACATTGATTATTAAAAAATATATACCATAATCTTCCTAATAATTCAGATGACAAAAGACGAACTAATTGAAAAGATAAATCAACTATTGGTTGAAGAATTTGAAGCAGACACAGAGTTGATAAAGGCCGATGCTTCATTAAAAGAAACGCTCGAATTAGACAGTTTAGACATGATTGACGTTGTTGTGATGGTGGAACAACATTTTGGATTGACATTAAAACCTGAAGATTTTGCTTCTATCAAGACATTCCAGGATTTCTATGACATTATCGATTCACATATGAATGAATCAGAAAAATAATAATACATGGAAAGGTAAAACCCGTGGAGGTTTATTCGGATACCGGTTTTTCATTTCCCTTATCAGATTATTAGGGATTCGGGCTGCGTATATCTTTCTGGCAGGTGTTGTTATTTATTTTATACCTTTTGCACCTAAAGCAACACGAGCAACCTGGCGTTATTCCCGTCAAATTCTTCATTATGGACTTTTCCGTTCCGTAATATTTCTGTTTCTTAATTATTACAGATTCGGACAAACACTAATTGATAAAGTGGCTATCGGTTCGGGCATAACAGAGGACTATGATTTTCACTTTGACGACAATCTGAAAAATTTGCTGGATTTGTTGAATGGAGACGAAGGGGTTATTATGATAGGTGCACACGTAGGAAATTGGGAAGTCGGAACACCCTTCTTCGGTGAATACGCAAAAAAAATGAATATAGTCCTATATGACGCCGAATACCAAAAGATAAAAGAATTACTAGCCAAACAAGTGGCAATTCCGGATTATAAAATCATTCCGGTCAATGAAGATGATCTGAATCATGTATTTAAGATAAAAGAGGCATTAGAGAATAAAGAATATATATGCTTTCAGGGAGATCGTTATACAGAAGGTTCGAAAACGTTTCGCATAAAATTTATGGGAAAAGAAGCCGATTTCCCTGCAGGACTATTTGTTCTTGCTGCCCGGTTACAAGTTCCGGTTGTTTTCTATTTTGCCGTCAGGGAAAGAGGCATGCGATATAATTTCAACTTCACAATAGCCGAGCCGGTAGAGAGAAACCGGAAAGTAAATCCCGAATATAAACTACTGAAACAATATGTTACGACCCTCGAATCGGTTGTTAACAAATACCCTGAGCAATGGTATAATTATTATGACTTCTGGAAATAAACATATGAATCTATCATCCCCACAAAAAGAAATATACGCAAAAGATCGTCTCAATGCTGTTCAGGCACAACGATTAGCACAGGAAATAGCTTTCGGACCAATAGTATTCCAGGTATCCCGCTTAATGTTAAAATTTGGGATATTGGAACTATTAAGAGATTCGCAGAACGGTCTTTCATTAACAGAGATAAAAGAAAAGACTAACCTTTCTAAATATGCAATACAAGTACTTTTAGAGTCTTCTCTTACGATCGGAACAATCCTTCTGAAAGAGGGGAAATTCCATCTGGCGAAAGCAGGATGGTTTTTGCTGACGGATGAAATGGCAAGGATAAATATCGATTTCAATCACGATGTCAACTATCTTGGCATGTACAATCTTGAAGAATCACTGGTTGATGGTAGACCCGAAGGTCTAAAAGTATTCGGCAATTGGCCGACAATCTACGAAGGTCTTTCAAATCTCCCGGAGCAGGTACAAAAAAGCTGGTTTGCTTTCGATCATTTTTATTCTGATAATTCATTCCGACAGGCATTGGATGTCGTTTTCAGTAGAGAGGTAAAAACGTTGTTGGATGTTGGCGGCAATACCGGGCGTTGGGCATTACAATGCGTCAATCACTCATCGGATGTTGAAGTGACAATTCTGGACCTACCTCAACAATTAGAAACGATGCGGGTACAGATTGAGGAGGAGAAAAATGCCTCACGTATACATGGGTATCCGGCCAATCTACTTGATAAAAAAACTCTGTTTCCTACAGGTTTCAATGCTATATGGATGAGCCAGTTCCTTGATTGCTTTTCGGAAGAACAAGTACTGAGTATACTTTCACGTGCGGCACGTTCGATGGATAAAGACACACATCTTTATATTATGGAGACATTCTGGGACCGTCAACGATTCGAAACAGCATCCTATTGTCTGGCACAGACCAGTCTATACTTTACTGCAATGGCAAACGGAAATAGTAAAATGTACTATTCAGAGGATATGGAAAGGTTGGTAAAAGAAGCCGGACTAACTATCGAAAAGACATATGATGGGCTTGGTTTAGGGCATAGTATTATAGAATGTAAATTAAAATAAACATGATAAGCAATCCTTTTCATACCCCTATTCTGGCAGGTGATCAGATACTGGCACTTATCCCCCAACGATCACCGATCGTAATGATAGATAGTTTGTATGGAGTACATGATAACCTTTCATATACCGGACTGACCATCAATGAATCAAATATTTTTTGTACTGATGGGATATTCAGTGAATGTGGAGTGATTGAACATATTGCCCAGTCTGCTGCGGCACGAGTTGGTTATATCTTTACAAATAAAAACGAACCGGTACCTCTTGGCTTTATCGGCTCAGTAGACAAAATGAAGTTCCATTCCCTACCTCAGGTGGGAGATATGTTGCAAACCACAATAGAGGTTAAACAGGAAGTGTTCGATATAACCATGGTGTCAGCGACAGTATATGCAGGTGAAAAGTTGATAGCAGAAGGATTATTAAAGATATTTTTAAAGAAAGAAAAATGAAACGGAACAAAGAACGGATAGTTGTACTGACAAACCGGAAAACAATAAATGTACGCTTTAGTGACCTCGATCCCATGCAGGTGGTATGGCACGGCCAGTATGTACGTTATTTTGAAGATGGACGCGAATCCTTCGGCCGACAATACAAGATAGGATACCACGATATATCCGAAGCCGGTTTCTATGTTCCTATCGTAGAGCTGAACCTACAATATAAACAATCCTTACGTTATGGAGAACAAGCTATTGTTGAGACCCGATATATTAAGACACATGCCGCAAAGATCATATTCGATTATACCATCTATCGCGAAAGCGATCAAAGCGTAGCAGCCACGGGATCAACTATTCAGGTTTTTATCGATAAGGAATCCGGACAACTCGAATTAAACAGCCCTGACTTCTATCTCGACTGGAAAGAGAAATGGAACATCCGGTAAAAATATATATTACAGCCGACACCATTATAAGTTCTCTGGGGTTTACAACCGGGGAGAATATGGATCATATCCGGAACTATCAGACAGGTATAAGTCAGATAAACGATAAAAATCTCTACTCCTACCCTTTTATGGGAGGTCAGATAGATGAAGATTGTCTACAAAAAGAAACTTCTGCTTACAAAGGATATACCCATATGGAACAGCTTTTTCTACTGGCCATTGGCGAAGTAATCAAGCAAAGCGGAGTAAACATCACTACTCCTGATTGTATTCTTATCCTCTCTACCACTAAGGGTAATATCAACAAATCTCTTCCTGAAATGGGTCAACACATTGGGGATTATTTCGGATTTCCAGCATCCCCTATTATTATTTCAAGTGCATGCATTTCAGGAGTATCCGCTTTAATAGTTGCTTCCCGTTTAATACGTGAAGGTAAATACAAACATGCTATTGTAGCAGGAGGTGATCTATTAAGCAGGTTTGTAATAAGCGGTTTTCAATCGTTCAAATCTGTTAGTCCGGAAATATGCCGACCATATGATAAAGAAAGAGACGGCCTTTCACTGGGAGAGGCATGCGGAGTCGTATTGGTTACGTCAGACAAACAATTGGTGCATGATACATTACCCATCGTAATAGAAGGTGGAGCAATAAGTAATGATGCTAACCATATTTCAGGCCCTTCACGCACTGGTGACGGTCTCTATATCGCCATATCCAAGGCCATGTCCGAAAACGAATTGAAAACAGGAGATATCTCCTTTATCAATGCACATGGAACAGCGACTATATATAACGATGAAATGGAATCCAAAGCAATCCATTTAGCCGGACTGGATGATAAACCCGTCAATAGTCTGAAATCTTACTGGGGGCATACTCTGGGGGCCTCCGGTATTATTGAGAGTATCGCTTGTATGGAACAACTCAGAACGGGAGAATTGTTCGGAACTTTCGGCTTTGTAGAATCAAACGTGACGTACCCTTTATATATTACTGCTGAGCATCGCGCATTAGAGATGCAACGCTGCCTGAAAACAGCCTCCGGTTTTGGGGGATGCAATGCCGCTATTATTTTGGCTCTTGAAAACCATACAAAACCTATCAGGATATTTAATCTCCGGCATCCGAAAGTAGTCCATACATGTGTTATAGAAAACGGTAAAATAACAAAAGACAGTAAAACCGTTTTTAAAGCCGAGAATGAAACAGATTTCGCTTCATTTATACGTGCTGCATACAAAAATGCACCACAAGAAGGACATAAGTTCTTCAAGATGGATAACCTCTGCAAATTAGGATACATTGCAGCCGAATATCTCCTTTCAGAGATAGACCTTACTACATATAAACCCAATGAAATAGGTATAATTCTGTCAAACGCCTCCGCCTCATTAGATACCGACTTCAAACACCAACAGATTATTGATACATACGGAGACAGGGAAACAAGTCCAGCCGTTTTCGTTTACACATTACCGAATGTTGTAATGGGCGAAATCTGTATTCACCATAAAATAAAAGGAGAAAACACATTCTTTATTAGTTCTGAATACAATGAATCCTTTATCAAAGAATATGCCGCCTCAACCATGAAACACCAAAACCTCCGTTTATGCATCATCGGTTGGTGTGAACTATTTGGTGAACATTATAAAGCCTCTTTTGAGCTGATCGAATAAAAATCATTTACTTTTTTTACTTTGGCAGCCTTTGTATATGCATCATGACAAAATACAATCTGTTGTTTCTTTTCAGCAGCTTCCTCAAGGAGTCGTATTTTTTCATGATAAGAAGTCACCGGATACATATCATAAGCCGATATCCATTCAGGAGAAACGTGTGCCGCCAGAGGAATAACATCACCCGCAAAAACAATGGTTTGCTCCGGCATATGGATATAAGGAACAATCTGCCCGGGTGTATGTCCGTCATAAAGACGCAAAACAACAGACTGACAGAGTTCAATATCATCATTTAATAAAACCAGTTTACCAGCTTCTTGAACAGGAAGAATATTCTCCGGAAAATAAGAATCTTTTTCTAATGCATTAGGTTGCATACTATTATTCCATTGTTTCCTACTTACCCAGTGCATAGCATTTGGAAAAGAAAGTATTAATGAACCATCATTATCATATTGTGTAGTATACCCACAATGATCAAAATGAAGATGTGTTAGTACCACATCAGTTATATCTTCAGGTGATATTTTCCATTTTGCCAGTTCCTTTGTTAGATCAACCAAATCAAAAAAGCTATAATAACTAAGCTTTTTAAGGTGTTTATCTCCCGCTCCGTTATCAATCAAAACAATCCGTCCGCAATCCGTAAATACCAATAAACTACGCATCGCCAAGACACATCCGTTCTTTTCATTGGAGATATATCTCCGTTGCCATGCTGTTTTAGGAATCGCCCCAAACATTGCCCCTCCATCCGCATAAAAATAACCGGTATCTATTACTTCAACTTTCATTTATTAGTATTTTACCCTCAAAATTAACAGAAATACCGTTAATCCTACGTAAAAAAACACTTACTTTGTAATTCTGCAGACTCTTAACAACACATGAAAGTCACGATTAATAACGAAAAACTAAAACAAGGAGATCCGGAAACGTTCCGGTTATTCTTTGAGTTATTCTATCCGAAACTAATGACTTTAGCCTGTCGGTTTGTAGACAAACCCATTGCAGAAGATTTGGTACAGGAAGTCTTTACTTCATTTTGGGAACAACGTCTTTCACTCGAAACACAGAATATCCAATCCTATATGTTCAAATGGCTGCAGAACAGATGTCTAAATTACTTAAAACATCAAACCGTAGTTGAAGAATACGAATCTCGCATTCGCATAGCTGAAGCCCGTATTGAGTATCTGAATAATACAAATGATTTCAATGAGGTGTTAGACAAAGTAATAACACAAGATTTACACGATATTATAGAAACATCAATAAATAAACTACCTCCTAAAAGTGCAGAAGCATTCCGTCTGTCATTCTACGAAGATTTACCTCATAAAAAGATTGCGGAAGTAATGAATATATCCCATCGCACAGTAGAAGGTCATATCCATTATGCCATAAAGTTCCTAAGATTAGAACTAAAAGATATCTTATTACTATATTTCATGTTTTGCAGCATAAATTGACAATCGTCAGATTGTACACCTAACTAGCCTATGGCCTCCCGGCCATAGGAACAATCACACAGACATCGATGCCGCCGTCAGGTGGCTCTATTGAAAATATTTTAAAAAGTGTTGGTTTGATCTGATTATTTTTTTACATTTACATACATAATAATAACCAAAACATAAGTAACTATGTCAAATACCTACACACGCCTATACGTGCAATTAGTTTTTGCCACAAAGAATTATCTACCGGTAATTAATGAAACTCATCGGGAGCGTATTGAAAAATATATTTGTGGTATAGTAAAAAAGATCAAATGTAAACCCATTTCTATCTATTGTAATCCGGATCATTTACATTTGCTTGTCTGCATGCATCAAACAACTAATGTCGCAGATATAGTAAAAGACATAAAATCAATTTCTTCCCGTTTCATAAATGAAAACAAGTTGATAAAAGGACATTTTGAATGGCAGAGAGGATATGGTGCATTTACATATAATCAATCAATGGTTGAAACTGTAAGTAAATATATAAGGAATCAGCCTGAGCATCACCGAAAAAGAGCATATAAACAAGAGTACCTCTCCTTTTTAAAAGCTTTTGGAATTGAATATGATGACAAATATGTGTTTTGATGTAGGTCGTGCCGCCTAACGGAGGCATTGGGGGGGGATGTGTGATCATCCCATATGGCCGAGAGGCCATAGGCTAATTAGGTATACAATCTGACGATTGTTTCAATAATTGATGCTTTTGCCTTGATTTTTTATAGAAAAACAACTTTTAGATTTTATTCGAAATCCGTCACAACAAAGGTTAATATTCTATATTATAGAGGATAAAGTGTGACAGCAAATCCGTCACACTTTAGTCACACAAAATTACTTAAGCGTTACTAGATGATACCGGCTGCCCCTACGGGTATGAATGCGGTGGAGGCCAATGGTTGTAAGCAGACGGCCAAACATATTGATGGAAACCTCACGCATCACGGCTGGTTGTTTTTCTTTCATATAGGAGTATATTTCAGTAGCAGATAAGAGTTGACCTTCCTCTCCTTTCTCGGGCAAACGGAAACATTGGTAAAAGAGATCTTCCTCCATCCCTCTTTTGCGGTAGGGCGCATTGTTTGTCATAATCTCTGCTTCTTCTTCATTAGTAAACCAATACCGTTCACCATTTACCAGTTCGGTTTTTAACTGGGCATATAGTTGCAAATGGTCGATAGGTGAACAATCTATCTTCTTATCTATATCAACACACAGGAAACGACGGCTTCCGCTTGGGTCGGTCAACAGGTCTCTCTGATTGGATGTGGCAATAAAAGAGGCGATACGCGGAAGCGAACTATAATTCTTTTTATACGCTTTCCGGATATTCAATCCGGCCATCTGCATCAGGTTTTTCAGTAAGGCCATCTTTTTAGCTGAGAATTTATCGAACTCATCCAGGTTGATCAGTCCAAAAAGGGACAATTTCTGTTCTGCACCCGAAACAGAAGACAGATCAAAACTATCTGTATAATAATTTTGTAATATTTCAGGTACCAGCAATTTACAGAAAGTAGATTTATGTAACCCCTGTCGGGTACTGATGAGGACAGGTGCTACACTGTTGGCATGAAGGGAGTTAATACCCGACCATTGGGCGGCTACACCCAACAGCCAGCGATGAAATCCCCTTATCCATACATCTTTATCCGATACCCGTTTTGCCAGTTCGGTCACCCGATCTATTCCATCCCATTGAGGCAAACATTTCATATATTCCTGTATGGGATGATAAGCCGGAATCACTGTGGAATTTATATACCGTGAAACATCCCTGTCCCAACAGTCAATACCATACCGATGAAGTTCCAGGCAAAGACCATTTAATACCCGTTGGTTTACGCCGGTAAAAAGTTCCGGTAAATTCTTTTTCCTTCTGAACTCCGTCACTTCCGACAGGCTGTTAAAACGGAACTCATACTGATCTTGCAGATAATTTTCTACCTGTGTCAACAATCCCTCTTCCTTTGATGCCGATTTGGGTTTTACGGAAACCGGTTTAACCGTTTCGGGTAAAGCCGGGAAAGCGATGATCCCTGTTTTGGCAGGAGGAAACAGGAATTGATAAAGCCTTTTCATTAAAATTGTAAATTTTCTCATTGTTATATATTTTAGAATTTTCATGTCAAATATACTATCGTACCTATCGGTTTTACAAATCTGATAATTAGTTTTTTACGCAAAAACAAACTATTGAATTCTTCCTGAGAAACTATTGTTTTCCTCGTTATATTTTATTATTTTTGTAATGACCTTTTATTGTCTTCACACGTATGAAAAATACTTTTCACAACTGTGAAACTTTTTTACCACAGGTGTGAAAAAAGATTCTCACACCTGTGAAGTTAACAAGAGAAGGTTAACAAATTAGTAAAACATACTTATCAAAACAGTAAAACTATGGGATTAAATTACGACTTCTACAAGAATCCTTCTCCTAAGGATCGTCCCCGTAAAAAAAGACTGCATGCACGGGTTGTACCCTCCGGTACTATAGACACAGACGCGATTGCAAACATGATCCACGAAACCAGTACAATGTCTACCGGCGATGTAAAGGGTGTATTGACAGCTCTTACAGAATTGATGAAAAGAGAACTGTCCGACGGTTACCGTATTCATCTGGAGGGATTGGGGTATTTTCAATTAACTCTATCTTGTCCGCCTGTTCGTACGCCGAAAGAAATAAGGGCGGAATCCATCCGGGCGAAATCGGTGGTATATAGAGCGGATGCAAAAATGAAAAAGCATTTTAAAGCTATCCGGTGTACCCGTGTCAGGGAAAAATACCATTCTCAGGAATATTCTGACATTGAGATCGATGGTATCCTCACCACTCATTTTATGGATAATGAGTATATTACTTGCCAGCAGTTCCGGCGAATGTGTGGATTCACAACTTCGACCGCCTACCGTCGATTCAAACAATTGATCACCGCCAACAAACTCAGACGAAGCGAACTTCAGCGAAGTTTATATGAGCCGGTAAAAGGCAATTATCGTCGGTGACGGATTGTGACTAAAGTGTGACGGATTTGCTGTCACACTTTATCGATTAATAGACAGGATATTATTAGTCCTTGTGACGGATTTCGAATAAATTCGGAAAACTTGTTTTAATTAGAAGAATATGCTCGCTTTGCTCGTCACACACCCCTTAATCCCCTCTCAAGAGGGAAATAAAATTTATGTTTTGCAACATAATTTGACATTTTATTGCTTTTTGGGCACGTAGTTTAACTTCTCTTAGTTGTCTTCATAATATAGATAACCTGATTATTATGGATGAACAACAACTCATACGATTTCTAACTCATCAATCCACCACTCAGGAAATAAAAGAGATTGACAAATGGATATCCCAAAGCAAAGAAAATGCGGAGTGGCTATTTGAAATGGAGCGTATCTGGAGTTTAAAGAATGCTTTGCATTATTCGGATAAACGTCAAATAAAGAAGGCTTACAGTCAATTTATATCAAATACCCCCGGAGTTATATCTAAAAAAAAACATCGGAAAAGATTTCTTTCTTGGTCAAGCTATGCAGCTGTTATTATAATTATTGTATTACTGGTTGTTAATATTTTTAAGCTACAAGAGGCACAGGAAGCTTCTTCACAGATGAATGTGATTGAAGTACCTAAAGGACAACGAACATCCATCACATTAAGCGATGGAACCAAAGTGTGGTTAAACGCGGAAAGTAAACTAACTTATCCTTCCAACTTTTCATCGAAAAAGCGAGCCGTTTTTCTGGAAGGTGAGGGCTTCTTTGAAGTAGCTAAAAAAGAAAATACCTCATTTACAGTAAATGTCCCTCTATTAAACGTTACGGTACTTGGAACGATGTTTAATATTAAAGCCTACAAAGGAGAAATAACAGAGGTAATTCTAGAGCAAGGAAAAGTAGAAGTAACAATAAATAACGATCCGGATAATCCCATCCTGATGAACCCAAACGACCAGATCCTTTATTCGGAAGAAGCAGGTCTGACAGTCAACCGGCATATGCATGCTTCTACTGTTAAAAAATGGATTACCGGGGAAACGTATTTCTGGAATCAGCCATTGAAGAATATTACAAAAGAACTGGAACGGAAGTTTAATATTCCTATTCTTATACAGGATAAAGAGTTAGAAAGTGAGTTATTTAATTGCCGCACCCAACCGGATGCAACGCTTATTCAAATAATGAATCTGTTAAGAGAAACCAGAAGAATCGATTATGTACAAAATGAGAAAAATATAGTAGTGTTTAACCCTAAAAATCAAAAGCCTATGATATAAAACCACATAAAAAGAACCGGCAGATGCTGCAACATCTACCGGTAAAATTCAGAGAGTAACAATTCTATCAAAAAATTTAATTACCAACTAAATTCCTGCAAATGTATGAATTATAAAACAAAGGGCATACGTTGTGAGAGGGAAAACGTCTCCTGTATGCAAAAAGCCTATTTTATTATGAGATGTTTAATACTATTCATGATTTTGGGGACTTTACAATCTTTTGCTGTTACGACTTACTCACAATCCGTTAAGCTGAATCTACAAATAGAGGATGCTACAGTGGAGGAAGTACTTTCAGCTATTGAAAAAGAAAGTCAGTTCTACTTTACGTATAGTGTAAAAGAAATTAATGCCAAGAAAAAAGTTTCTATCGATGCTGAAGAGATGTCGATAGAAGATATTCTTGCTAAGTTATTCACCAATGGAGAGGTAAAATATGTTATCCGGGATAAACATATCGCCCTGTATAAACCTGATAAATCAGGTAATCAACCCATCTCCATGCAACAAAAAAGAATTACAGTAACCGGGAATGTACAAGACAATACCGGTTTACCCGTTGTCGGAGGAACAATAGCTGTAAAAGGCACTTCCACAGGGTCTATTACCGATCTGGACGGTAATTATATACTTGCCGATATTCCGGATAATGCGACATTAGTATATTCCTATGTGGGTATGCAAAGTCAGGAAATAACGGTAAACGGACGTACTGTTATCAATATTATCTTATCAGAAGATGCTATCGGATTAGATGAAGTAGTAGCTATCGGTTACGGTTATCAGAAAAAAAGAGACCTTACCGGTTCTATTTCGACAGTTTCTGCTGATGATATGGTTCTGGGAGGTACAGTAAGTAATGCCGCACAAGCATTGCAAGGTAAAACAGCCGGTGTTCAGGTTAACCAAACATCCAAAGCTCCCGGTGGAACAATTTCAGTTCGCGTTCGTGGTAGTAATTCTATCAGTAGTACAAATGAGCCGTTGTATGTAGTGGATGGTTTTCCCTCTTCTGAAGGACTGAATATCAATCCGAATGATATAGAATCTATGCAAATCTTAAAAGACGCCTCTGCTACAGCTATTTATGGAGCACGTGGCGCGAATGGAGTAGTCTTAATTACTACCAAAAGAGGAAAATCCGGCGAAAATAAAATTTCTTACAATGGATATTTAGGAGCACAAAAAATAGTTAATCCTTTTGATATGATGAATGCAAAAGACTATATGAATATGGCCAATGCATTGTTTCAGGAAATTGAAGGCCAAGGAGGTATTACCCATGGAGTATATACACCTTCGCAATTGGAGTCCAATGTAGATACTGACTGGATTGATGTTTGTACCCGTTTAGGGTTGGTTCAGGATCATAATATCCAGTTCCGTGGTGGTTCTGAAAAAACAAAAGTATTAACCAGTTTAGGCTATTTTGACCAGGAAGGTGTATTAAAAAATACAAATTTCAATCGTATTTCAGGCCGTGTAAATGTTGACCAAACGATTAATGATTTTATTAAAGCCGGAGCATCTATTTCTGCTCATCGTGAAACTTCTAATTTCCAATTATACAGTGGGAATATTGTTAATTCTAATGTATTATTAAGTATATTAAGTTATGATCCTACAGTTGTTCCTTATAATGAGGATGGTTCTTACGGACGTGTTCCGGGAGGTCGTGGAGATAATCCATTAGCTAATTTGAAGGAACGTAAAAATGATCAACGAAGCGATAAATTAAATGCAACAGCCTTTATTGAAATAGAACCGATAAAAGGTTTAAAAGGAAAAGTAAATGCCGGAGTGGAAGTCATACACAATTTCAAAGGTACTTATCTTCCGGCTTCTACTTATCAGGGAAGTATAGATAACGGAGTAGCTACAACATATGATTATACGGGTACCCGTCAGTTATTTGAAGGGCTTATTAATTATAATAAGACTTTTAATGCTGACCATGATTTTGGTGCTATGCTTGGCTATTCTTATGAGAAGTTTATTGGTGAATATAGAAAAATGGAAGGAAAAGATTTTTCTACCGATTTGTTCACTTATAATAATATGGAAGCTGCTGCAAAAAAGACAGAAATGAAGTCCAATAAGTATGAAAACCTATTGGTTTCTTTCTTTGGCCGTGTAAATTATACATTTCGTGATAAGTATCTGCTAACTGTAACCGTTCGTCGGGATGGATCTTCCAGATTTGGAGTAGATAATCATTGGGGAACCTTCCCCTCAGGGTCTCTCGCCTGGAGATTAGGTGAAGAAGACTTTATCCGGAACCTGGATCTTTTCTCCTCCCTTAAACTTAGAGCCGGCTATGGAGTAACAGGTAATGAACGTATCGGCGACTATGCTTCATATGCATTAATGTCAAATAACCGTCTTACGTTTGATGGCGTTAATACATCAAGTGGAGTACACATGAATCAGTCGAATCCGGAGAATTCAAAACTAAAATGGGAAACGACTAAACAATGGAATATTGGTCTTGATATGGGATTTATTGATAACCGTATTACCGTATCGCTCGACGGTTATATTAAGAAAACAGATGACTTGTTACTAAAAGTAAATCTACCCATGTATTCAGGCTTTATTGAAGGACAACAAAATATTGGAGCAATAGAAAATAAAGGGATTGAACTGGATTTTACATCTCATAATTTTGTTGGAGATTTTACCTGGAGCACTAAATTCAATATAGCATGGAATAAAAACAAAGTACTTGATCTGGGCGACGGAGGGGACATTTTTATTACATCTTCAAAGCCAATGGGTACTGTATCAGAAGAACCTTACGCAATAGTACGTGAAGGAGAAGCTCTTGGTTCATTATTCGGATATAAATATATTGGAGTAATACAAGAAGGAGAAACATATGCTCCGCAACCTAATTCCAAACCTGGCGATCCTAAATTTGAAGATGTGGATGGTAGCGGTACTATTGATTTAAATGACCGTACAATCATTGGACAGGCAAATCCTGATTTCATTTATGGTCTTACAAATAACTTTGCATGGAAGAACTTTGATTTATCTGTTTTCTTCCAGGGAACGATCGGAAACGACCTGTTTAATATGCAACGAATAAATATGGAATGGAACCGTTCCACAGATGCATTGAACAGATGGACTCCGACAAATACAAATACGAACATCCCAAGAAACGGATTTTATTATAGAACATCCGGAGGAGGATTTACCAATGATCATTTTATAGAAAATGCCTCTTATTTGCGATTGAAAAATCTTACTTTAGGATATACTATTCCATTCAAAAAAGTGGTAAGTTCTTGTCGCGTATATTTTTCAGCAGAAAACTTATTCACTGTTACAGGATATTCCGGCTGGGATCCTGAAGTAAGTACAAAAGCATATGATGCTTCAGCAAATGATGGAAGTATGCAAATGGCAAATGCCGGTGCCGGATTAGATTTTAACTCCTATCCAGGAATGAGGACATATACATTTGGATTAAATATCACATTCTAATTATTTATAAAAGTAAATAGAATAAAAATGAAAGATATGAAAAAATATAGTATTGTATTAATTATAGGAATAATGGGGTTAATAGGATGTACCGATTTAGACCCTACTATTTATAGTAATTTGACAAGTGCGAATGCCTATACTACTAAAGCTGATGTGGAAGCGGCATTAGTAGGTATATATGCCGACTTGTCTCCAGGCCCGGGGGATGCCTGGTTGTATTATGGTGGTTATATTGTAATGACTACTGATTACGCAACAGATATGGGCTTTTCTACAGCCGCTGGTGCTCCTACGGAAATGAGTATGCTGACCTATGAGTCCAATAATCTCTATTTTGAACGAAACTGGAGATATATGTATCAGGTGGTATCGAATGCAAACATGTTATTAGGAAAGATAGATGCAGTCGATATGGATGAAGGAGAAAAATCATTAATTATCGCACAAGCGAAATTCCTTCGCGCTTTAGCCTATCGTGATATAACAGATTCATTTGGTCCTGTACCTTTACTTACAGAATTTAGAAATCCCACTGAAACAAAAGATCTTCCTCTCAATTCTGTGGAAGAAATTGACGCCTTATGTATTAATGACTTAAAAGAAGCAATTAATATCTTACCTAAACAATGGGAAGGTACAAATCTTTCGAGAGCAACAAGGGGTGCTGCAGCAACTTTACTGGGTAAAATATATATGCGATCTCATGATTATACAAATGCTAAAACATATATCGATATGGTATTAGCATTACGCGATGAAGGTGTATATCAATTGAATCCTGATTTTAAAAAGGTATGGTCTGAAACAAATAAACATGACAAAGGATCTATTTTCTGTGTTCTACATGAGGCAACTCAGAACGGAACAGAGTTAGCGAATCATTTCGGGCCAACTGATCATCCGGAAGTGCCTAGCCGTTGGCAATATTATGGAGTCTCTTTGGATTTCTGGAGAAAATATAGTGATGATGATCCTCGTAAACAGTTCTTCTATTACAATTATACCGGTTTAGCCCCTCGGGATGACAAAACCGAATATGGTTTCTTCTATCAGTTGCCTGAAAAAGGACAAACTGAGTTTGCTGATACGGTAAAGCCCATGAGAAATGTAGCAACCATGAAATATTCTTATGATATGCTGGAGCAAACATATTTAGACGGTCGGACAGTTTCTATTTTCCGTTTGTCAGATGTTATATTATGTAAAGCAGAAATTGAAAATAACTTAAGTGGACCACAAGCTGCTTTGCCTTATTTAAATGAAATTCGGAATAGAGCTGGTGCTCCTGCCTATGGATCAAGCGATAAATATCCTATACCTTCTACAAAGGAAACAATGGATCAGGCTATCCTTGATGAAAGAGGTTTTGAGCTTGTATTTGAATTTCAGCGACGCCCAGATTTAATACGTTTTGGAAAATATGAAGAAACAGTAAATGCATATTTAAAAGGAATGGGCTTAGAGAAACCTGTAACAGTTACTTCTGAGCATAGATATTTCCCTTATCCATTAAAAGATGCTTTATTGAATTCATATATGGATGCTGAAAATCCCAAACGCATACCAAAATAACATTCATTTTTAATTGGAGATACCTACTATAAGTATCTCCAATCTAAAATAGAGATACTGTGAAACGATATTTCCTCTATATACTTATCATTACATTGATTCTAATTGTATCAATATATTACTCATTTTTTGTTCGTAATACAATTGTCAGCGTAACATTATCATCTCCGCGTAATACTGCAATGTATAATGCTGTTGATATAGCCTTAGAAAAACCTTCTTCTGTTTATATTATTTACAAAGAGAATGAAACGGGAGCGACATTTCGTACTGTCACCTCGCCTTTGAATACTGAGCATCATCTGGATATGTTGTTATTGAAGTCAAATACTGAATATACGTATCAAATTGTCTTGGATGGTGTAATAAATCAAAAATCAAAAAAATTTACCTTTAAAACCAGAGAACAATCTCCCTGGTTAAGGAATAAATGGATTTCTGAATTTTTCCCACATGAAGAAAAAGCGTTAGGCGACGGAATGGTTTTGATATGTTATTCAAGATTACCTGGCTATATTGCTATTGTAGATGGTAAAGGAGACATTAGATGGTATTGGCAAATTGAAGATATCGGTGTAAGAGCAGCAACATTGACGCCGAGAGGAACTATCTTAGTTATGTTACGACCTCCGAAAGATGATATAGCGGATGATTTACCTCAGCAACATGAAGAGGTTTTAGCTGAAAATCCTCGTCCACAAAGACGAGGAAAAATGGGTTTTGCCGGTGGAACTGCTATTATTGAATTAGATTTGACAGGTAATATTTTACAAAGAATCGATTTAAATAAACAACTAGAAGAGGAATACCAGATTATTCATCATGATTTAAGAATGGATAAGGCTGGAAATATCCATACTTTGTATCGTCCTAAAAAAACGTATGATTTATCTCCTTTTGGAGGTGCATTAATAGATACTCTTGGAGGAGATGGAGTACTTGTCATTGATCCGAAAGGTAAGGTGATAAAAAGATGGAATGTCTGGAATCATTGGAATATTGAACAAGATACATTAATTGAGCGCTTTGGTTATGATCGTTTTCACATGAATGGCTTATTTATAGATAATGATGAAAATTATTTATTATCCGTACCCATAGAGGATCAGATATGGAAAGTAAATACATCTACAGGAGATATAGTTTGGAAATTTGGGAGAAATGGTGATTTTAAAATGGATACATCTTCTTTTTTTTCCTTTCAGCATGCTCCTTATTTAGACGAAAACGGATATTTAGTGCTTTTCGATAATGGACTGGAGCATAAAGTTTCTCGTACTTTGGCTTTTAAGCTAGATACGTTAAATAGGACTGCAGAAACAATATTGGATGTAAGATTGCCCAAAGAAAAATATACTTCTCGTATGGGTAACGGAATATTATTACCCAATAGAAATATCTTACAGACAAGTTCAAAAAGAGGTTCTATCACTATTTCTGATAGAGAAGGGGAAATTCTTTGGGAGTTGACAACAGATTTTGTCCCTTACCGTGCGGAGTATATTCCTATGGATTTTTGGAACGGTTATTTCAAACGTATTAAATAAATGAAGGAACTCTCCTACATATTCTTTACATTCCTGAAACTGGGAGCTACGGCTTTTGGGGGTTATATGTCACTTGTTGCATTAGTTCAGCGGCAGGTGGTTGATATAGACCGGAAACTGAAAGAAGAAGACCTGCTCGACGGGATTTCTTTTACTTCGGTACTACCCGGCCCTTTTGCAGTAAATGTTTGTACATATGTAGGATATCGGATCAAAGGTATTGCAGGCGCTACTGCCGCTTTTACAGGTATTATCCTTCCATCGTTTATCATGGTTGTGTTATTATCATATTTTTATTTTACTTATGGAAATATACCTGTTATAAAAAGTATATTCGATGGTATTACACCGGCTATAATTGCTCTTATTATAACCGTAGCAATAGGAATGGCCCGTAAACAAATAAAAAAATATACTCAATGGTTAATTTGCATTACTGCTGCTCTTTTATTGGCTTTTGTCGGTGGCTTTACGATTACTTTTCTATTAATTGTTGGAAGCGGAATAATTGGTTATTTTCTTTTCAGAAAAACAGTTAATGAAAACGACAGTTCACAGATTAATAAAGATCTGATTGGAAAAAAACAATTGATTATTTCAGGTGTATTTATCCTATTCCTGTTATCTCTTTTGTTTTGGAATAATATAACACAGAATACTTCATTAAATATCCGGATACTCACATCCTTTTCAGGAGTAAGTTTAACATTATTTGGAGGGGGATATGTAGTAATTCCGGCTTTACACGAATTGTATGTAGAGAATCTGGGATGGTTAACTTCTCCGGAGTTTGCGGATGGAATAGCTATCGGACAGATTACACCGGGTCCTATCTTTATAACATCGGCTTTCATCGGATATAAAATGACAGCTTTACCCGGAGCTATTTTTGCTACTATCGGGATGTTTACGCCTCCGGCAATACTGACGGTTATTTTATCACGTTTTGTTTCTGTTTTTACTGAATCGACAGGGATTAAGGCCGCTATGAAAGGAGTACGTCCGGCAGTGATCGGGATGATATTTGCTTCGGCCATATCTATCGGTAAAACGTTGACTTTTACAGTCCCTGCCCTACTTATCTTTTTAGCGGTCTTATTTTTATCTTTTAAATATAACATTAGTCCGGTATATCTGATCCTCGGAGCAGGTCTTATCGGTCTTATTATACTATAGCTTATGGAACCAATACAAGGTATACAGATGATAGGCACACAACGTTCGGGTTCAAACCTGTTGCGTGTTATGCTGGATAGTATTGAACAAATAGTCGCGCCTCATCCACCGCATATTTTACAACGTTTTATTCCTCTTTTACCTAAGTATGGCAATCTTTCCGAAAACCGTAATTTTCATAAACTGGCAGGAGATATTTGCGAACTGGTAAATGTAAATCCTGTGCCATGGGAAAATGTAGAAATCAGTGCCGATGGAATAATCCGTAAATGCAGACAAAATTCTATCCATGAGATATTCAGGGTAATTTATGAGTCGGCAGCTTTTCAGACCCATTCCTCTTTCTGGTTATGTAAAAGCATGAAAAATATGTTCTTCACCAATGGTATTGAATCCACAGGCGTACGTCCCTATTATATTTATTTATATCGTGACGGAAGAGAAGTGGCTCTCTCATTTAAAAAGGCCATTGTAGGAGAAAAACATATGTTCGCATTGGCTCAAAGCTGGATGAAAGACCAGGAAGAGGCGCTTCGGCTGAAAGAGCGTACGAGCCCCGATCGTTTCTTTATGATCAGCTATGAAACGCTTACAGCTTGTCCTGAATTATCCATGCAGAAGTTGTGTAAATTCCTTCATATACCTTATACAGATCAGGTAATGGAATTTTATAAAAGTCGTGAATCTGCAAATACTGCAGTTGCTGGCAACATGTGGGTAAATGTGGTTAAACCTATTATGAAGGATAATACACAGAAATTCCTTCGTGAACTTTCCTATGAAGATATCGCGATCTTTGAATCAGTAGCCGGAAATACACTTCAAAAGCTGGGTTATAGATTATATACCTCAATAGGGCAACAAAAAAAAGGTTTTACTCCTGAAGAAATACAATTCTTCGCACAAGAAAACATGCGCCTGAAAAGATCATACCTGCTTCAGGCAGATAAAATAGATGTCGAAAAAAGACGTCCTCAAAATGAATTAATAAGTAGAATCATCAATAATTAATAATAATACCATGAAACACTTTTTATTTACACTGTTCTGTATACTTATGCCATTAGGCATACAAGCACAACAGTTACCTACAGCTGAGTTCTATGGAACCGGAACCTGGGATGAAGATTCATTAGGAAATCACCGCATTGTTGTGTCGGTAGAAAAACCGGCCGATGCCGTTTTAGCCACTATTGACTGGCGCCGGAGAGATTTGAATCCTGAAGACAAGAACATCATTGTTGTAGATGCAACCACAGGCGAACGGATCTTGAATGTGGCTCGTTTTACGATTAACCGGGAAAAAGGAGAAATAGCTTTCCAGCCTAAAACAGTACCGGGAGATTATTATATCTATTATCTTAAAAACGTAATGAGCGGAAGCCGCTGGTATCCGACAGTCACTTATCCTTCGTTTGAAAATACCGCTACAGAAAATTGGTTAAGCAAGAATAAGCTTTCCGGTAAAAACGCACCGAAGCTTCCAGCAGCAAAAGTCAAACAAATGCAGTCCATTGACGAAATGAGCAAATTCTATCCAATGGAGATAATCGCAACTGCTGCAGAAAAGAACCAACTATTGAAAAGCAAACCGAATGATAAATATATCGTTTTTACGGAAGACCGTAAATATCCTATCCGTATGACTACTGACATCCCTTACAAATGGATTCAGGAAAACCGTCATGATTATTTTGAAGGAGATGCGGATAAAGGCGAATATTATGTATTCCAGTGTGGCGTTTGGGCTGCGCGTCAGGCAATAGATAAAATTCATGTATCCTATACTGATCTTGTAAATAAAAAGACAGGAGATATTATTCCGTCCTCTTCTTTTACCTGTTTTAATACAGAAGGAATTGATGTAAAAGGTAGTGTATTCGAGAAAGAGTGTTCAGTACCGCAAAATAAGGTTCAAGCGTTATGGATCGGAACAATGGTTCCCGAACAAACTTCTGCAGGATTATATGAAGGAACAGTGACAATCTCTGCAGCGAATGCTGAACCCAAAACGATAAAAGTATCATTGAATGTTTCCGATGATGTGATAGCAAATCATGGAGATAACGAATTATGGCGTCACTCACGTCTGCGTTGGTTAAACTCGCAAATAGGTTTCGACGACGAAGTAGTACCTCCTTATTCTCCGCTTGTTATAAAAGGAAAGACAATCAGTTGTCTGGGACGTGAAGTAACTCTTACAGATCTGGGTTTCCCTGCAAGTATAACCAGTTACTTTAAAGAAACTATGACGGGTATAGGTCAGGAAGGTCGTCCTATTATTGCCAATCCTATCGAACTGACTACTGAAGGTGGTGCATGGGAGAACATGGATTTCGCTATAACAAAACATAAACCGGGATCTATTTCATGGAAAGCCCTCAATCAAAACAGCCGCTTCCTGATGGAACTGGAAGGGACAATGGAGTTTGATGGAAACATTGAATACAAAGTAGTTTTAATAGCACGTGAGAATGCTTCTGTAAACGATATATCACTACGCACCAACCTGGCCCCCGGCATCTCCAAATACATGATGGGACTGGGTGAAAGAGGCGGATTCTGTCCGAAAGACTTCTCATGGAAATGGGCGGTTGAAAAGAATCAGGAAGGAGCATGGATCGGAGACGTAAACGCCGGTCTACAGTTACGTTTGTATGACGATAAATACGATCGCCCGTTGAATACAAACTTCTATCAGCAAAAGCCGTTAATTATGCCTGCTTCCTGGTATAACAATGGTAATGGCGGAATTAATATAAAAGAAAGTAATAGTGGAACACTGGTCAATGCTTATTCAGGAAAACGTGACGTAAAGAAAGGCGACCGTTTGCATTACTATTTCAATTTAGCTGTAACACCTTTCCGTACTATCGATACAAATAAACATTGGAGAAACCGCTATTATCATCAATATGAATTTATTGAAAAGATAGACCGTGAAGGCGGAAATGTGATCAATGTACATCATGCTAACGCTATTAATCCGTTTATTAATTATCCTTTCCTTCGCACAAAACAAATGAAGGCGTTTATCGATGCTGCACATGCACGCGATATGCGGGTAAAGATATATAATACTGTACGTGAGTTATCCAATCATGCCCCCGAATTCTTTGCGCTTAGAAGTCTCGGAAATGAGATATTCTCAAAAGGACAAGGAGGAGGATACTCCTGGCTACAAGAACATCTCGATCAGGATTATATCGGAGCCTGGTTTGTAAGGTACTATAAAGATGCCGCAGTGGTGAACAGTGGAGTATCCCGCTGGCATAATTATTACCTGGAAGGACTGGATTGGTTGGTTAAGAACGTAGGTATTGACGGGCTATACATAGATGACCTGGCATTCGACAGAATGACCATGAAACGCGTATTCAAAATACTTTACAGAACAAATTCGCATGCCATGATAGATCTTCACTCCGCAAATCAGTATAACCAGCGCGACGGTTTCACGAATAGTGCAAATCTTTACCTGGAGCATTTCCCCTATCTGGAAAGACTATGGTTTGGAGAATACTTTGACTATGATTTCCCTCCGGAATTCTGGATGGTAGAAGTATCGGGAATCCCTTACGGCCTGATGGGTGAGATGTTAGAGAAAAACGGACATCCCTGGCGGGGTATGTTATGGGGAATGACAGCGCGTGCTCCTCGTGTAGATAACCTGCCAATGTGGAAGATATGGGATTCCTTCGGGATGGAAAACAGCGAAATGATCGGATACTGGGTAAAGAATAATCCGGTGAAAACAAATAGTGATAAGACACTGGCCACAATCTATCGCCACAAAGGTCAAAAGACACTGATCTCATTGGCTACGTGGGAAGATCGTGATACACAGATTAAATTATCTATCGATTGGAATGAATTGGGTCTTGATCCTTCTAAGGTAAAACTTCATGCTCCGGAAATTGAAAACTTCCAATCTGAAACGACATGGAAACCAGGTGATGCTATAACAGTTCCGAAAGGAAAAGGCTTTTTAATCATCATAGAATAAATATGATAGCACTTATGATCACTTAATATATAACTAATTTGTTAACCAAATCTAATTAGGATTTACGCACAAACGGACGGGAGCATATAAATTGCTCCCGCCCTATTTTTTGGATTTAGCAATTTAACCCTTTTCTACCTTCCTGTGCGGTTACGTCAAACTTATAAAGTCCATTCTTTTAAGAAAGCTTTCAGCAAGCAAAAACTGAGATAAACACCAATTTCAAATTTATTAAAAATCAATAACGTTTCTTGTATATTAGTTTGCAATTTCGCTCCGTTATATTAATAATTCAAAGAATCGGTGTTTGGAATATTAAAGTAGCGAAAATGACCTTTTTCCTTTCAATTCTTTTACCGATATTTGAAAAAGTAAAACTAAAACTAGTGAAGTATGAAAATTGCATTGTTATTGAGAAGTAAGAAGCAGCCCAAAAATGAAAAGCAAGAAGTTGAGAAGGCTGTTGTGTTTGAAGTTGAGCATGACAAAGTAGTTGGGGTAGAAAGCGAAACGCTTGAAGCGAAAGATTTCAATGATCTTTCTTTCTGGGCGTTGACTAAGAAGGTAAAGGAGGTTTACACTCCTCATTTGGATGAACAGATGCGTATCTTATTTAGTAAACTGGGAATAAAAATCAGAGGATACGACGAGCTGTCGGACGACAGACTGTTCCAAACTTTTATTATATAATCTATTTAAAGTAATATTCTAAAAAGAGCCGGCTATTGGATTTACGATAGCCGGCTTTCTTTATTACACTTAAATTCATTATATTTACATGCCGAAAGAAAAAGTAATGAAAAGATTTGTAACTTATACGCTAATTCTATTGTTTGCCGGATTAGTCGCCTGTAAACAGAAACAAAAGACAGAGACAGGAGAAGATATCACTTCCGTACATATCCCAACCGATTCATTGAAGCTTATTTTCTTTGGAGATATTATGATGCATACCGCACAGATCGATGGCGCCCTTCTTGACGGAGGGGATACACTCTATAACTTTGATCCTCCCTTTCAATATATACGGGAATATATTTCAACTGCCGATCTGGCATTAGCCAATCTTGAGCTCACTTTAGGAGGAAAACCCTACCAAGGCTATCCTGTCTTTTCTTCACCTCCGGAGCTAATAGAAGCCCTGAAAACTTCCGGATTCGATGTCATGTTTCTGGCCAATAACCATATTCTTGATAGAGGGAAAAAGGGTTTTGAGCAGACGCTGCGAGTCCTCTCAGAAGGAGGGCTGAAATATTCCGGCGCTTTTATCGATGCCCAGGAACGCCGGCAGGATTATCCACTTCTTTTCGAAACAAAGACCTTCCGTATAGCTTTCCTCAATTACACATACGATACAAACGGTATTGTTGTTTCCAAACCAAATATTATCAATTACATCGACACGATGCTCCTCCGAAAAGATATGGAGCGTGCGAAAGCCCTGCATCCCGATTTTATCATTACCTACATTCATTGGGGAAAAGAATATATGCGCACTCCAAGCAGTCAACAACGTTTTCTGGCAGAACTGATTGCCGAACACGGCTCCGACCTGATTGTAGGATCACATCCTCATGTTATACAACCGTTCGACAGGATTGCCACAAAACGTGGAGTTACTGTACCGGTTATTTACTCGCTGGGAAATCTCATCTCCAATCAGCGTGAACGATACCGCGACGGAGGCATTGCTTTTGAAATATTGCTGACCAAACAAAACGACAGCATACAAATCGCTTCATTAGCCTACGAACCGCTATGGGTGAATCGTGAGGAAAAAGGGAAACGGTTCGTCTACCGGATCATTCCGGTAAACGATTATCTGCGTCATAAATCAAAATACAAATTGGATAAAAAGCAAGCCACTACAATCCAGCAGTTCCATACCGATACACACAAACTACTGGAGAATCTCCGTTAAACCCTTTCAAGTGTCTCTTTAATGAACTCCCATACCTTAGCTACCGACGGGATATTTATACGTTCGTCAGGCGAATGAGGATATTCCAGATCCGGCCCGATTGAGATCATATCCATATCAGGATAAATACCCTGTATGATACCACATTCCAAACCGGCATGCATTACCTTTACGGACGGCCTTTTACCGAAATGCTCTTCATACGTTTGGCTCATCAGTTTTAGTATAGGAGAATTAATATCCGGCTGCCATCCATTATATGATCCTCCATATTCAACTTTAGCTCCCGCCAATGAGAATATACTTTCAAGACTTGAAGTCACAGCAGCCTTTTTGCTTTCCGAAGAACTACGAACAAGTATTTTCACCTCTATCAGTCCGTCAGATGAAACCACTACCGCCAGATTCGACGACGATTCCACCGTCCCGGGAAAATCGTGCAATATACTGATCACGCCATTCTGACAACCTTCCACAGCATTGATCACATCATCCTGGATTTCTTCAGGAATAAGTGTGGAGGGCAGTTCCACCTTCTCAGCAGTAAAGATGATTCCCGTTTCTATACCAGCATACTCTTCCCGGTAAAGCTCCTGGTAATCAGAAACCATTTCCCATAAAACCTCTGCATTATCCTGTGGAATAGTAATTACGGCAAAAGCCTCGCGTGGAATAGCATTACGTAATGAGCCTCCCTCTACCGATGAAAGACGTGCACCACATCCTGCAACAATCTCTTTAAGGAAGCGAAACATCAGTTTATTGGCATTTCCACGTCCTAAATGAATGTCTACACCTGAATGGCCTCCTTTGAGTCCGGTGAGACTTAACTTAACAGCTACATCACCTTCCGGTATATGGATATCGTCTTTAAACTGAAAAGATATATTCAGATCGGCACCGCCGGCACAACCAACGAATAATTCGCCTTCTTCTTCCGAATCGCAATTAATGAGTGTCCTTCCTTGCAGGAAACCAGGCTTCAAACCAAATGCCCCATCCATGCCAACCTCCTCGTCAACAGTAAAGAGAGCTTCGATAGGCCCATGACTGATCTGGTTGTCAGACAACACAGCCATAGCTAAAGCAGCACCAATACCATTATCAGCCCCTAACGTGGTATCACGGGCAGTAACCCAGTCACCGTCTACATAAGCGTCGATCGGATCAGTCAGAAAATCATGTTTTACCGATGAATTCTTCTGCGGCACCATATCGAGATGCGACTGCAGAATAACTGTCTTCCGGTTTTCTTTTCCCTGACTGGCAGGTTTACGAATCAAGACATTTCCAACCTCATCCTGAATTGTTTCCAATCCAAGCGTTTCTCCAAAACGCTTCACATATTGCGTAATGGCTTCCATGTGTCCTGTCGGACGTGGAATCTGTGTAAACTCATAGAAATAACTCCATACATTCTTCGGGGAAAGGTCTTTGATCTCTGCTGACATAGCGAATTCTTTTATAGATTAATCTTCCAAATATAACGATAATATTAACATCAAAACACAAAAAAATGCTGTTTGTACGATTTGGCACGAAAGTTTGTACGATTTGGCAGACTTATCTGAATCATATTCGATATTTTTGTGAGATTTATAAGAAACATAATACATATGAAACGAATTATTACATTATGTACCATCGCCCTCGTAGCAATCCTCATGCCACGGGCAGCACATGCGCAAGCGGAAATCGAGATCCGTACACCGCAGGAGTTAGCGGATATAGCCAACGGCCTCAACGGCAACTACCGGCTGATGAACGACATCGACCTCGAAGAACTTATCGGAACGAAAACTTCATTCAAACAAGGCTACGAAAACGGCTGGATACCGATTGGAACCGACGCCCCCCCTTTACCGGCTCCTTCGACGGAAACGAATACACCATCAAAGGGCTGTGGATAGATAGCCCAGGCACTGACTTCGTCGGCCTGTTTGGGTATATAAGTCGTGGCACCATCAAAAACCTATCCATAAAGGTAGCAACGGAAGGCATTACGGGGCAAAATTACGTTGGCGCCCTGGCCGGATATACATTTTACGCAGACATCTCCGATTGTTCGGCCACAGGAGGCAAAGTAACGGGCAACTATTACATCGGCGGCCTGGTGGGAAGGCAATCCGGCTCGCTTACCGGTAGCTATGCCTCCGTCGGGGTGGAAGGATATGATTATACCGGCGGCTTAACCGGACAACAGAATGGCACGATCAATGGCTGTTTCGCCACAGGCGGGGTCAAGGCAACAGTTGACGACGCAAGTGTCGGCGGCTTAGTGGGATACCAGCCTGGCGATGGTCAGCTAAGTAACTCCTACGCCACAGGCAAGGTAGAAGCAACAGCTAACGGCCAAAGGGCCGGCGGCCTGGTGGGAGCCCAGAAAGGGACTATCACTACCTGCTACGCCACAGGCAAGGTCGAGGCAACAGGTAACAATCCAATTGCCGGAGGCCTGGTAGGAGAGAACGATAATGGAACTATTAATTCCTCCTATTTCGATAAAGAAACTACCGGAATGACGGACGGCGTAGGCGAAGGAGGCCAATCCGGTGTCATCGCCCTTTCCACCGAACAGATGATTGTAGCCAGTAGTTACGCGAACTGGACAATCAGCGCACCGGGCTCAGGCTCCGAAGCACAGCCCTGGGTGATCGGCGACCGCACCTATCCCTACCTCTACTGGCAAACCTCAGGCATCGTTTACGTGCCGCCTATCACACCGCCGGTGCCGCCTAAGCCCAAACCCGAACCCGAGCCTCAGCTCCATACAGTGACCGTTCCGACGGTAGAAGGGGCAACCACTTATCCAGCCGCCGGTGAATACCTCGTGCAAAAAGGCACGACAATGACACTACTATTATTCCTGCCCGCAGATTACGACCAGAGCGACGTAAAGGTTGTGGCCAACGGCGATACGATCCATTCCGAAGAGTCGAAGCTCAATGCCCTTGCTTATACCTTCCTTATCCCTGTCACCGCAGATACGGAACTGGAAGTGACCGGCGTGGAGAAGAATAACCCTACGGGTATCACGGAAAACGCGAAAGCCGAAGACGTGAAGGTATGGACTTCGCCGGGATGTATTCATGTAAGCAGTAAGATTGGGGGCAGTAAGCAGGAGGCAGTAGGCAGTAAGCAACATGGTGTGCGGATTTATACCATGATGGGGCGTCTGGTCTTTCATTCTCAACTGTCGACTGTTGACTGTCAACTGCCCTCCGGCGCCTATATTGTTGTTGTGGGCGAGAAGGTGGTGAAAGCTTGGGTTAACAATTAGTGATTAGTGATTAGTGGTGAGTGATTAGTGGTTAACTGTTAATCACTAATCATTAATCACTAATCACTAATTGCTAATATCAATTGCAGTCAGTTTTAACTGACTGGACATAGATGATGTATTGCTTCTCATCTGGCTTTAGCCGAATAATATCCTTTGGCTAAAGCCTTTTACTATATATATCTATATTTATTATTATTATTATCAGTCAGTTAAAACTGACTGCAATCGAAGATCGGCCTTAGCCAATTGATAGATATGCCTTTGCAATTGATAGATCTGCCATTAATCAATGTATACCAGATCGCGGTATGTATCGAAACGGATCAGGACTTTTGCATCTTTATCCTGAAGGACGGCATAGTCGACAGGATCATGCATTTCTATGGCTGTCTTGTCTGATATGAGGCGAAGGCCTGTGATCTTGTTTTCCGAATCGTAGAGGAAATCGCCATATTTGAAGGGCGTATCGTAGGGGTCTTCTCCCGGAGGATAAAACCAAATGCAGGAGCCTTCCAGGTTCACCTTTTCGACATATGTTCTCAGTTTGCCCGGAGACTTATCCAATAACATTACATCGCCTTCGGTGAGTGTCTGCGACTCTACTTTGAATTCATAAGGAAGATTCCCGGGAGGAGTCGGGTCGTCGCCCGGTCCGGAAGGATCGGTCGGCTTCTTGCCATCTATGTGTCGATAATAATCTTCTTTGGCCTGCCTGATATAGCCGTTGATCTTGTCGATCATCTTATTGAGCAGCTCCATATTGGCCATCTCCTTATTCAAAACACTTACCCGGTAATCCGAATTGATGGAAAGGGTCAGTTCCTCCAAAGCAAGATCAGTAGCCCGGCGTACCACATCTATCGATCCCAGTAAAAATTTCTGTTCTTTCTTGTCTGCCCTTTTGTTATGAATTTCTTCGAACTTAATGTTTTCGGCTTGCAGGTTATTTATAGAGTTTTCCAGATTAAGGAACAAAGTGTATTCCTTATATTCGTCCGACAGAAAATCCTGTATCAGGTTAAAATAAAGTCCTGTAGCATCGCTGTAAGGTTTACGTTCGATGTGTTTGTAATTATTCAGTATCATTTTCAGATGATCCCCCGCTTCTCTGATCTCGTCATTATTCAGCATTGTTGCTCCATTTATAATACGTTTAATTCCCCCGTAGGTATTATTCCGTTCTTTGTTGAGCTTGCGCAGCAGACCGGATTCATAATACTTTGCATACTGCTTTAAAAGAACATCCAGCTTAATGAATTGCTCTTTATAATAGTTAAACTGAGGTACGAGCAAAGGCAATTCCTGAATTACCTTATCTAAATAATCGACGATGATCTTATGGATCTCAAAGTTTTCTCCATTTCGTAATCTGTTAAAAAGAGAAATAAAAGATCGAATTGTTTTCATAGTGTTCTTTTTTAATTAGTAATAAAACAAATAAAGGTTGTTATCGCCACAAAAGTTGACTGCAAACTGTGGCGAGGTCTTGTTGCCACCACAAAAGTTGGCTGCAAACTGTAGTGAGATTTCGTTGCCGCCACAAAAGCTGGCTGCAAACTGCGGCGGGGTCTCGTTGCCATCACAAAAGTTGGCTGCAAACTATGGTGAGGTTTTGTTGCCACCACAAAAGCTAACTGCAAACTGTGAGGAGGTCTCGTTGCCATTACAGAACTTTGCTGCAAATTGTGGTGAGGTCTTGTTGCCATCACAGAAGTTGATTGCAAACTGTGGCGAGGTTTTGTTGCCGCCACAATAGCTATTGCGCCTTTGTCATCAAAATATTAAAGAACTTTAGATCTATAGTGAGTCTAATTCACGAATGCAAGATAATATAAATTATTTAATCATCCAACATTTTTTATATGGTTTTTATTAATTATTTGCTATTATTTTCCCTTCACTTGCAGTCAGTTTTAACTGACTGATAATGACAGCAATACAAATATACATGAATGGCTTTAGCCAAAGATTTAGTTTGGCTAAAGCCGATAAAAAGAAGACATTTCTGATATCAGTCAGTTAAAACTGACTGCAAGTGAAAGGGAGGCAATAACTGATAATCTTTAACTGACTGCAATTGAAAGGGGGAGGGAATAGCTCATAATCATTTAATTTTTTATTGGGGCAATTAAGGGGAGGGATAATAGCAGATGATGATTTGATTTTTTATTGGTTATCCGGATGTTTTTTATTTATGATAGGCAGGGCAACAATGCCGAAGAGGCCGCAAAGAATTGTCCAGACAGACTGGAGGGTATGTACTACGAGGGCAAAGGCGGCGGCATCGTTTTCATTGACTCCAAAGATAACCAGCGTCGCGATGACCATGAAATGCCAGGGTCCGATTCCGCCTTGTATGGGTACGGCTACGGCGATACAACTCATTGTAAAGGCCAGCAGGCCGGTAGTTATACCGAGGTCTTTGGTAAATGTAAATGCATAGAAAGTAATATAGAAATAGAAGAAATAACAGGTCCAGAGAAGAATAGTCTGAATAATAAAACGCATCTTGTGTTTCATCTGCCTGACACTTTTCATGCCTTCCAGTATGTTGTTCAGCGCGCCTTTGGCTTTCTGCACTAACGCGAGGTGACTCAGACGGGTGAATGTGAACCAGATCGCGGCAATGATGATCAGAATGGAGAGGATAATCCATAATGTGCTGAAACTGATTTCGAATCCATGCGTCAGGGACGGATTTCGTGCAAAGAAATTTTTGAAGAAAGGGAAGTTGAATGCTACCATGCAAACGGTAAGCGTACCTACCGCGACGGCATCTGCAATGCGATCGATCAACAGTGTTCCGAACAGCCGGGTAAAAGGGATCTTATCGTATCGGGCTACGATACCGCAGCGCCATACTTCGCCTACACGCGGCAGCACAAAATTGACGGCATAGTTTCCTAACACGGCGTAGACGGCATTGGCGCGCCGTACTTTCTCGCCTATGGAATCGATCAGCAGCTTCCATCGAAGGCCTCGTATGATGTTTGCAAAAAGCCCGAACAGGAGTGAAAAGAGAATTATTTCATAGCGAACGCCTTTCTGTACGACAAGCCAGATTTCTCCGAAATCCATCTCACGATATAAAAACCAGATCAGTAAACCACCCAATAGAAGCGGCAAAATTATTTGTACGACCTTGCGGAGTATCTTCTTAAAAACCATTCTATGCAGAGTATTTCAAATTATTTGTCGTATTTTTGCGCATCGGGCAAATATACGAATATTTTTTATAGAAAGTAGACAACGAAAAAAGTCATCATGAGAACGGTCAGACCTAAAAAGGCGTTGGGACAACACTTCCTGAAGGATCTGCAAATTGCGAAACGCATTGCAGACACGTTGTCGGGCTATAAACAGTGGCCCGTCCTGGAAGTTGGCCCGGGCATGGGTGTATTGACACAATTTCTGCTGGAAGCCGGATATGACCTGACAGTGGTAGAACTTGATCATGAGTCGGTGGCTTATCTCGAAAAGAATGTCGAAGCGCTCAGGGGGCGTATCCTTTCCGAAGATTTCCTGAAGCTCGACCTTTCTGTTCTTTTTACTTCTCCTTTCTCTATTATCGGTAATTATCCTTACAATATATCCAGCCAGATATTTTTCAAAGTATTGGACTACAGAGATAAGATACCGTGTTGCTCGGGCATGTTGCAAAAAGAAGTAGCGGAGCGTCTGGCTGCCGGACCGGGCAGTAAAACGTATGGTATCCTGAGTGTACTTCTGCAAGCGTGGTATGATGTGGAATATCTTTTTACCGTCAGTGAAGATGTTTTTGATCCTCCTCCTAAAGTAAAAAGCGCTGTGATCCGTGCAACCCGGAATAACCGGAGGGATCTGGGATGTGATGAAGGTCTGTTTAAAAGTGTAGTTAAAACTTCTTTTAACCAGCGCCGGAAGACTTTGCGCAATTCTATGAAGCCTATATTGGGAAAGGATTTTCCCGATTATTCCCTGCCGGTTTTCGACAGACGTCCGGAACAACTTTCTGTCGATGAGTTTGTGGAGCTGACTCGCATCACCGACGAGTATCTAAAAATACTAAATGGAAAACAACTATGATTGAGCTGACAAAAGAATATCTGGAAACCATCAGGGAGATCATTGGCCGGAAAGATGAACCGGCCATGAAAGAGCTGCTTAAGTATCTTTATCCGGCTGATATTGCCGAGATTCTTCAGGAGTTGGGCATGCAGGAGAATATCTATCTCTATTCGCTGCTCGACGATGAAGAAGCTGCTGATGTTCTTATGGAGCTTGATGAAGAGGATCGTAATAAATTATTAAAAGAACTTCCCAGCGAACTGATCGCAAAACGTTTCGTGGATAATATGGACACGGATGACGCGGTCGATTTGATCAGGGGACTCGACGAAGATACACAGGAAGAGGTTCTTTCCCACATTGAGGATGTCGAGCAGGCAGGAGACATTATAGACCTGCTTAGATATGATGAAGATTCAGCCGGCGGATTGATGGGCACCGAGATGATCGTGGTCAACGAGAATTGGAGTATGCCTCAATGTATCGAAGAAATGCGCCGTCAGGCAGAAGAAATGGATGAGATCTATTATGTCTATGTAGTCGACGATGATGAACGCCTTTCCGGAGTTCTGCCGCTGAAACGACTGATCACCAATCCTTCTGTTTCGAAGATCAAGCATGTCATGAAAAAAGATCCGATTTCCGTGCATGAAGGTGACAGCATAGAAGAAGTAGCTCAGGTAATTGAAAAGTACGACCTTGTGGCGCTTCCGGTTGTCGATAGTATCGGAAGGCTTGTCGGACGCATCACGATCGACGACGTAATGGAAGAAGTCCGCGAACAGCATGAGCGTGATTATCAGTTGGCTTCGGGTATCTCCCAGGATGTGGAATCGTCGGATAATGTTTTTCAACAAACAGCGGCACGCCTGCCCTGGTTGCTGATCGGCATGATTGGCGGATTAGGTAATTCGGTTTTGCTCGGTGGTTTTGAAAGTGGTTTTGCGGCAAATCCTAAAATGGCGCTTTTTATCCCGCTTATCGGCGGAACCGGAGGGAATGTCGGAATACAGTCTTCGGCTATCGTGGTGCAAGGGCTTGCTAATAACACATTGAAAGCCGGAGAAATTATCTCGCAGGTGACAAAGGAAACGGTTGTGGCGCTTATTAATGCAAGTATGATCAGCCTGATCGTATTTATATATAATTATTTTACATTAGGTGACCGAGCGATCACGACATCGGTGTCACTCAGCCTTTTTGCGGTAGTGATGTTTGCCAGTATATTCGGGACTCTGGTTCCTATGACATTGAATAAATTGAAAATTGATCCTGCATTAGCAACAGGGCCTTTCATAACAATAACAAACGATATCATCGGGATGATGATCTATATGTTCATTACATCGATGCTGATCGGCTACTAAGTGATCTTGTAGCAATGAAAAGTTTTACCGTCGAAGAATTTGAGCGAAGCTTTAAGGAACTGTATCGTCCGCTTTGTCTGTTTGCACTGCGTTTTACGGCGCAACCCGATGATGCCGAAGATATCGTTCAGCAGGTATTCACGGATGTGTGGGAGAAACAAAAGCAGGAGGTTACAATAGATAACCTGAAAGCTTACCTTTACCGTGCAGTCCGAAATCGCTCATTGAGCTTTTCCGACAAGATGGTGAACTATCCACTGACGGATAGTCTTCCTGAAACAGAAGATGAATCACTGGATGAAAAGATGCATTGTGCTGAACGTGATGCACGGTTGTGGAATGCAATAGACAAATTGCCTGCTGCCCGAAAGAAAATTTTTCTGCTTGCCAAGCGTGACGGGCTTAAATACCAGGAAATCGCAAATGAGCTTAATTTGTCTGTAAAGACAGTGGAAAACCAGATGGGAAAAGCGTTGAAGGCTTTGCGTGAAACGGCGATCCGTATCTATATGTTCTTTTTTGGATAAAAAAATGTTTCCCCGATAGGGGTTTTACTACGCTTTGTTGTCATCTGTATAGATGTTGAATCAAATAAACTGAAAAAGATGAAAAAAGCAGTAGTATGTATCTTGTTGATGATTTGTGCGCTACCTGCGGGAGCGCAATGGTCTGTCACACCGGAAGTAGGGCTTATGGCCGTTAAACGTATCGATCCGATTTCTAGTTCAGATTGGCAGGCTGGTGCAAAAATAGGCGCGGCTATGGAATATGATTTCACACAAAGGTTTGCTTTACGTGCGGGGCTTTATTATGCTCCGCGGACATATTCGTTCAATGGCGTAGGAGGATATTATAATTATTATAATGACGGAGGCTATAATTTTTATCCTTCGACCTATTATATGGAGGGTCGCCAGATAAGCCATTACCTGCATATTCCTGTGATGGCGGTCTTTTCATGGCAATTATCTGACATGGTGCGGTGGCGGTTAGGCGTAGGGCCTACTATCGGCTTCTCTATGGCGAATAGCTGGAAGTCTTCATATAACAGATATTCCGGTCATTATGGATATGAGCATGGATACGGTTCGTATTACGGATATGATTACGGATATTCTCATGGCCGGTACCGGGGCTCTAACCAGTTCAAACATTTCGAATGGGGAGTGGGGCTTATGACCGGGGTAGATATTAATAACTGGGTTGTCAATGCAGGATTCGACATTGCTTTTCCTACTGAATACAGCGGTGCAAACTTCGATACGAAATTTTATACGGTCAGCCTTTCGGTAGGGTATAAGTTTAGCTTCGGAAAATAAAAAGATAATAGATGGATAACAAGCCGGAAGATAGATTTGAAGAACGCATCAGGTTCGTAGCTAAGCATTATCGCGAAGGTCGTTTCGATGCGGATAAAGCTTGGAAACAGATGGCTGCCTCAAAAGGTATCCGCCGGACGATTCCTTTCAGGCGTTATCTGATGGCCGTTGCTTCGGTCGTTCTTTTGCTTGTGGGAATAACATCCATCTATTTCCGGAATATGAATAAACCGGAATGGATATTGGTTTCAACTACTCAGGGACAGATTAAAGACGTTTACCTTCCCGACAGTACATTGGTAAGCATGGCAGGTAATACGGAGCTAAGATATAATGCAAAAGGATTCGGAGAAGAAAGGCGTGAAGTGATGATGAAGGGGAAAGCCCTTTTTAAAGTAGAACATGATGAATCACGCCCCTTTTTCGTTCAGACGGATATGGCAGAAGTGAAAGTACTTGGAACAACGTTTCAGGTGGACAAACGTGATGAAGCAATATATGTAGACGTGGTTGAAGGTAAAGTCAGGTTTACTGCCGGTGATAACAAAGAAAAAGAAGTAATATTAACAGCCGGGATGTCGGCACAATACGCAAAAGAAATGAGAGAAATTGAAGTACTAACTGAAGAAAACACAAACTTATTATCCTGGAAAACAGGCATGCTTTACTTCCAGAATACTCCTTTGGAGAAAGTTATCGAAGACTTAACAGATCATTACCATGTAAATGTACGAAGCCGGGGAACTATACGGGGTGAACGGCTTACGGCAACATTTAATTCATTACCTTTGGATCAGGTCTTGATGATAATCAATCAAACGCTTGATGTCAGGCTGATAGCTGATAAGAGTAATTAAGGAGAATTAATGAGACATATCCTCATATTGTTTTTCGGATGGTTAATGCTTTCTGGCGGATTAGTATATGCACAAGTAACCGATCCGGTTCCGTTGGTATCCTTAGATATGAAACAGGTTCCTATTGAAGATCTCTTCACGGAGCTTGAAAAGCAGACGGGTATGTTTTTCTCTTACGAATCATCACTTCTTGAAGAACTTCCAAAGGTTTCTCTTACCGTAAAAGAGGAATCATTATCGTATTGTCTCAAACGCCTCTTCTCTTCACTCCCGGTCATTTACAGAGTTACCGGGCAATACATTATTCTGAAACGGAAACCCCGTCAGTATACGATTAGCGGATTTGTGCGGGACTCAATCTCTTTCGAAAGCCTGATCAGCGCTACGGTACTGGATGGTGTTACAGGCAAAGGTGTATTGACAAACAGTTATGGCTTTTATAGTATTACTTTACCGGCAGGGCTCGTAGTTCTGCGTTCTTCCTATGTGGGTTATAAAACATTAGAGATACGGCTTACCCTCGACAGGGATACGTTAATCGATTTCCCTCTCATCATACAAAAAGCGTTGCAGGAGATTGTCGTCAGGGGCCGAGACCCCCATTCGGACGTGATGAGTAGCCGGATGGGGAGTGTAGCGATCTCATCGACTGACCTGAAACAAACACCTGTACTTTTTGGAGAACCCGATCTTCTACGTACACTGCAGCATTTGCCGGGAGTCTCGTCCGGAACTGAGATATTAGGTAATATGTATGTCAGAGGAGGTAATAGTGATGAAAATCTTTTCCTGATCGACGGTATTCCGGTGTACAATGTAAACCATGTGGGCGGACTTTTCTCCACCTTTAATTCTGATGTCGTTCGACATGTAGATTTCTACAAAGGAGGCTTTCCTTCGAGATACGGAGGAAGGCTTTCGTCTGTTGTAGACGTAAGGCTGAAAGACGGTGATATGCAGAAGTATCATGGGAATATATCTATCGGGCTTCTTTCGGCTAAAGCCCATTTTGAAGGCCCTATCATTAAAGACCGGACTTCTTTCAATCTTGCATTCAGGCGAACCTGGTTTGATGCTTTTACCGCTCCTGCTTTCGGCATTTTAAATAAGAAAAATAAGAATGGAGATAAGATTTTTCTTGGATACTCCTTTTACGACCTGAATGGGAAGATCAATCATATCTTTTCACCCAGAAGCCGTATTTATGCCAATTTTTATATGGGACAGGATCGTCTGCGCTCTACCGACTGGTATCATGTGAATGAACAACGGATAGGGCAAGAAATGATCTGGCGGTGGGGAAATCTTGTAACGTCACTCAACTGGACATATATTTTCAGCCGGAAACTTTTTGGAAATTTCAATGCATTTTATTCCCGCTATAAGTCTAAGACGATTGAAGATAATATTAACTTTTATAACACTGTCCTGAAAGACAAGCGAACCAAAAGAGTGTATGATTATCATTCATCCGGCATTGAGGACTTCGGACTCCGGTTCGATTTTGATTATTCCCCTACCCCTTCGCACGCCGTCCGTTTCGGGGCTGATTTGGTATATCATTTACATCGTCCGGAAGATAAGTCGAGCCATATATCTGTTATTGACTCAATAAACACTACCGTATTTGAATCCTTTGTCAATGATCCGAGAGTAAAAGCATATGAAGGCAGTATGTACGTTGAAGACGATTGGATTATTGCTGAAAGATGGAAAATGAATGCCGGTCTTCGGTTGGCCGGCTATCAGGTGGAAGGTAAAGGCTACGGATCAATACAACCCCGTGCTTCCCTCCGCTATCTTATTAATCATGACTTTTCGGTAAAAGCGTCTTATGTAAAAATGAATCAGTACATCCATCAACTTTCGAACACCTATGCCAATCTACCTTCAGATATATGGGTGCCGGTCACAAAGAAAATCAAACCGATGTATACGCATCAAATCTCATTAGGCGGTTATTATAATCTAATGAGGAAGTATGACTTTTCGATAGAAGGGTATTATAAAGATATCAACAACCTGATCGAGTATCAGGACAATGCGCAGCTTTTTCCTGACTATACAGGTTGGGATGATAAAGTGTCGATGGGGTCAGGACGATCATACGGAGTTGAACTTATGGCACGTAAGAGCGAAAGTCGTACATCCGGATGGATGGCTTATACACTTTCATGGTCGGATAGGATATTTAATGACAGACTCGTAAATGAGGGGAAACGTTTTCCTGCCAAATACGATAATCGACATAAATTTCATGCTACCATCACTCATAAATTCAGCAACAAAATAGACCTGAGCGCTTCCTGGATGTTTGCATCGGGAAATCGTGTAACAATCCCTGTGGATAGTTATCTCTCACACGACGATAAAAATAATTATACGCTACCGGCATGGCTTCCCGAAGGAGAGATTACCGGAAATCCGAGTCTTACCTTAAATGGTATATTGGGCCGGAATGCTGCCCGCCTGGGCAATTATCACCGACTCGACCTGAGTATTAATATTTACCGCCCCGGTAAAAAGGGACGGCTGGGTATCTGGAATATCAGCCTCTACAATGTTTACAGCCGTATGAATCCTTTCTACATACAAGAGGTAAATGTCAGACCTGATGGAAAAGTAAGTGCCCTACAGCAAGGTCTGATACCCATAATTCCCTCCGTTTCATATACCTATAAATTCTGATTGGAAAATGAAGAAAAAGATACATATTATCATAGCCGGTGTGCTTCTCCTGAGTATTGTTTCCTGCACATATAATATTGAGGGAACTATCGATCTGCCCAATCCTAAAGCAGTCTTAAATGCAACACTTATTGCCGATTCGATGGTAAAGGCAAATGTATCCCGGACATTAAATTATCATGGACATGAAACGCTGTTTATCGACGATGCCAGCGTTGAACTTTTTGTCAACGACATAAGCCGTGGAATTATGCAACGCGATACTTCTCCCGGCGGCTATCTCATGCAGGGATGCTATCCGGCCACAGGAGACAAAATCCGGATGGAAGTCCAGACTTCCGGCTATGATGCCATATCGGCTGAAGTTCATATGCCATCCCAACCGGAAATACTGAAAGTAGATACGCAGATGATATTCCTCTCGGATGGTTACTCTCTATCAAGCGATCTTAAGGTGAATCTTACTTTCAGGGAGAATCCACGGGAAAAAAACTTTTATCTTCTATCCATCTATGCATACGAAGAAGAAGAGAAAGATACTGTTCGGAGAAAAAGTTATAATATCCAGGTAAAACACGATGAGGAATTACTACTGGAAGAAATAAGAGACAAATATAATTATTACTATCCGGGAGGCTATTACTGGTATCCACCGAAGCAATTTATTTTTTCGGATGATCAGATTAAAGGTGCAGATAGCTATGAGCTTAAATTGTCCGTACAACATCTCAGCCATTCCTCCTACTCTGATACGCTCAACTACACCTGTGCCTGCGTGATAGAGCTGGCTAATATTTCCGAATCACTTTATCTATATAAACGCTCTAAACATCTTCAAATGGAGCAGGAAGATGATCTGTTTGGAGAAATAGGTTTGCGTGAACCTATCCCGACTTACACAAATGTCCGAAACGGATACGGTATCCTTTCGGCTCAACAAAGTCAGGTGTATGAAATAAAAATAGCTCCCGCCCGAGAATAAATCAGACAGGAGCCATTATAAACTTTTTTGTTCTTTTATTCCGCTGAGACTTGTATTGTCTTTTCTTTTCCTTCCCAGCGAATAGTTAGCTCGAAAGGAACGTTGCTTTTCACTTCTACCTGTGGTTCCTGGGTAAGGGAATTACGGGCTTTTACTTTTAGCGTGACGAGTCCGTCAGGACCAAACGGATAACGTTCGATACCATGAGCTTCCTTATGCGAGATATCCCAGAGTACTTTATTCTCAGCGAAGTCGGAACGTATACCAAGAATATATTCGATAAATACGGCAATGGGTGGAAGTCCTGTCCAACCGACAAAGTCTTTGCGGGCCATAAAGCCGGGTTCGATTGCTTCCGGTGCATAGTATTCCCAGAATGTTCCGGTATTCTTATAGACTTCAAAGACACATTTAAAATGATTGCCGGCTATTTCTTTTGCCAACGGAGTATATCCTTTTTTATCCAAACCGGTTATCACCATATAGTTTGTGCCTGGCCAGACACCTCCCTGCCAATAGCGTCCTACCGGATTATATTTAGGATTGTCTGCTGAAAGAGATGGAACTCTATGCGGACGGTTGAATTCTGTTGTATCTTTCAGATGACCAACCATACGATCGAGGCGTTCCTTTGATAGTACATCTGTATAAAGTGCCCAATAAGCGCCAATGCCTTTTGTGGAGTTAAGGCTACCATCGGCATACTGATCGTAAAGGAATCCTGTCTTTTCGTCCCAGAGGTTTTCCTGAATGTATTTGGTAAGCATTTTGATCTCGTCTTCAAAATCTTCGATCTCCTGCCAGCGTTCGAGATAAAATCCCATTTCAAGGAGGTTGTTAGCCATAAACAGTTGTTGCAGACAGGCATCGAGCCACACCATGTGTCCATGGCTGTAGATCATGCTGTATTTAGACTGAACACGAGGCATATTGTCCATTCCCGTTCCCCAGCCACTCGACCAATAGGTTCCGTTTGGCCAGGTACGATTCAGTTTCAGCCATTTATAATACCCGCAAAGTACCGGAAAGACTTTATGCAGGCGATCCATATCACCATATTGTTTATAGTAAGCCATTTCCGCCCAGGGTAGAAGGTTGGGGCCTGTACTTGTAGGGTCGTAACGCTCGAAACAGTCGAAGCCATTAGACATGATCTCACGGCAGATAAAGCCATCCGGATGCTGTTTCGCATAGAAGTTATCAAGCGAATGCTGGAACGGGAAAAACTTATATCCGTAGCGTGCAAACATCATCATGAAAGAAGCATCCCACATAAAGATGTTTCCATTGTAAGCAATGTCTAAATAAGGAGAAACAAAACCCGAACCTTTTTCCACTTGTCTGATATTACCTACGGCAATTTCCCAGGCTTTCCAATACATTTCGATCTCTTTGGCATGTCCTTCCCAAATCGGATTGGGTAATATATTTTTTGCTTCAGCAAAACTCTTCGGTTCAAGATAAGTCGGCTTGGCAATGCGGTATTCATTTTCCGTAACCAACGGTTCTTTTACATATGTGTTCTTATAAGGCAGGACATATTTCGGGGCCTCTTCCTCCTGCGAGAAAAGAGTCAGCGGGGAGATAAACATTCCTGCAAAAACAGCTATTGCTATTATTTGTTTCATCATCGTTATTTAAATTTATAAAGGTTATTATTATTCCCGTAAACGAACTGAACGAAGAATATTATGGAATATTTCGGTATTCTGGTAAACACCCGTAAAACGTGCCGCACCTGGTCCATAAGACAATACAGGAAGCATAATCGGTGTATGGTCGTCGGTCATGTAAACAGCAGTAATAGCATGTGTCTGAAGATTACCGTCTACAAGGCTCAGTCCTCCAGTTTCGTGATCACCGGTAATGATTACGAGTGTTTCCCCGTTCGTGTCGGCAAATTTCAACGCTTCTTTCACTGCCAGATCGAAACTCAATGTTTCAAGGATAGACCCGGACAGCGAATTGGCATGTCCTGCATAGTCTATTTTAGCGCCTTCAACCATCAGGAAGAAACCTTTATTCTTCTCCTCCTTTAATTTCCGAATGGCTTCGTGTGTAGCGTCAGCCAAAAGAGTGAGTGTATTTCCTGTAGCCGCCCTTCTCATCATTTCGTCTACACAAATGACTTTTCCTTTTCCGGCATTAATCTCGTTTATATTTTTCCGTATCGTATAACCTCCTTTCGATTGTAATTCCGAAAGAAAGTCTTTTCCGTCTTTCCGGTCGGTAAAGATATCCATGCCGCTTCCACTGAGAAGAGTAAGTTTTCCATTGAGGAGCCAGTCAGTGATTTCATCCGAATTATCTCTTTCAGTTGAATGTCCATAGAAAGCAGCTGGTGTTGCATCAGCCAGATTGCCCAGCGTAACGACTCCACAAGCGTACCCATTCTTATAGAAGATATCGGTAAGAGATGGATATACCTCACCCGAAGGACTCATACTGATATGGCGGTTATCGTGTTTACGTCCGGTAGCCAATGCGCTTCCGGCAGCAGCCGAGTCGGTTGTATACGTATCATCGGCCTGTGTCTGCTGCAAACCCAGATGTTTCAGTCTGAGCATCGAAAGCCCCTGATTGATACCGTCGGCTGCACAGATTTGCGCTAATCCCATACCATCTCCAATCAGAAGGATTACATTTTTTACCTTTTTATCGGCGCCGTCATTTTTATAAGTCGGTTCGTAAATGTCGATACCTTTTGATAGTTGCAGCCGGGCAGAAACAAATCCTTCGAAATCCGATGTTGCTTTATCCAATCGCTTAGCACGTGCAGCAGCCTCTTCTTGTTTTACTTCATCTTCTCCTTTGATACGATAGTTCTTATTCTTGAAATTAGAGAAAAAAGCAGTACAGGCTTCTGGCTGATCTGTATTGATATAGTCTACTCCAATGCTATGGAAGGTGTTCCAGGCTGTAACTCCGTCGGGTGTTCCCCAAAAACGGATAGGTTTTCCAAGTGCATGAACATCCTTTATTGCTTTTATTACCTTCGCATACTCGTCCGCAACCATAGCACCTTTCCCATTCCATTTCGTATAGTCGCGAAGGTTTAGGCTGATCATACTGATGCGTTCTAATTGTTTCGGTGTATAATCTGTCTTAAAACCATCGAAAGAAATAATGGATGGATAGTCAGCATAGCTATCGACATCGGGTCTGTTTCCGGAAATAACGACTCGTACAGCATAGGGATTTACCTCCGGATCAAAAACTTCAGGATATTTCTGAAGTTTGGTGATAAGCCTTCCCAAAGTAGAATCGGCAGGAGTCTTTAGATCAACCAACAGAATCAGCAGATTATCAGAACCTTTCCAGGCTTTTCCACCGTTTTGCTTGTAGAGATTTACAAGTGGAAGAATGTATGTATCATCTATCGTTGGAGCAACAGGTAGTTCTTCTTTATCGTGGGCAACTAATAATTCGCCTTCCTTTTCAGTTGCGAAAATATCCGCCTCGATAGAAGATAATCTTTGTGCGTACGCCTGATAAAAAGGTACGCGCTGGCGATAATCATTATGTGAATGGATACTAACCTCTTGCGCTTTACTGAAAAAGACAGTAAGGAAAAGCAATAGAAAACACCCACTCACTCTATTCAGTCCATTGAGTCTATTCAGTCTAATAAATCGTTCATTCATTATTTAAGAGTTAATTTAGTAATAACCGGCATGTGATCTGAAACCAGAATGTTATCCAATTTCTCCGGAAGAACTTCATAAGAAGACACCTCGAATTGATTTGTAACAAATATATAGTCGATATAATCCCGCTTTTCTTCCGGTATTCTGCCAAAAGCATTAAATGTACCGGCTGAGCCGGACGTTTGTGAAGCTATCAATCGGCTGTCGAAGAATTCTCCACTCTCCGTTACATGCCTGAATACATTCGAATCCGGTCTGGAATTGAAATCGCCGGTAATAATAACAGGTTTACCTTTAGCATATTCTTTTGCACGATTAAGCAATAAAGTTACTCCTTCCTGACGTGCTACTTTTCCTACATGATCCAGATGTGTATTTATGAAGAAGACCTCTTTCTTACTATCCTTTTCCTGTAAAAGCGCCCAGGTTGCAATCCTCTCACATGCTCCATCCCAGCCTTTTGAACCGGCGACTTCCGGCGTTTCGCTCAACCAGAAATAACCGGATTCCAACTCATTGAAACGGTCTTTCTTATAAAAGATCGCGCTATATTCACCTTTCTCGACACCGTCTTCCCGTCCTACACCTATAGCATTATATTCCGGTAATCGCGCTTTCAGATCGTTCAACTGATTGACCAGTACTTCCTGAGTTCCCAGCAGGTCAACATCATGTATTTTGATCACTTGAGCTGCCACATCTTTCCGATATTGCCAATTATTCAGACTGTCTTCAGGATTATCATATCGCACATTAAATGTCATGACATTTAAATCGATCGGTTTACTGCACGAAATCATACATGCGAGCAGTAATAAATAAATTAATTTCTTCATGGTTATATTTTTAAATTGACTATTTACCTGATGTAAAGATTTTCAGACGGAATAGGACTGAATTTATTAGTCGCCGGATCTTTCCATCCCCAGCTTAGATGTTCACCTTCATAATCTTCAAAGTACATCAACTTATATGAATGAAATCCTTTTTTCAGAGCTATCCGCCCGGAAGCAATAATAGCAGCATGCGATCCGTCATTGTCTACCACTTTCTTATTGTCGATATAAAGGGTACTACCGTCATCCGAGCGGGTCATAAATTCATACACGCTGTCTTCGGGTACGAAGATAATACCTGAAAAGATAAATGCAAAATGGTCTTCCTGTTTAGCACCTTTTATAGATGGAGAAGGAAGAATTCCTTCCTCTACTACCGGTGACTTTTCGATGTCGTAAACAGACTGGTAATATCCTTCATAATAACGGTAGTTCGTTCCGTTTTCTTTTCCGAGCGCTACTACCGGATTTTCAAAGACTGCTTTGGTTGCCTGGATGGAAAATGTTTTACTCGGAGCATATCCATCACGATATGCTTTTGCCCTGATATTTCGGCTTGACGTTAATGTAAAGGGAGTAGTGTATAATTGAGAAGATTCATCAGGTTCTGAACCATCCAGCGTATAATAAACTTTTGTATCGGGAGTTGCAGACGTCAGGTCTACTTCTGTCTGATCTATAAATAAATCCAGATCCTGAGTTGTGTAAGGGATCGATACGACATTTCCTTTTGTTTCCGAATAGGGGTAAGCTAATTCATCCGTTCCTCGCGTCATATTAGGTTCCTTACTCAAAACGAAATCAAGTGATCCACCCTCCATCAGTTGATGATAGGTAATATAATTAGATTCTATTTCTTTTCCATTGAAAATGACCCGATCGATGTAAAGGTTACTCTGCGGATTGTTTGCTGTAATCTCTACTATTTTACCATTTGACAGCTTGAAAGTCGCTTTAGAAAAGAGGGGTGTTGTCAATACAAATTCATTGGAGCCCGGACATACCGGATAAAAACCTAAGCTGCTGAGAATATACCATGCCGACATTTGCCCGCAATCTTCATTTCCGATAATTCCTTCAGGAGTGGGAGAATACATTTCACTCAATAGCCGGCGTGTCATAACTTGTGTTTTCCAGGGTTCACCTACGTAACTATACAAATAGGCCATATGATGACTCGGTTCGTTTCCGTGAGCGTACTGTCCGATCAAACCGGTAATATCCTGCATATTTCCATCGATATCTGATTGAACCGTAAACAAATTATCCAGCTCTCCCGTGAAAGCTTCTTTACTTCCAAAAAGCTGGATCATACCATTTACATCATGCGGCACAAAGAAGCGATACTGCCAGGCAGTAGCTTCCGTATAAGCTCTTCCGGGAGTAAATGGATTGAAAGGTGTTTCCCAGTTTCCATCCATACGTTTACCTCTGAAGAATTTTGTCTGTCCGTCGAAAACATGAATATAGTTTTGTGAGCGCCGGATGTACTCGTTATAATCCTCTTCCTTTCCCAACTCTTTTGCCATTTGAGCTATACACCAATCATCATAGGCATATTCAAGTAAACATGAAACGGACTCTTTCTTTATATTTGAAGGGATAAAACCATACTCAATATAATAATCAGACCCTTTCTTATTGATATCAGAAGAAACCTTCATCGCTTCAAATGCTTTTTCAACGTCGAACCCTCTGATTCCTTTCATATAGGCATCGGTAATAACAGATACGGAGTGATAACCGATCATTGTCCCCGTCTCTCCTGCAGACAAAGGCCAGATAGGAAGCTCTCCTGTAGCGTCGTACATATCGAGATAAGAATTAATCATATCATTGACCAGTTCATGATTCGTCAATGTTATCAAAGGGTTCCATGCACGGAAAGTATCCCAGATTGAGAAAGTGGAATAACGTTTACCTTTTCCTCCTGTATTAGCAATAGACATATCATGACGACGATATTGTCCATTGATATCATTCACAATATTCGGAACAATTTTCGTATGATATTGGGCGGTATAAAAGTTCTTCAGGTCGGCTTCCGTTCCAACCACAACAGTAATATCCGACAAAGCGTCTTCCCATAACTTACGAGCCTGGGCATGTATCTTGTCAAAATCAAAATTTTCTGTGTCATGCAGCAGATTTTCTCTGGCATTATCTTCACTAACAATCGAGAATCCTACTTTGGCTATGATTGGTTTTCCATCTGAAACTCCAAAGTTCAGAATAGCACCCTGATCAGTTATTCCAGCGGATGTAAAACTATCGGAAAACTGAGCTACAAAGTACACATACTGGTTCAGCACCCAGCCTTGTGTTCTTCGCATTCCGCTGATCTCGTTTTCTGCTGTCTGTTTTATAAATAAGGAATCAATCACTTCTTCTGTCAACAGATGTGATAAGTCAATGACCAGATTCCTGTTCTTTCCTTTTTCATATTGGTAACGATGTACACCGGCATAAGGAGTTGCGGTTAACTCGGCTTTAATTCCTTCTTCTTTTAAATATACAGAATAATAGCCCGCTGATGCCGACTCATCTTTATGAAAAAAGGCCAATGGTTGATAGTCAAAACCTGCCTCAGTTGCTTTTACTTCCCGGGAGGTTGGATGAAAAAGGACATCTCCCAAATCAATACAACCTGTACCACTTAAATGGGTATGAGAAAATCCGAAGATAGCTGAGTCGCTATAATGATACCCTGAACAAGCATCCCAATTCCCTTTTCTTGTGTCAGGACTTAATTGTACAGCACCATACGGAACTGTTGCCCCTGGATACGTATGACCATGAAATCCTGTTCCAATAAATGGATCTACATAGTCTATCGGTTGTTTAGTGGTACAACTGATAAAAAATAAAAAACAAAATATCGGAATACTTAAAATTCTAATTCTCATAAGAGATATTTTATTTGATAAAGAGACTGCCTTTAATTAATTCGCTTAAAATTGTCAAAGATAAATAATATGTAAATAAAGCGGGCCATCCCGAATCACTTGATTGAAACAGCCCGCTCCCCCTTCGGTACTCTTTGAACTTATTTTCGATGGGGATTAATACCCTTTATTTTATATATTGCTACCATGGTCTTATATTAGGTATAATATTCATTGAATAATAAAAAGACATTCCATAAGCTTCAAATTCAGGAGAGTTTGGATCTGCATAAAAATAACCATTTGAAATGCCATTCCATCCCCAATTCATATGCAAATAATAATCATAATTTATATAATTATTTGTGTAACTCTTCCAACCATCACAAACCCATGCATGACCTCCATGTGTACCTTGTCCACTCATATATACTGGACGATCATAATTGAGACTTTGAATTATTTTTTCCAAAGAATAAGATTGAAGAGACTCATGATAATAATTATAATACTGAAACGCATCAACAACATATCTATCGTATGCTCCACTAGAACTACAACCATACCCCATATACACCTTTTCACCAATAGTTGCGATAAGATTTGAAACCTGATTAATAACTGCAGATGATGAATTTCCTGTAATTTCAGGATTTCTCAAAATAGCACTCCAATCCAATGTATGATTAAAATTCCAACGAGCCATTATCTGAGCAATAGAAATAGCTACACATCCCGCAGGAAATCGTCCATTATATTTCGCAGGAGAACAAGTTGATAAAGGACAAGCCGCATTATATGGATATTGTTGTCCCCAAAGAGTGGGGACGAAACATTCATGAGAAGAAACAGAGTTTTTAGTCGTAATTAATATTTCTGTGCCTTCTTCATAATACATTTCAAATTCATTTTTAATAAAACTGGGTATTGAATTAAAAAATAATTTTAACGGTTCAATAAATGCAGTATCATTAGGAGAGCCATTTTCTACAAAAGCTAAAATTTTTTGAATCCGTCTATCTCCTAAAATTAGAGCATAACCTTCTTGATCTTCTTTCTTAATTAAATATTCATATACAGGAATATTATTAGATTTATTTTCATTCCTATCAAGAACTTCATAATAGTGTAACTTATAAGATCCAATTTCTATTTTTTCCTGGCTTTTTGTCTGAATCTCTCGTTCTATAAAATGAAGTAGAAAGTTTTCTGCTTCATTTTCAGTTAAAATATACTCCTCTTTTTCCAGATAATCAACTAATTCTTTTTTATCTTCATAATCTTTACTACAAGAAATGCAAATACAAAATAGAAATAGAAATATATATTTATTACTTATTTTTTCCATATCAATTCTTTTAATTACATTATTGAAAATAATTAATTACTGTTGTAGCCATTGTTTTGTTTTAAGGCACCTTGGGCCTTTACTACTTCATTTACCTCATAAGGAAGTACACAAGCTACATTCGGATCATACGTTTTTGCATCCATAATCTGGATTACACCCTGATATGTCTTGCCGTTGATGGTCATAGTTGTACTATTTTCCAAATCTAACGGAGAATCCGGATCAGAACGGTCAGTATATTTCAAACCATGCTTAGCAGCTTCCAGCTTTGTTTTAGCTGACGGATATTTAGCTGCCCAACGTTTCAGGTCCATTACACGGTCGGTAAACTCACCTGCTAATTCACAACGACGTTCATGCATAAGATCTTCAATCGTTGCATTTGTATAGGGCTCACCCATACCGGCACGATTAGCTATGCGGTTTAATACTTTAGCTCCCTCTGCTCCATTTCCTGTTTCTATCAACGCTTCTGCTTTGAAAAGCAACATTTCTGCAAAACGAATAATCGGTACATTCAAGTCTGTAGTAGGACGGTCGCCATTCGGTGAAACTTTATCGCTAATACCAGCTCCTGTTTGTGGATCAAATGTTCCGTATTTAAACGGATCCATATATTTCATGAAATGGAATCCACACTCAAGGTCAGCAGTTGAGTAGAAACGACGATTCTCTCCAAAGAAAACAAACGGATCACCATATTGCATGATAGTAGCAGCACGTCGTTCATCATTTTCATCATATTCAGCCCATAATTCTAATGTCGGTTTAAAGTTCCCCCAACCGTTGTAACGTCCCCAACCTTTATTATCTAGCATAATTCCAGGGAATAAACTACCTGCGATTTGCGGACCGGAAGAATTAACAGACCAGATATGTTCTTTACTCCAATTATTTTCAATTTTAAATACATCAGTAATATCATCAAGTAGAGCACGGCCCCCTTCGCTTTCCAATCTGTCAACTAAAGCAGGGATCAAACTCCATTTAGAAGCATCATGTTGTGCCCAGTAAGCATATGTCTTTACTTTAAATGCTAAAGCAGCATCTCTTGTTGCTCTACCATAATCATCCGAACCATAACTGTTAAACCAGGGTAACAATTCTATCGCTTTATCAAGGTCTTCAACAATTAACTGATAATTATCCATTACTGTTGCACGTTGTTCCGGTATTTTAGTTACATACAGATCATAATCTTCATATCTGTCAAAAGGCACCCCATTATCAGAACGTCCATAACGATAAGCAATCATAAAATGAGCAAAAGCACGCATAAAGTAAGCTTCACCCAGACATCTGTTTATAACAGAACTTCTACTATCCATTTTTAGTGCATGATTTATAATATCATTACAGGATGCAATCGTCCGATACATTTCTTTATAAATCGATTTAATGCTACCTTCTGTAGTTCCATCCATCTTCAGATTTGCCAGATTCATTTGGGAATTTCCCCTGGCTCTTGAAAAGAATATGTCATCTGAAGCTCCTTGTTCCCAAAACAGATCACGTCCCCAGGTAGCTTCCTGAGAAAAACAACCATAAATAGAGATTACAGCCGTTTCATAATCACCATCCGTTTTCCAGAAAGTACCTTCGTTAGGTGTCCCTTCTGGTTTCACATCTAACCAATCGTTACAGGAAGAAAATAAGAATGTAACGAGAGTTAAAACTAATACTATTTTATATTTCATTGTCATATCTTATTATTATTAGAACTTAAGTTTCAATGCTAAAGAATATGTCCTGGATACCGGATACTGTCCACGGTCCAATCCGTATGTATAACTATCGGAGTCTGGTGTACTCCCGACTTCAGGGTCAATTCCGGAATAGCTAGTAAAAGTTGCCAGGTTATCAACACTTAAAGTCAGATCCAATGTACTCTTTCTGTCGGCCAGATAACCAACTTTACGGAATAAATTAGTAAATGAATACCCTATAGATATATTCTTGATACGTAAGTAATCACCTTTTTCCAAATAATAATCTGAAATAGTGGAAAAGTTACCATTAGCATCCTGAGCTGAGATGCGAGGGACCTTGCTATTAGGACCATCTAATGCTTTCAAGATTTCACGTGAGCGGTTAAAGCTGCTAAGCGATTCATTTAAAATTGTGTGCTTGTAAGCATTGAACAATTTTACACCACCAACACCTTGCAACATAAAGCTAAAGGTGAAATTATTCCAATTTAAACCTCCTGATAAAGCGTACGTAACTTTCGGCATAGCATTACCCATGAATATTCTATCGTCACCATCTATCTTACCATTTCCGTCTTCGTCAATAAATTTTAAATCACCTATTTTGGCATTAGGTTGGATTTTGTTACCATCCTTGTCTACATGCGCATCTATATCCTGCTGAGTCATAAATACACCATCTGTTTGTACAAGATAGAATGAATACAAAGGTTTTCCTTCTGCTGAACGGAAAGGATACAAATCCTTATATCCTGCACCATCTGTCCATACCGGTTTTTTTCCATCAGGTCCTGCTTGACCAATATCATATACTCTGTTTCTCAATGTGGCCAGGTTACCTGATACCCAATAGTCTACTTTACCTACCCGATCAGCCCATGTTGCAGAAACTTCGATACCACTGTTACGAATTTCTCCTTCATTGATTAACATAGGGTCAATTCCAATACTAGTTGTCCAACCTGCATCCTGCGATTTTATAAGATCTGTGGTTTTCTTTTGGAAATAATCGAAAGTAATATTCAAACGGTTATTCAGGAATGCCATATCCAAGCCTAAGTCTAACTGTTCGGAAGTCTCCCAAGTTAAGAAAGGATTATAACCGGTTTTGTTATACATTCCTATTTCTATTGGATTTGTTGCACCTATCTGTCCACCGACATCATTACTATTGCTAAGAGAATATTTTTCCAATACAGGATATCCATAGCCACGTTTGATAGAACCTAAGTTACCGATACGTCCCCAACTAGCACGAACTTTCAATAGATTCAGAAAATCTGATTTTGGCATGAAAGGCTCGGAAGTTATTTTCCAGGCTCCAGTCACAGAAGGAAAATCTCCATATTTTTCACCCTTTGGCAAACGCCCGGCATAGTCACGGCGCCATGAAGCTGTCACAAAATAACGGTCGGCATAGCTGTATGAAGCGCGACCAACCACCGAAACATTCCTATCTTTCCAGAATTCATCTGTAGAATTCAGATGATTTCCTGCTTGACTGAAATACATCAACGCTTCATCTTCATTTTGAAAATCGCGTGCTGATGCTTCAAATTTTCTAAACGAAGATTGATTGGCTGTTGTTGAAGCCATTAATCCTAGATTGTGACGGTTAAATACACGGTCATAATTTAATGTATTTTCAAAGTTCCATTCCGGCTGACGCTCGCTACTATATGTTAAACTATTATTATCTAATGGTTTTCCGGGTTCTAGTCGCCTATATCCTGTTTCACGTCTAAAATAACTTATTTGTTTGTAAGTAAACCTTGAAGTAAAGTTTAAGCCTCTGATCGGTTCCATTATATCAAGGAAGGTAGAAGAGGTAAAGGTTGTCCTGTTATTTATTCTACTCCCCGCTTTCAATATACGTACCGGATTTATAGCATCACCATGTATGTCTGCATAATTACTACCATATTGATCTATATATGCCTGATCACTGGGAGCTGTTCCTCCATAACTGCCGTCAGCAGCATACACCTCCGCATTACGAGGCATCATAAGAGCAGAAGTGATGGCACCTGATTCAGCGCTGGATGTATTAGTGCCACGTGTTTTAACATCTCGCCAGCTTACATCTTCACGAATACGTATGTATTTATTAACCTTCCACATTGAATTCAGACGACCGGTTACTGATCTATTGTATGTATTCAATAGCGTTCCCTGACGATCAGAATATTCAAAAGAAGCACGGTTTGAGAATTCTTCCGTTCCTCCTGAAATACCTACATTATGGCGTTGAAATGGAGCTGTTCTGAATATTTCATCGATCCAGTCTGTACGAGTCTGTCCGATATATGGATTCTTGGTGACGTCCCAACCGGTTGGCAAACTTTGTCCTATATCTGCTAAAGAAGCTTCACGTACCCTTCTTTGCTCTTCTATTGTTAATGATTGTGGCAAATTAGTCGCGTTGGAGAAACCTGTTACACCATTATATTCTACAGATGTATGCCCTGCAGCAGCCTGACGTGTGGTAACTAAAATAACTCCTGCCGATCCTGCATAAGCACCATAGATAGCTGCCGAAGCAGCATCCTTTAGAACTGTCATGGAAACAACATCACTAATACTAAAAGGCGCTCCCGGAACACCATCTACCACATAAAGCGGAGATTCTGTCGTACGTGATCCCATACCACGAATAGTAATTTTAGGGTTTGAATCGGGGTGTCCTCCATTGGATGTAATTGTAACACCCGGGATCTGTCCTTGCAACATCTCTTCTGCACTTGAAATAGGACGTTCCAAAAGTTTATCCACATTTGCTACACTTGCAACAGCCGCAGAAAGATCACCTTTTTTCATGATACCATAACCTACTACTACAACTTCATCTAACTTTTGAGTGTCTTCGTTCAAAGTAATATTAAATGTTGTTTGGTTTGCTACAGGTATTTCCTGTGAAAGATAGCCAATATAACTAATAAGCAAAGTGGAATTCTGAGGGACATCCAATTGGAATTCTCCATCCAAACCGGTAATAACACCGGTTGTTGTACCTTTCACTATGACATTAGCTCCAATAATTGGTTCTCCGTTTGGATCAGTAATGATACCTGAAATTCGTTTTGTACTTTGTTGGGTAACATTTTGCTTTGCAAGAGGAGTTTTTGCTTCAGCATAAAGTACTACAATCCGGTCGTCGATTCTATACTTAATACCTGTATTTTTAAATATCTGGTCAAGGATAGATTCAATTTCTTCATCTTCTGCTTTTACCGATACATTATTAACTCGCAATGATTCCAGTGAAGTATCATATGAGAAAACAATATCAGTCTGTTTTTTCAATGATTTTACTACATTTTTTAATGTAGCATTGTTGAGCGAAAGCTCAACATCAAATCGCTGATCGAATGCACTGGCAGTAGGAGTAGCATTGAGGCCAGTAATCGCACAGCTTAACATAATCCCAATACATAGTGTTTTGATGGGAATAAAATTCTTGATTTTTTTGTTCATACTTTTTTGATGTTTTTTTAAGATTAACTTCAATTTGTGTTCGAGTTACAAAAATTAAGTTTTAAATAGTGAAACAGATGTCATTCATAGGCAATTTTTATTTACAGATTAATAGTTTCTTGAATATTAGTTATTAGCTGTTAAACTTTTTTACGTGTCATCTATATTAATACAATCGACTTTGTTAAACTACCTAAAAGAATATTATAAAATCCGTGGCAAAAGTAAAGGTATATTATCTCATTTGTGTGAAGAAACGGCTACTATACTAAGAAGATATTTGACAATAAAAATATATAAATCAACATGTTAATGAGGGGTAAACGATCTTATAAGATTGAAAACAAAGCGCTTATATGTTATAAAACATTTTTAAATTTATAAAACAATTTAAATGTGAAAAAATACGAAGATAATGTCTGGCATTCAAAATGATAGAACAAGGTACACAAGCACAATGGTTAACCTCAAGTCACCAAACAAGGAACAAATATCCTCTCTATGGTATTGAACAAAGGTGGTTTTACCCAGGGAAGGCAACGAAATAAGCGGGTTTTTGCCGTAGTAAGGCACATAGAATGGAAAAAGTAAATCATCTGATAATGAGGCCACAGAAGATTCCGTAGCACGAACTCTGCCAGGCTTGCCAGGCAAATTCCTTGAGCGTTATAAAAAAATGTTCCTTTGTTCCCCGAGGAACAAAAGAACATAAAATATATACTTTAAAGCATTTTGCCCGGCAGCCTGGCAGAGTACACATTTTGCTCCCGTCCGAATTACAATTTGCTCCCGTCCGGTTTTTTTTCAGACGGGACCAAATAAAAATCAGACGGGAGCTATTTTTCAACCCATAACTACATATAACAAATTAGTAAGAGGATAGGAGCAGTTTTTTTATATATTTGCAATTTGCTAATTACCAATTTACAAGTAAAATATCATGAAGAACATTACAAGAAGATCCGCGATAAAAACAGTTCTGGCAGGTAGTGCCGCTGCTGCTGTTTCAGGGATAACAAATGCTGCACCTATATTAAATGGTCTGACAAATACATCTGCTAAGCTCAAAGGTAATATCCGTCACTCAGTAAGCAAATGGTGTTTCGGTGAATATGAACTGAATGAGTTTTGTGAGATTTGTAAAAGAATAGGTATAGAGTCCGTGGAATTACTTGATCCGCAAGACTGGCCTGTTGTTCAGAAGCATGGGCTTACTGTTGCCATGTGTCAGGGAGCAGGTCTGGGTATCGACAGGGCATTCAATGACCCTAGTTTACACGATGAACTTGTTGCCAGTTATGAGAAAGTAATTCCCATGGTGGCTGAAGCCGGATTAACCAACCTGATTTGTTTCTCAGGCCGACGAAATGGAGTGACCGACCTGGAAGGATGGCAGAATTGCGAAAAAGGCCTTAAACGCATTACACCTATTGCTGAGAAATATAATGTTGTGCTTACCATGGAACTACTGAATAGCGTAGGCCATAAAGATTATCTTTGCGACCATACGGTATGGGGCGCTGAACTATGTCGCCGGATAGGTTCGCCTAACTTTAAATTGCTTTATGACATTTATCATATGCAGATCATGGAAGGTAACATTATTGAAAATATTCAGAAATACCATCAATATTTCTCACATGTTCATACGGGAGGAAATCCGGGACGTGCGGAAATTGATGAAACGCAGGAACTTTATTATCCGGCCATAATGAAAGCACTCGTAGATGTAGGCTATAAAGGTTTTGTAGGGCAGGAATTCGTCCCAAAACAAAAAGATAAAATTGCTTCTTTAGAAAAATGTATCCTGATTTGTGACGTATAATCTTAATGAATGGTCATATTAAATCAGAATATGACCATTATCTTTCCATAATTAGGGATAGCTTCTATTGTTTTGCAATAGTTTCCCCATGCAATTTCGGGATAATCCCATTGGTTATTTATGTAAAGTATAAGTTGTTCATCTGAGCGTTTGTTGGTTCTACAAGCAACAGATGCATCTTTAGATAGTATCGACAGATTATTTTCCGGTGACTGTACATCTGAAAGTGTATAATACCAGTTATTTTCTTTCATACCCTTAGCTATTTGTGTTAACGGCTTTTTGTTATTTGCACCAGCATCCGCCCAATAATAATAGTTATGAGTATCCAGCGCCCATGGTTGAACAGGTTTAGTTCCATAGACAACCTGATTATCAGTGTAGAAAGAAGCTTCTCCTGCATTTCCGGCAAATTCGTTTTCAGGATAGTAACTCCAATAGCCTTTGCGTTTCCATTTCACCTGATTAAAGGAATTGGGCAGATAGAATTTAACTCCTACTTCTCGGATATATCCGTTAGGTTGTCCATGGGTAAGGTAATCAATTTCCATTTCTCCATTGGGAGATATCCGCATTAACATATCAACTGAAACATCTTTATAACTACCTGTTAACTGAACCTCTGTGTAATTTTCCTTTTTATCCCATTTTAAGCTGTTCTTATTCCAGTCTGAGTCGGAAATAACAAATTTATCAGCGCTTTTACGTACTTCAGCGCCGGTTAAATGATTCAGATTGATATCTAAATTAAGAAAAGGTCCTTTTTCTATAATCACTTTACCATTAGAAGTTGCTTGTAAGATCAATCCTGTTTTTTTATCGAAAGGTATTTCAAATGTTGTTCCTTTTACTATTATTCTATCCGCAGTCTCTTCAACAGATATATTACCTTTATGATTAGCTGTGGGAAAAAGTATTTTTTCTGCTCCTAAGCCGATATTGGTTATATCTATCAATTCGTTGTCTTTCGACATGACCTTTATCGTAAGCTCTTCTCCTTCTTCCCATTTCTCAGGGGGAATAATGAAAGCTCCTTTTTTATGAGGCTCCAAATAGAATCGGTCAATGCTTTTCTCCATTCCTTTGTACAGGTAACTAATGTTTACTTCATTCAGATTCGTATGGTCAAAACGATTATAAACAGGAACAATTAATCTTTCTCCTGAAGTATAGTTGCTGATATTATCTATCAGTAGTCTTACCGGCGAGTAGGCTTTTTTTGTAGCCCAGAACTCCGGTTTCTCTCTTCTCCAGACATCCACAATACCCCATTCACCATATCCGACACAATTGCCTTGATACCCTTCAGGCTTGGCTGTTTTAGCAAATTCTTTCCAAAATGGTTTTCCTACTCTTAATTCAGGCACCATAAAAGTCTCGTCAATATATCCCCAAATAGCCCCACCCAAGCCTCCCGGCGTAGGAAACAATCCACTCCACATCATATCAAGAGATTTACTCCAGAATTCACGTATATTCGGATCTTCCTGTAGTGTTTTATACGTATAACAGGCCGGATGTGCCCACTCATCAAACAAAGCCGGAATACCGTGTCCCTGAAAATTACGGGTAGACATTCCCCATTGATCAACATTCCCATATACATCCTGGTAATGCATACTGAGAAGATCATACATTTTGTTATCATTCTTAACAGACCCCGGATAGCTGAAAATAACAGGGCGTGTCTGGTCATAACTCTTTGACCAGTCCCAGCATTGCTGGAAATTCTGTCCGTAATTACTTTCATTACCAATAGACCAGAAGAGTATTGACGGATGAGAATAGAACGATTTTACCATTTCCATATATTGAGAAAGATAACGTTCTGTAAAGGCAGAGTCATCCTGTGACTTCCCCGGAGCATAATTCTTCTGACGATACGTGTCAACAAAACAGACAGCCGATTCGCACTCAACATAAATTCCAAACATATCACAATACTCAAGGAATTTATCGGATGGTGGATAATGTGAAGTTCGTACAAAGTTCATATTGGATTTCTTAAACAGGACAGCGTCCAGACTATCTAACTCTGCCGTTGTTGTACGTCCCAGTTTTGGATGAATATCATGCCTGCAAGCACCCCGAAGTTTTACCGGCATACCGTTTACAAGCATTTTGTCCCCTTCTATCTTTATATCTCTGAAGCCTATTTTCTTACTAAATGTATAAATCTCCTTGTTACCCTGGTGAAGTGAAACAGACAACGTATATAGGTTAGGATGTTCCGCATCCCATTTCAAAGGCTTCGTTACGGGTAATTTGTTTACCACAGTTCCTTTTATTCTCTTATTTAATGAAAAGCTATTCTCCTTGAATAACACAGGTTTTCCATCCGGATCAATAAGTGTATATTCTATTTCCGCATCTTCTTTTAATTGCGGAGAATAACTCATTTCCAGAAAAGCATCCGTGTAAAGCGAATCCAGATGTGTTTCTATACGAAAATCATAAACATACGTTTGTGGGAGAGCAAAAATAGTCACATCACGCAGAATTCCTCCAATAGGATGATGTGCATATCCGGAGGCATACGATATTTCATCCAGCCGGTCTGTTACTTCCAGCTCGATTTCATTACTCTTTCCGGGTTTTACAAATTCCGTCACATCGGTTTCCCAGCGGGTAAATCCGCCATGATGTTCCCGAATATATTTTCCGTTTACCGTTAAACGGGCATGACTATAAACTGCATTAAAGCGTAGAATAATCCTTTTATCTCGGAAATCCGCCGGTAACGTAAACTTCTTCTTGTACCAGAATGGCTTATCATGTTCAATACCATAGCCCTGCATCACAACTTCACCCGGAACCTCAATCGTTGTCCATTTACTTTCAGGAGAATACTTGAACTGCCATTTGCCATTTAATAAGATGGAGGACTGTTTCATGTTTTCTACTTTAACCGGCATCTCATAGGTATAGACTTCAGCTAAAACAGTAGCTGTAATAAAAAGACTGATTATTGTCAATAAGGACAATTTATAAATATTCATAGACGTATTTCTTTGCGGTTGCTTTTACCACCATATATAGTATAAAACAACAAGTATTATAATTACAACAAATGATAATATATTAAATAAAAGAGGTGTTTTAAAAAGTCCGGGAGAAAGAGTCAGATCTTTACTGTTCTCCGCTTTCCTGCTACCCATTAACAAGATAAGGCCACAACACAAAAGGAATACGATACCCATTCTATCCAGCCAGGGAAGCTCAGGAAACAGAAGCTTCATCAATAATGAAAATACAAACGTACCTATTGCTGCCGCTAAAGCTCCATTAGCAGTTGCCCGCTTATAAAAGAATCCGGCAAGAAATATGGCTAATGCCCCGGGGCTGATAAAACCGGTAAATTCCTGTATATATTGAAATGCCTGATCAAGACCGGAAAGCATAGGAGCAATTAAAACGGCTATCATCAAAGACAGAAAGCTCGCCCAACGTCCTGCAGATACCAGCTCTTTCTGACTTGCCTGCTTTCTGAAATAGGTATGATAAATATCCATTGTAAAAATAGTGGATATACTGTTCATCATGGAAGCCAATGAACTGACAATAGCGGCTGTAAGGGCTGCAAAAGCAATACCTTTTAGTCCAACCGACAATAAATTAGTCAATAGCCAGGGATAAGCTTCATCTGATTTCAGCAAAGGAGCTTCCATAGCAAAAGCTGCAATACCTGGAATTACAACTAATAAAGGAATTAACAGCTTAATAAAACCTGCGAATAACATTCCATACTGCGCTTCCTGTACTGATTTTGCCGCCAGCGCCCGTTGAATGATATACTGGTTACAACCCCAATAATACAGATTAGCCACCCATAAACCTCCTATTATAACAGATATACCAGGTAAATCTTTATAACCAGGATGTGATTTATCTAAAATCAAATGAAATTTATCCTGCGCCTGATCATATAAATTGGAAAAACCTTTGAACACACCGTCTCCATCTCCTAAAAGGTTTAAAGCTATATATGTGGTAGCTAAGCCTCCTCCTATCAGGAAAACTACCTGAATAACATCGGTCATTGCTACAGCCTTCAGACCTCCGTATATAGAATAAATTCCTGCAAATAATGCTAAGCCTGCAATACCCATCCACATCTCTACTCCTGTAACCTTTTCTATGGTTAATGCACCCAGATAAAGGATAGAAGTAAGATTAATAAAGACAAATACCAATAACCAGAAAAAAGCCATTACAGTCTTTACCCGCCTGTCAAAACGCTGTTCCAGGAATTGCGGCATGGTAAAAATCTTTCTTTTCAGAAAGATAGGAATAAAAAATTTAGCGACTATAATAAGTCCCAATGCTGCAATCCATTCATAAGTAGCCATCCCTAAACCTATCGCATATCCTGATCCTGACATACCAATAAATTGTTCGGCAGAGATATTGGATGCAATTATCGAAGCTCCAATAGCCCACCAGGCCAATCCTCTTCCAGCAAGAAAGTAATCGCTGGTATCTTTTGTTTCACCTTTTTTTGTCCGTGAAACAAATAAACCCACAAGTAAAATAAGGGCACAATAGGCTACAAATACAATAATATCAATTGTTGAAATCTGCATACTTGATTTTATGAGTCTTGCATTAAAGCCGATCGTCCACCATCCATCAGTATAGTAGTACCACTAATAAAACGAGCCATTGGAGATGCCAGATAAACACATAAATCTCCAACTTCTTCAGGAGTTCCAATCCGTTTTACCGGATGTAGATCAATCGTACGGGATCTTTCTTTTTCAGGATCGGGAAAAGCATTAAACCAGTTATCGTTTCCGGCTGTATCTATAAATCCCGGCGCTACACCCACTGTCCGTATAATAGGCCCCCATTCAATCGCCAGACTACGAACCAAACCGGTTATAGCTGTTTTTGTAAGATTGTACGGAAAGCATCCCGGAATAGTATTGAATGCATGGTTGGAAGTCATCAATACGATAACCCCATCTTCACTTTGCTCAAGGTAGGGTTTGCATAACCTCGCCAACCGCCAATGAGATGCCAGATTCAAGTTGAGATTATATGCCCATTTTTCCTCTGAACAATTCTCCGCTCCTTCAAATATATTAAAGCCCGCATTGGAAACAAGTATATCTAATCTTCCGAAAACCCTTATAGTTTCATCTACTAAGCGTTTCAGATCATCAGCACAAGTTACATCAGCCTGTGTATATAAAGCCTGGACACCTGCTGCTTCAACCGTTTCTCTATAGGAAACAATATTTTCATCATCCTGGGTTTTTCTTGCACAGCCGGATATATGAGCTCCGGCTTTAGCAAACTCTTTTGCAGTTCCTAAACCTATGCCGGAAGAAACACCGGTTACTATTACTACTTTATCAGTAAGATCAATTACTAAACTCATAAAATTAAATATAAAAGTTTACCGGAGGATTCGTTGTTATACCCGGGTATTTCTCCATTTCTTCATCTACAAGGTCAACCCCTAATCCCGGACGATCCGACAAATGTAGATGGCCGTCATAAACCATTTCCGCTATCGGATGATCGATTACTGTGTCTCGCCAGGGAACGTCGTTAAACATAAACTCCTGACGGAAAAAATTAGGAATTGCCGCACAGACATGTCCTGAAGCCAGTGTAGATAACGGACCGTTTGGATTATGAGGAGCAATAAGGACATTATACGCCTCTGCCATTGTTGCCATTCGTTTCATTTCGGAAGGTCCGCCACAACGCGTAATATCAGGCATAATAACATCGCATATATGTTTTTCCAGCAAAGAACGAATCCCAAAACGGGTATAATGACGTTCACCGACACAGATTGCAACATCCGAAGGAATCCTTTCCCGCATGGCACGCAACGTATCGGAACTTTCCGGCCCTGCCGGTTCTTCATACCAGGTAATATTCAGCTTTGCCAGTCGTTCTGCCATCTTTACTGCAATCCGGTAATTCAGCATGGCATGGGTTTCTATCATAATATCAAAATCCGGACCGACACACTCTCTCACCGCCTTTGAAACTTCAAAAGCCAGATCCTGTTGCCGGGCAGACAGTGTTAGGTTCGACGCTAAATCTTCACCATACAGGTAATTTGTATGTGCAAAAGGATCAAACTTTAATCCGGTAAAACCTGCCTCTTTTACTTTAAGTGCCTGTTTTGCATAATCCTCTGCAGTATGTCCACCGCCCGTAAACCAGTAATTAGCATATAGTAATATATCTTTCCGGTATGCTCCTCCCAACAATTCATAGCATGGAACACCTAAGGCTTTACCCTTTAAATCCAGCAGAGCCATATCTATTCCACTTATAGCACACATACTTGCTCCAAAAGGCCCTACCCAGTTGAGGTCACGGTATAATTTTGTCCATATAAAATCCGTTTTCATAGGATCAAGTCCTATAATACGCTCTCCCACATGTTTTGCAGCAGCATATACCAGTGGACTCCCCGGCCAGTTTGTAGCTTCACCTATACCGGTATACCCTTCATCTGTATATATTTTCAATAATGTCCAGTTGTATTTAACACCTTGCACCAACCAGACCTTCACATCTGTAATCTTCATACTATAGAGTTATTTTAATTCAAAAATCATTTCCCCGCGGAGAACATCATCCTTTTTCAATGTAATCCTTCCTATCGTAAACGGACTCCCGTAAAAACGTTCAGAGCCGGTATTAGAGTAATCAGCAATCAATAGATTGATACATTCATCCTGTAACCAGCTTCTCCAGGCCTGCGAACCGTTTCCATAAACTGTTATTCCATGTCCGTTTTTATCAGTTAGTGAGCCTTCAATAAGTTGTGTCTTTGTTGACCGGAAATCTACAGACCCTAACATATTGGCATCATCTTTCCAGGCTCCTGACGGAACTTTACCCCATTCTTCCACTTCATATACATGATTTGCATGTAGAAGGGCAGTTCCCTCGGTACGGGCAATATCATATTCAGGATAAACAGAAAACTCACCAGCACGTTTCCAGTTAAGTATTTCCATACGTTTTGGTAATTGAAGCAACATTCCATACTGACGGGGGCGTATCTCTTCTGCGGCGATTCTTATTTCGTAATTTACCTTTATGCGCTTATCTTTTCCAAATGTATAAACAATGTTTCCGGAATCACCATTCCAATACTTCGCTTCGACTTCCACAATAACACTCCCGTCTTTGTCTTCTCTGTAATCGAACTGTTGAGCAAAAAGAGTCAAATGAGGATAATTCCTGAGTGGTGGCATAATGTTCTGGTATGTTTCACCTGCCACATTTGGTTTTCCGCCATCATCGGAATTCATTGGAACCATACAAAACGCAGGTCCTTGTTGTAACAACGTTTGATCTCCTGTATAAGCCTGTGTTATAAGTCCGGTTATTTTATTGAATACGATTGTTTGTGATACTAAATCACTTTTATACTGAATTTTCAACAAGTCATTTTTATCTTCTAACCTCAGATCTGCTACATTATTCGTCCGGACTGATGAATAATTACGGGCAAATAATTCTTCATGACATATCCTGCCGTCCGGATCAGTTACTTTCAGGTAAATATCTTGATTTCCTGATTCTTTTAATGGGATAATCATTTTCCCTGAACTTCGTGCCGGAATAGATGATTTGATTGCACTCATTTTACCACCTTTTATTCCTGCTTCTATCACAACCTGGTTGAAATTTATAAAGTTATAACGATTCTCGACGGTCAGTTCCAATTGTTCAGGTTTCCATTTCTTATCAAGGATACGGAACGGCGTGTAAGCTTTTTTCATCCCCGTATATTCCGGTTTCTCACGTCGCCAGCCATCAATAGGCCCCCAGGGACCATAACCTACTATTTTACCTTCCGGCAAATGAAAGATATCGTCTATTCCACTCCAGATAGCACCTCCCAGGCAAGCGGGATGATAATACATACTATCATACATTTCAACCAGGAACTTACCGTAAGCGGCCCTTACTCCAGGATCAGTAACAAGTTCCCTGCTATTATAACAAGTCAGATGGGCATATTCGCCAAACAGGACAGGACGCGACATCGTGTCGCACGCTGCCGGACCATTTATCCCCGGATAATGATAATTTGCAATATCAGCCGTACTGCCTGCATTGTTAAACGTTCCCCAACACTGATCATGAAAACTGTTCGGACGTGAAGGGTCGATTTCTTTTACTATTTCTTTTACCTTTTTCCATAAAAATGACCATCTCGATTCATTCACCATCGACCAGATAATAACAGACGGGTGCTTTCTGCCTGCTAGGATATTATCCATATTTGCACGTATCATGTAAGGCAGAAATCGTTCATCCTCATAATTCCAATGCCGCCAGATTGGCGATGCATGATGCTGAATCCAGGTAAGTGCAGCTTCACTTTCTACAAAAAGTCCTAATTCATCGCAAGCATCTAGGAATTCTTCTGAAGGTGGATAATGTGATGTGCGGATATAGTTACAGTTTCCTGCTTTGAACAACTCTGCATCCTGCCGGCAAAATTCAGGAGTGAGACTTCTACCTCTTAACGGATGTACTTCATGGCGGTTAACTCCTCTTAGTTTTACAGATTTCCCATTTATGTATAAAAGATTTCCTTTTATTTCTATTTGCCGGATTCCTACCCGCTGTTCGTTTTGTTGTAAAAGTCTTCCTTCTGAAAGTAAAGAAGTTGTCAGGGTATATAAATAAGGTTGTTCCGAATTCCATAGTTTTGCATTCTTTACGGAAAGACTGTTTTTTACTTTTCCTGATTGTACAATATTCTGTTTCGCTTTTGATACGATTTTACCGGAATGATCCCTTAATATATATTCAACGACAAGATTTCCTACTGGATTTGCTTCCTCTACAACATCAGTTGTAATATGCAATTCTGCATGTTTATATGACTTATCCAAGCTAGTGATAACATCTGTACCCGCAATATTTGTTTCCGGTAAAGCAAACAAAGTCACTTTTCGGATTAATCCTCCCACTGGATGGCAGGCATATTGCGAAATACAACCTAAACGGTCACTTATCGTTCCTGTTTTTACTTCTACCGTAAGATTATTTTCTCCTGTTTTTACGGCTTTCGTTATATCTACTTCAAAAGGAACCATTCCACCCTCATGCTCACCTACTGCTTCTCCGTTTACCTTAACAAGTCCGTATGAACTTATAGCATCAAAACGAATCTTTATCCGTTTATTTTGCCAGTCTGCCGGAATATATATAATGCGTTCATAAAAAGCCGGTTCATTATCCGGGACATAAAATCCCTGCATCGTCCATTCGCCAGGAACTTCAATTGAAGTGGACGCAACAGATGCCGTATGGAACTTCCAGGAACCGTTTAATGACTGAACAGGATTCAGTACTCCTTCTACCGTTTTTGCTATAGGTGATAAACGGGGTATATCATATCCATTCATGCCCTGAACCGATGATATACAATAAAGAAAAATATAAATTAAAATAACCTGTGTTTTCATGCTTTGTTTCATGATACTTTCTATGATTTACATTATACCGTATGTATCAAAAGCATCCTTAGCTTTCATACCTTCCTGTATTTTTTTCAATACTATGCGTTCTCCACGCGCCTTTTCCAGTGCTTTTGTAAACACTTCTTCTTCTATTTTACGAGGTACAACACATACACCGTCAATGTCTCCTATGATCATATCACCGTCGTTTATTACCACACCATCCATTTCAATGGGAACCCTGAAGTCGATCACTTTACCACGTGGTGCCTGATCTTGTGCATAAGGTCCGTAAGAAAAACAAGGAAAATCTAATGCCAGTATGCCTTTCGTATCTCGGGAATAACCATTCACTACAGCACCTGCAGCTTTACAAACGATAGCCCTTGCACTCATCAATTCTCCCCATAAAGCATAAGTTGGAGAGGAGCCTGAACAAACATACACTTCATTCTGTTTTAAATCGTCTAATGCTTCAAGCATTAATCCGAATGATTTATTCAGTAAAGGATTGGTTCCCATAACTCCGGGATGTTCCAAAACGTCGGCTTCCAAAACCGTCATTGCACGACCTATTATAAACATATCATCACGGAGTGGACGTATACATGGCGGTAAGAATTGATGCAAATACCCCATTTTATCCATAATATCTCCTATTACTGCAGTATAAAGCTCATCCCTAATCAGATTATACAACGCTTTATCATCTTTCCATTCTTTCATTTTAGTCTATGTTTCTCATTAGAATTAAATCCATACAAAAATAAAAGAACAGAAAAAGATAACCTTTCTCATATTGTATTAGTCATACCATAAGAAGGTACTATTATCAGAAAGAAGTGTTGAAAACGGAACTATTACTTAGTAAGCTCCTTCGGAGTTATCCCGACTTGTTGTTTGAATATTTTTGAAAAGTATTGAGGGGACTTAAAACCACAGGCAAAACAAACTTCTTTTACAGACATTTCCGTATTACGTAATAATTCGATGGCCTTATTTACACGGATTTGGCTGAGGTAATCAAGTGGCGAAATATTCAAATGAGTAGCAAATAGTTTCCGTAAATAACGTTCTCCAATACCTGAATGAGCAGCTACTTCACTCATTGATATATCGGACTGAAAATTAAGTCGTATATAAGCTATCGCCTTTTTCATAGCGTCATTAGTACAAATAGGCAGATATGCCTCATCCATATAACGATAGATAAGTATAAGAAGCTCGGCATAATACATAAGGACCAAATACTGATAGTATTCATTCTGTGTGTTCAGTTCATTTACAATACGCTGAACCGCCCTCATGATACGTACATTGTTTACTATTTTAATAAGCCGGTTTTCTTCGGAAAAAATGGTTACAGGAGTCAATTCCGGCATAATTTCCTGTTCATGGAAACCGAATCTGGAAAAAACTTCAGGCAAAAACTCAAGTTGCATTAAGGTGACTCCTTCCGAGCCTGCTTCAAAAAAATGTGTTACATTGGAAGAGATAATCATAATTTCATTTTCGTTGAACCCAATACTTTCGTTTTCAAGCCTGATGATACAACTACCTTTTTTCACATAATTAATCTCAATGCGTACATGCTGGTGTGGTCCGAAAGTTTCAAAAGGATCAAATGAAACAAACCTGAATACATCTGCCAGGCGTTTATGTTCCAAATCACTCGTAATACCTTCCAACAGTCCCCACAATGATTGCTCCCTCGAATGAGTCATTAATATAAATGTTTCTATTCAGAACAAATATATAAATTTACCAGCTAATAAAATGATATTTATATCTTTGTTATTCTAAATAAAAAAGAATGGTAAAGCATTTTGATTTTTTGGTTATCGGTTCTGGTATTGCCGGTATGAGTTTCGCGTTAAAAGTTGCCAGTAAAGGGACAGTTGCCCTTGTCGCCAAAACAGGTCTTGAAGAAGCTAATACCTATTTTGCCCAGGGAGGAATAGCTTCTGTAACCAATCTTATTACCGATAATTTTGAAAAACATATCGAAGATACCATGATTGCCGGTGACTGGCTCAGCAACCGGGAAGCTGTAGAAATGGTAGTTCGCAATGCACCTCAGCAAATAAACGAATTGATCAGTTGGGGAGTTGATTTTGATAAAGACGAAAAAGGGAATTTTGATCTCCACAGGGAAGGCGGACATTCCGAATTCCGTATCCTTCATCATAAAGACAGTACCGGAGCAGAAATTCAGGATAGTTTGATTAAAGCTGTTCAGCAACATCCAAGTATTACTGTCTTCGAAAATCATTTTGCAATTGAAATATTAACTCAACATCATCTAGGTGTGACTGTTACACGCCAAACTCCCGATATTAAATGTTACGGTGCCTATATAATGGATATAGCAACGGGAGAGATACATACATTCCTATCCAAAATTACATTAATGGCTACAGGAGGTATAGGAGCTGTTTACCAAACGACAACTAATCCACTGGTAGCAACAGGCGATGGCATTGCTATGGTTTATCGTGCTAAGGGAACAGTAAAAGATATGGAATTTGTTCAGTTCCATCCTACCGCATTGTACCATGAAGGTGACCGTCCTTCATTTCTTATCACCGAAGCGATGCGTGGATATGGGGGTATTCTCCGCACAATGGACGGAAAAGAATTTATGCAGAAATACGACAGTCGGTTATCGCTGGCTCCTCGTGACATTGTAGCACGTGCTATCGATAATGAAATGAAACTTAAAGGTGATGATCATGTCTATCTTGATGTAACACATAAAGACCCTGAAGAAACTAAAAAACATTTTCCGAATATCTACAAAAAATGTCTGGAGATAGGTGTTGATATCACAAAAGAGTATATCCCAGTTGCACCTGCAGCACATTATTTATGCGGCGGTATTTTGGTGGATTTGGATGCCCGTTCGTCTATTAATCGGTTATATGCAGTTGGCGAATGTTCATGTACCGGATTACATGGAGGAAACCGTTTGGCATCTAACTCCTTGATCGAAGCTGTCGTTTACGCAGATGCTGCGGCAAAACATAGCATACCATTGATTGACAACCTGACATACCAGGAAGATATTCCCGAGTGGAATGACGAAGGAGTCCAGGCTTCCGAAGAAATGGTGTTAATCACCCAAAGCGCCAAGGAAGTAGGACAGCTTATGAATGCTTATGTTGGTATAGTACGCTCAAACCTCAGATTGCAACGGGCATGGCAACGGTTAGACATTAACTACGAAGAAACGGAAGATCTCTTCAAGCGATCTGTAGCATCAAAAGACATTTGTGAATTACGTAATATGATCAATGTCGGCTATCTGATCATGCGCCAGGCAATGGATCGCAAGGAAAGCCGGGGCTTGCATTATACACTGGATTATCCACCGAAAAATTAATTTCATGGTTACCAGCCGCGACCACCACCGCCTCCTCCTCCACCGCCGGAGAAACCACCTCCACTACTGCCCGAAGACCATCCGCCTGATCCGGAACTTCCTGACGAAGAAGACTCAGGGTTTACTTGAGCACGCTGGACAGAAGAGTTGAAGGAGTTGGAGAAGTTATTAGCGAACATCACGGGGCGGAAAGGTTGACTGCCATGATACCAGGTAGGCTCATAGTTAGTCTGTTTGAGAATATCGTCAAATTTTTTACCCCATTCATTCTCCACATCAAGCGCAATAGCGTATGGTAATAATGCTTCGAAGAGTTCGGGAGTCCGATCAGGAGGAGTAAGAAGATTAAGACGGTTCTCCTCTGCAGTCTTCAAATACATCCGGAAGCCTTCCAGCTCGGCGCGAGTCTTAGCTCCCAGTTCAGTAGGAGCTTTTATCAGATAGACATAGATTCCGAAGGCTACAAACATTACCAGAATAAAGATTGAGGTCAATAGACTATACATCTGTAGAAATGTAAACTGAGTATAAATAGCAATTCCTGCAAAAGCCAAACCCATTAGTAAAGAATAGATGCCGGAACACCCTCCCCTTTTAATAGCAGCTATAATAGCAAAAATACCTGTAAAGACAAATGGTAAAGTAAACAGAAAAACAATTACGGATTCCGCATTTCCTGCTATTACCAGGCTTATGATAATTAAAAAAAGAGAGAAAAAAGCCCCCAGAACTATGTAAGAGATATTCTTAAGGAAATAATCTTTCAGGCTCATTACTTTTTTCAGTGAACTTCGAAGAAGAGTTACCGTCGCACTAAAAGTAGAATAGCTTGTATTAGATACCCGTATTGTGTTAGAAGTGCTGAATAATCGGTTGAATACCACTTTTTCTTCATCACTGAAAGGTTTCTCCTCATCTAAGACTCCAAGAAAATACAACTTCGACTTCTGCCGGATACGAATGATTCCTTTCACTGCCAGTGAAACAAGAACAGTAGTGAATACTTTATTATCGTATCCTCTCTTATAAAGATAACGGACTACTGCCGGTGACCAGTTGTATGGTGGTTTAAAAGTAGGAATAATAACCGGCTGCTTGGGATCTATCCCAACTTTCAACCAGGAAATAACATAAAAGAGAAGTATTAAAAGAAAACTACCTCCATAACAAATTTCCTGCTTATAGGCTTCCCAGAACATTTCAGCCTTTGAAGGGGGGGGAGGGCGATTAATAATATCTCGTGGAAAGGAAACCGCTATTGTCAATCCTTCACGTGGTTGTAGTTCGTTACGGGTACGAAAAACCACCCTGTTTTCTGTTCCTTCAACCAAACAATCACTTTTTGAAGATCCACTAAACCCTGTATAACAAGCTGTATTAATAAATTTAGAGCCTTCGGGTAAACGAACTGAGGCCGATGCTTCCTCAATATCGAAAGCCCAATCATTCCCCGTTACATTCCAGTACAATTCATCATATTCATCGAAGAAACCGATATGTCCGTAACCATAATATGAAACCTCATATTCGTATTCACCAGGTTCAAGCATATGATCACTATCACCGATATAAACATCCGTAAACTCACCTGCCTTTTCTGTTCTAAAGTTCTCAGGACGTCTATCTCGTGTTACAGATACAACACTTAACTTCATTTTCACTTTTTTCCCTTTTGCATCTGTCCGGTAATCAGGTAAAGTACGAACAATACCTCGTTTTATATCGTATCCGTCGGCATAAATACAAATCGTCTCTTTTACGTCTATGCGTCCATCGTTTTCAATCTTAATATCAGAGTGAAAGTCTATAATACGTGCATCATTGGCGTTTAATAGATTTGCTATTGCTGCAAAGACTACAATAGTAAATATTCTTTTCATTATTTGTTATTTGTTAAATGTAATATCCGGTAGTGTTTTTTCAGAAATATCAGAAGAAAAGAAAAGGCCCTTTTCAAAATTAAAAATATTGCCTATAATATTAGAAGGAAAACTTTCAAGAGTAATATTATTCTCACGAACAGTTCCATTATAATAGCGTCGTGACATTTCAAGCTCGTTCTCGATCTCAACTAATTGTTGCTGTAGCTTCAGAAAATGCTCATTCGCCTTTAATTCGGGATAGTTTTCCACAGAGACAACTAAGTTATTTAATGCTTTTTCCAGTTGAATCTCTCCGGCAATACGGTTCCCTGTTTTCGATGCTTGCATAGCTTCGGCGCGGTAACGAGTCACCTCCTCCAGTAATTTCTGCTCATGCTGACTATAGCCTTTAACTGTTTCTACCAAATTAGGTATTAACTCATAGCGTTTTTTAAGAAACACATCGATCATACTCCATGCTTCCTGCATCCGGTTCTGGTTTTTTACCAGTTTATTATAAATAATAATGATCCAGATAATAAAAAGGAGAAAAAGAATAGAAAAGAACAACATCATAAGCATGTACGTTATTTGTTTGTTCTGCCAAATATATAAAAAATATAGACATTATCCTATTCGTTTTTATAGGATAACAACGATAAGCCTAAGGTTGAACTTTTTTAAAATGTAGTTTCTCTCTATTTATTTGTTACTTGAAGATCATTCTTCATATCTTCTTGAAGTTTTATTGCCTGTTCTTTAGCTTCCTTACATTGTAGTGGTGTTCCGCATTGTGTATCTGCATCCTTCAGAATCATCTTTTCTATTTTCTTGTTTATCTTATCTTCTGCATTTGACATATAATTATTGTTTAAAGGGTTACTTCTATAGTATATACAATCAAAACGAATAAAATGTTTAACTATTAAATAAAAAAAACGTACCTTCGAGTGAAAAATTCTAATCTGTTAAATCTAATTTATATGAAACAATGTATAAAGATTATTATTGCACTTTTATTTGTATTACCTATTCAAGCGCAAAATGATTTTAAAATTCTTTACGGACCTTATTTACAAAGCGTTTCTGATCATGAAGCTTCCATTGTATGGGTTACAAATAAAGAAGCCGTCTCGTGGGTAGAGATCGCACCTGACGACGACAGTCACTTTTATGCAGAAGAGCGTCCGCAATATTTCCAAACCAACTTCGGTAAAAAAGTAATCGGTACGCTTCATACAATCCGTATTCCCGGGTTACAAAAAGCAACAACATATCGCTATCGTATTTACTCAAAAGAAGTCACCGAAAAAAGCACATATTTCATCGGGTACGGTAAAACTGCCGCAAGCAATGTATACAGCCGAAAACCTTTTAAATTTACCACCCTTGATGCCTCAAAACCAGAAGCCAGGTTTGCCATGGTCAATGATATCCATGATAGAAGCGATCTGCTCGAATCTCTTATGAAAAACATAAAAATAGAAGACATGGATTTTATCCTTTTCAACGGAGATATGATGAGCGATATGATTTCAGAAGAACAGGTATTTAACGGTTTCATGCAAAAAGGAGTCGACCTCTTTGCTACTGAGCTACCCATGTTTTTTGCACGGGGGAATCATGAAACAAGAGGTTTATTTTCTACTGAATACATCCGCTACTTCCCCACTCCAACAGGTCAACCATACTATTCTTTCCGCCAGGGGCCGGCTTTCTTTGTCGTTCTGGATGCCGGAGAAGATAAACCAGATAGCGATATCGAATATCATGGTCTTGCTGCTTTTGACGAATACCGTGAGAACCAGGTCAACTGGTTAAAAGAAACACTCAACAGCGATGCATTTAAATCAGCCCCAATAAAAATAGCGATCATGCACATCCCTCCGATCCGTTCAACCTGGCATGGTCCGATACAAGTAAAAAAACACCTGATTCCTTTGTTGAACGAATCAGGTATAGACCTTATGTTAAGTGGGCACCTCCATCGTCACTTCTATCTGACAAAAGGAGAAGACGGTTGTAATTTCCCCATCCTTATCAACTCAAACGAACATGTAACTGATATAAAAGTGGTAAAAAATCAAATCACCCTTATTATAAAAGATAAAGAAGGAAAAGTTTTTAAAGAGATAAAAGTCTTATAAACGTAAGCTATGGAATGGAGGCCGTCAGCGATAGCAAATCTTTGAAACGGCGACCTCCTATTTAGACACAGAAAAATAGACAATTATTTAAAATATTCAATAAAAAAGTTTTATCTTTGGTGTATTAACTTAAGGACCTTAACAAATGAACTGGCGTGACTTTTTCTATTTTTCTAATGGGGAACGAAAGGTATTCCTTTTTCTTCTATGCCTCACCGCTATTTCCGCTATTTTGTTAATTATTCATTCAACTAATGATATACCTGAAAAGGTATCAGAAACACAATATATCGTTAATCCTGAGAATGCCCCACGCGCTATCGTTATAGATACAACAAACTATATACCTGCACCTTCTCAAAAGAAGCAATCAACTGTAAAGAATAAAAAGATAAATTCGCCTAATCATAATCCAACTACTTATACAAAGGCAACCAAATATCCGGCTGGTACTATTGTTGAGTTAAATACAGCCGATACCACTATTCTAAAAATGGTACCGGGTATAGGAAGTACTTTCGCACGTCGGATTGTGAGATTTCGTGATCTGTTGGGTGGGTTTTATTCTGTCGAACAACTTCGGGAAGTCTACGGAATAGATGAAGAACGATATCAGTTATTACGGAAATGGTTTCATGTTGATCCTACTTTTATTGCACAATTACCAATAAACTATCTCCCTACTGATTCTTTAGCGCGACATCCTTATCTAAACTACAAGCAAGCGCGCAGTATTTATCTTCTCCGTAAACAAAAAGGAAAACTTTCAGGTTGGGAAAACCTTCATCTGCTCGATGAATTTAGCACAGCCGACGTGCAAAGGCTAAATGCTTATCTTTCCTTTAAATAACAACGTTAATACTAATTAACACACAGATTATTGTTTGCTTACGAAATTATCGTAGATTTGTCGTTGTAATATAATTTGTTTATTATGGAAAGATTGACAATACAAGAAGAAGAAGCAATGATCCTGATCTGGCAAACAGCACCTTGTTTTATAAAAGACATCTTGCTTCTTTACCCGGATCCAAAACCTCCATATACTACGATAGCTTCCATTGTAAAGAATTTGGAACGTAAAAAGTATGTGAAAGCAAAACATATCGGTAACATTTACCAATATAGCCCACTGATATCAGAAGGAGAATACAAACGAACTTTCATGAATGGAGTAGTTCGTAACTACTTCGAAAACTCTTATAAAGAGATGGTAAGCTTTTTTGCAAAAGACCAGAAATTATCTGCGAATGATTTAAAAGATATCATCAATATGATTGAAAAAGGAAAAGAGTAACTATTAATACACATATACCATGACACCAGAATTTGCCTATATTTTGAAGGTAAATGTAGCTTTTGTTCTCTTTTACGCATTTTACCGGCTATTTTTTCATAAAGATACTTACTTTAAATTACGCCGATTTATCCTATTAATCTTCTTTGGGTTAGCATTTCTTTATCCGTTGATGAACTTTCAAAAATGGATAATGGATAAAGAACCAATAGCAGAAGTAATTTATCTCTATTCCATGATGCTCCCAGAAGCAGTAATAGAAGCTGAAGCAAGCCCGACAATAGATTGGTGGGGAATACTTATATTAACGGCATCAGGAATATATTGGCTCACTTTCGGCTTTTTATTGCTTCGATTCTTTGTTCGGTTAGGTAGTATTATCTGGCTGGCAATAAAAAGCAAACGGGCTATTATTAATGGTACAAATATTCACTTTTTAGAACAGCCCTCAGGTCCTTTTTCTTTCTTCCGTTTGATATTCCTTCATCCGGAAAGCCATTCTGAAACAGAACTTGATGAGATTCTCACGCATGAACGTACGCATGTATCCCAGTGGCATTCATGTGATGTAGTTATTAGTGAACTTGTCTGTATTATCTGCTGGATGAATCCTTTTGTCTGGCTATTAAAACGGGAGATCAGGTATAACCTTGAATACCTCGCTGATAATACCGTACTGAAATCAGGATACGACAGTAAGAGCTACCAATACCATTTGTTAGGACTTGCACATCATAGTAATCAGGCTGCAGCAAATTTATATAACAATTTCAATGTATTACATTTAAAAAACAGAATCAGGATGATGAATAAAAAACGCTCCCGTGATATCGGGCGGACAAAATACCTGATATTCCTACCATTGGTAGCTGTGCTTTTGCTGCTGAGTAATATAGAAGCTATAGCCCGGATCACAAAAGATCTGACGGCTAATACACTTACAAATGAAAAAGTAACCGAAAAAATGATAGAGACCCACCCGCTTCCATTGGTTGAAGAAAATTCTCTTATAAAAGATCAGACAATTGCGAACGGTGACAAGGATACCATCCCCAAAGAACCGTTCACTGTTGTTGATGATATGCCTCGATTTCCAGGTGGAGAAACTCAATTGATGAGATTTATTACTAAAGAAATCAAATATCCCGTGGTAGCACAAAAAAACAAAGAGCAGGGACGAGTTATTTGTACCTTCACAGTAACTAAAGAAGGGAAAATTTCAGATATTAAAATAATAAGGGGAGTAAGTCCGTCTCTCGATGCAGAAGCAATACGGGTTGTCAATAGTATGCCCTTATGGGAGCCTGGAAAAATAAATGATGAAAAGGTAGATGTAAAGTATACCTTACCGGTTACTTTCAGGTTACAGAAAGAAAATGCAACAACAAATGAGATCTCAGATATTGAAGCTTTCGATCCGAAAGACCAGGTATTCACTGTTGTTGAACGGATGCCTCAATTTCCCGGAGGAGAAGAAGCTCTTCTTAAATTTATTTCAAGTTCAATAAAATACCCGAAAATAGCACAGGAAAACGGTATTCAAGGACGTGTAATATGTGATTTCATAGTAAACACAGATGGCTCAATAAATGATATTAGAATCGTCAGGGGGGTCGACCCGTCGCTCGACCAGGAAGCATTACGGGTCCTTTCAGAATCTCCTCAGTGGACACCTGGAACACAAAGAGGGAAGGCTGTTCGTGTAAAATATACGGTACCTATTACTTTCCGGATAGAAGGTATTAAAAATAAATTAGATGAAGTAGTGGTCGTTAGCTATAGTGAATAAATGCAGAAAATAATACTATTCATATTATCTTTTATCCTGTGCTTTTCTCTGATTGGAAAAGCGCAGGATATATCCCTGCAGGAACTGGTCAACCGGAAACAGTTTACACAAGTCATTGGTTATGCACACAAACTGACTACTACTGATTCATTAAACTATTCCACAATGAATGCCATTGCACAGGCGTACGAAGGCATGCTAAAGTACAGAGAAGCCCTTAATTATTATCAATATTGTTTATCAATGGATACAACCAATATTGATATTCTCAATGCTTTAGCACGTACAGCAACTAATCTGGGGAAAGCTACCGAAGCAGAGCTTTATTTTCATAAAGTACTGGAGAATGACAGTACTAATTTTTATGCAAATTATCAGCTGGGACGACTCTATTATCAACTCGGGAACTACGACAAAGCCATCAAAAAGTATGAATATTTGATTACAAATGATGAAACAAATACGACTCTTCTAAAAAATGTAGGAGATTGTTATATTAAAGTCGGTGATGGTATGTCGGCTATAGCTGCTTATTTTCTCGCGTATGAACATAACAAAGAAAATGTAGGATTAGCCAGTACACTCGTAAATGTATTACTTCAAGTTGGAGGAGATGAAATACTAAACGCAATAGCTGTTTGCGATACGGCCTTACATTATAATCCCGGTAACCGTCTGATCCGGCAAAACAAAGGGATGGCACTCTATATGAATAAACAATATGCAGAAGCAGATACACTTTATTCCCAACTAATTGCCGAAGGAGATTCTTCCTACTTAACTGTAAAATATGGAGGAACATCCAAATACTATGCCGGTCAATACATGAACGCTATAGAACCACTTGAGATTGCTTACGAAATGGATACAACTTCGGCAGATGTATGCCTGTTACTAGGATCTGCTTTAGGAAAAACATATGACCGGAAACATGCTTATACCCTTTTTGATAAAGCAGAACAAAACATGCAGCCCAAGGAGTATATGGTTAACCAATTATATCTTTTCAGGGGAGAAACATATCAAAAAGACAGTAGATACAACGAAGCTGCCCGTTTATATTACGAGCTTTGGAAAAGAACAGAAAAAATAAATGTGCTTTCCATGATATGCAATCTATACAATCCCATTGATTTAAGTAAAGAGAAAGATAATAATATAAAACAACGAGGGTTCTTTATTAATATCTTATATATTAAAGAATTCCTGAAAAGTGGAGAAGATACTAAAAATATGTTCTTTAAACGCAATATGCTGGAGTTATACCTTGAAGATATGTTCTTTCGCAATATAAAAGAAGAAACAATGATCGCACCAGACGGTAAAAAAAGCAAAATAACTACCGACGAAATTCGCGAATTAGCAAACCAGCTACCCGAAATGCCTGAGAAGGTAAAACGGGAAATAGAAAATAGAAAAAATTAATTCTTGCAAACAAAGATAAGCCGAATTCGCTGATTTGGCTTACCTTTGCTTTTGTGATAATTAAATAATGAAAAACAATGATAAAAGACATTTTAGTATTCCTGAAAGAATTACAAGCAAATAATAACAGGGAGTGGTTTCAGGCAAATAAGAAACGATATGATGCATTAAAAAAAGAACATACAGAAATTGTACAACAACTAATCAATAAAATATCACTTTTCGACCCGGATATTGCCGGTTTAGAGGCAAAAGACTGCCTGTTTCGTATCTATCGGGATATACGTTTTTCACCGGATAAACGTCCTTATAAAAATCATATAGGAGCCTATATATGCAAAGGAGGAAAAAACAGTCTCCGGTCTGGTTATTATTTTCATCTCGAACCGGATAACAGCATTATTTCAGGCGGTCTGTGGATGCCTGAACCAAAGCTGTTGAAACAAGTGCGGCAGGATATCTATAATCAAATGGACGAGTTTGTAGAGATACTCGAAGAACCCTCTTTCAAAGCCGATTTTCCGGAACTGGAAGGAGAAACCCTTAAACGTAATCCAGCAGGCTATCCGACAGATTTTCCTCATCAGGAGATCATTCGCCATAAAGATTTCTGCGTAAGTTCTGTTAGGCCCAATAGTTTCTTTGAAAAGAAAGACTGGATGGATCAAACAGTGGAAACTTTCAGGAAACTTCTACCCTTCCATCGTTTCCTTAACTACACCATTGATGAATATGTAGCAGACAATTTATAGCCTTCACAGCTTCACAATATTATTAAAAGCTTATTATAAGAAGTAATACGTGACGGAAACAAAATGATATGAACATAGAGGTGGTTAAAAGCAACTGAATTTCTTCATTTTCATACTGATAATCAGTTTTCTAAAGAAAATTCAATTAATAAAATCCTTACTATATTTTAATGCAAAGCTCCCGATATATTAGGATTCAGGTGCCGGACAATTATAGATTCCACCTTGGTGAAATCTATTTTCCACCCGGGTGAAAAGCAAATTCCACCAAGGTGGAAAGTAAACTCCACCCGGGTGGAATCAATAAAACAATACGAACAAAGCATTAACATATAGTGAGCGAAGCATTAAATCTTCCCGGCGTTTATAACATTTGTGTAAAAATCACCCGACCGGCTCTTTCTGGATTATGAGAATTCTCCTTTTGTAAAACTTCGATGGTATATTATGCGTTATGAATAAATAGGTAAAGCGAATGTGGTATTTGAGTATATCGGTAGAAAACTTGTGGTTCATCATGATTCTTCTTACGTGGTGATGACCAATTCCCCGGTTTTCGAGCAGTAATTTGTTCTGAACGGATACTTTTTGGCTTAACCTGAAAGATTTCGATCTGGGTAAAAACGGGAAAGTTGTGAAACTCGACCTGAGTAATCATGCAACATACAGCGGCAAGTCTAACAATTCGTTTAAGGTAACTCCAGCGTTTAAGTTCCTGGGATTGTAATAGGCTATTCGTTTTTTTGTAATTATCATACTTTGCTTGTCTTATTCTTTCATTATCAAAATTTTATATCTTTGCCTCCGTTAAGTGAAAAGCAAGAATCATGAAAAGATCAATAATAATAGCAATAGTATTGGGTTTACTATGTTTAAACGCATCATCTGCTAACGAAAGTGACATCAAGCCGTATTATGTAATAGAATTCAAGGCTTTTAACTGTTCTTTTGACATTAGGGTTAATGATATTTCTATCCTTACGTTAGATGTAAAAGGACAGGTTGCAACAATAATTCCTGTAAATAATGCTATTCTCGAAACGGGGAAGCAGCAGGTCACTTATCATATCCTGCCGTTGCAGGGCGAAACCGCTTTACGCGAAAATGCCGAATTTTCGGCAACGGTATGGTTGTATGATGCAGGTGGAGCCCATATCGAAGAGGTGGAATCGATTGATAATACGTCATTCTCTATGCCGAAAAATGAATCTGAAAACCTGTTACAGTCGTACAAGGGAGAAATCACTTTCGAGGCAATCGTTCCCTATCGGTTAAATGCGTGGCAAAACTCTGCGGACTTGACAAAGATTGAAAATCTGCGCACAATGGTAGAAGCTGCCTATCGAAAAATAGAAGCATTGATTTCGAATGGCCAATACGAAGCATTTGCCGCTTTACTGCAACAACGCGAAGACAATATGGCTACCTGCATGTATATGTCGGAAGAGGAAAAAAAAGAACGGGTTACAGATCTGATAAGCACAATAAAGGAGCACAATTTAAAAGTTGTACCTGTTTCGGAGAGCGATATCATGACTTTTTACGGATATGGTAAAATCGTTACATTGCTAAGGCCCGACGGCGAATCGGCCCTATTGTTAAGGGCTGAAGATGGTCGTGAAATAAACCTTATCATTCAATTCCATTTAGAGCAGGGAAGCGAGGAGTTGACAGTGATTTAGAGGTCTGGTAATATACTTATAAAAAACTATAGCGTAGGTTATTTTTATATGAAAAAGGATGGAAATCTTATTTATCTCATAATCCTATGGATAGTAATCTTGTGTAATACTTCCCGGCTTTATGCACAGGAAAAGCAATATTGTATTCATCCCGAAGCATTGAATGATAGCGTTTATGATTATAGTAAAGTAAAAAAGAATCCTTATACAGTTTACTACGATGAAGAGGCAGACAAAAAATTCGAAAAACTCCTCATGTCGGATGCAAGGCTTAGGAATTTTAATTCATTTGGGGAGTATATCAGGCAGGATGATGGCACGTTAATTTACTCCAGGGAGCAGGAGGCCTACGAATATTGCCCTGAATTGGGATATGTTATGATAACAGGTGGGCACGGGTATGTATCGGCATATGATTTAAAGACGTTGGAAGAGATTTTCGTTAATCCTTCCAGTTATGTTTATTCCCCATCGGGGAAATATCGGTTCGGCACGTTTGAATATGATGGCATGAAATACTATATCGAAGTGCAAGAAGGGGATGAATATACGCCTTACCTTCTTTGTTATAAGGATAAAGGTTTTATGTCGGGCGTGTATTGGGCCGACGACGAAACGATCCACTACCTGAGCGAGAAAAAGCATGCAGACGGCACAAAACACCGGACTGCTTATTCCACAAAGTTTTATAAGAAATAGCCCAGCACTGAATTATCTTTCCTTTGTTTTAAAAACCATCATAATACCTAAAGAAAGATCCTCGTGTTTGCCAGGCAAATAAAAAGACACGTGAAGGAAACAGACCTCTTGTAAAAGAGCAATAAAAAGAAAGCTGTTTTAGCCCAAAAGTAAAAACGAATAAAAAACATGTCTATATTCTTGTATATCATTCAAATGTCACAGTCTTGACAAAGAAGAGATTAACCCAATACATACTTTTTAAATGTCCATATGTTATCCCATGTAAATCTTTCTTTTTAATATACATTTAGCTCAACATCTGAACTTTAAATTATCTAACTACTAAATTAATCTTATGAAGAATTGTAAGTTTACAAAAAATCTACTTTTTCCACTACTTGGTATTTTCATATTCTTATTAGCATGTAGCCAACAAGAAGAAGTCCCTGATGATTCACCTGTAAATAAAACGGAATCATCAGCAAACCATTTTTATGGTGTTAAGTATGCCGGTGGGGAAATTGCTACGAAAGGGGTTGCTCAGCGTCCTAATTTATGGTATCCGGGTACGGCTATCACAGTTAAGTTCCTGGAGGGTTCGGAAGAGTACCGCCAGAAGGTCATGGACTATGCTTCCCAATGGGAAGAATATGCGGGTATTACTTTCCAATTCGTAACGGATGGTAATGCGAATGTTCGTATCGGTTTCGACTGGAATGAGAACCGGTGGGTTACGTGGTCGTATATCGGGACGGACTGTAAGATCTTAACCGACCAGGGGGATGCTACCATGAGTTTTGCCGACTGGGATTATAAGACGGAGGAGGAGAAGAAGGGAGATGTGCTGCGTGCTTTCGGACAGGTATTGGGTCTGGAGCTTGAACACCGCCACCTGGACTTTGATGCTAACTGGACGTCGCGTATTGCCAGCTACTGGGAAGGCGAGATTGAAGATGTTCCCTGGGATATATTGAGGGCTTATGTATTTGATCCTTTACTGGCTTCTAATGTTATTATGACGGAAGAATATGATGAGAACTCTATTATGGTCTGGCCTTTTACCAGCCGTTATGCGGGTAATACTTCCCGTACATTTAATTATCAATTATCTGATATGGATAAGCAATTTATTGCGCAGCTTTATCCGAAAGAAGAAATAGATCCGGATATCTTTGTTTTTGAATGGGAAGCTAAAGCTAACGAAACGATTACATTCAGAGTCAATTGCCCTGAAGGTGGAGTAATCGATTGGGGAGACGGAGTTTCTGAAGAAATCACCTATATTACCGACTATACCTACACATCCGATGGGATATACCAAGTGAAAGTAAACGGATTAATTAATGAATTATTTCTCTCCGGAACGTCTGTCACTAAAGTTATTCAATGGGGCAATATACAAATGGATGAATGGGGTAGTATTTTTAGTTATTGTGATAAACTAACATCTATCCCGGGAGGAATACCGGGGGCGGGGGATGCTACGTCATTTTACAGGACATTTGAGTATTGTACAGGACTAACAAGTATTCCTGAGAATCTGTTTGAAAACAATATAAACATAAAATTATTCGCTTCAACATTTTCCGGATGTTCTGGACTAAGGAGTATACCAGAAAAATTATTTGAAAAAAACACGAATGTAATAGGATTCGAGTCAATATTTAATGGCTGTTCTGGACTAATAAATATCCCGGACAAATTATTTAAGAATAACATAAATGTTACTAATTTTGCATGGGTATTTGCCTACTGCACAGGATTAATAAGCATACCAGAAAGATTATTTGAGGAAAATGTAAATACTACTAGCTTTAAAGGTGTATTTGAAGGCTGTATAGGACTGACAAATATTCCGGAGAATCTTTTTATTTATAATATAAATGCTAATTTTTGGGCAACATTTAGCTATTGTACAGGATTAACAAACATACCGGAAAATCTTTTTATTTATAATTTAGAGACAACTACTTTCTTAAGCACATTTGAAGGTTGTACAGGATTAACCAGTATCCCGGAAAAATTGTTTGAGAACAATGTGGCAGCAGACGGCTTCAGTCGGGTATTCAGAAACTGTACAGGATTAACCAATATACCGGAAAATCTTTTCAAAAACAATGTGAATGCTATGTTTTTTGATGGTACATTTGCAGACTGTACAGGATTAGTCAATATCCCTACAAACCTTTTTGACTATAATGAGAAGGTGTGTTATTTCGAGGCTACATTTGAGAACTGTACAGGATTAACCGGTACTACCCCTAAAACCAATGGAATAGAAATATGGGAACGTCTTCAATATCCTCAATTCCCCTTACATTCTAGTTATTACTTTTTTGATCGTTGTTTCAGAGGCTGTACCGGGTTGGTTAATTATAATGAAATACCCTCAACTGCAAAATAACGATTCAAATAAATCATAGTTTGAGGCTTTCTTTTTAAATAATCCACTAAGACTTTTTCGATCCCAGATATATACTCATTACAAACGTATTATTTAAAGATCAAGCCACAAAGGTATTCGAGCTTGCTTACTACAAGGAAAAACCTAAAATGGAAAATCTTAACTGACAAAGAATCTATATTACTGAAAAATTTCCTTAATTGAAGATCGATAATAGAAAAATAATATTACTTTTGCATCGTGGTTTACAAGGATTTCATTGTAAATAAGGTTAGAAAGCGAGATAAGTTATTATAAATCAATTATTAATTATTAATCAAAAATGGCTAATTTAGATTTAAGCAAGTACGGTATTACGGGTGTAACCGATATCGTATACAATCCGTCGTACGATGAATTGTTCAAAGAGGAAACAAAACCAGGTTTAGAAGGATTTGAAAAAGGTCAGGTTACTGAGCTTGGTGCAGTTAATGTAATGACAGGTGTATATACCGGTCGTTCTCCTAAAGATAAATTCTTCGTAATGGATGAAACCAGTAAAGATACTGTATGGTGGACTTCTGATGAATATAAGAATGATAATAAGCCTGTAGATGCAAAATGTTGGGCAACTGTAAAAGATCTAGCTACAAAACAACTTTCCGGCAAACGTCTTTTCGTTATTGATGCTTTTTGCGGAGCAAACGAAAACTCACGCCTGAAACTTCGTTTCATCATGGAAGTAGCATGGCAGGCTCATTTCGTTAAAAATATGTTTATTCGTCCTACTGATCAGGAATTAGCAAACTTCGGCGAACCTGATTTCGTTATCATGAATGCTTCTAAAGCTAAAGTTGATAACTATAAAGAATTAGGACTGAACTCTGAAACTGCTGTTGTATTTAACCTGACTGAAAAAATTCAGGTTATCCTGAATACTTGGTATGGTGGTGAAATGAAGAAAGGTATGTTCTCTTATATGAACTATCTGTTGCCACTTCAGGGTATGGCATCTATGCACTGTTCTGCTAACACAGATATGAACGGTAAAAACACTGCTATCTTCTTTGGTTTATCAGGAACAGGAAAGACTACACTTTCTACAGATCCAAAACGTCTGCTAATTGGTGATGACGAACATGGATGGGACGACGAAGGTGTATTCAACTTTGAAGGTGGTTGCTATGCAAAAGTTATCAACTTAAGCAAAGAAGCTGAACCTGATATCTATGAGGCTATCAAACGTGACGCTTTATTAGAAAACGTTACAGTAGATGCTAATGGTAAAATCGATTTCAACGATAAGAGCGTAACTGAAAACACACGTGTTTCTTATCCTATCGATCACATCAAGAATATCGTAAAACCAGTATCTAAAGCAGGTCCTGCTGAAAAAGTAATCTTCCTTTCAGCTGATGCTTTCGGTGTATTACCTCCGGTTTCTATCTTAACTCCTGAGCAAACTCAGTATTACTTCTTATCTGGATTTACTGCTAAATTAGCAGGAACAGAACGTGGTATCACTGAACCAACTCCTACTTTCTCTGCTTGTTTCGGTGCGGCTTTCCTTTCACTGCACCCAACAAAATACGGCGAAGAATTAGTTAAGAAAATGAACAAATCCGGTGCTAAGGCTTATTTAGTTAACACAGGTTGGAACGGTAGTGGCAAACGTATCTCTATTAAAGATACTCGCGGTATTATCGATGCTATCCTTGATGGATCTATTGATAAAGCTCCTACAAAGAAGATGCCTTATTTCGATTTCGAAGTGCCAACTGAATTGCCAGGTGTAGATCCTAAGATCCTTGATCCACGTGATACATATAGCGATGCTTCTCAATGGGAAGAAAAAGCAAAAGATTTAGCTGGACGTTTCATCAAAAACTTCGCTAAATTTACAGGTCACGAAACTGGTAAAGCACTTGTTGCTGCCGGTCCGAAATTATAATCAGATATTATTTATATCTTATCATACTGAAAAGACAGGGCAAATGCTCTGTCTTTTCTTTTTTACTTAATTCAACACTTTTATACAAAAAGAAGCAATTTCTTAAGAAAATATAAAGGTATATTAAAAAACATTACTATCTTTATCCCGTATTATCCATAAATGTGGGAAATATAGAGGTGTAAAATGAAGAAAATTCTACTGATAATTAGTGCGATACTATTCTTGTCATCGTGTGGCAAGGATATGGGCTATCGGATCGAAGGAAAACTTGACAATCTGGATGATCCGACTGTATATATCGTATTCGAATCAGAAGATTATAATGTTATTGATACCGTGGTTTGTGAAAAACCCGGACAATTTAAAACAGAAAAAGATCTTACTGGTTTCAGCCAAGCTACGCTCTTTTTCGAGAACCGTTCAGTTTGGTTTACAGTCTATCTGGAACCTGGTATTAAAGTAACGATTACTGGTGATATTGATTATCCTACAATGCTCCAGGCAAAAGGAGGACGCATAAATAACGAACTGACTTCTTTCTGGAAAAAACAAACCTCTTTACTAAAAGAACAAGCAGATCTTACTACTCGTATCAACAGAAGTAATGGAACCAATTCAACAGATGGGAACGACCTGTCTTCACGCTTAACGAATGTAACACATCAACTGGAAGAACAAATAATAGAGTATATTCAAAATAATCCGCAGGAAGAAGCCTCTGTTGTTCTGATACAGACATATTTCACTAATCCTGATGATACCCGTAAGCTAGATGAATTACTTATTACACTCGACCCTACGTTGAAAGATTTCTACATCGTAAAAGAGCTTGAACAATACAGTGCCCGTGCTAAACGTACGGCTCTAGGAGCAGAAGCTCCAAACTTTTCCGTAAAAAACGTAAACGGAATAGTTATGAATCTGGATACTTTCGCTCATAAATATTTATTACTTACTTTCACAGCTCCCTGGTGTGATATGTGCCAGACTGAAGATCTTTATTTAGATAAGATAGAAAAAAAATATGCCAAAGAAGATTTAAGGCAACTTATTGTCAGTTTAGATGATGATATGCAAGGAGTCAAAGATCTTTTAAAATATGACAGCATTCCCTGGAATCTGGTAACCGATTCAGCCGGACAAGCCACTATGCTGGTAGATTTATATAACGTAAGCGCATTACCCCGCTGTTTCTTAATTGACGAAAATGGAAAAATTATCCTTAAAACAGAAAACGGGGTCGAAGTAGTACAAACGCTTGAAAAAATAATAAATAACGATTAACTTTTAATGATTAACGATTAATTCCAATATCAATATTAATCGTTAAACGTTAATCATTAACCATTCTTGACTATGTTAGTAAAATCATTTGCGGCTGCCGTACAGGGCATTTCTGCCACGGTTGTAACCATTGAAGTTAGTTGTAGTAAAGGGATACAGTTTTTCCTTGTTGGATTGCCGGATGTGGCGGTTCGTGAAAGCCATGAGAGAATCATTTCAGCCCTTCAGGTAAGTGGATTCAAATTCCCTCGTCATCGTATTGTTATTAATATGGCACCTGCCGATATCAAGAAAGAGGGAGCTTCTTATGATCTCCCACTAGCAGTTGGAATAATGGCTGCTGCCGAGCAGATAGACGCTTCCCTACTCGACCGGTTTATGATAATGGGAGAACTATCCCTGGATGGAAGTCTTTCTCCTATAAAGGGAGTATTACCGATTACCTTAAAAGCCCGTGATGAAGGCTTTAAAGGAATCATTCTCCCTAAACAAAACATAAAGGAAGCGGCAGTAGTAGATGGTATCGACGTCTTCGGAATGGAGAATATAAAAGAAGTATTGGAGTTTATGGATGGTAAACGAGTAGTTGAACCTACAACCATTGATATCAATACTGAATTTTATTCTCAACAGGAAGTATATGACTTTGACTTCTCAGATGTCCGCGGACAAGAAAATGTAAAACGGGCATTAGAAGTTGCAGCAGCCGGAGGCCATAATATCCTTATGGTTGGTCCACCGGGAAGCGGAAAGTCGATGCTCGCCAAACGTCTTCCTTCTGTACTTCCCCCTTTGACGCTTCAGGAATCATTGGAAACGACTAAAATACATTCGGTAGCGGGCAAAATAACAAAAGATACATCTCTTATGGCCAGACGTCCGTTCAGATCCCCTCATCATACAATATCAAATGTAGCGATGGTTGGAGGTGGATCATTTCCACAGCCTGGTGAAATTAGTCTTGCACATAACGGAGTATTATTTCTCGACGAACTTCCGGAATTTAACAGAAATGTACTTGAAGTAATGCGTCAGCCATTAGAAGACAGGGTAATAACCATTTCACGGGCACGCTTTTCAATAGATTATCCGGCAGGTTTTATGTTAGTAAGTTCCATGAATCCCTGCCCTTGTGGATACTTTAATCACCCTGAACGGCCATGTCTATGTTCCCCTGGTTTGGTACAGAAGTATATGAACCGTATTTCCGGGCCGTTATTAGACCGAATTGATATCCAGATAGAGATCACCCCCGTTCCATTCGAGAAAATCTCAGAAAGGCGCCCATCCGAGCTCAGTGCATGCGTTAGGGAACGGGTAATAAAAGCCCGTTCCATACAGGCCAAGCGATTCAAAAATTCTGAAGGTATCTATTGCAATGCACAAATGACGACTAAACTGCTTCATCAGTATGTTATTCCAGACACAACAGGATTAACTCGTTTACAAACAGCTATGCAACGTTTCAATTTATCGGCTAGAGCTTATGACCGTATACTGAAAGTATCCCGGACTATTGCCGATCTCGAAGGATCGGAACAAGTAGAAGCCCGTCATATTGCCGAAGCTATTAATTACAGGAATCTGGATAGAGAAAACTGGGGAATGTAAATCCCTGACATTTTCTATTTCACTTCCCAAACTTCACCTTTCATAAGCAGATCATGAAGTTTACGGGTTGGATTTTTAGCTTGTATTTCAGCAATTTGCTCTTCAACGGCAGTATCATAAACAGGTGCTTCCACATCTCTGATAATGCCCAAAGCAATCGGTAAATCCCCTCCCATCATAGAAAGCATCATATGCAGAGTGATATCCTTTTCATGTGCATCATGTACAAGAATATCATCCAACGTATATCCATCTTCACCGATAGTGACAGCTTTCAGTTTCATGCCATCCAGAACCAATCCTTTATTATTTTCGGTTCCAAACAGCATTTTTTCGCCGTGACGAAGGAAGATGGTACGTTCAGGACGAGCCTCTTTTGTGGAGATCTCCTTATGAATACCGTCATTAAAGATGACACAATTCACAAGCACCTCAACCACAGAAGTTCCTTTGTGAGCAGCCGATTCCGCAAGTATTTCCGTTGTATTTTTTAGGTCTACATCTATCAGACGAGCAAAGAAATTACCACGGGCACCTATCGTTAATTCTGCTGGAATAAAAGGCTCTTCAACAGTTCCGAAAGGAGAACTTTTAGAAACAAACCCCCTATCCGATGTCGGAGAGTATTGACCTTTTGTCAGACCATATATCTTATTATTGAAAAGAACAATGTTGATATCCACATTCCTGCGGACAGCATGAATAAAATGGTTTCCACCGATTGCCAGACAGTCACCATCACCGGTCATTAACCAAACATTCAATGAAGGATTAGCTGTTTTAACTCCCGTAGCTATAGCAGCTCCACGACCATGAATAGTATGAAAACCATAAGCGTTCATATAATACGGTAAGCGTGAAGAACATCCAATACCTGAGATAACAGCTATGTTTTTAGGATCAACACCCCGTTCAGCCATGGCTTTATGTATACAATTCAGAACAGCATGATCGCCACAACCGGGACACCAGCGGACATACTGGTCACTTTTATAATCTTTTGGTTGATATTTTAATTCTTCCATCATTTAGCCTCCAATAATTTAGTGAACTCTTCAACTAATCTTGATACGATAAAAGGTTGACCTTTCACTCGATTAAAACGATGGGGAGTAAAACAAGGAACCTTACTACGCAAGTAATTTGCAAACTGTCCGTTATTCTGTTCAGCCACAACTACATTTTTATATTTAGTCAATAACTCTACAGTATTCTTAGGTAATGGACTTATAAACTTGAAGTGAGCTAAAGCCACTTTCTTACCACTATCCTGCATGGTTTCCATCGCTTCACATAAATGGCCATAGGTTCCTCCCCACCCTACAATCAGCAGGTCGGCGTCTTCATCGCCTAATACTTCCTGCTCAGGAATAAAATCAGCGATCTTATCAATTTTTGCCTGGCGGGTTAACACCATTTTCTGGTGATTATAAGGTTCTGTTGAGATTGCACTTGTGTCATAATCCTTTTCCAGTCCTCCTATGCGATGAGAGAAACCTTCTGTACCTGGAATAGCCCAATAGCGAACAAGCGTTTCAGGGTCCCGACGATAGGCTTTCCAAGGTTCTTCCCCTTTGTATTCAGTAGCATATTTTGGCTTGATTTCAGGATAATTTTCCAGATCCGGCAATCTCCAGGCAGACGAACCATTTGCTAAAAAAGAATCTGTTAATAATATAACCGGAGTCATATGTTCAATTGCCAGTTTAGCCGACCAATAAGCAGCGTCAAAACAGTCAGTTGGCGTAGAAGCAGCAATTACAACAACCGGGCTCTCTCCATTACGTCCGTACAATGCCTGTAACAAGTCGGTCTGTTCACTTTTCGTCGGCATACCGGTAGAAGGTCCGCCACGCTGAACATCAACTACCACCAATGGAAGTTCTGCAATTACAGCCAATCCGATAGCTTCACTCTTTAAAGCAAGACCTGGACCGGAAGTTGAAGTCGCAGCCAAATTACCTGCAAAACTTGCTCCGATAGCTGTACAAACTCCTGCTATTTCATCTTCAAACTGAAGCGCCTTTACCCCAAGTTCTTTTCGAGCTGAAAGTTCCTGCAATATATCCGTAGCCGGTGTAATAGGATAACTCCCCAGAAAAAGTTTGAGTCCTGCCTTTTCAGCGGCAGCAATCAACCCATATGAGGTTGCTTTATTACCATTTATATCTGTATAGAATCCAGGAGTTGTCTTTTTGCTTTCTATCCGATAAGTAGAAACAGAAGCATGAATATTATGTCCGTAATTATAACCATCTGTTAAAGCCTTTATATTTGCTTTGGCAATAGTTGGTTTCTTTGAAAATTTGTTCTGAAGCATGGTCATGGCTTCTTCAAGCGGACGTTCAAACAGCCAGCAAACCAAACCTAACGCAAACATATTCTTGCAACGGACTGCCGATTTATTATCGAGTCCATATTCGGCAAGGCCATCTTTTACCATAGTCGTGATTGGGGTCGCAATTACTTGAACACCCTTCAACCCTAATTCAGCAAAAGGATCGTCGGTAGTAAATTGTGCTTTATCCAGATCACTTTTCTGGAAAGAATCTGTATCAATAATAACAATTGCCTGCGGTTTGAGATAGTTGACATTTACTTTCAATGCTGCAGGATTCATAGCAACTAATACATCCGCTTTATCACCAGGAGTAAAAATCCTCCTGGAACCAAGATGTACCTGAAATCCGGAAACACCACTTAATGATCCTTGCGGAGCACGAATTTCGGCGGGAAAATCGGGGAAAGTAGAAATTTCATTTCCCAAGATTGCCGATAAATTGGAGAAAATAGTGCCGGTTAACTGCATCCCGTCTCCCGAATCTCCGGAAAAACGGACAACAACCTTCTCCAAAGTAATCACTTTAGTCTGATCTGCCATAGTTAGATAAATTAGATTGAGCTTTTTTTACAAAGCATTTACATACAAAAGTAGTAATTATCTTTCACAATTGTTTACATTCTGTTTAAAATGCAGACAGATAGATATCAATATTATTAGATAAAATATTAAAATGATTAGACACAAAGTTGTTTACCGGCTTGCCTGAATACATATAAACTCCGGAACGGAAACATCTGTCTTCTTTTATCATAGCCTGTATAGACCCTGCATCTCCCAAGGAAACTAACATAGAAACAAAAACATTACTAAAAGCCATGGAGGTAGTACGTGCAACCAAATTACTTACACTTGGTTTGCAATAGTGCAAGACCCCATATTGCTCAAATATTTCAGGATCTGAAGGAGACAAACAGCAAGTCGTTTCAAAACACCCTCCCTGATTTATACGTAAATCGATTATCAAAGCCCCTGGCTTCATTGTTCGGATCAGATCCTCAGCAATCAGATACCGGCGATGTACATTAATAAAACTCATTGCTCCGACAACTACATCCGCACTCTGAAAAGCATTATGCAGGACTTTAGGGTGTAAGTTAGAGGTAAAAACTTTCTGACCCAATATATTTTGTATGGTCCTGAGTTTATCAATATTATTATCAAATATCTTAACGGTAGCCCCCATTCCCAATGCTGCACGTGCAGCCATTGTTCCTGCTGTTCCCGCCCCAATAATCAATACTTCAGTAGGTGCTATTCCCGGAATACCTCCCAACAATAACCCTTTCCCTCCTTGCGAATTACTGAGCATAGAAGAGGCGATTGTAACAGCAGTAGTACCCTCTATCTCAGAAAGAATACTTAATATAGGGTATTGCTCCTTATGATCCATCATCAGCTCATAAGAGACAGCATTGATCCGTTTGGCTGACATAGCCTCATAAGTTTCCTGTGAAAACTGGCTAAAATGGATAAATGAAAAAAGAGTTGCCCTAGGCTTCATCAAGGCAATCTCCTCCGGTAGAGGAGGTAAAATCTTCAAGATAATATCTGCCTGGAAAACTTCTGCAGCCGTATCAACAATTTGAGCCCCAGCATCAGAGAAACGATTATCAGAATAGTTAATACCTAATCCGGCATCAGTTTCCAATATGACCTGATGTCCAGCATCAGTAAGCATATCAACGGCTTCCGGAGTAAGAGCCAGACGCCTTTCTCCCTCTTTTTTCTCTCGAGGAATACCTATTAATAGACGATTGTTTACTTTCGTCAATTCTTTTAAGAGTTCCTGCGGGGTATATACCCCCTGAATCTGTTGTTTTCCCCCTTTAGCTTCCATAGAAATGTTATAATAACTTTTCCAACGCTATAGCAATATTCTCAACATCGTTGTCCGTCAACATTTGTTCAGCGTTAAATACGATTGTAGTTTGCATATAGAATGACTCTCTTTTATTAAGGCTTTCTTCAATAAAACCTCTTAACCCTTCACCACTATACCCTTTCAGGATCGGCCGGGTATGCTTTACCAGTTCTAATCGTTTTACCAGCTCTTCAGAAGAAACTTTAAGATATACAGTTGTACCCACTTGGTTCATAAACGATATATTATCATAAAAGCAAGGGGTTCCACCTCCCGTAGAGACGATCACATTCTCAAAAGTGGAGATTTCATGCAGCATTTTCTGCTCGATCTCACGAAAATGTAATTCCCCCTTTTCTTCAAAGAGTTCACGTATAGTTTTATGGAAACGCGCTTCTATATAATGATCTAAATCTATAAAGGAGAGTCCCATCCGTTTTGACAATTGTTTTCCCACAGTTGTTTTCCCTGCCCCCATATAGCCTATCAGAAAAATACGCTTCATGTCTTCTCTTCCATAATTTATACAAAGGTATGTTTTTTTGTGATACTATTTTGCGGTTATATCATAATGTCATGATTTTTATATACTATCAACCATTGTATGCTGTTCTTCAAAGAATATTCTTCTGTCTTTTTCGCCACTTTCAGATATTAAAGTAGATACCTTTTTCATAGAATTTACCCACTCATAAATTTTCATACAAGTATTATATTCTTCCGTAAGAGCTGATCTTACAAAATAAGACCTGAAATACGCCAATGCCTTTTCATCAGAAAAGAAAGTGTAATAAGTCAATCCAATATTTATACTTGAAAGATAAAACTCAATTGGTCCTGAACGGGGAAGCAAGCCTGCATGCGTTCCTTTTGCCACTCCTTCAACTACATATAAAAGCTCATGTATATCTTTCTTAATATTTTCAACATCATCTTTCGAAAGAATCCGTATACTATACAAATACTTAATATCGTTTATCAAATTCCAGATAACAGGAATATCCCATATATAAAATATAGTCTCATATTTCCAGAAATTATCCAATATGATTTGATGAAACTTCTCGATCCTTTCAGGCAATGCCCATTCTGAGTATCCTCTATTAAAATCTTTACCTACATAATAATGTCCCAATTTGAAATATTTGAATTTACACAAATAAGGATGAGGAATACAAAACTCAATTGGAAGTGTATCAAACACCACTCCCATATGAACAGATACTTCATTATTCAAAAGAGCCATCTTATTTATATTATATTCTAATATATCAATAATAGTATCTATTGATTCATGAGATAAAGGCTTTCCCATCTTTATAGGAACAAACAGAAAATTTGTGTTCTCACTTAATAAAGAATCAATTGAAATATTTAATGATTGAGCAATCATACCCATCTCTTGTACTGTAAACAAAACTTTTCCATTTAGCCTACGATAAGCAGATTCTCTCTCAATTTTTAGTATATCACCAATTAATGAAACCAATTCACTCTTTTTCCTACTGCTATTATTAAGAAGATTCAGAAAACTTTCGTGTAAGTCCGTTTTTTTCATAGTAAACAATTCTTTTTGACAGAGGTCTGTCAACATTATGATTTCCAAATTTACGCAATTTTTAAACAAGAGCAAAGGAGAGACATTAATTTTCAAAAGAAAAATATTTTTCTTATATCTTTTTTACTTTATCGCAGAAAACCCCAACAATGATCAGTATGATTTGTAATAATTTATGGATAAATTCAACGTTCGACAATTGTTGAATTTATGTTCAACATATGTCGAATTTGTATTCAACAATTATGGAATATAAATTCAACATATGTCAAACGCAAAAAGTTTGTAAACAATATGATTAATAGATAACTGTCATTTTACTTACTTCCATAGTTTATTCACTGGTTTTATTATGTATTCATATAAGCTTACTGATAAATTACAAATTCATCTTAATCTTTCCAATGAAACATCAGTCTATAGTGACATTACTTTACTACCAAGTCTCTCCTTTATTCCTGATTTAAAAAAAAAGACCTCCAACCCTTTTTTAAACAATATAATTGTCGCAAATAAATCTTTTCTACAGTATTTTCCGATATAAATCGCAATAAAGCACTTTACAGAATACAATATTTACAGAATTGTCCATAAAATGTTTATTTTATATATGTTTCTGTTGAATATTTGCTTTCACATAGAAACAAAAGGCAATAATCATCTGAATAAACTTTCTCTCTGCACCCTTTATGTCTTTATTGTATAAATTTTTATGCCGTATTTTGCAATATAAAATTTAAAGGGATAGAAATAATTAGTCAACAAAGGATAAAATAAACAAAACAGATTACAAACCCTATTATTTAGGCCATACACATTAATATTATAATTAAAAATTTAAACAAAACTGAGGATGTGTCTGTCACAAAAATAAGGGCAGGACAAATATATAGACTACTACTAACCATGTTGGATATGATAAATAATTCTCGAAAAATATTACGGGCAATTTTATTATCGGCGATTGTAAGCCTGCTACATTTTTCAACTGCAGAAAGCCAGGTTGTCGGCGTGAAAAGCAATCTTCTTTATGATATGACCTCAACTATTAACTTAGGTTTGGAAGTAGGGTTAGGACCTAGATGGTCTCTGGAACTTCCTGTCAATTATAATCCCTGGAGTCTGGGAACAGATAAAAAAATCAAACACTGGCTGATACAACCTGAGTTACGCTACTGGCTTTGCGAACGTTTCAATGGCCATTTTATAGGATTACATGGTCACATGGCCGGATATAATTTCGGCGGTATCAAATTTATCGGACTGGAAAACCACCGTTATGAAGGGAATCTCTACGGAGCAGGTATCTCTTATGGCTATCAGTGGATATTAAATAAACGATGGAGTATTGAGACGACCCTTGGTATTGGATATGCCTATCTGGATCATACAAAATATTTTTGTGAAACATGTGGCGAAAAGATCGGTGATTTTACAAAAAACTACTTTGGCCCTACCAAAATAGGAGTTTCCCTTATCTATATCATCCGATAACCTTTTAATATTTGAAGATGAAGAAAATTATATACATAGCATTATTTATAGGCCTGTTACAATCGCAATTGTCAACTGTTACTTGTCAATTGTCAACTACCATCTTCGATGAGCAGATACCAGTAAAGGTCCAACGCCTTCGCCAGGTAACCGATTCCGTACAACTTGTAATGGATTTTGAAATTGAAAATCTACAAATCGGAACAGACCGATCATTAATATTGACTCCTACACTAACTGATGGCCGTGGGCAGGAATTGAAGCTGAAAAATATCATGCTCAATGGTCGTCAACGTCATAAAGCTTTTATGCGTGAAATACAACTGAATGGTTGGGAACGTGATATAAAGAAAACTCATTATGACGTTATTAACCTTAATCAGGACCATAAGGCAATCCGTTATCGACAAACGGTGCCTTATGAACCCTGGATGCGCGACGCACGACTGGATATAGAAACTGATCTGTGTGGATGTGCCGGACATGTTCAACAACTCGGTAGTGAAAAAGTAGCCAGCAGAATTGTGTTGGAAGGAGCTAAGGCTTATAAAGCACTGGCTAATGTAGCCTATCTGATACCGGAAGTAGAAGCAGTCAAATCACGTAGTGAATCCAGTAATGTATTCCTTGACTTCCCAGTTGCCAGAACAGAGATCAATCCCGGCTTTGGTAATAACCCAAGAGAACTGGCTAAGATCGAAGGCTTAATTAATGAAATAAGAAATGACAAAAATCTACAGGTAACAGGAGTTATGATTACCGGTTACGCATCTCCGGAAGGTGATCTTAACTTCAACAATCAACTGTCTCGTGGACGTGCAGAAGCTCTAAGAAACTATTTGTCGATGAAAGCCGGTATACCGCCACAGATGTATCAGGTAGGTTATGGAGGTGAAGATTGGCAGGGTTTGGGAAGATTGGTAATGAACTCCTATATAGAGCCTAAGGGCACTATATTGAATATCATCCACAACTCAGGCGGAGAAAACAGAAAACAACAACTAAAAGCCCTCGGTGGCGGATCTGTCTATCAGCGATTACTACATGGATTATATCCTCAGTTGAGAAGGGTTGTAGCACGAATCGATTACACAGCCAGAGGCTTCAACGTAGAAGAGGCCAAACAAATAATTAAAACTCGCCCAAGACAACTAAGTCTTAATGAAATGTATCTGGTGGCAAATACCTACCCTGAAGGAAGTAAAGAGTTCATTGAAGTATTCGAAACTGCAGTACGGATGTTCCCTGATGATCCAGTGGCAAATCTGAACGCAGCTGCATCTGCGCTGTTAGACAAAGACCAAATAAGAGCAGAAAGATACCTGCAGAAAGCGCCAAAAAATACTGCAGAGTACTACAACAATCTCGGCGTACTGGAGATGATGAAAGGCAATACTTCACGGGCAAGAAACCTATTCCAAAGAGCGTCAGAAGGAAACCTCGATGCAGCACTCAGAAATCTGGATGAGATTAAAAGAAAAGAAGATGCAGATAAACAACTCAGAAACTAAGTGATAAACAACATAGTATAAACCTATTTAAAACAAATTTACAACTGAAAAAGAAACAAAAAATTTACGAACAAAAAAGAGAAAATGAAAAACAAAAAAAGAGAGATTAAAACAATTAACATTAAACATTTTACTAATTAAATTCAAATGAAAATGAAACAAACTTTTAAATTTTTTATGATGGCTGCTATCATGGCAGTAGGTTTTATTGGATGCTCCAATGAAGATATTGGTGGCGATCCTGGAAAAGGCCCTGTTAACGGAGCAGAAGGTAATGCTGTAATAAATGTATATGACAGTACCGGTAAAACATATGCTGCAGGAACTGCAACAGATACACCATCAGGTACAGAACAATTAAATGCCTCAATTGACAAAATCAACATTTACGTTTATAAAGACGATGGTGAAATGGAAAAAGCGCTTCCTAATCATAAGTTAAATACAGGAAGTCCTCGTAAAACTGACAACTTTAAGTTAGTTACAGGTGACAAACATCCTTACATATTTATCAGTCAAATCCCATTAAATGTTCCAGCTTCAGGAATATCTGCCTTTGAGAAACAAGAGCTAACTCCTTCATGGACAAATAACAAGCCAAGTATAGCTAAGGATAATGCATTCGCTTTAGGAACTTTATGGGGTGGTCAAAAATCAACAGTAACAGGTAGTGGAACCTCGGCAACTCCTGAAACTTTCACTATGAAAATTGGACGTGCAGCAGCCAAAGTAACACTAAAAGTTAATAATACTTCGGGTAAATTAACTGCAAGTGGTGCTTTAAAAGGTGAATTTAATATTTCGAATGGACAAGCTAACACTCATGCTACCTGGCGTTTAGGAGCTGTCCCTACCACTTATTATTTAGTTGGACAATACACAAATACTACTACTCCGGGCTTTGCAGGTGCGCCTCCAGCAATTGGAGCAAAAGTAATTAGTGCTGCTCATAATCAACCACCAGTACAGTCAGATAATACAACACCAAATCCATATTATAAGAGTAATGAAGCATTTGACTTAGTCGTAGTTGGAAATAATGGAAGTACATTATATACGCTTGAAAATACAAGCGAATATGGTACTACAGATGGAACTCCTGGCCCAGAATCCAAACAATATTACGGTAATACAACTTATTTACAATTAAAGATCAAATATACACCTAAATCATATGCTAATGGGCAAAGTGGTGATGATGGGGAAATTCTCAATACCGATGGCTCAAGATTTACAGGAGTACTTAGTGGAGGGACGTTCTACACAGCAAAAAATGTAGCAGGCCAATTAGGTATATATGCAGATAATCCAACAGGCAAAACAGATCCCAATGATCCAAACAGCGGACAATATTCAGATGTAAAAACATATACAGATGGCTTTGTTTACTATAAATTCCCAGTAAAAGATAATAGTGAAGAAGGTGACCAAAATACGATGTTACATTCTGTAATTCGCAACCATTCATATAATGTAACTGTGAGATCTATTTCCAGATTAGGAGAAACAGATCCAAAGGTCAATCCAAAAGAACCGATTGAAGAAGTAAAAGATGTAGCAATAGAAGTTGAGGTTTCTCAATGGAGTAAGATTGATCAGATTGAAGATTTATAAAATATTATTTACCGGGATAGTATGATCTATCCCGGTAAATAACTCTGATATTATTTCGTAAATATTTTATTAATAGAAACTGTAAAATGAATTATAAATTATACTTATTAATGATTATATCCTCTATGCTTATTCTAGGAAGTTGTATCAACGATGATTTAAGCAACTGTTGGTATGGAAGACATCTTCATTTCCAGACTATTAATAATAAATATGAATTTAAATCTGTTGTAGAAAAAGTAGACTTATATATCTACAATAAGAACGGAAATTTAGAAGAAATCAAAACATACTATAAAGAAGAATTAAGATCATCAGATTATAAGATATATATATCTGATGAACATAAAAAAACTGAATATGAATATATCGCTTTGGTAAATCAGATGGACTACTACCAGACTAATAATTATGAGGAAATGAAAACATTTGTAACTGAAATTATAGCCGATAATAAAAATATAGTAAAAAATAAGCTTACTGATATTTTTTATGGATCTAAAACTATTGATTTTGATAATAAAATTTCAGATACTGATACTATTTATTTAATTAAAAATACTAATAACATCAATCTTTCTGTAAAATACGAAGAAGGTGTTCTGCAAAATGAAGAAAGTCTCAATACTTATATTAACGGTACTAACGGAAAGTATGACGTTGAAAATAAACCTACAGGAGGCGTTTTATATACCTATCTACCTTATTCAGGGGAAACAATGCAGACCATGTCAGACTATAAATTTACAACAATGAGGTTGTGGAGAGGCGGAGATGCAACAGTTTATATTGAAAAACATCCTAATGAGAACATAGAAAACGTGACTCATAGACAATTTTTAAATATAACAGAGACACTCGCATCAGTTACCGGAACAGATGGTGAAAAGCTTTATGATACAAACGAAAAACTTGAAAGATATGACGAATTTGATATTGAAGTATTTCTTGACAGTAATTTTGCTATTGCAAAAATAATTATAGGAGATTGGGAATATATATATAATGAAGAAGAAATATGAAATATTATATTCTATTTATGTCAATATCAAGAGAACCCATATTTTGGATTAATAAGTAAAAAACACAAAATATTTAATAAATTAACAAAGTTATGCATCCTTGTTGTTATATAGTATTATTACTGGCTTTTATATTCCAGATTTCTTGCGTCCAAGAAGAGGTTGTCGAGAAACTACGAACAGATGAAAAAGAAACTATTTTATATATTAAATCATCTGATCTATCTACATATGCAATGAACGCTTCTACTGAAATAGAAATTTCAAAAATTGATATACTTGCATTTAAAATAGAAGGAAGCAACGAATCATTTGCTTATCGCAGGGAAGTTAATACTTTTAATACTACATCAAATCCTAACAAAAAAGAATTCATTGTAAAACTTATTGATGATGATTCTCGTTATAGTTATGTTTTTATAGCCAATGCAAGAACTCAACTTAACTCTTTAACACTTACTCCAGGTTCAGAAAAAGAAACTATATTATCACGTTTAACAACCCATTTCAATGATAAATGGAGTGAACAAACTCCAATACCGATGTATGGAGAAATAAAGGATAAAACTCCGAAAGAAATGGCAGGAAAAACGATACCACTTACACGGTGCCTTACAAAAGTTGAATTGGTAAACAATGCATCAAACTTCACTCTTAAAGAAGTTTATATCTATAATCGATATATATACGGCAGAATAGCTCCCCAAGATAGAGCTTCTGGTTGGGTAGCAACTTATACTCCTCCTTTTTTACCAGATGCTTCGTTATTTAGCCCACTAAAACGCCAATATGCAACTTCTGACGGAAATAAAAATCTTTCGAATTTATTATCACCTTATACTCCGTCAGCTTCCTCACCGACAGAAATGCGAAATATAATTTATCTTCATGAAGCCGGATTACCTAATGAAGAAAACAACAATTTTAGACTAGATGCCACTTGCCTAGTTGTAGGAGGTATTTATGACGGTTCAATGAATTATTATCGTGTCGATTTCTTATATAACAAAGGAAACCCTAATGACCCGACATCATATAGTCCTAATTTCTATATGGGAGGAAACGGAACATATAATAATGGTACAGATGCAGTACTTTATCGTCCTTTATTACGTAATAATCAATATGAAATAAAAATTAGAAGTGTTACAGGTAAGGGATATGAAAATCCTGATGACGCATTTGAGAGTAATAAACATAACATGGAAGTTTACATTGTCACCTGGACAATTGGGAAGGTTCCAATAGAAGATCCTATTTATTCATTATCAGTAAATAAAAGTGAACTTATCGTTGACACCCCAAATACTGTTAAAAAAATTAAAATTACTACAGACTATCCTGATGGTTGGAAAGCAAATACAAGTATAGAAAAATTAGATATGGACTTCTCTCAAAATGGAGATATCTTAACAATAACATTCAAAAGGCCTAATAATATAAGCAATGGCATTATAAATATTTCAGCAGGAAATTTAACCAAAGAAATAATTATAAATCCATGATAATATTTTACAAACAAAACAGACAATACACTATGAAGATCTGGAATTTATTCATATTATTCTTGTTTTATTTCTCATGTATATCTGAGACACAAATTGATGTACCACCGGAACCACCAGGAGATAAAGACAAAGAATTAACACTACAAGTTGTAATACCAGGTGTAGATTCCCCTAAGTCTTACGCCTTGACTGAGGAAGCTGAAAATAATATTACTTCGATAGATGTACTTGCATTTGCAAAAGATGATTCTGATCAAACAAAGGAAATTTTTATGTATAGAGCCACGACAAATACTATTAATTCTGTTAATAATAATACTAAGACATTCAATGTGATATTAAAAAGACTTGATAAAGAAGTCCGTTTAGTTGTATTGGCAAATGCTACAGGTGTATTGAATTCACTTGGACCATCAGTTCTTGTTGAAGGAGGCATAACTAAAGGTGAACTTTTAGATAAACTTATTTATGATATAGAAACTTTAAATTTAGCTGAAGGCTTCCCTATGTGGGGACAAGCAAAAACATATATCAACTTAAATACCTCAGCAAAGATAGAACTAGATAAAATTTATCTTCTTAGGGCTGCTGCTAGAGTAGACATAACCAATTCATTAAAGGATACTGATTTTAAAATTGAAACTGTTTATGTTTATAATGCGAATAAAAAAGCCTTTATAGCTCCTCCTATAGAAAATTTGACAGTTGATGAAACGACTAAAGTAACAAAGACTAATATTCCTACAGTAGATCAGAGTATATATAATTTTAATAAAATAATTCCACAAGGAGAAAGTGATTTGATTTGTGATATATATATTTCTGAAAATGACAAGAACTCTGCAACTAATTTAAATCCAACTTTTATAGTATTAGAAGCTAAATATAAAAATAATTTTACTCCAACATTTTATCGTTTGGATTTTATTAAAGACAATAAATACATAGATATCTTTAGAAATCACAAATATATTATTGAGATTCTTAATGTGAATAGTAGTGGTTTTAGTTCGCTATATGATGCTGTGAATTCTGATACACCTTCTACCGGATTATATATTAATATAAGTGTTGATAGTAAACATTCCCCTATTCATGACATGGTATATAATAACCAATATATGTTAGGAGTAGGTACTAGCGAAGTTCTATTTGACTGGGATAAACTTTGGATAGGAAAATCTTCAGGAGATAATGAATTTTATAATCTCCGTGTTTTAACTACCTATTCGGGTGGATGGTCTGCAACAGAAAATACAGATTGGTTTGATATTGACATTCCACAAGAACGTGATGCTATATACATTACAGTGAATAATAACAATACAACTGGAAATGAACGTGAGGGCATTATAACACTTACAGCTGGTGATTTGAGTATGGAAGTAAAAGTACGTCAGAGTGGAGGCGCTAACTGCCACTTAATCAGGTTTACCCAAGGGCAATCCAAAGGCTCCGTTAAACTACCATTATCCTTTGCTGAATATGCTAAAGGTTCCTTAACTACCACCGATCTTCGAGCTAAAGTAATATGGCAAGAAGTGACAGGCACAAGTCCTGTAAATTTTTCAGCAATATTAAAGGGTACCGGAGGCTCAATTAAAGATCAATATATAGAAGTAACAGCAACAGCAAATGGTTCTTATTGTGGAAATGCAGTGATTGCCCTTGTAACAGGAGATGGAATTGGTATGATAGGAGGAAAAGTTGATGAAGAAATTCTTTGGAGTTGGCATGTATGGTGTATGTCGGAAAATGAAAATGTTGATAAGGAATTCCATAATCCTAATAAGGATGATTTTATGCCAAGTATTATTGGTAAATATTCAACAAATGAGGGATTATTCTATCAATGGGGAAGAAAAGATCCATTCCCTGCTCAATTGAATTACATTCAACCCCGAGTAATTAAAAGAGAAGCTGTTACATCATCCAACACATTAGTATTTATCACCCAAAATCCAACAACTTTCTATTATAAGGGAAATGGATATCAGGACTGGCTTGCAACAGGTATGAGCAACGAATTCTGGAAAAAAGATAAAAAAGAACATCGTTATGATCCTTGTCCTACGGGTTGGCGTGTTCCAACTGATAATTCTGACAACTCAAAATGGTCTTTATCTCCACAGGAAGCAGGTAATTTTATGAATGGACAATTGAAAAACTCAAATGGCGAATGGGACAATATTGGAAATGAAATCTGGCTATCTAATAAATTAGGAGTCAACTATCCTACATGGCAAATAAACAGTTCCGGTAGTATATCAAATGGAAACGGAGAATCTACTATTGGTAATAACGTTCGTTGCATAAAAGATATTCAATTAGTAAAAGGTTTATAAGCAGAGTTATGAAAAGATTTGTAATAATACTTCCCATTTTAATCTTATCCTCAAACATTTCTATACATGGTCAGGTAATGTATAATAAAGGAAAGATGTATGTGGGCGGTTCTGAAAATAAGACAACATTATATATTAATGGTAGTTTTACTGCTGCTGATAATTCAGAAATAAATCATCCAGGTAAAACTATTCTTATAGGTGATTTTATAAACAATGTAACAGGTAGCTCTACTGTATTTCTAGATACTGAGGTTGGTCGTAGTGGCTACTTTGAATTTAAAAATACGGCAAATGCACAATTTATTAGGGGCAATGCTAATAAAGCAACAAACCCTATAAAATTCCCCAATACAGTTATTATCAATAATAGTTCACCGGCTAAATCAGTAACATTAGATCCCTTAATGAGCGCGAATGTGAAGAATGTGACTTTTAGTAGCGGACGTTTGATTTTAGACTCGAAGACTGTAACGAATCAGGCTGAAGAGACGAAAATTGCCCATCTGTGGCTGGAAGACGGTGCATCCGTAATTCAAAACACATCTACAAAAGCAAATATTCAGGTAAACCTTGATCTAGGTGTAGCTGGATCTAATACTGGACGTCTGATAGGCTTTACACCTCCGTTTGAGACATTGTATTCGGATTATTTTTTCTATAACTTCCTTTCAATTCCTTCTGAAACGGAATTGTTTGTAGGAAACAGTAGTGAAATCTGGAATACGAATCCTCTACGACCCTTAAAAGGTGGAACAGGATATATTCTGGGGCAGGAACTGATTCCCTACTCAAATTCGGGTTATTATACATCTCACCTTCATGATGATTGGAATGGTGCGTCATTTGATGATGTTGTAAAAAATAAATACCAGTTTGTCCGTAATAATATCGCCACATCTTTTGGACAATTTAATTCTTTAACTGATAGATTTACAGGAGAAAGTCTAATAAATAAAGATGTTGAAATACCGCTGGTAAACGGTTATAATTATTTGGGAAATCCTTTTATGGTACCTCTAGACTTAACAGATTTATTAGATAACAATAGAAACAACTGGAATATAACATCTAATGATGTCGAGAAAAATTTTTGGGTATTAGCCAAAGGAAGTAATGGATATAGTAATGATAATGGTCAGACTTTTAATTTTACTGCTACTTATTTGCTCGGTCAGAATATTGGAGGTACTAATTATGAAGATCACAGAGGAGATAATCTGATTGCTCCTATGCAAATGTTCGTAATAAAGAATAACGGAATGGAGATCAGTAATTTTAAAATCCCGAGGTCTAACCGCACACATGGTAGTACGACCTATTTACGTAGCTCTTTTGTTGAAGACCCAATAGACGAATTGTTGATTGAAACTACAGATAAACAGTCGGGAGGCTTTGACCGTTTATGTATTGTATTTCGTAATAATGCTACCTTGAAAGCAACGGATGAATATGATACGGAAAAAATGTTTAATCGCTCCGGAGGAGTTAACCAAATATATACTCGTTCAAAAGAAGGTAAATTACTGACAACTAATGTAATTGATCCACAAACAAAACAGATGAATATGTATTTTGAGCCACCTCTACAGATACAGGAAGTAGAACTGAAAGCCTATAGACTTGCTTCACTACAATCTATCGGCCAGGTGATTTTGGAAGATAAAAAAATCGGAGTCAAAATCGATCTAACTAAAAATCCTTCTTATACATTTCAATCGTATCCTGCAGATAAGTTTGACCGCTTTATTCTTCATTTTTCAACTACTCCAACAAGTATAGATGAAATAACAAGTTCATCAAATCCTATAGCTTACTATTTAAATGGAGCAATTTATATAGAAGGTTTACAAAACGTGAATTTGGGTAAGGAAGTATCATTGTATAATATGCAAGGACAAATTCTTCATAAAGAAAAAATAGTAGAAATAACTCCGTGTAAAATATATAAGTTGTTAAATACCGGTATTTATCTAGTAAAAATAGAAGGTGATTCTCATGCTATAAAGCTATTAGTCAAATAAGAATCTAAAAAATAAACAAAGCACATATGAAAAAGAGATTATTTTTATTTACAGTTTTTGCGTTTTTTATGCTGAATGTAATAAACCTTTCAGCACAAGTAACCATCGGTTCTGATCAAACTCCGTTAAGTGGAGCATTACTGGATTTGAAAGAAAAATCAAGCTCAAATGCAGAAACTTCAACTAATAAAGGTTTTGTTTTACCACGTATAAAGCTAACGAGCTTGACAACCCTCTCTCCAATAACAAAAGGATCAGGCGAAACCGATGCACATTATGCAGGATTAACAGTATTCAACACCAATAATAGTTCACCATTTTCAAAAGGGATTTATACATGGGATGGTGAACGTTGGAGCAAAGCAGGTGTAAGAAAAGAAGTTAACTTCTTCTATATGCCATCTATTGAGCTTACAACTTCATCTGCTATAAGTTATGGACCTATTGATATATATGAAAAATATACACAGATATTTGGTACTCCGAAAGTTAGGGGCGGAGGCCCTACCGGTAATACTCCTGCATCCATTCCGGTTTTTGGAAGAAATGATTTGTACTATTATATTACTAATTACGACGAATCAGTTTTTAGTGATATGACTCTTACGGAAAACGGCGAATTGAGTTATACTGTAAGTAATCCACCAACAGATGGCTGCTCATATATTAACATTGTTTTTGTTATAAAATAACCTCGGAAAATTAATTACTATGAAACTTCATGTTTTCTTTCCAAGAAACAGAATTATTAATATACTCATATTATTTTTTCTGCTTGGTATTAATATAAATTATGTTCATTCCCAGATTTCTAAATATGGTAATTTCCCGTATGAAGAAAGTTGCTTAAATGGAAAACCAGATGATTTTACATTCCCAACCCCTCAAGGGAACAAGTTAAATCAGGCAAAGTTTACCAATGGAGTAGGATTACATTTAACTCCTGTATCACAATCAACTTTTGGTGCTGCATTTATTAGAAACCGTCAATTTGGGTCAAAAAATGGTATTACAATTGAATTTGAATATACCATCTCCGGGGGCGACGGAGGCGATGGACTGTGTATGTTTCTTTTTGATGCTTCAGTTAAAGCACCGGCAATCGGAGCTCATGGAGCAGGAATAGGGTATACATATAATCAAACAATCCACTCACATTATTTAAATCAAAAATTTGAGGGTTTAAGAGGAGCTTATATGGGAGTTGCTTTTGATGTATATGGAAATTATAAAACCTTACGATATCTAAGAAATGAAATGAGAGGTGGTATACCTTATAAAAAACAAGATAATAGTTCGATTATAAGCGAGTCAAAAGAAAAAAAATATGATACAGGAAATCAGGTTACAATAAGAGGAGCCAGAGGTTCTGCTATTAATCATGTTACTAATGTACATTATCAAGCTATAGTTGGCTCTTCAGATCCGGGAATGCGTGAATACAAAAAAAATGGTGTAACAGTAGGTGAAGACGGACTTACCGGTTATCCGGTGTTAATTACCCGATCGACAAATGCTACTCATGGCTTTGTATTAGACAGTGATGGTAAATACATTGAACTAAGTCCATATACAGGTAATTTATTCTCAATAAACGGTGGATATAGGAAAGCCATAATTGAAATTTTTCCGGTTGAAGATACTACTCCTGGTGGAGGTTTTTATATTACAGTGAAAATAGATCACGATGGTCAGATTGATACAATAATTAATGATTATCATTATAAGGAGAGTTTTCTTTATCAGGAAAATGGCATGATACCATTTCAATATAATTCGGATACACCAAAGGATCCTCCTCCTGCACCATATACCCTTAATGCAAGTGTTCCTGATAGCTTGAGGATAGGTTTTGCAGCTGCAACCGGCGAGAAAACGAATAATCATATTATAAGGAATATTAAAATTGCTCTTCCTCGTGCGGCAGAAGCTTATGATGACGATCTTGAAATATTTAAAGGCCAAACGGCTACATTCTACCCATTAGTAAATGATATTGCTTATAATGGTACAATCAGAAGAAATCAGACTGGTAGTTTTGATCATATTGATCCGAGGGAATTCCGGTTTATTGATAATAACGGAAATGTGAAAAAGCTTGTTTCTGGACAAACAGTATTAATATGTAATATGCCAGAAGGAAGATGGACATATGATATCACAGGAATAACAAATAATTCGTCAGCTATTGCTACATTTACACCAAATGCAGGATATGAAGGTGTAGCAACTATACAATATGATATCAAAGGAAAAGATGACACTCCAAACCCCTATGCGGATGAAGCATACCGCTCATTGCATGCTAAAATGTCTGTGAGTGTTATCACGAATCCGAATCCTACAAAAAATACTATTACAAATAAAATGATCACTGTAAGATTCAAATAAGAAATTAAGAAACACATACTTATAACTAAACGTCTTATTTTGAAGGGGAGTCTGCGAAGATACCTCTTCTTCACTAGTTAATTCTTAAAAAAGGTCCCGTCCGAATAAGACGGGACCATTTTTTATTTCCTTTTGCCTAATTTATATTTATACTAAAAAATATTTAATCATTAATATCTTCTATTTCCCCTCTTCTTTCTTTAATACCATATTTATATTTAGAAGTTAAATCATTTATTTTATCAATAACACTTCCAATCTCAGCTAATACCGGGGCCTCTTTTGTTATTATTTCACTTACTAAATAAATGGAATTCAAACATTTAATCAAGAAAAAAAATTCCCTATCAACGTCGGGACGTATTCTACGCATTTTATCCTCTTTATTGCGCTTTTCCTTAGCATTTAGACGTTCATTATAGAGATCCTGACATTTATTATTAGCATCATTTAGTAAGACGAAAATTTTTTGTAAATCTAATGTTTCAAGAGCTTTTCCATATTTATCCTCCATCATTTCTTCTATAAATTCAGTAATCAGATTTGTATTCTCTAAAAATGATTTTCGATGAGCATTTCTATAAGGGCTCAAACCTTGATCCAATAAATTCCAATGAACTTTTATATCAGGATCCGGGTTATATTTCATGAGTTCTATTGTCCTTTTGATAAAGCAAAACAATTCATCCCGCTTTTTATCAGCAGCTTGAATCTCCTTTGTTTCTTCAAAAGCTCGATCTCTCATATAAGCATTTTCTTCTTTATTAAAATATTTCTCATAATCAAAACGCATGCTTTCCAATTTGTATTCTTTGGCTAAAACAGGTGTTATAATTTCTAATATTCCGTTATGATACTCGTAATGCTCGTTATCTCTAAATAAGCGAAAGCTGGGTTTGTTAATCTCTTTTATATTCCTCATATTCTATTATAAAAAGGTCGCATATATTAAATAAATACATAATAATATTTTAATTATCCATTGGCTCAATTACTTCTGCGGGTTAAAATACAGATAATATTCGACGTAATAATTAATTTCTGCAAGTGCAAATATAATAAATACAGTTGGTATACAAATATAATTATCTAAAATATCAAATCTAAAATAAATAAATCTTTATTGCACCTTCAGATCTATATAAATTGTATAATTATATAAATATAATACCATATTGCATAATTTTTGATGATAAAATGCTTTTACATACAATTAGAAATGTTTATCAAGCTTTCAAAACACGTGATACTGGTCGATCTTTTTCCAAGAAACCTATAATATTATTTGAAACAGCTTTCGCCATATCAAAACGAGTATCAAATGTCTGTGTTCCTATATGAGGAGTCATTACTATATTATCCAATTCGAACAATTCGTCTACTGGATAATCACCAAATTCGAAAACATCTAGACCTGCACCGGATATATCGCTATCTTTTAAGGCTTTTACCAGAGCATACTCATCGATTAGAGGCCCTCTGGCAGTATTTATTATAATAGATGACGGTTTCATCGTATTTAAAGCCTTTTCATCGATTATATGGAAAGTCTCGGGTGTATAAGGAGCATTTAGAGATAAGAAATCAGATTGTAACAGTAACTCTTCGAAAGAGACATAGGTTACATTTAACTTGGTTTCCTCTTGCATATCCAACTGTCTTCTATTGTGATAAATAATATCCATTCCACACGCTCTTGCTCTCTTACACAAAGCTTTACCTATACGTCCCATACCGAATATGCCTAATGTTTTTCCAGTAATCTGAGTGCCTAAATTCTCTAAAACCCCTACCTTCATGCTTCGACGTAAAGTACGAATTTTCCGATCACACTCTGTTATCCTTCTTGCCGTATCAATCAATAACCCTAACGCTAAATTCGCTGTTGGAGCAATAACCGGATCCGGTGTATTAGCAACTGTAATGCCTTTTTCCAATGCATATACTACATCAATATTATTGTAACCAACAGCATAATTGGCGATCAATTTCAAAGTAGGTGCATTATCAATAAGCTTTTTATCGACAGGAAAATTAAACATCGGACATAAGATTTCATATTCCGAAATCATATCAAACACCTCATTATAAGAGTAATCCCTACCCTCAGGAAAAGTCACATCATACTTTTCGACAATTTCGGAAAATCCTTCACGAAACATATCATAAGTAACTAAAATCTTCATAATTTGATTGTTATTAAATTTGTTTATACGTCAAATTTAACTAAAGCACGTATTAATACAAAGAGAATTCGTAAATTTGCATCAAAATATGCATTTATATGGTACTGAATTACATCTGGATAGCTTTCTTTTTGATAGCATTCGTTGTTGCCCTGGGAAAACTTATTTTTATCGGCGATACCAACGTTTTTACCGAAATAATTAACTCTTCCTTCGATTCTGCCAAGCTCGGATTTGAAATTTCCATCGGTTTGACCGGTATTCTTACGCTGTGGTTAGGAATTATGAAGATCGGTGAAAAGGGAGGTCTTATTCAAGGATTTGCAAGGATAGCTTCGCCTGTTTTTAGCAAATTATTTCCGGATATACCTAAAGACCATCCCGTAACCGGATCAATCTTTATGAACTTTTCAGCTAATCTACTTGGATTAGATAATGCAGCAACACCCATGGGATTAAAAGCAATGAAAGAACTTCAGGAGTTAAATAATGAAAAAGAAAACGCCAGTAATTCAATGATTATGTTCCTGTGTATCAATGCGTCAGGACTCACTTTGGTACCCATAACTATACTGATGTATCGCGCACAATTGGGAGCAGCCAATCCTTCTGATGTTTTTTTACCAATTATGCTCGCAACTTTTACTTCTACAGTAATTGCAATTCTGGCTGTTTGCTTAAAACAGCGAATAAATATTCTACAGAAAAATCTTTTACTTTTCTTTGGAATAGTAGGTATTGTTATTGGAGGGCTTGTTTGGCTATTCAACTATTTAGAGCAAGATAAGGTCTCATTATATTCTACTGTATTTGCTAATACATTGCTATTCAGTATAATTTGCGGCTTCATTATCAGCGGAATACGTAAGAAAATTAATGTCTATGATGCATTTATAGAAGGAGCTAAAGATGGTTTTCATACAGCAATTACTATCATTCCTTACTTAGTTGCAATACTTGTAGGTATAGGTATATTTCGTGCTTCTGGAGCAATGGATTTCTTAATTGGAGGAATCAGTATTGGTGTAGCAGCTTTGGGATTAGATACAGAATTCATTGGAGGGCTTCCAACTATTCTCATGAAGCCACTAAGTGGAAGCGGTTCTAGAGGAATGATGATAGATGCAATGAATACATATGGAGCAGATTCATTAGTAGGCCGGTTGGCATCAATAGTACAAGGCTCTACAGACACCACTTTTTATGTAGTTGCTCTTTACTACGGAAGTGTCGGAATAAGAAATACACGATATACTGTACAATGCTCCTTGCTTGCCGATCTTGCTGGTGCTATTGCTGCAGTTATTCTCACCTATATGTTTTTTAGTTAAATATAAGAATATGGCAATCAGTTATCATGCAGAAGGTATCAAAATACCTCATTTAAAAAAAAGAATACTTAACAACTGGATCAAAACAATAGCACAAAACTATCATAAGAAGATAGGCGAAATTGCTTATATCTTCTGTTCTGATGAGAAAATACTTGAAATAAATAATGAGTACCTCAATCATGATTATTATACAGATATTATCACTTTTGATTATTCAGAAGAAGATAAAATTTCCGGAGATATATTTATCAGTTTAGATACTGTAAAAAGTAATTCTGATAAATTCAAAACAAAATATATTGAAGAATTACTTCGCACAATTATTCATGGCATATTACACCTTTGTGGAATTGATGATAAAGGTCCGGGAGAACGTGAGGTAATGGAAGAACAGGAAAATAAAGCATTAGCTCTTTTAACACAAGAGGCTTATAATATATAATTAAATTAAGAATGATTTTTAACTACGATATTATTGTTGTTGGAGGAGGACATGCAGGATGTGAAGCTGCATCATCAGCTGCAAAACTGGGGTCAAAAACTCTTCTGATCACAATGGACATGAATAAGATTGCACAAATGAGTTGTAATCCTGCTATTGGAGGAATTGCCAAAGGACAAATTGTTCGGGAAATTGACGCATTAGGAGGAAACATGGGAATTGTTACTGATCAGACAGCTATCCAATTCCGAATGTTGAACAGAAGTAAAGGACCTGCTATGTGGAGTCCACGCGCTCAAAGTGATAGAGTCCGCTTCATAGAAACCTGGAAAAATTTATTAGAAAATCAAGATAATCTATACATCTGGCAAGATACTGTCAATGAATTAATAATAAATAAAAATACTGTTACAGGTTTAAGAACCGGATTAGGTGTAACATTTAGTGCTAAATGTATAATCCTTACTACTGGTACTTTTTTGAATGGCTTAATGCATATTGGTAAAACACAAATAACAGGAGGACGAATTTCTGAACCATCATCCAAAGGAATTACAGAACAATTAGTTTCTTTAGGTATAAAATCAGAAAGAATGAAAACAGGCACTCCTGTACGAATTGATGGAAGAAGCGTACATTTTGATGAGCTTACAGAACAACCTGGAGAAAACGATTTTCATAAATTTTCGTACCTGAACTTCGAACCGCGTTCATTGAAACAATTAAGTTGTTGGACATTATTTACAAATGAAGCTTGCCATGATATACTCCGTGAAGGACTTCCTGATTCACCATTATATAATGGACAGATCCGAAGCATTGGCCCTCGCTACTGTCCGAGCATAGAGACTAAGATAGTTACATTTGCTGATAAAACACAACATCAATTATTTCTGGAGCCTGAAGGAGAAAATACTCAAGAATACTATTTGAACGGTTTTTCTTCTTCTTTACCCTTACATATTCAGATAAAAGCATTACAAACTATTCCGGCTTTTCGTGATATACAAATTTATCGCCCCGGCTATGCTATCGAATACGATTTCTTTGATCCAACACAATTAAATCATTCTTTAGAAACAAAGAAAATAAAAAATTTATTTTTCGCAGGACAAATCAATGGCACTACCGGATATGAAGAAGCAGCCGGTCAAGGCTTAATGGCCGGAATTAATGCACATATAAATTGCCATGGTGGAAATTCATTCTTATTAGGGAGAGATGAAGCCTATATAGGAGTACTCATAGATGATTTGGTTACAAAAGGAGTTGACGAACCTTATAGAATGTTTACTTCGCGAGCAGAATATAGAATTCTTTTGAGACAAGATGATGCGGATATGCGTCTAACAGAAAAAGCATATCAATTAGGTTTAGCTTCAAAAGACCGTTTTGCATTGTTGGAAGAAAAAAAGAAACACCGAGACAACATAATATCTTTTACAGAGAACTATTCAGTGAAATCACAATATATTAATGAAGGATTAGAATCTTTAGGAACTACTCCACTATCCCATGGATGCAAATTAAAAGACTTAGTTCTTCGACCTCAAATATATTTAAATGATTTGGCAAAATTAATTCCTGCTTTACAAACTGAACTTGACAAAATACCTTCATCAAGAAAAGATGAAATTATTGAAGCTGCAGAAATACTTATAAAATACAGCGGATATATCAAACGAGAAAAGATTATTGCTGATAAAATAAATCGCCTTGAGAATATTCGTATAAAAGGAAAGTTTGACTATAACTCTATTCAGTCTCTATCAACTGAAGCAAGACAAAAGCTTACGCGTATAGACCCAGAGACGATTGCTCAGGCAAGTCGAATACCTGGAATATCCCCTAGTGATATAAATATTTTAGTTGTACTTTTGGGAAGATGACAAATGTTCCACGTGAAACATAAATAATGAATAAAGAAAATTCACATACAATAGCCCTTTCTCAAATAATATCAAGTTTACCTGATAAACCTGGCTGTTATCAATATTTTGATGATAAAGGCAAAATTATATATGTTGGTAAGGCTAAAAATTTAAAAAAAAGAGTTTCTTCCTATTTCAATAAAAACTATGACAGTCAAAAGACATATGTCTTGGTTAAGCAAATAAGAGATATTAAATACATTGTAGTAGAAAATGAAGAAGACGCACTACTGCTTGAAAATAATTTAATAAAGCAATATCGTCCCCGCTACAATGTTATGCTGAAAGATGACAAAAGCTATCCTTCAATTGTTGTAAAAAATGAATACTTCTCTCGCGTATTTCAAACAAGGAATATTGTAAAAGACGGATCAATATATTACGGCCCCTACCCTTCTGTGCATACAGCGCGTGTTATGCTACAGATGTTAAAAGAACTATATCCAATCAGAATATGTAAGTATCCACTTACTCCAGAAACAATTGCACAAAGAAAATATAAAGTGTGTCTTCAATATCACATAAAAAGATGTAAAGGACCATGTGAAGGATTTCAATCTCTTGAGGAGTACCAAGAAAATATTTCTCAAATAAAAGAAATACTAAAAGGGAACTCTTCCAAAATTAGCAAAAAAATATACCAAGAAATGCAAGAGCGTTCTAATAATTTAGAATTTGAAGAAGCTTATTTACTTAAAGAAAAATATGAAACAATAGAAAATTATAGATCCAGATCAACAGTAGTTCCACCAATGCTTACAAATATAGATGTCTTCTCATTCACAGAAAATGAGAAATCAGCTTATATAAATTATATGCATATTGGTAATGGAGCCGTTGTACAAGTCTATACATTCGAATATAAAAAGAAACTCGATGAGCCAAAAGAAGAACTTTTAGGTCTTGGAATTATAGAAATGAGGGAACGTTTTAAAAGCAATTCTCGAGAAATTATCGTTCCTTTTTTACCGGATATAGATTTATCAGATAAATTATCTTTCCATATACCTGTCAAAGGAGATAAGAAAAAATTACTTGAATTATCTCAACAAAATGTCAGGCAATATAAACTTGATAAATTAAAACAGGCTGAAAAACTAAACCCCGAACAACGCACAACCCGCATCCTAACAACAATGCAAAAGGATCTTCATATGAAAGTTTTGCCCATTCATATTGAGTGCTTTGATAATTCAAATATACAAGGGACAAACCCTGTTGCTGCATGTGTTGTCTTTAAAAAAGCAAAGCCTTCAAAAAAAGACTACAGACATTATCATATAAAAACAGTGGAAGGACCAGATGACTTTGCTTCTATGATTGAAGTGGTTACACGTAGATATACACGTTTACTTGAAGAAAACCAAGAATTACCACAATTGGTTGTTATTGATGGAGGAAAGGGGCAGTTAAATGCTGCAACAGAAGTACTTAACAATCTTGGACTGTTAGATAGGATAACTATTATTGGCTTAGCAAAAAGGTTAGAAGAAATATTTTATCCGGGAGATCCTATTCCATTGATACTGGATAAAAATTCAGAAACGTTAAAGATCATACAACAATTAAGAGATGAAGCACATCGTTTCGGTATTACATTTCACAGACATATAAGAAGTAAAAAACAAACTGTATCAGAATTAGATGTAATAAAAGGGATTGGAGATAAAACTAAGACTTTACTTTTACGTAAATATAAGAGTGTAAAACGTATTAAATTAGCTACTTTTGAAGAACTAAAAGAGCTTATCGGCGAATCAAAAGCAAAGATAATTTTTGATGGTTTAAATAAATAAAAATGAGAACAGTTACACAACGCGTAAAACGTGCATCCGTTTTAGTTGATGGAAAGTTAAAAAGCAGTATAAATCAAGGTATATTAGTCTTATTAGGCATTGAATACTCTGATAATCAGAGTGATATAGATTGGCTAGTAAAGAAAATTAGTAATTTACGGATTTTTGACGATGAAAATGGAGTGATGAATTGTTCAATAATGGACATTGAAGGTGATGTACTAATCGTTAGTCAATTCACACTACATGCATCTACTAAAAAAGGCAACCGTCCTTCTTACATACATGCTGCAAAACCAGAGGTAGCTATCCCTTTATATGAAGCCTTTTGCAAGGCTTTTAGCTTACAACTAGGGAAAGAGGTAAAAACAGGCTCATTTGGAGCACATATGGAGCTAGATTTCATCAATGATGGACCAGTTACAATTATTATCGACTCAAAATTAAAAGAATAAAATGGACCCTACATCACTTACAATCAAAGAAGCACAAAAAAAGGTAGATGATTGGATTAAAACCTATGGAAAACGTTACTTCAATGAGCTTACCAATATGACAATTCTCACAGAAGAAGTAGGTGAACTGGCACGTATAATGGCCCGAACATACGGAGAACAATCTTTTAAAGAAAGTGATAAAACATACAATCTTGGAGATGAGATGGCCGATATACTATGGGTATTACTTTGCCTTGCCAATCAAACAGGGATTGATCTTACATCCGCTTTTGAAACGAACCTTCAAAAGAAAACAAACAGAGATAGTGAAAGACATATCAACAATAATAAATTATAATTATGGATAAATATCAGGAAGCATTTTCCAAATTTGAACCAATTGGAAGTAATGATGAAGTTGCTGAAAAGGTTTATAAAATTCTAAATATACACGAACAGGAAAACTTTACAATAGAAGTACTCAAGTTTTTATATGGTTGTATTGATCTTACCTCATTATCAACATTAGATACAAAAGAAAAAATATGGAAACTTGTTGAATCAGTAAATGATTTTGAAGGAACTCGCCCAGATATTCCGAATGTTGCGGCAATATGCACCTACCCTATATTCACAGAGACAGTAAAACAAGCGCTTACCGCCCAAAATGTAAAGATTGCCGCTGTAACAGGTGGATTTCCTTCATCACAAACTTTCGGAGAAGTTAAGATTGCAGAGACAGCCTTGGCCATTATGCATGGTGCAGAAGAGATAGATACCGTATTAAATCTGGGTTTCCTCATGGAAGAGAGCTATCAAGAACTGGCTGAAGATATTCAAGAAATAAAAGAATGCGGTCATAATGAAGCTACATTAAAAGTAATTTTAGAAACAGGAGCATTAAAAACAACTAATCTTATACAGAAAGCAGCTATTTTTTCCATATACGCAGGTGCAGATTTTATCAAATCATCTACAGGAAAGGAATATACAGGCGCAACATCAGAAGCTATTTATACTATGTGTCAAGTCATTAAATCATATCATTCATTAACCAGCAATAAAATAGGAATAAAAATATCAGGTGGTGTACGGAAAGCTGAAGATGCTATCAAATACTATACATTAGTAAAAAATATATTGGGAGAAGAATGGTTGAATAAAGATTATTTTAGAATCGGAGCTAGTAGTTTAGCAAATGATATACTTAGCAGGATAGGTGAATAAGCCCTATTCTCAATTATCTCGTTCAACGATATAATTAGCCAATAGAAGCAAGCTGGTTTTTGAATCAGAATCCGGAAGTTTATTAATTATAGTAACTGCTTTATCGTGATAAAGTTTCATTTTGGACTGTGCATATTCTATACCACCATTGCATTTTGCATAATCAATTAATTGAGAAATATTACCGGATGTAAATTCTTTATTAATTATTATTCGTTTATAATATTGAGATTCTTTATTCGGAGAACTGTTAATTGCATATAACAAGGGTAATGTAATTTTGCCTTCAATTATATCATTGCCGGTTGGTTTACCTATGTTTGAATCAGAATAATAATCAAAAATATCATCTTTGATCTGAAAGCAAAAACCAAGATATCTTCCAAATTCACTGCAAATATCGACCATTTCATTTGAGGCATCAGCAGATAAAGCCCCTATTTCTGTACAAGCTGAAATTAATTTTGCTGTTTTCTTCTCGACAACTTGCAAATACGAATCTTCATCCAAAATTGTATCTTCAACAACCTCTATCTGACGAAGTTCTCCCTCAGATAATGCTCTACCTACTTCAGATACAATACTCATAATACGGAAGTTACCAGTCTGTATCGAACGAATTAGTGCTGATGAAAGTACATAATCCCCTACCAATACTGAAACTCTATTATCATAAAATGCATTTAAAGAAGGTAGTCCCCGACGTTGCTTTGTTTCATCAATTACATCATCGTGGATAAGACTTGCAGTATGAAGCAATTCAAGAAGTATGGATGAGTTAATTGTATTCTCTGTAATTTTTCCACAAGCTTTAGCTGTCAATAATACAAGCAATGGACGTATATGCTTACCCGTAGAAAGCATTATTTTATCAATTGCCGACTGTAACAATACTGTTGAACTTGAAAGCGAAGAACAAAACTCCTCTCGAAATCTTTTAAATTCAGCAGCTACAGGTTCTTCTATTTTCTTACGTCCATCCATAGATACTCTTATACAAAAGGCAAAAGTAAGAAAAAGTATTTAGTCAGACACTTTTTTCGTACATTTACCGATGATTGATTTATTAATTAAGTAACAAATAAAACAATGAAACTGTTCTTAATCGATGCATATGCATTAATATATCGTTCTTACTATGCTTTCATTAAAAATCCTCGAATAAACTCTAAAGGCCGCAACACTTCTGCAATATTTGGCTTTGTAAACAGCCTAGAAGATGTATTGAAAAGAGAAAATCCAACTCATATAGCTGTAGGATTTGATCCAAAAGGCCCTACATTTCGCCATGATGCCTATGAACATTATAAAGCGCAACGAGAAGAAACACCGGAAGTAATTCGTGAATCCGTTCCAATCATAAAAGACATAATAGAAGCGTATAATATTCCTATCCTTGAAATTCCTCGTTTTGAAGCAGATGATGTAATTGCTACAGTAGCAAAACAAGCCGAAAAAAAAGGATTTGATGTTTATATGATGACTCCTGATAAAGATTATGGACAATTAGTTTCCGATCACATCTTTATATACAGACCAAAGTTCGGAGGTGGATATGAAACAATGGGAGTTAAAGAAGTCTTGGAAAAATTCTCATTATCTTCCGTTGATCAGGTAAAAGATCTTTTGGGATTGATGGGTGACAGTTCAGATAATATTCCAGGGTGTCCCGGTGTTGGAGAAAAGACTGCCGCGAAATTGTTAGAAGAATTTGGTAGTATTGAAAACTTACTCGATAACACAGATAAATTAAAGGGAGCCCTTCAAAAGAAAATCCGGGAGAATGATGAACAAATTCGTTTTTCTAAATTTCTTGCAACTATAATAACAGATGTACCGATTACTTTCGAAGCAGATAAATGTATACGTGAAAAACCTAATGAAAACAAATTAACAGAAATATACACTGAATTAGAATTTAGAACATTTATTAACAAACTGACAAACGAGGTAAAAAATACTGACAAAAAGGCGCCAATTCAAGGCTCTCTTTTTGCTGAATTTGCGCCCGAGAGTACAGAAGTTTCTGAAAATTCGAGTCTCGCGGACTTAAACTCGACCCCTCACTCCTACTACATCGCTGATAATGAAGAAGAAATATCCAATTTAGGAGTGAAATTATTGAGTCAGGAATTTTTTGCTTTTGACACTGAAACAGACGGAATGGACCCGCTTACATCAAAATTAGTAGGTCTTTCATTCTCAATTAAGGAAAATGAAGCCTGGTATGTTCCCGTACCCGAAAATATGGAAGAAGCAGCTAAAATTATTAAACACCTCTCCCCTGCCTTACAAAATGAGTCAATTCAAAAAATCGGACAAAATATTAAATTCGATATACTTGTTCTCAGAAAATATGGCGTATGCGTCGCAGGTCCTCTTTTCGATACGATGATTGCCCATTACTTACTCAATCCTGAATTACGTCATGGCATGGATTATCTTGCAGAAACTTATCTTCATTATAAAACAATCCCGATAGAAAATTTGATTGGCCCGAGAGGAAAAAATCAATCTACTATGCGAAATGTTCCTCTTGATAAAATAGCCGAATATGCAGCAGAAGATGCTGATATAACCCTAAAACTTAAGAATTATTTTGAACCTGATCTAAAGAAACAAGGTCTTGAACCCCTTTTTTACGAAATAGAAATGCCGCTTGTGTATGTACTGGCCGATATGGAAGAAACCGGTGTGAAGCTCGATACTGCAGCTCTTAAACAATCTTCTGATGAATTAACTAAAGAATTATTACGACTGGAAGGGGAAATACATCAAATGGCCGGCATGGAATTCAATATAAATTCTTCAAAACAGGTAGGCGAAGTTCTCTTCGAAAAATTAAAAATTGAAGATAAAGTAAAAAAGACAAAAACAGGAAACTATAGTACTAGTGAAGATATACTTGAAAAGCTAAAACCAAAACATCCAATCGTTGGAAAACTATTAGAATACCGTGGATTGAAAAAGTTACTTAGTACTTATATTGATGCTTTACCAGCGCTTATTAAGCCTGAGACAAACCGAGTACATACATCTTTCAATCAAACAGTTACAGCAACAGGAAGACTAAGCTCTACTAATCCCAATTTACAGAATATCCCTATAAGGGATGAGATGGGTAGGGAGATAAGAAAAGCCTTTATTCCTGAAAATAATGAATGTGTATTTTTCTCGGCAGACTATTCCCAAATAGAGCTCCGTATAATGGCTCACTTAAGCGAAGATAAAAATATGATTTCTGCATTCCAAAGTGGTGAAGATATACATGCCGCTACCGCAGCTAAAATATATGGCATCTGCATAGATGAAGTTACCAAAGATATGCGCCGTAAAGCTAAAACCGCCAATTTTGGCATCATATACGGTATTTCAGTCTTTGGACTTGCAGAACGTCTGAATGTTCCACGCGGGGAATCAAAAGAACTTATAGACGGATATTTTCGTACTTATCCTGATGTTCGCAAATATATGGATGAAAGCATAGAAATCGCTAAAGAAAAAGGCTACGTAGAAACAATCTTTAAACGTAAACGTTTCCTCCCTGATATTAACTCTCACAACGCTATTGTACGTGGATATGCCGAACGAAATGCGATAAATGCCCCCATTCAGGGCAGTGCTGCCGATATAATCAAAGTCGCTATGGTGAACATCCATAAGCGATTTAAAAAAGAAGGTATCAAAAGCAAAATGATCCTTCAGGTACATGATGAATTAAACTTCAATGTACAAAAAGATGAACTGGATCAAGTAAAGAAAATAGTACTTGAAGAAATGGAAAATGTGGTTAAGCTTCAGGTTCCAATAATTGCTGACTGTGGAGTAGGATCTAATTGGTTGGAAGCTCATTAATTAATATTTATCAGATTTCACAAGATATTTTATTGCATTCATAACTTATTGTTATTGAAAAGATAACAAGCAATTAATCATTCCACCAGGGTGAAAAACAAAACATTTAGAATAACACAATAATTCAATTAGAACCTTCCTATAATTTGTGCTCTCCCCTCTCCTACTAAAGTTGATTATATTAAGTAATATTTCATCAAATAATTCACTAACTTTGTGGACTTAAATATCTAACGTATAATTTTATTAGAAACTGAACAATGGAATACAATTTCAGAGAGATCGAGAAAAAATGGCAGGAGTATTGGAATGCCAATAAGGTTTACAAAGTAACAGAAGATAAAAGTAAACCTAAATACTATGTGCTTGATATGTTTCCTTACCCATCAGGAGCCGGTCTACACGTAGGACATCCACTCGGTTATATTGCCTCTGATATTTATTCCCGTTACAAACGTTTAAACGGATTCAATGTATTACATCCTATGGGATATGATGCCTATGGATTGCCGGCTGAACAATATGCTATTCAAACCGGACAGCATCCGTATATAACTACCAATAAGAATATTGAAAGATATCGTGAGCAACTTGATAAAATAGGTTTTTCATTTGATTGGGATCGTGAGATCCAAACTTGTGATCCGGGATATTACCATTGGACACAATGGGCTTTCATTAAGATGTTCAATAACTATTATTGTTACGATGAACAACAGGCTCGTCCTATCGAAGAGTTGATACAGGCTTTTGAACAGGTTGGAGCTAAACCTATGAATGTAGCCTGCGGAGAAGAATATGCCTTTACTGCCGATGAATGGAAATTAAAAAGTGAAGTTGAAAAGCAGGAAATCCTAATGAATTACCGTATCGCATATTTAGGAGATACGATGGTAAATTGGTGTGCCGATTTAGGTACCGTATTGGCTAATGATGAAGTAATCAACGGTCTTTCAGAACGTGGCGGCTATCCTGTTGAACAGAAGATGATGCGCCAATGGTGCTTGCGCGTATCTGCCTATTCACAACGTTTATTAGATGGACTTAACACAATAGATTGGACAGATTCTTTAAAAGAAACACAACGGAATTGGATCGGACGTAGTGAAGGTGCAGAAATGAAATTTAAGGTAAAAGATTCAGAAGTAGAATTTACCATCTTTACTACCCGTGTCGATACAATCTTTGGTGTTACTTTCATGGTATTAGCTCCCGAAAGTGAATTGGTTGACGTTTTAACTAAAAAAGAATACCGTCCGGAAGTAGAAAAGTATCTGGAAACAACCAAAAAGAAAACGGAACGCGAACGTATCTCCGATAAAAAAGTAACCGGTGTATTTACAGGATCATATGCTATCAATCCTTTGACAAATGAAGCTATCCCTGTTTGGATAAGTGATTATGTATTGGCCGGCTATGGGACTGGCGCTATTATGGCTGTACCGGGACATGATAGTCGCGACTATGCCTTTGCAAAACATTTCAGCTTACCTATCATACCGCTGATTGAAGGTTGTGATATATCTGAAGAAAGTTTTGATGCTAAAGAAGGTATCATGATGAATTCTCCTCAGAAAGGAAAAGAAATTGAAGGCGGTTTAGTATTGAATGGTTTGGAAGTACCGGAAGCTATTGCAAAAACTAAAGCTTATATAGAAGAAAAAGAATTAGGTAAAATAAAAGTAAATTACCGTTTGCGCGATGCTACTTTCAGCCGCCAACGCTATTGGGGAGAACCTTTCCCTATCTATTATGATGCCAATGGCCTCCCCCAGCCTATTCCAATGGATAAATTACCATTAAAGCTACCTGATGTAGATAAATTCCTTCCTACTGAAACAGGTGAGCCACCTTTGGGGCGTGCAGACAAATGGGCCTGGGATAGTGTGAATGGTGAAGTAGTTGAAACATCAAAAATAGATAATAAAACTATTTTCCCGCTTGAATTAAATACTATGCCGGGATTTGCAGGATCTTCTGCATACTACTTGCGCTATGAAGATCCTCATAATGATAAAGCATTAGTTGATAAAGATATAAATGCGTACTGGAAGAATGTAGACCTATATTTAGGCGGAACCGAACATGCCACCGGTCACTTAATTTATAGCCGTTTCTGGAACAAGTTCTTATACGATTTGGGAGTAACCCATAATGACGAACCATTTCAGAAACTGATCAATCAGGGAATGATTCAAGGACGTTCAAACTTTGTATATCGTATTAACGGAACTAACAAATTTGTTTCCCTGAACTTAAAAGACAACTACGAAGTAACACCCTTACATGTTGACGTAAATATAGTCAGCAATGATATTCTGGATATTGAAGCTTTTCGGAACTGGAATCCTGAATATAAGAATGCCGAATTCATTCTGGAAGATGGTAAATACATCTGTGGATGGGCTGTTGAAAAGATGTCTAAATCAATGTTCAATGTAGTAAATCCGGATGTGATTGTGGACAAGTTCGGAACTGATACATTACGCTTATATGAAATGTTTTTAGGTCCATTGGAACAATCCAAACCCTGGGACACAAATGGTATAGATGGTGTTCATCGCTTCCTGAAAAAATTATGGGGATTATTTTATGCCAACACTGATACATTACAAATTACGAAAGATAATCCTACAAACGAAGAACTGAAATCATTACATAAACTGATTAAGAAGGTATCATATGACATCGAGCACTTTTCATTTAATACATCTGTAAGTGCCTTTATGATTTGTGTGAATGAACTTACGGCATTAAAATGTCGTAAGCACGTTATTTTAGAACAATTAATAATAGTTCTTTCTCCATTTGCCCCTCATATAGCTGAAGAATTATGGCATATTTTAGGAAACAAAGAAACGATTGTAAAAACAGAATGGCCTAAATATAACGAAGAATATCTAAAAGAAGATGTTGTTACATATGCCGTTTCCTTCAATGGAAAAGCTCGTTTTAGTATTGAATTACCTGCTGAAGCTTCGCGTGAAGAAGCTGAACAAGCTGCTTTATCTCATGAAAGTGCTGCCAAATGGTTAGAAGGTAAAACTCCTAAAAAGATTATCGTTGTACCTAAAAAGATAGTTAATATTGTGATCTAATGAAAACAAGTGCTCGAAGAATATATTATGCTATCCAGGATTATCTGATAATATTCCTTGGAACCGTTATGTACGGTTTTGCATTTAATGGCTTTATTCTTTCGAACGAGATTGTAACAGGCGGTGTAAGTGGTATTAGTGCATTGATTTTCTTTGCTACTTCCATTCCTGTTTCTGTTTCATATTTTCTGATCAATGTGGTTTTACTTGTGATAGCATTCAAAGTATTAGGCTTTAAATTCCTGGTAAAAACCATATTTGGTGTAATTTCTTTATCCCTTTCATTATCCTTCTTTGAATGGTTGTTTGGGGGTGTACCTATAATTAAGGATCAACCTTTTATGGCAGTTCTTATTGGCGGTGGTATTTGTGGTACCGGACTGGGACTAATATTCTCTGCTAATGGAAGTACTGGCGGAACGGATATTATTGCGGCAATTATCAATAAATATAAAAACATTTCTATCGGTACAGGTTTACTATTATTTGATTTTATTATCATTAGCTGTTCTTACTTATTATTTCATGATTTAAATAAAATCGTTTTTGGCTTTGTCGAAATGGGAGTCAGCAATTATATGATCGATAAAATTATTAATTCAAACCGGATGTCTGTTCAATTCCTTATATTTTCGCAAAAGTATGATGAAATAACCGAACGCATATTAAAAGATTTGGGAAGAGGATGTACGTTATTAGATGGAGTAGGGGGTTATTCAAAAAAACCTACAAAAGTAGTCGTCTTGCTTGCTAAAAAATCGGAATCTCTCACTATATTTCGTTTGATAAAAGAAATAGACAGTCAGGCCTTCATATCTCAAAGTAATGTCCGAGGGGTATACGGTGAAGGTTTTGATCAAATTAAAACATAGTCATTATATTATAAAAATAGGTCCCGTCCGAAAAATAATCGGACGGGACCTATTTAATTTCAGACGGGAGCAAATATATTTCGGACCCGTCCTATTTAAATATACTTAATTCATCGTTTAAATAAGGCGATTTGATATTTGCCGCATCAAGTATACTATGAAACAAATAATCCGTTCTAAAAGGCTTAAAACGATTATTATGGGCATTTTCATAATGTTCAGGGAAAGTTTCTTTGTAAGAAGACGACATCCAGACAAAACCGGCTGCTTTATGAGTAAAAGGAGTTTCAGATGCATGCAGCCAAATTCCATCTTCCCCTAAGGCTTCTCCATGATCAGATTGATAAATAAGAATTGCTCTTTTATTCCGTATCCTCTCAATTAGATTAAAAATGAAATAATCTGTGAATAATACTGTATTGTCATAAGAATTGATCATCTCTTCTTGCGAATTAGAAGAAATCATCCTGCTTTTCGCAATAGGTTTGTATTGTTCAAATTCATCTGTAAAATGAGAATTATACCACCAATGAGAACCAATAGTATGAAGTAACATGAATTTTTTATTATTAGACTTTTCCAATATATTATCAAATAAAGGTATGAGATCGGTATCCACCCATTTATCGAAAATATAAGGTGACTTTTCAATGTTTACATGGATAAGAGTATCACCTTCATTCATAAAATATACATATGTATCAGCAGCTTCCTGATTAGCTAACCATGCAGTATAATAATCACATGCATTAAACAAACTTATAAATGATTTTTCTTTATAAGCAAGATTAAAATTAGAACTGTCTGCACGGGTTAACAAGTGTGGAACACTTCGGTTAGTATATGTCTGTTCAGTGTAAATATTTGGAAAAGAAATGATATCTTCTTTATCAAGTAAAGGAGTAGTATTCCGCCCATATCCATTGAATCCCAAATGATCAGGTCTGAGTGATTCTCCTAACACAAAGACTACTATTAGATCTTCATCAGTACAAATCAATCCTTCAGACAAATCATCTCTAATTTCACTTATTATCTGTTTTTCTTCCCAATATTTACTAACCATATAATAAATATTGAATGGAATACGTTCAGATATAGGACGTTTAAATCTATCTACCTGTGTAAATACAAGTAATAACACAACACTAATACCTATCGGATAGTAAATTTTCTGAACGGTAACGTGTTTTATTCTGTAATACACAAAAGCAATAGATATGATTAAACTTCCTATAATAAAAAGGATAAGTCCTGAAGTAACAAGTTCAGCAGACGTTCGATAATCATTTTGCAATGCTGCATCCAGAATCATGGGCGTCAATGTAGCATTTATAGTATATCGAAAATAAGCCAGTAATGAACTTACAAAAGTAAGGAGTGGAAAAGTAATAGTAAATATATATTTATTTACTGCTAGTAGTAATAATAAACTAAATAAAGCTATTACGATGGTCAACCAGTGAACAGCTAATATGATAATATCCTTTATAGAAGCAATAGGAGTAGTAATAAAATCTGTTGAAGTAAAACATAGACCAAAAAACAAGGTAGCTATTAATACAAACAGATAAAAACGAACATATTCATTTTTCATAATAAGAAGGATATGTATTTTTGTACAAAAATAGAAACAATATAGAAATGTAAAAATGGAAACATTGGTATTTGCTACTAATAATAAACATAAACTGGAAGAAGTACAAAATATTATCTCAAATAATATAAAAATACTTTCTCTAGCCGACATAAATTGTCATGATGACATTCCTGAAACAGCTGATACTTTGGAAGGAAATGCATTATTAAAAGCTAAATTCATAAATGAAATATATGGATATGATTGCTTTGCAGACGATACTGGCTTAGAAGTTGAAGTACTTAACAATGCGCCCGGTGTTTATTCTGCCCGTTATGCTGGAGAAAATCATGATGCTGAAGCTAACATGAATAAACTCTTGAACGAAATGCAAGGACAAGAAAACCGCAAAGCTCGTTTTCGTACAGTAATTTCTCTTATACTAAATAAAAAAGAATATATCTTCGAAGGCATTATTAATGGTTCAATAATTCCTGTAAAAAGAGGAAACAATGGATTTGGATATGATCCTATCTTTGTTCCAGATGGATATACACAAACTTTTGCCGAAATGGGAAATGAAATAAAAAATAAAATAAGTCATCGAGCTTTAGCAGTAAAAGAATTAACAACATTTTTATCTACTCAAACAAAGTAAATAATGAAACATATATATATATTATTCATAGTGTTTTGCTGTGTCATTCAAACCGGATTTTCACAAGGTGTTGGTACTTGGAAAACGTATCTGGCATATCATAATACAACTGTTATAGCAGAAGGAAATAACTACGTATTCGCTGTTGCAGATGGTTCTCTATACAGCTATGGAAAAAATGATAAAAGTATAAATTATTATAATAAACAAACCGGACTGAGTGATAATAAAATAACCACTATTGCTTTTAATTCCAATGAAAATATACTTGTTATAACATATGCAAACGGAAATATTGATTTATTGGGAGAAAATGAAATAAAGAATATGAGTTATTTAAAAGAAAGTACTCTTCCTTCGAAAACAGTTAATACAATCTACAATTACAATGAATATGCATATCTATGTGCTGATTTTGGTATCGTAGTCCTAAACCTGAAAAGAAAAGAAGTAAAAGAAACTTACCGATTTAATAAATCCGTTTCATCTGTTGTAATAAACGGAAATGATATTTATGCAGTGGTTGATCATACCATATTAAAGGCTTCCTTAGATGATAATCTTATAGATCCCGGAAACTGGAAAGAATATTATACTAATCATACAGATATCGATAAAAGTAATAAAGTTAAATGCATAGCTCTTTTTCAAGATAGATTATCCATTCTGGTAGACGGAAAAGGAATATATTATCAAGCTAATGAAGAATATAAAACTTTACTTAGTAATGCTTTAGATAGTATGAAAGTTGAGAATGATAAACTTATAACATTTTCAAAAAGTGATTTATACATATATTCTTCATTAACTGAACGAGATAAAGGTAGTTTAAAAGATATAAAGGATGTTTCATCATTAAAAAATAAAAATACATTTTGGATTGCTGCAGGAAATGAAGGCATTATAGGATTAGAAAAAACCGGATCAAATCAATATGAAACTATTGCCGACAATTTAAATTTAGATGGACCCAAAAGAAACTATAATGCCTTCCTTAAAATGTATAATGATAAACTATATATAGCAGGAGGAGGAAGATGGACAAATAGGAATGGTCAAGTAGGAACTATAATGATATATGATCCTACTGCCCAAACTTGGAACAATTATGATGATATTTCCAACTTTTGGGACGCCACTTCTATAGCTATTGATCCAACAGATGAAAGTCATCTCTTTGTATCAACCTGGGGAGAAGGTGTATATGAATTTAAAGAAAAACAATTAGATAAAATATATAATACAAACAATAGTTCTTTAGAAAGCGCTCTTAATCAATCAGGATATATTCGTGTTGAAGGTTTATGCTACGATAAAAATAATAATCTATGGATGACAAATACAGGAGTTTCTGTCATTAAGATACTCAAAGCTGATGGTACATGGACAAGTCTATACTATCCTGCTATCTCAAGTCCTTCTTTGCCCGACAAAATATTAATAAGTGATAATGGAGATAAATGGGTAAATCTTGTAAGAGGAAATAAAGCAGGTTTATTTGTTTTTAATGATAATGGTACTATTGAGGATATATCAGATGATAAATCACACTATTTTTCTTCCTTATACGAAGGAACTACTAATGTAGAAGCTACAGAATTTTTCTGTATTTCAGAAGATAAAAATAAAGACCTTTGGATAGGAACTAACCGAGGACCTGTTATACTTTATAATCCTGCAAGGGTATTAGATAATCCTTCCAATGTAACTTTTACGAGAATTGTACAAAACGGTGCCTTTTTCCTTCCTGATGAACGTGTTAAAGCAATCGCTGTTGATGGTGGTAACCGCAAATGGATTGGTACAAGTAGTTCTGGTGTATTATTAGTTAGTGAAGATGGAAAAGAAACACTTGAACACTTTACTACTGAAAATTCATATCTTTTATCAAACAATATTGAAAGCATTGAAATTGATCATAAAACAGGAGAAGTATTTATTGGCACAGAAAATGGATTAGTATCTTATTTTGGCGAAGCAACTTTACCTAGTGAAGACTTTTCTGATGTATATGCCTATCCGAATCCTGTACGTCCGAATTTTGATGAGCGTGTTATCATTACCGGTTTAATGGAAAATTCGAATGTAAAGATTACAGATGTAAATGGTAATCTTGTCTATCAAACTAAATCAGTTGGTGGACAGGTAAGTTGGGATTGTAAGAACAGAAGCGGTAAACGTGTAGCATCTGGGGTTTATTTAGTATTAGCAGCTACTCCCGAAGCTAAGGAAAGTGTTGTCACTAAAATAGCTGTAATCAAATAAATTCATTTGTATAAATGAATTTATTGTAAAAAGCGCAAAGGTAAAAGGCACGAAAGCAACAAAAAAACTTTCGCACCTTCAATCCTTATTTATAATCCTAATTGTTCGGATATTTCTAACATCCTTTGGATAGGTTTAACTGCCTTTTTCTGTATATCTTCATCGATATATATTTCAGGCATTTCATACTTTAGACAATTATAAAGCTTTTCCATTGTATTTAAACGCATAAAATTACATTCGTTACAAGCACATGTACTATCATTAGGCGGTGCTGGGATAAACTCCTTATCAGGATTCTTTTTCTTCATTTCATGAATAACACCACTTTCAGTAGCAACAATGAATTGCTTCTTATCCGATTTAGTTGTATAGCGAATTAATGCTGCTGTTGAACCTACAAAATCGGAAACTTGTATAATTGGTTGTTTACACTCTGGATGAGTTATAATTTCTGCTTCCGGATACTGTTTTTTGAGTTCAAGTATTTTTTCCAAAGAAAACTGTTCATGTACATGACATGCACCATTCCATAATAACATATTACGACCAGTAATGCTATTAATATAATTTCCCAGATTACGATCCGGACCAAATATTATCTTTGTATCTGTAGGAAAACTTTCAACAATTTGTTTGGCATTTGTTGATGTTACAACAATATCAGTAACAGCTTTTACAGCAGCTGTCGTATTTACATACGAAATAACTGTATGATCAGGATGCTGCTTAACAAATTCAGCAAATTCAGAAGCCGGACAACTATCAGCCAGTGAACAACCTGCATTTAGGTCAGGTACTAACACCTTCTTATCCGGACTTAATATTTTAGCTGTTTCTCCCATAAAATGAACACCGCATAATACGATAATATCTGCAGTAGTCTTAGATGCCCATTGAGCTAAAGCTAAACTATCTCCTACAAAATCTGCTACATCCTGTATATCGCCTGTCTGATAATAATGAGCAAGAATGATTGCATTTTTTTCTTTGCGAAGTTTATTGATTTCTTCCACTAAATTAATACCTTTAGGTACAGGCATATCCATATAACCTATTGATTGATCTTTATTCTCATTCATAATAGACAAAATTACAAAATATACTATACAATCACGCTTCTTTACTCAATAGAATTTATCAACTGTTTATTATATAATATTTAATTCTTAATTAAAAAAAAACTTTATGATGATTATAATATATAGTTGAAACAGTTTATATTTTTTAAGGATAATAGTTGTTTATATAGTTATTAATGAGTGAATCTGAATTATCAGTATATTATTAACACGTTTGATATATTATTAGTTATTGATTTCCTTTGGTTTATATGTTTTATTAACTTTATGCTGATAAGTTAGAGCATATGAAAACAATTTATGTTGATAGCTGAGATATTGGTGTATATTAACCGTTGATATCAATTAATAATAATAAGTTTCTTTTCTTGTATAATACTTTTATATAGTTATATAAGAAAAAATTTCTTAAACATGTTAGTTTATTTTTCATTTTCTATGCACTACTTACTAGTCACTTTTTAACAGTGCTTCAACACTTATTAATTACCTTTGTATCAAATATAGTAAGAATCTCGCAAAGATAGGCAAAATCAGGAAGAATAGAGTAAGTGTTTGGTTATTAGAATTGTTCGGCGTTGTTTCGCTATATTCTTCTGGTAGGCTAAATGGAAGAATATAGAGCAGTTAAGCGAAAGATTTGCTACCTAAATACTGCCTTTTTGATTAGTCGGATTAGGAAGCAAAAACAACCTGAACAAAGATAATCACCTCAAAGAACGCTTGTTTTTCAAAAAATGCTTTTCAAAAGTAACCCTTTTTTCGCACTAACGGTGAAAATATGGGTTTTGAATACAAAATTAGAGTTTGCTTCCTGTTGGCTCCATATTTTATATCACTGAAAATAACTCTGTTACAAGTAATTTTACACTTAAATAACAGAGTCATGAAACAAGAAGTAAAGGTGTCTTTCTACCTAAAAAGAAATGAAACGAAAAAGGATGGAAAAAGCCCTGTAATGGTAAGGCTTTCAATCGGAAAATTCTCCGAAACTATCTTTAGTGCAAAAATGACCGTTCCGGCAGACCTATGGGCATCCGGCCGTGCCACAGGTAAAAGCCATACGGCAATCGAGATCAACCTAAAGTTGGATGAAATCAGAGCATCCGCCCTGTCATATTACCGTGAACTTTCGGCAGTAAGGGACGGTGTGACAGCCGAAGATGTGAAGAATCTTTTGCTGGGCATGGCATCCGGGCAGGAAACCCTACTATCTTATTTCCGCACCCATAACGAAAATTTCGATAAACGTATCGGTGTAAACCGCAAAAAGGGCTCGGAAAAAGGATATTGGCAAGCCTTTAATCATCTTACAAATTTTCTGAAAGAAAAATATCGACTTTCGGATATTCCTTTCGCTGCGTTGGATAGGTCGTTTATTGATAAGTTCGATCTCTATCTAAAAATTGACCGTCGGCTTGCACTGGGTACGATTGTATTATTAACTACCAGGTTGGGCACTATTATCAGTGATGCTATAGCCGAAGGGATTATAACTAAAAATCCATTCATCGGATATGAAGCCGAACGACCAGAGCGGCAACAAAAATATCTTACCCGCAAGGAATTGAATAAACTGATAACAACTCCGCTTGCCACTCCCAAACAATATCTTATCCGTGATTTATTCCTCTTTTCGTGCTATACCGGAATCCCGTACTGCGATATGTGCAAATTAACTGAAGAGGATGTTTCTGTAGCCGATGATGATGTAGTTTGGATAAAAACATTCCGGGAGAAAACCGGGATAGAATATGAAATTCCTCTGCTCGAAATTCCTTTTCAAATTCTTGAACGTTATCGTGGAACGACATCCAACGGACGGCTATTACCGATGTATCTCAATAGTGAATTAAACAGGGAATTAAAAAATATCGCCCGTATATGCGGAATTTCCCGGCGGCTTACCTGGCATTGCGGAAGACACACATACGCAACAGAAATCACACTCTCACAGGGGGTTCCTATCGAAACCGTAAGCCGGATGCTCGGACATAACCAGATTAAAACGACACAGATTTATGCGAAAATCACCAATGATAAGATTGATGAGGATATGAAAGCATTGGAGAAACGTCTCGCCGGAAAATTCAAATTTGCTATTTAATGACTTAATATATTCAATTATGGAAGCAAGAAAAAAAGAAGATAAGAAAGAAAAACGGCGTAGCACGTTTGCAATATTATTCTATATCAACCGTACCAAAATCCGTAAGGACGGCATGTGTCAGCTATTGTGTAATATAAGTATTGATGCCGAATCTGAACAGGTAGGAACGAAAGTTTCCGTTAATCCGTCCCTTTGGGATTCATCGGCAGGTCGTGCTTCAGGACGTAGTCAAAATGCACTTCAAGTAAACAAGTCCATTGACCAGCTTACAGAACGCATTAAGAACCATCATAAAGAAATAAAGGATAGCTTGGGATTTGTTACAGCCGAACTTGTCAAGAACGCCCTGAAAGGTATTGCGCAAAAACCGCTTACACTACTGAAACTCTTTAAGGAGCATAATGATGAGTTTGAAAAACGTATTGGAGTTGATCGTAAAAAAGAAGCACATGCTCAGTATGTGGTGACTTATAATCATCTTTCGGCATTTATCAGGAAAAAATACGATGCCGAGGATGTAACGCTCCGCAGCCTTGACCTTCGTTTTTATGAAGATTTCGACCTGTTTTTAAGGACAGAACGAGGATTACAGCAGAAAACGGTACATCAACATTTATATACCCTCAAAAAAATGACAAAGCGGGCATTCAATCAGGGAACGCTCCGGCGCGACCCTTATATGAAGCAGTTCCCCGAATTGCCACCGTTAAAGAGCCGACATTTGAAACTGGAAGATTTGGAGAAGTTGATGCTGTGCCATTTCGACAGAGCCAATTTACGCCGAGCTCGCGATTTGTTCGTTTTTTCAACGTTTACCGGATTATGTCATGCTGACCTTAGAAGGTTGTCTGACGAGCATATTGAACAAGCCTCAGACGGAAGCTTATGGATACATATGAAAAGGCAAAAAACCGGAATTGATTTCAATGTGCGACTACTGGAAATCCCCCTGCAAATTATGGAAAAATACCGCACAGAGAAAAAGGATAAACATATATTTCATGTTTACGGACGTACTTATATGGGAAAACTTTTGAAAGAAATAGCTCAGATTTGTGGTACTGGACATATTTCATTTCATAAAGCCCGACATAATTTCGGAACGCATATTACCCTTTCACAGGGTGTTCCTATTGAAACCGTAAGCCGGATGATGGGGCATAAAAACATAACCACTACGCAGATATACGCCAAAGTAACCGACAAAAAGGTAGATGAGGATATGAAACGGCTAAGATTACGGACGGCATCCAAATCGAATAAAGTTACTTTGTATGAAGATGAATCGCTCCGAGCAGCTATCCGTTATCCCGGAGAAAGAAAGAAAAATAAGAATGTTCAACCCTCAAACAATTAATAAAATGAATACAACAGCAATCAAAATAGAAGAAGGACGGGTAACTATCCGTCCGGTAGCGGGTGGCGTTTGGCTCACCCAACACGAAATAACAGACCTTTTCGGTGTTTTTATTTCAGCAATAGGCAGTAATATCCGTTCTATACTAAAAAATGAGATATTACAAGAAGATACAGTTTGCCGCCATAAGGATAACGGCAACGGCAGTATATTGACACTCTATAATCTGGAAATGATAACGGCGCTGGCTTTCCGGCTCAAATCCCGACAAGCACAGTATTTCCGTGAGTGGATTATCGAACAAGCATTACATCCTGTCATACTTTGGAAAATTCCCGGTATGGATGCTATGCTGAATTGATTGCTATATGCCGAAAACAAGAAACGACCCTATTTGTGGGTCGTTTCTTGTTTATACCAATTTCTGCTGGTCGATGGTTTGCCGTCGAGAATCTTCCAGATATTGCTGTATTTCAGATTCTTTATAAAGGATTTTACCACAGATCAAGTAATAGGGAATAGTTCCTGCGGAACGGTATTCCTGCAATGTTCGGCGGCTTACTCTCAATCGTTCTGAAAGCTCCCGGTCGGTAACGAATCGTTGCCCGTTAAAAGAACGACGGGAAGGAACTTCCAGTTTTTCAATCAGGCTACTTGCCTTTTCCAACCGCCGGAAAAGGTCGGCCACACGCGGATCGCTTCTTTCAATCAAATTATTCATAGCCTACATTTTTTTCGGTTGATGAGCCGAAGATTGCAGAAGTTTTTGCACATCTTCCGGTTTGTAACGTATCTTATATTCTATGCGGCTATAAGGTAGCAGCCCCTTTTCCCGATAACTTTGCAGGGTACGTTTGGTTATATCCAATATTTCGCAAACGTCCTGATTGTCCAGCCATTTTTTCAGACCTAAATCTTCCTGTCGGCGGTACAATCTTTCCGCCTTTTCCTCAATGTCTCCTACACGCTGCGCTAAGGTGTCGAAGACTTTTATACTCATACTAATTATTTCCATATTTCTACGTCTTGTATTCCCGGAGAAACAAAAATAGATATTCCTATTTATCTATTTACCGCTCTATTTTTCTATGGCATAGAGTGGCTACCAACTAAATCAGACTGGCAGCCAAGACAGATCAATCACCTATAAATTCGGCGGTTGTAGTGATTGTTTTTCATAATTACCAATCACTGATATAGTTTTTTCTACTGTTCCCTCGATATAACGTCTTCCTCATTCTTTGTATGCCTGGTAAGAGCCGGTTTTATTGATGGTTCAGTTGTCAGCAGCAAAGGTATTTTCGGCGTTTGACACCCCTGCAAGATCAAGCCGCCGGGCGGTTTTGCAAAAAATCTTCCTCTTTCCCTACTGAACTGCACCCAAAAAGTTGGACGGTTAATATTAAGTTGTAGAAGAGTAATGAG
>DAMBSC010000005.1:0-331244 GCA_032054765.1 Tannerellaceae bacterium
CTTCTCTGACATAATAATCTTGTTTTATGTCCAACTTTCTGGGTGCAGTTCACTTGATCTAAAGGGTATTTTTCCAAAAAACTATCATCGCATGAGTTCAAAATTGCCAGAATGGCAATCATCATTGAAAAAATAAATAATTTTACTATATTCATCTTTCTAATATTTAAAAGGTTATATTAATACCAATCGCAAAAGATTTCGTGAGAGGATAAATAGATCCGTTTCGTGTTGAGCCATAATTACCGTCTCCGGCAACACCCGCTTCCGGTTCTATTGACTTCCACAGTGGTGTGAAAGTGAGTAGATTTTCTCCAGAGACATACACTCTTGCTCGTTGTACGAAGACTTTCTTGGAAAGTTGTACTGGTACGGTGTAGCCTAATTGAATACTTTTCAGACGAATGTAAGCTGCATTTTCAACATATTTAGTCTGATATTGTATGTTTTTAAATCGTTGATTATTATCAAAATATGGTCTTCCAAAAAATGAATTGGTATTGGGTCCCAATATGGTTTGGTCATCTGCAGCTCTCCAATAATCAAGTGTCGGACTATTTTTGAAAACTGCTGATTCAGAACCGGTGGAACCGCCTCCGATTAACCCGTAATAGAGTACCGAACCCTGGTTAATCACAAAATCACGTTTACCTACACCCTGCCAGAACATATTGAAGTCGAAATCTTTCCAGGTAGCTCCTGCGGTTATACCTATATTATAACGGGGAAGCGTATTGGCAATTACTTTTTTGTCACCAGGATTCTCTACTGTACGGTCTCCTTCGTTGATTTTGCCATCTCCATTAAGGTCCTTGTATTTCATGTCACCCACTCTCCAAACACCATTATAAATAAATGACTGATACTGATCTGAGCCTCCTTCCGGATCATATACTTTCGCTACCTCTTCTTCCGTTTGCATAATTCCGTCAGTTACATATCCCCAAAATTCACCTATATTCTTTCCTGGATACCAACCATTAATAAAATTCTGATCTGTATTATATTTCAAAACCTTTGATTTAGAGTCTCCCAGAGAGAATCCGACATTATATGCAAAATCTTTCGATACCTGATCTCTCCAATTTATCATAAGTTCAAATCCTTTGGTTTCCAACTCAGCGTTATTGGTTCTGGGAGCCCCTGTTCCCAAAACTCCAGGATAAGGTTCAGCGGGCCCTAACATATCAACAGTAGTTCTGTTATACCATTCGAAAGTAGTAGTCAAGCGATGGTTTAAGAAAGCTGCATCTACTCCCAGATTCAAAGTTCTAATCTTTTCCCAGGTAATATCGGCAGATATGAGACCAGGAGCCCTGTTAACGTAATTAGGCCGTTCTCCGTCGATAGTATAAAGACTAGGACCTCTGTTCGAACCATTTCGGTTTATCGTTAAATTTTGTATATACATATAATTAGCTACGTTTTGGTTACCCAATGAACCATAAGATGCTCTTAATTTTAATGAGTTTACATAGGGTATTACAGGGCTCCAGAAGTCTTCTTTAGAAATCACGTATCCTAAGGATCCTGATGGGAAAAACCCCCATCTGTTATCTTTGGGAAATCTGGATGAACCATTGTACCTGCCACTAAATTCAACAAGATATTTTTCAGCAAAATTGTATTCCAAACGACCGAAATAACCTTGAACAGACCAATGAGATATGGCATTACTCAATGTTTCTAACCCTAGGCCATTAGATATCGATGGGACTGACTGGGTAATCTGATCTGCTTTGGACCCAAATAACATTCTGTATTTATCCTCTTCCTGTTCGTATCCTGCCAATATTTTGAAATAATGTTTCCCTAACAGATGTTCATACGATGAGGTCGCATTGATTAATATATGCGAGGACGTAGCCAATTGCTCTTTCGATATGTCACTTGGAGCCCCAACATTACCTTGAGTTCCATTAGGAACCGGTACCCATATTTGTCTTGAATTAGTGATTGTAGAACCTTCACCAAAAAGATAATTATAATTGATACTGCTTTTCCACCCTTTGATAGGCTCCACCACAGCACCGATATTGATGCCCAAATCATTGTTTGTGATGACCTCTCTCCCGTTACGTTTCAACTGGTTTTCGGGCACGTAGATTTCAGTAACTCCATCTGTTAAATACCTGGCGGTCATAGGTCCAAATGAAAACACCTGATGCAAAAAATATGACTGATCTTGTCCTTGTATTCCATCCGGGCGATCCGTTACTGCACGTGAAAATTTCATATTTGCATTAAATGTAAGCCAATTGGCCACATCAGCTGATATATTTGCCGTAATGTTGTGTCGTTTGTATCCATCATCTCCCCAAGTAAATAATCCCGGTTGATCCAATAAACCGGCAGAAACAAAGAAATTCATTTTTTCACCGCCTCCTTCTACATTCACATTATGTTTTTGCATGGGGGATCTCCTATCCATAACTATATGAGGCCAATTATAGTTGGCATTCCCCTGCCATCTTGCTTGCCATACACTTGTGATAAGATGTGCATTGTCAGGGTTATATTCATATTTATAAGTCCCTGCCATGTAATCTCTGGCGCGCTGTACCTGTTCGTCAGGATAAACCTGAGCTACTCCTCCATATTCACATGCCTGATTGTAAGCTGTCATCCAAGTTACTACATCTACGAATGACGGAAGATTTAATGGTTGATGGAAAGAGATATTATTATTGTAGGATACCCTCGCTGGCTGATTTCTTTTCCCTCTTTTGGTGGTTACTAATATAACACCGAAAGGAGCACGTGAACCATAAATAGCAGAAGCTGATGCATCCTTCAAAATGGAAATACTCTCAATGGATTCAGGCTCAATTCTATCAATAGCCATTTCTACGCCATCAACAAGAATCAGAGGACCATCCGAAGGATTTGTAAAATTAGGATTACCATTAGTAGTTCCTTCTAAAGTACCTATACCCCTAATGTTCCAATTTCTTTTGGCACCAGGTTCACCTCCTAAATTCATAGCACTAATGTTCAAATTTGGCGAAGCTCCCTGAATCATTTGTGAAACGGTTGGAGCAGACCTGTTGGAAAGCATTTTTTCATTAATGACATCAACTGAACCAGTAAGATTTACTTTCTTTTGCGTTCCGTATCCGACCACCACAACTTCGTCTAATGTTTGTAAATCTTCCTGTAAGATTATTTTAATACTATTCTGATTTCCGATTCTGATTTCTTGTGCTATGTAACCAATATAGGAGATCTGCAATGTGGCATTATCCGTAACCGAAAGAGTGAAGTATCCATCTATATTCGTAATGATACCATTGGTAGTACCTTTCTCCACCACATTGGCACCTATAATAGGTTCACCCTTTTGATCAGTAACAGTACCAGTGATTTGTTTACTGGTTTGTAGTGTTATTGGGAAATTATTCTTTTCACTTACTTTCATAAGCATTATATTTTCTCCTTTTATTGCAAAATCCATCCCTGTCCTTTTACAAATAACGTCAAGAACTTCAATGACTGGTTGTTCTTTTACTATTACAGTAACTTTTTGTTCCAGATCGATATCACTTTTATCATATACAAAAAGAAAATCCGTCTGCTTTTCAATATCTGAAAGGATTGTTTTTAACGGTGAAGACCTGGCAGTAATATTTACTTTAACCATCTGCGAATGCATCTCTCTGGCAAATAGCGAGGTAACTATCATAAAAAGTGTAATGAGGGTTAATTTCATAATTCTTAATAGACGTTTTAAAAGGACATTACTATCTTCATATAAAATGTTTTTCATAATTTTACATCTGTATTCGTTAGTACTAAATTTAATAGATTATTTGGTATTGACTTTAGGGCCGGAAGGATGTTGACGCATCCTCCGGCTTGCTTGCTTACAGGTTTATTTCATAGGCATATTATTTTAAAGTTAATAATCAGATTTTTTATCGGATAATAATTATATTATTCTCATCATTCTTTTCATAAGTAAATTTATCTTTTAGTTGAAATACTTTTAATATATGTTCTATTCCATCTTTCATGCGGAACTTTCCGGTATATTTCCTACTATAGAAAGAGTTATTCTCTACAATTATTCTGGTATCAAAGTATAGTTCCAGTTTCTCCACCATACTTTCAACAGGTTCATCATCAAAGAATATTAATCCGTCTTTCCATAAAAAATTGTCATAATTTCCTATGTGATCTTTCATTAATTTGTTTTTATGAAGATAGGTCCTTGTATTAGGTTCCAGACTAACTTTTTCATCCTGAGAGTAAACATCAACCTTTCCATTTAATAATGAAACTTCAAATAATGGAGATTTACTGTATGCATGTATATTAAATTCTGTTCCATGAACTTTTACATTGTAGGAAGATGTCTTAACTATAAAAGTTTTGTTCTCATCTTTTTTTACATTAAAGTAACCTTCCCCATCTAAGGTGACTTCCCTGGAAGATAAAGCAAAGTTAGTAGGAAAAGAAAAAGTAGATCCGGCATTCAACCATACACTTGTTCCATCCGAAAGGATTAATTCTACCCGTTGACCGGCCGGAACATTTATCGTTTGCATCACTATTTCGGGAATTTGTTTCTTATTAGTAACAATATATCCCATTTGAAATAATAAAATTAAAATAGCCGCAATAGAAGCTATTCGATAAATAATTAGCCTTTTATTTTTGAAGGTATAACGCTTTTCTTTTATTTCAATATCCCGGTTCCAAATTGTAATATCGTACAGTTTGCGTAGAGATAAAAGTTCTTTCATATTCTCCTTATCAGCTTTCGCCCAAATGAGAATTTGTTCTTTTTCTTTATCAGAAGCATAGCCTGATATATATTTCTTTATTATTTCTTTATCCATACTCTGTTTAAAATGGAAGTATTACGCCTTTCGTGGTTAAGACGATTGATTGGCAATAAACCCTAAAAGAAGATTAGATTTATTTGAAAAAAAAGAAGAAATAGAATAAGGGTAAATAGTCTTTTAAGCTGATCCGGAGTGCCTTTAAGACTTTAGTAATATGATACTCAATACTTTTCACCGAAACTCCCAATCTCTCGGCGATTTCTTTATTTGTTTTATTTTCAAAACGGCTCATTTCAAAAACTAAACGAGTTTGTTCGGGGAATGCTGACAAAGTTTTTTTTACGATCTCCTGTATTTCTGCCGTGAATATCTCTTCCGGATCACATGCCTGCAACATGGATATGCGCAAATTCAATTCTTCATAATAGGTGGACTTTAGTTCTTTGAGAGTTTCTTCTTTTATATGTAAATGTTTGAGATAATCAAGCGCTTTATTTTTTAGAATGGTAAGTAAAAAAGCTTCCGGATGAATGACATCGTTTCTTCTGATTTGTTCCCATAATTTAACTAACGCTTCAGCAGTTATGTCCTCCGCTACCAAATCATCGAATACATACGATTTAGTAAAATAGAATGATTTTCCATAAAAGAGCTTATAGAGGGTTTCAAAATCGGCGTATGGTTGTTGATATGTATTAGACATTCATATATTGATAAAGGTTATCCATACAAATATAGCTTTTTTTCTATACGAAATGGTATTATAGATAATCGTTTTTCATAGTATACATATCTTCCTACACAACTGTCTATTATCCGCTACACAACTGTGTATGATTTGCTACATAACTGTGCGTTGAAGCATATACAACTGTCCATGAATTCATACACAACTGTGTATTTAATAGGCAATTGTTTTTGCTTAAGGTTTTTATATATTAAAAAAGACAACCTTCTTACAGATTAGATTGTTATTTGCTATAGAATGTAGAATAGAATAATTGGCTTTTCTGCCGTATTGTCATTTTTACTGTCACAGGAAAAATTGAAAAGAGTTGATGAAGTTTTGGCATACTATTTGTTCATAGTTGAGTAAATAAGAAACAAAGTAGTATTAGAAATAACATAGAAAACAATTTAAAATATTAATATAAAATATGGGAAAAATTATTGGAATTGACTTAGGAACAACCAACTCTTGTGTTGCCGTTTTAGAAGGTAACGAACCGGTTGTTATTGCCAACAGCGAAGGTAAAAGAACTACACCTTCTATTGTTGCATTTGTAGAAGGAGGTGAACGTAAGGTCGGTGATCCTGCAAAACGTCAGGCAATCACTAATCCTGAAAAGACAATATTCTCCATCAAACGTTTTATGGGAGAAACCTATGATCAGGTAAGTAAAGAAATTGCGCGTGTTCCTTATAAAGTAGTACGTGGTGATAACAATACTCCTCGTGTTGACATTGACGGACGTTTATATACTCCACAAGAAATCTCCGCTATGATTCTTCAAAAAATGAAGAAAACAGCTGAAGATTACCTTGGACAAGAAGTTACTGAAGCAGTTATTACTGTTCCTGCTTATTTTAGCGATGCTCAGCGTCAGGCAACAAAAGAAGCGGGAGAAATTGCAGGGTTAAATGTTCGCCGTATCGTTAATGAGCCTACAGCAGCCTCATTGGCTTATGGTTTGGACAAAACAACCAAAGACATGAAAATTGCTGTTTTCGATTTAGGTGGTGGTACATTCGATATATCTATTTTGGAATTAGGCGATGGCGTATTTGAAGTAAAATCTACCAATGGTGATACACATTTAGGTGGTGATGACTTTGACCATGTTATCATTGACTGGTTAGCAGAAGAATTCCAACGTGAAGAAGGTCCGGATCTGCGTAAAGATCCTATGGCTTTACAACGTCTGAAAGAAGCGGCAGAAAAAGCAAAAATTGAATTGTCTAGTACAACAAGTACAGAAATCAATTTACCGTATATCATGCCGGTTGATGGTATACCTAAGCACTTGGTTAAAACATTAACACGTGCTAAATTTGAGCAATTGGCAGACAGCTTAATCCAAGCTTGCATCGAACCATGTCGTCAGGCAATGAAAGACGCCGGTTTAAATACTTCAGACATCGATGAAGTAATTTTGGTGGGTGGTTCAACACGTATTCCTGCAGTTCAGGAAGTAGTTGAAAAATTCTTTGGAAAGGCTCCTTCAAAAGGTGTAAACCCTGATGAAGTTGTTGCAGTTGGTGCAGCTATCCAGGGTGGTGTATTAACAGGAGAAGTAAAAGATGTATTACTTTTAGATGTTACTCCGCTTTCATTAGGTATTGAAACAATGGGTGGTGTTATGACAAAATTGATTGAATCTAACACGACTATTCCTACAAAGAAATCGGAAACCTTTACAACTGCTGCCGACAATCAGCCTTCTGTAGAAATACATATATTACAAGGAGAACGTTCTCTTGCCAGAGATAATAAATCAATCGGTCGTTTCCATTTGGACGGCATTCCACCTGCAATGCGTGGTACACCCCAGATAGAAGTTACTTTTGATATAGATGCTAACGGTATCCTGAATGTATCGGCTAAAGATAAAGGAACAGGTAAAGTTCAAAGTATACGTATTGAAGCTTCAAGCGGTTTAAGTGATGATGAAGTTAAACGTATGAAAGATGAAGCAGCTGCCAATGCAGAAGCCGACCAAAAGGAGAAAGAACGTATTGATAAGATGAATCAAGCTGACAGTTTGATCTTCCAGACAGAAAAACAACTGAAAGATCTTGGAGATAAAATTCCGGCTGATAAGAAAGCTCCGATTGAAACTGCACTTAATAAACTGAAAGAAGCTCATAAAGCTCAGGATGTTGCCGGCATTGATGCTGCAACCACCGAATTAAATAATGCTTTCCAGGCTGTAAGTCAGGATATATATAACGCACAAAATGCACAAGGTGGTCAACCTGGACCTGATTTCAACCAGCAGGCAGGCGGCGGTAACACCGGTGGCAATGATAAACAAGACGGAGGTGTAACTGATGTTGATTTTGAAGAGGTGAAATAATACACCATCCGTTATTTTCCACATAAGAAGAAAAAGGGCTTTCAGTATTGATAGCCCTTTTTTAATCTTTTATCTTAAGAAAAGGAATAATCAAAAAAGCAGGAATACAACAAATCATTACCCAGACGAAAAAGTGTTGATATCCGATCATTTCCTGAATCCATCCGGATATCATACCGGGAAGCATCATACCTAATGCCATAAAGCCTGTACAAATAGCATAATGTGATGTTTTATATTCACCGGCAGAAAAAAGCATCAGATACATTGTATATGCAGTAAAACCGAATCCATACCCAAACTGCTCAATCCCTACACAAGCATTGATAATAACAAGGTTCTCGGGCATTGCATAAGCCATATAAAGATAAACAAAGTTAGGCAACGAAATTGCTAAAGCCATCGGCCACAGCCAGTTCTTTAAACCTCCTTTGGAAATAGCAACTCCTCCAAGAATTCCTCCTAATAAAAGGGATACTGCTCCTACTGTTCCATAAGCAAAACCAACCTCAGCCGTTTTTAATCCCAACCCTCCCACTTCATTATTATCTAACAGAAAAGGAGAAGCCAGCTTTACAAGTTGCGATTCGCCTAAACGATAAGTCAACATAAATAATAAAGCAGGAACAATGCCTTTTTTCTGAAAAAAGCTAACAAACGTCTTACCGAATTCAGTCAAAATAGTTCCGGGTTTTACTCCTGAACGCTGAACATCAGTATCCGGTTTAGGCAAAATATATTTATGCCATAAAGAAAGTGCGATAAAGGTTCCTGCGAGAATAAAGAAGATTATACTCCAGGCAAAGGGAATTCTACCTGTACTATTTTCTAAGTAACCGGCCAGCATAATTAAAAGTCCCTGACCTGTAAGCATTGCTATACGGTAAAACGTATTACGTATACCGATAAAGAAAGCCTGATTTTCCTCTGAAAGACCTAACATATAGAATCCGTCAGCGGCAATATCATGGGTCGCAGAACTAAATGCCATCAACCAAAAGAAAGCTAGTGTAGCCTGAAAGAAAAAAGGCATAGGAATGGTAAAAGCAATACATGCCATACCGGCTCCAATTAATAATTGCATGGAATAAATCCACCAGCGTTTAGTCTTGATCAGATCAACAAACGGACTCCAGAGGGGTTTGATCACCCAAGGAAAATAGAGCCAACTAGTATATAAAGCAATATCCGTATTTGAGATCTCAAGTTTCTTATACATAATGACAGAGATCGTCATTACGGCAACATAAGGCAAACCTTCGGCAAAATACAACGAAGGTATCCATGTCCACGCACTACGGGGCTTCATGGTTCTATCGTAAAAATATCGGCATCTTTCCAGGCCGGGAATTTGGCCCTTAAATCATTAACTTCATCCTTTAATAAAACACATGTCCGTGTGACTTCTTCCCGTTTACCACAATCTGTAAGTTTTTTCCCTTTTGGTGTGTAAACCATAGAATCTCCACGATAGACAAAACCTTTTCCATCTATTCCAACTCTGTTAACACCACAGACGTAAGACATATTTTCTAATGCACGCGCTTGCAAAAGTGTACGCCATACTTTCTTACGTACCTCAGGCCAGTTTGCCACATACAATAACAAATCATAGGCGTTGTTTACATTGCGACTCCATACAGGAAAACGTAAATCATAACAGACCTGCAAACAAATGTTCCAGCCTTTATAATTTACGATGGTTTGTTTTGTACCCGGTGAGAAGTGGTTATCTTCTCCAGACATGCGAAATAGATGGCGTTTATCATAATAATATTCTTCACCATCCGGTGTAATGAAAAAGGCACGATTGTAGTATTTACCATTATCTTTAACAATAAAACTACCGACTACAGCCATTTTAAATTTCTTTGCCCACTCCTTTATGGTTGGAACTGTTTTACCATCCATAGTATCGGCCAACTTCTCCACATTCATAGAAAAACCGGTAGTAAATGTTTCAGGTAGAATTGCCAGATCGGTTTTTCCACTAACTCTACGGAGCAATTCGCCATAGTATCCAAGGTTTTCATCCCTGTCTTCCCAAATAATATGGGACTGAATCATACTGATACGTAAACTGTCTGCCATAATGGTATTATTTTGAGGTTATATAATAAGTCTTACGTTTCAACAAAATTATCCGGGTTACGTGCTGTCACACCTTGATAATAATTTCGAATAGTTTCAATATCTGTATCTACATCTCCTGTAGGATAGAATAATGTTTTTATTCCAACCTCCTTCTTTTTATAATCTATATATGCCAACAATATAGGAACATTTGCCTTTAATGCAATATAATAAAATCCTTTTTTCCATTCCGGTGTCTTTTTTCTTGTCCCTTCCGGTGTAATACCCAAATGAAAAGTTTCCCGTTTATCAAATTCTTCTGCCATCTGATCTGTGACTGACGTATTCTTACGTCTGTCTACAGGAATACCTCCCATACTACCAAATATCAAATTAAAAGGGAAGAAGAACCATTCCTTTTTTATAAGAAAGCAGGCTTTTCTACCCAGAGAAACGTAAAAAAGTTTTCCAATTATAAAGTCCCAGTTACTTGTATGGGGTGCGACACATATTACACATTTAGGAACGTATTCTCCTATTGGTCCGTATTTCCATCCGAATATATGAAGCAGCCATTTACTTAAAGCTTTTTTCATGCACCTTTTTCATTTCGCAAATTCTCTACCTGTTTGGCAATTGCATTAGCTTTTATCTCGAAGTCAACCAACAATTTTTGGTAATATTCCTTTACGAGTTTTTTATTATCTTTTCCAGCCGGGTGATGTGCTCTTCTAATAAACTCCTCCTGTAAATCCAGAATTTGAGTCAACAAAGAATCTATTTTATCATGCTCAACTCCAGGAATGAGCATTTTACAGACTAAAACCTCCGTAAATAAATCACCGGCAATATAGCCTATACATTTCTTGAGCATTCTTCTCTTAGCCATAAATATTCTTATTATATTTTCTGTACAAATCTACGAATTTGTACAAAATAACAAAGACGTAGATGATTAAATAACAAAATATATGTTGGAAAGATTTTATCCTAGTTTACTTATTTTCTTCAATCGTTCAGCATCAATAATTTTGATTTTTCTACCATCCAGTGCAATAATGCGTTCCATTGCAAAAGTAGAAAGTGTACGGATAGCATTCGATGTTGTCATATTTGATAAGTTGGCCAGGTCTTCACGAGCTAAATAAATACTGAGGGTAGCACCATCTTCTTCGAGACCATAACTATCTTTTAGGAAGAGTAAGGATTCTGCTAATCGTCCACGGATATGTTTCTGGGTTAGGTTTACCGTTCGTTCATCAGCAACACCAAGGTCTACTGAAAGCTGACGGATAAAAAACATAGCTAAATTGGGATTACCCATGAGGAGTTCAGTCACAACAATCATAGGGATCAGACATACTGTTGAGGCTTCAAAAGCAGAAGCATTCGTCAGATAATCCTCCTGGGCAAAATACGCTCTATAACCAAAATATTGAATGGGTTTAATCATCCGAATAATCTGGCTTCTACCTCCAACTCCTTCTTTGAATATCTTGACTTTACCTTTCAACAGGCACATCATGTCGCGAGGTTCGTCACCTTCAAAGTAGATCAATTCATTGCGCTTGAATTGCTGGATACTTGCATTATTTCTAAGTATCTCACGTTCTGTGTCGTTGAGTACTCTCCATAGTTCTGCTAAACTGGCCGAAATATCGACTTCTTCCTTCCTTTGCTTTACCACGACTGTTTTAAAACATTGTTATGAAGCACAAATATATATTTTTTGTTTTAAATAAAATAGCATTTTGCTACAGAAAAATGATTTTATCTTACATTTTATGCGCTTCATATAAAAGTAATAATTTTATTGCGTAAATTTGTAATGAAGGAAAGGATACCGTTTTGAAGAAGTTGACAACAATAGTAATCCTTATTTTGATCACAATAAACGCCGCAATGAATGCAATGGATGATTGTGGTGCAGATGAAGTTGTGTATGATTTTCCCAAAGACGAAACATCTATACTAGCTGATTCTATTATGCGGATGGTAATTGACAATGCTTCCCGCTATCAAAACCTGTTAGAAAGCTCTGAGTCGGAAATATATATCAAAGGAGTCACAGAGGTTTTGAAGAAAAACAGGTTATTTCGTTATGCACATCATGTATTCCCTGTTAACCGACGTCCCAAAGATATGGTATTCGAGATGGTGAGTCAATCTAAATTTGAACCTCCAAATGTCTTTGTTCATCATATCGAAGCTATTAATGGAAGCAGTATTCCTAATAGCAAAAAACAGAAAGAAGTTATTGAATTTCTGAATATGAATGTCTATTCATCTACTGCTTTTAACGATGCTATTCTGATGCCAGTTGCTAAGAATGCATTTAAATATTATACTTTTAAAGTGATTGAAACACGGGATACTGCCGGCTTGAATATTTTCCGTATACGTTTTCTCCCTAAGCAATTAAGCCAAAAACTCATCAGTGGCGATCTTTATATAGTAGATAAGGTATGGACTATCGATGAGATAGATATTAGCGGACGATACGCATTTGCCGACTTTAACTTAATGGTTTCTTATGGAAGAGGTTATAACCGATTTAATCTTCCAGAAAAGGCTGATTTACAAATTCGTTATAAATTATTCGGAAATGTATTGGTAAATATGTATCACGCCAAATTTAAGTATAAATCTATTGTTTGGTCAGAAGAGGGGCCCTACAGGAATACCCGTAGGACATCACTTGACCTGACTGGGTATTACCGACTATCGTCTGATACAGTGCCTATCATTACAGATTCTGCCTATTGGCAATCTAAGCGCGATATTCCTTTGAGTGATCAGGAGGATGAACTTTATTCGAATGTAACTGATAAGAGACTTCAGGCCGCTCAAGCTATTGATACGACTGATGCCAATAAGATAGAGTATTTAGAGCTTACCCAAAAACTTACGAATACAGTAAATATGAATTATAAAGCTACCAGAATACGCTATTCCGGATTTCTTAATCCTTTTCAATTAGGATATTCGGGAAGCAATGGTATTACATATAGACAACGACTTCGTATCAATAAGACCTTCAGCGATGGGAAAAAGTTATATTTTCGTCCAGAAGTGGGTTATCTGTTCGGAAGGAAAGAATTTTACTTCAAAGTACTGGGCGAATGGCTTTATAGTCCTGAACGAATGGGTTCACTTAGTTTACTTGTCGGAAATGGCAATCAATCATACTCTTCCGAAATGATGAAAGACATCAAAGATTATCTGAAAGGAGATACTCTTGAGATAGAAGACCTAAATCTGCAATACTTCCGCCATTACTATATAGAATTAAAAAATCGTTTTGAACTAACTAACGGCTTTCAGTTGAATGGTGGAATAACCTACAACCATCGAAATCCCGTAAAGCGTATTGCTGGCTTTGAAGTTGGAGATGAAATCATAGAAATTGTAAATGAAGATTACAATGATTTTACCCCGTTTATTGGTTTCTCTTTTACACCTCAGCAATATTATCGTATGGATGGTAAACGCAAAGAATACGTCTATTCATATTACCCGACATTATCCGTTGAGTTTTCCCGGGCATTTCCGGGTGTATTAAAAGGGGATGGAGATTTTGCTCGTTTTGAAGTAGATTTACATCAGAATGTGTCATTAGGACTATTACGACATTTTAATTATCACCTAAGTGCCGGTAAATATACTAAACAGAAATCTAAATATTTTGCTGACTTCCGTTATTTTACTCGTCGAAACTTTCCTGATTCATGGGACGACCAGATCGGGGGAGTCTTCAATCTGTTAAGGCGTGAGTGGTTTAATGCCTCCGACCAGTATATCCAAGCACATGTCATGTATCAGACTCCGTTCATATTTCTTCCTTTTCTTAGTAAGAAACTAGGATCAAAATATGTTTTTTACGAACGTTTATATCTAAGTCAGTTGTGGCTACCAGCTCTTCCCAGCTATACAGAACTAGGTTATGGTATTGGTAACCATATTTTTAACCTTGCCGGCTTTATTGCATTCGACAAACTTGATTTTTACAGAGTGGGAGTTAAGTTTTCCTTTGAGTTATTTTAGAAATGTAATGGCCTGGCAAGTAAAATCCCTGTACTGTTTTTTCCTCTATTTACATATTCTTTCAAGGATGCTTCATTTATAATCACTTTCTTAGCTAAAGATGAGGCATGAATAAATGTCAGTTTACCATTGTTCCGGGTGATAATACCGACATGTGATGTATCAAGTCCTTTGATTGCTGTAGTAAAGCAAACTATATCACCGGATTTTATCTTTGTATCAAAACCTTCAAGATGTTGTTTAGGAATATAGTAATAGGAGCGACTACTAATATCTTTCTCTATTTCAGCAATCTGGCGCACCATTTCCATATCCGTTTTAAGTTGTTTATAACTGTCAGGATGAGTAGACATAAAAGATAAACTCAGTTGAAGCGGAAGACCACCTATCTCTTTATTAATATCTCTAACGATCTTCTTTCGGTCATTCTCATAGACCCAATCACTTGTATAATGAAGTCTATCAGCATAATCATTAATTTTGCCGTTACGGTAACGAAGATTTTGTAATTGTTTACAGAAACTATCAAACGAATGATCATCACTTTTAAGCATACGGGCCAGAGCAATAACATTATCGACAAAAGTAGAACAATCCATTTCGCGGAAATTGACCACTAGACCTTCCGGTTCATGTTCCAGTGTTGATGCAACATAAGGAGTACCTAAAAAGAACATACCTGTCTCTACAATCAGTTGATCCATTGGAAGTGATTTCTTCGATTCCATCTCAGTAAGGAACCGATTGAAGATTGTAATATCTTCATCAGCATAATAAATATTATCAGTTAATTGTATTTGTCCATTTACCTCCAATGAAAGGAGAAACAACATAATAACTTTCAGAGATGATTTTATCCTGTTCATTCTTTTTTATTATCCAATAACTCCTGTAACTTAATTAATTCATCGCGGTATTGAGCCGCTTCAAGAAATTCCAACTTTTTAGCTGCATCTTTCATCTGCTTTTTGGTACGTTCTATCAACTTTTCTAATTCAGGTTTACTCATATACTGAACCACCGGATCAGCCACCATACTGCTATCCGGCTCAACATAAGAAACAGGTTCTCCAGCAGCTTTTTGTTTTTCCTGCATGAGAGAGATACTTGCCTTTACCACCTGAGTTGGTATAATACCATGCTTTTCATTATATGCTAATTGTTTTTCTCTTCTCCGATTTGTTTCGTCAATAGTAAGCTGCATACTATCCGTGATCTTATCACCGTAAAAGATTACTTTACCGTTTACATTACGTGCTGCACGTCCCGCAGTTTGTGTCAATGAACGGTGAGAACGAAGAAAACCTTCTTTATCGGCATCGAGTATAGCAACAAGCGAAACTTCAGGTAAGTCCAAACCTTCACGTAAGAGATTTACTCCTATCAATACATCGAATAGACCCTTTCTCAAATCATCCATTATCTGTATGCGTTCCAACGTATCTACTTCACTGTGTATATAATTACACCGTATTCCCATTCTACTCAGATATGAAGTAAGTTCCTCAGCCATTCGCTTAGTCAGGGTAGTGACCAAAATGCGCTCGTTGACTTCAGCCCGTTGGGTGATCTCTTCCATCAGGTCGTCTATCTGGTTTTTAGTAGGTCGTACCTCTATTACAGGATCTAGTAATCCGGTAGGGCGTATCACCTGATCGACTACAATCCCCTCACTTTTCGCTAATTCAAAATCAGCAGGTGTTGCACTAACATATATGGCAGTAGGAGTCAACGATTCAAATTCTTCAAAAGTGAGCGGACGGTTATCTGTTGCAGCCGGTAACCGGAAACCATATTCTACCAGATTGATCTTCCGCGAACGGTCACCTCCGTACATAGCTCGTATTTGAGGTATAGTTACATGGCTTTCGTCAACAACCAACATAAAATCTTTCGGGAAATAATCCAGGAGGCAATAAGGGCGCTCTCCGGCTTGACGACCATCGAAATAACGTGAATAGTTTTCAATACCCGAACAATGCCCAAGTTCCCTGATCATTTCAAGGTCAAAGGTTACACGCTCATACAAACGTTTTGCTTCATAAGGCTTCCCAACTTGATTGAAAAACTCAACTTGCTTTCCTAAATCGACATCTATCTGCCCTATAGCTGCATTTATTCTTTCCTGAGTAGTCACAAACAGGTTAGTCGGATATATATTTAATTCGCTTTGTTCATCTATCTCCCTTCCTGTTAAAGGTTCAAAGGATGATATGCGTTCTATTTCATCTCCCCAGAATTCAATGCGGTAAGCCACGCCGTCATAACTTTCAATAGCCGGAAAAACATCTACAGAATCTCCATTTACACGAAAAGTCCCGCTTTTAAACTCTATTTTATTATTTACATACATACTGTCCACTAATCTTCGCAACAATATGTCTCTATCCATTTTTATTCCCTTTTCTAGATAGATTACTTTCTGAGCAAATGCCGTGGGATCTGCCATACCATAGAGGCAAGACACAGAAGAAACAACAATCACATCTCTACGACCCGATAACAGGGATGCTGTTGCCTTTAAACGAAGTTTGTCAATTTCTTCATTAATTTGTAAATCTTTCTCTATATATAAATCCCTGGTCGGCAAATAAGCCTCCGGCTGATAATAATCGTAGTATGAGACAAAATATTCTACGGCATTATTTGGAAAAAAAGCCTTAAACTCACTGTATAACTGGGCAGCAAGTGTTTTATTATGACTAAGTATAAGTGTAGGTCGCTGGACCTCTTTTATCACATTGGCTATGGTAAATGTCTTTCCTGAACCGGTAACTCCCAGTAATGTTTGGAAAGGCACACCACTCCTTAGTCCGTCGGTCAACGCAGCAATTGCTTCCGGTTGATCTCCTGTCGGACTGAAAGGAGAAGTTAATTCAAAATTCATTCTTTATACTGTTCCTTCTTTTGGCATGACGATCCAGAGAATCAGATAAGCGATTACTCCGGAGAAAATCGTAAATATACTCAACAGAATATAACCCACACGTACTAGTGTGGGATCAAGATCAAAATAATTAGCAATACCCGCACAAACACCTGCTATCATCCCGTTATTTGAACGAGTCAATCTTTTCTTTTCCTCCATGATCTCAATTTATTTAAATATGTATCTATACAAAGTTACTTATTCTATTTGTTATTTACAAATTGAACCAGTAATTGAGTTTTATCATAAATGTATTTGTGGTTGGAAGACCAAACATACGATCGAGATTATTTCCAAACCCTGAGATATATTCGTTTTTACGATCAGACATCCGGTGTTCCCAGACAAAGTATAGCGTCGAACCGGGTAAATATTCCCAACGAGCCACCAAATTAGAACGAAATTCGTTGAAGCTAAAATTAGGATCGCTGAATTGAAATGATTCATTCTCAGTTTGTACACTATAAATTCCATTTGCCAAACTAATCTGGTTGGGATTATACGTTTCAAAACGATGATTATAAGTATGAGATTTAGTATCAGCCGCTTTCTTGAAATCCGTGTATTTACCAATAGAAGTAAAAGGGGAACCATAAAACTGTAACGAGATATCAGGTGTAACATTCACCTGAAGCCTCATAGTGATCCCATAAGTTTTCTGCTCTAGATATCCCATTAAATACGTGGCTGGCGTATATACGGACATGTGAGGTTCATAATGGTTAATAGTGGTAACATATTGCAGATTATCTTTATTCCATGAGAAATTATATTGACCAGACAAATGCACATGATTACCCAAACGGAAGTTCAAAGCGGGTGAAAAAGTGTTCAATTTATTCTTACCATCTGTATTATGGTCACCGGTGTAATTCATACTGAAACTAACTCTCTCTGACTTATTGGTATTAAAAGAGATATCTGTATAAAAATATGGATCATATCGGATATCCGGCCCACCGCGTAATTGACGAGTATCCATCCAGTTCCATCCAAAATTCTCATTTAAAGTAAGTTCATATCGATTCAGAAACATCATACGCCACTTTACTCCTATACTGTTATTTAAGGCATTACCGCCATAATCCCATTTGTTCTCCTGCGAGAATGTAAGAATATTCGTTCGGAATATTTTCCATATTTCTGTTTGTTTATACTCGACAGATGTTTCGTTAGAAAGATAGTCAGCTTGTTTTAGATAACCTATATCATTTAGGTCAAAACCAGGTGAACGCCAGCTAAATGTTTCAGCAAAAGTCCATTTTGAATTACCTTTCCTTCCTACTTTTACGTAACCGCCTGTACCTGTTAGAGATCGCTTTTCGTAGTCTACCCCCAGATAATCAGTCGCAGAAGTACGTTGATAATAATGGACTGGATTCATTTGTACCCGCGCGATAGCTTCTTCATCACCATTAAGAGAACTGAACATCCCTTTCATATCAATGTAATACAACCTGTTCTTAAAATAATGAGTAAAGTCTATCCCTGCTGTAAACGCATTCTTAATCATTAACTGCTCAAGATAAGGTTCTTCCAGTGAACGGTTAACAGAAGTAATCATAGCACCTAAAAGTGTATTACCTTTCCAGTTCTTTTGTACTCTTCCTAATGTATAATTTGTAAGTGGCTCAACTATCACTTTGTCTTCCATACCATCACGGGTCACTTTCGCTGAAGAACGGGCAGTAAGGCTCTGTAGAACCCCGATAGTAACTCCTTTGCGATTTGTTCCGGTGAGTTTTAGTGCGCCGATGATCGGAATATTTCTTTTTGTCTGGGCAAAACTGGTTTCATTATCTATATCAGCCGGTGTAAAGGAAGGCATTGCACCGATCCGGCGGGTGTAAAACATCATATCATCACCATCGGTGAAATCAAGAATATGTTTTCCTTCCAGAAAGAAAGGGCGTTTTTCATCATAAAATGTTTCGTAAGCCGTTAGATTCATAACAGAGGGATCAAGTTCTACTTGCCCAAAATCAGGATTAACTGTAAGGTCAAGCGTGAAATCTGATAAAGCGAATTTAGCATCCAGTCCGACATTCCCACTCCAATCGTTTCCTTTCTGGTAAGGACTGCCTTCTATTTTCGGCTCCCGCTGATACTTACCCATCACATAGGGGAGAAACTCAATACCTTTTGGTTTTGGCAAATCTTTCATACCATGCATCTCACCAAAAGAAAAGACATGTCCGTTATTCTTAATCGGAATCATACTCCAATTCTGTACCTGCCCTATATGCCGGATGATGCGACGGATATGTAACCCCCATATGCTGTCATTTGAATGCTGATTGTAACGCAATTGGCTAAAAGGTATTCTTAATTCAGCCGTCCAGCATGAATCTTTCAGATTAACATGCGTTTTTCCTTCCCATACCGCATTCCAGCTTTTATTAACGCTAAGTTTATCTGTTACGATGAGATCGGTTTTACTTCCTCCGACATTCAGGTTAAATTCAGGAGCGGCCCGATAATCATGATAAGGATCAAACGCCACACTGATCAAATCACCCAATGTATTATCATCTCTGTCACCAATAAAACGGTTGATCTTATTAGGTTTAATATCTTTACAAATAACTCCTACATAAATGTATTTGTCATCGTAAAGCACTTTCATATAAGTAGTATAAGGGTTTACCTTTCGTTCTTCGGGCAGAACCTGTACGAAACGTTCTGACCATTCCCCGTTTTTAGTCCAGAAGTCTTCATCTAACCGCCCATCAATTATGGGTCGTTCACCATTAACTTTTTGGGTATAATAATTTCGTTTATATGCTTTGTCAAACGGAACAATAGAATCTTGCTGCGCATAACAAAAAACACAAATAGTATAAAAGGTTGACAGTAGTAATAGTTTTTTAGCGACCATTTTCAAAGTAACTTGCTAGTACAAAAATATAAAATATAAATAACATCATTCTAAAAACACACAGTTACATTTGTAAAAGTCGTCTTGACTTTTATTCTTGCAATTTTCTTTATAGGTTACCACAAAAGATCTTTTGCTCACCACAATTTATTACATTGAGAATTTTTTCTCACCATTGAGAGAACTTTTTCTCAACCCGAAGAGAATTTTTTCTCATCACGAAGAGAACATTTTCTCATCACAGTGAGAATTTATTCTCATCGCAATGAGAAAAAGTTCTCTTTACTATGATACAAAATAAAACGCGTCTTCATTTCACATACAATCATAGCTCCTAAAAGCGACATGCTTATTAACATTTCATTTCTTGACACTATAATCATCATGGCAACTCACACAACTTATATGATGTATGTTGTTTTTACTTTCCAGGCTTAAATAAGTAGTGTTCATTGCTTTTACATCTATACCGCAATTAGAGAGAGCCGGATGACAATCATCACATGAATTACGTGTATCATTCGTATGGGGTTGATGGCAGGCCATGCAACTTAATCCTTCATGTACTCCTGTTGTGGTACGATCATCTTCACTTCCGGCTTCGTGCCAGGCATTGGGTGAATGGCATTGTATACAAAGACGGGAGTTGGGATCATCAGGAGTTAATACGTTACGGCCCTTTTCATACATATCGATTTTAGATAAATAATCTGTACGAAGATAATTCTTTTCAGATCGTATATATAGTGATGTCTTTGGGCCATTATCTGCTTCAGTATGCATCTGATGACAAGCAAGACAAGGAATGGCTGATACTTCTTCTTGTTTTTTATCTTTTATTCGGTATTCTTCAGGTGTTCCTTTTAACTCCATTAAGTCGCTCAATGTTCCATCATAAAACATACCGTGACAACGAAAACAGTCTGCATAAGGTTTCTCCATCTTATTATGTTCCTGATCGAGAAATATATCTTTATAGGTTGTTCCGTGTCCGCCCTTCAGCCAGCCGGTATGTTCCGAACGATGACATGTAATACACCGCTCGGAGACTTCCAATACTTGTCGTTCGTTTAATCTGATCTCTTCATTCCTTTTATCTTTAGTAAGATGAGAAATTACCATACCTGTTTTTTCTTTCAGACTATGTAATCCGTTACTTAAAGCTGTTCCGTGACAATCGATACAGGCAATATCTGAATGCGGCGAAGTAAGCCATTTGTCATGTGAAGGTTTTATTTCATGGCATTGGGCGCAGGTATTTGCAGGATTTATCACATTCCAGGTAGTATAAAAGGCTGAAAATAGAAGGATCAGTCCTAAAAGGGAGATCAAGAGATATTTTATAGTTTTCTTTTTCATTGGAGTCTGCTCACTTAAAAGTTTTCACGATATATTCTCCCACCCAATACCCTAAAGCCATAATAGTAAGGGCCGGATTAAAGCCGCCATTTGTAACAATTAAGCTGCCATCCGCTATAAAAAGATTATCTATATCATGTACTTGTCCGTATTTGTTTGTTACAGATGTTTGCGGATCGTTACCCATACGACAGGTTCCTGCCTGATGCTGTCCGCCGCTTAGTCCTCCCCTTCCTCCCCGATTTTGCCAGGTTCTGATTGCTCCGGCTTCTTTCAAAATAGACTCTGCCTTATCAGATAGAAATGCACAAATCTGTTCATCCATAGGATGTCTTTCTCCGGAAAAAGCTACCACCGGAATACCCCAATAATCTTTAACTGTAGGGTCTACCGTTACACGAGCTTCAAAAGACGGAATTTCCTGAACCGGGCCTTGCAGACGTCCAATACGATAATAATTATTTCGTTGAAAGTTCTTGTGTTCAATCCCCCACGTCGCTTCGCCAGGCGGACGAAGGTTTGAAAAGGCATAAGGTAATACATAAAATTCATTGGCGATCATTCCACCTCCGACAATCCCTTCATTATGGTGGTTAAAATCACAGATGGCCATGCATACTCCCGGTCCTGCCAGATCAAGAATATCAAAGTCGAATATACCTCGTGCCCCTGTATAAGCATGCCCTTGAAGATTTCTTCCTACCCAATCGTTGTTATTACCTGCTCCGTTAGGAAAAAGTCGGGATTTAGAGTTTAAAAGCAAACGAGCTGTCTCTGTGGCTGAACCACTGACAACTATAATCTTAGCATCCATTGTATGTCCTTTACCTTTTTCATCGAAATAATGAACTCCGGTTGCTTTCCCTTGATCATTGACTAATACTTCTGCCACCATACAATTGGTCTTTACCTCACAATTACCCGTTTGCATGGCAACAGGTATCACTGTGTTTTGTGTACCATTCTTGGCATCTACAGGACAGGCATAGCCGCAACAAGTACGGTTTCGAATACAGGCTGCTCTTCCGTTATAAGGAACGGAATTTCTGAGCATTGGTGCAGGAAATGGATGCATTCCTAATCTTTTAGCTGCTTCTGAAAGATGTGTAGCTTCACGATTATACTCAAACGGAGGCATGGGAGATTGCTTTTTACGTGGCGGAGCAAAGGGATTTAAAGAGCCATCACTTGTTACACCTATCTCCCACTCCACTTTTTCATAATAGGGTTCAAGATCTTCATAGGTTATAGGCCAATCATCTATCGAGGAACCTTCCACATATCCATATGTAGATTTTAATTTAAAATCTTCGGGCATGAAACGCCAGGCTAACGCACCATAACTAACCGTGCCCGAACCAACACATGCAGCAACATGTCCATACGCACTATCACCGGGATTTATAATACGTCGTTCGCCATTCTTCTCTATAAATACTCGTGGGTTCTTATCCCAATCCGGCCCGAAAGCTGAATCCAATTCCTGATTCCGCTGATTTATTAATTCATCATTGATATGTTTATCATAGTCAGGCCAGTCACCCCGCTCGAAGAGTACAACAGAAAAGCCATTTACAGCCAGCTCCTTTGCAACCACTCCTCCACCGGCACCGGCACCGACTACAATCGCATCCACTTTTTTATTAGCCATGACTATATCTGTTTTGTCCCACTACCAATGGGAAATCCAACTTAAGCATCCGATAGCTCACAAAGTTTTTGTTTCCTCCATGCCTGGGAGGACCATAAAATCCTTGCATGGTGTTCTTAATTACCTGACGGAAGAAAGAGGATGCTTTGGTTTCTTCCCAATAGCTTACGGGTAAAGAGTCAGACTCCATTTGTTTCATAACTTCTATTTGTCTTTCAGTAGTTAGCGTTTCAAAAGAAGTTTGGTACAAATCTTTACATGAAGCACCTAAAGCTCTTAATCCATATTGATATAGGGGCACAAGATGCTGAAATCGTTCATAGAGTATCTTGTCGATAAAATGGATAACTCCGGCTTCGGTAGCTCCGGCTTCTTTATCCGCAGGAATAATCTGTTCACACAATGCAATCAGACAATCGGCTTCACGAGATGTAAATACACGATACTCAGAAGGCATAGATACACAGGAAGGCATAAATAATACGCTTCCTGAAAATAGTCCTATCGTTTGAAGGAATCTTCGTCTGGTTTGTTTCATAATATAACACAACTTAACAGGCGCCAATATAAGGAATAAATTAAATATTTGACTAACTTGCGGCCTAATTTTATTTTCAATTTACATGAAAGATTTCCTACGCATTTTAAAGCGTTTCGTTCCCCCATACAAGAAATACTTAATATTAAATGTTGTATTCAATATTTTATCGGCAATATTGAACCTTTTCTCTTTTGCGCTTATTATCCCGATACTTAATATCCTTTTTAAGACAGACGATACGACATATCAATATGTAGACTGGACACTAAATCCCGGATCGTGGGAATCATGGAAAGAACTTCCTGGAGTTTTAAAAGATAACTTCTTCTGGTATGTCAGCAACCTGATTGATACGCATGGGGGATCGTATACCCTTATTATATTGGGGATTTTCCTGATTGTTATGACTTTTCTCAAAGTGGCCTCCATGTATATGGCATTCTTTACCATGATACCCATTCGTACAGGTGTAGTGCGTGATATAAGAAATCAAATTAATCGCAAGATCACACAACTCCCATTAGGGTTTTTCTCTGAAGAACGGAAAGGTGACATCATCGCACGTGCATCGGGTGATGTAAATGAGATTGAAACTTCTATCATGAGCTCTTTGGATATGCTGTTTAAAAATCCCATCCTTATTATAATCTACCTGGCCGGAATGCTTATTATCAGTTGGCAACTCACCGTGTTTGTATTGATTTTACTTCCTGCCGCAGGTTACATCATGGGTAAAGTAGGTAAGACTTTAAAACGTAAATCGTTATTAGGACAGGAACAATGGGGCTATCTGATGAGTCAGCTTGAAGAAACACTTAGCGGATTACGTATTATCAAAGCATTTAACGCTGAGAAGAAAATCCATGATCGTTTTGAGAAAAGTAATGACACTTTCCGCAGAACAACCAATCGGATATACCGTCGCCAGCAGATGGCACACCCCATGAGTGAATTCCTTGGAACAGCCACAATAGCCATTGTACTTTGGTACGGTGGAAGCCTCATCTTGAGTGAAAGCAGCAGTATCGATGCTTCTACCTTTATCTATTACCTGGTGATTTTTTATAGTATTATTAATCCTGCCAAAGATTTGAGTAAAGCCACTTATTCTATTCAGAAAGGATTGGCTTCAATGGACCGTATTGATAAAATATTAATGGCAGAAAGCAATATAAAAGATCCCGTTCATCCTAAAAAGATAAACTTGGAAAAGCAGATTAGTTATAGTAATGTATGGTTCAAATATCAGAATGAATGGGTATTAAAAAACATTAACCTGATTATCCCCAAAGGAAAAACAGTAGCCCTGGTAGGTCAATCCGGTTCTGGAAAAAGCACATTAGTTGATTTACTCCCCCGTTTTTATGATGTGACACAAGGCAGCATCACAATAGATAATACAGATGTACGGGATGCTACTTTATACGATCTTCGTAGTCTGATGGGAAATGTAAATCAAGAAGCTATTCTCTTCAATGATACTTTCTTCAATAATATATCTTTCGGGGTAGATAATGCCACGCAACAAGAAGTGGAAGAAGCTGCCCGCATCGCCAATGCTCATGATTTCATTATGGCAACAGAAGAAGGATATAATACTAATATTGGTGACAGAGGAGGTAAACTATCGGGCGGACAGCGACAACGAATCAGTATAGCCCGTGCTATCCTCAAGAATCCGCCTATTCTGATCCTGGATGAAGCAACGTCTGCTTTAGATACTGAATCAGAACGCCTGGTACAGGATGCGCTGGAGAATCTGATGAAGAACCGTACAACTATAGTCATTGCACATAGGCTTTCAACAATCAAGAACGCTGATGAGATCTGTGTTATGCATGAAGGCGAAATTGTAGAACGCGGACGCCATGAAGAATTATTTTCTCTAAACGGCTACTATAAAAAGCTCTGCGATATGCAAAGTTTCTGACAGCTTATACTATAATATTTACATATATACTTATGAAAACAAACACCTATTTACTTGCTATTTTGCTTGTTCTCGTAGGATGTGATAAGGCATCCGTTACAAATGAAACACCTGTAAGTTATTTCTTTAACGAACCGGCAAAGATATGGGAAGAAACCTTTCCTCTTGGGAATGGACGTTTAGGTTTAATGCCGGATGGAGGTATTAACCATGAGAATATTGTACTCAATGAAATATCCATGTGGTCAGGGAGTAAACAGGATACCGATAACCCGTATGCAGTATATTCACTACCACGTATTCGTCAATTACTATTTGAAGGACGGAATGATGAAGCCCAGGAGTTAATGTACAGCACATTTGTATGCAAAGGAACTGGAAGTAATTATGGTAATGGTGCTGATGCTCCCTATGGCTCTTTCCAGTTATTAGGTAATCTGGTAATTGATTATACTTATGCTAATGATAAAGATATCAATACTAACTATCGCAGGGAACTCAACCTGGATAATGCCATATCTACAACTTCCTTCAAACGAAGTGGTACCAATTACCGTAGAGAAATATTTACCTCTTTTTCCGAAGATGTAGGTGTAATACGTTTGACGGCTGATATTGACAAAGCCATCAATTTCTCCATAGGCATAAATCGTCCTGAACGGTTTCATGTAACAGTAAAAGGGAACGACCTGATCATGCAGGGACAACTCAATAACGGAACCGATGGCAATGGTACACAATATATAGCACGTACACGGATTATACTACCCAAAGGTGGGCGTATCACACAGGAAGATAGTACGCTTACCGTTACAGGGGCTTCTGAAGCACTAATACTTGTCAGTATGGCTACTGATTATTTTGGAAAAGATGCAGAAACACAGGTGACGACACTTCTGGCCAATGCTGAAAACAAAGATTTCTCCACACTAAAAAAGGAACATCTGGCTGTTTACCGGAAACTTTTCCACAGAGTCAGTCTTGATTTAGGACATAATGAAAAAGAAAATCTTCCTATTAATGAACGGTTAGTGGCATTCGCAAAAGATCGGAATGATCCAGGGTTGATATCTCTCTACTTCCAGTTTGGACGATATCTTCTAATATCTTCTACCCGTCCGGGATTACTTCCACCCAACCTACAAGGACTCTGGGTTAATACGATTAACACCCCCTGGAACGGCGATTATCACCTGAATATAAACCTTCAGATGAATCTCTGGCCGGCCGAAGTGACCAACCTTTCTGAGTTACACATGCCTCTGATCGAATGGACCAAACAACAGGTAAAAAGTGGTGAGCAAACTGCTAAAGTATTCTACAATGCACGCGGCTGGGTAACTCATATATTGGGAAATCCCTGGGAATTTACTGCTCCTGGCGAACATCCTTCATGGGGTGCAACAAATACTTCGGCAGCATGGCTATGCCAGCACCTTTTCACTCATTATCAATACACACTTGACAAAGAATACCTTAAAGATGTATATCCCGTAATGAAAGGTGCAGCGCTGTTCTTCGTTGACATGTTGGTAGAAGATCCAAGAAATAAATATCTTGTAACAGCACCTACAACCTCTCCTGAGAATGCTTTTATATTGAATGGCAAAACGGTTCATATCTGCGCTGGATCAACTATGGACAATCAACTTGTCAGGGAACTCTTTACCAACACCATAGAGGCCGCAAATATTCTTGGACTTGACAAAGAGTTTACAGAAGAATTAGCTGCTAAACGCGCACGTTTGATGCCGACAACCATAGGTAAAGACGGCAGGATTATGGAATGGCTCGAACCATACGAAGAAGCCGAACCTCATCACCGCCATGTATCACCTTTATATGGACTACATCCGGCCAATGAAATATCAGTAGATAATACACCTGAATTAGCCGAAGCCGCCCGTAAAACATTAGCTGCCCGTGGGGATAAAAGCACCGGATGGTCGATGGCTTGGAAAATAAACTTCTGGGCCCGTTTGCATGACGGCGACCATGCTTTCAAGTTAATCGGAGATTTACTCACCCCTGTATATACAAATGAAACCAATATGTCAGACGGTGGAGGAACTTATCCGAATCTATTCTGTTCGCATCCTCCGTTTCAGATAGACGGTAATTTTGGAGCGACCTCAGGTATAGCGGAAATGTTGCTTCAATGCCAGAGTGGAAAGATAGAACTGCTCCCTGCCATTCCAATAGCATGGAAAAGCGGCAGCTTTAAAGGATTAAAAGTTTGGGGAGGAGGCGAAGTTTCAGCAAAATGGGATAACGGTTTAATTACTGAGGCTTCCCTTAAAACTCCGATTGCCGGAACCTACAAAATCAAACTACCTGATAATTCAGAAAATCTAAAAATAAAAATGAATCAAAAGCTGGCATCCTTGCCTGTTGTAAATGGTATCATTACTATAGATATGAAGGCCAATGATAATTTACAATTGCTGTTTTGATATTTTGATAAAGTAATTTATACAAGGTACTAACAGGGTTCTAAAACTTCTTCAAAAAATAATGCGACTGTTGCCGTAACGTAACAAAGGTACATTTATTTTGTATTAATAAATAATTAAGGAAACAGTCGTTACTAATATAAATATTTCTTTGGTTTATTCTTACGAGATGTTATCTTTAATGTGATAAAGAGATCGAAGACTGTTAAGTGAAGAATCAAAAAGAACAGCTAGATAGTAAAAGTGTAAAAAGTATAGAGGATAGGAGTCTGTTACTTTCTTTTCTGCAAGGTGATAGTTCGGCTTTTGTATCTATATACAATAAATATGTAGACGAATTGTTTGCGTATGGGGTCGGACTGGGCTTTAAAAGAGAAACACTTAAAGATGCAATTCAAGATACATTTTTCAAATTTTATGTAAATAAAAAGCAACTGAAAGAGGTGAATCAACTGAAATACTTTTTATTTCGTATGTTGAAAAACCGTTTGTTAGACATCTATAAATCAACCATAAAAGAAGATTTACAAGGAAATCTGGAATTGCCTTTCTCAATAGAAACATCAGTATTAGATGAAATAATTGCATATGAAGACAAGATATCTCTTGAACTTCAAATAAATCATTTATTAAATATGCTTACAGACAGACAAAGAGAGGCTGTTTATTTACGTTTTATACAGGAAATGGAATATGAAGAGATTGCCAATCTACTGGAAATGACTCCTCCTGCAGTAAGAAAACTAATATCACGTGCAATAAAACGAATGCGTGAAGAAAATTCTTAGAAAAAATGGGAACATTTTTTTTCCATGATCGTCTGTACGATGAAACCTGTTTAGTAGTTTATGTCGAATAGATGGTTAAAATATAAATCTTTCCTACAATTGAATAGTCCGAAACTTTCCCAGGAGGAAAAAGAGACTATTTTTGAGCAAATACAGAAAGATCTTGCTAAAAGAAACAGGCAAAGACATATTCGCCTTTATTTAACAATATCAGCTGTTGCTTGCGTTGCTCTGCTTTGGATTCTTCTATATCCGTTATTTTCTGTACATAAAGACAATGTCCTTCCTGAAGATTATTTGTTAATGACAGTTGTGGATAGTAATGCCTTAAATCAAAAAGATATACAATTAGTTTTGTCTAATAATAAAACGATCATCTTTGATAAAAATACTGATATAAAACATAACGATATTGTAAATATAGAAAACGAACAGGTAAAGACATCTGAAACCACAACTAATGAAATTACTTTAAACACATTAATCGTACCCAAAGGGAAACGTTCAAGCCTGACACTTACTGATGGTTCAAAAGTTTGGATTAACTCCGGTTCTATATTAAAATTCCCTACACAGTTTAACCCCGAAAGAAGAGAAATATGGATAGAAGGCGAAATCTATATTGAAGTAGAAAAGAATGAGGCCTGGCCCTTTTATGTAAATACTTCCAGGATGACTGTGGATGTTGTGGGTACTCAATTTAATGTTTCAGCTTATAAAGATGATACAGAGCATTCTGTTGTTCTGGTTGAAGGATATGTAGATGTGAGTGTTAATGAAAAAAAATCCCGTTTATTACCTAGCCAGATGTTATCTGTTCAAAAGAATAACGTATCCATAGAGAAAATCGACGTGTATGACTATATCAGTTGGAGAGATGGATATCTTCAGTTTTCCAATGAATCTTTGTCTCATATCCTGACACGTTTATCTCGTTATTATGATATTCCTATTGATTATGAAGAAAGCATTGCAATGATGGAATGTAATGGAAAGCTAGTACTGTTTGATGAGATAGAAGAAGTTCTGAAAACAATCTATAATACATTACCTATCAAATATTCATTAGAGGAAAACCGGATATTGGTACAAAAAAGATAGAAAATGGAAATTGTAAATTATGTCTAATATAAATGAAATGCCTATGAAAAATGAACTATAATGAATAAAGTTATGCCGGAAAATATTCGCACTATTCCCCGGCATATAATTTCAAAGTAAAAATATTGTTTTAAACTTCTAAATCAAGACAAATATATGAAATTAAATCATTATCTGAAAAGATCGTGGTCTTCCGATCTATGTTATATAATACGTATTATGAAAATCATTGTTTTATTGTTGACTTTGGGAATAGGTACTGCCTTTTCTGCAACATACTCCCAAAACACCTTACTATCTCTTGATGTAAGCAAACAATCGATTCGGGAAGTGATCAGCCTGATAGAAAACAAATCGGAATATGTATTCTTCTTCCCAAAAAACATACAAAAAGAATTGGATAAGAAAGTTGATGTTCATGTGAAATCGGAAACTTTAAATGTTATACTGGATAATATATTTACCGGTACTAATCTTACTTATTCCATTAATGACCGGCAAGTGTCGGTTGCCAAATCCGGTAGTTCAGAAACCTCTGTTCCAATTCAGCAACAATCAAAAACCATTACAGGGACAGTTATCGACAATTATAATGAACCTTTGATCGGTGTTAATATTCTAGTAAAAGGAACAAGCAGTGGTGTCGTAACAGATATTAATGGCCACTTCAATCTGGAAATTACCGGCCAGGAACCGATATTGATTGTGTCTTATATCGGATACAAAACACAGGAAATCAGAGTAGGAAACCAGCAAAACATAAATATAACCTTAATGCCTGATGAACTGGGACTGGAGGAAGTTGTGGTAGTTGGTTACGGCACACAAAAGAAAGTAAACATGACAGGTGCTGTTTCTTCGGTTAAGATGGATGCACTCAACGATCGGCCTGTAACGAATGCAACTAACGCATTGGCAGGTTTGGCAGCAGGTCTGACAGTGACTAACAGCGGCGGTAATACGCCTGGTTATGAATCGCAAACTATCCGCATACGTGGGCAGGGTACGTTGAATAACTCCGACCCTCTCGTAGTCATTGATGGTATGGCCGGTGCTTCGATCAGCGACATCAATCCCCAGGATATCGAAACTATCTCGATATTGAAAGATGCAGCATCATCAGCTATCTATGGTTCTCGTGCAGCTAACGGAGTTATCTTGATTACCACTAAAAAGGGAGTTGAAGGTACTTCCAGAATTACTTATAGCGGTAATGTTTCGTTTGAAACCGTAGCCAAACGTCTCAATCTGGTTACCAACTATGCCGACTTCATGGAAATCCAGAACGCCGGTTTGGTTGCCAACGGTCAGGCTCCCCGCTTCTCTCAAGGTAAAATCGATGAATGGCGTAACGATGCCGGTAAGAATCCTACTGTATATCCCAATACTGACTGGCAAGACCATATTTATCGTAATCCTTCGGTTGTTCAAAATCATAATATCTCTGCGATAGGTGGTACTAATACCATTCGTTATAATCTTTCTTTCGGTTATGTCGATAACCCCGGTATGATTTATCACACCGACTATGATCGTTATCAATTACGTGCCAACATTGACGTTGATATTAAGCCTTGGCTAACTGTTGGTACGAATCTTTTCGGCTACATCGACTCCAATAATCCTTCTTCCACTGTAGCAGCAGCCGGTGGTGACGTTATTTGGGGTTATGGGGCGTTCAATACCGTCCCAGGTATGACACTCTATGATTCTAAAACCGGTTTATACGGTGGTATTCAAAACCCTGAAGAGGAAAACGTCAGCAATGCCAATCCTTATCGTCGTATGTGGTTCTACAAAGATGACTTCCCAACTAAAACCCGTCGTACGGTAGCTAAAATGTATGGTCGCCTGAAACCAATCAAAGGCTTGACTATCGATGCTTCTTATTCCTACAACTATTGGGATCGTTTGGTTGAACAACACTTATGTGACCGTGACTTGTATCGTTTCACTTTGGATGGTCCGGTGATGCTTCGTGAGGGTGTAGTTCGCACATATATCAGACGCTATAACTATCGTAACACCTTCCGGACATCAGATGTGACCGCTCGTTACGAATTCAAGCTTGATAAACTTGAAGCAACTGTCATGGCTGGTGCTAGTCAGGAATATAATAAATATGATACAGACTATTACCTGAAATATGACCTGGTAGATGAATCGCTGACTTCTTTCGATGCAGCTACAACTCTCGGACGTATTACCGGAAACTACAACGAATGGGCCATGCGTTCTTATTTCGGAAGAATTAACCTGGTTTGGGACAATAAATATATGCTGGAGGCCAATATCCGTGCTGATGGTTCTTCAAAATTTGCTCCGGGTGAACGTTGGGGTTACTTCCCTTCGGTATCGGCTGGTTGGCGTATTTCCGAAGAAGGATTCATGCATGAGTATCACGATTGGTTGAATTCGTTGAAACTCCGTGCATCTTACGGGTCACTTGGTAACAATGCGACTTCAACCTACTATATGTGGCAATCATTATATTCCGCAACCAATTACATTTTAGGCAATAACATCGCCACCGGTCTTTCGCAAACAGTACTTTCCAACACCAACCTGACCTGGGAGACCACATATATGACTAATATCGGTATTGACTATGGTTTCCTTAACAATCGACTGACCGGTTCGCTTGAATGGTTTAACAGGGACACGAGGGGGATCTTGATTTCACTTCCTGTTCCGTTGGAACACGGTACGACTATCGTACCTAACCAAAACGCAGGTGAGGTTAACAACCGAGGGGTCGATTTCGATATTAACTGGACTGATCATATCGGCGAAGTTGCCTACACGGCAGGTTTCAACATGGGTTATGTTCGCAACAAGGTAACTAAGTTTCAGGGAGACATTTCTTCCATCAATGGTGTTTACAAGATACAAGAGGATAAACCGATCAATCAGCTCTATGTGATTACTGTGGATCGCATCGTTCGTGACCAGGCTGACCTGGACTATGTTCAATCACTGGTTGATAAAAATCCCAATTACTTCGCGACCTATCAACGTCCCGAACTCGGCGACTTCCTGTTTGCCGATGCGAATGGCGATGGTAAACTAGATGCAGATGACCGTGTGGAAATCGGTCATGGTAATAGTCCGACATTTACCTATGGTGCAAATCTTGGCTTATCCTGGAACAACTTCGACTTCAGCATGCTTCTACAAGGGGTAGGTGACTATAAAGTTTATTATAATAACCAGGCTTTCCGCTTCACTACTGTTATGGGACAATCTCTCATAAAGGATATTACGGACAATGCCTGGACGCCTGAAAACCCTTACAATTCCAAGTATCCGAGATTACGTAACAATGCAAACAGCAAAAACAACCAAGCCAGTGACGCTTTCATACACAATGCAGCCTATCTTCGTTGCAAGAATATTCAATTGGGCTACACAATACCCAAACATATCACGCAAAAGTTTTTTGTTGAGTCATTGAAAGTTTATGGTAGTCTCGATAATCTGTTTACCATCACAAACTTTCCCGGATTGGATCCTGAAGTTGCTTCTAACGTTGGATATCCTTCTATTCGTCAATACTCTATAGGTATCAATGTAACATTCTAAAATAGTATGAAAATAAAATTAGAAAACAATGAAAAGTAAAAATATAATTTCCGCACTTTTGGGATTTATCCTTTTGTTCAGTAGTTGCGAAAGCCTTGATTATACTCCAGCTGATCAAATGTCTAGCAGTACATTCTGGAAAACTGAAACTCACGCTAAACAAGCCGCTGTGGGTTTGTATGCCGCAATGAAGCAAAACTGGTGTTTTGGTCTGGAGTTTACATTCGATATGTGCACAGATTTGGCTGATGGAACCAGCCCTCTGGCTGATATTTCCCGCGGCACCTCATTCTCTTCAAGCAGCAGTCCTGTGCAAAACCATTGGCAATATCTCTACGAATTGGTTCACCGTTCGAATACAGTGATCCGTAATGTAGCTAATATGTCTATCAGTCAAACAACCATCGATCATGTAACCGGTGAAGCCAAATTCCTTCGTGCCATGGCTTATTTCCGTATGCTTAACTGTTGGGGCGGTGTGCCTTACTACGATGAAACGTGTGATATCAATAAAGAATTTGCGACTGTGACCAACCCACGTAGCTCAGCAGAAGAAATTCGCCAGCATGTATTGGATGACCTGGCTGAGGCTATTGCTAAACTCCCTGTAAGCTGGGATAATAGTGATTACGGTCGTGCTACCAAAGGAGCAGCCTATGCCCTTCGAGGCAAAGTTTATCTCTTCAATAAAGAATGGACGAAGGCTATTGCAGACTTCGAAGAAGTTGTATATAACAAAAGCAATGACTACGGCTATGCTTTGCATCCTGATTATGAAGACCTCTTTCGTATCTATAACGGTAAACGTAGTAACGAAATGATCTTTGCTATACAATCCATCGATGGCAATGTTGCTGACCATGCGTTGAATATTGTCGGCTATTTTGGCAATAAGGCCACTATGCGACTTATTGCCAGCAATTGTATCGTACCTTCGACTAAAATGGTTGACATGTATGAAAACCCTGATGGAACAAAATTCAATTGGAATGACGTATTTCCCGGCTTTAATGCAGGTGATTCACAATTCCGTCGTAAACTCTTGAGTGTTGCTATTGATCAAGCCAGTACTGTCATCACCAATCTATTGGACTGCGATACTACAAAGGTTCTGGATGCTTATCGTAATCGTGATCCACGCTTGTGCTGGAACGTAATTACTCCGTATTCTCATTATCTGGGTACGGATGCCGGTTCTAATCCTATGGACAAACAATTTGTGTTTGCAGATCCGACACAAGGTGGATCACCTATGGAAGCAGCAGCTTTCATACGTAACTCTGAAGGCTGGAACTCTTACTTTTGGCGTAAATGGATACCTACCGGTAATCTTGACGGTTATTGGGGGGAATACAGTCGTACTCCCTATGAATTCCCATTGATCCGCCTTGGTGATGTCCTCTTGATGCTAGCTGAAGCTTATAACGAAAATGGAGAAATGGATAAAGCAGTCACTGAAGTCAATAAAGTACGTGCTCGTGTCAATATGCCTGGTTTAAACTCAGGTGCCGCCTGGCTATCCGTTAACGGAAAAGATGAAATGACACAACGCATCCGAAACGAACGAGCATACGAGTTAACCGGTGAAGGGCAGCGCTATTGGGATATACGTCGTTGGGGTATACTCCAATCAACTGTTGAAAATGCTACCGACATCTTCGGAGACCTGATGTATGAACGCACCTATCAGTCGCGTCACGAAATCTGGCCTATACCGTTTGTCGAAATGGATCGTAACCCAAATCTGGAACAAAATACAGATTGGTAAAAGTATCTTTATTTAGTTTATTAGGTGTCTGGATACCTTTACTTTCCAGACACTTAAGTTTAATAATTTATTAGTTATACAAAATGAAAATCTTTCTCTTTTTTATCTGTCTGGTTTTATCGTCAGGCATATATGCACAACAACAAGAAAAACCCCTACATTATTGGGGTAAAGTAAATGAATTTGTGGCAGAACAGGCCGAAGAAACATTCCAATTAGTCAATCAGATATTGGAAGCCAATCCTCCCGTTCAGGATGAACCGTTAATACGTAAATCAGCCTTATTACATCTTGATTGGATATTACACGATACACGTTTGGATGACAGCGAACCTATCTACCGTTTTATGACATATAGGATACAACAGGTCATAAAAGGTCTTGATAAACCCGTGGAGAAAGGAATGAAAATCTACAAACTATACAATCATGCATTTGTTGTTAAAACAAAGAGCGTTACGATTGCGTTCGATTTATACAGGGGAGGAAGCAAAGCAGGCAAACCATACATATCAAACGATGTGATGCAAGCTATAGCCGAAAGATGTGATATGATGTTTGTTACCCATGCGCATGGTGATCATGCGGATGGAGCAGTAGCCGATATCTTTATAGAAGCTGGCAAGAGGATAATTGCTCCTACCGGACTATGGGAAAATAAAAGTGATCTCATAAAACATATGCGTTCTGAGAAAATCATTAATGAAAAAGTTAAACTCAAATCCGGAAAAACATTACAAGTAAAAATCATGCCAGGTCATCAAGATAATGTACCCAATAATGTTTATATTGTTACTCTTCCCGAAGGATTTAGTGTTGCCCATACAGGCGACCAATGGAAAAAGGACGACGACGAATGGATTAACAATGTAAAAAATCATACTTCGATAGATGTTTTACTGCTACATTGTTGGGCAATGCCATTGGAAAAGATGGCGAACGGATTTAATCCGCGTCTGATTATTGTCGGGCATGAAAATGAAATGGATCATTCCGTTGATCACAGGGAACCTTACTGGCTGAATTATAAACGAACAGAAAATGTAATACAACCAAAGATTTTTATGACCTGGGGAGAGTGCTATCAGTATAAATAGCGCGAAGGCAGAAGGCGCGAAAGGAATAATATAAAACCTTTCGCGCCTTCCATCTTTCGCGCTTTTGCGCTCTTTTACCAAGTAAAATGATAATCCCCCGAAGGAACCTTATAAAGATCATACCCATTCTCTGAACGAAGATAGACAGCTCCTTCGCGCTTTGCAACCTTCGCGCCTTCAAGCTTTCCACCTTTCGCGCTTATATGTCCCTTCGGGACATATATCACTGCAGAAGTATTACAAGGAACTGTAATATTCCATTCTGTAGTATTGTCATTCTTTTTCCATGCGCTTTTTATCATGCCATGTACAGAATGGTAAGAAGTATTTACATAGTCAAGACCTTCAAGGAAATAAGGTTTCATCATTATTTCTTTAAAACCATTACTGCCGGGCATATTACGGATACCTCCGAGATATTCATAGAACCATACGACAAGGTCACCCAGTAACATGACATGGTTTGCTGAATTCATGGCAGGATCGGCAGTGTCTCCGTTCCAAAGTTCCCAGATGGTAGTGGCGCCTTTTTCGATCATATACCCCCAACTAGGATAATCACGGTTAGTCGCTATTTGTAAGGCCAGGTCGGGACGTCCATAATCTGATAATCCCCGCATTAACCATTGTATACCCACCAATCCGGTACTAACATGACTACCGAATTCATTAACTGTTTTATCTACAATATTGCTGAATACTTTTTCTTTATAACCTTCAGGCACCATACCATAACATAACGGAAGGATATTAGCCGTAACGGTATTATTGCTATACTGTCCCGTCTCACGATTAAAATACTTCGCATTGAAAGCATTATGAACAGTTTCTGCTTCAGCGGCAAATGATTTGGCATCATCTGTTTTATCTTGTAGTGTTGCAAAACGTTCCATAAGATACATCATACGAAAGTAGAAAGTAGTACCCAGTACAGCAGCCTCTGTTTTCCGAGCAGGATCTTCTGAATGGATCATTTCAGGAGACTCGGGAGGCATACACCAATCACCATACGTATCTTTTGTCATGATATTATCTATCATATAGTTAGCCTTCATATAGCCGAGCCATTTTTTCATCGAATTATAGTGTTTAACGATTGGCTCCATATCACCGTATTGCTCATATAGCATATTGGCAATAATAACATACGCGCCCGGCCATGTCATATTATCCGAATAGATACTCCAGTAATTAGGTGCCACATCAGGAACACTTCCGTCTTCCCGTTGAGCTTCTTCAATATCATCGAGCCATTTGGCATACAGTCGTTGATTATCAAATATAAAACTCTCGCCATGTGAACCCACCGCACGGTCACCAAGCCATCCCATGCGCTCATCTCGTTGAGGACAATCAGTAGGCATTCCCCTGTAATTGCCGCGGATACCCCAATAAGCATTCTTGTATATCTGATTAAGTGTGGCATCAGACGTTTCAAAGTGCCCTGTTACATCCATTTCGTCGTAAACAACTAACCCTTCAAAGTCGCCAATAGTAGGTGTACCGGGAAAGCCGGTTATTTCGGCATAGCGGAAGCCATGATAAGTAAAAGAAGGTTCCCAGGTTTCGGCATATTCACTCTTCAGAATATATTTGTCTGTAACCAGGGCACCTCTCAGGTTATCCATATATAAAGTTCCATCATCTTTAATTAGTTCTGCAAAACGAAGTTGAACTTCATTACCCGGTTGACCTTTTACTTTCATACGAAGCCACCCCACCATATTCTGTCCCATATCGAGGATAAACATACCGGGTTTTACTTCTTTAATGGTTACAGGACGGATAGTCTCCATCACTTTCATATTACGGTTGAGTTGTGCTTCAAGTTTCCCACCGGGAGCATCGACAGCTTCAGCCGTAAGCCAGGCAGTATCACTAAATCCTGGTTTATTCCATCCCGGCATCTCTTTACGTGCATCATACTCTTCCCCATCAAACTCATTGTTTACGAGGATAGGACCGTCGGCCGTTATTTTCCAACTCTCGTCACTTATAATGGTCTGTCTGGAACCATCGGTATAATCCACTTCAAGTTGAGCAATCAATTTAGGGAAACCAAAGTGTCGTACACCAGGTATTCTCATTGAAAAATAACGTCCATTCCCTAATACAACACCTAACGCATTCTTTCCTTTTTCGAGTTGGGAAGTAACATCGAATGTATTATATTTAACCGTTTTAGTATAATCGGTAGGTGTAGGAGAAAAGACCTGTTCACCTATATGGTTTCCATTGATATACGCTTCATAAAACCCCAGACCTGAAATATAGAAGGTCGCCTTTTGTACCTCTTTATCATTTAGACTAAATTCTTTCCGAAGATAACGCGCCGCTAAACGTGTACGTCCTTCGGTTACATCTGTAGGAGAAGCCTTGTCGAGTCCTGTCCACCGGGCTGACCAGTCAGAAGCATTCAGTAAAGCGATTGTCCAACTTGCAGGTTCACTCCAACCGGACGTCCCTTTATTTGTAGTAACCTTTACTTTCCAGAAACAGGAAGTTCGGCTTTGTAAAGGATTTCCTTTATAGACTACCGAGATAGAATTATCCGACGTGGCTTGTTCATCCCAAAGATCACCTTCATTGGCATTTAGTTTTTCGATGGACGAAGCGACCAATATATGATAACCCGTCTGATGTACATCTTTTATATCAGAAGTGATCTCCCAGCTCAATACAGGAGATGTAAGATCAATACCGACAGGATTTGTCAGTTTCTCACATCGCAGATTTGCGACCTGTATTAAAGCAGTCTCTGTACAAGCTGTTAACAACAACATTAGGAGGATAGATAGTAAAACAAGTTTTTTCATTTCGCAGGATATTAGAAGTTTCTCCGTCAAAGAAAACAAAAACCCTAATAGACAGCACTTAAAAAACTGACATATTTGGTTATTAATTTGACAGAGAAATCATTAACAGGAAAGATTTAGAGTTATCTCATCTCAAAATGTTATCAATTGCTGTATATGGCGAGCAGCCGGCGGCTGCACTTATTTATAGGCCTGTACCTAAGGTGCCGGTATAAGATGTGTCTTTAATCTCAATACTGCCGTAGGTAGCTCACTCACTACGGTGTGACACCTACGGCGTCAATGGGATGGAGGGAAAATTCAAACCGGCGCCTTAGGCACCGGCATACAATAGTTAGCCATCTCTGATGGCTAATGTATGATTACCACAATCGATAGCTTTTCAATTCTTTCCTCATCTGTTTTGCTTTATTATCAGTTACATCATCCATTAATTTCCAGAACCGATCGTTATGGCTCATTTCTTTTGTATGGCAAAGCTCATGAAGCAAAACGTAATCAATCAAACGGTCAGGTAAAATCATTAAAGAAAGAGAAAGGTTTATATTCCCTTTTGAACTACAACTTCCCCACCGGCTTCTGCTTTTATTTATCTTAACATCGGAATAAGAAAAGTTATATTGGTTGGCTAATGAATGCAATCGTTTAGGCAAAATACGTTTGGCTTCATGACGAAGCGCTTTTTCCAGAAAACCTTTTAAAAGTTGCTGAACTTTATCATCTTCAAACGATGTATTCTGCGGACAGGCTATATGAAGCGTACCATCTTTGAGGGTCATATAAAAGTTTTCTCTGCCTGAACGGAAAATCTTAAGATTAAATGTATTGGTTTGTAGATCGGTGGAGTCGCTAAGGATATTTTTTTGTACAACATATTTTTTCAAAGCTACACTCAACTTTTGCCTGCTTTCCTGAAGAAACTGCATCATTACCTTTTCGCTGCCTCCACGAGGAATAACTCCATATACAGTCCCGTTCTTTATTTTGAAGGAATATCGTTTCGCCCTTTGATTTACGACAAGCGTAATTAGTCCTAATTCATCATCGTGCCATTTCTTCTCAGTCATACATACAAAAATAGCTTATTTTTAAAAAGTTTCTATCTTTACGGTCCATCAACTTATAATGAAAACATGAAACCGTTGAAAGTCATTCTTTTAATTACAGGTATATTACTAACCTTTTCTTCCTGCGGAATAATCGACCGTTATTTCCAAAAAGAAGTCACTCATGGAAATATCAGCCTTGAAGTTCCCTATACCTGGCTTATATCGAAAGAAGAAAATGAAGAAGGATATTATAGTCTGGAAATTGAAGCCCCCGCTGCAGAAATGATCGTTATCATTGAACAACTGGGAAGTCATAAAAATTGGGATGAGATAATAGACCATTATCAAACGACCTACAAGGAAAACATGCCTCAAAATCTACGTCCCTTACGATTTACCGATGTGGAAGAAAATATATTTCACGAAATGAATGCATGTGAATTCAGCTATACGGGCGCTCATAAAATGCTGATATATGAAGGGAGAGTGATTATCTTTGATGATGAATACCAAACGTATACCATTGCAATTATGGGTCCCAGCGGTTTTCTTGAATCAGATGATGTGAAACACATGCTTGAAACTCTTAAAGTAATATAAATACACAGTTGTGTATTGTTCGATACACTATTGTATATGATCTTATACACAGTAGTGTATGTAAGAACGCACAGTAGTGTATGTAAGAACGCACAGTAGTGTACGAGAACCTACACTACTGTGTATTTGAAGAATTATTACTTAGGAGTTGCACTCATCGTAAACTCTAACGTACCACCTGCTTCTATATCTTTGAAATCGATATAATAGTTATCATACGGTTGGCCGTTCAGTTTTATACTTTCAATGTATTTATTCTGCGCGCTGTTATTATGAGCTATGATATGGAATGTTTTGCCGTCTTTCACACGTACTGTTGCTTCATTCACGATCGGACTACCAAAGATATATTTTCCTCCAGCAGGTTCTACCTGGTAAAATCCTAAAGTCGATAAAATATACCAGGCTGACATCTGACCGACATCTTCATTACCTGAAAGTCCGGCGGGCTGATCGTTATACATAACCGATAATACTTCACGAACCCTGTCTGCCGTTTTCGCAGGTTGACCTACATACGGATACATATAGATTACATGGTGACTGGGTTCATTTCCATGAGCATACTGACCGATAAGTCCACTGATGTCGGGTGAAGCATGTTCACCCAAAGATCCTTCTACAATAAAAAGAGAATCCAGCTTTTGATAAAACGTTCTTTACTGCCAAACATATTGACCAATCCTTCTATGTCATGCGGAACCAGCCAGGTGTATTGCCATCCATTACCTTCAGTATAATCATTGTCACGGTGTACTGACTCAAAAGGATTAAAAGGTGTTCTGAATTTACCGTCAGAAGAAAGACCACGCATAAATTCTGTTTCTTTATCGAAATAATAAGTATATGCTTTACTTCGTTTCAGGAAATAATCATAATCTTCCGTTTTGCCCATTTGTTTGGCTACTTGTGCTATACTCCAGTCGGCTATAGCATATTCCATACATTTAGCAAGACCTTCCGACTCTTTGTCATAAGGAATATAGCCATATTCCTTTAGGTATTTCAAACCTCTTTCGTCGAGCATGGCAGAATTTTTCATTGCTTCAAATGCCAGTTCCTTATCAAATCCTTCATATCCTTTTAACACAGCATCTGCTACTACAGATATACCCGGATTACCAACCATACAATCAGTTTCACATCCCATCAAATGCCATACAGGAAGTTTACCCTGTTGTTGGTAGATGGTTAGCATAGTATTAACAATATCACTCATCTTTTCAGGATGAATAATAGTCATTAACGGATGAGCCGCCCGGTATGTATCCCATAATGAGAAAGTAGTGTAGTTCTTGAATGAACCGTTTTTGTGCATCTGATTGTCAGCCCCATAATAATCGTTATTTACATCACAGAACTCTGAAGGAGCAATCATGGTGTGAAACATTGCGGTATAGAATGTACGCTTTACACGATAATCATTGGTATCAATGATTATCTTGTTCAATTCTTCATTCCATGCCTTATCCGCGTTTTCAATCGTTTGAGCAAAATCCCAACCCGGAAGTTCAGCCTGCATATTCAATTTAGCATTCTCAATACTTACCGGTGAAAGAGCTACTTTCACATATACTTCTTCTTTATCCTTCGTATTGAAAAGAGCCTGTCCGTATAACTTTGTAGCTTTTAAAGAAGTACCCGGTTTGATATCATTCTTTTCAGATACGACAAATTGCTTCATCGGTTTTGAAAATACGGCAGTAAAGAATACCCGTTGATCATCTGCCCATCCTTTGGAGAAACGGTAACCGGAGATAACCGAATCATTCTCCTGAGTAATATAACAATCTGTCGGTTTATCCCAACATTGTCCGTTTTCAAGATCAATAATCACTTTCGCTTCTTCCGAAGCGGGGAAAATATATTTATGGAAACCTACGCGTTTAGTAGCAGTCAATTCCACATCAATATTATATCTATCCAAATGAACAGCATAATAACCGGCTTTCGTTTTCTCAGTCGCCCGATCAAACAAAGAATACATACCAGAATTAGGATCTTCCACATTACCTCTGTCTAAGGTTACTTCACCAATCGCAGGCATCAGGTTGACATCACCTAAATCACCAATACCGGTACCGTTGAGGTGCATATGACTAAATCCGATTATAGTAGAATCGGTTATATGATATCCCGATGTCCAATCCCATGTCTGAGGAATATTAGATGGTCCTAACTGCACCAGACCAAACGGTACATTAGCCCCCATAAATACATGCCCATGATCACCTGTCCCGATATAAGGATCGACGTATTGAGTAAGGTTTTGCAACTTCGTTTCCTTCTTAGCATTATTTTCACAAGAGGAAAAGATAAATACCCCTACAAAGAGGGTAAAGAAAAGTTTTTTGTTCATGATGTACATATTTAGTTTTCTACAATTTCCATTTCGTAACAATAGCTGTCCCCTCCCATATTTTGCACAAACAGCGCTTTGTTATTACCTGTCCAGAACCAGCCATCTGCATAATTAAAGTTGAATTCAAAGTGTTCGCCTCCAAGGTAGTTAACAAACTCGTACTTTTTCTTCGACTTATTCCATACTTCCAGAAAATACTCCATACCATCTGCCGCTCCTCCGGGAGATAATCCGGATATTCGCAACCGTTTATCAGGTGAGGTGGCATCATAGCGAGGGTTTCCTACATGCTCCTTGGCGCAATCATTCAAATCAACAGGATAGTCTCCATCGGCTTCGTGGTTTAAGATAAGCACATTAAGTTCAGGGTAGTAAGCTATGAATGAGTACTTCCACTCAAACCAGTCTATCCTCCTTCTTCCTCCGTCTTTACAAGATAGCTCAAGTATGGGGAAGGAATATTCTTCAGGATCTGTTACTGTTATTTTCATTCTTTTGTGAAGCATTTTCTTGGCATTAGTAGTATCCGTCACGGCTTTATAAGGCTTATGACGCAGATGTGCCGATTCCCATTTCCTTACAAGGTATTCACTTCGTGAGATCTGTTTGATTCTAGAGGAGTAGGTATTATTTAGTTTTATTACCTGCTTATCCAAACTGCATTTTTCATTCTTTTCAGGAAACTCAGCAAACGACTCTCCATTCCAAAACGATTCCTGGAGCATAAATTGTTGTCGCTCCTCATCTATAACGATATCTCTTTTCCATATAAACGAAGGTCTTCCATACAATGTGTCAACCCGTAATGTGTCGTTTTCTACATAGAGTTTGGCGTTTAGTGAGTCGCATTGCAGATATATCTTGCCATTGCCTTCTGTCCGTGTGGTTATTAACCCTTCTTTCGAATACATCATATCTTTCATTATATAACCGTTCTCAGAAAGCGAGATCCGAAAGCCCTCATAATAGATATTCATGTACTCTCCCCTTAAATCGACAGCATAAAAAGCATACGGATAATGTGCCCTTTCCGAAGGAGTAAAGCTTCCCTGTATAGTCCGGTTTTGCAGTCTACATAAAAACATCTGATAAGGTTTCTTAGTCCCTTTCAGCACCATATTACCTTCACCGTCTACTGTTCCTTCTAATGAGACAATCGTACTATCAGACAAGTATTTAAAGAACCCCGCAACGCTCTCCTCTTCCGACTCTATACAAAGAATAAAAGGCGACGCTCCCATAATCTCTCCCTGAAACACACCCTTGACAGACTGACCCACGCACCACACACTACTTAAAAGTGAGAGTATAAATATCGTTATTCTCATATGGATTCAATTCCATTATTAATTATCTTACAAAGATAAGGACAATAATTGAGGAACATCTCTTTCATCCAAACTTGATCTTATATAATTCGTAATTTAAGGATAACGATTCCTTATGATTTGTTAAACTTATTCACCCCCAATCTGTTATTAAATAAAAAACCATTATGAAATTTAAACTGTTTATTATCGCGTTCATCTGTCTGTTTAGTTTATCTGCTATGTCTTGCTCAACAGTAAGAGTAAAGAATAAGCATGCTAAGGCTAAATCTATACCTCCAGGTCAGGCAAAAAAAATTGTTGGCACTAAATCAGCCAAACCATTTGCACCTGGGCAGAACAAGTAGCTCTTTTATTCATCAATTTATGAAATAGAAGAATTCATACAGGATACTGAATAAAAACAAACTCCATGCAACATTTAAAAGCACTTATCCATCATATTTATAATTGTAATTAAAATAATATAAAGATGAATAAAGCGGCGTTAGTTTTTGTATTGGGTTTGTTTGTAATGATTATGTGTGTGAGTTGTGATAAAGACTCTGATAAACCTGTTGTTATTGAGGGATTAACTCTCGAAAATTTCCCTCGTATGGATGGTTCTACTTCTACCGATCCTTTGGTTAAATTGGCTGCCTGTAAATTATTGGGTTATAATTATAAATGGAAACAAGAGTCTGCAGATATTACCTGGCGTTTATCCACAGATTTGCCTACTAAATTTGTAGAACAAAACCTCAAATCTTCTCAAACTCATAACGCATTTGTCAACCTCATTGATGACAAAGCTGATATGATTTTCTCGGCACGCACCATGTCACCTGATGAAAAAGCTTACGCTTCAGAAGCAGGTGTAAGCCTGATAGAAACGCCAATTGCTTTGGATGCTCTTATTTTTATAGAACATCCTAGTAATAAGACAGAATCATTAACACATGAGCAAATAAGGGATATATATAGCGGTAAAATAAAGAACTGGAAAGAAGTTGGCGGAGACAATGAACCCATGATTCCATTCATCCGTAATAAAAACTCTGGAAGTCAGGAATTAATGGAAACGTTGGTATTTGACGGCAATCCAATTCCTGAAGAATTTTTGGAAGACATGGAAGAATTCCAAACCGTAATAGCTATGATTCCTGTATTTACCTATGTAAGTGGTCGGACAGGCGGATTAGGATATACGATTTACTATTACAAAGAGAATATGATAAGAGACCAGATGCATGTAAATACATTGGCGGTAAATGGTATTCATCCTAATAAAAAGACCATAAAAAGCAGAGAATATCCATATACAGCAGAAGTTTACCTGATTATACGTTCCGATTTGGATAAATCATCAATGGCATATAAAGTGTACGAATTGATGCAGACAAAAGCAGGGCAACAAATTATCAACGAAAGCGGCTATGTAGCAATTGAATAGGTTTTCATCAACTCACTTCCTTGCATAAACTTTTCAAATCCCGATAAAAGGCACTATTTTTGTAGTATATTATTCGAATTAATATTTCATTTCATGAGAAAAGTCTTTTTTCTGTTCATATACTCCATTATTATACTTCATCTAAGTGCACAGACAAAATTAAGTGAGGAGGCAAAAATAAGTATCCTTACTTGTACGCCTTCGGAAGAGGCTATCTTTACGGTGTATGGTCATACTGCTGTTCGCGTGGTTGACCCTTTACAGGGTATCGATGCTATCTTCAATTATGGAATATTCGATTTCAGTAAACCGAATTTCATATATCGTTTTGCCAAAGGAGAAACCGATTACAAACTGGGAGTAACCAGCTTTGAGCATTTCCTTATCGAGTACCAGATGCGAGGCAGTGGTGTTACCGAACAGGTATTAAACCTGAATACTACTGAAAGAGACCACCTTTGGGAAGCATTGTTAATCAATGCCCAACCTGAGAACGCTGTGTACCGGTATAATTTTTTCTTTGATAATTGTGCTACTCGCCCTGTAGCTCTTGTCGAGAAATATGTGGAAGGTGAAGTTGTATATAATCACGTGTCAAAACCCCAGACATTTCGTCAGTTAATTAATTATGCTGAGAGAAACAAGCCCTGGTTAGTCTTTGGTACGGATTTAGCTCTAGGTAGTCCAACTAACAGGATAGCTACTCCACATGAAGAAATGTTTCTTCCATTATATCTGGAAGCCGCTTTTGCCGAAGCTACCATCCTATCACCTGACGGCTCGACACGTAACCTCATTTCACAGACTCATATCCTGGCGGAAGAAATACCTGATGAGGTCGGAAAAGAGTTCTTCACTCCCATTGTATTTAGCCTGATCTTTTTACTAATAGTATTATTTCTTACCTGGATGGAATGGCGCAGGAAGACCTACTATAGATGGTTGGACTGTCTGTTGTTTTTTGTGGCAGGTGTAGCAGGTATACTATTATTCTTTCTGGCTTTCGTATCAGTACATCCGGCAACTTGGCCTAACTGGTTAATTATCTGGCTGCATCCTCTCCATTTAGTCGGAGTTGTCTTATTTGCTGTAAAAAAGTTTAATAAAGCTGCTTATTACTATCATTTTATTAACTTTGCGGCGCTTACATTGATGCTGTTAGGTTGGTTCTTCATTCCTCAGCATTTCAATTTGGCTTTTCTCCCGCTTGTAATAAGCTATTGGGTACGATCAGCCGGAAGAGTTTTTTATAAAATTAGAAAGTAAAGATTGAACGTGCGTAAAATATTAACATCCCTAATTGCTATACTGGCTGTTACCGGTATAGGAGCCCAGCAAGCTCCGAAGTTGGTAGTCTGTATTACGGTAGATCAGTTGCGGGGAGACTATATAGAATATTTCTACAATACTTTTGGAGAGAGAGGATTTAAGCGCTTACTGAATGAAGGAGTTGTTTACAATAATATCCGTTTTGAATTCTCTAACGTAGACCAGGCAAGTGCTTTTGCCACTTTATTTACAGGAAGTAATCCTTGTTTTCATGGTATTTCAAGCAATAAAACGATGGACTTCAATAATCAAATAGAAGTCTCTATCTTGCATGATCCCGATTATATAGGAAATTATACCCGTGATAATTTCTCACCAAAGAAACTGTATGCTTCAACCATTGGTGATGAATTAAAGATTGCGTCAAAAGGCAGAAGCGATATTTTTGCTATTGCTCCTGATGCGGAAACAGCTATATTATCTGCCGGTAATGCTGCTAACGGTGCTTTCTGGATTGACAATATCAATGGCAAGTGGGCTACCACTACGTATTATAAAGGACTTCCCTGGTATGTCGACAGATATAACAACGGAACAGAGTCATTACCCTCCCGTCTTCCTAAAATGGTTTGGGCACCAGCCTTGCCTATGGATCGTTACAATGCTTTCCCGTATGTACTCGACGAAATACCATTTAAGTATACGTTCAATGAAAAGACAATAGACTGTTATCCAAGCCTGAAAACGTCTCCCTTCGTTAATATGGAAGTGACACGACTGGCTTCTCAATTCCTTGAATACGGAGCATTCGGTACACGATCCTGTCCTGATTTATTGGCTGTAACCTATTATGCCGGTAATTTCAGTCGTTTAATGGATAAGGAATATACCCGCGAAATACAGGACACTTATTATAATCTCGATAAAGATATTGAAATCCTATTGGATGCTATCGATAAGAAAGTTGGTTTAGTGCATACACTGATTGTCTTCACCGGTTCAGGATATTATAAAAGTGTAGAAGAATATCCCGAAGGGCTTATGGTAAACGGGGGTGATTTCTATCCCAAACGTTGTATTGCCCTTTTGAATATGTATCTGATGCAATTGTATGGTCAGAAGACCTGGGTAAAAGGATATTACGACGGCCAGATCTATTTGAACAGAAAAGCCATTGAAGATGATAAGATCGCTCTGGAAGAAATGCAAGACAAAGCTGCCGAGTTTGTTTCTCAATTCAGCGGTGTACAACATGTAACTACGGATTGTGCCCTACGCAACGGCGATTGGAATGAAGGAACGGCTAAGTTCCGTCATGGCACTCATCACCTGGGTCGTGGAGATATCATTATAGAATTGCAACCCGGTTGGAAAATAAATAACGAAATAAAAGGAGAGAAAGCTAAAGTTGTACGTAATAATGCTGTATTAACTCCTCTTGTCTTCCTGGGTAACGGATTAAAACCACAAAAAATTAACCGTGAAGTAAAAGCTGCAGAAATTGCGCCTACCGTAACCCATATCCTAAGGATACGCCCACCGAATGCAGCTACTGAGCTACCGCTAAGAGAGTTGAAAGTTGTCAAGTGACAGTTGACAATTTAAATCAACAAAACTAAAAGAGAAATAATAAATTAATAATATTAAAGTGATAACTAAAGTTGTATAATAAAAATTGTCAACTGTCAACTGTCACTTGTCAACTAAAAAGAAAATGGGATTTAATGAATTTATGACGAAGCTGTTCGGCAATAAGTCGCAGCGTGACCTGAAAGAAATCGACCCGTACGTAAAAAAAATAAAAGAAGCATATCCGGCTATCGAAGCCTTAAGCAACGATGAGCTGCGTGCAAAAACCGACGAGATTAAACAACGTATCCAGGACTATGTAGCAGAAGAACGTGCACATGTGCAGAAACTTCGCGAAAGTATTGAAGATAAAGAACTGGAAGAACGTGAATCTGTCTGGGCAGAAGTAGACAAACTAGAAAAAGAGATTACCGAAAAAATGGAAGTAATCCTTGAAGAAGTCATGCCGGAAGTATTCTCCATTGTAAAAGATACAGCCCGCCGCTTTACACAGAATGAAGAAATTGTTGTTACGGCCAATCAATTCGACCGTGACTTAGCCGCTAAACACGACTTTGTACATATAGAAGACGATAAAGCTATCTACCAAAACCATTGGGTAGCCGGGGGTAATGAGATTACCTGGGATATGATCCATTATGATGTACAGTTATTCGGTGGTGTGGTTCTTCATAAAGGAAAGATCGCGGAAATGGCAACAGGTGAAGGTAAAACACTTGTAGCCACCTTACCCGTATTCCTGAATGCATTGACAAGAAACGGTGTTCATGTAGTAACCGTGAACGATTACCTGTCAAAGCGTGACTCCGAGTGGATGGGACCGTTGTATATGTTCCACGGCTTATCCGTAGACTGTATTGATAAACATCAACCCAACTCAGATGAACGTCGTAAAGCCTATAACGCAGATATTACTTTCGGAACAAATAATGAATTTGGTTTCGACTACCTGCGTGATAATATGGCTATAAGCCCGAATGACCTTGTTCAGCGCAAACATAATTATGCCATTGTCGATGAGGTAGACTCGGTATTGATTGACGATGCGCGTACACCATTAATCATCTCAGGCCCTATTCCCCGCGGAGAAGAACAATTGTTTGAAGAATTCCGCCCGAATGTGGAAGTGGTAGTAAATACACAAAAGAACCTGACCACTAAATTACTGGCAGAAGCCAAACAAAAAATGAGCAGCAATGACTCGAAAGTGCAGGAAGAAGGAGCCTTATTACTATACCGCTCATTTAAAGGTAATCCTAAAAACAAACCGCTTATTAAATACCTGAGTGAACCCGGCATTAAAGCAGCTATGCTGAAGACAGAAGCGCTTTATATGGCGGAGAACAACAGGAATATGCACATAGTAACAGATGAGCTTTACTATGTAATTGATGAAAAGAATAATAGCATTGAATTGACGGATAAAGGTATCGACCTGTTGACCGGTAAAACAGACGACCCTCATTTCTTTGTACTGCCCGATATCGCTTCCGAACTTTCACAACTGGATAATATGCCGGGTAGTGAAGAAGAAGTTCAGGCTAAAAAAGATGAAATACTGGCAAACTATTCAGTAAAGAGCGAACGCGTTCATACCATCAATCAGTTATTGAAAGCCTACACATTATTTGAAAAAGATGATGAATATGTGGTGATCGACAACAAGGTAATGATCGTAGACGAACAGACCGGACGTGTGATGGAAGGACGTCGCTACTCAGATGGTTTGCATCAGGCAATCGAAGCCAAAGAACGTGTGAAAGTGGAAGCAGCCACACAAACATTTGCCACCATTACACTACAGAACTATTTCCGTATGTACCACAAACTGGCAGGTATGACAGGTACGGCAGAAACAGAAGCAGGTGAACTTTGGGACATCTATAAATTGGATGTGGTGGTTATTCCGACCAATCGTCCGATTTCCCGTAACGATATGAATGACCGTATATACAAAACAAAACGTGAAAAGTATAATGCGGTTATAGAAGAGATCGGTGAATTAGTAGCTACCGGACGTCCCGTGCTGGTTGGTACAACATCGGTTGAAATATCAGAATTATTGAGCCGTATGCTTACCATGCGTAAGATACCCCATAATGTATTGAATGCTAAACTTCATCAACGTGAGGCAGACATTGTAGCACAGGCAGGTCAAAGCGGAACAGTAACGATTGCTACCAACATGGCAGGTCGTGGTACCGACATTAAATTATCACCCGAAGTAAAAGCAGCCGGTGGTTTGGCTATTTTGGGTACCGAACGTCATGAAAGCCGTCGTGTAGACCGTCAGTTGCGTGGTCGTGCAGGACGTCAGGGAGACCCGGGATCATCCGTATTCTTTGTTTCTCTGGAAGACGATTTGATGCGTCTGTTTGCTTCCGAAAAGATTGCCGGACTGATGGACAGAATGGGCTTCAAAGAAGGAGAAGTATTAGAGCACAACATGCTCAGTAAATCCGTAGAACGGGCACAGAAAAAAGTGGAAGAAAACAACTTCGGTATCCGTAAACGTTTATTGGAATACGACGACGTAATGAACTCACAACGTAACGTGATCTATACACGCCGCCGCCATGCCCTGATGGGAGAACGTATCGGTCTTGATGTATTAAACACATTATATGATAATGCGAATTCTCTTGCAGAACAATATAGTGACGGTGGAGACTTTGAAGAGTTCAAACTCGATATGTTCCGTACCTTTGCATTGGAAAGTCCTGTAACTGAAGAAGAATTAAAAGATTTTAAAGCAGAAAAGACTGCCGACAAAATATTCAATGCCGCATTGGAAGCATTCAAACGTCGTATGGACCGCCTGGTGCAAGTAGCCAATCCGGTGATCAAACAAGTATACGAAACTCAGGGAGCTCAATACGAAAACATCCTCATACCTATTACAGACGGTAAACGTATGTACAATGTTTCATGCAACCTCAAAGAAGCTTACGAAACAGACAGTAAGGCCATTGCAAAAGCTTTCCAGAAATCTATTATACTTCATACCATCGACGAAGCCTGGAAAGAACACTTACGTGAAATGGACGAACTGCGCCACTCCGTACAGAATGCCAGCTACGAAAATAAAGATCCGTTATTAATCTATAAACTGGAATCGTACACATTGTTCAAAACAATGGCCGACGGTATGAACCGTAAGACAGCAGGTATCCTGATGCGCGGACAAATACCTGTACGCGAAGAAGCCCCGGGAGAACAAGGCGGACGTCGGGTAGCCGTACAGCAAGCTGCTGAACAAAGGCGTCAGGATATGAGCAAGTATCGTACCGAAAAGAGCGACATTGTAGGAAGCAGCGATCCTATGCAACAGCAACGTCCACCGATGGGTCCTCAACAACCCAGACAGAATACACCGGTAGTACGTACCGAAAAGAAAGTAGGACGTAATGATCCTTGCCCTTGTGGAAGCGGGAAGAAATATAAAAACTGTCACGGACAGGGACTTTAATTCATAAAAACATACTTTACAGACAGTTGTCTAACCGAGCGTAGACAACTGTCTGTGTTTTTATATACAACTGTATATCATTTGCTACACAATTGTATACGGTTCATTACACAACTGTCTATAATGAGAGAAATAATATACATAAGACGATTTTAATATATATATATGTCGCTCCTACGGAGCTATATCGAATGTCGGTGTTTATATCATGCAGGGGTTAACACCGCCTGACTATTAACATCCTATCGCTACGCGATAAATCATAATTCTGTTGACCTATTCGTTATGCAATATAGTAGAATATTACCCCATTTAAAAATTACTGGAATTTGATCTATAAATATATATTTATTTAATATATGATCTAACATTATATGAAACCGATTTTTCATTCTCTATCGCATAGCGATATTATGTCAATAGGCAGGTGGTGCCAACCCCTGCATGAAATAAATGCGTTACCACCTGCATGAAAAAAAACCACCACAATTATAGCTCCCTAGGAGCGACATATTGATAATTTATATTATCTTTAATCACCAAATAATTACTAAACCTCTTAACTATGGCAAACACGTATTCTCAAATCTACGTTCAACTCATTTTTTCAGTAAAGAACAGATATTCTTTAATTAATGAGTCTTTCCGAGAAGAAATTCAGAAATATATTACAGGTATAATTGCTGATAAAAAATGTAAGCTTTATGCTATATACGCAAATCCTGACCACGTACATATTTTAGTGAGTATGAAACCTGTAGTTTCTATATGTGAGCTTGTTCGTGAAATAAAAGCATCTTCTTCAAAATTTATTAATATTCGGAAATTTACGCCTTATCATTTTCAATGGCAGGAAGGATATGGTGCATTTACCTATTCACAATCTCAATTATCAAATGTGGTTCAGTATATATTTAATCAACCAAAACATCATCGGAAAAGAAGTTTCAAAGAAGAATATATTGGTTTTCTTAATAAATTCTGTATTGATTATGAGGAACGCTTTTTGTTTGATTGGATTTTATGACATTAATATCAATATTTCGCTCCCATGGAGCTATATGAGGGGTATTTCAGGCAGGGGTTTCACCGCCTGCCTAATAACATAATATCGCTACGCGATAAAAAGAAAATACAGTTATGTTGAATCAGGATAGCTTTTTCTAATTAACAAATAACTTCATTACTGTTATGGAGTTAGGCGGGAAACTATATACCATGCCTAAACCGAGGGGGAAGGAAATCTCTTTTTCGTTGGGGATAATCTTTGTGGGATTTTCAAATGTATTGCGGGCATTAGGGGATCCTGTTAATTGAATAACCCGTGCCTGACTCTTTACACTTGCTCCACGTATATTTAATTCAGTCTTTTCTTCGTGAGCAGTTGTGTTTACTACCTTTACTATGATCATTTTATTGGCTTCATCATAGGTCGCTAATGTAACCAATGACGGCAGAGGCGCAAGTATGGCTTCGTGTAACAGGAAACTATTCACATAAAAACGTATTGTATCGTTCAGACATGACATACGTACGTTATACCATGCCTCATTATCGATTTGAAATGGCTTGGGAGATGTTAGTGAGTCTTTCATTAAACCTGATTGCTGATATAATTCGCTCATACGACCTCCTAAACTCATACCTATATAATTCTGCAAATCTTCCGGCTGTTCATTACTACGTGCATACAACAATATCTCTCCGTTTCCTTTCGTTCGTTTCACATCAAAAGACAGGCTATAATTATAGGATGTTGAATCTCCGAAGGTAAACGAATTCTGATTATTCTTATCAAGAACTATTTCACTGATTACAGGTTCATTGTCAAATCTGACATTTTTGATCTCAAAATTATTGTCGGATAATTCTATGCCTGTTTTACCAAAAGTGACCTGCGGTTTATGATAGGTATCCACTTCTGTTTTTAATACATTATCTCCACGGTACTTATTAAATAATTGGAAAAGGTAATAGGAAGGAGAAGCCGCTATTTGAGAATTAGTAAAAGAGATTAACGGGAAACGTTTTATTTCATAGTTTACATTCCCAAATACAGGTGCATAGGCTAACCTTTTGATCTTTTCAGGATATTGTTCAATGCCAATAAGAAAACAAGCTTCCGCTACAGCAGCCCAAAGCGTTCCGGCATCTTTATTGTCGACAGTAGAAAATTCTCCTATAAACATATTAGGATAGGTACGCGGATACACACGCGAATTAAATCGATAATGATTGGTAAGAAAATAGGTGGCATTGGCATAATAATGATGATCGGCCCACACACCATACGGATGCTTATTCAAAGGAGAGCTGCTAATAATCGTAATGTCAGGATACGTATCATGAATGGCCTTTCTAAAATACTCAAACCTACGAGCATACTCATATCCTGAGTTGCCGTTTCCTATTTCAATATGTTTTAAATTGAACGGTTCAGGATGCCCGTTTTCAGCCCTCATACTGCCATAAGGAGTATGCGGCGGGTCATTGGCATACGCAATAGCAGCCAGAGCTTCTTCAGCCAGATTAGGCATTTGTGTTATATCTTCGTAGCGGGGACGCATTCCCTGATGAGTTATACCGGCGTTAACTACATATACCGGTTCCGTTTGGAGATCTTCACACATTTCTAAGAATTCATGATATCCCATACCATTAGAACTACCATACGACCAGATATTCCAGAAATGTTTACGTTCATTGATATTACCAATCGACTCTTTCCATATCGGATAAGTTCCTAAGGTATACCCTTCCACAAACTCACCGCCCGGAAAGCGGATAAAGGCAGGATTCATTGCTTCTATCATCTCCATAAGCTCAGGACGGAGTCCGTTCTTCCTGTTCTTCCATGTTTTTTCAGGAAAGAGAGAGACAGCGTCCAGCCAAAAGAAGGTACTACTATCGCTTGCGAAGGTTAGTAGAGCGTTATCCGCATCATCTTTCGCCGTGAAAGTAAACTGATGATGTTCCCATTCAAAAGTAGGTTTCACCTGATAAACATTACTTAAGATGTTCTTAGCCAAAGAGTCTTCCAATGCGATTTTAAGTGTTCTGGGAATAACGGTTGAAGATGTTCGGGTGTAAAAAGACAAATTATATTTCTCCCCTTTACGGATAGGTATACCTTTATATCCTTCGGCTATCACTCCTCCCCGACCGATCGTTTCATTCGTATAAACAGATACCATAAGCGATCGCGGATTCTTATCATTCACCGGTCGTTTGTTATCTATGGTTATATACGTATTTGCCGCCAACAATTTCCAACCGGGGATAGAATCAGGAGGCAGGAAGGGTAAAGTTCCTCCGTTTGGTGTTCTAAGCAGTTTTCGAGAAGCATCATAGGAACAATGAAGCGGAAGAGTTCCGTCTTCAAAATTTCGGTTCTGAATTAATTCCGCATAAATACCCCCTTCAATGGCATGGTTAATCTCTTCAATATTCAATCCATACAGGTCTTTATTTACTGCATAACCCAACACGTCCATATCAATGTTAATTGAAGATGTAACCGGTAATTCCGGTTTACAGCCAATAAGCAACATTAAAGACAGATAGAGTAGGTATACTTTTTTTGTGGAAAATTTCATCTTTTACACACAAATTATTTCGCAAATCTAAATAAATATTCCCGATTTTAATACTATTTTTGCATGGATATAAAAAGGATCTGTAGAATAAATTAAAAGAAATTCAATCTATTTATATTTAAAAACGAAATAATTCAAAGTATTTTAATAGCTTTGTGTTCTGAAAAGAGTTGAGGATGAATGAAGAGTTTTGCGTCTGATTATAAAGTTCTGGTAGTAGATGACATTCCTACAAATGTCATGCTGGTACAGGCTATCCTAAAAAAAGAGGGATATTCAATCATCACAGCAGATAATGGAGCGAAAGCATTAGGTATTGCACAGGATCAGCACCCCAATATTATCTTGCTGGATATTATGATGCCCGAAATGGACGGATATGAAGTTCTTCAACGTTTAAAAAGTAATCCTGAAACAAACGATATCCCTGTTATTATTATGTCGGCATTAAATGATATGCCGAGTATAGTGAAAGGATATCAATTAGGCGCCACTGAATATGTTACCAAACCTTTTCAACGCGAAGAGTTGGTAAAACGTATCGCGCATCGTTTCGAACTTTACAGCATCGAACGTATCAAAGAAGAGTTGGAGTCAACTATTGAGGCGCGTGATAGCCTCTTTTCAATTATTTCTCATGATTTACGTTCTCCGCTTGGATCACTGAAGATGCTGAACAATTCAGTCCTTCGGTTAATCGATAAGGAGAAAGTAGGAAATGATGCCTACGAAATGCTTCTGATGATGAATAAAACCTCAGAAGACACCTTCCAATTACTCGACAACCTGACCAAATGGAATAAATACAGTCAGAATAAGTCTCAGCTTTATAAACAGAAAACAGATATCAACGGACTTATAGAAAGTATCATCACCCTGTTTTTACCTATCGCAGAACTTAAGAATGTCACGATTGAATCGAAAGGTCTCGAAGGTGTACTTATGGGTGAAGTAGATGTCGATAAAGTCAAAACCATTGTCCGTAACCTTTTATCCAATGCCGTTAAGTTCAGTTACGAAGGAGGAAAAGTTATTATCTCCACACGTACTGAAGACAACTTTATGTATTTCAATATACAAGACTCCGGTAAAGGAATAAAAGAAGAAGATAAAGAAAAACTATTGAACCAATCCCATTTCTCTACATACGGAACAAATAATGAACACGGCTCTGGCTTAGGATTAATGCTATGCAAAGCATTTGTAGAACTACACGGCGGTAAGTTCTGGTTCAAATCAGAAGAAGAAAAAGGCTCCACATTCCATTTCTCCATAAAAATAAAAGATCGCAAAGATGACGAAGAAGACGAAGAGTAAATTCTATTAATCACTCTACTGTCTGATTTCATTCCAATTCATATTTACTACCAATATTTCATCTCAACTACACCGCCCCCGTCCTACCCAGTTCCTGAGAAAGTATTGAATATTGATCCAGTCGGTGATAGAGGGTGTGGAGGATATCCTGGCGTAGTTGGGTGTCGTGTGTACGGCGATAGTGGCGTACAAGATCTGAGATAGCTGTCTGCAATGCGATTTCATTATCGTATGGATTACCGTCTCTGAGTAATACCGGAGGATGAGAAGCTTCTTTTATATATCCGGCAAAACCGACAGCATCTTTTTCGCAGAATAAAGAATCCGGATCATGACCTGCCTCTGCTGCAATACGCAGGGAATCTATACCTTCCCGAGATAAGCGTCCGGCTATTTTATGCATGGCCTCCTCCCCTGCCCTGTCGTTATCGAGAAAAAGGAATACTTTCTCTACACCATACTTTTTCAGTAATGCTATATGTCCTTCTGTAAGTGCCGTGCCACATAAGGCTACCGTATTAACAAATCCTGCCGCATGCATGGCCAGTGTGTCTTTATACCCTTCAGTAAGATATACCTCACCGGAACATACAATAGTCTCTTTTGCCTTATATAGTCCATACAAAACATCACCTTTACGAAAGCCGTCGGCAAGGGAACTGTTGATATACTTTCCACCCCCTAACCTACTAAAGGGGGGATTTTGCGGTGACTCAACTAATCCCCCCTTTAGGGGGCTAGGGGGTTGCATTCTCCCCGCAAAGCCGACAAGCAAACCTTCATCATTCCGTATAGGAAAGATGATACGTCCGCTGAAATGCTTAAATGCAGGAGGAACCATCACAGGAGATAATCCCACTTCAAAAGCCAGATACGTATCCGTCAATTCCGAATGTGCCGGGATGTAAGGCATAAGCGAACGAAGATACTCTTCATTCTTTAATTGAAAATTGGAAGTTGAAAGTTGAAAATTCGGTTTTGACTTTGGAAGTTTCTTCTCATTTTCAATTTTCACTTTTCCATTTTCAATTAGTAAAGCTGCTTCGGTGAAACCAATATTCTCAATTTGTTGAATGAAAGTGAATACATCACCATGTGCTCCGCAGGCATAACAGGTATATGTTTGTCTGCGACTATCCACCGTCAACGATGGATGATGATCGTTATGAAAAGGACACAGACCTACAGCCTTGTTCCCTTTCTCCTGTAAATTCACATATTGCCCGATAATCCGAACAATGTTGGTGTTTTGTTTGATTTGCTTTATATCCAATTTTTTTAATGATTAATGGTTAATGATTATCCTTCCTATCTTTCGCTTTCGCGCATTCGAGCCTTCATCTTTCGCGCTATTAATTTATTAAAGAGAAAGTTTCATTAAAACGGAAGCGTGCAGTGCCGGTAATGCCGTTACGGTTTTTGGGGATGATAAGTTTGCCGGTACCAATGAGGCTTTCACCTGTTTCTTCATCTTGGGTGATTCCATAGCGGTCGGGACGATAGACAAAGAAGACACAATCGGCTACCTGTTCGATGGTTCCTGAGTCGCGCAGGTCGCTGAGTTGAGGAAGATGCATACGGTCGGCACGGTTTTCACTGTTGCGATTCATTTGAGAGAGGAGTAGTACAGGACAATCCGCTTCTATGGAAAGATTTTTCATGGCACGTACATTGCGGGCTACCACATGCTCCATTAATTCGTTTCGTTGCGGACGACCTTCCATCAAGTGCAGGTAATCGATAATCACCAGATCGCACCCGGTTCGTTTCTTCATCAGCATAACCTGTGAGCGAATATTAGAAGCGCTGTTTCCCACCGTATAATCGATATACAACGGCAGGTTTTTCCAGCTCTCGGCCAGATTTGTCATTTGTTGCAGTTCACCGTCGGTAAGACCAGACATACGCAGATGATATGCATCTACATTGGCATGACCGGTAAAGTAGCGGTTCATCATTTGAATACGACTCATTTCCAGACTGTAAATACATACCGTCTTTCCTGCCTGTGCCGCATTGATACCGATCTGCATCGCAACTGCCGATTTCCCGTCGCCCGGACGTCCGGCACAAACAAACAATTCTCCCGCATGCATTCCTCCCGTGACTTTATCAAATTCCTGCAACCCTGTCAATATGCGCCCTTCATCATTCTTGCTCTCCATACGCCGACGATGGAATTCGATAGTCTCTGTCGCCATATCGGTTACAGGAAGTAAGGTGCCGTTTTTCTGCTGTTGTTGTTCGCGGATATCCAACAGTTGCTTTTCCGTTTCGTTGATAATCTCCGTACAATCGCTTTCCGGTTGCGATGTTTTTGCTTGCTGAGTAGTAAACAATCCTTGGAGCAGACGCAACAAATAGTGCCTTTTTACTTCCGTGGCATATGTTGTCAGGTTCTCGGCATGACGTATCCTGACTAATCCTTCACGCAGGAAATCTATCCCACCCATCGTATCGAAACGCTTGCTGTCTATACGCCGCATTTCAGATGCTGTTGTTATCAGGTCAGGCTTTTCGCCTCGTTCACTTTGCTGCAGGATTGCTTCATAGAAAAATGCCAGTTCGGGTGTGTAAAACATACGGGGTGTAAGCCATCCCGCCACTTCCACCCAACTGTTACGCTGCACCAACAGCGCGCAAACCACAGCCATCTCGGTATCTTTCAATGTTAGATTTTGCATAGGAGTTTCCATCAGTTACGAATTCCTTTCTTTACTTTTTCTTCGTAGGCTTTCATTTGCTGGAAGGGAGTCAATACCATTTTTTCGGCCTTTTTAGTATTACCCGGACAGGTCAGCTCATGGTATCCATAGATATAAATACTGATTCCTACGGGTAAGCGTTTTGTTTTGATCAGTCCTCTTTTAGCCAGGAGTTTAATCAGGCGGCGTACCGTATTGTAAGTGAACTTGGTTATCCGGCTAAGGTATTGATATGTGCCTATATACTCACCCCGTTTACACATGAAAGTCATATTGTTTATAATCACATACCGATCTTCATAATTACAGCAAATCCATAATGCTAAATAGAGCCATGCCGTCTGGCATTCGGCCTCACTATCACCATACAAATCCATAAAAACATTCCGGGGTATAATAACATACCCGTTGCCCATCACTGATAAAGCCAATTTCGTTTTGTCGTTTTCATTACGTAAATCATTCATAGCAAATTATTTATTTATTAAACTTATAATTTCGGTTAGCGAAACGTACAAAGCTTCGCACACACCCCCCGACAGAGTATACATTCTCTTTTTCAATCATTTACTATCTCTGCCGCACAAAGGGGTCTACAGAGCTCCGAACAAATGTATTATATATATAAATAATATATTAAATAATAAAGGCTGTTTAAGTCATTTGTTTTGTCTCTATATACTACAAAGATAAGGGCAGTGTGGCTGTTTCGCAATACCGGAAAAAGAAGTAAACCTCGGTAGAATATTTAGTGATTACCAATCACTTACACTTCTCAACATCCTGCTTTTAGTATAGCTTTGGGATGTTTTTTTAAGAAAAATTAATCCGTTACCGCTTCTTTTAGTTTATTGGTCAATGTGTCAGCGATATAGCCGGTATTAAACACCAAATCGAGTATGTGTCCTAATCGCTGATACGAACATTCATCGAATACATCAGCACGCTTCAGGCGGGCCATGTTCTCTATAAAATGTTCCGTATCAACCACCAAAATCCGTTCATTAGTTGGCGGATCACACTCATACCGGTAGTAACGAATGATATTAGTCCTGAAATACTTAAAAAACCGTTCACACAGACGGTTCCACACAGGAATATCCCTTACCTCACGATCACCCAGTGTAAGGGCAATCAGCATCATGCACAACTTAGGATCGGGAGAAGCATCGATATACTCCTTAACTTTTTTAAAAGCCAGATTATGTCCTCCTACCTTCCAAAGCTCTTTCTTGATTTGTTCTTTGATGTTAGTTTCCATAAGTAAAACGATAAATTAATTAAATACACAGTAGTGTACGTAATCATATACAGTTGTGTACGAGATCGTATACAACTGTATAATTTAATGTTTTAACAGGATAAAAAAAGGCAATTAATTTAGATAAAAATAGTCTGAATCAATACAATAATTTTTCAGGTACATTAACATCACTCGGAGAATAAGGTTTGAGTCCATACACTATTTTCGCATCGATTAAATCAGGATATTCATTTATATATTCATCGGTAAATATTTCATTAAAAACAGCCATGGTATTTACGGCACGTGAACGTAATATGAGATCATCCGGATCAATACCGAAAAATGAAAAATAAGGGTCCCAATTACTAACATCTAATTGATAAATATGTGAAGTTTCTCCAAACTCAAAAGTAAGATAAAATCCTTTTCCATACTCTATTTTAAAATTATATGTTCCTTTATCGGAATAATCTTCAGTCTCAATTTTTTCCTAAGAATCAAATTTATACAGTGCATTTGTACCATTATCAACCAGCATAAATACTTCTCCGGCGGAAATAGAAAACTTGTTTTCCAGTTCATTTTCAATTGTCGATTTATGACCTAAGTCTTTAATAATTACCATTACATTATTCGCTTGTTCTGTAAATGTTAAATACCGATTATGGATCGTAAAATTTAATTTTTTAGATTGTCCCGTTACATTATCGGTAACTGTAATATCGGCTTTTCCTGTTTTATGAGGAGTAATAAATATACTGCCTAACTCACCCGCGACTAACGGTGCGTATTCGCCTGTTATAATATTTTCATCCGATGAAGTAATTGTGTATTCCCCATTCCCTCCCATAATGGGTATAGATGTCTCACACTTGGTAATATCATAGGTTGTTTTTTCAAAAGATAAATCATATATCTTTTTTTCCGTATCATCACTACTACAAGCAACAAACAACAAAGCTGAAATAAACACACCTAAAACGGTAAAGCAGACTTTCATAATGTATAATTATTAATAGAGTTTATATGCAAATGTAAGGAAATGTTTTTGATAAATGTCATTTAATGAAGTAAAGAAAAACTATTTGTGGACGGAATATATTTTGTCTACAGGATGAGGAATTAAGATGAAAGGAAGAGAACTGTCCTTACCGATAGGATCATATTAAAAAAATGTACTATTATCGAATCGTGAAAGATGAGCTGAAGAGTTTTTCTAAAAAGTCCTATTTACTTACTATTTTTAACGCTAATTCATTTTAATGTTATATTTTTGCGTCCTTATTGTAAAATAAATACCTATTCAAATGAAAAAAATTGTTTATTTATTAATTGTATTTTGCTTAATTGCCTGTAGTACAGATGACCCCAATGTTGACCCTGATGACAAAGAAAAACCTATTCCGGAAATACCCGAAGAGCCCGAGAAACCTGCTGAATTATGTTCGCTTAATTTATCAATACATTCATCCAGAACATTTTATCCGGAAGATATAGTTGATTATTTGCGACCTTGTAATATTGAAATATTTGAATCAACTGATAAGCAAATTGAAAAAAGAAATTCAGATGATTTTGGATTTGCTTATGACAAAAAAACGAATACGACAGTAACAGCTATCGAAAAAAAATCAGGAGAATCATTATTTTCTACTCGGTTGGAAGTAGGAAAACAATATTATATACATGTAACTACCTTACCATATGAAGGTTATGAATTCTATGATGAAGGCGGAGCTAAAAGTGATACAATAATTACTATCACGTCTAAATCGTCGATCTCGTTGAAAAAAGTATTTACCTTAAGAGCTGAACCTGACCAATATGAAAAGTGGTATCTGAGAAATGAGGATTTACCAGAACCTCAATTTGGTATCGCTATATTCGGAGATAGTTACCACTATATAAAAAGGACTGAAAGCCGTAGGTTAATAAGTGATAGAAATAACAAGTTGACTTATGATTGGGGAAGATGGCTTAGCTATTATTTTGATGAAAATAATAAATTTATAAAAGGGGTTGAAGATTTATCCAGTGGATATGGTATACAAAATAATATGGGAATACCCATTCTTGTATTTAGAAGTCAAATCGAAGAATGCATTGAAAAATATGGAGCACCAACTTACGTAAGTCAAAACGTATTTTCATTTATAGATGATGATTTTACTTCAGAGGAAGGATATACCATGTGGGAAGCCAGATTAGTGATTGCCGGACTAAAAACGTTCGTTTATAAATTTTCTAATTCAGAAATGAATGTTGAAATGACCTTAAAAAGTTATCAACGCGGCATTCCTTCCTCTTACTATTATTCATACACTATAGAAACTGTTTTTACTCCTAATTAATGTAAATTCGATATAAGATATGCGTTTAAGGATAGGGCAATGATCAATGGATTATTGCCTTCTTCTTTTTAATATAAACGGCGATACGAAAGAGTACTTCTCTACAAATACCAATCAGCGGGCATAATATAAAATAATAAGTTTAAAAAATGAACGTTATATAGAACATACTATGATAAGAAACTAAGTAATTTACTATGAAAAAAACAATTACTCTATGGGCATTAGTTTCGCTCATTTGTGGGCGTTTAGATGATGATACTAAACAGCGTAAAATTGTTCATCCGTTTATACTTCCTCACTTATTGGTTAAGAGGATAAAAAGAATTTATAAGAGCATTATTCCTGAAAAGCAGAGAATAGCTTTCCATGAGTCGTTTTATAAAATGAAAAGTCTCTTTTATAAAGGTAATACATACGAATGTTGCTGTTGTGGCCATTCTTCTCGTCGTTTCTTCTCTCAAAAGAACGTGGTTACTCGAGAAAATGTAAAATGCCCCTATTGTTTTTCTGTGGAGCGCACAAGAGTTCTTTCTAAATATATTAGAAATGAAATATTCGACTCGGATAAAAAATATAAAGTACTACATTTTGCTCCGGTAAAAGGATTGAAAGACTTTCTTCGTAACTCACCCTCCGTATCTGAATACATAGATGCCGACCTGAACGAAAATGTGGCTACTTATAAAGTAGACATTACTCAGATCCCTTATGACGATAATTCTTTTGACCTGCTTATCTGCTCCCATATTTTATATTGTGTACCAGAAGATAGAAAAGGCATGCAGGAAATATCACGCGTATTGAAGCCGGGTGGAATTGCTTTAATTGTCGACACAATAGAAGGATATACAACAATTGATTTAACCCATCTTTCCTGGGATGAGCTTGAAAGACTTTATGGCGATGGAGCTACTTGCCGGGTATACGGAAAAGATATAGTGGATATACTGGGACAATATCACTTAGAAGCCTCCATTATCGATTATGTAAAACAACTCCCTCCGGAATTCATAAAAAGACAACGTCTGGAAAATGCGTTTGATGCAGATATTATCCGATGTACGAAAATATATTAACCAACAACTACATACAACAAGCCCCATGCCAAAAGGCCTGCAAATATTCCTGCTCCTCCAATCAGAGTTGCAAACATTCCGGTTGATACGTTCAATTTCTTTTTTTGTTTTGAAGAATGAATCCATCCAATAAGCGACAATACAAATCCAATCAGCATGGTTGGAAGTAAACTAACAATAAATAATACCCAAAAATACAATCCTGTTTTTCCTATCGTAAATATGTCAACAATAAATATCAAGAAACAAATTGGAGCAATTGCATAAAAAGCAAATGCAAAATAATATAATTTGAGACGTGTTTCTTTTTGTTGATTCATGATTGCCGGTATATTTCCATATTCATATTGCATCAAAAATACTAATTATCTGTCAAAAAGCTAATATATTATTTTCGCACGGTTAGCTTTGCGTTACACCCATATGAAATAATAAGTTTAATAAATTAACGTTATAGATATTACGAATATATATTTACGGGCGTTCACCATATAGACGGTGAAACGACGGAAGTATAAATAACAAATACTTAATTAATCATGAAAAAAATTATTTCCTTGCTATTTTGCTTATTACTTTTAATATCCTGTTCTGATGACGACGATCAGACTAAAGAGCCTCAGATTGTTGTGGACAGTGAAAGTGTAAGTCTTAAAATGGGTGAAGAGAAGAGGGTTGGATTTAAGATCTTAAATCCTATTCCCGATTCAAACTCTTTAACTGTTTCAATAGAGAATGAGGAGATTGCAAGTCTTAGTTCACTCAATGAAAACTATGATGTTACAGGTGTGGCACCTGGTGAAACCTATATGGTCATAAAATACAATGAGATTGAAAAAAGAATTAAAATTACAGTCGGTAATACCTATGACCTGGAAGCATATTATGAGAAATTCTGTAACGGCTATCGGGTAAAGGACACCACCGACTTAAAAGTGCTCTCATTTCAAAATAAAGATGACTTTACTTATTTATCAGGAGCCCGGGGAGATAAACTATGGATCGGTAAGTTTGATCCTAATTCCAAGGTACAAACGGCAGAATATATAACAAACAAAGCTATTTCGTTTGAACGTAGGGTGAATTACTCCGGAGAATATAAAAAATTATTTATCAATACGATACACATAAATAGTTTGTTTGAAACAACGAATGGTTGGGTAGCTGATCTGCGTTTTTACGATAAAAACGATTTGCCGTCACAGCTTTATCGACTACTGGTCTTCAATGATAAGGAGGAGACTATAGATTATTTTCATGCCGATTTCAACAATATGAAAAACGAATATCTTATTAAATGGTATGATGATTCTTTCCTTAGAAGAATTGATATGGATAATATAATGAATTCCGCAGCAAAATATACATGTTTCAAGCCTAATGGCGATGTGATTGTTTCCGGGCCTACACCTTTATTAGCTGGCAGAATATATTATCCGATAAACTATGATGATTTTATCCTGCTTACTTCTGGAATTAAATATGATGAAGTCAACAAGCAACAAGAACAACTATTCGAAATTCAAATCACATCTATATCAGGAGCCAAAGGATTCACCATAAAAGAGTTCTCCTATGATATGGATCAAGACGACTGGATAGATACATACGACTCCGACCTGATAAATATAGCCAATGAAGTATGGACTTTCCGTGTCTATTTCACTTACGAATCCGGGAAAAGAACTGCCCACAATTACGAAGTAGACGTAAAAAACAATTCGATACAAGAGATAGATCCTTAAACCTCACTCGGGGTTTATAGGATAATCGAGGATTTAAATTTATTTCTGTAAGCTTGTGGGGTATATCCGGTTACGTTCTTGAATTGCTGGTTGAAATTGGATAGATTATTGAAGCCGCATTCGTGAGCAATAGTAGATATTTTTATATCGCTTTCCGTTAATAAGCGGTTTGCATGTCCGATCCTGAATTCATTGAGAAATACAGAAAAGCTTTTCCCTGTTCTTTTTTTGAAATACCGGCAAAAGGCAGTAGGGGCCATACATGCTTTTTGAGCAACATCTTCCAAACGTATGGGATGAGTAAAATGCTGTATGATATATTCATATATCGTATTGAATCGCTGAAAGTCGGAAGTGTCTATACTTTTGGAAAAACCGTTACTGGCAAGATATTCGTATTCACCTTCATTTGACATAGCCTCGAGTAATAAAAGTAGTCCTGAAATACGTTTCAATCCATTCTCATGGAATATTTTGCGGATCATTTTACCTATCTTACTACTCGAATTACCCATAAAACGAATTCCACGTCGCGATCTTTCCAGTAATAAGCGGATAGGCGCCATCTCGGGCAAAGTTAGGAATTGAAAAAGTACATCTTTACGAAACTGTATCACATGAGCTTTCATGTTCAGATTTGAACCTTCTTCCAGATATTCATTATCGCTTTTCCACCAATGGGGAAGGCCTTCTCCTATTAAACAAACATCGCCGGGTCCAAAGGTGTTGATACTATCACCAATATAACTGGTACCCGTACTTTTAACCACAAGTAAAATTTCAATTTCGGGATGATAGTGCCAAGGCACAATAAAATGAGGCAATTCTTCTTCATAAAAGATGAAGGACTGTTCAGAAGAGGGTAATAGCTTTTGATAAAATGGTTTCATGGCTTTTTCGAATATTCAAATAATTATCTTTATTAAGGCAAAATAAATGCAAAAATGTTAGAATACCATCATAAATGGTCAAAAAAAAGCAAGTATGTTATGAAAGACCTCATTATATTTGTAAACACGAAATATCGTGAAAAACACACTATCTAATATTTAGTTAATCATGAATCACTTTGCATTAATAGACTGGGCCATTTTTGTCGTATATGTTATTATTATTGTGGGAGTCGGGTTATGGGTCTCCCGAACCAAGAAAGGCGAAGAAAAAACAGCTTCTGATTATTTCTTAGCCGGAAGGTCATTGACATGGTGGGCCATCGGAGCATCGTTGATTGCCGCAAATATTTCAGCAGAACATTTTATAGCCATGTCGGGCTCGGGTTATGCGGTCGGACTTGCAGTAGCTTGTTATGAATGGATAGCTGCTGCCGTATTATTGATAGTAGCAAAGTATTTTCTTCCTGTATTTTTGCGGACAGGCATTTACACGATGCCACAGTTCCTGAACAAACGTTATGATCGCCGTGTCAGTACCAGTCTTTCCGTATTCTGGCTATTAATGTATGTGTTTGTTAACCTGACTTCTGTCAGTTATCTCGGAGCCCTTGCGTTGGAAAAAGTATTGGGTATCCCCTTGATGTATGGAATTGTCGGACTATCACTTTTTGCTGCGGTTTATTCATTGTATGGAGGATTAAAGGCCGTAGCTTGGACAGATGTCATACAAGTGGTTTTCCTTATAGGCGGAGGATTAATAACTACTATTCTGGCCTTAGATGCGGTATGTGATGGAGCCGGTGCCTGGACAGGCTTTAAACAAATTATCCAACAGGCCCCTGAAAGATTCACCATGATTATTGAGAAGGGTGTGCATTCCATTCCGGATGGAACAGAGGGAGCTATGAAGGATGCTTTTTTAGATCTGCCGGGTGTTGCTGTTGTTTTAGGTTCCATGTGGCTGACAAATATTTGTTTCTGGGGATTTAACCAATATATCATACAAAGGGGATTGGCTGCAAAGAGCACTAAAGAGGCTCAATATGGTCTGGCTTTTGCTGCATTTCTGAAATTATTAGTGCCTCTATTGGTTGTAATACCCGGCATTGCCGCTTATGTGTTACAAGCTGATATCAGTAAATCGGATGAAGCCTATCCCTGGCTATTAAATAATATAGTGCCACCGGGTGTCACAGGGCTTGCATTTGCTGCTTTGGCCGCTGCGGTAGTATCTTCATTGAGTTCGATCATTAATAGTACTTCTACTATTTTTACAATGGATATTTATAAAGAGTATATAAAACCCAATGCGAGTAACAAAGAATTAGTACGGGTTGGACGTATTGTGGCTTTCGTTGCATTACTAATAGCAACGTTGATTGCTCCGCAATTTGCCTCTTTCGACCAGGTATATCCGTTAATACAAGAGTATACAGGATTTATATATCCGGGTATATTCCTTATTTTCTTTATGGGAATGTTCTGGCGTCATGCTTCTTCAAATGCTGCTTTGTGGACAGCCATCTTAACACTTCCTGTCGCTTTTATCATGAAATTTATGATTCCGGATATGCCGTTTATCCTCCGTATCGGTTATGTCTTCATCGCACTCTCTGTTGTTTTCGTTGGAGTCAGCTTACGGGATAAAAAGCATACGGTAGATGCTCCGGAATTTACTAATGATAAGAAAAAGAAAGATATCCGTTTGGGAACAAGCATAATAGCTGTGGCAACTCTGATAGGTATAATCGCTGCGTTTTTCCTTAAACAGTTTTCAACATTCGCACTGGACTCCGTTTACGTGTTGGTCGTTGGTTTTATCCTTTTGGGTATAGTATTGATTACAAATGCCAAACGCTCGGATATGGACGAAAAAGCATTAATCTTTGAACGGAAAATATTCAAGACTTCGATGCCGTTCAACATAACAGCTATAGGTATCTGTGGTATATTAGCGTTCTTATACTTTTATTTCTGGTAATTATGCGTGTACATATAAAAAATATATTTTCTGAAGCTTACGGACATTATGGGGTGGGTGCCTTTAATGTGTTCAACGCGGAACAGATCCATGGCGTATTCCGGGGGAGCAAGAGCTCAGCCTCTCCGGTTATTATTCAGTTGACGCCTGTTGCCAGGGATTATATGCAGCCGGTCATGCTGGCCGAAATGATTAAAGCTGCTGAGGATATTTACCCTAAAGTTACATTTTGTGTGCATCTGGATCATGGGAATGAAGCCCATTGCCTGGATGCTATCCAATCCGGTGAGTATTCATCTGTAATGATCGATGCTTCGCATGAATCATTTGAAGAGAATGTGCGGATAACAAAAGGAATAGTTGAAAAAGCACATGCAAAAGGGATTTGGGTAGAAGCTGAGTTAGGTGTACTTAGTGGTGTTGAAGATCATTTGAATATCGACAACGACCGTGCACTTTATACCGATCCATCTCAAGTACAGGAATTTGTGCAACGTACATCTTGTGACAGCCTCGCTGTTGCGGTAGGAACAAGTCATGGCGCTTACAAATTTTCAGGAGGAAAAGGGTTAAGGTTGGATATCCTGGCTGAAATACAACGTCGTCTTCCTGTCGGATATCCCTTGGTATTACATGGAGCTTCTGCCGTACCTTATGAGGAAATAGTCAGGATCAATAATGCCGGAGGGCAATTGAAAGAAGATGCAAAAGGTACTGACACAGAAGAGTTATTGCAGGCAATAGCTTTAGGTGTATGTAAGATCAATATAGCAACGGATATGCGTTTGATATGGACACGGGTTCACAGGGAATTCTTTTTAGAGCATCCTGATAAATTTGATCCGGTTATTCCCGGAAAAGTATACATGGATGCATTAGAGGATTTTGTTGCCGGGAAATGTAAAATGCTTCAAAGAAAGGAAGTAATAATTACTAACTAAAAATCAATTAAAATATGGCTAGTAGAAATAGTAGCACTTTGCTTGTAAAAGCAAAGCAGGGATCTCTTTATCAAAATTTCACAGCACAAGATGCAAAGTGGAAGTACCTGAATTTCTCCGCACGAACTCTTAAGAAGGGAGAAGAATGGACGGAAAATACAGGAGGTTATGAATATTGCATCGTACTCTTAGGTGGAAATTTTTCTGTTAAATCCGATAAAGGAAATTGGGAAACAGTCAATGGTCGGAAGGATGTATTTAGCGGCCTTCCTCATGCACTCTACCTTCCGGCAAATACAGAATTTACACTTACAGCGGAAACGGATTTGCTGGACATTGCCTGTAGTTGGGTAGTGACCGATCAGCAGAACGAACCGCGTTTTATTACTCCTGAAATGGTTCAGGATATGGGTGTGGAGTTCCGTGGAGGAGATAATGCCAGCCGCCAGATCAACAGCATGTTACCGCCGGGATCGCCTTGTCATCGACTGGTATGTGTGGAAGTATATACTCCGTCAGGTAACTGGAGTTCTTTCCCTGCACATAAACATGACGAACGTAAGGTTGATGCCGAAGGAAACCTAAAAGAGGCATGCCTGGAAGAAATCTATTTTTACAAAACAGACAAACCACAAGGTTTTGCTATTCAGCATGTATATACGGAAGATCGTGAGTTGGATGAGATAGTAGAACCACACAATAACGATGTCGTACTTGTCCCGCGTGGTCATCATCCGGTCATAGCCGGTCATGGATATAATATCTATTATCTGAACTTTCTTGCCGGTAGTGATCAAAGTCTTGCCGGCAGCAATGATCCGGATCATGAATGGATTTACGGAACCTGGAAGACGATGGATCCGAGAGTTCCTGTAGTTACAATTGAAATGAACAAACACCAATAATACTTATGTATGATGTAATAACATATGGACGTTCGTCTATAGATTTGTATTCCAACAACATTGGAGCGCCTTTCACAGAGATAAAGGAATTCAGCGCTTTTGTGGGAGGTTCACCTCTTAATATTGCTGTAGGTACTAAACGCCTGGGATTGAATTCTGCCCTTTTAACAGGAGTTGGCGAAGATCAGGTTGGAGAGTTTATGCTGTCTTTTTTAAGAAAAGAAGGAGTTGAAACCAAATTTATATCCAGAAAACCGGGCGCACGAACCAGTGCGGTGATTCTGGGAATTGAACCGCCGGATAATTTCCCATTGGTATATTACCGGGATAATTGTGCAGATTCCAAAGTAAATATTGATGATGTAATCGCAGCCCATATCGGTGATTGTCGTGTTTTCGAAATATCGGTAACCGCCCTGAATGTGGAACCAACCCGTTCCGCTGCATTTTATGCAGCAGAAGAAGCCATACGTAATAATGTGCCAATTATCGCCGATCTTGATTTTCGTGCCGACCAATGGCATGATCCGCGTGCATTCGGGGTTACTATCCGTGCCTTTTTACGAAACTGTACCTATGCAATTGGTACTGAGGAAGAGATTCTGGCTTCCATGTTGAAAGATCCTGAACAGATAAAGATTAAGAACCAGCAGATATCTGCCCCTGAGATCAGAGGTGATGTAGATGCCGCTATACGGGATATTATGGCTTTGGGACTCGAAGTCCTGGTTGTAAAGCGAGGATCTAAAGGTTCATCTGTATTTCTAAAAAGCGGTGAAGTCATAGATGTACCGGGATTTCCTGTTGAAGTAGTGAATGTATTGGGTGCGGGTGATGCCTTTGCCAGTGGTTTCATTTTTGGTTATCTCAGTGGTTGGGATTGGTACAAGTGCTGTCGCATGGGAAATGCTTGTGGGGCCATCCTGGTCACTAAACACGGCTGTGCAAACTTTAATCCTACTTATGATGAGGTAATGGCATTTGTGGAAAGTAAGGGTGGATTTTAATTTAAATCGAATTAATAATAATAAAAAACAAATAATCATGACAAAACGGATGACTGTTGGCCAGGCATTGCTCGAATTTCTCAACAATCAATATGTTGAGCGGGATGGTGTGGAACATAAGTTCTTTGCGGGAGCTTTAGGTATTTTCGGGCATGGCATAGTGGCCGGATTCGGACAGGGATTATTGCAACGTCCCGGGTTCAGGTACATTGTTACGCGTAATGAACAAGGGTCAGTGCATATAGCGGCAGCGTATGCAAAAGTAAAGAACCGGATGGGTGCATTTGCCTGTCTTTCTTCAATAGGCCCCGGAGCGACCAATATGGTGACCGGTGCTGCTGCTGCAACCATTAACCGTTTACCGGTTCTTTTGATATCCGGAGATATCTTTGCACGTCGTAATGTGGCTCCTGTATTGCAGCAATTGGAGTCTACTCATACACAAGATATTTCTGTGAATGACTGTTTTAAACCGGTAACGAAATATTGGGACCGTATAAATCGTGCTGAGCAACTGATCACTTCTTTACCCGAAGTGATGCGTGTATTGACCTCTCCGGCGGATACAGGTACGGTGATGCTTTCCTTGCCGCAGGATGTGCAGGCAGAGGCGTATGATTTTCCTGAAGAATTATTTAAGAAGAGAGTCTGGAAAATACCCCGGCAACGTCCGGACATATCCCTGTTGCAAGAAGCAGTTCAGGCCATTCGTACATCCGTAAAGCCGATGATTATCGCCGGAGGTGGAGTAATTTACAGCGAAGCAACCGAAGAGTTAAAGAAGTTTGCCGAGATGACAGGCATTCCTGTTGCCGAGACGTTTGCCGGAAAAGGTTCATTACCTTACAATCATCCGTTGAATCTGGGTGCAGTCGGTGCGACGGGAACTCCGGGGGCAAATAAAGTAAGTAATGAAGCTGATCTTGTTATAGGTATAGGTACACGTTACAGCGATTTTACCACAGCTTCAAAAACGGCATTTCAAAACCCTAACGTTCGATTTATCAATATCAATGTAGCTGAGTTCGATGCATTCAAGCACGCCGCCCTTGCTTTGACGGGAGATGCGAAAGTATGTATCGAAGAATTAATTGAGCAATTGAAAGATTATAAAACGAATGATTCTTATAGAGAACAAGCAAAACAATTTAATCAAAATTGGGATAAGCAGGTTTCCGATATCTATGAAGTAAGCGGAGAACTTCCCGTTTCACAACTCGAAGTGGTTGGCGCCGTCAATGAAGTAGCTGATCCGAAGGATATGGTTTTATGTGCTGCCGGTAGTCTTCCGGGAGATCTGCACAAGCTGTGGCGTACAACACATCCGAAAGGTTTTCATCTCGAGTATGGTTATTCCACCATGGGGTACGAATGTGCCGCCGGTATAGGAGCAGCAGTAGCTTATCCTGATCATCAGATCTGGGTGATGGTAGGTGATGGCAACTATCTGATGATGAACAGTGAAATTGTAACTTCCATACAGGAAGGGATAAAGTTCAATATCATCTTACTCAATAACGACGGTTTCCAAAGCATAGGAGGATTATCAGAATCCCTTGGCTGCAAACGTTTCGGAACGAAATATCGTTACAGGGAAGAAGAAACCGGAATGTTGACCGGAAATACACTACCTGTTGATTTTGCTCAGAATGCTCGAAGTCTGGGTGCTTATGTTATTGAAGCGACTGATATACCTTCATTGAAAGCGGCGATGGAAGAAGCTAAAAAGCAAACCCGTACGACAGTGATCACCATACATACAGATCTGTATAAATGCGGCCCTGACTTTGCCTGGTGGGAAGTGCCTATTGCCGAAGTATCAGAAGTAGATACGGTTAAGGAAGCATACAGTAACTATGTAGAGAAGAAGAAAAAGCAAAGATATTATTTATAACAATAAAAATTAAGTGATAGTACGATGTTAAAGAATTATATAAATGGAGAATGGGTTGCTTCAAAAGGGAGTGAATCTATAGACGTTATAAATCCTGCTACAGGGAAAGTAATAGAACAAGTACCCGCCGGTACCAAAGAAGATATAGCTGACGCTGTAAAAGCAGCACAGGCAGCGGCAGAGTCATGGCGCAATACTCCCGCAGTACAACGTATACAATATCTTTTCAGAATAAAACGCATATTGGACGAGCATGCGGAAGAGATTGCAGAGATCTGCACCAATGAGAGCGGTAAAACCTACGGTGAATCAAAAGCGGAAGTTACACGTGCCGTCGAAAATGTAGAGGTAGCCTGTGGTATACCAACCATGCTGCAAAGTGAATTCTCTGAGGATATTGCCAAAGGAATTGATGAGTTTATGATTCGCCAGCCTTTGGGTGTTTGTGCCTGTATCGCGCCGTTTAACTTTCCTATCATGATCCCGTTCTGGTTTATGCCGTATGCCATTGCCTGCGGGAATACATATATTGTAAAACCTTCTGAAAAAGTGCCGATGAGTATGACACGTATTTTCGAATTAATCGAAGAAGCAGGTCTGCCTAAAGGGGTATTGAATATGGTTCACGGAGCAAAAGAAACCGTAGATTCTCTTTTAGATCACCCGGCAGTACCGGCTATCAGTTTTGTAGGGTCTACCGCTGTGGCAAAATATGTATACCAACGTGGAACAGCCAATGGCAAGCGTGTTCAGGCTCAGGGAGGCGCAAAGAACCCCGTTATTATTATGCCGGATGCTGATGTGGACACAACCGTTCGCATTATTGCCGACAGTGTGTTTGGTTGTGCCGGACAACGTTGCCTGGCAGCCTCTCTTGTCGTGATGGTAGGAAAAGCAAAAGAACTGTTCAAAGATAAACTGGTGGAAGCGGCCAGGGATAAAAAAACCGGTTACGGAATGGATTCGGATACGGCTATGGGTCCTGTGATAACCAAAGAAAGTAAAGAACGGATAGAGATGCTGATTGACAAAGGTGTTTCCGAAGGATCAACACTCTTACTCGATGGTCGGAATATTCCTATATCCGGATATGAGGATGGTTATTTTGTACATCCGACTGTAATGGATGATGTAAAACCGGGAAGTGATACGTTTGCTACCGAGATATTCGGACCTGTTATGGGACTCATGTATGTAGATACCCTGGATGATGCTATCCGGCTTATCAATAGCGGACAATATGGGAATTCAGCCTGTATATTCACCCGTAGCGGGTCGGCTGCCCGTCGTTTCCGTCATGATGCGATGGCCGGTAATATCGGGGTAAATATCGGTGTTGCTGCTCCTATGGCATTTTTCCCTTTCAGCGGATGGAAAGATAGTTTCTTTGGAGATCTGCATGCTCAATCTCACCATGCAGTAGAGTTCTATACCCAGACAAAGGTTGTCATTGAACGTTGGCACGATGAATGGAGCCGTAAATTTTAAATGTAATATATAAACCACATTGTTATGATTAAAATAGCAAATGCCCCTTGTTCCTGGGGTGTATTGGAATTTGAACTGGAAGGTGAAGCCGCAGGTTTCGAACAGGTATTGGATGAAATGAAGGAGTGCGGTTATGCCGGCACTGAATTAGGAGACTGGGGATTTATGCCCACTGATCCGAAAGCTTTGCGGGCAGAAATGGACAAACGCAATTTCCGCTTGTTAGGCGCTTTCGTTCCTGTATTAATGAAAGATCGCAGTAAACATGACGCAGGTGTAGAACAAGCTGTGCGTACCGCCCGTCTGATGGCAGACGCCGGTTTCACGGAAGCCTTTATCGTTTTGGCTGATGAGAATGGAAGTATACCCGAACGTACAAAAAATGCGGGCCGTATAACTTCCTCTATGGGATTATCTCCTGAAGAATGGGAAATCTTTGCAGAAGGAGCTAACCGCATTGCCCGTGAAGTGAAAGAACAAACAGGCTTGCGCACCGTATTTCATCATCATTGTGCCGGATATGTAGAAACTCCGGAAGAGATTGATACTTTATTGCGTTTGACCGATCCTGAATATCTGGGATTAGTATTGGATATGGGACATTATATGTTCGGGGGCGGTGATCCGTTAAAAGCCCTGAAGCAATATGCAGATCGTATATGGCATGTACATTTCAAAGATTGCGATCCGGTTATAGCATCAAAGTCACGGGAAGAAGGATTGGACTATTTTCAGTCGGTTAATGCAGGTGTATTTTGTGAACTGGGTAAAGGCGCTGTTAATTTCCGTGATATCGTGGACGAACTCCATAAACAAAAATACGATGAATGGATTGTTGTCGAACAGGATGTATTGCCCGGTATGGGAAATCCCAAAACCTGTGCGCAGCGGAACAGAGACTTTATCAAGACATTAGGATTATAACAGAATAAATGAAATGAGTATGAAAAGATTAAAATTGGGAGTTGTAGGTACGGGCCGTATAGGTAAAGTACATATTGCCACATTAGTACAAAGCGTACCCGAAGCAGATGTTGTAGCAGTCGCTGATGTAAATCTCGATGCAGCTAAGGAATTGGCAGCACAGTTTGGTATTTCTTATGTTAGCGCAGATTATAAAGAAGTAATCACCCACCCGGAAGTCGATGCAGTAGTTATCTGCTCACCTACAGATACCCATGCAAAATATATTGTAGAATCGGCACAAGCAGGAAAACATATCTTTTGTGAAAAGCCCGTAGACCTGTCATTGGATGTTATCCGTAATGCCATTGAAGAAGTGAAAAAAGCAGGTGTGAAATTGATGGTAGGTTTCAATCGTCGCTTTGACCCTAATTTCAAGAAAGTACATGATATGGTGGCTGCCGGAAAGATTGGAGATCCCAGTATCTTGAAAATAACTTCCCGTGACCCGGCGCCACCTCCGGCACAATATATTGCTGTTTCAGGAGGAATGTTCCTGGATATGACCATCCACGATTTTGATATGGCACGTTATATCGTTGGAAGCGAAGTGACCGAAGTATATGTAAAAGCCGCAGTGTTAGTTGATCCGGCTATCGGCGAAGCCGGAGATGTAGATACCGCCATCATTACATTGACATTCGCAAACGGAGCGCTGGGAGTAATCGATAATAGCCGCAAAGCCGTATATGGATATGACCAGCGTCTGGAGATTTTTGGAACGAACGGTATGGTAACTGCAGAGAATAATTTCCCTGATAATCACCGTTATTTTACAAGCGATGGTATATCCGGAGCCTTACCTCTGAATTTCTTTATGGATCGGTATCTCGATGCTTATTCCAATGAGTTGAAAGCATTCTGTGATGCTGTTATTAATGACCAACCTGTACCTGTAGGCGGAGAAGACGGGTTAATGTCTGTTGCAATAGGATTGGCAGCCAAAAAATCTGTAAAAGAAAAAAGACCGGTAAGCCTGAAAGAAATCTTATAGTGATATAGATAGATTTATTTATAGCAAAGCGTTGATTATCGACTGATATATCAACGCTTTTTTTTATTCACGGTTCACCAATATACCTGACAATTGTTCTTACCTGTAAAGGTGTTAAGAGTCGGTTTCCTTTACTGTAGCCGTAGGTAGAAAGGTCTTCTGATAAAGATTTATTCACTCGTATCCAGTTGCGCAGGCGTTTAGCAGCAGCATCGGCCGTTATATCCGGATTATAGATTTGTGCCAATTCATAAAAACCATAAGCCCTTATTCGAAATTCGTCGTTCTCCATAGGTTATTTAGTTTGTCGTTTATGATATAAAATTACAAAAAATATAGCAATAAATGGCCTGTCAGATCAGGAAAATTACCTACTTTTGACCTGTATTTGAAAAAAAGCGATGAGAATTGTTGTTTGGTTGATAGCGATTGTCTGGTTTTCGGTACAAACCTTGACTGTTACTGGGGAGAATAAATCTCCGGAAATAGTTGCAGTCGATACAGTTATCTTTATTGAAGCAGTTGACTGGGGGAATGCCTCAGAACCTAATTATATTTATTTTAGACTGTTAGATCAGAAAAAAATTGAACAGATGCTTTATGAAGCATCCCCGGGTAATGACAATGTCAATAAGGGTGATACCATATCGATCAGTTGGGTTTGGGAACGTTACCAGGAACCGGGATACGAAGATCCGGAAGGCGGAGATACGCATCCCCTGAATCAGCAGACTGTTATTGATATGCAGGTGCTGGGCAAGGGAGATGTCTCAAAATTCGTACAAAATCAAACCAAAGAGATTATTTACTATACTGATTTCAGTGATCCTAACCTTACTTCTTTCGAAGATATACAGAACCTGCAACGAAGTGAAAAAGAGCTCAATTATTTCTTTACCTACACAAAGAATCCCCATTTACGGACTTTAATTAAAGATACGACTACTTCCATGGAAGTTATCATCCATATTATTCCTGAAAAAGAAAGGAAAGAAAACAACAACTTCAACCTGAAAGCCGAAATATGGAACTGCGATTCATATCATCAACAGCGCACATTCGCGACAACCGTGTTGCTCAAACCCGGTATTCCTTTATCGGAATTTAAGGTGGCCGAGTAGTATTAGTGGATTTTTACCTGATTATTGTTTTTTGAGTAACCTGATGTCTTGATGTTTTTATATGTATAAAATAGATTCCCTTGGCAAGGGAGTGTACAGGGATAGTCGCGATTTCTGATTTCAACGGACGATTAAGAACAGTACGGCCTCCGCTATCGATAATAACGACTGTTCCGTTTGTTTCTTCTCCCAGGTCGATCGTAAGCGAACCAGCGTAGTTTTGTATGGTTATAGGAGAAGTAATGCTTATGGATTCGTTTTTTGTTGCGATACCATCTGAATAGTAATTTTGATACCGTAGTGAATCGTAGACAAAACCGTCAGCATACATCTCTTTTTCAGAAATGAGGTTTCCTCTCTCGTCGTATTCGAAATGGATATCATAGGATGGTTCCCAATTTCCATTGCTGTAGTCGGCATGTTCTTCTTTTATCTTTAAAAGCCCTTGCTTATCATACGATAATATAATCTTTTCAAAAGGGATCCAAGTATTATTGTCGCCCCAGGAGAATGTTGTCTTACCGGCAGGAAGATAATTATCGTTAATCGTAATTTCCCATTTCATCAAAATGGGGGTTTCATCTCCCAGTATGGTAAGCATGTATTCGGTAGGTATATCCTCTTCATCGAATTTTGTAGCGGTAATAATAGATATTTCGACCCATACGCCATCAATGAATGCATATTCAGTCTCAGATACAGGCATTCCGGAGTTATTACCATTATATACCTGGATCTCCTTAACCATCATTTCCCATTTTCCATTTTTCATTACATAATGCTGTATTTCTGTGGATTTATCTACACCATCGGAGTAAACAAAAACTGTCTTGGTATCCGACCAATGACCTGTCATATTATAATCCCATAAGGCTACTTCTTCTATTAAACGACCCTGTTGGTCGTAGCTGAAATATGCTTTTTCAATCAGGTTACTTTCTTCATTCCTGTAAGTATACATAGAATCTCTTAAGATAGCAGTAGTAGTCCGAAGGGTTGAATGTTGCGGGATCTGCAAGGTTTGTAGAAATTTTTCAGATTGCTTTTGCTTGTTACTTTTAGGGGTTTGTGCTAAGACAAGGCAAGGAACTAAGCTAAGCAAAAGTAAAAATGTTTTCATCTTTATTCGTTTTTAGTAAATATAAATACTTATCATTTATAAGACATCAAATATAGAAATCTCCCCTATAGGCCTGCATTTTTTCATTGGTTAGTTTTAGTTAAATAACATTAGCAAACATATATTCACACTTCGTGCAATTCATCCGGTATCGGGAGTCTGTGGTAAATCTAATATGAATCAAGCCGTAAACTGAAGGAAAGGGAAAGATCCTGCTTCATCCTGCCGTAGACGGATCCGGCGGAGACAGGTGGTGATACCTTTGTTAGGTAAAATTTTTGTTCCACTTAAAAATTAAGTTTATGTCATTACAGTATCATGTAGTCCAAAAGAAGGACATGCGCAAAGACGCCACACCAGGCGCAAAGTTGTATTACGGACAAGTTCGTTCGTTAGGTAAAATCACATTCAACAAATTATGTGAAAAAGTTGCTAAACTGTCTACCGCCTCTAAAGGAGATGTGGAAGTTGTTATCAGCAGCCTTTTGAGTACATTGACCGAATACCTTGAGATAGGTTTCTCAATACAAGTCGGTGAACTGGGTAATTTCCGGATGACCGCCGGTTGTACAGGGTGCGAAACCGAAAAAGACTTTAATACATTCCTCTTTAAAAAGCCCAGGATCATATTCAGTCCGGGTACTTTGCTTCGTAACCTCACTGCAGAGATGACTTTCGACAAAATGGCCATCAAAGAGGTGGAGTGCGATAAAACCCATATCGATTAACCGGATGAAAAAGAAAATATTCATCGACACCTATCTCCCGCTTGCCCAAGAGGCGGGAGAAGCGTTCAACCTCAACCCTGTGGTGATACTGGCTCAGAGCGCAATTGAAAGCGGATGGGGCACAAGTGTGCTGTCTACACAGTTCAATAACTTTTTCGGTATCACAGGTTATGGCAATAAAAACAATTACTGGCCGGGCTACCTGGTAAAACTGAATAGTAATTCGTTGGAATTCCGAGCCTACCGCAATGCTACGGAAAGTTTCTTTGATTACGGTCGCCTGATCCGTTCAGCCTATCCCACAGCAGCTGAAATGAGTTTCTACCCCGAAGCCTTCGCCAAAGAAATTGCCTACAGCAAATATATCAGCGAAGTGAACGGTGACGACCGGGAAACCTATCAGTATTCGCTCGTCTCACTTTGTAAGACAATCGAATACCAATTAAAAGTTGAAAGTTGAAAATTGAAAACGTTTTGTATCTATTTCATTTTCAATTTTCAATCTTCCATTTTCAATTAAAAAATTATAAAATAATTTTTATGCACTATCTTGAAACGATTTTATCATTTATTATCAAGCTTGCCCGCGTATTTGTCGGGCGTAAAAAGAAAAAAGAACCTGAAGAGTGCCGTTGTGATCTTTCTGATGATCCTGAGCATTCTTTCACTGATGATGAACCGGACGGAAGTGACATTGGCTGCACTCGGAACGCTACTGTCTCTTTACAACGGGAAGCCCACGAAATCAACCCCGTGAATGTGATGGGATGGTGTTTGATCCTGGCGTCTGTGTTTTAAAGGCGTAAAGGCATGAAAGCGCGAAGGCAATATTTCTTTTATGCCTTCGCGCATTCATACTTTCGCGCTTTTTTGCTTTTTTTGTAATAAACTGGTTCTTGCTACGACTATATTGGAAAAAAGGAAACTATGAAGCAGACTGAACAGGAGTTCCTGAAATTATTATCCGACTATCAGGGTATTATTCATAAGGTCAATTTGATTTATTTCAAAACCGATATGGATAAGCAGGATAATTTCCAGGAAGTAGTATATAATCTCTGGAAAGCATATCCTTCTTTGCAAAACAAAGATAAGCCTGCCTCCTGGATATATGCCGTAGCTATTAATACTTCCATTTCAAAAATAAGAAAAGACGCTAAGCTGTCCTTTTATGACTCGGTACCGGATATTTCTTATATTGAGCAGGAAGAATATGACGAGTATGCCAAAAATTACCAAAAACTTTTAAACGCGTTACACAAACTAAATGAAATTGATAAATCTATCATGTTGCTTTACATGGAAGATTACAGTTACGAGGAAATTGCCCAAATCATGGGTATCAGTACATCTAATATCGGAGTTAAAATCCATCGGATCAAGAATCAGTTACACAAACAATTAAACGATAAATAATATGGAAACAAATGATATAAAAAACATTTGGAAGTCGGGTCTCGATAAACATATCAAAACGTATTCCGACAGTGAATTGAAAGAGATTGTTGTTAAGTCTGCCAGAAAATCGATAAAAGCAATCATGCCGGGAGGAAATATTTTACGGTATGTAGTAGTGGGTATGATAATTTTCCTTATTGCCACATTGCTTGCCGGTAATCAAAAAAAGGAAATTATGATTATTGATTTTTCTGCATTGGTTGTTATAATCATTTCTTACTTTTTCTGGGAACGCTCTACCTATAAAATGCAAAAATACACATCGGGTATGCCTGTAAGGGAATGGCTGGAATACCGTATAAAGGAAGTAGAGAAAAGCATACGCTTAAATACAAAATATAACATAGTTATATATGGCCTTTCACTTTTTGCGGCCGTAGGGTTTTACGTATTTTACCAGATATTTACCGACACAGCACCTAATGTATTTACGATAATAATTATACCGACAGCTATTATCGTGTATCTATTATTCGTCCGATATCGTATGAACAGGAATTATCAGAAAGCGCTAAGTGAATTGAATGAACTATATAAAGAATTGAATGAAAAAGAAACTTTTAGCTTATAACTTTTTATCTTTACGGGGTTATATCACTAAATGTACCTGTCATGAAGAAGCTATTGATTGTCGTCTTTGTTTTTAATTTTATTTCTTCACTATACGCTACAGCACCTGTTAAAACTAATGCGGACAAAATGATCTGGTATACCTATCCTGGTGAGGACTGGAAAACACAGAGCCTGCACATTGGTAACGGGTATATGGGGGCTTCTTTTTATGGAGGGATTGAAAGTGAGAAGTTCGATATTGCTGAGAAAACCTTCTGGGCGGGCGGGCCAAATGTAGTTTCCAATTATAATTACGGCATTATTGAAGGCGGGAAAGAGAATATAAGTTCTATACGGAGGGCGATTGTCGAAGGGAATATAGCAAAGGCTGATTCGTTAGCCAATAGATATATGAAAGGCAACTATGACGGCTTTGGTTATTTATCTAAAGTAGGTGACTTAAAGATTGATTTTGAAAAGCATAACGGAGAAGCAACTGAATATATCCGAGGTGTTGATTTAGCTAATTCGATAGGATTCGTACAATACAACATAAATAACATCCGGTATAACCGTGAATATTTCTGCAGTTATCCGGATAAAGTGATGGCAGTACGTGTAAGTGCAAATGAAAAAGGACAGGTCGGTTTTACTGTTTATCAGGATATGTTCCATAAAGTAGAAAGCGTTGATACCCGCAACGGAAATGAATTGGTGATAAACGGACTGATAGAAGATAGCGGATTGAAATATTGTGCCAGGATTAAAGTTCTTAGCAATGAAGGTAAAATAAGTACGGAATGGGGCAAATTAAAAGTCAGCGATGCCAACGAGGCTACTATCTTATATACTGTCAGTACAGAATACGATGCCGAATCTCCTCTTTTCAAAGGGAAAAATCCATTCCAGGATACACAGAACAGCATGGATGCTATTGCTTCCGATACGTATGCATCTGTTAAGGCAAGGCATGTACAGGACTATAAGAACCTGTTCGACAGGGTTTCTTTCCAGTTGACAGGAGATAAAGAACTGGAGCAATCACCTACTAATGAAAGAATAGAATGGCTGAAGAAAGGTATGACAGACGACTCGGCATTGAAAGCTCTCCTGTTTAATCTGGGTAGATATTTGGTTATCAGCGCTTCACGTCCGGGAACATTACCCTCCACATTACAAGGCGTATGGAATGGATTCAGAAGCGCTCCATGGAGCGGGAATTACCAGAGTAATATAAATCTTCAGGAAATGTATTGGGCCTGCGGACCTACCGATTTACCGGAATGCCAGGAAGCTTATATCGGATGGATAAAAGGGCTTATAGAACCAGGACGTAAAGTAGCACAAGCCTATTACGGCACCAACGGATGGGTAAGCCATGCTACGGGAAATATATGGAAATATGTATCACCCGGTACAGATCTTCTTTGGGGAATGTATCCGTCTGGTTCAGCCTGGCATTGCAGACATTTATGGACACAGTATGAATTCACCGGAAACATATCCTATCTGAAAGAAACTGCGTACCCGATTATGAAAGAAGCTGCCTTATTCTATTTGGAGAATATGACAGTACTGAATAATGAGTATGTAATGATACCATCGGCTTCGGCTGAGCATGGCATAGAGATGAAAGATGGCAGACCGGTTGAATACTCTACAGTAAACGGAGAAGACGGTAGGAATAAGTTGTTATTATATCCTTCTTTTCAGGATGTTGAGATGATTTATGATCTATACTCCAATGTTATCTCGGCATCCGGTATCCTTAAAACAGATACTGATTTCAGAAATAAACTGTCACAGGCAAGGAATAAATTAGCAAAATTAAGAATCGGCAAATACGGCCAGCTGCAAGAATGGCTCCTTGACGTTGATAATCCAAGAGACCATCACAGACACATTCCACACTTATATGCTCTCTTTCCGGGAGAAATGATTACATCAACCCAAACACGGGATCTTTTTAATGCAGCAAGGGTATCGCTTAATATGAGAGGCGAAGGCGTTATGAACGATCGTTGGCCTCATGCTGGCGGTAACTGGTCGATGGCATGGAGGACAGCTTGCTGGACACGTTTACTCGACGGTGAAAGAGCGTCTAAAGTATTTAACCTGATGATTAAAAATACTGCCTTTGAAAATATGATGACAAGCCAGAGTGGCAATATGCAGGTGGATGCTGCTATGGCCACTCCGGGAATATTTGCAGAAATGATCTTACAATCTCATGACGGCTATATACATTTATTACCTGCCCTACCTTCTGAATGGCCGGAAGGAGAAGTCAAAGGCCTTGTAGCACGCGGAGGATATAAAGTAGATCTATCCTGGAAATACGGTCGGTTAGTCAAAGCGGAAATAGCCGTTCCCAAAGGAAAACCACAACCTAAACTTAGAGTAGCCGATAGTAAAATACAGCAGACAAATAGTAGAATACGTTTTATTCCGTTTTAATTACTTCTATAGGATTAACCGTTGCTGCTTTCCAGGTTTGCCACAGAATAAAGAGCGCCAATAGCAGGAGTACAAGTATTCCTGACAGGGCAAATAGCCACCAGCTTATTGAGGCTTTAAAGGCAAAGTTTTGTAGCCATTTATCCATTGCATACCAAGCTATGGGTATAGCGATGATGAATGCTACCACATAGCTCTTAAAAAAACGTTTCGGTATGAATAACATTATTTGTGCTATGGTTGCTCCATTGATTTTACGTAAACCTATCTCTTTCTTTTTCGACAGAGATAGTTGTTTTACCTGACCAATCAATCCCATGCACGTGATTATAATAGCAATAAGCGAAATAATAGCAATGGCTGTTGTTTGTCTCTCCTCTTTTTTATAGTATGCATCAAATGCTTCATCGTAGAAGCGAAAATTAAAGGGTTCTCCCGGGTATATGTTTTTATAGGATTGCCTGATCTTATCGAGAGCATCGGAAACATCGCCTTTTATATTAATATTCAGGAATGAATACCTTAACATCATATCTTTTTTAAAAGGTATGATGTTTACCGGTTCCATTCTCTGATACAGAGATGATATATTGAAGTCTTTTACTACACCTATCACCGACATACCATTGCATTTCTTTCCTTCTATATTATCCCAACCGATTTGCTTCATGGTTTCTTCACTGATAATACATGACTGAAAGCGGTCTGCATCTGTAAAGGTTCTGCCTTCTATTAATTGCAAGTCAAAGGTCTCAATAAAATCAATATCCGCATATATTTTGTTTACCCTTACATCACGGGTATTCTCTTCATTACGTTGTTCCTCCCAACTGCCTCCCATATAACCGGGAGCTTGCAGGCTGTATGCAGAACTTTGTACAAAATCGTATTGGGAGATTTCATTCTCGAAAGCTTCATGCTTACCTATTTCAAGGGGTATATCAACTTTTACCAGATGAGTCTTATTGAATCCCAGGTCATAATGTTTTACATAACTTAATTGTTTTTGTAACATAAACAGACAGGTAAACATAACAACCGTAATAACCATCTGGCAGCCTGTAAGGATCATTTTTCCCCGCTGTTTCCCTAAGTAGGTTTGCTTTTTACCGAAAAGCATCTGCAAATCATACTTTGATATAATATAAAACGGGGTAAGCGAGGATATCAGAATGACAATAATTAATACGGAGAGTATCGAAACGATAAAAACAGGAGTAAATAAATCCTTCATACTTAACTGCACTCCTAATACATAGTTGAACAAAGGGAGGGAGAAAAAGCTTATCAACAACGATAACAGAAATGCCATAAAAACCGATGATCCTATTTCCAGTACATAGTATTGTCTGAGTTGTTGCGTTGAAGCACCGTATGTTATTTTCACCCCCAGTTGTTTCAATGTGTCTAATTGGCGCGACAAAGCAAAATTGACATAATTGATCACTGATAGTATAAGGATTACTGCCGCTATTATGATAAATATTAAAACTAATGATCGGCTTCCCTGTAAATTATTGCTATCAGTAACGGTTTTATCAAAATAAATATCTGCAAGGGGTTGTAGCCTTATCTTTGTTGTTTCAGACTTATTTTCAGGGAAATCAGCATTAATTTTTTCTTCTAATAAGCTGGCATCTGTTTCATCATTTAACAATACATATATCGGATAAAGAGCAAAACAGTTTTCATTACCTCCTTTACAAATACCATTGAATGTTTCACCTGTTTCACTATTAAGAAAGATATCACCCTTCAAACTGGAATTTTCCGGCATTTCCTCTACCACAGCACTTATCGGTATATTCATTCCCATGCAAGAGATCAGTTCACCGACAATGTCTGTACGTCCAAATAACTTTTCAGCAACAGGTCTGGTAACAATAACCGAGAATGTTGAATTAAAAGGATCTGCCGGATTTCCTGCAACAAATTGAAGCGGGAAGATTTTAAAAAAATCACTTTCCGTACTGATCATATTTTGTACAGTAATATAATTCTCAGTTTGTTGACGCTTCAAAAGCCATTCATGGTTATAACGATAAAGGACAGGCACTGCCGTTTTTATTTCGGGAAACCGATCCCGAAGCTTTTCCGCTATGTCGTAATGGATATTGGAGATATTAATCTCATCGTCTACAACACGATAGATATGATGATAGCTACTGAAGCTTTTATCAACATTAAACTCCCTGTAGATGTATAAGCCGGTAATAATACAGATGGTAAATCCCATAGCAAATCCTACAATATTGAAAAAGGAATATATGTTGCTTTTAAAGATATTCTTAAAAGCAACTTTAAGATGGTGTGAAAATATATTCATGATGGTTAGCAGAAAGAGAAAAGGCTCTATCACCTCTTCTCTTTTATTTCTTTATTATTTCTTCATTTCAATAAAAATAACACCTTCCAGATTATCACCATATTGTTTAATATAGTCTTTGTTTTTCTGGACAGTAATACTTGCTATATCTTCTGTTTTTAGATTATCAAGCTTACGGTTGTCTGCTTTGACTCCATCAATAAATACTACGACATTATCATTCGCTATCATGGCGTTTGTCACCGTGACTGTCATCGTTTTTTGCCTTTCTTCCATGATTTTCTGAATCTTTTCCTCGCTTACTCTTACCGCCTGTTCAACCTGTTCATTAATCTTTTCTTGCTGTAAGAGATGTTCTTCCTCCATAGCTTGCATTTCTGCTGTTGCTTTCCTGACGGCCTCATCTATTTTAGCTCTTTCGATCTCTACTTCGTCCTGAATACTTTTTAGATTTTCATCCACAAGTTTCTGGACATCTACCGGATCTTTTTTCTCTTGTATTACTTCTTTTATAAGAGGTAATTCACTAATTTTGGTACTTGAAATCTTTTCCAGTTCACCGGAGATTTCAGGACGGGCAAAGGCAGTTATTGCAATTGCTGCCAACGGGAGTATATAGAGATACTTCAACCGTGCCCATGTGTTTGATTTACTTTTTAACATCATAGTAATACGCTTTTTTAATTTACTGTGATTAAAGCTGTTGGCCATAGAAGTGAAGCGCTGTGTGCCAACAGCTTTTTTGATTAATAATAATTGATATTTCTTTGCATCGATGCCTTGTTTAATAACATATTCATCAGCTTCAAACTCATGAATATTTTGTAATTCCTGTTTCAGAAGCCATGCTGCCGGATTGAACCAGTGAAAGACAATACATAATCCTGTTACCACTACATCCCATGAATGGCGGTAATTGATATGTGCCAATTCATGTGTAATGATCTCTTCTCTGTTCTCTTCCCAGTCTGTACGCGAAATAACAATATATCGCATCCAGCTAAAAGGTGCTATAGGTTCTCGAGTTACGATTACGGAAATATCCTGTAATCTTATCTTCTCACCCGACCTGATAACCCTTAGAATGGTATATGTCGAATAAATCAGTTTACAGATAAAGAAAATACCTCCAATCATATAAAGGATGATCAACAGTTGTAACCCCCATGATTGCACAGATTCTTCTGATGGTTGCTCCATCAGCGATATATATTGTTCCAGATTAATCATTGGAGATTGTATTGCCGTAATCTTCTTTGAAGATATTTTGATAAAGGGTATTATAACTGAAAGCAGTATCAGACCTAACAATGCGATCCGATTAAAACGATGGAATGTCTCTCTGCTAAGCAGCAATCTGTAAAACAAATAAAACAGAGCTAAACAGATGGTAGATTTTATTATGTATGTAAAAAAGAGTCCCATTATTTATTATTTGCTTTTTCTACTTCATCAATAAGTTGACGTAGTTCATCCACTGATATCTCTTCTTCCTTTATTAAAGAAGATACTACTCCCAAATAAGAATTATTAAAATACTTGGAGATAATGTTTTTTAATGCTCCCTTCTTATATTCTTCTTGGGATACGGCTGCAAAATATTGATAGGTATTGCCATATGTTTTATGAGACAAGAAAGCTTTTTCTTCCAGTCCTCGAACAATAGTTGATAAGGTATTGAAATGAGGTTTAGGTTCTTCATAGAATTCCAGCAACTCTTTTACAAATAAAGGTCCCTTCGTCCAGAAAAAAACCATTAATTCTTCTTCTTTTGTAGTAAGTCGTTTCATCGTAAAAATTATTTTACGACAAATAACTATAACTTTTAGTTTTAAAACTAATATTTATAGTTAATAAATTATAAGTGGTAGTTAAAGGACATACAAAAAAAGATACACCTTCTTTTTAAGAAGATATATCCTTTTAATTACCATGTATTCCTTTTTACAGAGGTCACATATTATTTTAGTATATATATTATTTACTATGTTGTTCTTTCAACAAATCACGTATTTCACCAAGTAGTTTTTCTTCTGTAGTTGGTGCAGGAGGAGCTGCGGGAGCTTCTTCATGTTTCCTACGCAATGCGTTAATTCCCTTCACCATCATAAAGATTGCAAATGCAACAATTAAGAAGTCTAAAGTTACCTGAAGAAAATTTCCGTAATTGATTGTTACAGCCGGAGTAACCACTTCACTGCCATTCATGACTGCATGTTTCAAAGTTACTTTAAGATCTGTGAAATTTACACCACCAATTAAAAGTCCTATAGGAGGCATGATAATGTCGGAAACTACTGAAGATACGATTTTACCAAAGGCACCACCAATTATGATACCCACTGCCATGTCGACAACATTTCCGCGCACGGCGAATGCTTTGAATTCATCTAAAAATTTTGCCATAAATATTTTATTGGTTATTTATTACTAATTGCACTTTATTAAATAACCATTAAAGATATTAATTAGTTGCAAGGAAATGTACTAATTGTAAAACCTATAACCATTCCTCATATAAAATGTTTCCTTGAAGTCCTACTTTTATCCATTTCAGGGGAACGTTTCTTGAAGCTCCTTTTACTGCTTCTTTTGCAATTTCCAACAAGCCGTTGCAACAGGGCACTTCCATTGTCATAACCGTTAAGGTATTAATATGGCTTTGTTCTATCATTGCAATTAATTTATCAATATAATTATTCAAGCCACTATCCAGCTTTGGGCAGGCAATAGCAAGTCTTTTATCTTTGAGATAATCACGATGGAAATTACCTACGGCATAAGCTACACAATCAGCAGATAAAAGGATGTCAGCCCCATTTAAGTATGGTGCAGTAGGCGATAATAAATGAAGTTGTACTGGCCATTGCTGAAGTTGTGATGACTGTTCTCCAATCGATACATTTGAAGAATGATTAAACAATAGTGCGCTACTTCCTGGACATCCTTGTTGAGAGGCATAGCTAAGGGCAGGAGCTGCCATTTTCTCCATATGATGAAATACCGCTTCCTCATTGAATAGATCAGCTTCACGATCTTCCAGCATCAAAGCTCCAGTAGGACAATCACCAATACATGCACCTATGCCATCGCAGAAAGTTTCATTTATCAGTTTGGCTTTTCCATCTATAATTTGTAAGGCTCCTTCATGGCATCCGGTAACACATTCACCACAACCATTACACAGATACTCATCTATTTTTATTATTGTACGTTTCATCAGTCTACAATTTTTTATAACAAAGGTAGGGTGAAAACTTTTCTTATTTTGTATTATATGTTACAACGAATAGAAATAGCATCTATCTTTGCAGCCGTTATGACGGAAGCTTTTAATCAAACCACCTTTATTAAAAGAAATGGAAAATAAATCTACTCAACAAATAAGCGGGATAACCTTCCGCATCTTAGTAGCGCTCAGTATTATGCATTGTATGAATGATGCTTTGCAATCCGTCATCTCAGCCTCTTATCCTATTCTGAAAGATGACCTGGTGCTAAGTTTCGGACAGATTGGTATAATAACATTGGTATATCAGATGGCAGCATCAGTATTCCAACCTTTTGTCGGACTATTTTATGATAAACATCCATCTCCCTGGTCGTTACCTATCGGTATGGGATTTACAATGACAGGTTTAATCTCACTAGCTTTTGCCTCTACCCTTCCCTGGGTATTGGTCTCCGTATTTCTTGTAGGCATAGGTTCTTCTACTTTTCATCCGGAAGCTTCCAAGCTTACATCTCTGGCTTCGGGAGGTAAAAGAGGACTGGCTCAATCACTTTTTCAGGTTGGAGGAAACTTCGGCGGGTCCTTGGGTCCGTTAATGGTAGCTTTGCTGGTAGCTCCGTATGGTAGACAAAACATTGGTTACTTTGCCATATTGGCACTTATTGCCATCGTTGTTATGATGCCTGTTTCAAATTGGTATAAAAGAAGATTACAATATCTGAAACAGACTAGTAACGATATAACAGCCAAAGTTGAATCGCCATTACCGATGAATAAAACTGTTTTCTCTATTGTGATTCTCTTGATACTTATCTTTTCCAAATATGTTTATACGGCAAGCTTGACTAGTTATTATACATTCTATCTAATCGAGAAGTTCAATGTTACAGTTCAACAGTCCCAACTTCTTTTATTCATTTTTCTTATCGGTACGGTTATCGGCACAATGATCGGTGGTCCTATAGGTGATAAGATAGGACGTAAATATGTCATCTGGGGATCTATCCTTGGAGCTGCTCCATTTGCACTTATGATGCCTTATGCTTCACTCTTCTGGACAGTAATTCTAAGTTTTATTGTCGGATTAATTATATCTTCTGCTTTTCCCGCAATACTCGTATATGCACAGGAATTACTTCCTTATAAATTAGGACTTGTCTCCGGTCTTTTCTTCGGTTTTGCCTTTGGTGTAGGAGGAATAGCCTCGGCTGTCCTTGGTCAATTTGCAGATATATATGGCATAGAAACTATCTATCATGTATGTGCTTACATGCCTCTGCTGGGACTTATCACCTGGCTTCTTCCTGATTTAAAGAAGAAAAACCTGTAATATACAGTTGTATATGTTTTCATACACAGTTGTGTAGCAAACCGTAGACAGTTGTGTAACGAATCATATACAGCTGTGTACGCTTACGCAGGCAGTTATGTATTTAAACTAAAATAAATAACAGAAGGATAAAACATTTTTTACGCTTTTATTTATATATTTGAACAAAAAATCTAAATTATGTATTTATGCAAAGTCTACTTTATAGAATATTACATGTAAATAAGATTGATTACAAATGTAAATAATAATAAACTATATTTAAGTAAACTGATGAATCATGAAAATACTATTTTTATTCATTATAATAATACTATTTTTTGGATGGGGATGTAGCAAGAAGATAATGCTCATACGGCAAATGAACACATAAGAGGTGCATGGGAATATATTGAAGATGAAACATCGGTCCCAGCCCGCAGATTAATAAGATATTTTTATGATAATGAATATTCCATTTTCTATAAATATTATTACGAAGATAAATTTAGTTTTATGTCTTCCATAAAATATCACATTATCGATGAAAATACTATTTTTATTCCTCCATGTGTTATATGTTCCGAACCTATACCTTGTAAATTCTCGATTGACGGAGATTATCTTATAATCAATGGTGAAAAATATATACGTTCTTCGTTTAAACCTCTTAAATAACCTTGTGAACTTTTTAAACCACACTATTGCATAGATCAAACTCATATAAGCAAATAAAGCAAAAACAAAAAGAATAATGTCATTATTGTAATTTGTACTTATACGGAACATATTATTTTTGTAAATTCATCTACATACGTAAAACCGGCAAAATAACACACCATGAAATTCAAAGTAGTTGCTTTATTCCTTTTGTTGATATTTTCCTCATCATATGCACAAATCAACAGAAATGGATTTAACTCCCCTCCTATAAAATATCGGCCCGTTCCCCTCTGGTTCTGGAACAATACCGAAATAAAAGAAAGTGAATTGGTCAACCAATTCAGAAACATGATTCAGAAAGATGGTTATGGAGGTTGTGCTATATTGCCTTTTGGCAAAAACTTTCAACCGGAATACTTATCTGATGCATATTTCCGAATGTATGGTTCTATTATAGACGAAGCGCGTAAGATGGGAGCTCAGATGTCTATTTATGATGAATATGGTTTTCCCAGTGGAAGTATGGGAGGTATAAATGGTAATGATACACCACGCTTTATGAATAAATATCCGGATGCTACAATTAAACGTTTGGATAAGTTTGAATTTAAAGTTAATCCTAATACCGTATTTAAACAAAAGCTTCCCGAAGGAAAACTAATGTCGGTTGTGGCTATGGATACATTAAAATCAGAGATCATATCATTAACTTCTTATATTAAAAATAACGAGATACAATGGAATGCTCCTGCCGGAGCCTGGAAAGTATTAAGCTTTGTCTGTGTAAAAGATGGTGATCCAAATGTAGATTATCTTGACCCGGATGCTGTAAAACTATTTATTAAAGAAACACATCAGGCATATTATGACCGTTTCAAATCAGATTTTGGCAATGTTATCACTTCTACCTTTTTCGATGAACCAACCTTGTACAGGGCAGAAGGACGAATGTGGACAGATAAATTCAATGAGAAATTTAAAGCTCAGTATGGATTTTCGCCTGAACTTCTTTATCCTGCCTTATGGTATGATATAGGTGAGAATACGCCATCCGCCAGAAACTATATGTTCGGTTTCCGTTCTCGATTGTATGCCGAAGGGTTTATGAAAACTATTCAGGAGTGGGCGGCTAAACATGATATTATTTCTACCGGTCATCAGGATCAGGAAGAGATATTAAATCCGGTGAGCGAATCAGGCGATCTCATGCTATGTGGTAAATACATGGATGCTCCAGGCATTGATAAAATTGGAGGAGACCGTCCTGCCGAACTATTCTATAAAATCATCTCTTCATCCGCCTATAACTGGGATAAACACCTGGTCATGTCGGAAACATACGGAGCTATGGGTAACCTACCAATTGATGAAATGTACCATATCGCTATGGAACAATACACAAAAGGAATAAATATGCTTATACCTCATGCCGTTTGGTACAACGATAAAGATGTATACTTCCTGCCTGAGCTGTCATATCGTAATCCCTTATATAACAAAGAACTTCCAGGCTTCAATAAATTCTTATCGCGTCTCAATCTGATGTTACAAAACGATGGAAGACATATAGCCGATATAGCGATGCTATATCCTATAGAATCCTTACAAGGAGAACATTATCTGGATGGAAAACTTGGTTACTATAAAGGAGGTGTGGAAATCCCTAATACCGATTATACCCATATAGCATCTTTATTAAATGACTCCATAGGTAAAGACTTTACATACCTTCATCCCGAAGTATTAAATGAGAAATGTGAAATCAAAGATCAGGAACTCATACTGAAAAATACTGTTAATAAAGAGAGATTTAAGATACTTATCATACCAGGAATGAAAACCATTTCCCTCTTCAATTTGAAGAAAATAGAATCATTCCATAATGCCGGAGGTCATATCATATTCACCACACAAATACCATCACAGTCTGTTGAGTTCGGAAAAAGCCAAGAAGTTAAGAATATCATTCAAAAACTGCTTGCATCCAATAATCAAAAAAAAGTTTTCTTTATTGAAAAGCCCGATAAAGAATCTATAGATAAAATATTAAAAAATATAGGAAATATTGTTTTTGATGTAGATTTCCCTGAAGGAAACTCATTGAACTATATCCACAAAGTATATAATGGCCAATCTATCTATTATTTTGCTAATCTAAATAATAAATCAACCCGATCGAAAGTCATAATTAAAGGTAAAATAAAACCTATTATATTAAATCCTCATACGGGAGAACAAAGCAATATTCATTATGCATATGAAACCAGACAAGGAATTGACGTAACTTCAGTCAACCTTGATATACCCTATAATACATCTTTATTCCTTATCGACAGTAATCCTGTTTATGTAAAAGAACCATATCCTTCTCTCTCAGGCTCGTTTTCGGGAGAGAAAGTTTCTCATTCACCGGATCCCTTAGTATCTTACCGTTGGAATAACCCAAAAGCTACTGATGATTTAGAGATATTTACTATTTATCCTCAAAGTGTATCTTCGGATAAAGCAGTTCATTCTATAGTGGAAAAAGATCTTTCTCACATTCGTATAACCGGAGATTGCTCTTTACTATTTGATTTTGGACAAGTTAATGCCGGATGGTTGGAGTTTGATTCTGATAATCTGGAAGGAAATGTAGAGATGAGCATCAGTGAATTTAATGAACCTGCCGTATTTAATGCCGGTTCGGAGCATCCTGAAAAAACATTGAAGCCTGCCAGATATGGTAATACGTATCGACTCGAATTGAATAAAGATCTTTATGAAGGGGTACGTTTCGGATGGATTACAATCAATAAGTTGCGGAAACCTGCCGATATCAAAAATGTACGATTGATCTGCCAGACAAAACCGATTAATTATAATGGTTCTTTTGCTTGTAGTGATACTATGCTAACTCGTATTTGGTATACAGGAGCTTATACAGTCAGGACGAATTTGTTAAAAGATTACCTCGGAGCTATACTTATGGAACGTAGTGACCGTCATTCATGGACGGGAGATGCCCATACTTCACAGGCTGCTTCTATGGTTGCTTTCGGTAATTATGACTTTGTAAAGACCAATATCCGTTATACATCCACTCAATCTAACGGCATATTAAGCTATTCACTTTATTGGGTATTAAGTCTTATTGATTATTATAATTATACAGGTGACAAGGAATTAGTGGAAGAAATGCTCTCAAATGCTTGTGGTAAATTGGATTTGGCTTTTGAACATTTCGGAAAGAATCCTGATCTACGGTTTTACGGATGGGATGAAAGGCTTGGTGCAGGTTTTGAAAATGCAAGCTGTCCTGAATCACAAAATGCTTATAAAATGCTTTCTATTCAAACATGGCATAAGTTTGGTAATATGCTATCACAAACCGGACATACGGAGTTAGCAAAAAAATACAAAGAATATGCTTTGAAGAAAATAGAAGAACTTCGATCTGATAAAAACGGGATGATTGATTTTGGTATACACGCAGCTGCGGATGCTATTAATACAAATCTACTGACATCAGAAGAAAAAGAAAAATTATGGAATATCGCGTTTAGTGATCGTAACCAACGATTATCTTATTCTCCCTTCAATCAATTTTTTATTATCAATTCGTTAGCAGAAATGAAACGGTATCCTGAAGCATTAACGACAATCTATGATTGCTGGGGAGGACAGGTTAATTATGGCGGTACTACTTTCTTTGAAGTATTCCGTCCTTCATGGAATGTTATATCAAAACCTAATGATGCACCGGTTAATAACCAATGCGGTTATACCAGCTTTACACATCCATGGAGCGCAGGAATTACCAAATGGCTTACAGAAGAAATAGCAGGTATAAAACCAACATCTCCAGGTTTTACTTCTTGCACAGTAAAACCCCGATTATCATCAGATATAACCTGGGTGAAAGGAAGTGTCCTGACACCCCATGGAACCCTTTCCTCTTCATTTGATATAACGAATGGTAAAGGTGATGTAAATATACCGGAAGGAGTTACTGCTACGATTGGAATACCTAAAGCCGGACAAAGAATTAAAAAAATAACAATTAACGGACAAAAGACGAACAAAAGTGCAGAAGATAACGATTTTATATACTTCATTCTTAAAACAGGGAATTACTCAATAGATATTTCCTATTCCGGAAAACTCTCAACGACCAATACAGAACCCTTTAATTATCTTATAAATACTTCCGTAAAAGAAGATAGAAAAACACAAGGTAACTGGAAAAACCACTATGGAAGTCAAGGCTATATTCTTTGCAATTATGACAGCATAAACGGTAATCGTAAAAATTTACCGTCTTTCATTGAGGATATCACTTTCATGAAAAATGGTAATGAACATTGGGCGACTTCCACACAAGACAAACGTGCTTTAATTTCTGATATTTCAAACGAACGCAATCTCGGAGCTTTTATTACCCGTGATCCTATCCCTTGTGATCAAACTATGACCATTGATATTACCTGTAAGAAAGAACAGAGTTATAATGTTTCCCTCTATTTCGTGGATTGGGATAAACAAAACAAACGTTCTGCCATAGAGATATTCGATCTTGATAATAAGGAAATACAGATGCCTGTCTATATGGTAAGAGATTATGAAGATGGGGTATATGTGACATATACATTTGACAAGTCTGTACGTATACGGATAGATCAGGTTAGAGGGAAAAATGCTTCTTTTAGTGGACTGTTTTTTGACTGATCTACAGTAAAATATTATTCAGTTCTGGGCTTATGTTTATCTTTGTCTATTATGAGAGATAAACGAATTCAAATGCTGGATGGTGATCAGTTTGTGGAAGTTTTCGAACTCAAAGATGCTGATGATGGTATTTTCGGTAATTATCAGCGATACGGTTTTCATCAAGTAATCTGGTTTACTAAAGTTGGAGAAAACAATCATTATTTCCTTGACTTTAATGAATATACCATTCATGACAATCAGGTTATTATTGTATTTCCCGGACAGATAGATATGCTGGATATTAGAGGTAAAGAAGGTTATGTATTTGCCATTCATAATAATAACTTCTTCCACATTAATCAACGCTTAAATTCCGACTTACTTAATGGTTATTTCTCCAATATATTCATTCCGATACCTTCTGATACACAAAACATATTACATCAGATTGTCAACCTTATGCAGGAAGAGAGCCAAGGGAATAATCGCATCGTATTAATGGAAAGTTATATGCAGGTCTTTCTTTATCATGTAAACAGCCATTTTGAAGGTCTGAGTACAGAAAAGAAAAATTATGATGTTATAATCGGAAAGTTAATGAGGTTGATTAATGCGAACTTTATTCAACAACATGAAACAAGTTTCTATGCGAATCAAATGGGCTTCTCGCTGAAAAGAATAAATGAATTATCAATGGCGCGGACCGGTAAAACGGTTAAACAACATTTACAGGAACGGCTTGTTTTAGAAATAAAAAAAGAGATACGCCTGGGAGGGAAAAGTTTAAAAGAGATTGCCTTTGACCTGGGTTTTAGTGAACCTGCCTATTTTACTCGCTTCTTTAAACAGCAAACATCTCTTACACCGACAGAATTTAGAGATCAATAGACCCATTTGTCCAAGTGGTTGATGGAAAAGTATAAGTTATATTCGTTTTAGACCTTCTACTTTTGCATCCAAAAAAATATGATGAAAAGTTTTAGTTTAATTCAATGGGTTGTTATTCTTATCTTATCCTTATTGACAGCCCTTGAACCTTTAAGTATCGATCTTTATTTACCCGGTTTTATTCTTATAGCTGATGCGTTACATACTCCTATTACCAATGTACAGATATCTCTTTCTACTTTTCTTGGGGGATTTGCTATAGGACAATTGATCTGGGGACCTTTAGCTGATAGGTTTGGCCGTAAAAAACCGATATTGTTATCTCTTGCTATTTTTATAGTAACATCCATTGCCTGTATTTATGTCAAAACGATTGAACAATTATGGGTATTACGTTTCTTCCAGGCTATCGGAGGATGCGGAGGTGTTGTTATTGCCCGTGCGGTAGTAACTGATTATTTTGATAAATCAGATACATTGAAAATATTTTCTTTACTGGCCTTAATTATGGGGATTGCACCCATCCTTGCCCCCATTGCCGGTAACGGAATACTGACATTCTTCTCCTGGAAAGCTATTTTCTGGGTGTTGGTTCTTTTGGGAGTTGTTATGTTTATTATGACTTTATTCGGATTACCGGAAACTCATAAACCGCAGAAAACTTTATCAGCGGTTAAAGAAAGTGTATTCAGCAGTTATATGGAAGTATTAAAGGTAAAGAAATTCTTTATTTATTCATTAATTGCCGGGATAGCTAATGGGGCATTGATGATTTACGTGGCAAACGGTCCTTTCCTGATTATGGAACAAGGTGGGTTATCAAATAACGCTTTTAGTGTTGTCTTTGCGGTAAACGCTTTCGGACTGATGCTGGCCTCTTATCTGACAACACATCTTCAAAAACACATTCCTGTAAACAAATTGGTTAAGCTTTCAGTAGTGTGTATGTTTGCCGTCAGTATTGTACTTCTGTCTTTAATGTGGATGAATGCATCTATCTATCTTATATTATTTGTTTTGTTCTTCTATGTTTTTCCGATTGGAATACTTTTCCCTACAACAACAGAACTGGCAATTACACCCTTTGTAAATAATAGCGGTACAGCTTCAGCCCTTTTCGGTTCCATTCAATTAGCCGTTGCTTTTATGTGTTCTATCATATCCAATGCAATGAGTAATAATACAGTTGAAGCGGTTGGTCTCTCGTTCTTCTTATGTTGCTTACTTGCTTTCGTCATTATATTTGTAAGGATTGATATACAGCAGGAGTACGTTAAGTCGTAATTTTTCAATATATTTATTATCCAATAAATATATTGAAAAAGCAGGTGAATAAATCACCTGCTTTTCTTCTTTTTAAGAGCAATCATAGTATCTGAACCGGCCCTATGATACCCATGGGCTGAAAGTCTTGCCAATGAGTCCAAGCATGGCCTACCTTATTATCCGGCGACGATTTCAGATAATTACCTGTTGTCGTTGTTAGTTTTATTTGAATATCAAAATTTGATGCACTTAACAATGATTCCGGTATCCTATATAGGTGACGTCCATACCACTTGTTGCCCTGATTTTGTCCGTTTATTATTAACTCTGAAACTCCATATACTTTTCCCAAGTCTATATAATGATAATCAGATGGATTATTTATTTTTCCTTTGTATAGGATCTCACCGGCAAAATCACGAGTTGATGGATCTGTAGACCAATCAGTCAGTTTAACACTCGATTTTTGTGTCTTTCTTCCGTCCATATGATTGAATTCAACATCCCAGGCACCTAACTGAACAGGTACGGCATTTTCTTTAGGTAAATTAAGATAGTCGCCTTCTGCTTTCACATTATCAAACACAATCATCTTAGAAGTAGCGGGATTCATTTCAATATCAAATGTATTCTTAGCTGTCTCTTTCAGGCGAATACGTTCTCCGGTCTCCATGTCCCATAACCAGGCATTCTTTCCTGATTCAGGGAATGTTATCTGCATCGGGATACGATCATCCATACTATAATTGCTGATAAAATAGAGATCCTTTCCTTCTCCCTGATGTCTGATCTGACTGACAAATTTGTTTGGTTTGTTTATTTTCAGATAAGGCTTAATATCACACTTCTGTTGAAGTGCAGCATACCACCCTAATACATCTTCACCGGGAGCATCAACCATAAATATTTGTTTCGAATAATTATCTTTCATTCGATCTATGATCTGGCTAACCTGTAAATCCGCCCCTGGAAAATCTTTCATACCGGGTGATTTATGGGGTTCTGCTTCCACAAAAACAATCTTACCCCCATTCTTTACAAAAGCTTCCAATGCTTGTGCTGTTTTTATCAGAATAGATTCTACTTTCAACAATATAAGTGTATGGTATTTTCTTTCATTATATTGGAGATATCCTTTATTAAATGTACTACCTTGAAGAACACCTTCGCTGATATAGTCACAACTATTACCATTCTGGTGAATAGCCCCCCATATTTTGTATTGGTATTCAGGATAATGCAAGTTAGGGAACGGATCACGAACTGTTCCGTATTTTGTCCACATATCAGCCAACGGATGCATAACTGCAATGTCTGCAAAGAAATCAGTATTTTGTAATACGGTAGACAAGCGTGCTTTATAAGCTGACCATTGCGGGAAATAAGGCCACCAGGTATTACGTTCGCTGAAATAAGTTCCGTAACGTATCCATCCGGGGAATTTAGCCTCTTTCGGACTATAATTCCATCCATGTAAGATGGAATGAGTCACACCTGACAGGTTACTTTGGTCTCCAACCACCTTTATTCTTTCTAAAGTCGCATTAAAAACAGCAGTGGTATTAGTTATTTCCTCACAACTTACCAGTCTTTTACCTTTATAATGAACCGCAGAAGCAACATATTTATTCACATTCGTATACGACGGTTCCTTAAATAAATCATTATTCTTACTGTCATTAGCCGCCCACAACCAGGTTTCGCATTCAGGTATATCTACATTGAAAGATGCTTCAAGAGGATGAAATTCTCTTCCGTAAGGTTGCACTCTTGACTTATAGCCATGTTTATTACACCATTCGGTATAAGGAATTAAGAAACGGTCTCTCACCAGATCCATACATACGATAAAGAAATCATATCGTACCCGTTCAATTTCTTCTTTTGCAGCACCTGATAGTTTAGTTGTTTCCGTACCTTCGACAGCTTGTCCCATATGCCCAACTTTGTACATGATAAAAGGCAGATAAGGCTCTATATCATATCCTGCACGTTTTTTAAATTCATCGACAAAGTCATGACACCAGTTAGCACCTTCCAATTCCATACTATCACAGAACATAGCACGGAAGCCTTTTAGCCCCTGAATAGCCGGAAATAGTTTATCGGACATGCGATTCAAGAATTTATCTACGGCTTCCCTGTTATAGTGATTAAGGACAGGTCCTGCAGCTCCCGGTGCGCCATTGATTACGGCCTGGAAACCTATAACTTTTACTAAAGCATACAGGATATATTCCCCTTCAGGAACATCGATAGTCAATGTTTCTGCATTCTTATCGAAAGGTATTTCTTTAGCCGCTTCAAAGGTATCCATTTCCAGAGGAGCCAGACGAAGGCCATACAATTCCATTGTCATCCCTTCATATTGGGAATGTATGTGCGGAGAGGCTTCTTTTAATAAGTCTTTTACCTTAAACTGTACTTTACCTGCTCCTTTGACTTTATGGCTGGTTAAGGTCATCAGTTGAGTTTGTTCTTCTTTTGTTAGAAACTCAGCTCCGAAAGGCCATCCTGATCCCACAATGATATCGCAGATAATACCACGTTCTTCAGCTGCTTTTAATGCTACCTTTACCATTTCAATCCATTCAGGACTCAACCATTCGATAGCAGGAATACCCATCGGATCATTCTCTCCGGGAAGTGCGATTGGATTGATCTCTACTCCACCGATACCACCTGCTTTCATTACGTCTAACTGACGAATGATCTCATCTTTTGAGAGACGGTCTCCGTTCCACCACCAACGAACAAATGGCTTTGATTGCGCAGGAGGATTCATAAACATGGTATATAGTTCGTCTGAAGTTTCACCGGTTTCAGCGGGGAGACGGCAGCTGTTCATAAAGGGCAGTCCAATCCCAATCATCACACTCGATTTAATAAAAGAACGTCTTTTCATATCTTCATTTTAAATATATAATATCACTATTTCACTCTTCTACCTAACTGTCTGTTGATCGCTATACAATTGTATAAGATTTGCTACACAGTTGTATATGTATTCACGGACAGTTGTGTAGCGTTCGACGGACAGTTGTATATTAATAAGCAATTTTCTCAATGACCACAGGTCCTATTAACCCCGATTTCTGTAAAGGGGACTCTTTTGTCCACCCGGAGGCATATAACCAGGTCAATCTTTCTTTTTCAGGCAAACCACTATCACCTATCAGACGATTCATCCAGGTAGTGGTTACTTCTATCTTTATATCGTTTTCTCCTTCTTTAAGGAATTTGGATATATCGACTTTATAAGGAGGTGTCCACACTCCTCCGGCATACTGATCATTGATATATATTTTAGCCATAGCCGTAACGTCATTCAAATTGATAAATAAATTATCAACAGGCTTTTCCGGTAAATTAACCGAAGTAGTATATACCAGCTTCCCTGAATAATGTTTTATATCGAAAGGTTCAAGAGATGATATGTCCAATAGTTTATCAAGCGTAAGAGGCGTTTCAGGTCCCCTCCTATCCTTTTCAAACGTCACGGTCCACGGTGTATTCAATTCTGCCACCGTCTGTGGAATTGGAAAGTTTGCTCTTACATCTTCTTTTCCAGATTTAGATGTTTTCTTTTGAAATACAATAAATGTACTTTCATTTGGTTCAAGTAATAAAGGAACGATCGTCCCTCTCGTGGTCTGTGTATATGCCTGAAGCTCTCTGGTTGAACCATTGGTTGGATCCCATAATTCAGGTTGCATAGCTTTTATACGAAACTCGGGAAAAACAGTAATCTGATCTTCGCTCTGATTAGTAATAAAATAAACATCTGTATTTCCGACTTGACGATGTCCGTAATGAACCAGATCTGTTTTTCTTAATCCGCAATCAGGAACACAATCGATTAAACTTAAAGCTTCTTCCATACTGATGCCGGATTTGATAAGCTTTCCTTTTCCAATTTGAATATGTGTGGCATTTCCGGGTTCTAATCCTCCCCATAAAGAAGCTGCCATATCTCTTATCTGCCTGTCGGCTTCAGGAAAGTTTTCATAACTGGGTGAACGCTTCGGAGCCGGTCCCATTACCACACCGCCATCTTCAATCAACTGTTTTATCTTCGTCAATAATTCCGGACGCATAGTTTCCAGTTTAGGTAATACCAGGATTCTGTATTGTGTACCGTGTGGTAAAGTTAGTAAACCGTCTTTAACAAACATATCGCGCTCGATTACCTCAGCATTCATATAATCGAATTGGTAACCAACAGGTAATTCAGGATCTGTAATGCCTGTCATCTTCGGAGCATCTTCTCCGATAAAATAAGCCACATCCGCTATATTTAACCCCTGTTGCAACATATAATTGGTACGTTTCAGATAACCGGTAAATAAATCTAAATGCGGATACCAGGTATTCTTACGATTGAACTCATTACCGAACCATGCATTTACTCCCGGGTTCTTATCTTCGTAAGGTTGAGAGATATATACATGTAATAATGTATTGTTAATACCTTCGGCAAAGAAACGGTCTCCCCGTTGCTTCATCATAGCCGGATAACGCATAAACGGTTCCCCGCCTTGTGTAAATGATTCTGCAGAAATCCGTGTTTTACCATAGATATGACCACAAGAAGATGCTGCTCTGTTCTCGATATTACCTAAATCGCCTGAACTCCAGAATTCTCCTCCTATTTCATCAGATTGACCTCCATACTGCAAAAACTCACCGGGAAATCCCCAATGACCGTAATTCTCTAACCAGGTTGTCAATCCATATTGATGACAGACATCCCGTAGGCCTCCCACATAATCGTAGGAAACCTTATCAGCCACCAATCTTCTTACATCCCAGAGAAAACGGTCGGAAGCATCCTGACTTTCAACCACTACCCCATTATAAACGGGTAAGAATGGTAACGGATCATATCCATAGCGTTTTCTAAAATCTTCGAGAAAACCATCAGTAAAATTCTGTCCGCCTGTTTCATAACTATCCTGAACTACGACTTTCCAGCATTTACGATCCTCCGCAGGAATTCTCTTTATTAAATCTCCCAAATAAGCATTGAAATGTGTTTCGACATGTTTCTTACTCATTTTATCAATTTCCAGTCCTGTTGCTTCAGGACCTGCAGGTGCATTAAAAGTTCCTGTAGGCAACATTCCTGTACGGACAATTGTCCAGTTCCCTTTGGGTGCTTCCCACTTCAAGCGATTATCCGTCAGGTACTGAGAAATATCAATTACTTCAGAAGGATCAACAACTAAACTCAAATCATCCACAACAGGTTGATCCGGCCACTGGTATTCATGCCAATAAGGTAATGGCTGTGGGAACATCTTGGCTAATGTCTTTTCAGGATATCTTTCCACAACGGGAATAGAAGATATTTCTACCTTTTTTATTGCATCAGCAGAGCCGACAGCGTTTATCTGTAAACGAAATTCTACTGCTTTTGTCGGAGGGATAGATATTACAACTGGCGCATATGGATCAAATCCTACATTTAATGCTGGATTATAACGATCTATTTTAAATGTTGTCAATTTTGTAAAGCCATCGTTCTCTGTCATCCTGGCTTCCAAAACTGCTTCTCCATTTATCGGATGATGATTGGGATATACCTTTACAGAGCGAGTATCAAATGTTTCACCTGGTTTAAGAGTAAAAGTAAGCGACTTATTTTCCGAAGAATAGGTTCCGGATGTCGCTACTATTTGTTTGCCTTTTGTATCTATTGCAGGATAAGCAATTACTTTTACATCTTCAAAATCACCTTGAGGTTTTGATAAAACCATATCTATTGTTTTTCCTCCCTCAACATTTACCGTTGAAGAGGCCAGATAACGCATCGCTTCATTTGGTTTTACCCATGGCCCTCCTGATTGACTCCATCCCGGCGAGTTGAAGATTCCTATTTCAATTCCCAACTCCGTAGCAGTCTTTAAAGCTGCGTGAGTAATTTTCCACCACTCTTCACTATAGAATTTAACTTTACCTTCATTCTCGTTCAATCCAATATTACCAATAAAAGCACGATTGATACCGGCCTCTTTCATGGAATGAAGGTCTTTTATGACCCCTTCTTCAGATATATTATCAGAAACCCAATACCAATAAACAGAAGTTAGAATGGAGTCTGGTGGCGTTACAAACCCTGATTTAAGTTCTGAACTAACCACATTGTCAGATTTCCCCGAACAACAGATAAGACTAAAACAAACAAAGGAAGTACATAAGGCGTAAAATAGTGTTTTCATTTGTATTTCGAATTTAATAACATAAAATTGAAACCGATACAAAAATACATTTATCCCTTAGATATCTTATTTAGTAAAATGATTTATATGTTATGAAAATTGATACGGTATATCATTTAAAAGTTTATCTTTGTAAAACCTTAACAAGAAAGGAACCGAATATGAACATAGAAGAATTAAAAGCCCTATTACTACAAGATATTAAAGAAGAAACGGACGATTCCATATTAAGTAAATTATTAAATTATTACGAATATCTAAAGGAAGAACAAACAGATTCTCCCTCTCCATACTGTTTTGATGAATTGAAAAACAATTCAACACTTACTGAACCCAAATTATCTTTTAATAAAAGAGATGATGATTCAATATATATTCAGGAAGGCCTACCGGATGATTTTGATCGCGCGATAACAAAAGAAGAGTTATTGGTAAGAATCGAAGCCGCTATAGAAGAAATGTATCATAAAAAACGTGATGAAAACAAACCTCCTTGTCAATACTCGTTAGATGAGTTAAAAGAAAGGTTAGCCGTCGCTGAAGCAGAAGTCCAAGCAGGAGGAGGAACAAACCATTCTGAGTTTATGCAAGAGGTAGATTCATGGAAATAAAGTGGCTCTCTCCAGCAAAAAAGAGTTTGTCGGAGATATACAATTATTACAAAAAGGAAAGAAGCACCAAAACCGCCAAGAAAGTTACCAGCAGTATACAATCGTCAATTGAACGGTTGATAACATTTCCGGAGATGGCACCTCTTGAATCATTGCTTAATGATTGTACCAAACCTTATCGTTCTCTTGTAACAACGTATGCTTACAAGGTTATTTATTATATAGAAGATGATATTATCTACATTACTGACATTTGGGATTGTCGTCGATCGCCTGATGGTAATAGAAATAAGATAGAAAAAGGCTATTTTTAATATACTATTCTATTAAAGAAGGAATTTTTGTACTTTTGCACCGTGTTTTCAAATAACAACAATATGAATCCATTAGAACTAAGTGAACAGGAAGTCTTTAGACGTAACAGTTTGGAACAATTGCGCCAGATGGGAATTGATCCGTATCCGGCAGCAGAGTATGTAACGAATGCATTTTCCAAAGAGATAAAACAGAACTTTAAAGACAATGCTCCCCGACGTGAAGTGCAGGTAGCCGGACGTATTATGAGCCGTCGTATAATGGGCAAAGCTTCTTTCATTGAGTTACAGGATTCAGAAGGACGTATACAGATTTATATTTCCCGTGATGATCTTTGTCCGGGAGAAGATAAGGAAATGTATAACACCGTCTTTAAAAAGCTTCTTGATATTGGTGATTATATCGGTATTAAAGGATATGTATTCCGCACACAAATGGGGGAAATATCCGTACACGCAGAAGAATTGACGGTTCTTGCCAAATCACTTCGCCCGCTTCCTGTTGTGAAGATGAAGGACGGAGTTGCCTATGATGCTTTTACTGATCCGGAGCAACGTTATCGCCAACGGTATGTTGACTTAATCGTAAATGAAGGCGTTAAAGATGTCTTTGTAAAAAGGACAAAGATATTTAACTCTATGCGTGAATTCCTGAATAAAGGTGGCTATATTGAAGTCGATACCCCTGTACTGCAAAGTATTCCGGGAGGAGCTACGGCTCGTCCTTTTACTACACATCATAATGCACTTGATATTCCATTATATCTCCGTATAGCCAATGAACTATATTTAAAACGTCTTATTGTCGGAGGCTTTGAAGGAGTATATGAATTCAGTCGTAACTTCCGTAACGAAGGTATGGACCGTACACATAATCCGGAATTCACTGTTATGGAATTCTATGTAGCTTATAAGGATTATAAGTGGATGATGAATTTCACTGAACAGATGCTTGAAAAGATTTGTATGGATGTACATGGCACTACTAAGGTGATGATGGGTGACAAAGAAATTGATTATAAAGCTCCTTATCCCAGAGTGACTATGATTGATTCAATCAAAGAATATACAGGCATTGATATAAGCGGAATGGATGAAGACCAACTTCGCGATGTCTGCAAACAAATCGGTGTTGAGCAAGATGAGACAATGGGAAAAGGGAAGTTGATCGATGCAATCTTCGGAGATAAATGCGAAAGTAATTATATACAACCCACATTTATTATTGACTATCCGATTGAAATGTCTCCTTTGACAAAGAAACATCGTAATAATCCAGAACTTACCGAACGTTTCGAATTAATGGTAAACGGAAAAGAACTTGCTAATGCATATTCGGAACTAAATGACCCTATTGATCAACGCGCACGTTTCGAAGATCAACTCCGCCTTTCTGAAAAAGGAGATGATGAAGCAATGTTCATTGATCAGGATTTTCTTCGTGCTCTTGAATATGCAATGCCTCCAACAAGCGGTATAGGTATTGGTATGGATCGTTTGGTGATGTTTCTGACAGGTCAGGAAAGTATTCAGGAAGTAATGTTCTTCCCACAAATGCGTCCTGAAAAAGTTATAAAGAAAGATAATACAGATAAATATGAAGCTTTAGGTATTGATGCGGCTTGGGTTCCAGCTTTACAAAAGGCCGGATATATCACCGTTGATATGTTTAAGGATTTAAATCCGAATAAATTCAGACAAGAAATCTGCGAACTGAATAAGAAGCATAAACTTGGACTGCAAAATCCTTCAGTCGAAGAGATTGAGACCTGGATAGGTAATGCATCTAAATAAAAATAAGTACTATGAAACTTCCCGGTAAAATTGCCATTATGGGAGGCGGAAGTTGGGCTACCGCTTTGGCTAAAATTATATTGTCAACACAAGAAAGTATAAATTGGTATATGCGTCGTCCTGACCAAATTGAAGACTTTAAGAAGTTAGGACATAACCCATACTATATTACTAGTATTAAATTTGAAACCGAAAAGATAAATTTTTATTCGGATATTAATCAGGTAATAAAAGATTCCGACACATTGCTATTTGCCACCCCTTCTCCGTTTTTTAAACAGCATCTGCAGAAACTCAATACATCCATGCAGGATAAGTATATTATATCAGCCATAAAAGGTTTGGTACCTGATGAGAATATGCTTATAACCGACTATATCAACCAATATTATAAAGTACCTCTTGATAATATTGCTATAGTGGGCGGGCCCTGCCATGCAGAAGAGATTGCATTAGAACGCTTATCTTATCTGACACTTGCTTCTCCGAATATGGAATATCTAAATGTACTATCAGGTGTATTTAAAAACCACTATCTGAACAATAGCGTATGTGAGGATGTTGCAGGTATTGAATATGCTTCTGTACTTAAGAATGTATATTCTATTATTGCAGGTATTTGTCACGGTATGAAATATGGAGATAATTTCCAGGCGGTATTCCTTTCGAATGCGATTCAGGAAATGAGACGTTTTGTCGATGCAATAAGTAATGTAGAACGTGATATCACCAATTCGGTTTATCTTGGTGACTTATTAGTGACTGCTTACTCACGTTTCAGCCGTAATCGGATCTTCGGTACAATGATTGGAAAAGGGTATTCTGTAAAGATAGCTCAAATTGAAATGGAAATGATAGCAGAAGGATATTATGGAACGAAGTGTATTTATGAAATTAATGAGCAATACAAAGTTGATATGCCTATCTTAAATGCGCTTTACAGTATTCTATATGAAAAGAAATCTCCTATTACTGTTATTCGTAAATTAACAGAAACATTTAAATAACGAAATATGAAGTCCATCAGTTTAAACATCGACAAAGCTTTGGGCCTTGTCACCAAAGAACAGGTTTATGCTCAAGAAGCAAAAGCTAAATCATGTATTGAAACATTGTATAATGGTACTGGCAAAGGAAATGATTACCTTGGTTGGTTAAATCTTCCGTCTTCTATAACCGATGCAGAACTTACAGATATAGAAAACACAGCCAAAACTCTTCGCGAAAAGTGTGAGGTTGTGGTGGTTATCGGTATAGGAGGAAGTTATTTAGGAACAAAAGCTGTATTGGAGGCATTGAATAATAGTTTCGATCTATTAATAAAAGACCGTAAAGATCCGATCATACTTTATGCCGGACATAATATCGGAGAAGACTATCTATATGAACTTTCTGAAATATTGAAAGATAAGCAATTCGGACTAATCAATATCTCCAAATCAGGAACAACTACTGAACCGGCATTGGCTTTCCGTATCTTAAAAAAGCAATTAGAAGGTATTGTCGGCGAAGAAGAAGCCAAGCATCGCATTGTAGCTGTAACAGATCCAAAAGATGGTGCTTTACGTAAACTGGCAACTGAAAAAGGATACAAGACCTTCGTTATTCCTCCTAATGTTGGTGGACGGTATTCTGTACTTACTCCAGTAGGACTATTACCGATTGCTGTTGCTGGTATCAGTATTCGCGATTTGGTAAAAGGCGCGGTCGATATGCAAAAGACTACGGGTAAAAATATAGCTTTCTCTGAGAATATTGCTGCTCAATACGCTGCTATACGTAATGAACTTTATAAGAAAGGTAAGAAAATAGAGATACTTGCTAATTTCCACCCAAAACTTCATTATATAGGTGAATGGTGGAAACAACTATACGGTGAAAGTGAAGGTAAAGAACATAAAGGAATATTTCCTGCTTCTGTTGACTTAACTACTGACCTCCACTCTATGGGACAATGGATACAGGAAAGCGAACGTACAATCTTTGAAACAGTAATTTCTGTAGAAAAACCTAACCATAAAGTAGAAGTTCCTAAAGACAATGCTGATCTTGACGGATTAAATTATTTAGCCGGCAAACGCGTAGACGAAGTAAATAAGATGGCTGAATTAGGTACTCAGATGGCTCATGTAGATGGTGGTGTTCCTAATATAAAAATTACCATGCCAGAAGTAAGTGCATATTATATCGGTCAGTTATTCTACTTTTTTGAAATTGCTTGCGGTATTAGCGGATATATGTTAGGTGTTAATCCATTTGACCAGCCTGGAGTAGAAGCATACAAAAAGAATATGTTTGCTTTACTGGAGAAACCCGGGCACGAAGAAGCAACTAAAGCAATTAATGCACGTAGATAAATGATTAAAGCTGTCTTATTTGATATGGATGGAGTCTTATATGACTCCATGCCTTTTCATGTACGTGCCTGGTACGAAACAGCCATGGAGCATAAACTTGATGCTACTCCTAATGACTTCTACCTTTTCGAAGGCCGTACAGGAGACGCTACTATTAATGAACTTTTCCAACGTACTTTTCAGCGCGATGCAACCGAGATAGAGAAAAAATCTATTTATAAACAGAAATCAGAACTTTTCAATCAATATAACGACGGCCATATTATGCCTGGAGCTATTGAAGTATTGAAAAAGGTAAAATCATATGGATTGAAAACAAATCTGGTTACAGGTTCGGGCCAAGCCTGGTTGCTGGATAAATTGGAAAAAAACTTTCCTGGTTATTTTTCCAGAGATAAGATGGTAACAGCCTTCGATGTACAATATGGAAAACCACATCCAGAACCTTACTTGATGGGATTGGAAAAAGCTGGAGTTAAAGCCAGTGAAGCAATTGCTATTGAAAATGCTCCAATGGGTGTTGAATCAGCGGTTGCAGCTGATATATTTACTATTGCCGTTAATACAGGCCCACTCGACGATAAAACATTGCTGGACAAAGGCGCCAACTTACTGTATCCCAGTATGCAAAGTTTAGCAGAGGATTTGGATAATGTAATGAAAAGATTTTAATAGAAGCAAAAAAGAAACACGCAAAACGGATCAAGATCTTTTTATTTCTGTTCTGCGTGTTTCTGGATGTTCTTTTATTTTTTGTTAATAAACGTAATCTGCTTTTGCCAAGAAATCAAAGCTCTGTTGTACGCTTTCCACAGGATTGTTGTTAGTATACTGTTCTACTTCTACGTACCAATCTTTTACGTTGTTTGCTTTCATTTGTTCGAAGATAGGCTTGAAGTCCATCTTTCCACTTGCTCCTATTTCTTTTTCGTCTTTAATATGAATTGTCTTGAACTGTGCAGGACGATCTTTCATATACTTAACAGGATCTTCTCCTCCCATCATAACCCAGTAAACGTCCATCTGGAAGAATACATGTTGCTTACTTACATTGTCAAGTAAATAATCAAAAGCATATTTTCCATCAAATTTATATTTGAATTCGAAATCGTGATTATGATATCCAAACGCCATACTGGCAGCAGCAGTCTTATATCCTACAGATGTAAAATAATCACAATACATTTTCATGTCATCTACTGTAGTATTGTCATCGATCGGCATCCAAGGTTGCACTAGATATTTAGCACCTACTTGGTTATAAGCTTCAATAGCCCTATCCCACCAGGCCATTACCTCAGCTTGGTTATCTTTTGTTATTGTCTGACTTAAGTGGGCACTTGTACATTTCAGACCCAGGTCTTCCACTCTTTTCTTGAAGTCCAATGGATCTAATCCATAAATTTTACCATTATCATATCCTGCAGTCTCTACATGGGTATATCCCATCTTGGCAACAACTTCTAATACGGGTTGAATACCTTCGTCTTTTACCATTTCACGAAGAGAATAAAGCTGTAATCCAATCCTTTTTTTGGCAGTATCACCCCCGCACGAAGTTAATATTTGAGGTGCTACAACACCTCCGGCAAGTAATAGAGAAGCTCGCTTCAAAAAGTCACGTCTGTTTTGCATAGTTGTCTAATATTAAGTTTATTTGAGAATAGCACAAAAGTAAAATTATATTTTCACTATTTCATTACCATTCTGTTAAAATCTGCAAAAAGACTTCGTTGGACAAACACATAACTATTTACCCCTATGTATATATTATTTCGTAAACTCAAATGTTGTAAGAACAGCTGCATGATCAGAAGGCCAGACATCATCAATTTCCGGAGTTGTACGGATAATTTTAGATGAGACGGAACGAATTTTTCCAGGTGTATAATAAATAAAATCAATCCTTGATGTTTGGAGGTGTCCATAAATGGCTGCGAATGTTCCTTCCGGACGACTTACTTCGTCAGGATGCATTTCCCTGAAACTGTCTTTATAACCGTTCTCTATCATCAAACGTGAAGTAGGAAAGTTAACAGGTCCGTATCCATAATGAAGTGGAGCAGCAGCTTTGGTCCAATCCAAATGACTGAATGAGTTGAAATCACCTGCTATGATAACCGGAACATCGTTTGTAACATAAGGATCTATATCTTTTCTTATTATAACAGAGACATCTTCCATGGGGCGAATGGAGTCTTCGGCAATCCATAGATTCGTATCATATCCCTGTTGAGGAAAACTTGCTGTGTATTCAGGATTATAAGCATAACGAAGCCAGCAGCTATTAACTAATAACTCCCTTTCTCTTGGTAGCTTAAGAATTACCGGATTAGATTTAAATGGCTCAGTGGGTGTTATTACTTGAAGAGGATATCGACTGAATAATGCCAGGTTATCTTTAGGTGAATGTGTCTGCATTTGAAAATTAAGAGCCTGAGCTATTTTCATTTGACTGCCGTAAGCTTCTTGCATAGTAATAATATCGGCACCTGTCTTTCGGATCAATTCAATAACACGATCTACTCCTACATTTCCAAGATGATTTCCCCCATGCCAAATATTCCAGTCTAATACTCTAAAAACATCTTCATTATTCAGACTGTTTCGAGTAATTGTTTTATCATTTAAACCTATACAAGTTTCCGGCACGTATTTTTTACCATTTAATGTAAAAGAAGGTATATTGATTTTGATAATATTACCCGGACGGGAATTGGCTGAAATATCTGCCGTAATCAAGATATAATTTACTCCGGGAGTAAGTTGGAATTGCTCACCTTTCAATACCAGATGAGATTGGGGAGAAATATCTGTCTTAAATAGTTCCTTTTTGTGATTGGAATTTGCTTTTTTTCCAGAGTCAAACACATGCAATGAAACGATATCTGTCAGATTTGTTGTGTTAGTTAGATCTAATTCCAATTCATTTAAAAATAAAGGATCTTCTTCTCCTGATATAATAATCCGAAGTTTTAAAACCGGATCTCCAATAGCTCCCTGGTCTACATCCCACTCACTATCTATGACAACAGCATTAAAAACTTCTTGTTTTTGAGATGGTACAGAAAAATAAGGATTGTCATTTGTCACCGTATAGGCTAAAGGAAACAGGTCTTTATAATTGATCCGTCCATTACGGATATGATAAGCCTGATGTCCTTTACCCACCCAGTTAACAGCAGACTCCTCTAATTCTTCATCAAAATTATAATAACCCTTTAATGCCGTGAAAAAAGGATGGTTGTTTCCGATGGGTTTATTTTTCCAATTGTTAATAGTTTCTTCAGAAAGAGATGAACTCCAGATACGTACCTCATCTATAAGGCCACTAAAAGCAGTCTCCTGTTCTTCCAGTATCCCCAGACTCCCTACTAATATAGGATAAGAGACAGGCTTTGAATCGATAACTTTCCCATCGAGATATAAAGCGGTAGAAGAACCATCACTGGTAACAGCGGCATGATGCCACTTATCATCCATTGCAGAATCAGACCATAAGTCTGCGAGTGTACTATGTAATTTACCATCCTTTATAACTAAAGGGAGATTATCTATACCTTTGAAAGTACTATACTCACCTCCTCCAAAAAGAACTTCTGTTTCCTTCCACGAATTATCATTCCCTTTGAACCACATTTCCAATGTCCAGGGTGCTTCCAGTATTCCCATACCAAAACAGACATTGTTATTTTTCCCATCTAAATGTAATGCTTTATTATAATTAGCCGGACCAGCCATCTGGTAATCCAAAGAATTACCAGATTGTGACCGGCATCCGGCTAATAAAACCAATAAAGAAATAATTAATATTTGATTTCTTAATTGCATAAGATCATTTGATAAGCCACATAATATTATTGGTATTATCTACTCCTCCCCATTGACGTTGCAAAGCAATGTTCATTTGGTCTTTATTATAATTCACTTCCTCTTGTGGATACAACCATCTCATAGGTATTTTATCCGATTGATCGTTTTGGTTGGTTTCCGGATTGATTGGTAATTCCGGATATCCCGTCCGACAATACTCAAAATAAGCATCCCACTGAAGGTGCAGGAAAGATGCAAAATACGATTGAAGAAGGATCTGCTTTATACGATCATCAGAAGACGCTGACGTTTTGTAAGTAACCCCTTCTCCGTTAAGATACGAATCGATATATTCATCAGTAATCTTCATACCTTGTGTATAAACTGTTTCATCAGGAACAGTAGTTCGAATAAAGTCGAACGAAGCACGAATACCTTTTTCATAATATTCTTTAGCCGGTCCGGTTATCCATCCGCGTTCGGCAGCTTCAGCAAGTATGAAATTCATATCGGCATATCCTAAACGGATAAAAGGAATACCTTCGAAACTCGTACGATATATTTCATTTATCCGATTATACATTTTGATACCTAATTTAGCATAGGTATCACCTAATTGAGCTGTCGGATCTAATCCCCGGTATGCCCGTAGATCATTTCCATCCAGTAAAGTTTCTCCCTCAATTAAGTAAATAGGATCAGTTAACGCCTGGATAGGAGCGAAATAGTAGAACAGCCTGTAATCGTTTAGTTCCTTTAACGGCTCGATCATCGTCGTACTGCCTGCATACACTTCAATAGCTCTCCATTTAGAAACATGTAGCGGATTTTCCTGTCCGGCAACATTGGAGTAGACCACTTGTAGGTTATCTGTATTACTTGTAAACAAATTTCCTTCGTTTACTATTTGTGAAAATGTTTGTTTCACTTGTAGTTCAGGAGTATCTTCTGCTCTCTTTTGTAGTGACATCAATACTTTCAGACGAAGTACATTAGTAGCCTTCCGCCATAAAACCGGATCACCATTGTAGAAAGGATCTCCTTCAAAAACCGTAGCCACAGCAAAATAACCCTCTGCCTGTTTCAAGTCTTCCAATATGCCTTTAAACACATCCTTTTGCTCATCGTATTTAGGATAACGGTAGGTGTCAATATCCAATGCTTCGCTATAAGGAATGTCTCCCATTTCAAGGGTATGACGGTAAAACGCCCAACCTTTCATAAAATAATATAGTCCGGTATAAGCCGCTTTATCGGCTTCAGACGACAATTCCACCATTTTCACAGCATTAGTCAAACTTCCTATTAACCCGAAACTTCCTTTTCCGAGACTGTTGTACTGGTACAAATCAATTCCCTCACCACAAAGTAAGCGTTTACATAGAAAGTCACCATTCCATGCATTATGGGGTTTTATATTATCTAATATAACCTGTGTAGCCAACATGGAAGACGTGACCACTGTAGGCCGGTTAGGATCGGTATTGATATCATCAAAATTCGACGTACAGGCGGTTCCTGTCAGAAACAAACCGTACAATCCTAATATAGTTACTTTCTTTATTATCGTTTTCATTCTGTTCTGCATTAAAAATTAAACTTAAAGTTAACGCCCAGGTATCGTTGAGAAGGAGAATTCAGATTCTCGTAACCGTCGTTATCAGCTCCCTTATCAGGGTCGGACATTTTATATTCCTTCGTCCAAAGTAACAGATTCTGACCGGTTAAGCTTACAGCCGCATTCTTCATCCCTATTTTACCTGCTATATGAGCCGGGAGATTATAAGTAACAGAGAGATTTCTTAATTTAAAGAAAGTCTCATCATATACGTTTTGCCATTTGGGTTTACTTGCTCCGTCATGATAACGCAACATATATGCCTGGTAGGATACAGGAACATCATTCGGAGCAAACACACGGGTATCTTCCAGTACATTCCCGTCAGCATCTCTTTTTATTTCTCCGGATACTATTTTTACTCCCTGAGCGATGTAATTAGTCTTTCCGTCGACCACTTCATCATAGCGCCATTGTGTATCGGTATCAATATGAGATCCTGAACTAAACATCGTCTGTACCGTACGAGAGAAAGACATTCCTCCTACACGTCCATCAAAAGTGAAACTAAGGGCGAATTGTTTGTATCGGAATGTATTGGTAATCCCCCATACCAGATCCGGACGAGTGTTTCCTCTCTTTGAATAAAAAGATTGTTGCATAGGCATACCTCCGTTGTGAACAATATTTCCTTCAGGGTCTCTCTCCCAATCATATAATTCAAACCAGTCCCAGCGAGATCCTTCCTTTACCCAGGATTTATTGGTAGAATGGTCAGGGTCTAGTTTTTTATAGGTGTAGACATCCCGCGACCAGTTTGTAAGGATATCCCATTGGAAGTCTGTTGACCTTATAGGGGTTCCTCCCACAGTCAGTTCGAAGCCTTTCCGGAGAAGTTCTTCCTCTGAATTTGTCTGAATGGACCGGAAACCGGTAGACTGGCTAACACCTCCGTTTATTATGAAATCGGATTCAACTTTCCTGAAATAAGCAAAATCGGCATGTAATCTGTTTTTAAAGAAGTTTACTGCCGTACCGAATTCCATTGTTACAGCCTTTTCCGGTAAAATATCACGTCCGATGATCATAGTGGGAAAACTGGCAGTACCCAAGCCATTCCATTTATTTGCTTCTATACTATACACATTATTATTTGCATATATGTCAGCATCCTGTTTGGTCATAGTCCACGATCCTCTGATCTTCCAGAAATCCCATACTTCGGGAAGTTTGAAAATTTCCGATAAGACTACACTACCTGCCAACGAAGGATAAAAATAAGAGCGAGTGTCTTGAGAAAGAGTGGACGACCAGTCATTTCTTCCGGTAACATCAAGGAAGTAAGTACTAGCCCAGGATAATGAAACCTTTCCATATAAACTGTTTATTTGTTTACGTTTCATTACATTATAGCCACTGTCGTAATTGTAAGGTGCTTGTATCGGGTCAACAGAAGCATGTATAGAATAAAACCCAGGAATTGTGAGACCACCGGCTGTACGTATAAACTGATTATCGGACTTTCTGTAGTAGACGTTAGCTCCTCCAAGTACATTCAGGTTAAATTTATCCCAGGTTTTATCGGCCATCAAAATAGCATCGGTATTCACACTATAACCTGTAGTCGTACTGGTAGAATAATACCCTTTTTTATCCCAGGAATAGTTCGCACTGATAGCGTTTCTGTTCTCCTCCTTGTTTACATACGTATCCATACCGGCACGCAACATAGCTTTGAGCCAAGAATTTATTTCATACGATCCATTAAGATAGGTATTCACCATAGTCTTATCCGTAGGTTTAAGTACTTCATAAGCTTTAAAATACGGGTTGTCGTACCAGTTCTTATCATACCAGTTTTGTTGGACATTTTCTTTTCCTTTGATCCAGTAATTGTTCTTATAATCGCGGATATCGTATTCCGTTCCTCCCCAAACCACCATATCATAGATATAGCTGGAACTATAATAACCGGCTCCATAGTCATTAGGAGAAATCCGTTTGTTGAGGCTTGCGGCCGCATCCAACTTGAATTTACCAAAAGTCATATCTCCGCCGACATAATAATTGATGTTGTTTAGCTTCTGGTTAGGATATTGCCCTTTATTATAAACATGGGTCAACGAGGTACGGAATGAACCGTATTTCCCTTTTTGAGATACACTTACATTATTATTAGTAACCATACTGAATTCAAGGAAATTCTTGAAGTTATTCTTTCCTTTGGATACCAGTTCCTGTTCTCTCTTTTCATACGTATGAGGATCCCACATCATGGCTTTCCGGCCAATATCCAACCTATCACCCCAGACATATCCGCTGACATCATCGTATTTACCGCCAAATCCATAACTATACGAAGACTGAGCTTTAGGGAATGCCAGATGACCGGTAAAGAACATCGTATTACTGTTTACACTGATATCCAGTCCTTCACTCTTACTCCCTTTCTTAGTAGTCACCATAATCGCCCCGTTACTTCCCATAGCTCCATATAATGCGGTTGCTGTAGGACCTTTAAGTACATCGATAGATTCAATATCATCCGAGGCAATATTTGACAAAGACATATTCTCACTTGGTATACCGTCGATAATAAGCAAGGTTTCTTCACCACGGAGCTTTACTACAACCTTTTCATTAAATTCGGTTGTATTCAATACATTTAATCCGGCTATCTGACCGGTCAACATACTGGATATGTCAACACCTTTAGCTGTAGTCAGGCTTTCTCCGCTTACTTTCTGTACGGCATATCCAAGGGCTTTCTCTTCCCGCCGGATACCCAAAGCTGTTACAACGATTTCATCTAACACTTCCGCATCTTCTTTCAGTTGGATATTGAATACTGTTTGATTACCCACATTGAGTTCAGTACTCTTGTAACCAATATACGTTATCATCAAAGTAGCGTTCGGTTTAACACTTAATGTGAATTGCCCGTTATAATCGGTAATTGTCCCGTTGCTCGTTCCCTTTTCAATAACATTTGCTCCGATAATAGCCTCTCCTTTCTCATCTGTGATCAAACCGGAAATACTTTTTTTATCTGTTTGAAGAATCTGAGATACAATTTCCGGAGCTTTGTCTTTCGCTGTGATAACAATATAATTATCTACCATTTTATAACTCAGATTACTATTTTTTAATATCTGATCCAGAACAACTGTCAGGTCTTCTTTTTCGGTAGTAATATCTATTGCTTTTGTATTACTTACAACTGTATTGTTATAGAAAAAGCGATAATCTGTTTGTTTTTCTATTTCACGGAATACATCCGTCAGGTTAGCATTCTTTAGTTTCAGATCAACAATAGCATTTTGTGAATGGGTATTGTTGGCCTGAAGGCATACAGTAACAAGGATTAATAATAAAGTGGTTATCTTCATTCGTCGCCATAATTTTTGAGAGATCAAAAGGTATAACCTTTTGACCGGGTATTCTTTTTTCATATATTTGTATTGTATTAATATTAGACAATGAGTTACTTATTGTTTGATTGTAAACCGGGGTGAATGCCAGTTCATTCCGGTTCTTTTCGAACATTTTACTATATCATAGGCTTTTCCTCCTCATATTTTAACAGGTTTTACAACTATCATTTTATATATACGATGTCTTCTTCTATTTTATAGTTAACACGGATACTGGTACTTATTACTTTTAGAATTGTATCTAACGATTCATAGTTACGGAAAGAACCGCCGAAAGACTCTCTTTTGATATTTTCTTTTTCAAAAACGAATTTCACATTAAAACTACGTTCCAAACGTTTAGCCAATTCTTCAAACGTCATATTATCAAAGATCAACTCACCATTTCGCCATGATCCCAGACGATTAATATCTATGCTTTTCCGGGTAGGTTCTCCTGTTATTTTATCATAAATAAAGATCTCTCCCGGGAATAGCTTCTCCGCATATTCGTTATATTCGATGGTAACTCCTCCTTCCAATAAGGCTATTGTTATTTCATTTTCATCTGTAAAAGAATAAACATTGAAAGAAGTCCCTGTTACCCTATATGTAAATATATCTGCCTGAACGAGAAAAGGTTTCAAGGTATCACTATTGACTTTAAAAAACGCTTCACCCTGTAATGACACCCTTCTGTCAGTTTGACCATACGTATTATCATAGGATACCGAACTACAAGCGTTAATCCATACGTTAGAACCGTCTGGAAGAGTAACCATTGAACGATCACCCACGCCTGTTTCTATTAATGTTTGGGTAATAACCGGATCAGATTTTGCGATATGAAGGAAAGCCTGAAAACCAAACCATCCTAATAAAAAGATCGCAACATATCGGACAAAAGAGTAAAACAATGAAATTTTTCGACCTGTATTCTTATCCTTTATGGAAACTTGTTGTTTGAATTTATTCCATTGTTCTTCAACGCGGCTTTCATGTAAATCATCTTTCAGCTGCCCAAGATCGTATGTATCTTTCAGGGAACGAAAATATTTTCTGTTCTCTTCACTCTTTTCCAGCCAATCAAAAAGAAGTATCTCCTCTTCAGAGGTGATTCCCCCGGAAATATATCTTATAATTATATCGTCGATATGTTCCATTTTGTGCCTTTTATATGAAAGACGCACGAAACGGGTTTACTACTTAGAAGAAAATATAAATAAATGAAATATTTTTTTAGTGTAGGAAAGAAGAACCCAGAAGAATGATCGGTAAATAATCTTTCAACTCATTTTTAAGAAGTTTTAGCGCATGATAGATCTGGGCTTCCACGGTACGGATACTTATATTCAATTCATTTGCGATTTCCTTGTTTTTCTTAGCTTGTAAACGACTCATAATAAAAATCTGTTTACATTTTTCAGGAAGATTTTCTATACTTTTTTCTAACAATATATTTACTTCTTTTAGATAAATATCAGCTAAAGGTTCCGGTATTTCGGGATGAAATTCAAAATCCTTAATCTTTAAACGAAGAAGTTCCGAATACTCTGCCTGTAATCGTAAAGAACGAAAATGAGAGATACACCGGTTACGAACAGCAATGATCAGATAACGATCAAAAGATGTCTCAACCAATTCATAGTTCTCCCACAGGTTTATAAAACATTCCTGAACAATGTCGCGCGCCAGCTCCCTGTCTTCTACATATTTACAACAATACGCGAAAAGACGTGGCTGTAATTGTCTAAAGAGAGATTCAAAGTCTTTAGGGTTTCTTTTTCTCATCTAATAAGCATATCACATGATTATGCAATTCAAAGATAATAAATATTAGGATGCCACCACCCTCTCCTGAAGAAAAAGAATAACTCTAGTTTCATCGTCACCAACCCATTCCAATCCCTTTCCGGATGCGAATATTGAGGTGAAACCGACTGCTTTCACCTTTCGGTATCTGCTTTCACTTTACAACTTTTACCGTTACTTTTTACTGTTTAAGATTAAGCCTATTCTTTGTTTGGTCTCTTTCCATTATTCTTTTGACCCTTGTCAAATGTTCTTTTGACGGTGGTCAAAAGTAAGTTTGACAGGTGTCAAATTTAAATTTAACACCTGTCAAGAGAATAGATATTAGTAACCTGTTTGTTAATAGAAGTAAGTGAAAACAATAAATACATTAGAATAAATCAGTAAATAATAACGGAAAATGGGAAGACATTCCAGCGTACGTTTAATTGAATAATCACGTGAGGGATGATAGTAGTCAGTTGGTGAAAGCAGGTGATGGAAGGTGAAAGCAACCGGTTTCACCTCCGGATCCGCATCCGGAAAGGGATTGTAATGGGTAGGTGACGATGAATTGAAGATCGGTCTTAAGCTAAGTTTGAAAACCGGTTAGTTTATTTCTTTGTATTGAGAGGCGTTAACAAAAAGGACATCTCCTATTTTGTCAAAATCCATAAAGAACTTCATCGCATCATGTTTGATAATTTCTTCACGGAAACCGATCAATGTCAAACCGGCCTGTTTAGAATGCTGTTCAATAGCTTCACTCATGGTTTGATGCTCTCCTAATATCACAATCTCTATATTTGTCAAAGTAATAGGTAAACGGCCTGCATCAATACGTTGCTGAAGTTCTTCTTTTAAGATTTGAGTTTCTTCGGAAGTACTGGTTATAAAGATCTTTATCTGGCTTTTACGCCAATCCGGATGTGCCATTATTATATATCCCAATAAGATCATCAGGTTAGTATTCATTTCATCCGTCTGTCTGATCCATACATGAATACCATTGCGATTTCGTATCGGATAAGATGAAGCTCCAAAGATACAAACATCGAAATTTCCGGCTCTTATCAGGTTTATATTATCAAGTATTCTCTCTAATTCTTCAGGATGGCTTTTATCATATTCAAATACAACCATATTATTCTCCATACCGGAAATAGAAGGTGTTTGTATAACTTGTGCTATGGCTGAGGTATAAGAAGGGGAGATCATTGTATCAATGTATAACGCACTATTAAACTCCTTCTGGCTTTCTACCAACTGACGTAAAATTTCTTGTGACTCCAAAAAGGTTTGCTTACTGTAATATCCTTCGATATAGTGGAAATAGGTACCGAATCCGTGTTGATGGCTAATCCATTTCATTAACTCCATCACTTTGTCTCTTTCAAAAGAATTCGGAGATATACAAATTGCGGCCGGACGCCACTCTTCATTAGCAATGGCTTTCTGGTGTTTTTGCATAAATACACGAAGCCTACGGTTCAACTGGAAGAGTGACCCTTCAAAAATATCTACAAGTCCTTTTTCATCCTTATTGTAATGCTCAATAACGATATATATAATTACGATTAATACAATTGATAAAAGTGTATAAACCGGATTGATCATAAACATAACCCAAATCGCCAATAAAAATCCTCCAAGAGATAAATACCATTTCGATTTAAAACGTGGTCTATATGAAGGAGGAGATCCAAAATGGTTTAAAAAAGAAATTAAACATAATGCGCCATATGTAATAAGAAAAAACATAGAAATAATTTCTGCCACTGTGTCGATTGTACCCAATAAAACAAAAAAGAGAGCAATAAAAAATGATACGAGTGTAGCATTAAAAGGTTCATTATTCTTCCCCTTCCCCTGCGCCAGAAATGTATTTATACGTCCAAGGGGAAGGTTTTTATCATTAGCTAATGCCTGAAGTGTACGTGGAGCAACAAGAATGGAACCTAATGCGGAGGACGAAGTACAAGCAGCAAGTCCAAGTGGAATAGCTATAGTCCCAAACAAAGCAATTCTTGACATGATCAATTGATCTTCAATCAGATCAATGTGAGATGCTGATGCAGCCAATTTCCACACTATCAGAATATACACAATCAAACCAGTAAGCGTACCTCCCATCGTGCCCAATGGAATTGATTTTCCAGGATTTTTCAAGTCACCACTTAAACCTACTCCTGCAGTCATACCTGTAAAAGCCGGAAAACAAATAGCAAATACAATAAAAAAGTTTTCTTTGTTGATAAAATTAAAATTATTTCCCGGCATACGTGTGATATCACCATCCGGATCAATAGGTTTTCCTAAAAAGAACATCAACAGCGAGAAGAATAACAGTATGTTTACTATATATAATAACTTCATACCCGAACCTGTACCCTTACGCATGATGATAAAAGCAAGGATCATCAAAGAAGGAACACTAATCACCTGGCGAGGTAACTGAAATCCAAAAGATTCCTGCCACCAATCAAAAAAGAAAGAAAAAGATTCTGTAAATGCTATTATATAAAATGCAATACTAATTGCCTGAGAGAAAAAGAGAGTTATACCGATTGTTGAACCAATCTTCAATCCAAACGAACGGGAAATAATAAAATATTCACCTCCGCCCTCAACACGTTTATTGGTAGCAATCTCGGAAATAGACAAGGCTGTAGGTATAGTTATCATATGACCAAGTAAGATAATCCCTATAGCACCCCAGAAACCTAATGTCCCGACAGCAAAGCCAAATCGCAGGAAAAGTACTGCTCCTAATATAGTTGAAATGGCGGTAAAAAAAACCGGAGCAACACCAAATCCACTAACTTTTTCCTGAATATTATTTTGACTCATAATCTCTTTTTAACTCTACAAATATACTAATAGAAACGAATCTCAGACAGAAAAGTTCAACAAAGTGATAATCTTTTCGTAATATTGTGGACAATATTTTTACTAAAAAAATGAAAAGTACACTCATAAAAAATGCCCGTATTATTAATGAAGGGCGTACATACAACGGGGCAGTTTTAATTAAAGGTGAAAAAATTGAAGCCATATATGAAGGCCCAGTACCTGAAAATATCTCTGTCAATACTGTTATTGACGCAAGTGGAAAATGGATTCTTCCGGGAGTCATAGATGATCAAGTCCATTTTCGTGAACCTGGTCTAACTCACAAAGGAGATATATCCACCGAAAGTAGAGCTGCTATTGCAGGGGGGGTGACTACTTTTATGGATATGCCAAACACAAAACCTCAAACCACAACGATTGATCATCTGGAATGGAAGTTTCAACGGGCTGCCGAAACATCAATAGCTAATTATTCTTTTTTCTTTGGAGGAACAAATGATAATTTAGCAGAGATAAAGCGTGTAGACAACCGACGTATTCCTGGCTTAAAACTTTTTCTCGGCTCATCTACGGGTAATATGTTAGTAGATAATAAAAACACATTAGAGCAAATCTTTAGTGAAACAGATCTGATTATTGCTGTTCATGCCGAAAAAGAAGATATAATCCAACATAATATTACATATTATACGAACCTGTATGGGAATGATCTTGACATTTCATTCCATAGTAAAATACGTAGTGAAGAAGCATGCTATGCTTCATCCGCTGAGGCAGTAGAACTAGCCACTCGTTTAGGAACGCGTCTACATATTCTGCATTTATCAACAGCAAAAGAACTGTCGTTAATAGATAATAATAAGTCTCTTGCAGAAAAACAAATTACAGCTGAAGTCTGTGTACACCATCTTTGGTTTAGTGATGAGGACTATGCTTCATATGGCAACAGAATCAAATGGAACCCTGCCATCAAAACACTGCAAGATAGAAATGCTCTACGAGAAGCTGTAAATACAAATTATATAGATATAGTTGCCACCGATCACGCACCGCATCTTCCAAAAGAAAAAGAAGGGAATTACCTCAACGCAGCTTCAGGAGGTCCACTTATACAACACTCTTTGCTAGCAATGCTGGATATGGCATCACAAGGAATATTTACATACGAAAAAGTGGTTGAGAAGATGGCACATTTGCCATCGGAACTATTCCGTATTGTAGAAAGAGGATATATCCGCGAAGGATATTATGCTGATCTTGTTCTTATAGATCCAGACACGCCTTTTACAGTCTCAAAAGAGAATCTATTATATAAATGCGGATGGTCTCCATTTGAAAATTACACTTTTAAACATACAATTTGGAAAACGTTTGTTAATGGACAATTAGCTTATGAAGATGGTATTGTTAACAATTCCGTCAGAGGTATGGAAGTTAGTTATAATCCTTTTTCCCAAAATCATCCCCGAAAGTTTTAAAAGGATTATTTTCAGGCTTACCTGCTTTTTCAATACTCTTTTCCATATATGCAGTAGGTGACATACCAAAATATGCATTGAAACTACTACTGAAATAAGATGGTGTATTGTAACCCACTTTATAGCCCACTTCAGAAATGCTAAGTTTGCCAGTACTAAGCAGATAAGCAGCTTGCTTCATTCGGATCATCTTAATGAAATCAACGGGACTTTCTCCTGTCAACGCCTTCAACTTTCGGTGTAAATGGGTACGGCTAAGGCCTAAATGTTTACTCATTCCCTCTACACTTAAATCCGTATTCTCGATATTCTTACGCACATAATCGATAGCATTTTGCAATAACTTTTCATCATTGCTTGTGACAGCTATTTCTTGTGCCTCCATATTGATGGATTTGCTAAATCGCTCTTTCATTACTTGACGCAATTCGATAAGTTTACGTATTCTTATCTTTAAATGGCGAAGACTGAACGGCTTTGGAATATAGCTGTCAGCACCTGACTCCAATCCTTCTAAACGATTTTCAATATTTCCCTGTGCCGTAAGGAGGATAACAGGAATATGACTGGTCTCCGGACTAGTCTTTAATAGATGTGTAAGTTCGATACCATCCATCTCAGGCATCATCACATCGGTGATAATAAGATCAGGCATAATCTTACTTGCCAGTTCTAATCCTATTTTTCCATTTACAGCTTCTTCTACTCTATAATACTGTTCAAGTTCCTGCTTCACAAAGAATCGCATATCATTATCATCTTCTACAAGCAAAATTAATGGCCGATATGCACCAGGATATCCCAGATCTTCATTCAAGTTATCCGAAGAAGACAAGAAAACAGGATCATTCATAAATTCTCCTTCCTCTTGTTGTTCAGTAACATCTTTCAATTTTGCATCTTCTCTCGAAGGCACCAATTCTTCTGAAGAGAAATGCTCACTTCCAGGCAAAATAGTCACGACTATAGTTGTTCCTACATCCTTTTGACTCTCCACCTTAATTGAGCCTTTATGCAAATCAATGATAGATTTTGTAAGGTTCATACCGATTCCTGTTCCTGAAGCATATTTGCTATTTCTTCCTTGAGCAAAACGTTCAAAAATATATTTAACCGTAGCCTCATCCATACCAATACCAGTATCCTTTACTGTCAAGTATACAACACCTTCCTCATCAACATGTATATCGACATGGATCTGCCCCCCCTCCATTGTAAATTTATAAGCATTATAGAGAAGATTATTCAGCGCTTTATCGAGCATATCCGGATCATACCATATATTAATTATATGAGGTTTACAAGTATATAAAAGTTCAACATTCTTCTTCTTAGTAATCTCATTAAAGGCACTTATTGTATGGGAGACAAAAGATACTAATTCTATCTGCTCTACATGTAAAAGCATTTTTTGCTCTTCTATTTTATTCATGTCCAGAATCTGATTAATCAGACGTTGAAGACGAGAAACATTACGAAGAATAAGCTGTCCTATTTTCTCCCGGGTTTCATTGTTGTTTTCAGCTACTAATCGTTCTAATGGTCCAATGATCAATGTTAATGGTGTACGGAATTCATGAGTAATATTCATAAAGAAATTTGTCTTCGCCTCATTAATTTCTTTCTCTTGACTAATCCTTAATCGTTCAAGTTTCAATTCATTTTTCTCTCGAACTCGTATTATTAATAATCTAAATAAAATAAAAAGAAGAAAACCAGCTAAAATCATGTATCCTAACTTCGCCCACCACGTATTCCAAAGTGCTGGTTCAATAACAATTATAAGTGAGGTATCTGCTTCCCCCCAAATATCAGGGTTACTACTTGCTTTTACTCTAAATGTATATGTTCCTGGACTTAGGTTCGTATAAGTAATACTTCTGTGGTTATAATCATATTTAATCCATTCTTTATCAAACCCTTCCATTTTACATGAATAGATTGTTGCATACGGATCAAAAACGCCCATAGCAATAAATTCAAGGGTAAAATTCTTATCGCTTTGTTGTAAAGTTATTTTTTTAGATACTTCAATATTACGGGACAACACAATCCGTCCATTAATCTTCTCATTTATAGAAACAGACTCATTGAATATCCGTAGATTAGTTATATAAACTTTAGGTGTCAAATCATTATCATAAATATCTTTTGAAAAAAAAGCGTTCAAACCTTCTACACCTCCAAAGAATATTTCACCATCACGGCTTTTATGGTATGAACCCATTATAAATTCATTACTTTGCAATCCGCTGTTAGCAAAATATCTTTTTAATCCTTTTACATCAGGTGTATACTTGACAATCCCATTATTTGTACTTAACCACAAATCATCCCCATCTGGTACAATTCCATTTACAACCGGACTATAGTAATCCCGCAATAAAGGATATTTATAAATGAATGTACTATCATCCGGATTAAATTTACCTAAACCATCTGATGTTCCTATCCAAATCGAACCACTATTGTCCTCCGCCAACGCATAAATAGAAAAATTAACCAACCCATTCTTTTGGGAAAAATCCGTAAAAATCTCTGTATAGAGGTCCATACAACTCAATCCAAAAGTAGTTCCTATCCAGAGGCGATCCTTACTATCAATTAAAAGTTTAAGAATATAATCATTGTTCAAACCTTCATGATCAACACTTTTAAACGAACGAAATTGCTTCTTTTCAGGATCAAAACAAACTAGTCCGCCACCGTTAGTTCCTAACCAGAGAAAACCACGTTTATCCTCCTGAATACTTTTTATAAAATTAATTTGTAATCCATCAGGATAGTCCTCATTCCTGAAACGGGTAAATGTACCATTATCTCTGTTAAGTAAACATAATCCTCCTGAATAAGTTCCTACCCATATTCTATTCCTACTATCACAGAACACCGTTTTTAAAGAGTTATCAGAAATGGACTGCTTATCATCAGGATTATACTTATAATGAGTATATATTTGAGTTTTTATATTATAACAGCTTAATCCGCCCCCATCTGTTGCTATCCAAACATTTTTATCAATATCAGTAGTAATACCCGTTACTGATCCATAGTTTAAAGAATTGGGCTCATGTTTGATTTTTGTTAATGATTTAAAACCACTCTTTTCGTACCCTGTAACAAAAACACCTTTATATGTTAGTGCTGTCCATATATAAGTAAAGTTTCCCTTATATATAAGACTGACCTTTGTCTCACCAATTTGGTCTGATAATTCTTTGAAGACAGGATGTTGAGTTAATGTTCTTTTTATAGGATCAAAAATATACACACCATTCCCTTCGGTACCTACCAAAATATTCCCCTCAGCATCTTCGCATGAACTAAATATAGAACGGGTATGCGGCTCATTAAACACATCATTATATGTGACAAATTCTTTTTTATGTGAATCATATTTTATCACTCCACCACGCATAGTCGAAATAATGATATCTCCATTTGAAAGTAAATCTAAATCAAATATCGAATTACTTGTCAATGGACTATTGTCTGTATTAAAATTTTGAAATGTATCTGTATTTGGATCATATACTGATATTCCATTATCCTGAGAACCAAACCACATTCTCTCGTTTTTATCCTCTACAATCGTAGTAATAAAATTACTGGCAATAGAAGATCCATCAGGAGAAACTGAAAATAACCGGCTCTTTTCTGTCTCCGGTGAATAACGGACCACTCCATAAGAAGTAGAAGCAAACCAAAGGTTGCCTTTATTATCCTCAGCGATGTCCATACATTGATTTTTCTTAACAATATGGTCCGGCAGATTTAAAGAGACATTAATAAAACCATTATAATCAAGATCATAGTATTCTAATCCGGCAATTGTGGCAACCCATATACGTTTACGGGAATCCTGAAATAAAGCAATAATATGATTACTTATAAGAGATAATGAATCTGAAAACTCCTTCTTATATACGGTGAAATCGTGTCCGTTGAATCGGTTAAGCCCATCTTCTGTACCAATCCACATAAAATCTCCTTTATCCTGTAATAAACAGGTAATTTTTGTACTTGATAGTCCATCTGCTGTCGTGAAAAGATAATTAGTCATCCTTTGCATATCCGGCTGTGCATTCAAGTAAATTCCTCCAGACAAAACGGTAATTAGAAAAATGACAAGGGTTTTTTTCATTTTAAATCTTTCTATTCAACCGTAAAAATATGATTAATATTTTAATAGTGAATGATATTTGTAAGATTTTTTTTCTGTTTTTGAGATATTTTTTGAAACAATGTTATATGTTTTAGGCACATTATTGACATTAAACACAAAAAATAGTTTTCATCTTTGTAATAACAAACTAGCCCAAATTATATATAACATTTGATTTGTGAAAGGGCAGAGGTAAATTTATCTCTGTCCTTCTTTTTTATTCAACTATTTACCTCTAGCTATACCTTTGATTTTTTTACTACTGTTTCTTTACTATCTTTGCACTAAAGTAAATGAATTACACTTACGGTATTTTATATGGTTTCCATATTGATTATAGAAGATGACCTTACTTTTTCGTTGATGCTTTCAACCTGGTTAAAGAAGAAACATTTTGAAATTAATTCAGTAGCTTCAGTCAGGAATGCAAAACATGCTATTGAGACTAGCACATATGATCTGATCTTATCAGACTTACGTTTGCCTGATGGTGATGGTATTGATTTGTTAAAGTGGTTGAAAGAACAAGGTATCTCAGTACCTTTAATTATGATGACAAGTTATGCCGAAATCCAGACCGCGGTTAAAGCCATTAAACTGGGAGCATCCGATTACATTGCAAAACCATTAAATCCAGAGGATTTGCTTATAAAAATCCATGAAACATTAATGCTATCCCCTTCTGATAATGAAGATTTTCCAAAATCAAAGGATTACATTGAAGGACAAAGTCAAATAGCTCAACAAATGTATGATCATGTTCGTCTGGTTGCTCCCACTGATATGTCGGTATTAATAACCGGTTCAAGCGGAACGGGTAAAGAATATATAGCTCGTCGAATTCATGAACAAAGCAACCGTAAGAATGCTCCATTCATAGCTGTAGACTGCGGAGCCATACCAAAAGAGCTCGCTGCATCTGAATTCTTCGGACATATAAAAGGTTCTTTCACCGGAGCGATTGATAATAAAACTGGAGCTTTTGTAACAGCTCGAGGAGGTACTATTTTCTTAGATGAAATAGGAAATCTGACTTACGAAGTACAAGTACAGTTACTTAGAGCTTTACAAGAACGAAAGGTTAAACCTATCGGAACTAATCAAGAAGTAGATACTGATATTCGTCTTATAACCGCAACCAATGAGAACTTACGCGTTGCTATCGAAAAAGGAGAATTCAGAGAAGACCTATATCATCGAATAAACGAATTTTCTATTCGTATTCCGGACTTAAGAGAACGCAAAGAAGATATCCTTTTATTTGCAGAACACTTTTTAGAAATGGCAAACAGAGAATTAAAGAAAGATATCCGGGGTTTTTGTCCGGAAACCATACTATTCTTTAAGAACTATACCTGGCCAGGGAATTTACGACAAATGAAGAATACTATTAAATATGCTACATTACTGGCCAGCAGTTGCTATATATCGCTAAACGATCTACCAGATGAACTTTCTCATGAGATACAGACGAATGAACCAACCTCGTTTCTTCCTGCTGAACATACATTACTAAGAGACGAAGCACATGAACGTGACCTTATATTAAAAGCATTGCATGATTCAGGAAACAATAAGACCATGGCTGCCCGTATGCTGGGTATTGATCGTAAAACATTATATAATAAACTAAAACTTTATCAGTTGGGTACTTAATCCAGCATAAGGCTCATGTATGCTATTTTATTAGCATAATCAAACAAATGACGGGTCAATACCTGAATATCCATTTTATACATTTCTTCTTCGGTAATATTACTTTCCGGATGAGCAGTCTTCCATAGTCCAATCAGACGCTCTTTATCAATTACTTGTGCCATTCCATAAGGAAATGTAATAAGGCTATCTTTAAAAGGTATTCTGTAAACTCCTTTTTGCACTTTAAAATATTTAGTTATTTCAAAAAGCAGATGTTTCTTAACCCTCTCATCATCGTATAAAATTTCTTTTATCATTGTACTATCTGGAGCTTTCGTTTTATCGGGAGGATAAGCAAAAGCCATACCCACAGGATGCTTCTCCTGATCGAATGCTACAAAAAATTTCCCCTTTGATATCTTTAGATCCTTTAGAATAGTAACAAAATCATCGTAAGTATGTAATATACAAGCCGGCCGCTCCCTAAGTTTTCTATCGAAATACGTATAGGTCAAATCACTTTCTTCCTGCGGTACAACAGTTAGATCACGTTCGGGTTCTATGTAATCATGACGTGTATATATTTTCAAAGAGAATTCAAATGTCTCGGTATAACCTTGTGAACGGTAATAATTAAATAACCATTTCTCAGCAGGAATCAAAGCAGTAAGAGCAATATTCCGGCGTTTCATTTCCTCGAAAGATTCCTGTAAAAGTTTACGCATAAGACCTTTCCCTTGTTCTGATGGTAATGTACATGCTCCTGAGATATAGGCCACAGATATTTCTTCTCCACAAAACATCATGGTATAGGGAAGCATTTGAAGAGAAGACATTACACGACCATTTTCTTCAATCACCATAGCATTCTCTTCCTTGTATACCCTATCAAAGTACATACGTATAAATTTATTGGAATCTCCAAACGCTATTTTCCAAAGATCTAAGATCTGTCGTTTCTTGGTTTTCACTTTTTAGTGCGTTGTTTAGCGGATAAAATTATAAAAAATAATATACTCATCATCATAAATATATAACAATTATTCACATAGGTAGTAAACAATGTTTTTACTACCTTTGCCGTTTTAAATGCATAAGCAGAAGAAAAAGTATATGACTTCGAAAGTAAAAAAGACAATAATTCTTTCATTCTGGATCGCGTTTGCTATACTATTTATAAGTGGTGTGATCTTATTCATGGCTATTGCGAACGGTTCCATCGGATATATGCCTCCGGTTGAACAATTAGAAAATCCTATAGATAAATACGCTACACAAATCATTTCTTCCGACGGTAAAACCCTGGGAAGTTATGCACATAGTTCCGATAATCGCATTAAGGTTAATTACAACGATCTTTCACCTAATCTTGTAAAAGCATTAATAGCAACAGAAGACATCCGCTATGCTCAACATAGCGGAATTGACGTTATTGGATTATTTCGTGCAGTAATTAAACGCGTTATACTAATGCAAAAAAGCGCCGGTGGCGGGAGTACAATCACCCAGCAGTTGGCTAAGCAATTATACTCTCCCAGTGCAGATAACATGATGGAACGAGTACTGCAAAAACCTATTGAATGGGTAATTGCCGTACAGTTGGAACGCTATTATACAAAAGAAGAAATCATCAATCTATATTTAAATAAGTTTGATTTTCTATACAATGCCGTAGGTATACAATCAGCTTCACGTGTCTATTTTGATACTACGCCTAAAGGTTTGAAGATAGAAGAAGCTGCAACATTGATTGGTATGTGTAAAAATCCGTCATACTATAATCCGGTGAGATATAATGACCGGTCGCGCGGAAGACGAAATGTAGTTTTATCCCAAATGGAAAAGGCTGGATATATAACAAAAACAGAAAGAGATTCTTTGTCAGCTCTACCATTAACACTTCATTTCTCACGTATTGATCACAAAGAAGGGATAGCTCGTTACTTCAGGGAATATCTCCGTCTTACTCTAACTGCCAAAAAACCAAACCGTAGCAACTATGCTTCATGGCAAACACAGAAATTTCAGGAAGATTCTGTTTCCTGGGAAACAAATCCATTATATGGCTGGTGTAATAAGAATAAAAAAGCCGATGGATCTTTTTATAACGTATATACAGACGGATTAAAAATATATACCACTATTGACTCACGCATGCAGGAATACGCTGAAGAAGCCGTTAATGAGCATATGGGTGAGACATTACAACCTGCATTCACCAAAGAAAAAAAAGGTCGCAGCTATGCTCCTTTCTCTCGAGATCTTAAAACAGGACAAGTAGATACAATTTTGATGCGCGCTATGCAACAAACTGACCGCTACCGTGGAATGAAAAAAGCCGGAGTGAAAGAAGAAGATATTCGCAAAGAATTTAACAAGCCCATTGAAATGAGTGTTTTCAGTTGGAATGGACGCATAGACACAATTATGTCGCCAATGGATTCAATCCGCTATCATAAAGGGTTCCTGCGAGCTGCTTTTATGGCCATGGATGCTCACACCGGGCATGTAAAAGCCTATGTTGGAGGAACTGATTTTAATACCTTTCAATATGATATGGTAAATGGTGGTCGCCGTCAAATCGGTTCAACGATGAAACCCTTCCTATATTCATTGGCTATGATAGAAGGTTTCAGTCCCTGTGACCAGATGCTTCATGTACCACAGCAACTCACTGATGAAAACGGAAAACCATGGTCTCCACGAAATGCCGGTGCCAAAAATATCGGAGAAATGGTGACCATACAATGGGGATTACAAAACTCATCCAACTGGGTAACGGCTTATCTCATGAAACAATTATCACCTTATACTTTAGTACGACTACTCCGTTCGTATGGTTTGAAAGGACCTATCGATCCTGTTGTTTCTATGTCACTAGGCACACCAGATATTTCTGTCGGGGAAATGGTAAGTGCTTACACCACCTTCCCAAATAAAGGAATTCGCGTAGATCCTCTTTATGTAACACGCATTGAGGATTCCTTCGGAAATATTGTGGGCACATTCAATGCTCCTATGACGGAAGTATTGACTGAAGAAGCTACCTATAAAATGCTCCATATGTTGAGGAGCGTTATGGATGGCGGAACAGGAAGCCGTATTCGTTACCGCTATGGACTGAGAGGACCAATGGGAGGAAAAACAGGTACAACTCAAAATCATTCAGATGGTTGGTTTATGGCATTTACTCCCAGCCTCGTTGGTGGATGTTGGGTAGGTGGTGAAGACCGTTCTATTCATTTCGACGGTATGACTGCCGGCCAAGGCGCAAGTATGGCTCTTCCTATATATGGACTATTTATGCAAAAAGTATATGCCGATAAAACCCTGGGATATTCTGAAACAGAAACCTTCGAAATTCCATCACAATATGCCAACCCATGTAAAGGCCACCAACCCAGCTTAGAATATAACCATGTCCCTGATGACGGTGGCGGCGGTGGTATAGATAAAATATTCGAATAGCTTGGCCCCATCATTGAAGTTATCTTGAATCACTGTAAAAATAGGTTTTTCCCCTCCGAAATTATTGCGTGAGAATTTTTTCTCATAGGGGAAGAGATTTTTTTCTCACCCGCATGAGAATTTATTCTCACGGTGATGAGAATCTTTTCTCACCGTGATGAGAAAAAGTTCTCATGTCGATGAGAAAAAAATCTCTTCCCTAAAAAGAAAAATATCCCTTTATATATTAATACTTTAAGATCTGAACCTTTATCTATTTATATTTGTTATACTTATATAAACCGAAAACGAAAAAATTTATGTTTAAACTTACATCTTATAATGGTTCGCAAAATAATGCGATACCTTCAAAATGTCAAACAGGCTTTAGATATTTTGAAATGAAAAAAGACAGCCTCTATGAACTCGACGAAACGAATTACATTCATTTTCTTTATGTTATTGAGGGTGAATTAATGACAGGCGGTTTAAAACATTCAAAACCAGTTATAAAAAAAGGTGAATTTATTCTTATCCCAGAGACAAGAATCTGTTTGATGTCAAACAAAAAGACTAAATTTATTCTTTTTAGCATTAATGAATACTACTGTCGTTTAGATCCGATATTCAATAGATACGTTTCTTCCATTATAAAGGGGATTCATAAACAACCCAGTCCTATTATGGCTCCGGTATCACTTAAAGCTTTTTACACCGAAATAATCGTACTATGGGGTAAAAAACTTGACGATCCTATTGTACAAGAGATTAAACGGAAAGAACTAATCGTATTATTAGATTATCTTTTTTCAACAGAGAATGAAAAGGTAGATGGATCATACGATCAATGGATATACGGTGAATTGTCCTTATCATAACATGGGTTTATGACAGTTTAACTTTGCTACCCACCTTTATATTCTTACTTTTGTAGCGTAGAATAAAAGGAAGATTTAATGGTACAATTAAATATAGAAGGGCTAACAAAAAGTTTCGGAGATTTATTACTTTTTGAAGATATTACTTTTGGTATTGAACAAGGGCAGAAAATAGGTCTTATTGCCGCAAATGGTACCGGCAAAACTACTTTATTAAATATTATTGCAGGAAAAGAAGATTATGACAGTGGATCTGTTATCTTCAGAAATGATTTGCGATTAGGTTACCTTGATCAAACACCCTTATTTTCCCCTACATTAACTGTATTGGAAGCCTGTATGGGTGAATCAAAATCATGGGAAGTGGAGCTTAAAGCAAAACAAATGTTATCTCAATTAAAAATCCAGGATTTTAATCAACAGATAAAAGAACTTTCCGGAGGCCAGGTGAAACGTGTAGCTTTAGCAAATGTCCTTATTCATGAACCTGAACTCATTATCCTTGATGAGCCCACCAACCATCTTGACCTTGAAATGACAGAATGGCTGGAAGGATATCTTAGTCGACAGAACATTAGTCTTCTTATGGTCACACATGACCGCTATTTCTTAGATAGAGTTTGTAACGAGATCATCGAAATAGACAGAAAACACCTTTTCCAGTATAAAGGAAATTATAGTTACTATCTGGAGAAACGGCAGGAAAGAATCGATTCACAAAATACTGAAGTAGAACGTGCCAACAATCTTTATCGAAAAGAATTAGACTGGATGCGCCGTCAACCACAAGCGAGAGCGACCAAGGCAAAGTCTCGTATTGATGCTTTCTATGAATTGGAAAAGAAAGCGAAACAACAACGAAACAACAATCAGGTTAATCTGGACGTTAAATCATCTTATATTGGTTCCAAGATATTCGACGCTCAGCATGTCAGTAAACGTTTTGGGGATATAAAAATAACAGAAGATTTCAATTACACCTTTTCTCGTTTTGAAAAGATGGGCATTGTTGGTAACAATGGAACAGGGAAATCCACCTTTATAAAAATGCTAATAGGAGAAGTCGAACCTGATAGCGGATGCTTTGATATTGGTACCACTGTCAAGTTTGGCTATTATAGCCAGGAAGGTCTGCAGTTTGACGAACAAATGAAGGTTATAGACATCGTACAGGAAATCGCCGAATATGTCGATCTTGGGAATGGGAAAAAACTTAGCGTTTCACAATTTCTCAACTATTTTCTATTTACACCAGAAAAACAGCATAATTATGTTTTTAAACTTAGTGGTGGTGAAAAACGTCGTTTATATTTATGTACTATATTAATGCGAAACCCTAATTTCCTCGTGTTGGATGAGCCGACGAATGATCTGGATATAATCACACTAAATGTACTTGAAGAGTATCTCAGGGATTTTCAAGGTTGCGTAATTGTCGTCTCCCATGATCGTTACTTTATGGATAAGGTTGTTGATCATCTATTAGTATTTCGTGGCAATGCAGATATCAAAGACTTTCCAGGGAACTACACTCAATACAGAGAATGGAAGGAATATCAGGATCAGATAGAAAAAGAAGCAGAAACAGAAAATAACCAACGCGAAAAAACAAATCCCGTTTCTGAACGTACCAATCGTAAAGATGTAGAAAAAAAGAAACTAACCTATAAAGAACAAAAAGAGTTTGAAACACTGGAAGCCGAAATACCAACACTGGAAACAGAAAAAGTAGAATTAGAAACTGCCATGAGTAGTGGAGCACTGACTAATGATGAGTTATTGGCAAAATCTCAACGAATATCTGAAATAATAGATCTTATCGATCAAAAAACAATGCGCTGGCTTGAATTAAGTGAGTTTATCTAATTTATAAAATTTGTATTTTAACCCCAAAAGAAAGACTCATATAATCCTTTGGCTTTAGTACATGGTTTTTCACCCGACTGATAATATATAAATCACAAGAACTGATCTCGTAAAAGAAAGTCAATGATTTGCCAGGCCATTTCCCACTATCCAGGTTTAAAGTCAAACGTTCGCCTATGAAAACATGGGTTCGTATCCTTGTAGAGAACCAATAATATCCACTGGGATACCTTTCCGGATCTTTTCCCCAAAAATCTCTATCCAACAGACTGTTCATATATAATCCACATGTCAATGGTTCGAACATAAATTTTTCTTTTATCGGTATTCTCCAAGGTAAATAATTTTGTTTTATAGTAAATGTTACCATAGCATGATGATCACTGTTTCTTGGAACCAGACCAAAAAGAATATCAGTTTCCCAATGATCTTTTCCATAATTCCATCCGGTACCTAAAGACAACATTCCCATTGAACCTGCATATTGTAATTTGGTATATTTAGGTATCATGCTATTCCAAAATTTAATATGTCTCATAGCTCTTTTTGTTTGCATATCATCCTGAGCGTGGACAATAAAAGAAGAACAGATAAACAATGAGGGTAATAAGATTTTAAAAACGAACCAATTCATAGGAATATCCTTCTTTTGTTAATGTAAACAACAAATAACTCCGCTTACCCATATTTTCACAACCATAATAAATAATGCCGTCATCGAAAATATCCCTTATCGTAAAACTATGCTCATGTGCATGTATACAAAACTGTAATGAAGGGAAAAATTTGATATATATCTGGAAAACATCCATTACATTATTATTGAATTGCTCGTTTCCGGGAGGAGCATGCATAACAACAACAGTACGCTTATGAGACAGGCTGTCTGCTATTTCTTCTTTAATAAAACCAAAGTCAGGTACAGGGTTTGAATAATCATATTCAAGAGCATTCGTATTCAAACAAACAAATTTTATGTCATTAGCAATAAAGGAGAAGTTCTCATCACCATACATTTTGCGGTAAACATCATCCCCATTTCCTAAAATATCATGATTTCCAATTAATGCCACATATGGCATATTTAGTTTGGAAAGGATGTCATGTGTCCATTCAAACTCTTTCTTCATACCAAAATCTGCCATATCTCCTCCATGGATAACAAAATCCACTGAATTATTTTCATTTATATAATTAACAAACCTCTTTGTTTCATCTAAAGATTCTTGAGTATCTCCTATAAAAGCAAAACGGATAGTCTCTTTATTTTCACAAATGGCAGTTATCAGTTCCATGTTTTTTCTATTTATACCCGTCTCCGTATCTGGATTTAAGCGTCCGTCATATGGATGATAATCAATTAAATCACAGGCTGCAAAACAATAGAATAAAAATAATATTGAAAATTTCTTTATCATAACTAATCATTTTTCGGTGCAAAGATATAATATGAAGATCAAAACTAATAGACAATACTTTGCTTAAGATGGTTCATATAAAATATTTTTTTCTCCATGTAGTGTTCTTTAACTATAATGTGTATTTATATACAGAGGATAGATAACTATGTATATAAATAGAAAAAAAATATTGAAAAAGACAGTTAATTGGTCACCTTTTATCTTTATACTGAAAAAGGAATGGAAGCAAGCTGGAGAAAATTCCGAAGAAAATATCATTACACGTGATAGGATTTGGAAAGGTATCTATAAAAATTTATATAAGGAACATACACAGAAATCCCGTTATTATTTATTCAAACTTTCTGCTATTGCAGCAGCATCTATCATAGTATGTTTTCTTGCTGGCAGAACATTATTCTCCGATCAGACAGAAGAAATACAACAACCAGTATCACTGTTGATTTCTGCTGTAAAAAGTCAAATATACATTTTGCCGGATGGTACAAAAGTATGGATGGAGGATAACAGTGAGCTCCGTTTTTCAAGTGACTTTATGGAAAATAGAGAACTCTGGCTTCGTGGCAATTCTACATTTGAAGTTGTAAAGAAGAAAGAAAATAGCTTTAAAGTCCACCTCGATAATTCGTATGTAGAGGTAAAGGGAACAAGTTTTTATATAAACCAGGATATTCCTGAAGCTAATATCGTTGCATTATATAGTGGTAGTATAGACTTTGTATTGGATAAGAATAAACAAGTAATCGAATTACAACCTTTCCAGCGGATCATATATAATTCGGTTGAAGCCTCTACAAAGGTAGAGCACATATATGAAAATATACATTGGGAAAACGGCAATTATAAACTTTCAAATACAAATTTAACCGACCTCACAAAATTTCTGGAATGGAAGTATAACATTCATATAGAATTAAAGAACCTACCTAGGAGAGAGCTCAAAATCACTGGGAATATACATTACAACGAGACTATAGAGTCTGTATTAAACAAAGTAACTTTTAGTTTAAAATTAAAACATAATCGAATGGATAAAAAGTACATCATACACCGATAGAGAGAGACGAATTAACCTTATTTACTACTAATTAAAATAAAAAAAAGAAAATGAAAAAACACAGAAACAGGACTATACACAAAATGTTGGTCTTACTACTGTTCTTTTGTTCTAGCATCGCTTTGAGCGCTTCCACCCGTGTACATATCAAAGGGGAGTCAATGAGCTTGTTGCAAATTATCCAGGACATTGAAAAAAAGAGTGACTATCATTTTTTCTACAATCCGGACGATTTGTCTAATATGGTCATCGATGAGATTGATTATGAAGATTCCATCGAGAAAATGTTAACTGTTGTTCTAAAAGAATCCGGCTTAGAATATCAGATAAACGGAAAAGAAATTGTACTAAGAAAAAAGTCAAAGCAACAAGCTGTTATTTCACAACAAGATAATGTACGTGAAATAAAAGGAACAGTAGTAGATGCAGGTGACGGCTCTCCGGTGATCGGAGCTAGCGTAATCATACAAGGAACACAGACGGGAGTGATTACCGATTATGACGGGAATTTCTCCATATCTTTCACAGGAAACGGCTGCGTGTTAGAAATAAGTTATCTGGGATATAAAAAGCAGACTGTTACTATTACCAATCAAACTCATGTGAATATAGAGTTGTTTATGGCCGATCAATTATTAGAAGAGGTAGTTATCGTCGGGTATGGTACACAGAAAAAGGAAACAGTAACAGGTGCTATTGCCGCCATTAGTTCAGAAAAACTGGTACAATCTCCGCAAGCCAATATATCTAACTCTTTGGCCGGTAGATTAACTGGTGTGTTAGCTATTCAACGAAACGGAGAACCTGGAAACAACGCTACTGAGTTACGAATAAGAGGAACAGGTACTTTTTCCGGTTCATCCGATCCCTTAGTTATGATTGATGGAATTGAAAGCTTGAATTACAATAATCTTGATCCCAATGAAATTGAAAGTATCAGCATTTTGAAAGATGCGTCTGCTACTGCAGTTTATGGGGTAAGAGGAGCAAATGGAGTTCTACTTATTACTACTAAAAGAGGTTCTAAACAGGCTCCGGTCATCAGTTTTTCTACCAATGTAGCTGTAACGCAATTTACCGATTTAAGAAAAAATCTGGGAAGTTACGAGTGGGCTAAAACATTCAATGAAGCTTTGAAATATAATTCTTATTTAACAGGCAGTTACACTCCTAAATTTTCAGAAGAAGATATAGAACATTACCGAACGGGTGACGACCCTATCTTCTATCCTAATACAGATTGGATCTCCTTAATGATGAAAGATAACTCGTTGCAGTCGCAATCCAATTTAAACATAAGCGGCGGAACCGACAATATTAAATATTTTATTACAGCAGGAATATTTGACCAACAAGGTTTATTCAACAATACCAATTTATCGGGAGATAATTATCAAATGACTTTCAGACGCTATAATTTTCGGTCGAATTTTGATATAAACATTACTAAAAGACTAACATCCAGCGTCAATCTTTCAGCACAAATCGAGGAAAGGAAAGGGCCAATAGCAACAGTTAATTATATTGTGGATAGGATATACAATGCTCCTCCCAATAATTCACCAGGTATTGTAGATGGAAAGATAATAAATGTATATGATGTTTTCGGTGGAAATCCTTTAGAGCAACTGGTTGGCACCGGAATGCATAACGAATATGTAAGTTACGTTACAAGCTTAGTAAAACTAAACTATGATTTTGATCATCTGGTCAAAGGGTTAAGTGCGCATGGCACTGTCTCTTACTGGCATTATATGAAAAATGATAAAAGATATGGAAGATCCGTTCAAACCTATAAACCGGTCAAGACAAGTGATGGTAAGGTTCTATTTGCACCTCAGAAAGAAGAATCACCTTATGGATTTGGCGAAGAGAACGCTAAAACAAGAAGAATCTACCTGGAGTTCGGTTTAAATTATAACAGACAGATACAAGACCATAGCTTTACCGGAATGTTGCTTTATAATCAAAGCAAATTATATGACCCTGAGCTTGCTTATGCTATTCCAAGTGGTATTCAAGGTGTTGTAGGAAGGGTTACTTATGACTATAAAAAACGTTATCTGGCCGAGTTTAATGCCGGTTATAACGGCACCGAAAACTTTGCTAAAGGTAAACGTTTTGGATTCTTCCCTGCATATTCTTTAGGATGGGTGATTTCGGAAGAACCGTTTTTCCCTGAAAATACGATTCTTCCATTCGTGAGAGTAAGAGGCTCTTATGGTGAAGTAGGGAATGATAAAGTCGATGCGGAAGGAAAAACAAGATTCCTTTACAATCCTTCATCGTACGGTTATGAAAATAACAAATATAATTTTGGTAAACCTGGCTCGACCTTTCAGGGTTACCAAAGTTCTTACGAAGGCGTTATTGGAAATCCATTGTTAACCTGGGAGCGCGCGAAGAAATCTAATATAGGCATGGACCTGCATTTCTGGGAAAGCAAGATAAGACTTAGTGGTGATTATTTCCGTGAAATCAGAAATAATATATTAGCAACTCCTCAGACCACACCCGAAATAGCCGGCGTTACATTTCCTGCTCAAAATTTAGGCGAAATGAAGAATTACGGATTCGAGCTGGAGCTCGCGTACGATAACAGTATTCAGGCGTTCAACTATTGGGTACAAGGAAACTTTACTTATGCCACCAATAGAATACTTTACCAGGATGAAGTAAACAGGCTATACCCCTATAGCCAACGTACAGGACAAAGACACGGACAACATTACGGCTATATCGCAGAAGGATTCTATAATACATGGGAAGAAGTCAACGATCCTAATCGCCCTGTCTCTATTGAAAACAACAATAAAATAATGCCGGGTGATCTCAGGTTTAAAGATGTCAATGGCGATGGGATTCTTAATAGTGACGATATGGTTCCCATCGGTTATTCAGACTTTCCTGAAATCATTTACGGCATATCGTTTGGGGCAGGATTCAAAGGTTTCGATTTCTCTGTATTATTTCAAGGTGCAACCAATGTAAGCAGATATACATATATTACCAGTGTGCGTCCTTTCGAAAACGACCAAATGGCGCAGGCTTATATCCCCGGTATGTCATGGACATACGAAAAATACCTGAATGGAGAAGAAATCAAGTTACCGCATCTTTCTGCTCAGCAACAGCAAAAACACAATTATCAATCATCCACCTTTATGGTACAGGATGCCAGTTACCTGAGGCTGAAAAATGCGGAGATCGGATATACGTTTAAACATTCCGCTTTAGCAAAAATAAGAGCATCTTCTCTGAGGCTTTATATAAACGGAAACAATTTAATAACATGGCATGGTCTATATCCGGGAGAAGATCCGGAACAAGTACCTAGAGGAGGAGACTGGGCTCCCTATCCTAATACGAGAGTTATTAATTTCGGATTTAACATTAAATTCTAATACAATGAAAAATAAAAAGATCATAATAATATTTAATAGTATAATACTTTGTTGGGTTGTACTATCTTCCTCATGTGAAGACATGATGGGAAATTATTTAGACAAAGCACCGGGTGTGGATGTAACACTAGACACTATATTTTCGAGTCAGCGAAACGCAGAAACATTTGTAGTAAACATGTACAAAGAAGGTATGCACTCAGACCTTCCCAGATGGGACGACTATGATGGGAAAAGAGATGCTATATATGCCTGCACAACAGATGAGGCAGAAAACGCGGCCTCCTGGTATTGGTGCCATAATTTCAACAATGCTTCACAAAACCCTAATTGGAATGGTGATGACGGAAGAAGAAAGATAAGATGGAGAGCCATCCGAAATACGAATATACTTTTAGAAAGAATAGATGGTGTACCCAATGCAGAACCTGATTTTATAAAACAGGCAGCCGGACAGGCAAGATTTATCAGAGCTTTAAACTACTTTGAAATGCTAAAAAGGTACGGTGGTATGCCTATCGTCAGGAAGAGTTTGGATGCAACAGACGATTTACTTATACCACGGGCTACTTTTTCGGAAATGGTTGATTTCATAGTAGGCGATTGTGATACGGCAGCTATGCAATTACCCGACAAATGGTCTGATACTTTTATAGGAAAAGCGACAAAAGGAGCAGCATTAATGTTAAAATCAAGAACCTTGTTGTACGCAGCAAGCCCTTTATTTAATGCCTCCAAACCTTATATAGATTTACCAGGGAATAATGAGATTCCTACTTACGGAAATTATGATATTAACAGATGGAAAAAAGCCGCAGATGCAGCGAAAGCCGTTATAGATTGGGCACCTTCAGGTTCAATTGCCCTTGTTACAGATCAGGGAGTCACTAAAAACTATAAATATGTATGGGAAGTTCCCGATAACCAGGAAATCATCTTATCCGTAAAACATGTGGGAATGGAGAGCATCTGGTTTATGGCTTTCAAATCAATAAATAACTTTTATATCACGGAAGCAGGAACTTCCGTAACCTTCAATTTTGTAAAGAAATATGAAAAGCTGAATGGAACGCCTCAAACCTGGAATCAGAATGGCGGCGACGATCTGAATCAGAAATATGCAGAATTAGACCCACGGTTCGCTCAATCAATAGCCTACAACGGGTCCTATTGGAATGCAGATTTCCCTTCCCTTAAAATGTTTCAGGGCGAAGGAGAGGTTGCGTCAAGCCAACCCCCACGTATTGGATGCAAAGGCGGCCATTGGCTGATGAAATGGATTCCTTCTAATTTAACAGCATCTACCAATGGGTTTGCAAACTGGTATCTGTACAGGCTCGCAGAAGCATATCTGAATTATGCGGAAGCAATCAATGAATTTGAAGGTCCCACACAGGAAGCATATAATGCCGTGAATATCATACGGCAACGTTCCGGTATGCCGGATTTTCCTCCGGGGCTTTCACAGGAAGAATTTCGCAAGAAATTAAGGAATGAACGTGCGATAGAATTCGCTTTTGAAGAACATAGGTTATGGGATATTTACCGCTGGATGATCGCAGAAGAAGAGGGAGTTATGAGAGGTAACATGTGGGGAATCAATATATACAGGATTGGAAGCACGGATGAATACAGGTATGAGCCTTATGTCTTTGAAACACGTACCTTTAATAGAAATATGTATTTACACCCTATCATGCAAAATGAAATAAATAAGGGGTACATGATTCAAAATCCGGGTTGGTAATAAATTACTGATGACTTTAAAAGCTAAACCAAAATGAAATATAAAAAACTACATAACAGATACATATTAATTACAATACTGATTAATATATTTTCCATTGTACTTGCACAAGACTCACTATCTACTGATTCATTAACAAAGAATACGACCAGAATAGGGTATGACAGTCAGGAAAGCTGGAAAACGACAAGTGCCATGTCTACCGTCTCCGGAGACAAATTGTCGAGAAGGTTTACTTCAAACTTAGGTAACGCCATCAATGGTAAATTAGCAGGGCTGACAACCATTAACGGAGAAGGAGAACCCGGCGTAGCTATACCCTGGCAACTGATACGAGGACATAATACCTATGGAAGTGGAAGAGCACCGTTGGTTATTGTTGACGACTTCGAATGTTCATTTGAACAACTTGTTGTCGAAGAGATAGAATCGGTATCCATACTGAAAGATGCTGCCGCAACAGCTATTTACGGAGCCAAAGGCGCAAATGGCGTTATCCTGATAACTACCAAAAAAGGAGAAGAAGGCCCTATAAAGATACATTTCGGCGCACAATACGGTCTGACTAAGGCAACAAGGCTCCCTGAATTCGTTGACGCCTACGGCTATGCCACAATGTATAATGAAGCACTCGCAAATGATGGAGGACAACCTTTATATACCAACGAACAACTGGCTCACTACCAGAACGGCAGTAGCCCATATTACTATCCAAATGTAAATTGGTACGATCAGGTATTGAGAAATAATGCTCCCTTATCGGAGTTTAACCTGACAGTCAGTGGTGGACAGAATAAAGTTAACTATTTCGTATTACTGAATGCGCTTACAGAGTCAGGTATATTAAAAAAGACAAAAGATAAAACCGATTTCTCAAACAATTCAGGCTATACGCGGTATAATATCCGGACAAATGTGGATGTAGATGTAACAAAAGACCTGACAGTAGATTTTAAGCTAGGCTTTACTATTGCTGATAAAACAAATCCCAAAAGTTTAAATACAGACGGATTGTTCGATCTTTTGTCGTCTATACCATCTAATTCTTTTCCGGTGTACAATCCTAATGAGACGTATGGAGGAAATGCGTTGTATTCGAATCCTTGGGGTGATATGCTGGAAACCGGCTCTTATAGTTCAAACAAAAGAACATTTCAGTCAGTGTTAAAGCTCACACATAAACTGGATATTATTTTACCCGGACTAAGTACTTCAGCAGGTATTGCATTTAACAACAGGTTTGAAGGATTTTCCCATAAAACAAGGACATACCGAAGATATGCTGTCGCTCAAACATCCTCCGGAGATATGTATACTTCCTTTGGAGATGAAACTTCATTGTCTGCTGATGAAGGTACAGGCGATAAATGGAGGAATTTCTCCTTTCAGGGAGGATTATACTATAATCAGATTTTCGGCAAACATACAGTTGACGGCATGTTGAATTATTTGCTTAACACATATACCGAAGGAGGCAATAATATTGCCTATAAATATCTTGGAGCGAACGGACGTTTCACTTACACCTATAACCGGAGATACATAGGAGAAGTCTCTTTCGCTTATAACGGATCGAATAATTATGCACGTGGAAACAGATTCGGTTTTTTCCCTGCGGCATCCGCCGGATGGATAATAAGCGAAGAAGATTTTATGAAAGAATTATCTGTAATAAATTACCTTAAACTAAGAGGCTCCTATGGTAAAACAGGCAACGATAATATCGGGGCTCCCCGTAGATTTATGTACGATTCTTATTATGAAGGTATAGCCGGTTACTTTTTTGGTCCATCCAACACATGGATGCAGACATACGCGGAAGGCATACTGGCAAATCCTAATTTGACCTGGGAAAAGGAAAAACAATGGAATATTGGAATAGATGCAACATTAATAAAGCACATAAACCTTAGCCTTGATGTTTTCAGTAAAGACCGGTACGACATACTTTCTCAGCCAAACCGTACCGTGCCCCAATTTCTTGGAGCTACATTACCTTATCTGAACGTAGGGAAGGTTGAAAATAAAGGAGTAGAGTTTCAGGCAGGATTCGATAATACAGATATAAAAAGGGATGTAGGCTTATATGCGAATTTCAATTTAGGTTATGCAACGAATAAAATAAAGTACAATGCAGAAACAATGTATCTGTACGATTATCAAAGCAGAACGGGAAGGACAATAGACCAGCCGTTTGTATTGGAAGCAATTGGTTTCTTTCGTGATGAGACTGATATAGAAAATTCTCCGTTACAGACCTTCCAATCCGTAAAACCTGGGGACATAAAATACAAAGACCAGAACAATGACGGCATTATAGACCAGAATGATTTTGTTGCTAAAGGATATCCTGCCATTCCCGAAATAACGTATGGCTTCACAGTTGGAGGTACATATAAAGGATTTGATCTGGATATATTTTTTCAGGGTATGGCAAACCGGACGGTTTATTTATCCGGAAGGAATTATGAAGCTTTGCAGAATAACGGCAATATTCCGGTTATAGCTGAAGGCAGATGGACACCGGAACATACAGATGCTTCCTATCCACGGCTCTCTACCAGAAACAACAACAATAATTTCCAGTCGTCTACCTTATGGCAGCGAAATGGTAATTTTCTGAAATTAAGAAGTGTAGAGCTAGGCTACAGCCTGAATAATAATATAATCAGGAAATTAAAACTACAACAGATACGCTTCTTTATTAATGGATCTAATCTTCTGACGTTTGACAAAGTAGATATAGCCGACCCTGAAAAACTATCGGGATATCCGGCAACTTTATCTGTAAGTTTAGGCGCAAACCTTAAGTTTTGATTATTTACTTAATAATAAAAAAGATGAATAAAATTAAATATAGCATACCGGCCATTTTTTTGTTGCTTATTCTTTATTCCTGCGATTCATATTTAGATCGTGAATTATCGACAGACCTCACCTATAATGAAGTAACGAGATATTATTCATACAGCAGATCACGCGTGGCAGCAATATACGCAAGAGTTAATACAGGATTTCTTATTATAAATGATGCCATGATGGCATCAGCAACAGATGAGGCAGAGCATACCATCGAATCTTCAAGTATACAAATGTTTAATCTGGGCTCATGGAATGCCTATTCTAATCCGGACAATTTGTGGCCATCATATTATAAAGCCATACGAGATGCGAACTTGTTATTAGTATCACTGGACAGCATAGACTTCGATATCTACAAGTACGACCCCGAACAACAGCAAGTATACCGCGACCGGATGGCAGAAGTAAACAGATGGAAATATGAAGTCAGGTTTTTACGGGCTTATTTCTATTTCGAATTAATCAAAAGGTATGGTGGAGTTCCCATTTTTACAGAAGCAGTAGAAGACATTAATGATGATTTTAATGATATTAAAAGAAATTCACTGGAAGAATGTATAAAGTTCATTGTAGACGAATGCGAAACAACTTCTAAAGTTTTACCCGCCAGATATGGTTCGGATGATTTAGGCAGGGCTACAAGCGTAGCGGCATTAGCGCTGAAGAGCAGGATACTTTTATATAAAGCCAGCGATTTATGGAATACCCCGTCGTGGGCAGGAAGTTATTCTGATAACAACTTAATTTCCGTAACAGGAGATAGAACAAAGATGTGGGAAGAAGCCGCCAATGCAGCAAAAGCGGTTATAGAGTTTGCGGAATCCAATGGTTATTATATACATCCGGACTATAACTCTCTTTTCGGCTCCACTAACTTTGTAAATGATGAAATACTTTTTATCAGAAGATACGAATCCTCCTATTGGTTTGAAAGATTAAATTACTCTGTTGGTTTCAACTTAGGGCAAAGCGGAACCACACCTTCTCAAAATCTGGTAGATGCTTACGAGATGACCGATGGAAAAAATATAACTGACGAGGGATCTACCTATAACGCAGATGATCCATATTCGAACAGAGACCCGCGTTTGCGTTATTCAATACTGACGAATAACACTCCATTTAAAGGTCGGAATATGGAAATGTGGTATGGAGGAAAAGATGCTCCTCCCATTGCAAATGCAAGCCGGACCGGGTATTATCTGAGAAAATACGTTAATGAAGACCTGAATCTGCTGACCAATCAAACAAGTGTCCATAGCTGGGTAATATTCCGTTTAGCTGAATTTTATTTGAATTACGCAGAAGCCCTAAACGAATATAATCCAGGACATGACGACATAAAAAAATCCGTAGATAAAGTAAGGCTGCGGGAGAATGTCAACCAGCCTCCTCTTCCTGACAATCTATCCCAAAGTAAGATGCGGGATAAAATACGTAACGAACGTAGAGTTGAACTCGCATTTGAAGATCATAGAGCATGGGACGTAAGAAGGTGGATGCTTGGCGAGAATGTACTGAATGCACCTTTAAGAGGAATGAATATTACCAAGAAACAAGAGGATTCATTCCTTTACGAACCGATTGAGGTAGAAAACCGTCTGTTCCAACCTAAAATGTATTTCTATCCTATACCCCATAATGAGATTATGATTGCGGAAGGGATTGTACAAAACCCTCTATGGTAATAAAGTTATATTTTACAATTTAAAATGATCTGATATGAGAACGATAAAAATATATCTACTGCTAGTAAGCATTCTTTCTATTTTAGCCTCCTGCGATTATGAAACCGGTATAAGAGACGCAGAGTATCCTGATCAAACGTTATTTATGCCAGCTGCCTATCCTAACGGCCGTTTTGTTATTGACGATATTACAAGAGTTATTGGAGAATTACCTTTTGAAGGAAGCCCGTACAGATATAAGATAGATACTGAAAACAGGGTATTCATCGTACCTCTGGCAGTATATAGGGCAGGAATTGATAACAAGAAAGATGTAAGTGTAACTATCAGTATTCATACTGATACGGTAATTGATTTGAACAATAGCGGAATCTTGGATTACAATCTATTACCCTTACCTGAAGATAGGATTTCTATCACAGACAAAGCTCTAATAAAGAATAAAGAAGAGATCGCCATTTTCGACTTAAATATCGATCTGGACTTTATGATAAGTAAATTCGCAGATCAAAATTACGGTATAGGTGTCAGTATTTCTAGTAATGATAGAGAAGTTAATCCCAAATTGGCTACTACAATTGTAATTATTAATACAAGGATTATGAAACCAACATCCGGTTTTATCTATACAATCAATAATAAAGAAGTGAAGTTCGAAAACACCTCCACCTACGCAGAAGAATATAGCTGGGATTTCGGCGATTCATCCTCTTCTACAGAAGAATCACCTGGCCACACATACACTTCTCCAGGGAAATACAAGGTAACATTAACCTCTACCGGAATAACCGGTAAAACAGAAAATTCTATTTATACAGAGGAAATTATGATAGAATAGTAAAGAAGCAAGGGTTTCATGCAGATGAAACAGTTGTTCCACACGGTGTGAAACTTTTGTTTCATGCTGGTGAAACAGTTGTTTCATCTTGAAGAAACTTGTGTTTCATGCCGAGGAAACTTTTGTTTCAAGCGGTTGAAACTCGGTAAAGAATATATAAAAGATAAATTATGAAAAGAAGACATTTTATTAAAGCCACAGGCTTTGCTACCGCCGGAGCATTGATTCCACACCATAACATCATGGGTATTCAAAAAGAACAGGCAGGCAGTACATTCCATACTATGGAAAACTCTCATATAACATTGGATGGCAATACAATAGTTGTAGAAACCAAAACATTGAACGCCAGGCTGGAAAAAGGATTTATTACTTCCCTGCGATGCAAACAAACCGGACGGGAATATATAAAGAAGCCTGAAACAAATACTCATACGGCATTGCAACTGATCTATAGCAGTGGGGTTGTGAATATGAGCGACGATGTATCCGGCAATGTAACCGCACGTTTGATTTCAAGAAATACAGCAGAGTTTGTTTTCCATACATGGAATGGCGACGGCGTATTATTCATTTCAACTGATGACAACACCGGAGATTTAATTATAGAACCGTCGGCATATTCTTCCAGACCCGGACTGTTAGCCTGTCGATGGAATATCTCGGGAATAAATGACACGCTCGATCTGGTCGCACCTTTCTATCAAGGAGTAAAACTAAAGCTAACTGATCCCTTATTGAAAAACACTCGATGGAAATGGCCTTTTTCCTGGGAAGCCGGACTCGCCATATTGCAAGCTGAAAAGAATGGCTTCTGGATACATACGCAAGACGACAAATACAGGTTCAAAGGGCTTCAAACCTCGTTGGATGATCCTTATACGCTGGGCTTCGATAGCGAAGCGTTCGGACCAATAGATAATAATCTGAGCGCCGGAGGGGTTTCCTGGAGGATCAATACTTATTCAGGAGACTGGCGTGTACCGGCTCAAATATACCGTGAATGGTACTGGAAAACATACGATTTACATTTAGAAGAAAAAAAGCGTCCTAATTGGCTGAATAATGTTAAATTAGCGCTGTCTTGGTGCCCGGGTGATATAGCTATACTGGAAGCAGTTGCAAAAAAAATCCACCCGGATAAAGTATTGTTGCATTATTCCAATTGGAGGTCGGACCCATATGATGAAAACTATCCGACATTTATCCCAAGTGATGATGCGAGAAGGTTCATAAAAAAGGCTCAACAGATGGGATTTCATGTAATGCCTCACTTTAATTCCATCGATATGGACCCATCGCATCCGGTGTTTGAACAAATGCGTGATTTCTCTTACAGAGATGTGGAAAGCAAAGTTTTGCAAGGATGGAGCTGGTATAATGGAAAAGGTATTGGCGTTCCGGAATCTAATTTCAACCGGACTACCAATAGAGATAAAAAGGTAATGGTGAAAATCCATCCCGGACTGGGAATGTGGAGGTCTGTTCTTGTTGAGAATATGCAAAAGGCGATAACCGACCTGTCTTTAGACGCAGCTTTTATTGATGTTACACTTTGTATATGGAATATCCATCACAGTATTGTAGACAATACAACCACCTCCGAAGGTATGAACAAACTGATTAAATATGTATCCGGTATTAATAACGGAATAGTCGTAGGAGGCGAAGGACTGAATGAAATAACCGCACAGGCTCAATCGTTCGCCCAGGTTCATTTGTTTAAACATGGAGCCGAAGGATATGAAAGGGGAGCAACTTGCGACCTGAATAATTTCCTGTTTGGTAAAATATGCCGATCATTCGGATATAGCGGTCTAAGCGGCAGAAATGAGCAGGAAGCCTTACGGATGAAAGTACATGTGGATCTGGGGACAATACCTACTATAACGATCAACAAAGCAGACGATATAATCAATCCGAATGCTGCTGTATCGGAAATATTTAAAATAGCGAGCACTAAATAATGTAAAATACGATCAAACATGAAAAAAACATTTTTAATTTCCACACTGATACTCTTTTCTGTTGCTGGTCTTTATGCACAACAGATCGTTTCGGTTACCGATTTTGGCTATAGGCCAGGAAGTAAAGACAATGTGATTCCCGCATTAAAGATGGCTATCGATAAATGCAAGACATACGATTCGGCCATTTTATTTTTTCCCAACGGACGGTACGATTTCTGGTCTGTCAGTAACGACCCTATGAAAATCACGATTGGCATTGATTTACGCAACATGAAAAATATAGTAGTGGAAGGAAGTGGTTCCGAATTTATCTTCCACGGCAGAAGAATGCAGATCGCGAATATTGACTCATGTACAAATATTGTTTTGCGTAACTTCTCAGTAGATTGGGACAGACCCTATATCTCACAGGCAACGATTATGGAAGCCAATGATTCCTTTCTGGATGTAGCTATTGACAGGGAACAGTATCCCTACGTCATTGAAGATGGGAAAATACTGTTTATCGGTGAAGACTGGAAAATGCCCGTTATGGATACCTATAATAATGTATACGAAAAGGTTAATAAAGAGATTGTTTACAACACTTGGGACAGCCCGTTGGGTAATATCTTCAGCCAAAAGGCAGAAGAATTACCAAACGGGCATATCCGTTTCCATGGAAAAACGCCTTACAAACCTGAACAGGGAACGTATGTAAGCCTTTTTCACCAACGATATGCAGTAATCGGATTTCATCTGCACAACAGCAGAGACATTACGCTGAAGAACTTGCAGATATATCACGCTTTAAGCCACGGAGTATTGGGAGAGCGCACTGAAAATATTACAATGGATAATGCCTCGATGATAGCAAACGCAGCAAAAGACAGGGCATTCAGTATTATTGCAGATGCCTCACATTTCATCAACTGCAAGGGAGCGATAAAGGTTCTAAATTGTGCCCATACCGGCCAGGGTGACGATTTCATTAATGTACACGGAGTTAATGCTCCAATAACTAAAATAGTAAATAACCGTACCATTGAAGTAGATGGAAGAGGACGCTTAAACGAACCCGGCGATGAAATTTGGTTTATAAATAAAGAAACTTCCCAACGTGGAGAAGTAGCCATTATAGAATCTAAGGAACCTATCATTGAAAATGGTAAATTCTCAGGATTCCGCTACACATTCACCAAGCCTCTGTCCACGCTAATAAAAGAAAATGATTTTGTAGAAAACAAAACATGGAATGCGGAACTGGTACTGAAAAACTGCAATATCCTGAAAAAGCACAGAGCAAGGGGAATACTTGTCACCACCCCAAAGAAAGTAATTATAGAAGATAATTATTTCCGGACGGCAGGTACAGCCATCCTCATTGAAGGCGACCTTGATTATTGGTTTGAATCCGGAGCACACACAAACCTGAACATCTGCAATAACATTTTTGAAGATTGCCTTACTTCCGGTAACCGCGATGAAAACCGTGGACAATGGGGAGATGCTGTTATCACCATAACCCCTTCTCACAAACCTGCAAATGACAAGGAAGAGCCTTATCATAAAAATATAAATATAAAAGATAATCTATTTAGGGTATTCGACGCTCCACTTGTACGCGCAAGGTCTGTAAGAGGATTGACCTTTACCGGAAACAAGATAGAAAAAACAACTACATACAAACCTTATACATGGCAAAAATCCGCTTTTATGCTGGATGGTTGCAGAGATGTCGTTGTAAGGGATAACATACTTGACAATAAATATACCACCAGAGATATATTGATAGAACACATGAAGAAGAACGATATAAAAACAGATGTTTTCAATATCGATTTACTCGACAACAGAAAGATAAATACACATCTTGAATGGTAACTTAAAATAAGGCAGTCATGAAAAGCAAGGTATTGTTAACAGTATTTTTATTTGTAAGTATTATTTCCGGCACCTACGGTCAGGACAAAGTATTACTTGAAGAAAAGACTATCGTAATGCCCACCTATCCTGTGGCTCCTGCTGAGAAAAGCCCTATTTTCTTCAAAAACGAAGCATTTCAGGGAGCATCCAGGCATTATTATCCTCTAAAACTCAACGACCAGTTTAAAACAGAGAGAATACAACAACCCTGGAATTTTGTAATCCTCAGTAATGAATATGTGGAAATAGGTATTCTACCGGAGATCGGAGGCAAGCTATATTATGCAACAGATAAAACAAATAACTATAATTACATATACAAAAACAGTGTAATTAAACCATCTAATATTGGTATGACAGGTGCTTGGGTATCGGGGGGAATTGAATGGTGCGTACTTCATCATCATCGTGCCTCTACTTTCCTCCCGATGGATTATACCACTGTAGAAAATAATGATGGAAGCAAAACAGTATGGATAGGTGAGCATGAACCGCGACATGGAATGAGATGGGCCGTCGGCGTTACCCTTTTTCCTGACAAAGCCTATTTTAAAGTACAGGGGAAGATAATTAATTCAACTCCTTTTACACATTCTTTCCTGTATTGGGCAAATGTAGCAACGCATACAAATGAAAACTACCAGGCTATCTTTCCTCCAAGTGCACAAGTTGTTACCTATCACTCCAAAACAGATTTTGCCCGATGGCCCATTTCTAGCGAAAAATACACCAACAAACAATTTTACAATACTGATATAAGCTGGTGGAAAAACGTAAAAGAATCGGAGTCGTTCTTTGTCCATGACTTACAAGAAGACTTTATGGGTGGTTACGATCATGGAAAAGATGCCGGAACAGTTCATATAGGTGATCACAATATAGTGAAGGGCGCTAAACTATGGGAATGGGGGTCAGGCGCAAAAGGTCAGGCTACGGAAGCGCACCTGACGGAAAATGATGACCCGTACGTAGAAATTATGGTTGGAGCATACTCTGATAATCAACCGGATTATAGCTGGATAAAACCATATGAAGTAAAAGAATGGGAACAATACTGGTATCCCGTCAAAGGAATGAAAGGTTTTAAGAATGCCAATCTTGAAGGGGCTATAAACCTTGAAAAAAGTAAAAAGAATGATGTATTCCTGGCCTATTATTCAACTCAAAAGAAAGAGAATGCAAAAGTTATCTTAAAACACAAAGATCGAATCATATACGAAGAAGAAATAGCTATTTCACCCGTTAAACCTTTCTCCAAAACTATTCCCGTTGGAACTCAATTTGAGATGGAAGACCTCTATACGGAGTTAAGAGAGGTAAGCAGCGATAAGTTGTTAATCAGCTATCAACCGATAAAATTGAAGGAAGTGAAAGAACTGCCTGAACCCTGGAAAGGATATGCTTCGCCAAAGGATATAAAGACTGTTGAAGAACTGTTCTTAACGGGTAAAAGGGTGGAACAATTCTATGTGCCAAACCAAAATCCATTGACATGGTATTCAGAAGCTCTGAAAAGAGACCCCGGAGACATTAGAACTAATACTGCCATGGGAAATATTTGTCTTAAAAATGGAGACTACAACAACGCAAGGATATATTTAGGAAAAGCGATTGAAAGGCTGACAAAAGATTATACCCGTCCGGTCACTTGTGAACCTCTTTACCTGCAAGGACTAACTCTTCGGGCATTGGGGTTATACGATGAAGCGATTGATACGTTATACAGAGCGACATGGGATTATGCCTATCAAGCTCCGGCTTATTTCCAGCTGGCCCAATTATCATCAATGAAAGAAAACTATAAGAAGGCGTTGGCACACGTAAGCAAATCTCTGGAAACAAATAGTATCGACAATAGGGCAATCGCATTGAAAGCGGCCCTTCAGCGTAAACTAGGAGAATATAAGGAGTCTCTCTCAACCTTGCAACCGCTTTTAGATAACGATCCTCTCGACTTCAGGATCAGGAATGAATACTATCTGGTTTTACAAAAGCAAAATGAATCGACAAAAGCCCGGGAAGTATTATCCTCATTGGAAAAGGATATGAGAAATTTTGATGATAATTATCTGGAACTGGCTGTAGGCTACATAAACGACGGACTATTTCAGGAAGCCGAAGAAGTGCTTTTACGATTTAAAGGGAATAATCCCTTCTTTGACTATTATCTCGGATACATAGAAGACAAAAAAGGTAATAACGAGAAAGCCACCCACCATTTCAGGAAAGCATCTGAATATGATGTTGATTATACCTTTCCATACCGGTTAGAATCAGTCAATGTTCTGAAAAAAGCTCTTGAAAACAATCCGAATGATGGAAAAGCCTATTATTACTTGGGAAATATATTATATGAAAAACAACCGCAAGTAGCTATGGAATACTGGGAAAAGGCAGCCGAAGCTGCTCCGTATCTTTCATTAGTTTTCCGTAATTTAGGATGGGGGTATCACCATTTCTACGCAGACATGGATAAGGCTATATTGCACTATGAAAAAGCTGTCCAACTCAATAAAAATGAAGCTATCTACTACTCTGAACTGGATGCCCTATATACACAAGCAAATTATCCGGTTGAAACAAGATTGAGATTGTTCGAAGGAAGTGAAAATATAGTCAGGAACAGAGATGATGCATTTATTAGGTTTATTGATGTATTGACACTTGCAGGAGAATCCGAAAAAGCCGTACAGCTACTAGATAATACACATTTTTCATACAGGGAGGGAAGCTCCAATGTAAGGGATCTGATAATCAATGCACAAATAGTAAGCGGAATAAAGCATTACAACAACAAAGACTACCAAAAAGCGCTCGACTACTTTTTAAAGTCACTGATACAGGAAGAGGAAGCCGGCAGTGCTATATTTGGAAATAGAGATATACAGGTAAATTATTTTATCGCCCAAGCTTATAAAGCGTTGGGCAAAAAAGATAAAGCAAAAACTTTTTACAAAAAATCGATTGCCTTATCTTCCGAAAGAACAAATATAATGGATTATTATAAAGGACTAAGTTTTATAGAGTTGGGTGATCAGTCTAATGCTAAAAAAATCTTTGAAAAGATGGTTGCTGATGCCGGTAATAAAATACAAGGGATAAGTACTTCAGACATAGGAGTAAAGTTCGGTAAAAGTGAAGCTGAAAATATTAGGAATTCTCATAGCTATACAATCAGAGGATTAGGATATAAAGGCTTGCAACAAATTCAAAACGCAAAAAAAGATTTGGAACAAGCTATTGAATATTCGAACAGTAATTTATGGGCCAAGATTGAAATGGATAATCTATAACTCTCTTTGAACTGATTTATAAAATAATTGCTCGCCAAAGACAAAAAATCCTTGGCGGGCTTTATAATTTTATAAATATTTTAATATGATAAATACCACTTATTTATTATTTTTGTTTAGATCTTCAACGCGACTTTCAATAAGCGAAGTAGTGATGATTATCGCTCTTCGTTTGGCAAGTATTCTAAATTGTTATATCTAATACTATGAAAGATGAAGGAGAATGTAAACAAACTAAAAAAAGGAGACAAAGAGGCATTCAAGATTATTTACAATGCCTACTGGAATAAGGTTTTCTATTTTTCTCAATTATACCTGACCGATTCCTATGAATTGGAAGAAGTAGTGCAGGAAGTTTTTATCAAATTATGGGAAATAAGAGAACGGATAGATGAGGAAAAAAGCCTTGACGGATTTTTATTTATCATTACTAAGAACAAAATATTTAATCAAGCCCGCAGATCATTAAATGAAAAAGCTTTTATGCAAACACTTAAACAAGCTGAAGCTATATCACAAGATATAGAAAAACAAATAGTTGCTTCCGATTTAAGTGAATATATTAATAAATTGATTACCCTGTTGCCTCCCCGTCAACGGAAAACATTTATCATGAGCCGGAAAGAAGGATTAAGCAACAAAGAAATAGCCGAAAAACTTTCGATTTCCGAAAAAGGAGTAGAAAGAAATATATACTTAGCTTTAAAGTTTCTCAAGAAACAACTCCCGTTATTTCTGATCTTTATGGGAGGTTGAGAAAGTAAAACTAATTCTCCGGTTAGCTTAATTCAAATATAGCTTTCAATTCTCCAAAATCAGAAATAACCAAATCTGCTGTCTCAAGTCCGGTATATTCATTCCAACCAGTACCTTTTAACCAAATAGTTTTACACCCTAAAGAGGCAGCTGGAACAATATCGTTTACGTACGATACACCTATAACCACAATCTCCTGCGGTGATAATTCTAATTGATTTATTCCTAATTGAAAAATAGCCGGATCAGGCTTGCTAACTCCTGCAGTAGCAGACTCTATAATTGCTTTAAAGTAAAGAGCAAGATGGTAATCTCTTAAAACAGCTTCAATGTTTCCATAAAAATTAGAAACTAATACAAGAGGATATTTCTCTGCTAATTTTTTAATTATTGGCAAAGATACACTGATGGCCGTCTGCACATAAGCATAACACCAATCAGCTATACTTGTAGTTGTCTTGGCAAAATCAGTTTCTTTAGGTAAATATTCATTATCTACCAACCACTGTATCTGTGCTTCAACCTTCAAACGCAAGACATGCCAGAAATTGTGTTTAGGAAGAATACTATTATTAGTTTCAATGAATTGCTCGCCATATTCATATGCTCTGAGGAATACTTTCTTATTAACAGGTATCTGTAACGCTTCATACGACATCCAAAGTATCTCAGTAAGATGCAATCCATTACTATCTATTGTTCCACCATAATCAAAAATGATCCCTTTTATTTTTTTTATGTCTAACATAATTTAATCTCCTGTTTTAAGCAATATATGTTTGATATCTATCAAAGAAGTTCTTGAAGCAACGAAGCTTTAACAGAACAAACTCAAATACCAATATACCAATTAATGCACAAATAACTCCCAAAATTACATCAATTATATAATGATGCGAAGAATATACGGCAGTAAACCATATTCCACACATAAAAATAACAGAAATCAATATAATTACAAAATTAGATTTTCTTACTATAGCATAATAAAAGACAATAACTAAATAAGCCGAATGCAAAGATGGAATTGCAGCAAATACATTTGAATTACGACCATATATTGACCCAAAAACAGGGAAACCGATGATTGCATCAAATCTTCCTAACCCTGCCGTATTTCCGGGTGTATTCAGTATTGCTTCAAAACCGTAGTTCATCACATACCAGGGAGGAGCAGCCGGATGAATATAATATCCTGCAAAGCCTATCAGGTTTACAAATAAAAATACCATTGAAAACCGAAGAAACATTCCACGTTCTTTTCTGAAATAAAGATACAATGAAAATAAAATAGGAAGAGGTACCCAACCTAAATAGAAAATACCAGCAAAAAAATCCATAACAGGCCAATGATGAATAGCAAAATATTCACAAGGAATCAAATACTGCCCATTTGTATGAATTCCAAACCATGATTTCTCTAAATTATATAAATCTTCAACATCAATCGGATTCACCATATAATTGGGGAATACTCTCATCCAATCATAAGAAACACCAAAGATCATAAAAGGAAGCAGTCCTATAGCCAGTTTACGTGTTTCTTTAGTTAGAAAGAAAAGAAACAAGAAAACCGAGAATAATAACAGGTGCTCTGTCCTTACTCCTATAAAAACTGAAGTAAGCAGAAAAAATAAAATTGTTGCACACAAGACGATAATCGTCTCTCGTAGTGAAGGTAAGCAGAGTTGTAATTTCATTCGTTTATTTTTTGTCTAACTCCTGCAGAACTTTCCTGCAATTGTTCAACCGACCTATCGCTGTAATGTTGGCAAATACAGCAACAAAAGCAATAGGTATCACTAAGATCAGTATAGGTTCAAAAACAGGGAAAGAAATAAATGATACAAAAACTTTGTATTCACCCATGAAATGATAAAAGATACCACATAGTAAAGCGCCGACTCCGGTAATAACAACACGTTCGGGACGTTGCATAAAGCCACCTTTACATTCAATACCCAGTCCTTCTGCCCGTGCACGTACATAACTCACCATCATTGAACCAATCAATGCAAAAAAGGCAAAAAGCGAACTAAAGAAATATCCTTGCAAAATCAAATAATAACAAATTCCAAAAAAGACAATCAATTCACTGTAACGATCCAGTACAGAATCAAATAAAGCTCCATACCGCGAACTTGTCTTTCCGATTCTGGCCACCTGGCCATCCAACATATCAAACAAACCGGCAAATAATATTATCAGTCCGGCCCATCCGACATAAGTAAAATCTCCTCGTTCTCCTTCTATGGCTCCATAGATCAAGACAGAACATGCCACAACATTCAAAACCAAACCGGTAAAGGTTATCATATTAGGAGTAACACCGATCTTTACAAGTCCGTGCACCAGCGGGTCAATTATCTTGTAAATTATCTGTTGAGCAATATCTCTTGCTTTCATGTTTTATATTTTTTACTGAAATATTTTTTAAAGTTGCTTTCTTTGTAAACAAATAACCGTTGCATATTATAATTCCAAAGAAAACCAACGATTAATGATACTACAATTTTACATAAAATAAAAATATCATCAATGAAACTACCCATTAGTTTCTCCATCCAACCAATTCTACTCAAAAACTCTGTCAGCAGATACGTACCATATGTATTAAAGAAAATACTACCCACCCACACAACAGCATATTTGATAGCTACATGGCGTTTTTTGATTCCTTGAGACTTAAATGTCCATTTATAATTTATGATACAATTAATAATACCTCCACAAACAGAGCCGAAAAAAGTTGCGTAAACATAATATATATTAAGTACTATACCTAACAGTACAGTCACAAAAATATCAGTAATACTTGCTAATTGCGATGAAAACTGCGCCCTGAGAAACATGAAAAAACCTGTCTTCTCATTTATGGCCTTTACAGCTTTTTTTACCCAAGCAAACATTGTATTCCTATTAATAATATAAAACTATAAATACCGGCAACAATATCATCCATCATAACACCTACCCCGCCTTTTAAACTTTCCATCTTCCGTATACCCAATGGTTTGAATATATCAAATAATCGGAATAATGCGAAAGCAAGCAAAGCATAATAGATATCCCCTCCTTTTACTGCCAACAGGGAAATCCACACACCTACCATCTCATCCACTACGATCTTTGAAGGATCTTTCCCCCAAACAGGCTCTAATTCATTTGTTGACCAGATCCCTAAAATAGTAAATAAAATAATCCCCCCCCCTGTTACAGGCAATACATATTGAGGTAAAAAATAAGATAAGGCAAACCATATTATTGTTGCCAATAATGCTCCTGCCGTTCCTGGTGCAATAGGAGAATAACCAGAACCAAACCCAGAAGCAATAATAATATGAAAAAATTTACTTTGCCTTACCTTATTCATTTAAAAACTTATTCAAAAAATCAATCCAGATAATCCAATGTAGACTCACCAATTATCTTTCGTATAGTGTTTTTCAGGATCGTATGCTGTATAAATAAATCATGCTCAGGTACACGATCAGGTACATGCATCGGACTTTTAAAATAGAACGACAACCAATCCTGAATACCATAAAATCCACAACGTTGCGCCAAATCAGAAAACAAGACCAAATCAAGACACAATGGCGCTGCTAAAATGGAGTCACGACAAAGGAAATCTACCTTCAATTGCATAGGATAACCCAGCCAACCAATAATATCTATATTATCCCAGCCTTCTTTATTATCCTTACGTGGCGGATAATAGTTGATACGTACCTTATGATATACATTACCATACAGTTCAGGATACATCTCTGTTTGAAGGATTGTATCAATCACCGATAGTTTACTAACTTCTTTCGTTTTGAAAGAACCCGGATCATCCAACACTTCTCCATCTCTGTTTCCAAGAATGTTTGTTGAAAACCAACCTTCAAGGCCAAGCATACGAGTTTTAAGCATTGGAGCAAGTACAGTCTTCAACATGGTTTGCCCTGTCTTATAGTCTTTCCCGCAAATAGGCACTTTATGTTTATCTGCCAGTTCCCACATAGCAGGAATATCCACACACAAGTTTGGAGCACCCATTATGAAGGGACATCCCTCAACTATGGAAGCATACGCATAGCACATACTTGGTGAAATAACCTCTTTGTTATCCTCTTTCAAAGCTCTTTCAAAAGCCGCCAAACTATTATGTTCCTCCGTTTGCGGAATATAAACTTCTGTACTGGCTGCCCACATGACAACAACTCTGTCACAGTTATTCTCTGCCTTAAAGTTATGGATATCTTCACGTAAACGCTCTGTTAGCTCCCAGCGGGTAGCCTCCTTTTTCACATGCGTTCCGTGCAGACGCTTCACATAATTCTGATCAAATACTGCAGGCATCGGCTTGACCGCTTCAAGCTCATCCTTAACCACATCGATATCTTCCTTCTTCAACACCTCCGCATGCTTAGTAGCTTCGTAAATGTTTTCCTCAAAGATATCCCATCCTCCGAAAACAAGATCATTCAAATCAGCCAAAGGCACCACATCCTTTATCTTAGGGAAACGGTTTTCATTACGTTTTCCCAAACGTATGGTTGCCAACTGGGTCAAAGATCCGATAGGAACTCCCATCCCTTTACGTACAGATAAAGTACCGGTAATAAATGTAGAAGAAACAGCCCCTCCTACCCCTACTACAAGTATGCCAAGTTTGCCTTTAGCTTCTTTTACTTGCATTTTTTCCATGTTAATATAAGTTCAAAGATAATCCTGCAAAGATAGATTATTCCCTTAAATAAAAAAGAGTCACTTATTTATTATTATTGGTCTAAATAAACACAAAAATACAGATTCCTACTATATATAGAAGAAAATAAAAACCAGATTAAACAGTAGATGATTTCTACAATTTAATCTGGTTTATTTAAAATTTTGTTACGAGTTATTTCTTTAATTCCTCTATACGTTTAGCCATAGCTTTCCGAATAGCATATAAATCAGCTGTATTTCTTGAGAATGCCTTTACATCAACAACTAAATCTCTCACTCTTTCCCAGGCAAAGTCTTTGTCTCCAAGTTCTTCCAGCATAGAAAGATATACGTAATCTTCAATTCCCTCACGTAGTAGTTCAAATCTAATAGAAGATACAGGTCCTTCTACATTGGGTTGTCCGGTATATCGTTCTACAAAATCTCCCGGATACCAAAGAGATCCTTCACCATTTAACACAGATCCTCCACTACATAAAAAACCTGAGTGAAATGTATTTGCATCTAACCAGGGATTTGCTGTTTGCGACCACCAGTTTATAGCCCAATATAATATTCCATCCATTTTATATCGCGCTGTAATCCACGGAACCATCACTAGGTCCATTGCAGGAGCATCAATAAAATAATTAGGTTGGGGGAACCGCTGATCACAGGATATATACCAAGTCATTTCTCCCCCTCTGCTTTTTTCCTCTAAGATGGCTTGTTTTACCAATGGATCATTCAAATGATTCCCATGTATAGAATAATTATCAACATAGCCTTGGAAGACTCCCCACTCCGGATTATCTTTCGGAGGAACTGGTGTTCTCGTTATTAAGAACGGAACACCTGAGGTAGCTTCTTTCACTAATGTAGCCCATTGACGTGTTTCTTCATATTCTTCTAATGAACGGGGTTCATCTACCGGACTATTAAACACAAGACAATCATGCCATTTATTCTTTTTAAAGTAAGATTCTACTTGTGATAAGTAAGATTTTACCAACTTATTAAACTCATCCGAAAATGGCTTCGCTTTCATTTGTCGGTTAAGATTACCCGGAAAAGCATTTAAGAGGACACGTTTCGTTTTTAACGTGTTCATGTAATACAGGTATCTGTTATGATCGAATGTAACAATCACTTTATTATCTTTGATGGCTACATCAGGCGTCAGCATATCGTTGAACCAAGGTTCCATGCGGTTTTCATACAGTTTATCATAATATACCTGCGTAATGTTCTTTATGTCTTCAGAATCGCTCGGTTTATTATAGAAATGTCCCAATTGACCTTTAGATACATTTATATACGTAATCAGCGAGGTTTTATCAGGTAATGAAAAATTGTAGACTTCCACTTCAAGCTGTAACTTATCAAGCAGTTCTCCATGTTGGGTAATTTCTATTGTTCCGGAGTATTTGCCGGCTTTCGTACCCGAGGGGATAAACATATCCACCCATATAGGTCTGTTCTGAACGACATCATACTGTGCAGTCATACCAAAAGGCTTCCGGATAGGAACTATTGCATCCGGCCAGTACCCTGTAGCACCAACCGCCGGACTGGAGGTTGCATATAGCATAATGTAATGTTCCAGATAGAAATTAATACGATCTTTAGAAATCTTATTACCTTGTGGTGAAGCTAAATCCGAAGTTTTAATCATAAACCCATCAGGAGCTTTTACATGCCGCGGCGAACCTTTTACTGACGATGTAATGATAACCTGAAAAGGAACATGCTCGTTACCGGCACCTGCAACATTGATCTTTTTATCTTTACCCGACCAGGTAAGATTACTCTTTTCCATCCGATCATCCGGACGTATCTTTTGTTCTGCTGGTGCAGCCCAAACAGATAGTTTATTTGTTCCGGCATTCCCTTGAAATTCATCGTCTATTGCCCCCGTTTGTGCAACGACCTGAGAATTTACATTCTGTACGATCAATATTAAAGAACAAAATAAGACAAGCTGCTTACTAATTTTACTACAAACAATCATAATATTCATATCTTTAGGTATTAATAAATTTAATTTTGATAACCTGGATTCTGCTTCATATTAGGATTCAATCTGGTTTCACTTTCCGGTATTGGGAAAAGATAATCATCTTCTGTAAAATTATGCCTGTACTCCTCCCTGGTTACTTCATAGAGAATTCTTTTTCTTACAATATCATGCCATCTATCGTATTCAAAACAAAGCTCCAGATTACGTTCATGGATGACCGCTTTATCAAAGGCCTCTTGTGACATAGCTGTACTTAAAAGCGGATAATCCGGATTCGGCTGATAATCATTCGCTCGATCAATCACAGCATTTATAGCATTCACTGCCTCCTGAGTAGGGCCACCTTTAGACATGTTTTCAGCTTCCGCAAATATCAATAGAATATCTGCATATCTGATAATAGGGATGTTTATCGTTGTAAATCCCCTCTCAAAGTTTTCCCATGTATCATACAGGTATTTTTTAATACCAACATTTCGGCCCAGTTCAGCTGCTGAAACTCCATCTCTGTCATGTGTTTCCAAATAAACATGTTTTCGGGGTTGTTCATTGTAAGTGGAATCTACCCAAACCTGATCTGCAGAGTAATCTCCCCATCCATATATATCACTCCAAATATGAGGATCAGTCGAAGGAAATTGTTCATTTGCCATAAAGCTCCACATCATTTCAGGTCCATCTTCTGTTTTCATTGAAAATACTTCTCTGATATCTTCTACAAGGCTATATTTCCCTGAATCCATAATCTCCTTAGCTAGACTAGCAGCTTTTGCATAATTACTTGTTTCATTAAGAGGTGCCGTAGCCATCGTTAAATATGCTTTTGCTAAGAGACCCTTAGCTACCCACTTGTTGGGACGTCCAAATGAACCCCAATCATCAGGAAGTTTATCTACAGCTTCTTGGAAATCACTTGTTATCAAAGCATACGTATCCGCTACCGAAGCTCTTTCCGGCAATATAATGAAATACTCATCCACGTCGTCTTCAGTAAGGATCTGCATACCGCCCCACATACGTACCAACTGGAAGTAGTTCCAAGCTCTTAAGAACTTTAACTGGCCTACCAAGACATCGGTATCAGCCTGAGATGTACCTTCCAGCCCTCTGTCTTTTATCGCTCGCAAGGCAAAATTCAGGTTCTTAATATTTTCAAAATGAAGATTATATATAGCCGATCCATGATTAAGCCCAATAACCAAGTTACCCCCTGCATCCTCGTCTGTATGACGATGTAAAGCCGGATTATATCCATATCCACCCCAGGAACGGAACGCTCTGTTCATACACGCAGTTAAAATGGTTTCTATCTGCGTAGGTGTATTAAAGTAACTGTCTGGAGTAATAAACCCTTTGGGTTCCTCTTTTAAATCAAAAACATCACAACTTGTAACTACTAATAGCAGTGAAAAACTAAACACTAATATATATCGTTTCATATTTTCAAAGTTTATAAATTAACATTTACTCCAAAACTAAATATTCTAGAAGACGGATAACTACTATAATCTGTACCCAATTGTGCATCACTTCCAGTAAAAGAACTTACTTCCGGATCAAAACCGGAATAGCCGGTAATAGTAAATAAATTTGTCGCTGTCATATAAACTCTGATACTACTAAATACGCTAAAGCTCTTGAATGTATATCCCAGCGTTAAATTCTTAAGCCTGATATATGAACCATCTTCTATCCATCTTCCAATCACATTACTACCTGATGTAGGAAATGTAATTGTATTAAGTAAAGGATTATCAGGATGAGCTGCATCCCAATTATTCCGATACTCTTCTCTATACGTTGATGCATATAATGCAGGAACATCCGTGTTCTGATTATCAGGAGTCCATCTATCAAATTTCACTTTACTGCTTCCTACGCCGGTTTCCCTTTTTACTCTCGCCACATTAAAGATGTCATTACCTAAGGTTCCCTGTAACAGGAATGTCAAATCAAAACCTTTGTATTTAAACTGATTGGTAATACCAAATATCATATCAGGTTGTGTATTTCCTATCACCTTCCAGTCATTATCATAGTCGATTTTACCATCATTATTAACATCTGTATATCTGGGATCGCCTGGCATTTGACCATATCTTGCAGCTTCGTTTTCTTCTCCTAACTTCCAAGTTCCTTCATAGCCGAATCCCATGATCTGCCCGAATGGTTCACCTTTTGTCAGGAACATAAACGGAATATTAGTACCATGTCCGCTACCTCCGGCTGAGTAAGATATAAATTCATCGTCACCTAAGTCTAATACTTTTGTCCTTGAGAAAGTAGTGTTTATTCCCGGATTCCATTCCAAGTCATTGAAACGGAAGTTTCCATTTACAGAGAACTCCCATCCCTTATTTCCCATTTTACCTACATTATCAATAATACTATTTAAGCCGGTTGATCTTGGTAATTCCCTCATCATTAATAAGTTTGAGGTAACTTTATCATAATATTCACCGGTGAATTGTATCATACCATTTAATATAGAAAAATTCAATCCAAAGTTATACTGACGCGTACTTTCCCATTTCAGGTTCGGATTGGAAGCAGATGTTACAGCATATCCCAAATTTACAGCATCACCTCCATACCAAGGATATCTTCCACTACTACCTATTTGGGAAATAGTTTGGAAATTGCTGATTGCCTGGTTTCCGGTATTTCCCCAGCTTGCCCGAATCATCAAATCATCCATCCAGTTTATTTCTTTCATAAAGTTTTCCCGAGAGAGTCGCCATCCTACAGAAGCAGCCGGAAAATATCCCCATTTATTATTCTCTCCGAAAACAGATGATCCGTCAGCGCGAATACTTGCAGATAACAGATATTTATTATCATATGCATAATTTATTCTTCCAACTCCAGACAAAATTTTCCGATGCCCTTGACCGGAACTTGTCTTTTGTGTTTTGGCAGCATTCAGATCATAAACTCCTGTTTCCTGCATAGCGAAGTCACTATTATCTATATATGACCAATTACTATCGCTTACTTTAATTTCGCCAACAGCCGTAGCATTAATATTATGCAGCCCTATATCTCTTGTATAATTCAACACATTAGAATTTTGCAAATCTTTTGAATACGAATTCCTAAGCCTACCTATACCATTCAGTTGATTTCCTGCAAATGTTTTACTATTAAAAAATTGCTTGGTTTCACTTTGTGAGATTCTTGCCCCACCACTAACCTGAAGAGAAAAGTATTTCAGAAACTTAAAGTCTAATGCTAAATTAATATTGTTATGAACCGTTCTTCTGTCATTTTGAGTTTCTTTTGCACTAGCAACAGGATTCCAGACCATAGGATCACCAATCCGGTTATGTGCTTTCGAGTAATTTCCGTTCTCGTCATACACTGAAATGGTGGGCGAAAAGATTAAAGCCCCAAGCACCGGATTACCAGGCCAGTCTACTCCTCCACCAAAGTCGGCACCCGACCTATTCTGAATAGCACCATCCCAATTAAGAGAGACATTAAACCAGTCAGTTATACTTGCACCTACATTTGATCTTAAAGAATAACGCTCATACCCTGAGTTGATCATAATTCCATCCTGATCTAAGAATGAACCGGATATGAAATAGTTTGAATTTTTTGTTTTCCCACTAACTGAAAGCTGGTGCGTTTGTATTAAAGCTGCCTGATAAACTTCCTTCATCCAGTCTGTACCTCCACTGGCTTCAAGTTCTTTTATTTGTGCTTCCGTAAACAGAGGTTGTGGAACTCTATCCAAATCATCAGCCAATTCTATCATATTTAATTCTCTTGCATAGTCGACAGCACCCATTAGTTCTACACCACCCATAAGGATTTTAGAATGTCCAAACTCTGAAGAATAATTAATAGAAGGTCTTTCGGAGGTACCCCTTTTTGTTGTTATCAGGATAACACCATTAGCTCCTTGTGCTCCATAAATAGCAGTTGCAGCAGCATCCTTCAATATTTCCATAGAAGCAATATCATTCGGGTTGATTGATCTTAAATCTCCACCCTGGAATCCGTCAATAACGATCAAAGCATTATTTCCTCCTTGAATGGAGTTCATTCCTCTGATTCGGATGGTTGTCTCTGCTCCAGGGGAACCATCAGTATTCAAGACAAGTACTCCGGCTGCTTGTCCTTGCAGCATTTGGTCTACCCGTTGAGTAGCTACCGGTTTAACCGCATTCATCGGAATACTGCTGATAGCCCCAGTAATCACACTCTTCTTCATAGCACCATAGCCTACGACTACAATCTCATCTAAAGAATGTGTATCCTCTCTTAATACAATATTAAAGTTTGCTTGATTGGTTACTGTTATATTCTGCGAAATATACCCAAGATAAGAAACTTCTATCACAGCATTAGCAGATACAGATAAAGAAAATTTCCCATCCAGATCTGTAATTATTCCATTGGTTGTCCCTTTTTCTACAACATTCGCTCCAATGATAGGCTCTCCATGTTCATCAACAACCGTACCGGTAATTTGTTGCTTTGCTTGTTGAGAAACTGGTAGATTGTTTTTTATCAGGACGATATTGTTTCCAACCATTTTATATGAAATATCCGTATTATTAAAGATATCTACGAGTACATTAGATACTTTTTTGTTACGGGCATTTACGGATGTTTTCCGGGTCAAGTCAATTTCATCCTTATTATATAGGAAGAGATAATCTGTTTTCTCTTCTATTTCCTGCAAAACCTCTTTAAGGGGAGCGTTTTGTGATACTATGTTCACTTTCATCTCCTGGGAATGGGTATTTTCTGCAAATAACCCCATACAACAGATAAAAAGGAATAAAAATTGTAGTTTCATTATTCGAAATATGTGTGTAAATAGTATTTGATTCTTGGCATAAAAAGCCCTGTACAAAATATTTTTCATATATTTGTAAATGATTAAAGTTAGTACTGATTTTTTCAAAAAAGTAAGTCAGATATTGACTTTCAATAGCCGGAAAGTAGGTAGCAGTTCTTTCCGGTTTTTGTCTAAATAATTTGTATTATACCATAAGCATCTATTTTTTAAGGATTAACATTTGTGATTTTCAATAAATTTGTATCAGATTATTTTCATTGTCTTTTTGATAATGTAAACCTGTTGGAATTTGCAATACCTTCAGTGCATGTTCAATGCCATCTTTAGTTCGGAATTTCCCTGTATAACGCATGTCAAGAATACTTTTGTTCCTGTTTTCGATACGGATATCATAATAAAGCTCCAGTTTCTTTAGCATATTTCCTACGCGTTCATGATCAAAACTGATAATTCCTTTTTTCCATAAGAAATAGTCATAATGCTGGATAGAAGATGTTTGTAAACTATTCTTATCCCTATAAACTTTATCGCCGGGGGCTAATAAAACATTTTGTCGGTTATCATATGAAGTTACCTCAACTGAACCATCTATTAAAGAAGTCTCAAAAGAATTGACTTTACTATAGGCCAAAACATTAAACTCTGTTCCTAAAGCTTTTATAACATAATTATGAGTATTCACATTAAATGGTTTCTCTTCATCAGGAGCAATATCAAAATACCCTTCGCCATCCAGGTAGACGTCTCGTTTCGTTTCTGTAAACCTGTCAGGAAATGTAAATGTAGTCAGTGAATTGAGCCAAACCTTCGTGCCGTCTGTTAAAGTAAGTTCCGCCCTCTGTCCGGCTGGCACATGAAGGGTCTGCATCATAGGTTTTACATCTACAACCAAAGGCTCTTCTTGTTGAGGACGCATATAATAATAAGTACATAGAAAGGTAATCAGTATAGCAGCAGCTATTTTCAAAAAATCTGCCACTACATTTCTTCTTTGTAAAGTAATTTTTTTTGCCTGTTCTTCCGATAAATGCCCTAAGGCTATATCGTATAAAGTACGTAACGACATAAACTCTTTCCAGTTCTTCTCATCCGTTTCAAGCCACAGTTGTACCGCTTCCTTTTCTTCCTGTGAAGCATTACCTTCTATATACTTATTTAATATTTTTTTATCCATTTACAAGTGGCTTTATATAGTTAGTACGTTTGAAAATAAAAACCTCCTAGTTGAAAAACTTTTTTATTGAAATAAATAAATAAAATAAAAGATAGGGAGATAATCTGTTAGAGTCAAACGTAAGCTTTTCACTGCCTTAGCAGTGTGATATTCAACGCCTTTAATAGTGATTCCTAAAGCTGTTGCAATTTCTTCTCTGGTAAGATTCTGAAAACGACTCATTAAAAAAACCTCCCTGGTTCTCTCTGGTAATGAATCTAATGTAGATTTAACAATAGCATTTACTTCTTCCGAATAAATTTTTTCAGGATCACATGCCTCTAATGTAGCAATACGTGTATTCAATTCCCTCAATCCTATCTCTGACATATTGGTTAAAGCTTCCTGATGAACCAACTCATGACGGAGGTAATCAATGGATTTATTCCTTACTATTGAAAACAAAAATGTAAGTGGATGACGGATCTCGTATTTTTTAATACTTTCCCAAAGACTAACTAAAGCATCCGAAGCAATATCCTCAGCTGCCCATTCACTATGTACATAAGATTTGGCAAATAAAAATATCCTTCTATAATACTTTTTGTAGAAATCATTAAAGTTAAAAGTGGTTATTTCTTCTTCGTAAAACATACGTTCCTTTCTATCCTTGAAACAAATCTAATAAAAAAAACAGATTATAAAAAATCATTATTCTTAAAAAAACAGATTAACATTAAGAAAAATCAATATTTACATTGTTTTATTATCTATTATTTAATGCACAAGCTATCGGTCTTGAGAGAGCAATGGAAAAACAATTATGGCTAGATTCCATGATAGATGGAGCCTTACTGCTTGCATCGGGATTGCTTTAACGGTTTTGTTAGTATTAGTTTTATAGGATCATTAGCAGCATCACTACTGATTGGAGCGATTACTTCTTTTGAGGAAATTTGCGAAAGAAGCTCGACCATTTCAATTTGAGCACCCCGAAAAGAGCTTCTCCGAATATAGAAGAATTCATCTTTGATACACCTAATTCACGATTCATAAAAACAATAGGAATTTCAATAAGTTTGAAACCGCACTTGTAAGCTGTAAATTTCATCTCAATCTGGAAGGCATATCCTTTGAAACGTATTTTATCAAGTTCAATGGTTTCTAATACCTCTCTTCTGTAACAAACAAATCCGGCAGTCGTATCGTAGATTTTTAAACCTGTTACCATCCGTACATATACAGATGCGAAATATGACATAAGTACACGTCCTAATGGCCAGTTCACTACATTCACCACATTATTGATATAGCGTGAACCTATTGCAACATCGCCACCCTGTTCTGTACAAGCTTTATAAAGTCTGGGAAGGTCGGTTGGACTATGACTGAAGTCTGCATCCATTTCAAAAACAAAATCATAGTTGTTTTCAATCGCCCATTGGAAGCCACGTATATATGCCGTACCCAACCCTTGTTTTCCTTCACGTTCAATTATAAATAAACGTTGCGGAAACTCAGTCTGTAAAGCTTTTACAATACCGGCAGTACCATCAGGAGAGCCATCATCAATAATCAGAATATTGAAAACCTTTTCCAAACCAAAAACAGCACGAATGATATTTTCAATATTCTCTTTTTCGTTATATGTAGGAATTATAACAATACTATCAGTCATTTTCTTTATTTAAATTAAAGGAATCAAAGGTAGATATTTTAATTGATTTAAGATTACAGACTTTAGTATTTTGTACAAAAAGCATACCTTTGCATAAACAAGTTAGCACTTTGGATATACAAGATTTACTTAAGCTTTACACTGCTCACCCCCAAGTGGCTGCATTGGAGACCAAACTAAATGACCAATCGTCACAAAATATCTTTCTTAAGGGTTTGAGCGGATCAGGAGCAGCAATGACTATTGCATCCCTTTTTACCAAATCAGGAGGACAATACATTTGTATACTTAATGATCTGGAAGAAGCCGGTTACTTCTATCATGATCTGATGCAACTGACCTCAAGCGAAGAGATTTTCTTTTTCCCATCAGCTTATCGTCGTGCAATCAAATACGGACATATAGACCCTGCTAATGAGATACTTCGCACAGAAGTACTCAGTATGTTGCAAGATCCTGGCAGACCCTTTATTATCGTTTCTTATCCAGATGCTCTCGCAGAAAAGGTTCTCTCAAGAGAAACTTTAAAAGAAAATACCTTGAAAATAAGTGTCGGAGAGAAACTAGATAACATGTTTGTTTCTGACGTTCTGGATGAATACGGTTTTGAGAATGTAGATTATGTATATGAACCAGGGCAATATGCCATGCGTGGTAGTATACTCGATGTATTCTCGTTTTCATATGAGTTTCCTTATCGTATTGATTTCTTTGGTAATGAAGTTGAGACCATACGGGCGTTTGATGTTGAAACGCAACTCTCCAAAGAGAAGCTTGATAACATTTATATTGTTCCGAAAATCAGTAAAAGCATACATTCTGACTCCTCTTTACTGACATCCGTATCCCCCGATACAATACTGGCAACCCGTGACCTGGCTTGGTGTAAAGAGCGAATAGGAAGTATCTGGAATGAAGAGCCTGTTGTTGGCGATGAAGAATCATTCGCAGATGTAGATCAAATGCACAATAAATTGATTACAGATACCTATTTTCTTCGTTCTGCACTTGATTTCCGGCGTATTAACTTCGGCGCTCGACCGACAGGAACAGCAGATACCACAATCACATTCCAAACATCCATACAACCGATATTTCATAAGAATTTCGATTTAGTTAGTAAATCATTCCGACAATATCTGGATGAAGGCTATACCCTGTATATACTCAGTGATGTAGAAAAACAGACTACCCGTATTCGGACTATCTTTGAAGACAGAGGGGATGATATTCCTTTTACAGCCATAAATAAGACTATTCATGATGGATTCTCTGATGAGACATTAAAGGTATGTATCTTCACCGATCACCAACTTTTTGATAGGTTCCATAAGTTCAGTCTCAAAAGTGATAAAGCACGTAGCGGTAAATTGACTCTTTCATTGAAGGAATTGAATCAGTTTACTAATGGTGATTATGTGGTACATGTCGATCATGGAGTAGGTCAATTTGGAGGTTTAGTTCGTACTGAAGTAAATGGAAAGATGCAAGAAGTGGTGAAATTGATTTATCAGAACAATGACATCATATTTGTAAGTATCCATTCCCTCCATAAGCTATCTAAATACAAAGGAAAAGATAGTGGTGAACCACCCAAGCTTAACAAACTTGGAACCGGCGCATGGGAGCGCATGAAAGAACGAACAAAGAAAAAGGTAAAAGATATTGCCCGTGACCTGATTATTCTCTATTCTAAACGTAAACAGGAGAAAGGTTTTAGTTATAGCCCGGACACCTTTATGCAGAATGAACTTGAAGCAAGTTTTATATATGAAGATACGCCAGACCAAATGAAAGCCACAGCCGATGTAAAAGCCGATATGGAAAGCTATCTTCCTATGGACCGACTGATTTGCGGAGACGTTGGATTCGGGAAAACTGAAGTCGCCATACGGGCAGCGTTTAAAGCTGTAGCTGATAATAAGCAGGTAGCAGTTTTAGTACCGACTACAGTACTTGCCTTTCAGCATTACCAAACCTTTTCCGAACGATTAAAAAACTTCCCTTGTACAATAGAATATATTAGCCGTGCCCGAAGCGCTACACAAGTAAAAGACGTATTGAAAAGAGTAGAAGAAGGAAAAGTAGATATACTGATTGGCACACATCGAATCGTAAGTAAAGATGTTAAATTCAAGAATATTGGTTTACTGATCATTGATGAAGAGCAAAAATTCGGTGTATCTGTGAAGGAAAAATTGCGTCAGATGAAAGTAAATGTTGATACACTGACGATGACTGCCACCCCTATTCCTCGTACATTACAGTTCTCTCTCATGGGAGCACGTGATCTCAGCAATATAAACACCCCACCTCCAAACCGTTATCCGGTACAAACAGAAGTTCAACGTTTCAATCCGGATATAATCCGTGAAGCTATCAATTTTGAAATGAGTCGGAACGGACAGGTATTTTTCATCAATAACCGTATACAGAATATTCATGAGATAGAAGGCTTGATCAAAAGAGAAGTTCCCGATGCTCGTATATGTGTTGGTCACGGACAGATGGACCCGGAGAAACTGGAGAAAATTTTACTCGATTTTATTAATTACGAATATGATGTTCTGATAGCAACAAGTATCGTAGAAAACGGGATCGATGTACCTAATGCAAACACAATTATCATCAATAACGCACAGCAATTCGGCCTTTCCGATCTACACCAGTTGAGAGGACGTGTAGGAAGAAGCAACCGGAAAGCTTTCTGTTATCTCCTTTCCCCTCCTCTTTCAACATTGAATCAGGAAGCAAGAAGACGTTTGCAGGCTATAGAGAACTTTTCCGAATTAGGAAGCGGTATTCATATTGCTATGCAAGACCTGGATATACGTGGAGCAGGGAATCTTTTAGGAGCCGAACAGAGCGGCTTTATTGCAGATCTTGGATATGAAACCTACCAGAAAATATTGGAAGAAGCCGTTGATGAATTAAAAACTGAAGAATTCGCAGAACTGTATGCTAATAATGAAGATGGAAAACGGGCTACCGGTAGTGAATTTGTACGTGAAACGTATATAGAAAGCGACCTTGAACTTATGTTTCCACCTGTTTATATTCCAAATGATTCCGAACGTATATCTCTTTACCGTGAACTTGATAAAATGGAAGAAGAACGCGACATCAGAGCATTTAGTGAGCGATTAGAAGACCGTTTCGGTAAAATCCCTAAAGAAGGAAAAGAACTCATACGTATTGTCAGACTTCGCCGCCTGGCTAAACAATTGGGAATGGAAAAAGTCATTCTCAAGAAAGGGCAGATGAGTATCTTCCTGATATCAAACCCAGAAAGTCCCTACTACGAAAGTGAAGCCTTTGATAAGCTACTCACATTTGTTCAGAAACACCCGCGTAGATGTAATCTACGTGAAAACAATAACAAACGCAGTATTGTCATAAAAGATGTTCCTACTGTCGAAACTGCGTGTGCACTACTGGAAGAGATTGAAACAACGAATATAAATTAATAATATGCCTTATGAAAAACACGTTAGTTGACTTTTTTGAAGAATCTGTAATGAAGTATCCAAACAATACTTTCTTATTGGAAAAGACAAAAGATAAGTTTGAACCAACTACGTATACAGAAGTAAAAGAACAGGTTTATACTTTAGGTGCCGGTTTGGTAGCTTTGGGTGTAAAAAAAGGAGACCATATGGCATTGCTGAGCGAAGGCCGAAATGCATGGATTATCGGAGAGTTGTCTATGTTCTATGCCGGAGCCGTAAATGTACCTTTATCAATCAAACTTGAAGAGGCTAACGATTTGTTATTCCGCCTGCAACACGCAGACGTAAAGTTCATTATGGTGTCAGGAAATCAATTAAAAAAGATCCGCGCTATCATGGATCAGTTACCGCTAATTGAAAAAGTCATTATTTTCGACGAACAACCTGAATACCAGGATAAAGAAATATATATAGGTGAGGTTCAGAAGATGGGAAAAGCCTATCTGCAAAACACCTCACTGGAAGATTTCCTGGCGGTTGGTCAATCTTTACAAAATGACGATTATGCAACTATTACTTATACTTCCGGCACAACAGCCGATCCTAAAGGAGTAATACTAACACACAGAAACTATACAGCCAATGTGGAACAATCATTAAGCTGTATCGATATCGACGAGAAGTGGCGCACACTAGTTATTCTCCCGTTGGATCATTGTTTCGCACATGTGGTCGGCTTCTATATTTTTATGCACAAAGGAGCTTCGGTAGCTACAGTACAAGTGGGGAAAACCGGAATGGAAACACTAAAAAATATTCCAATAAACATCAAAGAAGTAAAACCTTATCTGATTCTAAGTGTGCCAGCACTGGCAAAAAACTTTAAGAAGAGTATTGAACAAGGCATACAAGCACAAGGTAACATAATCGTGAAATTATACAATTTCGCATTGAAAGTGGGCTATAAATACAATGGTGACGGTGGTGATGATAAAGGAAAAGGATGGCGTTTCCTCTTGAAACCAGTTGTTGTTCTGTTTGATAAATTAATATTCAAAAAAGTCCGCCAAAACTTTGGAGGTGAACTGAAGTTCTTTATCGGCGGAGGAGCTTTGCTTGACAAAGACCTACAGAGGTTCTACTATGCTATCGGCATGCCCATGTATCAGGGATATGGACTAAGTGAAGCAACTCCGGTGATCTCAACCAATGGACCTCGCAGGCATCTCTTTGGTAGCAGCGGTATTCTGGTTCAACCACTCGACCTTAAAATATGTGATTTGGATGGTAAAGAACTTCCACAAGGCGAAAAGGGAGAAATCGTTATACGAGGAGAAAACGTAATGGCCGGATATTGGAAAAACCCGGAATCGACAGCCGACACAATTAAAGACGGATGGTTATATACCGGCGATATGGGTTATATGAAAGACAATCTGTTATACGTACTGGGACGTTTCAAAAGCTTATTAATAAGTAGCGATGGCGAAAAATATAGTCCGGAAGGTATTGAAGAAGCCTTAATGGAACATTCTTCGGTTATCGACCAGTTATTACTATATAATAATCAAAACCCATACACGGTAGCAATTCTAGTACCCAATAAAGAACAATTGAAAAAACTATTAATACATAAACAACTCGATCTGACTACCGACCAAGGAAAAGAGGAAGCTGTCCGCATCATCCAACAACAAATAAACCGCTTCAGAAAAGGAGGAGACCTGGCAAGCATGTTCCCTGAACGTTGGTTACCAACAACCTTCGCTGTTCTTACCGAACCCTGGACAGAGCAGAATGGTCTAATAAACAGTTCACTCAAAGTAATCCGCGGCAAAGTAGAGAAGCTCTACGCATCTCGTATAGAACATCTATTCACACCCGAAGGAAAAAATCCACTGAACAAAGAAAATAAAGATTCTCTTTAATTTAAGAAATTACTTCTTTTCTTCTTTTCATATTATAACTTCAGCCTTCAACATCAGTTAACTATCTGTAATACAACAATAAATCCTGAAGGAAATTTCCTTCAGGATTATCTTCAGGAGAATAAAAACAATTTTATAGTAAAGATGCTAAATACTATTCAAAAACATTAGTAAATCTTATAGATAAGTCCTTAACAATTAGCAGAAAGATAGTTACCTTCTTTTAACTTCACAAGGGTGAAATATAATTCTCACAGCTGTGAAACATAATTCTCACAGCTGTGAAACTTATTTTTCACAGGTGTGAAGTTAAAAGAAGGTAATCATCAAATTGGAAACCACTAACTATCAGTAAACTAAAACGTCACTATATATTTGTTATTGTTATTAAAAAAACAGAACTAAAAAGGGAAAGCTGAAAGAAAGCTGAAGTATATTTCCTTCAGCCTTTCTTATTATTAATCAATCACTTACGCACAACTGAAGACTGAAGAATAAAAATTAAAATTATCTGATTAGGCATAAAATATCCTTCTAATTTTGAGACGACTGCACTGTAAGAAACCTTGTTTATTTTTATTAAAGTCATAATTATTGTACCTTTGACTAATCTTTTCATAAACGCAATAGCAAACGGGTTAAAAAACTTTATAATATGAATGCTAAATCTTTTTCAATTATTCTTATAATGGCTATATCATTTGTAAATACTACTATATTAAAGGCCGACGGATTAATTAAACAAGAAATCAATCAGGGCTGGACATTTAAACAAGTCAGAGGAAATAATAGGTATCCTGCGAAAGTTCCCGGAGTAGTACACACCGACCTTATAGATAATGAAATTATTGAAGATCCTTTTTTCCGTCTGAATGAACGTGGAGTTCAATGGGTAGACAAAGAAGATTGGGAATATAAAACAAACCTGCATATATCATCCGATTTTTTTGAGAAAGATAATATAGAACTTGATTTCAAAGGTCTTGATACATATGCGGACGTATTTTTGAATGATTCCTGTATATTGAAAGCTAATAATATGTTTCGCGAATGGAAGGTGAACATAAAGTCACTTATAAAAAAAGGAGATAATGAATTACGAGTATACTTCCGTTCGCCTATTAAAGAAGATATTCCTAAATTCAATGCCTTGCACTATGAAAACGAAGCAGGTAATGATCAGTCTGAAAATGGTGGAGTATTTGATAAGAAAGTAAGCGTTTTTGCCAGAAAAGCAGGATATCATTATGGTTGGGATTGGGGACCAAGACTTGTTACTAGTGGTATCTGGCGTCCAATTTATCTGATCGGATGGAATAATGCTCGTATTGAAAGCGTTCACTATATTCAGGAAAGTGTAACGACAAAGCGGGCTAAGGTTAAAGTACGCGTAGAACTCGTTGCAGACCAGCCAGGCAGAACAATCGTCAATATTGGCGCTGATGGTATTCATAACAAATGGGTTAATATTTCTAATGTAGAGAAAGGAATCAATATTATTGATACGGATATTGTTATCGATAATCCGAAACTTTGGTGGACAAACGGATTGGGAGAACCTCACCTTTATCCTTTTTCCGTAGCTATTGCCCTCGGCGGTAAGATTATTGATAGTCAAACAGATAACATCGGATTAAGAGACCTAAAAGTTATCCGCGAAAAAGATGAAGCCGGTACCTCCTTTTATTTCCAACTTAACGGAGTAAATATCTTTGCTAAGGGAGCCAACTATATTCCTCAGGACAACTTTCTACCTCGTTTGACTGATGCAGACTATGAACGTACAATTATGGATGCTGTAAATGCCAATATGAATATGCTTCGTATCTGGGGAGGTGGGATATACGAAAACAAGATATTCTATGACTTGTGTGATCGCCACGGTATTCTGGTATGGCAAGACTTTATGTTCGCCTGTAGTACTTACCCCATGATCGATGATATGTTGGAAAACATTCGTCAGGAAGCTATCGATAATGTGAAACGATTGAGAAATCATCCTTCTATTGCTATCTGGTGTGGTAACAATGAGAATCATACAGCCTGGTTTAATTGGGGATGGATGCAGAAATATAAAAAATTAGGCGTCCTTGATGAAATGAGGAAAGATTATAAAGATTTGTTTCATGGAGTACTACCTGAAATTGTAGAGCAGTATGACCCAATGAGTTTTTATTGGTCTTCTTCTCCTTATGCAGGTGATCCGGATGCTAAAGCCGAATCAGGTAAACCTAACTGGAACCCGAATGGGGATGCCCACTACTGGGGTGTATGGCACGGAAAAGATTCTATTGCTAATTATAATATAATACGTGCACGTTTTTTCTCTGAATATGGTTTTCAGTCATTTCCTGAATACCAATCCGTATTAAAATATGCTCCCGAAAAACGTGATCATGATATTTTCTCGGAAGTGATGATGGCACATCAGCGGGGAGGTAGCCATGCAAACGGTTTGATAGAATGGTATCTTCTAAATGAATACCGTAAACCGAAAGACTTCCCCAACTTTCTATATATGGGACAATTACTGCAAGGAGATGCAATCAAAACAGCGATTGAAGCTCACCGCCGCGATATGCCTTATTGCATGGGAACATTATTCTGGCAACATAACGATTGTTGGCCGGTTGCCTCCTGGTCGAGCCGTGACTATTACGGACGTTGGAAAGCTCAACATTATTTTACAAAAAAAGCGTTTGAAAATATTCTGGTATCGCCCATCGCAAAAGATGATAAACTGGAAATCTACATTGTATCTGACAATCTGAAGCGTGTCAAAGGAGAACTTTCTGTACGGGTTATGGATCTAAAAGGAGACATACTGTATACCTATAAAAAGAAAATAACTCTTCCTTCAAACAGTAGTAAAATCCAGTTTTCGGCTCCACTTTCTATAGTTCTTAATGGAAAAGAAAAAAACGAAGTTGTAGTTAACGCCAGCTTTAAAGAGGATAGCAAGAAACTTTCCGTTGTAAGTAATAATTATTTCCTTAGTCGCTATAAAGACATCGACTTTCCTAAAGCAAGTATTAAAACTATTTCTACTCCCGTTAATGATGGATTTTACGTATCAGTGGAAAGCGATGTTTTTGCTCGTGGAGTTTTCCTCAGTTTAGAAGGAATTGATAATTTCTTCTCTGATAATTATTTTGATCTATTTCCTGGAGAACCAGTTACTATTCATGTAAAGACCAGTTTAGATAAGGCTACTTTCGACCGTCAATTAAAAACAGAAAGTATTAGTGATGCATATTAATCCCTTAATTTAGAAAAACATCCAGGACAAATAATACAAATTCTTTTTATTAATTCTCTTTTATTCATATCTTTGGCAGAGAATGCACTTTTCGCCAGATGCGTAGAATAATTTAAATATGTATAAAAGGGTCATATTTGCGTTTTTGTTTTCTTTTATCCTAATACCTCTTTACTATGTGCAGGCACAAAATACGAAGCTGTCAATTCACGTAGATAGTCAACCTATTCACGAAGTTATAGAGAAGATTGAACAACAAACCGCTTTCTCTTTTGTCTATGACGCATCTATTGTAGATGTAAGTTATCCTATTACTTTACACGAGGAAGGTACTGTTTTCGATCTGCTTAATTCACTATTTAAAGACAGCAACATTGCGTATACAATAATGAATAATCAGATTATTCTTAGCCGCAAAGAAACTGTTGCTTTATTTCAGCAAAGAAGCTTTCGGGTGGGTGGAAATATCTTGGATGAAGATGGCCAACCTATTATTGGGGCCAATATTATTATTAAAGGAACAACTCAAGGAACCATTACAGATGTAAATGGATATTTCAATATTGAAGTACCTCTTGATTCTACAATACAAGTTACTTACATAGGCTATTTCCCACAAGAAATTCTATTCATCGGCCAAAAATCTCTACTAATTGTTTTAAAAGAAGATACAAAGAAACTGGAAGAAGTTATCGTCACGGCTCTTGGAATCAAGAAAAAAGAAGTCTCGCTCTCATATGCAACCGAATCTTTTACCGGATCAGAACTTACAAGGGTAAAAGATCCAAACATAATGAATGCTCTAGCCGGTAAAACTGCCGGTGTACAAGTAAATCGAAACTCTTCTGGCCTTGGAGGTTCTACTCGGGTAATTATTCGTGGTGAACGTTCTGCATCAGGGAATAATCAACCTTTATATGTAATCGACGGTGTACCCATCTTAAACTCAACTAATGAACAAGCTTTTACCGCAATAGGCGGCATAGCAAATGCTGCTAATAGAGATGGTGGTGATGGTATTTCCAATCTTAACCAAGACGATATAGAAAGTATCAATATCCTGAAAGGTGCTTCAGCCTCTGCTTTATATGGATCGCAGGCAGCAAACGGTGTAATAATGATCACTACAAAAAGTGGAAAAGCCGGAGTAAAAAGAATAGAATATTCTTCAAATCTTTCATTTGACAAGGTAGCCTATCTTCCTAATTTTCAAAACAGCTACGGAAGAACAGATGAAGCTACAAGTAGTTGGGGAAAACAAACCGAAATGATTGCTTATGATAATTTGAAAGATTTTTTTAAGACCTCCATATTAGCCAATAATTCTGTTGCAATAACGTCGGGAAATGAGAGAACACAAGCCTATTTTTCCTACGCCAATACAACAGGGAAAGGCAATATAGAGAATAATAAATTCAGTAAACATAATATCAATTTCAGAGAGAAAGGCATGTTATTTGATGGTCGTTTGATGCTTGATGGGAATGTTAATCTGATCATTCAGGATATTGAAAATAAGCCTACATCCGGAGGTATATATATGAATCCGCTCTCCGGTTTATATACCTTTCCCAGAGGTATGGATATCACCCCATACAAGGAAGCTTATGAGTTGTTCGACACAGACCGTAATATGCCAGTTCAAAACTGGTTTACAAATATTACAGATTATGAGCAAAATCCTTACTGGCTTCTTAATCGCGCACAAAGTAGTGATAATCGTAAGCGCATTATTGGCTCAGTATCTGCCAATGTAAAAATAACAGATTGGTTTAATTTACAAGCTCGTGGTAGTATAGATAATATTAATGATAAAATCAGGCAAAAAATATATGCGACAACATCTCCTGGAATAGCCGGTATTAATGGACGATATATCAATTATTCTTATCAGGAGATCTTACTTTATGGCGATCTTATGGCTACCATCAATAAGTCATGGAAAGATTTTTCATTGAATGGAGTAATAGGTGCCAGTATTTCTGATAACAGCATAAACTCACTTCGGCTTGATTCCAAAACAGCTTCATTGTATTATCCGAATGTTTTTACGATTGCTAATATCAATATGTCTACAAGTGCTTATATTGAAGAGGAAATAGACCAACATCGTCAGTTACAATCTTTATTTGGTATGGCACAGTTAGGGTATAAAGAAAGTCTTTATCTTGATGTGACCGCACGTAATGACTGGTCATCTACGCTGGCTTTTACCAAAAGTAAGAACAAAGGTTTCTTTTACCCTTCCGTTGGAGCAAGCTGGATTATGAATACTCTTATTAAAATGCCCGAATGGATATCGCTTGGAAAGATTAGAGGAACCTGGAGTAAAGTAGGTAATGATATTCCTTTATTTGTGAGCAATCCTGTATCACACATTGGCGCAGGAGGCGCACTACTTCCAAATGATACTGCTCCCTATGATGAACTTAAACCAGAGATGAGTACTTCAATCGAGGCCGGTACAGAATGGCGCTTATTTGATCACAGACTTTCTTTTGAAATGAGTTGGTATAAAACCAATACACGTAATCAGTTGTTCAGATTACCCTCATCAGCCGGTGCTCTTTACAGATATTACTATGTGAATGCAGGAAATATACAGAATCAGGGTCTTGAAATTACCGTAGGAGGTAATCCTATACTAAAGCCTGATTTTGCATGGAAAACATCTTTAAACTTTTCCCGTAATAAGAATTTGGTGAAAGAACTACATAAAGACCTTCCTTCTTTCAACTACGGACAGGAAGGGTTTTCTTCAAGCTATTCCATGCGTTTGATTGAAGGTGGCTCATTTGGTGATATATATGGAAAGGCTTTCGATCGCAACGAAAATGGTAAAATTAAATATGGAGAAAACGGCATACCTCTTGTCATAGGTGACGGCAATACAGTAAAAGTAGGGAATAGTAACCCTGATTTCAGAATAGGCTGGAACCATACATTTCAATATAAAGATTTCTCTTTATATTTCCTGATAGATGGAAGATTTGGAGGTCATGTACTTTCACAAACACAGGCTATACTTGATCAATATGGGGTTTCTCTAAATACAGGGGAAGCACGTGATAAAGGATATGTAGAACTCGAAGGACACCATATAACAAATGTAAGGGCATTCTATGAACAAATCGGTGGTCGTAGCGGAGTAACTGAATATTATATGTACAACGCCACGAATATACGACTAAGAGAACTTTCACTTGGTTATTATTTCCCACAAAAATGGATAAAGAAAACTAAAGTGCTGAAAGAACTTAGACTGTCTCTCATTGCAAGGAATCTGTTCTTTATTTATAAAGATGCTCCTTTTGACCCTGATGTTGTGTTATCCACGGATAATAACAATCAGGGAATTGATATATTCGGTATGCCTGCTACGCGTAGTATAGGCTTTAATCTTAAAGTAGGTTTTTGATATGAAAAGAATGATCATTCTAACATATAAGATATGTCTTATCATTGGTTTATTTCTTATATCGTCCTGCACCAGTAATTTTGATGATTATAACAGTGACAAAACCGGATTTAACGACGAACAGCAAGAATACGATTTTAATAATTATGGTATACCATTAAAGGTGGCACAAGAGTGTATTTACTTTAATTACGATTGGGGAGGTGGTAAAAACTGGCCTTTCCAGGTAATGCAAAACCTTAGTGCAGATATGTTTTGCGGTTATATGCATAGTTATAATCCTTTTGTGGCTGGTCTTAGTAATACTGTATACAATCTTAATGACGGCTGGAACGGTACCATGTGGGAATATGCATATGGATATACCATGACCTCACTAAAAAAAGCAGAAGACCTAACCAAAGAAAAACTTCCTCCATTTTATGCTATAGCTAAAATATTAAAAGTAGAAGTAATGCACCGCGTATCTGACTACTATGGCCCTGTTATTTATAATAACTTTGGAGGTACTTCCTCCGGAGTTACCGGAAGCACTCCTGACAGTCAAAAGGAAGCTTATTATGCTTTTTTTGATGATTTGGATAGTGCTATCAATATATTAGCAAATCATAAGACTGAAAATGGTTTCGAACGTTTTGATATGTTGATGCATGAGGATAAAAGGAACTATCGGCAATGGATTAAATTCGCGAACTCTCTCCGATTGCGATTAGCCATTAGGATTTCTATGGCTGACCCGGGCAAAGCTCAATCAGAAGCTCAAAAATCCCTCACATGTAACGAAGGTATGCTGGAGAATTATGATGATATTGTTGCTGTTTCAACTAATGCTACAGGATATTCTAATCCGCTTGGAGAGATAAACAAAGCATGGCGTGAAGTATCCATGAATGCAAATATGGAATCTATATTAAAAGGATATAATGATCCAAGAATATCGAGATACTTCAATCCTGCCACCGGCGAAGGGTATAATGGAGAATACAGAGGGATACGCCAGGGGACAGGTTTTAATCATACCAAATATATAAATCATTCTAGTCTAACTGTCAAACAAACAACAAATGCCATTTTGATGACACCTGCTGAAATTTGGTTCTTACGTGCTGAAACCGCTTTAAGGGGATGGTCAGCTGAAGATGTTGAATTTTGCTATCGAAAAGGTGTCGAATCTTCTTTTATACAATGGGGAATAGGCGATGCCTTAGAGTATCTAAATAATGATAATATAGCCGCAGATTATATTGATACTTTTGAATCGGAATACAATATTAAAGCATATTGTAAAGTATCGCCAAGGTGGGATAATTCTGCTTCAAATGAAATCAAACTGGAAAAGATCATCACTCAAAAATGGATAGCATGTTTTCCTGAGGGTTGTGAAGCTTGGGCAGAACAAAGACGTACCGGTTATCCTCGTCTATTTCCTGTTCTGATCAATAAAAGCGAAGGAAGAATAGACACAGAAATTATGATTCGCCGTTTGAATTTCCCTGTTGGAATTCGAACCGATAATCCTACTCAATACGAAGCCTTATGTAAGGAGTTAGGTGGACAAGATATCGGTGGTACACGTTTATGGTGGGATATCGGACGAAACTTTTAGAATACTAGTTATTATAAAACAACACATCTTTTTAAAGTGTTATATAATTAAGAACATAATAATTTCTAAAATATGAGCAGATTTAATAATTCGATCTTGCGTAGTATCCTGGGCATAGTATTAGGGCTTTTGCTTATCATCTGGCCAGAGGTAGCTATTACTTATCTGGTAATAATGATCGGTATTTTCTTTATTATACCGGGGTTATATGCATTGATAACCTATCTTTTCAGAGATAAAGCAGCGGATACTTATTCCGGAATGTTTCCTGTAATTTCTATTGGTAGTATTTTGCTTGGTATTTGGTTAGTGGTAATGCCTGACTTTTTTGTTGGAACCTTTATGTATCTGTTAGGTATTCTTTTAATAATTGCGGGGATACAACAAACATATTATCTTATAAAAGCTCGAAAGTGGAGCCATGTCTCCTATCTGTTCTTCATTCTTCCGGCTATAATATTTATCATTGGTATTATGATTCTGGTATATCCTTTCGGTGCAGCAAAAAACACATTTATTATCTTTGGAGTAGCCAGCTTGCTGTATGGTATAAATGAAATGATAAACTGGATTAAATTCCGCAAAAAGAAAACTCAGCAACCTTTTATACCCCCTACTGAAATTATTGATGTTGATGAAGAACTATAATATTTAGGATTTTCGAAACTCCATTGGTGATACTCCTATATGTTTCTTAAAGAATTTTCCAAAAGTTGATTGATCTGAAAAATTCAGAACATCTGCTACTTGCTGCACCGTCATCTGAGGAGTTTTTAATAAGATCTTTGCTTCTATTATTAATGCGTCATCTATCCATTTATTTGCCGACTTTCCTGTTAACTCTTTCAGTATTAAGGATAAGTACTGTGGAGTTATAAAAAGGTTTTCTGCATAAAAAGTAACCACATGCTTTTCACGGACATGTTCTGTAAGCAACTGAAGAAAGCCATTCAGTATCTCTTCTTTACGTGAAAGTGTAGGGCGAGTCAATGAATCATTCTTACCAACCATTATATTTGCAACCTCTAACAGGAAACCAACAAAACCATTCTGCAAAACCTCTTTGTGGAATGTATGTGTACGAAGTTTTATCTTCTGTTGCAATAATTCCATAGCCTTTTCTATATGTTTTGTTTCTTCCGCCTCCAATACGATACGCGGCTTCTTACGAAGAAGCATGTAATTTGTCATAGAAGGACTTCTCTTCTCCGTATTTATCTCTTCAAGAAATGTTTGGTCTATCATTAGTATTTTAGCCTTGAAGTTTTTGCTTGCATCAGCCACCTGTACTATATGAGTAGGCATAATAATCAAAAAATCGTTAGTGGAAATAGTATAAGGAACATAATCCAGACTAATATGAGCATTGCCTCTAAGCACCAGAAGGATAAATAGGGCTTTTAATCGTACTGGAGCTGAATACCCATCTTTACCCGCCTCAGTATCAGGCATATTGGCATCTATATCAGTAATGGTAAATAAATCCTGATAATTATCGCTAGTAATAATGTATTTATTAACTTCTGAAATTTCAACAAGAGGTAAATTATTCATTATATATGATTTTATATCAAAACCAAACAAGTTTCATTTTTGACCAACAAATATACGTTTTTTTCCTATAAACAAATAAAATTAATTATATATTTTCTAATCTGACCAATCATGTAACAGAATAAACCATTTGAGTTTCCTTTATTTATTTGACCTTTGCCCAAATCAAAATTATAAATGAATAAAGAACAAATTATAATAATGGCATTTGACCTTTTTTCCCAATATGGGATAAAAAGTGTAAGTATGGATGACATTGCTCGTAATATGAGTATTTCTAAACGGACACTTTACGGTTTCTTTGATGATAAAGAGACCCTACTAGTTGAAGGATTGGAATATACTAACAATCGCCTAAAAAAGATTCTGGAACAACTTGAAAAAGAACCTTATACAGCAGTAGACGTTATTTTACTCTTCTACGAAGAATTAATGAAACGCCCCAGATGGTACAGCAAAAAATTTTACGAGGACCTTAAAAGATTTCCTAAGGCCTCTGAAAGAAAAGAAAATGAAAAGGAAGAATATATTAACGCCTGTACACGTTTATTCAACCGAGGAGTAAAAGAAGAAGTATTCCAGCAAGAGGTTAATTTTGAGATTGTTGGTCTACTGGCAAAAGAGCAACTGAAAATGCTCCATCCTTCCAAAAGCTTTTCGAAGCATTCAAATACAGAAGTATACACAACAGTCCTAACCACTTTCTTAAGAGGCATATGTACGGATAAAGGACGGAAGATATTAGACAAATGGATAAAAGCAAAACATATATATAATATTCAATAGGGAAGTCGTTAGGTTATTTTATATTAAACAAATCTATTTTAAATGAAACGATTAGTAGTTAGTAAAAAGATGATGTTGGCAGTATTTGTATTACTGCCGTCTTTGGCCTTTACTTCAGCAAAATCTCAGGAACCGCTGATGCTCGACCTGGATAAAGCGCTTGAGATCGCGATGAGTGAGAATCCTACGGTACAGGTTGCCAATCAGGAAATTGAAAAGAAAAAATTTGCAAAAAAAGGTTCATACGCAGCATTATTTCCACAAGTAAGTTTTGGGTTCGATTACAACCGGACGTTAAAAAAACAAGTAATGTATATGGATGGTGACGCTTTTGATATGACTTCCATGCTAAAGCCGGCAATGGATCCTATCATTAAAGGCGCCGATCAAACACTCCAAGACATGGTTCCCGGTTATACACCCGGAAGCTTACAAGAGAATATTGACAAAAATACACCTCCCCCGGTAACCACTTCAAGCGACGGAGGCATTGAAGTAGGCCGAGACAACAACTGGAGTTTGGGATTTAATGTAGGCATGCCTTTGATAAATGCTTCTTTGTGGAAAAGCATCGCTATTTCTGGTCAGGACGTAGAACTAGCAATCGAACAAGCACGATCTTCAAAAATAGATCTCACAAATCAGGTAAAAAAGGCATATTATGGTGTATTATTAGCAAATGATTCTTATAAAGTATTCAAAGAAAGCTATGATAATGCCATGAAGAATTACATAGATATCAAACAGAAGTATGAACAAGGCTTGGTTGCCGAATATGATCTGATACGTGCAGATGTATCAGTTAAGAATATTGAGCCCAACATGCTTCAGGCTGAGAATTCCGTAAAGTTGGTTAAGTGGCAACTAAAAGCATTACTTGGTATGGATTTAGACCTTCCTATAGAATGTGATGGTGAATTATCGGATTTCGATAATGAATTATTTGGCGACTATCTTTCCACAAGTTCCAACGCCTCATTAGAAGATAACACGAATTTAAAACAGTTAGATATTCAGAACGAGCAACTAAAAAACACGCTCAAAATGCAAAAGTTTGACTACATACCTACTTTATCATTATCTGGTTTATACAATTGGACATCTATGAATAATAATTTTAAATTTAAAGATTATCAATGGAATCCATATTCAATGATAGGTATAACTCTATCTGTTCCGATTTTCTCCGGAGGCAGTAAATTGCACAAAATTAATCAAACCAAAGTTACAATCAATCAACTTGCATATCAAAGAGAGGATCTGGAAAGAAACCTGCAACTTGCTGTCAGACAAGCCATAGATGACATGAATACATGTGTTAAACGATTCGATGCTGCTCAAAAAGGAGTCGGACAAGCCGAAAGAGGATATATGATAGCTCAAAAACGTTATGATACAGGAGCGGGAACTCTTCTTGAAATGAATGACGCTGAGCTTGCTATGACACAGGCTAAGCTAAATTACAATCAGGCTATCTACGATTATATGGTAGCAAAGTCTGATCTTGAAAAAACATTAGGCAAACATGCAAACTAACAATGAATACGAAATTTAATTATAACAATAGAATGAAAACAAGTAACGCGTTTAAATTCATACCGGTTGTAGCATTTGCACTTTTATTATCGTGCTCCGGTGAGAAAAAAGAAACAACTACGGTTGAAGAAAAGGTGAAAGTAAAGGTGGAGACTGTTCATATGCAGGATGTAGATCAACTTAGTGAATTTACCGCCACTGTTGAAGCGAATATATCAAATCAAATAGCCCCTCAATCTCCTGTACGTATATCTAAATTACATGTAGAAGTTGGAGATCGTGTGAAAGCAGGTCAATTACTGGCTACTATGGATGCAACGAACTTGAATCAAGCAAAAATTCAAATAGAGAATCAGGAAACTGAATTTAATCGTATAGATGAACTATATAAAGTAGGAGGTGCTTCTAAATCAGCATGGGATGCACAAAAAACAGCTTTAGATGTAAGTCGTACTTCATATAAAAACCTTCTGGAGAATTTTCAACTTATAAGTCCTATAAACGGAATTGTTACAGCTCGTAACTATGACAGTGGCGATATGTATAGTGGTTCACAGCCTGTATATATTGTAGAACAAATTCGTCCTGTAAAATTAATGATTAATGTCTCTGAAAGCTTCTTTATCCAAGTAAAAAAGGGTATGGACGTAGATATCAAACTAGATGTATATGGCGATGATATATTCAAGGGTACTGTAAACCTGGTATATCCAACTATTGATCCGGCAACACGTACATTCCCTGTTGAAATCAGGATAACAAATAATGACGAAAAAGTACGTCCGGGTATGTTCGCTCGCGTAACTATGAACTTTGGTTCTTTACAACATGTCGTAGCCCCTGATCAAGCAGTAGTAAAACAAGCAGGTTCGGGTGATCGCTATATCTATGTTTATAAAAATGGAACTGTCAACTACCAGAAAGTTGAATTAGGACGCCGTATGGGTAATCGTTATGAAGTAATTTCCGGCGTTGAAGATGGAGATCAGGTTGTTATCACTGGTCAGAACCGTCTAACTAATGGATTGGAAGTCGAAGTTGTAAATTAAGAAAAAAATTAAGTATGAGTTTATATGCAAGTGCGGTAAAAAAACCGGTCACTACAGCTCTTGTTTTTGTTGCTGTAGTTATCATGGGGCTTTTTTCTCTGACCAGATTATCCGTTGACCTACTTCCTGAAATTGAGTCTAATTTTCTTTTAGTTATGACTGCGTATCCAGGCGCTAGTGCTGCAGATATTGAAACAAATCTGTCAAGACCCCTAGAAAACACACTTAATAGTGTGAGTGACTTGAAGAATATCTCTTCACAGTCTAAAGAAAACATGTCAATTGTAATGCTCGAATTTGAATATGGCACAGACATTGATGTGGCAACTAATGATGTCCGGGATAAATTAGATATGGTGACATCAATTTTGCCGGATGATGCGGAAAGTCCGATCATTTTCAAATTTGGTACAGAAAATATTCCAATTCTTATACTTTCGGTGACTGCCAATGAAAGTATGAATGCTTTATACAAAATTCTGGATGATAAGGTTGCAAACCCACTGGCACGTATTGGAGGTGTAGGAGCCGTTTCTATTTCAGGTACTCCAATACGTGAGATACAGGTATATTGTGATCCTTATAAATTAGAAGCATATGGCCAATCCATTGAAAGCATTTCCTCTATTATTGCTCAGGAAAACAGAAACACACCTGGTGGTACAATAGATATAGGTTCAAACACTTACTCTTTACGTGTTCAGGGAGAATTTACGGATGCCTCTCAAATGCTAGATTTAGTTATTGGAACTAAAGATGGGAAATCCGTATACCTGCGTGATGTTGCCAGGGTAATAGATACTGTAGAAGAACGTATGCAGGAAGCATACAATAATGGTGAACCGGGAGGTATGATTATTATCCAGAAGCAGTCAGGAGCTAATTCTGTAAACATATCAGAGAAGGTATTAGAAAAGTTACCTGAATTGCAAGCTGAATTACCATCTGATGTTAAATTAGGTCTTATTGTCAATACTTCAACTAATATTTTGAATACAATCGATAGTTTGGTTGAAACCATCAGTGTAACATTCCTTATTGTAATGTTGGTTGTATTCTTATTTCTTGGACGTTGGAGAGCTACATTTATCATTATTCTTACAATTCCGATTTCTTTGATTGCTGCATTCGCTTATTTGCTGGCTTCAGGAAATACGCTGAATATCATTTCACTCAGTTCGCTTTCAATAGCGATAGGTATGGTAGTAGATGATGCAATTGTAGTACTTGAGAATGTGACCACCCATATTGAAAGAGGTAGTAAGCCTAAGCAGGCTGCTGTTTATGCTACGAACGAAGTAGCAATTTCGGTAATTGCTTCAACGTTAACGATGTTAGCTGTATTCCTGCCATTAACAATGGTTACTGGTATAGCAGGTATTCTGTTCAAGCAATTGGGATGGATTGTTAGTATAATTATGATTATATCAACATTAGCAGCTCTGACACTTATCCCTATGCTTTGTTCTAAATTACTTCGCTTGGACCCAAAGAAAGGAAAGCTATTTGTATTATTCTTTACTCCTATTGAAAAAGCATTAGACAAATTGGATAATGTATATGCCCGTTTATTGGATTGGTGTGTTCGGCATAGAAAAACCATTATTACCGGAGCTGTACTTATTTTTGCGGGTAGTATGCTATTATTGCCGACAGTTAAAACAGAGTTTTTCCCTACACAGGATAATGCTCGTATCGGGATTACAATCCAACTTCCAATAGGTACACGTCAAGAGATCACCCGTGATCTTGCTCTCAAAGTCAACCAAGAATTCATGGATAAATATCCTGAAATTGAAGTTATTAATTTCAGCGAAGGACAAGCTGATACGGATAATACATTTGCTCAATTAAGTGAGAATGGTACACATATTATTGAGTTTAATATCAGCTTATATAGCATTGGAGAGCGATTGGAAAAAAGTGGAAGTAATAGAGGTTTGATAGAAATATGCGAATTAATGCGTAAAGATCTTGCTGAATATAGTGAATTTAAGAAATATGAAGTTATGGCCGGTGGTGGAGGCGGAATGGGAAGTGAAACCACTGTAGATATTGAAATTTATGGATATGATTTTACTGAAACCGACCGGGTAGCCAATGAGATAGCGGAACGTATGAGAGGTACAAATGTTACTACACAGGTAAATATCAGTCGTGAAGATTACATTCCAGAATATCAAGTTGACTTTGATCGTGAAAAGTTAGCGTTAAATGGACTGAATGTTACGACAGCATCTTTGTATCTACGTAATCGTATCAACGGTTCTGTTTCATCAAAATATCGTGAAGATGGAGATGAATATGATATTCGCGTACGATATGCTCCTGAATTTAGACAATCAGTAGAAGATCTTGAGAACATTATAATGTACAATAATGAAGGAAAAGGTATTCGCATCAGGGATGTTGGAGTAGTTGTAGAACGAATGACACCTCCTACTATTGAACGTAAGAATCGTGAACGTGTTATTACAGTATCTGCTGTTGTAGCTCAAGGAGCTGCTTTAAGTGATGTTGTTGCTGCTGCAAATAAAGAAATGAGGAGTATTGATATACCATCTAACCTTAGCTGGTCTATTGGAGGTACATATGAAGACCAACAAGATACATTTAGGGATTTAGGTATATTAATGGTTTTAATCATTATTCTCGTATTCATTGTTATGGCAGCTCAGTTTGAATCTCTTGTTGACCCGTTTGTTATCATGTTCACAATCCCATTTGCAATCACAGGTGTAGTACTGGGCCTATCAATCACACAGACGCCATTAGGGGTTATGGCCTTAATCGGACTCATTATGTTGATGGGGATAGTTGTAAAGAATGGTATTGTAATCATTGACTATATGATCTTGTGTCGCGAAAGAGGGCAAAGTATTATCACTGCTGCTGTTACAGCAGGTAAATCTCGTCTTCGTCCTGTGTTAATGACAACATTGACTACCGTATTAGGTATGTTACCTTTAGCATTAGGTACCGGTGAAGGTGCGGAAATGTGGCGCTCTATGGGTATGACTGTTGCATGGGGGCTCTCTATCTCTACACTAATCACTTTAGTTTTAATACCGGTAGTATATTGTATTTTCGCAGCTAATGGGGTAAAACGTAGACGTAGAAAATTAGCTAAATTACGTCATTTGGAAGAACTTTAATTTAACGATTAACGATTAGTGATTAACACAGAATGTTCAACCGGAAGCTAATCACTAATCGTTAATCACTAATAAACAATAAATAAAGAATATGAAAGCAGTATTTATTTCATTTAATCAGGCATATTACGAAATGATCCTTTCGATCATGGACCGAAATAATATAAGAGGTTTTACATTCTGGGAGCAAGTACAAGGACGTGGCACTAAAACGGGTGAACCACATTATGGTAGCCATGCATGGCCTACAATGAACTCTTCTATACTAACCATTGTCGAAGACAGACAGGTAAATAACTTTCTAGATTTATTACATAAACTAGATATGCAGACAGAGGCACAAGGACTACGCGCTTTTGTATGGGATATTCAACAAAGTATTTAGAAAATGATCCCTAATGTAATTACGTTCACAATTAAAAAAAGAAAGATAAAATTGTTGCTATTAGGTACAATTTTATCCGTCCTGGGTGGTAGTTTAGAACTCTATTTATTCGGTATGCTGAAATTTGGAGGAGGCAAATTTATCATGCTTTGTCTAGCCATTGTCTCTTGCTTCTATGCCATTTTCTGTATCGGTAGCCTTATACAGTTAAGGAAAGAAAACTTTACTGGCATATACATATCAGACGAAGGAATAAATGATATCTCAACAGGCAATAATTTCGGAACTGTCCTGTGGAGAGATGTTGAACAAATAAAAGTAATGAGCGAATTAGGAAAACCCAAAAGCAAATACATTGTTTTGAGAGTTCATAATCCTATCGAATATATCCAACGGGAAAGATCCTACAGTAAAAAAAGGTCACTGGAATTAAAATTACAGTATTATGGTTCCCCTATTTGTTTTTCTAATCGAGCATTAAATTGTACTTTTGAAGAATTAAAAGATTCAGTATTTCTAAAATACAATCATTATAAAGAAACACATATTGGTTAATTAGATAAAAAACTATGAAAGAGCAATTTAATATCTTATTATTTGAAAAAGACGAGAATGTAGGCTCTATGTTACAAGAATTCATGCAAATGGGCAATATCCCATCTGCAACTTTCACAGAACATGAATTGGCCTACCAAGCATTTTGTGATTATAATTTTACAATTTGTTTAATAAGCCTGGATGTTAATCCTGAAAAAGAATTCGAACTTGCTAAAAAACTCAAATCTATTAAGAATGAAGTTGTGGTGATCTTCATTGGTGCACATCCGACTATTGAAACGATAACGGAAGCCTATTCAATCGGCGCAGATGATTTTATTAGAAAACCCTTCATTCTTGAAGAATTATATTTAAGAACGTTGGCTATACTTAAAAGGACTCATAATATACGATTTTCTGATAAACAGATTTATAGAGTAGGAAAATATACATTCGATACCCATAAGCAAATATTATCGATTGGTGAGAAAAATACTAAAGTAACAACCAAAGAATGTGATTTACTAAAATATCTTTGCGACAATATAAATCTGATAGTTGAAAGAGAGGGCATCTTAAAGAGCGTTTGGAAAAATGATACGTTTCACAACGCAAGAAGTATGGATGTCTATATAACCAAACTTCGTCGCCTTTTGAAAGATGACAATATGATTTCTATTGTAAATATACACGGAAAGGGGTATAAGTTAATGGTTCACCAACAAGCCATATAAAAGCACAGCCATAGATTGAGTAATCTATGGCTGATCTATTTTATTCCCACTCAATCGTTGCAGGAGGTTTTGAACTGATATCGTAGACTACCCTATTTACTCCTTTTACTTTATTAATAATTTCATTAGAGACTTTTGCCATAAAATCATATGGTAGTTGAGCCCAGTCTGCTGTCATTGCATCTGTAGAGGTTACTGCACGTAAAACAACAGTGTTTTCATAAGTGCGTTCATCTCCCATTACACCTACCGAACGGATAGGAAGAAGAATAGTTGCTGCCTGCCATACTTTATCATACAATCCCCATTCTCTCAACAATGAAATATATATATCATCAGCATCTTGTAAAACACGTACTTTCTCAGGGGTAATATCACTGATAATACGAATACCCAAACCTGGACCCGGGAACGGATGACGTTTAATTAAATGTGGCATCATTCCTAATTCAGTTCCTACTTTACGTACTTCATCTTTGAATAAAAGACGTAAGGGTTCAACAAGCTTAAGATTCATCTTCTCAGGTAAACCGCCAACATTATGATGACTCTTGATTACAGTGCCGGTAATTGACAACGATTCTATTACATCAGGATAGATCGTACCTTGTCCAAGCCATTTGATATCCTTAAGTTTATGCGCCTCTTCATCAAATACATCAATGAATCCCTTCCCTATTATCTTACGTTTTTGCTCAGGATCGGTTACTCCTGCCAGCTCCTTGTAAAACTTCTCACGAGCATTTACACCAATTACATTTAGTCCAAGATGTTCATAATCCCTCAATACATTCTCAAATTCATTTTTGCGTAAAAGACCATGATCCACAAATATACAAGTAAGGTTCTTTCCAATCGCTTTATTCAGCAATACTGCAGTTACAGATGAATCCACACCACCTGAAAGAGCCAGAATTACTTTATCATCTTTCAATTGTTCCTTGAGTTCAGCCACTGTAGATTCAATAAACGAAGCCGGTGTCCAGTCTTTCTTCATACCGCAGATGGTAAGAAAATTATCCAGAATTTGCGTTCCCTCAGTTGTATGAAATACTTCCGGATGAAACTGTACACCCCAGGTCTGTTCGCCGTCAATATGATATGCTGCTGCTTTGACGTCATCAGTACTGGCTATAACGTGAAATGTTTGAGGAAGTATTGTTATGGAATCACCATGTGACATCCAAACCTGAGTTCCGGATTGAAGCCCTTTCAGTAGAGCATCATCTGTATTAATATAAGAAAGATTAGCCCTTCCATATTCACGAGAATCAGCAGACTCTACCTTTCCTTCCGATGAATATGCCAAATATTGTGCACCGTAACAGATACCCAACACAGGATATTTTCCTCGGATAGCATTCAGATCTGTTTTAAATGATTGCGCATCATAAACTGAATAAGGACTTCCGGAGAGAATAACTCCCTTCACATCTTTAGCATTTTCTGGAAATTTATTGTAAGGAACAATCTCGCAATAGGTATTTAACTCCCGGACCCTACGTCCGATCAATTGTGTTGTTTGTGATCCGAAATCTAGGATAATTATTTTCTCGTGCATCTAAATAAGGTGTTTAATTGAGGGTAGCAAAGTTACTAATAATATTTTGAAGCAAAAAGGTGTGTATTGAATTATGTCAAATACACCAGAAACATTACCTTTGCGTATTCATAAGGCAAAAACAACATATGGATCAGGAAAAGTTAGAGAATAAGAAAATAAATAAAATGGCGTTGTTTATCGTAGCCATCATTGTACTTATATTACTCGTAGCCGGAGCTATTTATTATATTTATCATCAGAAACAGCAAATGTCTGAAATGGTGCAAGCTTTTGATCTGGAGAAAGAAACCCTGGCCGACGAGTTTAATGAACTTTCCATTCAATACGAAGGATATAAATTTAATGTTGGTAACGACTCATTGCTTACCTTGCTATCTACAGAACAGGCAAAGGTACAACGCTTAATGGAAGAGCTACGTACTGTAAAATCAACAAATGCCAAACGTATAAGTGAGTTGAAAAAAGAGTTGGAAACACTTCGTAAGATTATGCGTAATTATGTGATACAAATCGACTCGCTTAATCAGGCAAACGAAAGACTCACGAAAGAAAAAGATCAGGCCGTACGTCAATTCAGACAAGCAAGCTCAACAGCAGCTCAACTTACCAAAGAAAAAGAAAAACTCACTGAGCGGGTTACTCTTGCCAGTCGATTGGATGCAACAGGCATAACTGTTACGCCTGTTAATGGAAGAGGAAAAGAAGTAAAGAAAATCAAGCAGATGGAACAGTTTGTGGTGAATTTTCGCATCACTAAAAACCTGACAGCACCCGTAGGTGAAAAAACGATATATGTACGCTTGAAGAAACCCGATGATGATATTCTCGTTAAGAGTAGAGGCGATGTATTCCCATTCGAAGGCAAAGAAATCAATTATTCCATGAAAAGATTAGTAGAATACGATGGAGAAGAACTTCCTGTTACTATGTACTGGAATATAGAAGAGTTTCTTTCTCCAGGAACCTATCGTGTAGATATTTTTGCTGATGGAAACCTTATCGGACAAAAGAATTTCGTACTTGATAAATAAGACGTATGGAGCCTGACATTCACTTTGCCAGACTACTTAACGATCTACCCAAAGAATTAGCAGGCAATAACATTTTTATCAATGATCTAATAAATTGTGCAAAGATCATCACTGTGAAAAAAGGAGATTACCTTCTTCGTAGCGGTGAAATATGTCATGGCGCTTACTTCATTAACAAGGGTCTTTTTCTGAATTTTTATATAAGCGATAAAGGAAATGAAACCGTTACCGGGTTCTCATCCGATTACCAATATCCCTTTCTTTCTGCCATAGGCTATTTTTCTCAAACACCCTCAGAGTTTGAAATAAAAGCCATTGAGGATGGCGAATTAATAAGCTTTTCACGTGCAGATATAGAAAATTTATCTTTACGTTATCCCTTATTTGCATCTTATTATCAGCATGTAATGCTAATAATCATTTCCAAACTTTATTCCATGTTTGCTATCCGGCAATCAAGTACAGCAGAAGAATTCATGCAATATATGTACGACCAGTACGACTGGCTGATAAAACGCGTACCAGATAAATACCTTGCGCAGTTTATGGGCGTTAGCACCTCCTGGTATTGCAAATTAAAAAGACGTCTCTTTTCGATATAATCATATTCAAGATTTTAATCTTAAATAAAGAAGAGTTTATTTTATTTTCGTGCCAATGAGAATTTTTTCTCATCAAGGTGAGAATAAGTTCTCATCGGCATGAGAAAAAAATCTCACCGGCATGAGAAAAGATTCTCATTAGGTTGAGAAAAAATTCTCACTATAATAATTCTTATTGTGAGAAAAACACATTTTGCTTCTGACTTACTTGTGCCTTAACCATAGTAATATAGTCTAAAACATATTAGAGTGAATATAAATTGAATTAATTCAATGTTGTATTAAAATAGAATCCTGTAATTTTGCTCTTGAGATCCGTCTTATGCCAATAATTGTTTATTAAGGGAACAATAGTATCGGGTTAGCTGTTTTTATTTAAAATAAGATTTAAGAATAAGAAGATGAAAAGGGTTGTCATACTATATTTATTTTTGCTTTCGATAAGCAACATTTACTCGCAACAAACTCTGACTCTTGAAGAGTGTAGAAACCTTGCCATACAGAATAATAAAGAATTACAAATATCTAAGGCCAAGATACAAGCTGCCGATTATGAGAAAAAAGCGGCATTCACTAAGTACTTCCCTGAACTTTCAGCACAAGGAGCCTATTTATGGAATCAAAAAGATATCCGTTTGTTTGATATGAGTAAATTAGGGGATCTTGGTGAAATAATTGGCTCAATAGCTCCCGATCTATTGGATATAGGACATCTGGATATTCAAAATGTATACGTAGGAGCTGTTTCGCTGGTACAGCCGGTATTCATGGGTGGTAAAATTATTAATTATAATCATATCACACAATATGCCAAAGAATTGGCTGAGTCGATGAATGATACTAAATTACAAAATGTAATTTATCAGATAGATCAAACCTATTGGCAGGTTATCTCATTGGCAAATAAGAAGAAACTTACCGAAGCCTATGTTCAATTACTGAAAAAGACAGATAATGATGTTACAGAAATGATAAACGAAGGAGTAGCCACACAAGCCGACGGTTTATCCATAAGAGTAAAACTGAATGAAGCTGAAGTAGCAAACACTAAGGTTGAAAACGGCTTAGCACTTTCCAAAATGTTATTAGCTCAACTATGCGGACTTCCTTTAGAAAAGCCTATCATGTTGGCAGATGAGCAAATAGAAGACTTACAGGTTACAAACACAAAAGCATCTGCTGATGTAAATGAGGCATTTCTCAACCGTCAGGAATTAGTTAGTCTGGGCTTAGCAGAAAAAATATCCAAGAAAAAAGAGAATATTGTATTGGCTGATTTGTTGCCGAATGTAGGATTAATGGCCAATTACCTGATCACAAACCCTAGCTCATTTCATGGATTTAAGAATGATTTCGGAGGAATGTTTAATGTTGGTGTACTAGTGAAGGTACCTATTTCCGGCTGGTGGGAAGGAACTTATAAGCGTAATTCTGCCAAAGCAGCAACATTAATTTCCCGACTGGAATATGAAGATGCGCGTGAAAAGATAGAATTAGAAGTGAATCAGTCAGTTTATAAAGTAAACGAGGCACAAAAAAGATTAACAGCTTCTACAAAGAATATGGAAAGCGCAGAAGAAAATCTTCGTCATGCAAACTATGGTTTTGAAGAAGGGGTTATTCCGGCACTCAATCTGATGGAAGCTCAGACAGCGTGGGTCTCTGCCCGTTCTGAACTGATTGACTCCCAGATTGAAGTTAAACTAACAGAAGTTTATCTGACTAAAGCGTTAGGAAAACTCTCTGTACCTGAAAATAGATAATAACAATAAAAATATAACGATATGAATGAGAACAAGAAGTTTTCGATAAATAATATGTTGCTGGCATTTATTGCCTTCCTGGTGGTGGTAGGTTTAGTGGCATTAACAGGTTTTTTCCTTCTTACGCCACCGGATGATGTTGTAATGGGACAAGCAGAAGCAACTCAGGTCAGAGTATCAAGCAAAGTTCCCGGTCGTATAGATGATTATCGTGCCGACGAAGGGGATCGTGTAAAGAAAGGAGATACATTGGTTTTTCTTAGTACTCCTGACGTTCAAGCTAAACTATTACAGGCGGAAGCCGCAAAGGCTGCAGCTGAAGCACAAAGTGCAAAAGCCACTAAAGGTGCACGTTCACAGGAAATTACCGGAGCATATGAGTTATGGCAAAAAGCCGTTGCCGGTTTAGATATTGCAAAAAAATCATATGAAAGAGTTCAGAACTTATATGAAAAAGGAGTAATGTCTGCACAAAAAAGAGACGAAGCCGAAGCCAATTACAAAGCGATGGTTGCTACCGAAAAAGCAGCAAAATCACAATATGATATGGCAAAAGAAGGAGCCCGTTCTGAAGATAAAAGGGCAGCAGAAGCTTTAGTAAACCAGGCTTCAGGTGCAATCGCTGAAGTTGAATCATATGTTGAAGAAGGGATATTACTATCTCCTATTGATGGAGAGATCTCTGAACGTTTTCCTCAGCTGGGAGAATTAGTGGGCACAGGTGCTCCTATTATGAATGTTACCGACCTGAATGATATGTGGGTGAGCTTTAGTGTACGCGAAGAGTTATTGAAGAATATAAAAATCGGATCGGAACTCAATGCTTTTATACCTGCATTGAATGATAAAAAAATAGTTGTGAAGGTATATTATATGAAAGATATGGGTTCATATGCTGCCTGGAAAGCAACAAAGACTACGGGACAGTACGACGAAAAAACATTTGAAGTACGCGCTCGTCCGACAGAAAAGATACAAGATCTTCGACCGGGTATGTCTGTCATCATGAAGAAAAAGGGTGATACTATACTATGACCTCTACGAAGGAAAATAAAGGCATTTGGGCTATAATCAAACGGGAAATACGCAGATTCGGTTCTCACCCTATATATATTATATGTATGTTGGGGGCTCCAACGCTATGTGTTATTTTCTTCCTGTCGTTAATGGGAAATGGCCTTCCTACCGATTTACCGATTGCCGTAGTGGATATGGATAATTCCGCCACTTCGCGAACGTTGATCAGGCAGTTAGACGCCTTTGAGCAAACGCAGGTTGTGATGAGTACACCTTCTTTTATGGAAGCTCGTCAGGAAATGCAAAAAGGCAACGTGTATGGGGTATTTTATATTCCTAAAGACTTCTCTGCAGAAGCAACAACTGGAAAACAACCCGCACTTTCATTCTACACCAATTCGTCTTATTTGATAGCCGGATCTTTATTATTCAGGGATATGAAAACCATATCCGTTCTTGCTAACGCATCTGTAGGACTGCAGCAGGGAACAGCAAGAGGTTTGACTAATGACCAGATCATGGCTCAACTTCAGCCGATCACGATCAATACCCATGCTTTGGGTAATCCTTGGTTGAATTATTCGGTGTATCTTAATAACGTATTACTTCCAGGTGTATTACAGCTGATGATCTTCATGATCACTGTATATTGTATAGGAACGGAGCTTAAATATGGTACAGCCAGGCAATGGCTACGGATGGGAGATTTTTCACTAACTAAAAGCCTCATTGGTAAATTAATTCCTCATACGGTAGTATTTACGCTTGTAGGCTTTATGTATTGTGCAGTGATGTATGGCATAAGTGCTTTCCCTCTGCAAAGCGGATGGCTACCTATGTTAGCTGCAATATTCCTATTGGTAATTGCGTCGCAATCCGTGGGTATATTTATGATAGGGACTTTATCAACATTACGTCTTGGCCTTAGCTTTGCGGCCTTGTTTGGAATGATATCCTTTTCAATTGTAGGCTTCTCCTACCCGGTATTGGATATGGATCCGACTTTACAGGCTTTATCCAATCTGTTTCCGCTAAGACATTATTTCCTTATTTATATAGATCAGGCGTTAAATGGACGCGAGATTGTTTTTTCCTGGATACAATATGCCAGCCTGGCAGCTTTCTTGATCTTACCGCTTTTTGTCGGACGTAACTTGAAGAAAGCGCTTCTTTATTTCAAATACATTCCATAAGTGACTATGGCAAAGAAAAAGGACATACGATTACGATATATCATAAAAGAAGGCATTATCGACACTTTCCATATCTGGAAAGAAGAATTTAAAAATGTCTTCCGCGATACAGGTGTTATGATATTCTTCTTTCTTGTACCGTTAGCCTATCCGGTTATTTATGCTTTTATCTATAATAATGAGGTAGTGAGGGAAGCCAAAATGGTGGTAGTAGACCAGTCGGATTCCTATATGAGTCGCGAATTTATCCGTCGGGTAAATGCTACAGCTGATGTTCAAGTTGTTAAGGTTTGCACAGATATGAACGAAGCAAAGAGAATGCTAGATGAAAAGAAAGCATATGGCATTCTGCTTTTCCCCTCTGAATTCAGTAAAGACATCCATACCGGTAAACAAACCACCATATCACTTTATAGCGATATGAGCAGTCTGCTGTTTTATAAAGCATTTCTTTTATCTGCCATGGAAGTATCATTGGATATGGGAAGTGAAATAGCAGCTCGTAATAATCCTGCATCTACAGAAGAATTACAACAGATTATGGTGGAACCTGTTCCCTATCAATCGGTTACAATGTTTAATACACAAAGTGGTTTTGCGAGCTTTTTAGTGCCGGCTATTCTGATATTGGTTATTCAGCAAACATTGATTTTAGGAATAGGAATGCTGGGAGGTACCGCTCGTGAAAAAAATCGTTTCCATAGTCTGGTGCCTATCAGTAAACGCTATAGCGGCACATTACGAATAGTATTAGGTAAATCATTTGCATACATTATATTATATATTGTTGTATGCTTATGGGCGTTAGCTGTTGTTCCAAGGTTATTCAGTTTACCTCAGATTGGTAATCCCTGGACAGTTATGCTGTTTATCCTGCCTTATATGTTAGCTTGTATCTTTCTGGCAATGACTTTATCAGGATTTATGACAACCCGTGAATCACCTATGCTTATCTTCGTGTTTACATCATTGATTCTCTTATTTATTTCAGGAGTATCCTGGCCGATGTATTCTATACCTCCTTTCTGGAAGGCCGTAGGATACTTATTCCCCTCAACTCCCGGTATACAAGGATTTATAAGGATCAATACAACAGGTGCTACATTAAGTGAAGTAGCCCATGAATATCATACTTTATGGCTTCAGGCCGGAATATATTTTATTACTGCCTGTATTATTTACCATTATCAAATTACAAGGAGTCAAAAACGAATCCAAAAACATTATCAGGCATTAAAAGAAAGACGAGTTCAAAGTAGGAATTAATCACTTTCTTTTTTAGGAAATACAAAGGCTGTATATAATTGTAACAAGGCAGCAATAGTCAGACAAATGATCCACACATTATTATCCCTGAACATAAATGTAGAAGCTACAATCATTAAAAGACTGGCAATAACATTAAAAATCTGTAAGCGGCGTTCACGAAATCCTAAATGTTTAATGGGTAATGTAAGGTGGCATACAGCTACACCGGCAGTGCCAAGAGCAAACAAATAAGGGGCAAAGCTAAATTTCATGAAGTATAAGACAGCACCAAATAATACCAGAAGGGCGGAAAAGTTGAAAATGGTTGTACGTATTTGTTGATTCATTATTTCTTTTTGATAATAAAAACGTCTTCATTATCCTTTTTCATAAAATATTCTTCACGGGCAAATCGCTCCAATCCGTCTTTGTCTGTTTCCAAATCCTGTAGCTTTTGTTTATTAGTTTCTATCTGATCCTCATATGCGCTGATCTCCTTTTCAAGTGCGCGTATTTGCTGATCGTAAGTATAACGTTTATACAAGTTGCTGTCGCCGGCAGTAAAAGTAAGAGCGACGAAAAGAATGGTAACTAACCAATAGGCGTTAACCTTCGATAAATATTTATCATAAAACTCTTTCAGACGTGACATGGAGCTGTTGTTTTTGCAAATATAAATGAATTATTTTGTTTATCTTTGTATTCCCTGAATAAAAATTACAATGGACAATTATATAGTTTCTGCAAGAAAATACAGACCCTCTACCTTTCGTAGCGTTGTAGGACAAAAGTCGCTCACTACAACATTAAGGAATGCCATTTCAGTTAATAAACTGGCGCACGCTTATCTCTTTTGCGGGCCAAGAGGCGTGGGTAAAACATCTTGTGCGCGTATCTTTGCCAAAACAATCAATTGTCTTACTCCTACTTCAGATGGAGAAGCTTGTAACGAATGTGAATCATGTGTTGCTTTCAACGAACAACGTTCGTATAATATTCATGAACTGGATGCCGCTTCCAATAACTCTGTCGACGATATCCGTTCATTAATTGAGCAAGTACGTATTCCTCCGGCATTAGGGAAATACAAAGTATTTATCATTGACGAGGTTCATATGTTAAGCTCTTCTGCTTTCAATGCTTTCTTAAAGACATTAGAAGAACCTCCTCATCATGCTTTATTTATTCTTGCGACAACAGAAAAACATAAAGTTCTACCTACTATACTTTCTCGCTGCCAGATATATGATTTCACACGTATTTCTATATCAGATATGGTTGAGCATCTGGAGTATGTAGCCTCACAGGAAGGAGTAACGTCAGAACCTGAAGCATTAAATGTTATTGCACAAAAAGCAGATGGTGGTATGCGTGATGCTTTATCTATTTTTGACCAGGTTGTAAGTTTTACGAATGGAAATATTACTTATCAGGCAGTTATAAATAACTTAAATGTCCTTGATTACGAATACTATTTTCAACTAACAGAAGCTATGTTGACAGGAAATATACGGTCGGCAATGCTTCTCCTGAATGAGATACTAAGTAAAGGCTTCGACGGACAGAATATAATTACAGGACTGGCGTCTCATTTCAGAGATCTATTAGTATGCAAAGATGAAGCAACATTGATCCTGTTTGAAGTTGGAGCATCTATTCGCGAACGCTATAAAGAAATGGCAAAACGTTGTCCGGATCAACTTTTATATAAGGCTATTGAACTGGCAAACACATGCGATTTGAATTATCGTGCCAGCCGGAATAAACGATTATTATTAGAATTAACGCTGATACAGCTTTGTCAACTAACACAGTCAAGTACTGATGATAGTAAAAAAAAACTCCTGATTGAACCTGTCAGTAATTCTAATCCTCCATCAAACCCTGTTGTAACCACAAAAGTACCGGCTTCTACACCAATACAAAAAACTCAGCAAACACCGGCTATTACTTCAAAAAAAAATGATATGTCTTTTCTCTCTACATCAGTTAAAAAGATTGGAGAAAAGGATATAGACTATACCAATAAACAAAACCAGGAGAAAAAAGAAGAAGAACAACTGACCTCTTTCAATAACGAAGATTTAATTAAACAGTGGGATGCTTACACAGAAGGGATTGAAACAAATGCTTATTTGAAAGGTCTTATGGTAAATTGTAAGCCTGTTTTACTGGAAGATTTCCATTTTGAAGTTGCAGTTCACAACCCGGGCCAACGTGATGAACTGTTAAACGAAAGCATGAAACTACTTCCATTCCTACGTTCTCAATTAAAGAATAGCCGCATTCAAATGCGTATCCGTATCAGCGAAACAAACGAAAAGAAATTAGCTTATACCTCAGGAGAGAAATACGAACATCTTTTAGAAATTAATCCGGTACTAGGCAAATTAAGAGACGAATTCAACCTAACACCGGACTGATTTAATTGACAAGTGACAGTTGACAGTTGACAATTAAATATTCTCAAACCACTTGTCAACTGTCACTTGTCAACTGTCAACTATTAAAGTTCTCTTATCCACACATTGCGGAAACTTACGGCATCGCCATGATCTTGTAACATAATTGGACCTGCTCCATGAGGAACTACTTTTGGGAAACCAATATATTCTGTTGTTCCTAAAAGAGTTGTGTTATTCTGAAGAACTACTCCATTCTGAATAACAGTAACACGTGGAGGAACACGATATGTACCATCTTCCTTAAAAATAGGGGCAGAATATATAATATCATACGTATTCCATTCACCCGGTTTACGCATTACATTCACCAAAGGAGGAGTTTGTTTGTATAAGCTTCCTGTCATTCCATTCGCATATGTTTCATTCTGATAGCAATCCAATACCTGTACTTCATATATTCCTTGCAAGAACACACCGCTATTACCACGGCCCTGGCTCTCACCTTTTACTTCTGTCGGGGCAGTCCATTCAATATGTAACTGGAAATCATTAAATTTCTGTTTAGTCCGAATTTCACCTTTACCTTTTGCTACTGTAAAAGCGCCATTCTTTACATTCCATTCCGCCGGTCCACCATTTGAGTTTTCCCAGGCTGAAAGATTTTTACCATCAAAAAGGATAATAGCATCCGAAGGAGCAGTCATCATACCATCTCCTCTATACGTCCCGGGAGTTACAATAGGAGGTTGAGGTGTCCAGAATTCCGACATCTCCGGTTTCATTTCCATTGGCTTTGGATATTCTTTCTGAGCATTCGCATTTACACAAATCACAGCTGATAAACCGATTAGAAAAGTCTTTAAAATCATTTTTTTCTTATTCATGATATTATTTGAATTAAATTTTTACTTGCTGCAAATTAAATAAAAATATTTGTATTACTTATTATGAGCAAACAACCGTTCTTCGGCCAGTTTTTCGTATTTAGTATCCGGCTTCCCATAATTACAGTAGGGATATATACTGATACCACCCCGCGGTGTAAATATTCCCGTTACTTCAATATACTTAGGAGACATAAGTTCAATCAAATCCTTCATTATGATATTTACACAATCTTCATGAAAAGCACCATGATTCCTGAAGCTAAACAGATAAAGTTTCAGACTTTTACTTTCAACCATTTTTATCTCGGGTATATAATCGATATGAATAGTTGCAAAATCAGGTTGACCGGTTATAGGACATAAACTTGTAAACTCAGGACAATTGAACCGTACCCAATAATCATTTTCAGGATGTTTATTCACAAAAGCTTCCAATACTTCAGGAGCATAATCCTGTTTATATTCTGTCGTATTTCCTAATGATTTTAAATTCATAATTAACCATTAATCATTGATAAATATTTTTCTAATCCTTCTTTTCTTAACCGGCAGGCAGGACAATGACCACACCCGTCAGCAATTACACCATTATAACAGGTAAGCGTTTGTGTACGAATCAGATCAAAGACACCTAGTTCATCCGACAACTGCCAGACTTCACTCTTATCTCTATTCATTAACGGTGTATGGAGAATGAATTGATCGTCCATTGCCAAATTCAACGTTACATTCAATGAACGAATAAATGTATCCCTGCAATCGGGGTAACCACTATAATCCGCTTCCGAAACACCCGTCACCAAATCATATATCCCTTTACTTCTTGCCAGAATAGCAGCAAAAGTAAGAAAGATAAGGTTTCTCCCGGGTACAAAAGTATTGGGATAACTATCTGTAGGTTTTTCTTGATCCATTAAAATAGAATGATCCGTAAGTGAATTAGGAGCTAATTGACCGATTAGAGATACGTCCAACAAATGGAACGGGACATTTGCATCTTCAGCTATTTTCCTTGCCACATCTATTTCGAGAGAATGTTTCTGACCATAAGTAAAACAAACAGTTTCGACATTCTCAAAATGTTTCTTTGCCCAGAATAGGCAGGTAGTTGAGTCCTGTCCGCCTGAAAAGCAGACCATTGCAGTTTTATTATATTTCATTTTTCTTGTTTTTAACGTGGTTTAGCAAGCACACGAAGCAAAAGTACAATATTTTTGTTTTCCATCCTTCTTCTACAGACGATTCTTGCAAATATCTATCATCTATCACCAAAACACCAAAATTCTTTCTAGATGCGGAATATAAGGTGATAGATCTTCGATTTGAACTGTCACCAAATCTGTCATCAGAAAGAAAAAACCGGAGTAACCTGAACCACACACACAAACCGGAAAATCAGGAGTGTGAAAGTAATGTAGTAGGTAAATGTAATCAATCGAGTGTTCCTTCAAGGAAAAAGAAAAAGTTTTCTTGAAGAAATAATAATTTCGTCCTATACTTTTGTAGTATAGAGTGCCTGTTTTTATTTTTTAAAGAAGAAAGGATTATGCTCTTCACTTAGGTGGAAAGTATTTCCCACCTAGGTGAAAAATAAATTCCACCTAAGTGGAAAAAAGTTTCCACCCAGGTGGAATGAATAAATATTCATACCCAAAAGGATAAACCCTCTCATCCCAACGGTAAAAGACTACATATAAAACAGAAAAGAAGGAGTGGTTTGCCATAAAGAGCAAAATAAGTCAGGATAAATGCAAGAATAATAATCTTATTAACCTATTAGTATAAGGTTGCTGATCAAAATATTTTTTTGGCTCTGATGATATCATAGATGACAGGCAAAACAAATGACGTATCACCCTCAGATAGCTTATGCAGATTTGGTTTCAGACATTTGTTGACATGATGATACGAGTTTGCTAAAACTTCTTCTATGGAGTTCCTGTACAATCCGGTAATCATGTTAGCAAAGTCTAAAAACCACCCCTAACTGCACAAATGCGACATAAGTGTGCAGCATTTTAAGAAAAGTATATATCTTTGCCACCGTTAACATTTTCAAAAATGTTTTATTGATTTATATTATTAACGAATAATTATTTAACATGAAAAAAGTTATTACTTTGGTGTGCTTCAGCATACTATCCCTTTCTCATGTAGCTGCTGAAGGTTACCAGGTGAACGGACAAAGCGCCAAACAAGGTGGTATGGCAAACGCCGGGACAGCCCTCAAATTAGGTGCCGAAAGCATGCACTTCAACCCTGCAGGACTTGGCTTTATGGATAAAACAATTGATCTTTCAGCCGGTGTTTCGGCAATTTTTTCAAGTGCAGAATATTCAAATGGTAATTATAAACATAAGGCAGACAATGATCCTAGTACCCCCTTGTATTTCTATGGAGGATTTAAGATTTATGATTTCATGTCTGCGGGAATCAGTGTAACTAATCCTTATGGGAGTGCGATGAATTGGGGAACAAATTGGGCAGGATCAGCTTTGATACAAGATATAGCTCTTAAATCATTCTCTGTACAACCCACAGTTGCTTTTAAAATTGGAGATCGTTTAAGTTTAGGGGCTGGTATGATGATTATGTTTGGAGATTTCTCACTGAGTCGGGCAATAATTCCAGCAGGTGGTTTAGAGGCTCTTCGTCCATATGCTCCGCAATTTCAAGCAAACGGTTATGATTTGGCAGCAGATCTGGATAGATATAAAGATATAGCGGCTTATTCTGCAACTTTAGAGGGAAATGCCGGTGTCAAGTTTGGTATTAATGTTGGAGCGATGTTTGACATTACTGATAAATTTACTGTAGGAGTATCTTATCGTTCTAAAGTTAAAATGAAAGTTGATGAAGGGCATGCTACTTTGAATTATGCCAATGAGCAGAATTTACGTCAAATGGCAGCAATAGTAAATCCTGCAATAGAAGCCATTACTGGAAATAAAAACACAATTCCTCTCTTACCTTTAGATCAAGGCACATTTGAAGCTGAATTACCTTTACCATCTAATTTTATTGTTGGTATAGCCTATAGACCTATTGAGAAACTTAATCTTACAGGAGAAGTCCAATTTGTAGGTTGGGGTGCTTATAAGGAATTAGATGTTCATTTCTTTCAGGATGCTCTAGAGTTTTACAACATAAATGCACCGAAAAATTACAAAAACAGTAGGGTTTACCGTATCGGTGGGGAGTATGCGACCACTGACAGACTAGATCTTCGGTTAGGTTTTTACTTCGACGAATCACCGGTTAAGGATGATTATTTAAATCCTGAAACTCCAAGTATGAATAAACTGGGAACAACAGTTGGTCTCAGCTTCCGTCCTTTAGAACGACTATCGATTGATTTTTCTTTCGCCTATATCACAGGTTTTGGTCGCGATGGTTCATATGTGGATCAGCTAAATCCGGAGAAAACGTTTAGCGGACACTATAAGGTTAGCGCTATCAATCCTACAATAGGTCTTTCTTATTCATTTTAAGAAGAAAAATAGTACTTTTACTGTTCAACATATAACAGCAAATTATGAAAAACCTATTTACAGTTTGTATCGTTAGTATATTATTCACGTCATGTGGAAATACAAATAAAGCCGTTGAGAAAGGTTTTGTTGACGATAATATAGAGTTCGCACATGTTCAACTTGGTAAAGCAATTGAGGTTATTGAAGCTAGTAGTGAAGTACTTAATCCCGTAACACTAAAAAAAGACGGATCTGTCTACTATTGCGGTTATGCTGATTGGCGAAGTGGTTTCTTTCCCGGTTCTGTATGGTATTTATACGAACTTACCGGTGACGAGACTTGGTTACCATTAGCACAAAAATACACACAAGCCATTGAAGAAGCCAAGAATCTCACATGGCATCATGATGTAGGATTCATGATCTATTGCAGTTTTGGTAATGGGCTTAGAATCACTGGTAATCCTCAATATAAAGATGTAGTGATACAAGCAGCCAAATCGTTGTCTACCCGCTTCCGTTCTGTACCTGGAATTATCCAATCCTGGAATGTAGATCGAGGATGGCAATCTGAACGAGGATGGGAATGCCCTGTAATTATAGACAATATGATGAATTTGGAATTGCTGTTTGAAGCTACACGCTTGTCAGGAGATTCTTCTTTCTATAAGATAGCTGTATCACATGCCGATCGAACAATGGCTGAACAATTCCGTCCTGATGGCAGTTGCTATCATGTAATCGACTACAATCTTGAAGATGGTTCGGTACGTAATAGGCATACAGCACAAGGTTATGCCCATGAATCGGCATGGAGCCGCGGACAAGCTTGGGCAATTTATGGATATACTGTTGCCTATAGAGAAACCGGATTAAGAAAATATCTGGACCAGGCTGTAAAGGCATTTGAGTTTATGCGTAAACATCCCAGAATGCCCGAAGACCTAATCCCATACTGGGATATGGATGCTCCAAACATTCCCGACGAACTTCGTGATGCATCTTCGGCTGCGTGTATTGCTTCAGCGTTGTACGAACTTGTAACTATGGACATAGCCGATCAGGAAAGCTATAAAACATATGCCGACAAACTTATGACATCCTTGGCATCTTCTGATTACAGAGCAGAGCTCGGGACCAATGGAAACTTTATCCTGATGCACTCTGTAGGAAGTATACCTCATGGCAGCGAAATCGACAAACCTTTAAATTATGCTGATTACTATTTTATTGAAGCACTAAAACGTAAAAAAGAACTCGAAAAAAATAATTAAGCTAAGCTAGAAAATACATTTTCACCACAGATTCACAAATTACACAGATTAATCAAAATAAAAAAATCCGTGTTAACTGTGAATCTGTGGTGAATTATTTTTAAGCGTTTCAAAACTTTTTAGTAAGTTTACAAATCAGAAAAACGCACAACCAATTAAATATATATATCATGAATAATGCCAATTACACATTCGCTAAACCTATCAATGAACCGGTAAAAACCTACGCGCCGGGAACGCCAGAGAAAACGTCACTAAAACAAGCGCTTAAACAAGTATCCTCTGAGGAATGGGATATTCCTTTGATTATAGGAGGCAAGGAAATACGTACCGGTAATACCGGAAAGGTAGTTATGCCGCACGATCATAAACATGTGCTTGCCACCTATCATAAAGCTGGAGAAAAAGAAGTTCAGATGGCTATCGATGCAGCAATGAAAGCACACAAAGAATGGTCTGAGCTGCCTTGGATTGAACGAGCTTCTCTTATGATGCGTGTAGCTGAACTCTTTGCTACAAAATATCGTTACCTACTCAATGCATCGGTAATGCTTGGACAAAGTAAGAATCCTTATCAGGCAGAAATAGACGCTCCTTGCGAATTGATCGACTTCCTGCGCTTCAGCGCTTTTTATGCCGGACAAATTTATGAAGATCAACCCTATTCCGATACGGGCATTCTTAACCGTATGGAGTATCGGTCACTTGAAGGATTTGTTTTTTCGCTTAGTCCTTTTAATTTCACTTCTATAGCAGGAAATCTTAATATGGCTCCAGCTATGATGGGCAACGTTGCTGTATGGAAACCCTCGACTACTGCTATCCATTCCAATTATCTGTTGATGAAGGTTTTTCAGGAAGCTGGACTTCCTGATGGTGTGGTAAACTTTATTCCTGGGCAGGGAAGCATAATCGGTAAAGTTATAACTGCCAGTGCTGATCTGGCCGGCTTCCATTTCACCGGTTCTACCGCAACATTTAATACATTGTGGCGACAAATTGGGGATAATCTTGAAAACTATAAATCCTATCCTAAAATTGTTGGAGAAACAGGTGGTAAGAACTTTATTTTCGTTCATCCCTCCTCTCCTACACTCGAAGTGGCAACAGCTATTGTCCGAGGAGCATTTGAATATCAGGGACAGAAGTGTTCGGCAGGTTCACGAGCCTATATTCCCCAATCGTTATGGAAAGAAATCCGCGAACAGGTGGGAGACATGCTAAAAGAAATAAAAATGGGTGATCCACAAAACTTTTCTAATTTCATAAATGCAGTGATTGATGAAGCTTCTTTCGATAACATAATGGGCTATATCAATCACGCGAAACAAGCTACGGACGCAGAAATTCTCTTTGGTGGTAATGGAAATAAAACAATCGGGTATTTTATTGAACCAACAGTTATATTAACAACTAATCCTCAATTCAAAACGATGACTGAAGAAATCTTTGGTCCGGTCATTACCATTTATGTATATGACGATAATAAGTACGAAGAAGCCCTTGAACTCTGTGACCGTACATCTCCTTACGGACTTACAGGTTCTATTTTTGCCCGTGATCGCTACGCTATTCAGACCGCAATGAATAAGTTGAGATACTCTGCCGGTAATTTCTATATTAATGACAAGCCTACAGGAGCTGTTATTGCCCAACAACCATTCGGTGGTGCGCGTGCTTCGGGTACAAACGACAAGGCGGGAGGGCCACTTAATCTTATTCGTTGGACAAATGCACGGACTATTAAAGAAACGTTCGTTCCACCAATTGATTATAGTTATCCGTTTCTCGGAGAAGAATGATTAACAGCTAATACCATGTTAGACTTTAATAATACCGAAATCGCATTCTCTGCAAAATCAAATGCCGAGCTCCGGAACGCGAATATGCTTTTCAATGTGATGAAATACCCTTGGATCGTTCGATTAGGGAAAATCGCCAGTAACATTGCACTCAAAATACACTTCCCTTTAGGTTGGATAGTAAAACCTACCCTTTTCAAGCAATTTGTAGGTGGGGAAACACTGGAAGAGTGTAGTAAAACAACCGATTATTTGTATCGTTTTAACGTAAAGTCAACTTTTGACTATTCTGCAGAAAGTGAACAAACACCGGAAGATATTAAAGTTACTTTTAAGGAAAACCTCCGCATGATTGATTTTGTTAAAGACAATCCTAAAGTAGCCTATGCCGTATTCAAACCTTCTACCCTCACCACCGACGATCTGCTTTCTAAAGCTTCAGAAAAGAAGGAAAAACTTACAATCGAAGAAGTAAAAGCATACCGTGAATTCAGCGAACGTTTTATGACTCTCTGTGAACGAGCATATGAAAACGGTGTTCGTATTCTGGTAGATGCTGAAGACTATTGCTTTCAGGATGCAATCGATGAGCTTACCGATGAGGCTATGCGTAAATTCAACAAAGAACGTTCCATCGTATTTGCCACACTTCAGATGTATCGACACGACCGTATGCCTTATCTCCGTCGTATTCTGGACGATTCCATCGAAAAAGGCTATTATCCCGGTATTAAATTTGTAAGGGGTGCCTATATGGAAGAAGAGCGTAAACGAGCCGAACTGATGGGTTATCCTGATCCAATATGTAAAGATAAGCAAACAACCGATGATAATTTCGACGCAGGAGTAGCATTTGTTGTTGAACACATCGACCGGATGGAGCTGTTTATGGGAACGCACAATGAAACAAGCAATTATAAGCTTGCGGCCTTGATTGAAGAAAAAGGGATTAGTAAAAATAATCCACATATTTTCTTTTCACAATTATTGGGGATGAGCGATAATATATCCTTCAACCTTTCCCATGCCGGATACAACGTCACAAAATACGTTCCTTATGCTAAGGTACGCGATGTACTTCCCTATCTCATCCGCCGTGCACAAGAAAACACTTCTGTTGCCGGACAAACAGGTAGGGAATTGCAAATCATTAAGACAGAATTACAACGGAGGAAAAGAGAATAAAGTGGTATACCACCTATTTACTGGCTTTTAATCCCCTGATAACAGATGAAGTGAAACCGGAAAGTTCCATTTCGTTTAGACCTTTAATAGTAATACCGCCAGGAGTGGTTACTTTATCTATTTCCATTTCAGGATTACTTTTATTTGCGATTAAAAGGTCTACGGCACCTTTAACTGTATGAACCACTATTTCCTGAGCTTCCTGCGGATAAAAGCCAAGTTCAACCCCGCCTTCAATAGCAGCCCGTATATAACGAAGTGCAAAGGCTATGCCACTCGAAGCAAGCGCCGTTCCGGCCATCATAAGGCGTTCCTCTACTAACATGGCATTACCGAGTTCATTAAATATTTTCAGAATCAAATCCGATTGTTCTTTTGAAGCATTATAGGCAGAAACAAATGTCATACTGCTCATTACTTCAATGGCGGTATTGGGGATAACACGGAAAATAGTAGGAGTTGCCATCAGGTCAAATCCGGAATGTTTGGTCAGGAAAGTCATCATCTGCTCAAAAGTAATTCCGGCGGCTACAGAAACAATCACCTGCCTCTCATAATCCAGTACCGGACGGATTTCATCAATCACCTTTTCAACCATCCAGGGTTTAACTGCTATGATTATGATGTCGGCATTCTTCGAAGCTTCAATATTATTGTTTGAAATAACGAACTCCTTATCGAAGGTTTTCAGTTTATCCAGAAGTTCTTCTGATTTGTCGGTACAAGTTATATCTGATGTATTTATTACTGTTCCTTTCGCTAATCCGCGTGCTATCGCCCCGCCGATGTTACCTGTTCCAATAATGGTGACTTTCATGTGATTATTTCCCTTATTTTAAATCATGTCGGTCACAAAATTAATAAAATAATCGGATGTCTGAATTGCATATTGTATATTTGCCTTAGAAATACATAACTTAAAATTAATAAACATGAATAGACTAATTATTGCCGGCCTCTCGTTGGTGATGACGCTTAGCGCCACAATTACACAAGCTCAGGGAGAATATATATTTACTCCCGTAAAAGAACTAAAAATAACTCCTGTTAAAAATCAGAACCGAACCGGAACCTGCTGGTCGTTCTCAGGAATAGCTCATCTCGAATCGGAACTTATCCGTATGGGACAAGGAGAATACGACCTGTCTGAGATGTTTATAGTAAGCCATTCATATAAAGATCAAGGAGAAAAGTTTATCCGTACTCACACATCACTCAATTTTTCTCAGGGAGGTTCTTTTGAAGATGTACTTTACGCTGTAAAACATTATGGCATCGTACCCGAACAGGCAATGCCCGGTCTCAACTATGGAGAGGAAATGCATGTGCATAATGAAATGGAAAGCGGTGCATCAGCTTATATAAAAGCAATAGCCAATAATCCTAATGGAAAGCTATCAACGGCATGGAAAAAAGGGTTTAATGGTATTATCGATGCTTATCTAGGTGAGATTCCTGAATATTTCGTTTATAATGGTAAACAATATACACCCGAATCTTTCCGTGATATGTTAGGATTGAAGATGGACGATTATATTTCCATAACTTCTTTTACTCACCAGCCATTCTATAAACCATTTGCGTTGGAAGTGCCAGACAACTGGCGCTGGGGACTTTCATATAATGTTCCTCTCGATGAAATGATGACTGTAATAAAGAGTGCTATCAATGAAGGCTATACCGTAGCATGGGCATCCGATGTTAGTGAAGTAGGTTTCACCCGCAATGGTATCGGCGTTGTACCTGATGTAGAAGCTATTGAAACTTCAGGATCGGATCAGGCACGCTGGATTGGCCTTAGCAAGCGTGATAAGGATGAAGAAATTCGTAAGATGCTGGATAAACCGGTAGAAGAATTAACCATCACACAAGAATTGCGTCAGCAAGGATACGATAATTTCCAGACAACCGACGATCATGGTATGTTAATCTATGGTATTGCCAAAGATCAAACCGGAAAAGAATTCTATATGATTAAGAATTCATGGGGAACAGACAATAAGTATAAGGGTACCTGGTATATTTCGGATGCATTTGTAGCTTATAAAACTATCAGCATTGTGGTACACAAAAATGCAGTACCGAAAGCAATACGAAATAAGCTAAAACTCTGATCAATGTCTAATCAGTAAGTAGTATTCAGTACGAAAAAAGAAAATCCCCTTTCTTCCTTTTGGAGAATAGGGGATTATTTTTTCTTTTCTAGTCATTGCTTACCGTGTTCCACGCTCCGCTTTCTTTTTGCTGTTTACGACAGAAAGAAGCTCTTTCTTGGCTTCTTTTATTTCTTCTCTGGCTTTATCAGTAAGTACCGGATAATGTAAATCAAGAGCCTTTAGCCGATCATTAATAATGTCTGCCACAGCATAACGCATAAACCATTTTGCATCTGCTGGTATTACATACCAAGGCGCATCCTCAGTGGAGGTATTGGTAAGTACATCAGCGTATACATTCATATATTTATCCCAATGAGCACGTTCTTTAAGGTCTGATAAGGAGAACTTCCAGTTCTTTGAATTATCCTCAAGTCTAGACAAAAAACGCTCTTCCTGCTCTTCGTGTGATACATTTAGAAAAAATTTTATTACTATAATCCCATTCTCTGTCAGGTAACGCTCAAAATCATTGATCTGACGATATCTATGCTCCCAGAATTTGTCAGTTATATCATCAAGACTAACAATATGTGGAAGTTTACTGTTTAAAACAATTTCGGGATGAACTTTTGCGACCAATACATCTTCGTAATGAGAGCGATTAAAAATACCTATCCTTCCACGCTCGGGTAAACTCTCACTTATTCGCCAAAGATAATCATGATCCAACTCTTCATCGGATGGTTGTTTGAAGGAGAAGACCTGACAACCTTGGGGATTAATACCTGACATAACATGCTTGATAGTGCCATCTTTTCCTGCGGCATCCATGGCCTGGAAAATGATCAGAATCCCGTATCGGTCGTGAGCATATAACATATTTTGAAGTTCGCGAAGTTCTTCAATCTTTTCTGCCAACATCTCATTTGCTTTCGGTTTGGTAAGTCGGGCTGTATATTTAGGATCAAAGTCGGATACTTTATGTTTTTTGCCCGGTTTAGCTATCAATTTATTAAGAATTTCTTTTTTCATCTATTTTTCTTTTTTATTGGTTAATTGCTTAAAGTAATTATATAGGGATGTTTGAGAACGGTTCGATTTCTTCCCGCTTCTCTTGATGTAGTTATTCTCTCCTAAAATTGTCAGATCACGTGCTTTCACATTGTCATTCCATTGACTTTCGAAGATGTCAAGTATTATATTTTTAATGGAAAGATCAAGAATAGGAATTCCTACCTCTACACGGTAATCAAGATTTCGTGTCATCCAGTCGGCGCTTAATATAAATATCTGTTCATCTCCTCCATTATGAAAAATAACCATTCTGGCGTGTTCGAGATATTTATCTACAATGCTTATTACCCTGATATTATCGCTCAGCCCCTTTATTTGAGGTTGAAGGCAACAGGCACCTCTGATGATAAGCCGTATATCAACCCCAGCTTGGCTTGCCTTATAGAGTTTCTTGATCATCTTTGTATCAGTAAGAGAATTGAATTTGGCGAAGATGGCTGCTTTCTTACCGGTTTGCTTATTTTTTATCTCACGATCTATTAACGCTTCGAACTGCTTTCTCATAAAATAAGGCGAGACCAGTAAACGTTTACATGTAAAGTGCTTATGAGAATTAAGAAGGAAATCGAAAACAAGACGTGTATCCTCAACGGCCAGCGGATCAGTTGTAAACAATCCAAAGTCGGTATAGATACGAGCTGTGTTTTCATTAAAGTTTCCTGTTCCTACATATATATATCCTTTATTTGCCCCGTTCTCCTTTCGTTCTACCAGGATCAGTTTGCTGTGTACCTTTATTCCTTTAAAACCATGTATCACAGTAATACCGTTTTTTTGAAGTAAATCTGAATTCTCTACATTTTGTTCTTCATTGAAGCGTGCCATTAATTCTTCCAAGACAATAACTTCTTTCCCATTCCTGGCTGCATTAATCAGGGCATTGATAACCTTTGAACGTTCAGCCGTACGATAGAGGGTTATGAATATCTTTTTCACTTTCGGGTCGATAGCCGCTTCACGTAAGAAGTCTACAAGGTGGTTGAATGTTTGATACGGATAATAAAGTAATATATCTTTTTTACGTATTACATCAAAGAGGCTTACATTGTACCGGATATCGGGATGTTGTAAAGGTGGCGGATTGATATTCTCTAATTCCGGATCTATTTTTGGAAACTTCATCAGATCACGCAACATGTGATATCTGCCTCCACTGACAAGTTCATCCGAGGTCAGGTGAAGCTTCTTCATTAAGATCTCTAGCAAATCAAGAGGCATATCACTATCATAAGTAAGTCGGATCGGCTCGCCACGCAAACGTTCTTCAAGGCTTTCTTCCATCTTTTCAATAAGACTTTTGGAGATATCATCATCAATACTCATTTGCGCATCTCTGAAAAACCGGAAGGTGTGCGATGTTATCTTATCGTATTTAAACATAAAAAAGACTTCATCCAGACATAAGCGGATTATATCATCAAGAAAGATAATGTCTTTTCGGCCTTTCGCTGCAGGAAGTTCAATAAAGCGAGGGCAGGTTTTATTTACAGGAATCTGAATAATAGCATAACGCGCCTGTTTCGAACTTCGCTGCGTCATTCTCACTGCATGATAAATCTTGTTGTCGCTCAGGAAAGGCATTTTAGTGGTTTTCCGAAGCATAAGCGGAATAAGCCATTGGCTTATCTCCTCTGAGAAATATTTCCGGCAGAAAGTTTCCTGATCTTTAGTTATCTGCTTTTCATTAACAACAAAGAGATCTTTTTGCTCCATAAGCCGAAGAATCTCCCGATAAGTTGTCGAAAAGATTTCCTGAGAGTGCTCCATGCTTTGGTTCATTAATGCCACCAGTTCGGCTGCCGGATATCCGTTCGTGAGTTTCAGAATCTTCTCATCCCTGATTCTTGCCATGCGCATCATATTCGCCACACGCACTTTGATAAATTCATCCTGGTTATTGGAGAAGATACCGAGAAAACGCAGTCTTTCCATAAGAGGCACAGTGGAATCCTGTGCCTCCTGTAATACCCGGTTATTAAATGCTAACCAACTTAATTCACGGTTGTTTAGTCCTATTATTGATTTCATTAAAACAATATCAATTAATAGGAAAACAACAACCCTTTTTATGTAAATGTTTATTTCCTGTAATACTTCCTAAGCCATGCGTTGCGAACAGTCCATTGTTCAGGATAAGTCCAATGCCCTGTATTGAGGAAAAGATCGAGCTCTTTTTCTCCGGGTATGACATTATAAGCAGCATGCATGGATGTAGGAGGACAAGTTACATCGTTGAAACCCCAGCAATACCATCCTGGAACTTTCACACGTTTGGCAAAATTAACGACATCGAAATAGGCCAATGTCTCCACTTCGTTAGGTTTAGGTTTGTTTTCCCTGTAATAGTGTGGCCATCCACCTGCACGTCCATTGAGATATCCGGCAAAGTCACACATAGCAGGATAAAGCGCAGCAAGGAATTTTATACGTGAATCTAGTCCGGCTGTAATAATAGACAATGCACCTCCCTGACTACCGCCTGTAACCCCAAGAGTACTTCCGTCGAATTCAGGCAAAGTATATATAAAATCAACAGCCCTCACACATCCAAGGAATACACGTTTGTAATAATGAGCGTCTTTATCATTCATATTTACTTTCCAGTAGTTTGCAAGACCACCACTCATCAGGTTATTATATACTTCTTGAGGTAAGGTAACAGGTATTCCGTGAATCCCAATCTGAAGGCTGATCACATCATCTCCCATATTCGCCCCGCCATACGGACGAATGCCGGCTCCTGGAACAGTTAAAATAGCGGGATATTTCCCCTCTTTTTTCGGAGTAATAAGTATACCATATATACGTGAGCCTATTTTTTCGTTATGAAAACTAACCTCATATACATTTTGTGTAGAAGTACATTTCTCAGGCAGCAACACCATCTTAGAATCTAAAGGTATACTTTTAGTTTCTTTTATAGCGTCATCCCAGAAAGCATCGAAATCTTTAGGTTCTTGAGATGTCGGTAATATCTTCTCTACGTCGTACCCAACAGTAGTTAAGCCTTCATAGTTTCTTCCATCAACTTTCGCCACTACGCGGCAACGTAAGAAACCCGGTTGTTTCATCGATGACTTGAGCGTTAATTTACCGTCTTTTAACACTACGCTCTGTTTCTTTTCAGTCGGGAAAAATTCGGGACCCAATTCATAATCGACGCTAACGTTTTTAAGCAAAACCTCATCCTTGAACACCTGGACCGAGAAGGTGACATTCTCATTCACCTTATATTTCCAATCGGCATGATCAGGAGAAATAATTACGTTGACATACTTTTGTCCGGGCTGGCCCTGAACCTGAAATGTTATACCTAAAACATAAAAGAGCAAATTGAGAAATAAAAAACTTTTTTTCATGAATAGTAGCTTTTTAATAATTATAGATTCCTTTACATTGTTATTTATCAAATGCAATGATACAAAAATATTATAAACTTTTTATCTTTGAAGCATAAAACAATTTTTTGTATCATGAATACCATTATGAAAAGACTAGGAATCATATTATCTATACTTTTGGCTTTTACTGCCTGCAATAGTGATAAACTTACAAATAAAAAAGCTGAAAGGATAATTAAAGATTATCTGGTTCTCCAACCTCTATATGAAACCCGTAGTTTCCTAACCGGAAAAGATGTCGGAATATTTGAAGATGAATTTAATAAACTTCAAGCATTAGAAAAAGAAGGTTATCTGACTCTTAACATCAAAGACACTATACCCACCGATAACCTGGGTAATAAAATAGAGTGCGATTTTACAATGGAAGAAAAAACCAATCCTTATATTTTGAAAACACTCCCTACAGCTATACCTATCCAAAATAGGCCAATTGTGACTTTGTTCCGTTGCGAGTTCGACTCTATCAAAGAAATCAGGTTTATAGATGCCTATCCAGGAGAATATGCAAGGATATTTACCCGTTTTAAAATCACCGACAAAACCCCTTTCAGTATCTTCTATAAAGATACAATGTATGTAGACAAAGTAATTTCATTGACCTTTAACGACGGTGTATGGTCATTTAACAACTATATGGATTAACTTAAAAAGTTGCAAATACTAATCATACTATTGAAAATTCTGCTATTTTTAACTTGCACAAGTTGTAAAAGACGTTCAATTTAGGATAAGTTCAGTCGTAAATCTTAATTTTTCTATTTTCTCCAATAATGTATTTTAATCCTAAAATCAAAATACGTTTGGGGTTGTTATATATATGAAAGTCCTCCGGAGGGAGGGCGAAACCAAAGCCTTACAACCAAAAACAAAAAAAGATTACGTTTTTCAAGAGTTTAAGATTTAAGATTAATACTAAAAATAAAGATTGACCAAGACTGATGATTTAATTTATGTTTTTCAAAAGAACCAATACATAGAAAAAAGTTACGTTAAACAATAGATTAGTTTTAAGATTCATGCTAGTGCGACTGCCTTCACTTCAAACAAAAAGAAAGAGTGGAGGCAGTTTTTTATTTTTCTCTCGACCTTTCTTCACCTATACCAAACAATGCAAAATCATAAATTGTAGGATCATTGGGATTGTATTTTCTCAATTCAGTAGTTAATTCTTCAACAGCCTTACGATCATTCTGCTTTCGTACCAGTAGTCCAAGTTCTCTTCCAATGTTAGTTACATGAACATCTAGAGGCATTTGTAATTCAGCAGGAGATATACTTTTCCATAAACCAAGATCTACGATTCCATCATTCCTCACCAACCATTTTAAAGCCAGGTGTAAACGCTTACAAGCTGATTTTACAGGATTTGAGATATGTTTAAGACTTCTACACGAGATTTCCCCGTTTGCATATATCATATAATTCCGAAAAACCAGAATACTATTCCATATTCTATCGTTAGCGGGTAGATGTGACTTAAACAACAACTCCAAATCATCATACTTGTTATAAATAGCATGCAAGCCACGACACATATAAGCCATATCATGTTCAAAGAAGGTACGATGTATATTACTTTCCCCTAACCTTTCATAACCCTTTCCCATAATATAATCATACGGCGAACTCCCCATCTTTTCATGCATATCTTTAGCAGATTCAATGATAAGAGCCCTTTTTCCCCAGGTTATAGTTGCTGTAAGAAAAGCGGATATTTCAATATCTTGTTTATTACTGTATTTATGCGGAAACTGAATCGGATCCGTGTTAATAAAATCTTTATTATTATACGTATTAACCTTCGAATCAAGGAATGAATTTAACTCCTCAAATGTATAATTACTTATCATTCTGCAAAGTTAGTGAGATAAGGGCTTAAAAAGTAAAAAAAATTAATCAAAAAAGTAATTTTACATTAAACCCATATCAAACCTTTTAGTCTAAAAAAATAAGAAAGCAAGATGGCTTTCGAAAGCGCGTTTTTACATAGTTACTATCGATCGATATAAAACTTAAATCTGCACATTCTGCTGAATGTGAATTAGAAAGTATGGTTTAATCTTTTAAAAACTTTACTAAAATGAAACGGATTAATTTATTTATATCAATCGTTGTTCTGCTAATCTCAGCATTAAGCTGTAAAAAAAGTTCGCGCGGTCCAACCTCTCTTGATGAAACGCTCCCCGCCACAAAAGATTCTATGATTATTCAACCCACGAATTCATTGAAAAGCACCCCTACGGCTACCTTACCAATAAACTCACCAAAGAATAAGACAAAAAAGACATCAAAAAAAGTAGATGTAGTTTCAGATAAGTCTGTAAAAGAAACGTCTTCTGATAAGATTAATCTTGAATCCAAAATCAATGCGAGTTATAAAACACCTCCGGCTCCATTAAAACCGGAATATTATGCTGAGTATGACAATAATTATCAGGAAGATCAGTATGAATATTATGATAATTATTCCGGCTACAATGATTATTACTCACCTTATTATACAGATTATTATACAAATTTCTATTTCGATGATTACTATATATACCCATATAACGATTACTATATAACAGAGTATTATTATCCTAATTATTATTACCCACCCACAGGAAATAACCATATACATCCACCGCATAAACCTGGCAAGCCGGGAGGCAACAAACCTCCTAAGCCACCGGTAATCATACCACCTGTAAAGGAAGAAATAAGAACCTCGCAACGTCCTACCCCATCAAGAGTTTCTAAACCCGTAAACTCTGAAACTACCAGAACATCTCAAAGAGATGGAAACAAACAGTCAGAAAAAGAAGGCCGGGTAAACAGAGAGAGTCAAACCAGACGTCAGCGCCAGGAAGTTGAAAGACAAGAATTCGTTCGCAGAGAAGCTCAGGAAATAGAATCAAGAAGAAAGCAACGTCAAACCTCTCGTCCACAGGAAAATCAAACCAGACAAATACAAGAACAAAAATTAATAGAAGATAGAAGAAAAAAAGAAAATCAAGAAGCTGAAGCTACTCGTAGACGTGAAACCCAGCAAAGACAAGAACAAGAAAGAGCAAACAGAGAAGCTCAGGAAAGACAGGAAACCGAAAGACGCGAAGCAGATGCAAGGCGTCAACGTGAAAACCAGGAAAGACAAGAAAGAGCAAACAGAGAAGCTCAGGAAAAACAGGAACGCGAAAGACGAGAAGCTGATGCAAGACGCCAACGCGAATCACAAGAAAGACAAGAGCGTGAACGTAAAGAAGCTCAGGAAAGACAGGAAACCGAAAGGCGCGAAGCTGATGCAAGACGCCAACGCGAATCACAAGAAAGACAAGAGCGCGAACGTAAAGAAGCTCAGGAAAAACAGGAACGCGAAAGACGAGAAGCTGATGCAAGACGCCAACGCGAATCACAAGAAAGACAAGAGCGCGAACGCAAAGAAGCTCAGGAAAAACAGGAACGCGAAAGACGAGAAGCTGAAACCAGACGTCAGCGTGAACAAGAAAGTCAACGGTCTAGTTCAAGTAGTTCTTCCAGTAGTTCCTCCACTAGACAAGGAGGAAGAAGATAAATTGAATTTAGTGTTAAATATAATTGTTATACTTTTTAAAAACTTACAATCATGAAAAAGATTACTTTAATATTGTTAGCTGCTATTACATTAATTGCATGCGAAGGCCCGATGGGACCTGAAGGGCCAATGGGGCCAGAAGGTCCGATGGGTCCGGAAGGTGAGCCCGGATACGGAGCAAACTGGTATACAACCTCATTTACAATCAACCGATCGCAATGGTTACTATCGGGCAGGCCTGGAGATTTAAATACATACTTCTACGTAGACAGGGATATACCGCAACTTACAAGCTCAATTTATCGCGAAGGTACCGTCATCGGCTACATTCAAACAGATAACAATGTGAAAAACGGATTACCCTTCGTTCTACACTTAGGAGAAGCACAGGGAGGAAATGAATTCTTATGGACACAAACCTACGATTTCGACTTTACACCCGGAGCCGTAAGATTCTACATAACTTATTCAGATTTCAATACTCAGATATCACCTGATTCGGAAACTTTTCATATAGTACTCATGTGGTAGTAACGACTATACCTACATCTTACATTTTTACCCATAATCGATTATTTATAAACAGCTTAAGAGTGGAAGATCAATCTTCCACCAATGTCATTAAGTTAAGGTATAAAAAAGGTGTAGTGAGAAAAAGTATTCTCACTACACTGGGTCCATAGTTAACGTATTGGGATAAAAAAACCAATCATCTTTCATGCCTTTTTATAGCTTTTACAGATGATTGGTTGATGTTGTAGGTAAAAATAATAATAACTTTCAAATCATCCTGTATTTTTTGAGCACAAAAGTTTAGTTGATGCTCTCTAACATAAACGGGCTGTTTATTTGAAAATGGTTTTGGTATAATCTGATGAATATATGTGTCTTTTATACTCTTTTATAGTTTTGGTAATATTTTATGACCCTTAAAGGTGATCTTGGAAAAGTTCTTCCCCTGATCCTGACTTCTGTGGTTCTTAATACGATATGATCAAAAGCTGCAAGGAATCCGTCGATATCTTTGTTTAGGAATATGTGTAATGAGTGTCTCATCAAAAACCACAAGGCATTTGTGCGGTTGATCTTATGCAGATGCCGGCGGTTTTTAGTCGAATGCCGACGAATATTTCGGGCCTTGATTTTTTTATCTAAAGGAAACCTGAGTACCGATTCCAAGGTCATAATAAAAGCCTTGGCATAGAAATCCTGCCGGATGGCTCCAGGTGTCTTACCTGAGAAATTAGGTGTTTCCATACGGGCTTTGAGATATTTGTACCCCTCTTCCACTGCCCAGCGCAGGTGGTATAACAACCCAAAATCCTTTACCTGTAGTTTTCTGTCCCGTATATCGGTCAAAAGAATCTCTTTCCCTCCACAAGGAAGGATAATCTTATAGAGTTTTAATTTTACCCTGTAACCCGTTTGAGAGAAGCAAACGGTCTGTTCTTTCTTGTGGGAGGCCATGAAAGCATCAATTTTATAATGGAATCCACGGGGCATACGCATACAAAAATGGATACCCAGACGTAAAAGTTCTTTTATCAGCCGGAAGCTGGGATATCCCCTGTCCAGAAGAAGCAAATCCCCCTTTTCGAACTTCCCAAGCATCTGGTCTAGATGGGTACGCTCGTCCACATGGATGTTATCCAGGGCACAGTCATAAACCAACTCATTGAGCGGGTCATAAGCAAAGGATATTCTGGCAAGTCGGGATTTATTCTTCCCCGGAAACTCCCGGTTAGTCTCCCGATGCTCTGGTAACACACACGTAGAACCATCCACGGCAAAGACACGTTTACCGCACCAACGCTTATAAGTGGTGTGCGTATAAAAATAATCGACACAATGGCGGTTCAATTCCTGGAATGCCGTAAAGGACAGTTTCCGGCGGGCCTGGCTAAAAGCTCTTTTACTCACATGCCGGTAGGGATAAGTTACGGCAGATATTTTTGCAAAAAAATCATCCAACTCACGCTGAAGGGAACTTTTTACACCGCAAAGTATGAAAGTTATCACATGTCTAAAGTCTAATTTTCGCTCACGTGTAAAATGATGAGAACATGAACCGGCCTTATGCCGGCCTTTAAAATCTTCATCTTCTATCGTTTTTAGTACTTTTTTTAATAAGGCCTGGCGGTAAGCCGCAGAGGTAAACAAATATTTACTCTTTACATTACATCACTCACCAACCGCAGGCCTTTTCCAATAATCAAATATAATATATATTTACTAATAATACAAATAATTAGATGTTTTTCTCTTAATATAATATACGGATTGTCAACGCTTTTAAGCCTTAACTTAATGACATTGTGTGACAAATCATATGTCACGCTTTATTTACTATATTTCAATGCGTTATATATCGCCGTGACAGATTTTGATTAAATGAGCAAACTAAAAATTGATATTAATTCCACCCATTATATTAAAGCCTTGCAACGGATAACCATACAACATCTCATACTTCTGGAACAGTAAGTTATTCACTTTTACATATACTCCAAATGTATCATTAAAGGTATATGAACCTGTAACATTCAATTCATTGATGTTTTTCATTTTTAAAGGCTCCCAATTACCCATTAGCATAGTGTATCTACCGGTAGCCAGATAATAATCAAGATTTAATGACAAATTCTCTATCGGATCGACCTTTATTCCGGCTGTAATTTCCATTTCAGGACGGCCATAAGCCTTATAGTCAGGTGTAGAACCACCGTCCCAGCCTGAATCATCATCAATATTCCAATTGTTGTAAACTCCTTGTATCTTCAGCAAAACAAGGAGGTTATTTGTGGTTTATAGGTAATTAAATATGTATTATTCTGTTTAATATATATTAAGGATATTCTCTGAGACTAAGCATTGAAAAACTATTTGTTTAAATTCTTATACCTTTCATGAGAAAGGGATAAGTTATTTTGATCTGGATAGTTTATTGAGTTCGGATTTTAGGATGTGGAAATCTTCGCGGAGTTCGTTGTAGTTTTCTTCCAGTTCGCCGATTTTATTGTAATAGGTGTCGTTGATATTAGGCATTTTGGGGGTGAAGTACCATTCTGCATACCATACGCTGTTGATTTCTTCTTCTGATAAGTTGAAGCTTGGGAAGCCCATTTTGTCTGGATTATCAGAATTACATATAAGAAATCCGTGGGCTTGCAGACGGTTCTTTAGGCGTTTAACAAACGCACGACCCTCACGATCCGTAACAATATAGATATGTCCGTCACGAATTGTTTGCCACTCAGAACGGTCGAGAAGGCTAACAATCAGATAACCGCCGTCCTGCAAAGTGGGAACCATACTTATCCCTTTTATCCGGACACAAAGATATTGCCTGTTACCCTTAAGCATATACTGCGGCATATGCATATACTCGATTTCGTCGAGGTAAGCAGTATTAAAATAACCGGCTCCGGCAGCTACGCTGATATCCACCATTGGAATAGAGATAGCATTCTTATCATATTTCAAAGGAATATCAGCGATTGCTTTTTTTGTACCTATTGTTTTTCCGGAATTAGGCAAAAAAATAGTCGGTTCGTTACAATCGGGGTTACAACTCGGGTTACAATCTGATTCGGGAGTTGGTTCCTTTTCTGTAGGATGATTTAGGATTTCTCCTTCACCCCTGAAAATAAAATTATAAGAAACGTCAAATCGATCAAATAATTTCTGTAATAAAGATACTTTAACCCCTTGCCTACCTCCCAATATTTCCGTAATAGTTTGGGGAGAACAGTCCAGCCTTTCTGCCAATTCACTCTTCTTGTTTACTATATTTTGTTCAAGTAGGTAATGGATAACCCGTACAACTCTTTGATTCATAATGTCTTGTTCCATAAGTAAAATATTTATACAATTTTTCTGTGAAATGTTTTGGTTATACAATAATTCTGTGATATATTTGTCGTGATTAATAAGACAAATATACAATAATACTATGGATTTACAAGAAATTATCAAGAAATTATCAGATGAGGACAAGTCGGCCATTCGTGGGATACTGAAAAACCATTATTCCAAAGACTACATCCGACGTATGTTTAAAGGCAATCGAAAGCCAAACAAGCTATTTTCAATCACCGTATTACGATACTGGGAAGGATACCAACAGACGCTATCAGCCGTAAACGAAGTTATTAGCAATCACAGTAAATCTTTATAACCATATAATAAATGAAGTCGATAATCATCTTACTCACCGGCCCACTTATGCTAATATTGGCATTAGCGGCCCTTCAAACCATCGAATGGAATTGGAACGAAGGAAACTCAACCCCCTTCTTTACATACATTATATTATTAGTCGTAGCCGCATGGTGTGTCATGGCAGCCACTACCAGTAGACGAGAAATGAATAGAGGCCTACGGACAATCGAAAGGTGGTTCGACAAATTGTTTGGTAAATAACCAAACATGCTACGCCAACTCATTACCTCATCTATGAATAATTAACGAAAAAATGATGCCGGAATTCAGAGACATACCATTCAGTTCACCTTGCTATTCAACCGTATCCCGACCAGGAAACCGGACCTTCTGTGTCACCGTGCCCGACATGGTCAAATGCGGAGTGTCCGAAGGTTACCTCAAGCGGGTACTGACCGGTCATAGGAAAGGAGAAGTAAACTGCTGGCCTCACCACAAGGAAGGCAAATATATCTATATACACTTCGACGGGCTAAAGCCGATGTACCGCGCAACCATCCAGGCAGTACTGCTGGGAGGCAATACAGTAGACAAATGGTACGAACAGAACGGACGACTGAAAGACATCCTCGATAAGCTCGCACCCCACGCATACCTCATTCCAGCGGATGAGAAGAGCCTGGAAACCGCCACATACCCTACAGGAGAAAAAATACCGGCAGACTCGCTCGACAAAGCACGCGAAGCCTGTAAATGGCTCTCCATGCTGGCGCGAATGAAACGAAAAAAAGACAAAAAGAAGCTGGGGTACGATAAAATGACCGACTTCTATACAGACGTTATCTTCGTTATCGAGCAACAAGGACTGGCACTACCCACCGCATACAGTAAACTCCGTGAGAAAGTACGTGAATACCTCTCCGTCGGCCCCGAGTGCTGTATCGACAAACGCGGCCAGGCCAATAAAAACGCATCCAAGGTATATACCGAAGAACAAGTGTCACTCCTCCGCAGCCTTATGTCGAGGGGTGCCAACTATGGAGCTCAGGAAATAACCAATCTGTATAACACCATTGCCAATGCCAAAGGCTGGGATACCATATGCGTACGCACAGTATCCAACTATATGCGCGAATACCACCTCGTAATAGAAGCCGGACGCCACGGATCCGAAGCCTTCCGCAACCGCGTATCCATGCAAGTCCGCCGCAAACGCCCCACAGAAGCCCTCTCATTCTGGAGCATCGACGGATGGACAGCCGAATTATACTATCAGAAAAGCGCCACCGACAAACACGGACGCACCGTCACCACCTACAACAACCGCCTAACCGTAGTCGTAGTACTCGACGCATCATGCGATTACCCCGTCGGCTTCGCTATCGCAGACAATGAAAGCACCCAGCTCATACAGATGGCAGTAAAAAACGCGATCGACCATTGCCATTCACTCTTTGGAGACTATTATCGTCCATACCAGATACAAAGTGATCACTACGGCATCAAACGCATGACATCGTTTTACAGCGACCTGGCCGAATACTTTACCCCGGCGCGAGTAAAAAACGCTAAGGCAAAACCCATCGAAAGATATTTCCTCCGTCTCAACCGCAAGTATTGCCAGGGAATGTTCGGCAACCAGAACTGGAGCGGTTTCGGCATCACTTCCAATAAAAGGAGCCAGCCCAACATCGATATGCTCAACGCCAACAAACGACGTTTTCCCGACCGCGACGGCGTAATCAGCCAGATAAACTATATCATCAACCAGGAGCGCCGCCTCAAACAAGGCATCTTCCGAGAAGCATGGAAACGAATGCCCGAAGAAGACCGCCTCGACATGACGCGCGAAGAATACCTCTATAAATTCGGAGTCCGCAACGAACGCACCCGGCGCCTCAAGGCAGGATGCTTCGAACCTACCATCCTTGGTATACAACGTTCATACGATACCTACGATATCGACTTCCGGAAAGACCCGCTTTGCAGCTGGACAGTCATATATGATGACAACGATCTTGGCACAATCCTCGTAACCGACCATACAGAAAAACGGCGCTTCCTGCTCGAAGAAGTACACCGCCAGCCCATGGCCCTTCGTGACCGTGGCAAAGGCGACTTCGAAGCACTGCGAAAGATAGACGAATACAATAAAAAAGTGTTGGAGCCCTACGTAATCAACACCGTAGCCACTGACGAAGAAAACGTAAAGAAACTGCTCGACGACATAGGGCAAATCGACACCAAGCAAGCCTATACCCCGCTGACAGACAGCATGGGGCAACACAAAAACTACCTGCAACCCGGCCGGCTCATCAAGTCAGAAGAAGACCTTGCCGCAGAAGCAGAAGAAAAAGAGCGCGACCTGATGCAAAAAAAGACACGCGCCGTACAAAAAAAAGGAGCCTCTTCTCTGAAAAAAGAACAAGAGCAATCCTACGAAGAATACGCATTAAAGAAAATAGGAGACTTAAACAAATTTAAATAACGACAGACATGAAAAAAGAAAAGCACGTCACCCGGCAACCCAAAGAGTATTGGCCACTCGTCCATACAGAGCAGTTTATCGACATACTCAAAGAGCTCACCGAAGCAAAAGAAAGTGCCGGAACCCGCATACTTATCGGCGAAACCGGCTCAGGCAAGAGCTACACCATCGAACGATTTGCCAACGTTTACCCCACAGGCACGTTTATCATCACCTGCAACAAGAACGACACCATCTCCGATCTGGTGCGCAAACTCCAACGCGCCACCGGAAGCAATCACGAAGGCAGTTGCTCCTATAAAATAGACAGTATAAGCCGGGAGCTACAGCGGATGTACGAACGCCGCATGCAGCCCGTCATCATATTCGACGAAGCCGAATACCTCTCCGTCACCGGACTCTTAAGTATCAAAACAATTTACGACTACCTCAAGAACAAATGCTCCATCGTCTTGATCGGAACATCGGATATACTCAACAAATTAGAACGAAGCCGCCGCAAAGAAGGCATACCCCAATTCCTCCGACGCTTCAAAGCCGGCATCAGGCATATCCGACCGATCGACCGAACCTTCTCGCGCTTCTTCGAAGGACGCCGCTACGACAAAGGACTTCGCACGCTACTCTGCCGCTATGCCGACAACTACGGCGAATTGGCCGACTACCTCGAACCCGCCATACGCGAAGCCGATATCCGTGGCATCCCCCTCAATGAAGAACTATTCCGAAGTATGTTTTACCTACAAAACCGTTAAACCCTTTACCAATGCAAGTAATAATAGTAAGAAGATACATGAACCGGAAGCTCAGAAACCGCCTCCGGCAGCTCGAAACCGAACGGGAAGAACTACTCGAACTTCTCAGCCGATTCCCCTCGGACAGCGCACTCGCACGCCGACTCAATGAAGTCGATATCAAAATAGTAATCATCACACTCGAACAAACAATCGACTATTAATTAGTTGAAAGTTGACAGTTGAAAGTTGACAGTGGGAGAGAATCTCATCCGAAGAGAACAATGTTTTATAAAATAAATAAAGAACAATTATGGAAAACGTAAATCAATTAACAAGTAAAGAATTAGCCGAACTCCTCGCACAGAAACGAGAAGAAGAACGCATCCAAGCACTCGCGCGCCGCGAAGCCTACGAATCCCTTCGATCAGAACTCATGCAAAACATCCAGACTCAGGTACAGAACATCTGTAAAGACGTAAAATTCTTCTCCGATCTCGTCAACAACGAGTCCGAAGCCTTCCGCCATATCATGGCCGAATACGGTCACCTTCGCAGCGAAGAACAACTCAGTTTCACCCTGCGCGACGAAGACTTCAAATGGGAAGTCAAAAGCAACAAAGTAAAACGCTTCGACGAACGCGCCGACATCGCCGCCTACCGCCTCATCGAGTTCCTGCGCAAATGGATCGGAGAGCAGCAAGACGGCACCGAAAACCCCATGTATCAGCTTGCCATGAAGCTGCTCGAACGCAACAAGTACGGAGACCTCGACTACAAATCAGTCTCCAAACTCTACGACCTCGAAGCCCGCTTCTCCGACCCCGAGTACACCGCCATCATGAACCTCTTCAAAGAAAGCAACATAGTAGAAGGCACCGCCATTAACCACTATTTCTACCGTCGCGACCAAATGGGCGTATGGCGCAAACTGGAGCCCTCATTCAATCGGCTGTAAAAAGACGATTGTAAGTTAAAGAATAAGTCGGTTTAATGAAAAAGGCTTCCTCACTATTCGAGCGAGGAAGCCTTTCATATTATATAAATAATCAGATATATTACACCGGTAACCGCATCTTTACTACGCCGATAAAGTCTTCAACGGCGTGACCGGTCACGGAAAAATTGGGTTTTCCATTATCCAAATAACGCAAAGTCGTAGCATTTCCTTTGCCATTATAGCAATAGAACTCTCTTAACTTATATCCGCTTTCGTCACCTTTACGATATCTGATCAGCAAAATATCCCCTTTCTTTACCTGCAGGGCTTCATCCCCTTCAAATTTATGAATAAACACTATATCCTCAGGATTAATCCCCCTTGGTACCATACACAAGCCCCCGACCCGTTTCATGATATAATCATCCGGGTTAAATCTCTTCCCCTTATGGTAATATCTGTCCAGGATTGTCCGGTTTATAGTCGAAGTTTTCAGAGCATTTTCATGACAATCCATGACGTCTCCTGCCATTACATACTCGATGGGCTTCAGAGATTTCATATATACACGGTAGAAAAGATAGAGAATCGCCGGAAACAATAAGAAAAAAAGCATCGGGATCAATAAATTTTCCATAATTCCTCCTTTTTAATTTTTAAGCAACTTTACTTGCCTTGATATCATCTTTTACCTCATAATCGCAACTGATGATTTCCATTTTCTGGTAAAACAAGATTAAAACGAAAAGACCAAAGATATAATAAATCTTTAACCATTCGGCTAAATCCTGATAATTTTTTGAAGCAACCTGCATTCCATAAACGACGGCAAATCCTATAAATGCAGAAATAGTAAGCCGCATAAATATACGACTGTTCGAACTATATGCAAACATACCCTTCAACGCTTGTATTATAAAATAGTCTATAAAAAGCATGAAGAGTAATCCGCAATTTATAAAAGAAGTTACATCTTTCTGGCTTACTTCGACTAATAACTCGTCAAAAGGTTTACCGGTTTTGGTAAACCAATAAACAAATACATCAGGGTGAGCAAAAAAAAGTAAAAAAAGCAACCAGAGAAAAGCCAGCCCCGGCTTAAATAAGAAGACTTTAAGCTTCTCCCAAAATCCCTTAATCCATTCAATCATTGAAAAATAAGTTTGTTATAATGCATCCGCGCGAATATAAAAAACTTTTTTCTTTGATTAACGAAATTGAACCGTTTATTAAGTAATTTTAATATAACTTTTACCTGTTTTCGCCCACAATCCGTATCACTATACGGATCCTTCTGATGGTAAAACAATCTAACGCTGCCATAGGTTCACTGCAAACCCAACAAATCACCTCCCCACACGACCTATTAGATGCACAAATCCCAAACAAAGCTGCACCCATTTCCTGCAGCCCTGCCGCCGTGGATGGCTTTCCCCTGCGCCTCTATGACACACCCCCTGCCCCCTCTCGAGAGGGGAGAAAGTGCATCACATAACCGGTAGATCTCTACTTGATCAATACCTTATATACCTTCCGGTTGTCGGAATCCTGGAGGACTACTATATAAATACCGGCAGGGAGTGTTTGCGAGTAATCAGAAACTATCTTCTGATTGACCACAATCATGCCGCTTGTATTGAACACCGTCAGCCGGTAGGCCGACGGTGTCTCGATACACAGGTAGCGGTCACGGGTATAGATTACCGTGCCGTCGATATCTTCATTACCGACTGATGTGCCGGAAGTTTTGAGGATTAGGGACTGTGAAGCGATCTTCAGGTTGCCGTTGTAAGCGATTACTTCGGCAAAGTATTCAGTATCGGCGGACAGATCCGTCAGGTTGAAGTCTATAATATCCTGAGCGGCTTTCAGCTTTCCCTCTTTATCTAAGGAGTAAGTAGCAATCAGTTTCGAATCTTCCGTACTGTAGAGGTTGAGCGTATAGCCGGTAGCACCGTCTATTTTTTCCCAGCGCACGGTAGCGGTTGTCGAAGTAATGTCGACCACTTCGGCAGAAGGTATATCGTCGCCGGCCTGGCTCAGCAAAACGATCTCCATAAATCCGGCAGCCAATCCATTGTTTACCACCACCGGATACACGCCTGCTTCGCCTCCTGTGCCCGAAAGAGCCACAGAGTCTATGCTAAAAGCCGAGAATGTTCCGTCAGTCAGGCTTTGAGCTTGTCCGTGAACCGTCAGGGCTAAGAGTACGAAAGGTAATAATATTCTTTTCATTACTTCGTATTATATCCTGGGTTCTGGGTTACATTGCTACCTAAGTCTATTTCTCTTTGAGGGATAGGAAGTATGGCTCTATGTTTGTTTGATTCATCCAAATCTAAATAAGTAACAGATAAGCCCAACACATTTAGCATCAGATTTCCCTTATAAGTGCCGTCATAATAATCAGCCATATATTCATCCATCAAGGATTTCTTCTCCGGTTCTCCTATGGATGCAAACATTTTTTCAGCAACTTTCATATAAAATGCCGACAGAGCTTCTGATGAACTTTTAGTCCCTATCGGAAGTTCTCCCCATTCCCCTTTAAGCATATAGGCATCAGCAAGGATAGCATCTGCATCTGCTTTGCTAATATTTTGGTTACTATCATCATTTAAAAGAGCCAATGAATTCACGATATCAGAGACAACTGAATTAAGAATAGCTGAACGAGCGAGTTGAGGTGATGATATGGCTTCCAGGCCTATAGTTGTTACATAGGGTACGCGGTCGAACCACAAGGTAAGTAATAGGTAACAATTGGCGCGGGCTACCAGCGCTTGTGCCAGTATATTCTGTTGAAAAGTCGTCAACGATTGGCGGGATTGCAGGATAGTGATCACCAAATTTGCTGAGCTTATTGCTTCATAAGCCTTACTCCAATAATCATAAATAATACTGGATTGGGAAGTATATGATTTCTCTTTGAATTCTTTTGTTGCTTCATCAGAGGATTTTCCCATAAATGCTTTATCAAAATCGGCATCCATCTGGCGTAAAGCTTCTAAAGGAGTTAAGAAATTCTTTTTCATGGTTGTGAATTCCTCATCGGAAGGTGTATTCGGATTAGCCACGGTTTTAAGAATGAAAGGGAATTCTTTTGTTACACCCTGTTTATTCTTTAGTATAATTTTACAGTTTGACGCCTTGTCTTCTGCTGGTACATTTCCAAACTCCATCTCGATATGCCTGCCATACTTAGTAGAAGGAGTACTACGGTCAGTGACAGTAATTCCCGCAGGCAATCCGGTTATATCAAATTTTACCTGCTGGTCTTCGTTATCTAAGTAAATAATTGTAGCACTAAGATCTCCACCATGTCTGATTTGAGGATTAGCTCCTACATAAACATGGTTGTAATTATCGCCGACAACCATAAAATCCTTATTCACCACCTGCTGTGCGGATTCTACAGTCCTGGCACGTTCGGCATACAGGGCGTAGGGGACAGATAGCATCTGGGTGGTGGCTACATCTTTATAAGCGGTGCCGCCTGCCGGGTCCATGCTGAAACGGATGAAGTAAGGAGACAGGCTCCAATCTACGTTTGCAAACTTTCCTGTCAGTGCTTTTCCTGTTCCTATTTGCAGATTCAGTACGCCGGTTTTGCCGGTTGTCACTTCGAAGCTTTCCGCGTAGACGGTTGTTCCTGTGGCGCTGCCGCGTAGTAATGTGATTTTGACGGCCACTTTTTTCTCGATCAATAGGTTGCCCTCTGCGTCGCGGGCGATAGCCTGGTAGTTAAAAGCCTGGGGCGCTTGTGCCCAAATATACATGCCGGTTAGAAGTAATAGGCATGCCAGGAAGCATTTTTTCATATAGAATTATTTTAAATTATATACAGTTAAAGCTAAAAGCGTCCGACATACAACCCAAAAAGTAATATGCCTGGTTGCAAATGTAATAATAAACTTGAATTTCAGTCTTGATATATGTCAAAAAAACAAGATATTTATTTCTTATAACATCCATTAGGTTATAGGGGATATTTGCCATCAGAGATGGCGCACATTTGTAGGCCGTAGCCTGAGGCTACGGTATGGGATGCCGCAAAGCCCGTTACATTGCTGCCGTAGGTAGCAAATGGTTGCCGGGTATGGTTTGCTACCTACGGCAGCAGTCATGTGTTGGGTTTGTCGTTGTGACACCGGCGCCTTAGGCACCGGTCTACAAATATGTGCTGCCTCCGGCAGCGATTCGTCACTGTTTCGTACATTGGTTTGCTGCCGCCGGCAGCTTCTTCTTACGGTTCTCCCAGGTGTTCTACGATGATTTGTACTTGGCGGGGGGTGAGGAGTTTTTGGCCGTTTTGATAGTCGGCGGCAAGGAGTTTTTGCATCAGCCGGGGGTTTTTCATCCATTTCTTGAGTTGGGCGGCGGCGCTGCGGGGTGTGTTACAGGGGAAATACAGCGAGGCGAGTTCTTTTAGTCCGTAGGCTCTTATTGTAAAGGTTTTCATGTGTTTACAGGTTCTTATGAAGTGTTAAAAAAAAGATCCCGATCTTTTTTGGAAAAGGACGTGACCTTTTTGAAAATAGGACGCGTCCTTTTTGGAAAAAGGTCACGTCCTTTTTTTTAATAGTTCAAAGGCTCTTTAAAAGCGGCTTTCGAACTCCAGTTTCAGTCGATGTGTGTCTTGTCACATTCTTTTTCGATGACTTTAGGAACATCCTTCTCGAAAGTTGTTACATCACGTGTCAGCCGTAAGCGGTTGCCGGGAGTGAAAATAATTTTGGGGCGACGGATCTGATTTGTCGCGAAGTCTTCTTCGTCTTCCGAGCCGCTTGATCCTAAGGAGAGGCGGAAATTGCCTATTTCTCCGAACTGTACGATTCGTCCGGCCCGCAGGTTTTTGTCCAACAGGTAGTTCATCCTATCCAGAACGGCTTTTACATCGGCGCTTGTCAATGTGCTGTATTCAGAGATGTCTGTACAGAGCTCGTCAAACAATACATACCCGTTGTTTACTGCCTGGGCGTAGTATTTACGAGGTGTTTCTCCTTTGTCTTTTCCCAGGTTGTTACGATTGATTAATCTAAATTTAAGTGCCATACTTCTGTTTTTTGTTTATGATGGCAAAGGTTGGGTGGGTTCCTTTCCGTCCTTTGCCGGGTTATTACTCTTTGTATCGTGGTACCGATACAAAGTTCGGATACATATTTTTTGTGCAGTCGGTTAACATATATTTTGATACAGAAAGATTGTATTTTCTGTATTTTGTGTTACTTACAGCGTTAAATTTGTATCAGCATTATATCATTTTTTAGTAGTAACCTTATTAAAGTAGAGAAAGATGGCTTATTCGAGACAGAATCTACTGGAAAAAATTCTGGAAATACAACAGATTACCCTTGAGTATACACGCAAGGGTGTGTCGCAGCAGTGGGTATACGAGAACGTGGTACGGCCTCGTTTCTACATCTCTATGCGGACGTATAATTCATATCTGAGTACCAATGCCAAGGCCCAGCTCCGTAAAAGCGAGGCCAGGGAAAAAGATCAGTTATCCCTCTTCTAATAATTGACTGGCGATATACAGGTTATACGTTTCGCCCACGCTCAGGTATGTATCCTGGGTTTTGTTTACCAGCGTGGATATTTTGACCGGTTCTCCGATGCAGATATCTTCCATTGTCCTGACTTCTTTGCCTGCGGCATGTAGTAGACGGTATACAGAGAAGTCGTTACCGTCTTGTTGTGTGCCGCAAACATGCAGCGTAAGTATGATCAGAGCTGTTTCTTCTTCCTCGCCTATTATATCCCATTCTACGCTTGATAGTTCAATAAGTGCTGCCGGTAAAGGAAATTCTGCCGGCTGGGCTGCGTCGTCAGGTTGGCGGGTCCACATGCCCACGTGCCGGAAGACCGGCTGGTTGTTTACGTCTTTCATTCCTAAGAGTTGGGTGGCGACCCGGTTGTAGATGTGTTCGAGGGGAGCCTTTTTCGTTAAATCATGTACCATAACCAATTTAAATTTTTACAAGTTTAGTATTCTTTTCATACACAAATAACGTGGGTTTCAGCATACTAAAAAAGACTTTCTGCAAGCTTTGCATACTTTTGAGCAAGGCATGCAAAGTTTCTTTGATTCAATCACTTTCCTCTTTTTCTTTGTATTATAACCACAGATTCACAGATTACACAGCGTTCTTTTTTTGAGACCGGTAAGAATCTATTTTAAAAATAAAATAATGTCTGTGTAATCTGTGAATCTGTGGTGAAAAAAAAATCAAGTATGAAAACAAGCAATAAAGGAATAAAGCTGATCAAACAGCACGAAGGTCTCCGGTTGGAGGCATACCGTTGCCCGGGGGGTGTTTGGACCATCGGGTACGGGCATACTAAAGGAGTGAAAGAGAGTGACGTAATTACGGAAGGTCGGGCGGAGCGTTTGCTGCGCGAAGACCTGGAATGGGCGGAAAAGGTGGTGAGCCGTGAGTGTCCGGATGTAAACCAAAATCAGTTTGATGCACTGGTTTCATTCGTATACAATGTAGGCGAAGCTGCTTTCCGCCGTTCCACGTTGCTCCGGTGCGTAAAGGCCAATCCGGATAACCTGAACATCCGCGGGGAGTTCGCGCGATGGACCAAAGGCGGAGGTTCGACGCTTCCGGGGCTGGTCCGCAGGCGCAGGGAAGAGGCTGAGCTATACTTCACTAAGGAAGACTAAGGCATGGAAACCTTGTTTGAAATACTGCAATCACTGTTTGTCACCGGCTTTGGGATGTGGAACATCGTATTGTTTCTGCAATACCGCAAACTAAAGAAGGCACAAGCTATCTCAGATACTCGCCAGGTTTGGCACAAAATAGCAGAAAGTAATAATGAAGCGCTTTTACAACAGAACGAAGAAATTAAACGGCTCCGCCAGGCGGTCAATACCTTTGAGCGGATCGTGTTGCGGGCTCATGCCTGCCCTTATTATAATACTTGCCCTATCCGCACAGAGTTGCAAAAGCTCAAAGGACATGCAGCAGACGACGATTTCAGACAGTATACGAATCGTCCAAAAAGTAGTCGCCGTCCCCGTGACTGTCCCGATGAGCCATGTTGCGCTGCGGATACCGACGAATGACCTAATGGGTTTGCCCCTGGGCGCAGTGTATAGCGACCGATCCGGCTTGGCCTCTGCCACTGTGACCCACCGGGGCGATACCATCCTGGTAACGGCCTCGTGCGACAGCCTCCAACGGCTGGTGATGTACTATGAAAGCGAACTGTCGAACAGCCGGTATTCGACATTCACACTGGAAAAAGAATCTAACCCCGTCCGCTCTCCCTTTACATGGTTCATGTATGGGATGGCAGCGGGGTTCATTGTTTCACTACTTATTTATTTAATCATTAAACTTAGATCAAATGGCAAAGTATGGAGTAGGTCTTAAAGACCTGAAGATCGGCCCTCAGGCCGCTAACGGAGGTATGAGTACTTCCCTGGTTAGTGTAGGTAAAGTGTATAAGGAAACAGCAAGTATCATCGACGAGGATGGGACAGTGACCAAGCATTTCGCTGAGAACGACCGCTATCCGTTTCTTACGGTGTATGAGGCTGCCGGCACGACTATTAAGTTCACCCTCACCGACCTGGCGCCTGAGAAACTCAAAGAATATTTCGGCGGCGAGGTGGAATCAGCAACCAAAGCCTGGAAAAGCCCGATGACATCGTTCAGTTGCGAACGCTCATTGAGCCTGGAAACCGTGATGGGTCTTACCATTGATGTGCCTAACGCGCACATTTATGCCAAGCTGAACTGGAACCTGGCTCAGAAGGAAGTAGCCAAACTGGAGGTGACAGCCGAAGTACAGGCCCCGAAAGTGGCAGGCGAATCACCGATGATTATCAAAGAATCAGAAGGGTAAACATCATGGAAAATCCCGAAGTCGAAATCAGAACGGTCGAGACCTTGTTGGATAAAGGCGTGCGGGTAGATCTGCCCGCCCCCTTCCTTCTCCGCCTCTTGGGGAAGCCGACCGTCTCATTGGTCGTAAAACGTCCGAGCAGCCAAACGCTGTACACCATATCAGGTATGTATATGAAGATGAAAAAGCAGTGCGGCGACCTCGAAGCAGGAAGCGTGGACGAAGCCCACAGGCTGTTGTCTACCTGCATGATCCCCGTAAGCCGTATCGTTGCGTACGGCATAGCCTCCGCATGTACGCCGGCAGGAATTCGTAACCGGATACTGGCATGGTACCTCAGAAGGAGTCTGAATACGCGCCAGATGGCCGATCTGATTTCTATAGTGATCACACTTTCGGGAGTACATGATTTTTGCAATACTATCAGATTGATCGCAAATCTGCGGATGACGATGCCGAAGATGCCGACGACAGCCTGAGCCAGGATGAAAAGGGAGTTAAGGGCCGGTATGAAGGCTCCCATAGCCCTTTCGGATTAGTCTACCAGATCGCCCGCGATACGGGCTGGACGATTGAATATATTTTGGGATTGCCCCACGCCACGCTCGTGATGATGCTGGCAGATGCTCCGCGCTATGTTTCAGGTTCCCGGCAGGACCACGAAATAAAGATCACCTCGAAGGAACAGCTTTATCAGGTGTTGGGGAAATAGTTGCAGTTAGTTTTTTAACTCAATAGCAGTCCGTTTTAACTGACTGAACAAGATGAAGTATCACATGGGCTTTAGCCAAATAACAAAAGAGCTTTGGCTAAAGCCATAGAAAGAGCCTCTGTCTATTTTGCAGTCAGCTAAAGCAGACGGCAATTTATGGGATAGTTATATACAAATCAAATAAAGGAATACTATGGAACCTGCAAATATAAACTCGTTTTCGGCTGACGATATCAGCAAAGAAAAGCAAAGAATTCAGGAAACTTTGTCCGGTGGTGGCGATACAAACTACCAGACGGCTTTGACGCAATTATTGCAAACCGGCAGCAATACGTTTAATATACTCACTGATAAATCGCAGGAATTTGCCCAAAACCTGCGGGGCACAATCCTGGAAATAAAAAGTACGGAAAGAGCTTTGGATGAATTGAATAAAAAAGTTCTTGCCAAAGAAATTACGCCGGAGGCATATGCAAAAGCCTTCGCTGAGCAATCTTCTAAAGTGTCGGCACTCACAGGTAAGGTAAGTGCCGAGCTAAATAAATTAGCCTATACACCTGATAACCTCACAGATACCGAGAAGAAACTGAACGAACTGTTCAAGAAACACCAGAATTACTTCGCGCGGATCACCAAACTCAGTGAAACCTATAAAAAAGAAAGAGAGCTGCTCGAAAGCGCGTTGACCCAATCTCAAACGGATGAAGAGAAGAAGCGCCTGCAGAGCATTCTTGACGTTCATAAGCAGACCTTCGAAAGCTCCCTGATGGATGAAGCCAAGAAAGAGGGCTTTTATAGCATACTGTTCGAAGATATCAAGAAAGTAAGCCTCGATACCCTTCACGAAGCTATCCGGCAAGCTGAGGAATGGATTGCCAAATTTGAAGCTGAAAACGATATAGATCCCACTTCTAAAGCCGGCATGGATCTAGACAAGGTCAAGAAAGCGGTTAAGGATGCAAAGGAAGATCCTGCTTACAACAGCAGCGTACCTATGAAGCCACCGGTCGATTTCAGCCAAGGAGCCGCCGGTTGGGCCACACAATTTGCATCAGCAGCTCAAAAGACATTGGAAAATCTGACGCAGATAGCCGAAATGATCGGTTGGATAGATAAAGACGCAGGATCAACCTTTCAAACATTTGTGGGGGTACTTAATGGCATGAATCAGATAGGCGAAGGCGTATTATCCGTATTCAAAGGAGACATTGTTTCCGCAGTGAATAAGAGTATTACCGGCACCTATAACATCATAAAGACACTACGAAATAATCATAAGTACAATAAAAGCGTCCGAAGAGAACAAGAGCAATACCTCAAATCCCTCGTAAATGAAGAGCTGGCCTATAACGCTGTTTTGCGGGAAAGACTACGAATAGAAAAGCAAATAGGGGAGACTTCACTGGATTATTATAACAGAAAATCCGCCGAACTCAACAAGCAATCCGCACAGATCAAAAGCGAAGAAGACTCCTTGTTCGCACAGTTACAGGAAGAAAATTACACCACCGGCTATAAATACAAGCATGGAACCTTGTTCCGCAAAGCCAAGAGAACCAAACAAGAAGCCTCCCTTGCCGGACTGAGCTATGAGGAAATGGAGGAACTCTACTACGAAGGTCGCCTGGAAGGTAATGCCAAAAGCCTATTTGAGCAACTTCAAAAACTCAAGGAAGAAGGCAAAAATGTCACCCAAATGATCGAACAGCTCGACGAAGAGATCCGACAAGCCTGGACAGGCACAACCAGGGATCAACTCGTTGACAGCATTGCCCAGGGGTTCCTCGACGGCAAAAAATCAGCCGAAGACTTTGCCGGAGACTTCGAAAGCATGATGAAAAAAGCTATGGTGCAGGCCATCAAAATGCAATATCTTGAGAAAGAGTTAAACACATGGTATGAGAAATTTGCCGCATATTCCGAAAGCGGCGGTGAATTAACTCCCGAAGAAATTGCAGAACTACAAGCTGATTACAATCGGATAGTAGAAGGAGGAGCACAGCGAATAGCGCAGATGGAAGAAGCAACCGGCATTACTTTCGAAAAAAAGAAAGAAGAAGAAAAAGCTGAAGCCCAGAAGGGCCTGGCTGCTATGTCACAAGAAACCGCCAGTGAGCTCAACGGACGTTTCTATGCACTGCAAATGATTTCCAACAATATCAACGAGAATTTGTCTACAGGGCCGGGCAGTATTCATTCATTACTCAACGATGCAGCCTTACAATGGGTGGCAATTGAAGAAAATACACGTTATTGCAAAAAACTTGAAGGTATAGAAACCGACATGAGAACCATGAGAAACGATATACAATCAATTGCCTTAAAAGGCGTAAGACTAATCAAATGAAAGGACGAATTTTAATTGACAGTGTGGATATTTATGACCGGTATGGCGTAACTATCCGTAAAGGAGGGTACAAAGATCTATTAACCTTCCCGGCGCTCAAAGAGCCCCAAAAGAATGATTGGCCCGAAGAAGACGGCGTAGAGGTCGACCTGGACCGGCCGGTTCTGGAAGTCAAAACAGTGACAATACCGTTTATTGCCGCAGATGAGGCCATAGAGCCTGGCGATTTTCTTAACTTTATCAGTCAGCCAGGATACAGGACACTCAGTATTTCTTCGCTTGGAAAAGAATGGAAGCTACGTATGACATCGCATACGGAACACACCAAAAGCTACCGTCATACGGTATTTTCCATCCAGTTTACCGATGACTTTCCACAGGGAAGCCGCTCCGACAATTACCTTCCCGTTGAGGAAGAAGTAGCAGGATTAGGCACATCGGTCTATCGGCTCGACGACGTTCCCTTCTCGTACTACGGTATTGTGGTCGAAAAAGGATTGAGCAACATCCTGAAAGCTCCTTCCATCAAGCAGAACCTCACGCGCACGTTCGTTACCTCAGACGGTCAGGTATACGACGCAACGGTGGTAGTGTTCAACAGTAAGGAAGTGACGCTTAAGAGCATTTTTGTAACCCAAAGTCCCGAACAGTTCTGGGAATGCTACACCGCTTTCTTCAACGATCTGATCAAGCCCGGCGAACGTCAGCTCTATTGCGACTATACCGGCGAGGAATACCCCTGCTACTATAAGAGATCAGGCAACTTCCAGATCGAGCAAATGGAAGGACGCTTTATCTGTTTGTTCGACCTCACACTGGAGTTTACCTCCTTCCGTATTTCCGAAACCGAATACCTGCTTACCACAGAAGATGACAACACCGTCACCCTTCCCGACGGCGAAACCGCCATCGACATGCAGATATTCAACACATAAACAAGCATTAATACATCATAATTATGAAGATATACGATATACACGGCACGGTACTCCTCGACATCGAAGTCAACGACAACAGCTACCGCTACCGATCCATTATGAAAGGGAACAGCGTTACCCTCTACTATTCACTCGCCGAACACGTAGAAATACCCGTAGGAAGCTACATCGACCTCGAACCCGGCGGACGATATACCCTCTGCAAACCGGAGAACTTCAGTAAACGGGGCACGCGAAACTTCGAATATACGATCATGTTCGATAGCAACGAAGAGCAACTCAAAAGGTATAAATATAAATTTATCACCACCAATCCAGGCAATAAAAGAGACAAGTCTTTCAAACTAAAGTCCCACTGACCGCCACACCCAAGCAGTTTCTGGAACTATTGGTCGAGAACCTTCGACTGTACGACCCCGAAGGAATGCCCGAAAAGGACCGGTGGCAGGTAGGAGAGTGTATCGAGTCGTCTGAAAAAGCCCTCACCTTCAGTCACGAATACTGCTATGACGTATTGGGGCGCCTGGCAAGCGAATTCAACACTGAATGGGAGATCACCGGCAAAACCATCCATCTCCGCAAAGTAGAGAGCAATAAAGATGCCCCGTTGCCCCTGTCGTATGGCAAAGGAAACGGTTTCAAAACCGGCATAGGCCGCCAGACACAAGGCGACAAGCCCCCGGTAACCCTGCTCTACGTACAAGGAGGAGAGCGCAATATCGACGAACATACCTACGGAAACAAAACACTCCTGCTCCCCAAAAGTGCCACCCTTCAATACGAAGACCGCACCTACCGCACGGATGCCTACGGAATGTTTATCGAACGCACCGACCGCATTGCCGCCAACAAGAACGAAGACAGCTTCGATGCCTCCCATATCTATCCCCGATGGGAAGGAGTGATCGACCGCGTCGTTACCTTCGATACGGCAAACCATGTCTACGAATTCAAAATAGAGAAGCCGGGCCAACAGCCCGACTTCACTAACACTCGCGTACCCAATGAGAAGGTTACCGTCATATTCCAGAGCGGACAGCTCACAGGGCAGGAATTCGAACTCGCACAAACCGACGAGACAATCACCGGATACAACCATGCTCAGGGCCTTTTTCAGCTTCTGAAACTTGAAACTGATGGAACGACTCTACCAAACGATCACATCAAATTCGCCAAAGGCGACCGTTTAGGCGTGTTCCACATCCAGCTTCCTCCCGAATATATCTGCGACAATGCAAATAAGTCAGGCGGCAGTTGGGAAATGTTCCGCGAAGCAGCCCGCTACATGTACGAACACGAAGAAGAACAGTTCAGCTTCACCGGCGAATTAGACGGTATCTGGGCCAAAACACGCTGGAACAATATCGGCGCCAAGCTCATACCCGGCAGCTACATCCAATTCAGCGATACCCAGTTTCAGCCCGAAGGTATCCGCGTACGCATCACCGGCGTCAAAGACTATATCAACAACCCCATGAGCCCGGAGATAGAACTATCCAACATGCCCGTAGGCGGATTCGTCTCCACCGATATAGGCAAGATCGACAGCAACAAAGCAGAAGCCGACGACTACCACCGCGACGCCATCCAATACACCAAGCGCCGTTGGCGCGACACCACGGAAACCCTGTCCATGCTCGAGAAAGCCGTCGACGGCTTTTCCGAAGGCATCCGCCCCATATGGGTACAAGCCATGTCCGTCCTCGTCGGCGACGAAAGCCTGCAATTTAACTTCGTCCGCACGGCAAATACGAATAGTGTGGTAGGAGCCAACTTCTACTATAATAAAAGTACAAAGCAATTAGAGGTAACTTACTCTAATGATACTTCGATTAAGCATTATACAATTGGCAAAAAAGAATTAGGCCCCGAAGGAAGCACCGACACGGCAACCGTGTGGAGACTACCGAACGGCGGGTTCACCTCCGGTGCACTCTACAACAAAGAACCGCTATACCTCTATATCAAGTGCTATAAAATATCCACATCCACCGTAGCTGAATTCGAACTCTCTCCCGAACCTATTCAGCTAAGCGTGGGCAGTTACTACTATTTCCTGGCAGGAACACTATCGAGCGAATACGAAGGCGAACGCAGTTTCGTACACCTTTATGGCTTCACGGAGATACTCCCCGGCCGCATCAACGTAAACAAAATTGTCAGCCCTGAAGGCGAACAATACTGGGACATGGAGAACAGAGCCTTCAAAATAGGCGACGCAAACAACTACCTGGGATACAACTTCGACAACTACAGCCGCAACAAACTCGTCCTTAAAGGCGCCATGGTCCAGCGACCGGGAGAAGAACCTATCGGAATAGGTGTGTACCGTGAGGCCTGGGCCTCCGGCAAAACCTACTATCCCGGCGATGATGTTTCTTATCAGGGTTCCACCTATCGCTGCCTTATCCAGCATAGTAATATAGCACCTACGAACGTATATCACTGGACACCCATAGCCGTTAAAGGAGAACCTGGCGCCCCCGGCGCCCCGGGAGAACAGGGAGATCCGGGAGCTTTGCCCACCATTAAGCAATGGAAGAACGGCGAAACCTACGTAAGAAACAATAAGGTTGTCGATTACATCATGTACCGTGCAGCCCAATACGACACCCCTACCTGGTGGAGGGTTAAAGAAGGTTACGCAAGCGCCAGGGCAGGAAGTACACCAACCAGTAACGGTTATTTCGAACAGATCAGCAGCTATGAGTCGATTGCCACAAACGTTCTCCTGTCAAACAGCGCGAACCTGGCCGGATTTACCTTCCTCAATGAATGGTTGCGCTCATCCTCCACGACAGACGGTGTACCCAATCTCCAGATAAATGGTAAAGCAGGAGAAATAAAAGCCCTTAAAGGAAACTTCGGAGAGTTCATTATCGGCAAAAAGACCTACAAAAACAATTGGTACAGAGGAGGAGAATTAGACCGACCCAACCTGGCGGCCACCGACAATATAGAATACATAGACGCCGGACAAACCATCAATTTCCGGAAAAGGATTGACCTGGGAGGCACAGCCATCATCATGAATGCCACCAGGCAGGGCACCAACGATCAAGAAGGCAAGTGGGGAGGAGGAGAAATCATGATGGGTCCCGGAAGTATTCAATACCAAGCAGTAGCCGAAGCAGGCGGAACAGAATTCAGTACCCCCGTAGACACTTCTCTGCACATCCTTTCCAAAAGAACCAAACGATTTACAGAGTTCGGAATAAATGTCATCCTATACAACGAACGTGGAACAACCCCTGCAGAAACACACACTAAGTATCATGAAGAATTCGGAAGATCCATTTTCTTCAAGGGGAGTAAACGAATCTATAATCGGCAAGGAGATACGTTCCGGACAATAGAATTAGGTTCCCACGCTTTCCAGCATGAAACATGGGATCATAAAACCTATATCCGTATGGATCATATAGTAACTAATCACCAAACCATTCAATATTATGATTTAAGTGGAAACAAAACCCAGGCAAAAGCTATAGGAACTACGGTTACCAGAGAAGGAAAAACGCTAAAACCCCGGCCACTTATGTGGGATGAAAATACCGGCTATATATATGCACACTACGATTAATAATAAAATAGAACAAGTCAAACATGGAATTATCAATCAAAGACAGAGTCATAATCCTGCATGGATTATTCGTCAGGATAGGCAGCATGGCCGACCTGACCATGCAAAAAGGTATCGAAAACGTGATAGGATTCACTGAAGAAGAAAGCAATAAACTCCGCATTTTCACCAGCCAGGATGGAATAATATCAGTAGATACCGGCCTGATGGGAGTAGAAAACACCCGGTCACAAGACTATACAATCACCGAAGATCAGCGTGAGTATATCGTAAGCCGTATACAAAAACTCGACAGCGAAAACAATATCAGCTACGATTGCCTCGATACCTGCATGAAATTCGTAAGATAGAACAAAAAAAGCTCGCTTGTCCTTCCGGAAGCATAACCCAGGGTATCACCTCGGGACCGCTGCCGAAGTCGGCAAACCTCTGTAGGGTGATACCCCGGAAGGGACGCCGTAGGTGTCCAATCTTAGTAGGCAGTGACCTCAGGTCACTGTATACTGTCCGCGAATCCCCTTGATTGTTGCTGCCGTAGGTAGCACACCCTACGGGAAACCCGTTTGCCACCTACGGCGGCAGGGTTACGGGGGTGGCGGTCGCCATCATACCGGCACCTTGGGTACCGGCCTACAAAGATGGGTCACCTATGGCGACACGTCGGCGATACCGGCCTGAACGACGGATACCTGCGGCGATCCCTTGCGAGACAGCTTACGACACCTTTTCAAATTTATTATATCATTTTTTCAAAAACATCTAAAAGATTTAAATCTATGAAAACAAACAATTCAGAAAAGTCGGATGCCAACCGGGCATCCGATATCCGTCAATCTGCCATAAACACGGCAAACGAATGGGCAGACGCATTCGAAACATTAAGCGACAATGTAGACCAGTTGACCCAAAAAGTCAACCAGCTCGAACAAGAAAAGGCCGACAATGCCTACATTGAAGACAACCTTCTCTACCTCACCGCGCAGGGACAGCCCATCACCGACGGCATAGAAATCCCCTGTACGTGTCCATGCTGCGAAAACCCTCCGGGAGAAACCGACATCCGGGTAGACCGGATCTGTACCGAAGGCATGAACAGCATAACGGTCAGGAGCGAAGGAGCACCGGAATTCACCATCCATTGGGGCGACGACACCACCACCGATGCCGCCGGAAGTGAGAGCGATACCTACGAACACACCTATGCCGCCGCCGGAGTATACACGATAACCATATCGAATTGCTCCGATGTCATTGCAGTAGACTTTGGCAGGCTAGAATTAGAGGCCTTCTGGTCTATCGGAAATTCCCGGCTCGCAAACTTAAGTTTTAGGGAGTATACCAACCTAAAAGCAGTAGGATCAGATCTGTTTAAGAACGATACTTCCCGCACGGACTTTGCAGCTGTTTTTTCAAAGTGTAACAGTTTGCAGGAAGTACCGGAAGATCTGTTTAAACATTGTACGGAAGCTGAATCTTTTGAAGAGGCCTTCTGGCATTGCACAAACCTGCAACTGATAAGTGACAGACTGTTTGCTACTTGTACAAAAGTAACCAATTTATGGTATGCTTTTGGTTATACAGGACTACGTTCCATACCAGAAAATTTATTATCTTCCATGAGTGAATTGGTAACGATTAGAGAACTATTCATAGGGTGTTCACACCTGACCTGTATTCCCTGCGGCTTGTTTAGGAATAATACACAAATAACCTCAATAAGAGAAGTCTTCAGAAGTTGTACAAGACTGGTATCCATTCCGGGAAATTTATTTTCATCTTTGTACGGAGTAACTAACGCAGCTTCCTGTTTTGCTGAATGTAGTAAGTTAGAAACCATACCAGGAAATCTTTTTTCATGCAATCCTGAATTGGAATTCTTTTACTATACTTTTAACAGGTGCACATCGCTAAAAAGTATACCGGGAGATTTATTTAAAGAAAATACAAAGGCAAACTCATTCAAAGATTGCTTTTCGGAATGTGGTGAGTTAGAACGTCTTCCCGAGAATCTGTTTGCCGGTAAGACACTTGTTACCAGCTTTGAATCGGTATTCAGCCATTGTACTAAACTAAGGGAAATACCTTCCTCGCTATTCTCCGGTTGTGTGTCTGCACAAACATTTAGGTCTGCATTTAATAGTACGGCTATAGAAATCATACCGGACGATCTGTTTGTAGACTGTCGTGCAACGAATGATATGGAATTAGCATTTATTAATTGCCAGTCGCTAAAAGCAGTTAAAAAAGAAATATTCAGAAATATTGGGGCAGATGCGATTACGCATAATCTCTTTTCAGAATGTATTTCCTTAGAATATGCCGAGATACCGCCGAACTTCACCGCATTAGGAGTCAGAATGTTTTCCGGTTGTACAAATCTCTCTTATATAGAAACCTTCACGGAGACACCCCAACTGATAGTCCTTGATGCATTTTTCAACACCAACAACTGCCCTATCTACGTGCCCGACACGGCAGTAGATGCCTACAAACAGGCAAACGGTTGGACACAATATGCCGACCGCATTTTCCCCAAAAGCCAAAAGCCGGAATAACAGGCTGCGAGTACTTTCCGGAAAGTATGTATAGTCATTTCAAAAGCGATGCATACTTTCCGGAAAAGTGATGCATCGTTTCTTCAAAAGTGATGCATCACTTTTACAAAAGCAATACATCGTTTTTTTTAACACTTCGCAAGCTCTTTGAAAACATTGAATACCGTAAGCCGAAGAAGCCTGAAAGGCTTCCATCTGATTAACCCCGGGTAAACACCCGGGGGACCGGTGAATCACCTTGGGTATGCCTGCCGTGGGCAGAACACCTTTGTAGGCAGTGACCTCAGGTCACTGTATGTCGACCACGAATCCCCCCGATCATTGCTGCCGTAGGTAGCACACCTTACGGGTAACCTGTTTGCCACCTACGGCGGCAGGGTGTCGGGGTTGGCGGACATCGTCATACCGGCACCTGAGGTACCGGCCTACAAAGATCAGACACCTACGGCGTCTCTTTGGGTTACCGGCCTACAAAAATGGGATACCTACGGCATCCCTTCCGGGGACGGCTTACGGGACCTTTTCAAAAGGGTGCGCCCGTTTTGAAAATAGGGTGCGCCCTTTTTTTAACACATCTAAATCATTACAACAATGGCTATTAAGAAAGTAAAAATTTCGGAACTACCGAAGGCTACGAATATCGACAATCTGAAGATATTAGGAGTAGACGGTAACAACCAAAGTGTGCAGGCGGAAATGGATATCCTGCGCGGAAACGACGGCCAAAGTGCCTTCGAACAGTGGCGTGATAAAGCCGGTAACGCCGGGAAGTCTTTCAACGATTTCCTGGCTTATCTGCGCCAGCCGGCTAACGATGCGGCGGAAGCCCTCGGAAAGTTCCGGGAACAAACCGAAAACGACCTCGCCAACCTGGCGCAACAGACCGCAGAAGCCGCTGCCGACGCCGAGAAGGCTGCCGGACGAGCAAACGAAGTAGCCGCCCATCCGCCCTATATAGGCAACGATTACTACGTTTATGTGTACGACACAACCGCCAAGACTTACCGGCGAACCGACGTATGCGTCAAAGGCGACAGCGCCTACCAACTCTGGCTGAAGGAACCGGGAAACTTCGGAAAGACCTACGAAGAGTATCTCACCTATAACCGTCAACCGGCCATAGACGCGGCAAACAGCCTCGCTGCCGAGATCGGGATGCTGACCGACGGTATGGATACCCTGGCCGGAGATATCAGCCGGTTGGACCTGAGAAAGGCCGACGGCGCGTTCGTAGAAGAAGGCTTCCTTTACCTGACTTCGCAAGGTGAGGTGATATCCGACGGCATCGAACTGCCGGCCGGAGGCGGAAGCGGTCCCGGAGGAGGCGGAGGTTCCCTGCTTCGCCTCAAGAACCTCGGCGAAAGCATCCTGGGCGCTCCCAAAGGAGCAAGCGTCGTGTTGCACTACAACTTTACATCAGTCGACGCCGAGGACCAATCGCCCACCGGAGCCGGAACCGTGGCTTATTATGTAAACTCGCTGCGAGTGCTTTCGCAGTCCATATCCCAGGGAGACAACAGTATAGATATTTCCCGCTACCTTACGACCGGACAGAACGAAGTGCGTGTACAGGTGACCGACTCGTATGGCGCCATTCGCTCCATTTACATACGTGTTGAGGTGGTAGACCTCGTGATCCGTTCAACCTTTGACGACTCCGTTCCCTACGAAGGCGACATTATTTTTCCCTATACGCCCGTCGGCAACGGCAGCAAAACCATTCATTTCTTAGTGGATGGCATCGAACTACCCGAAGTAGTCACCACGGTGACCAACCGTCAGCTCTACTACACCATCGAACGCCTCTCGCATGGAAACCATTCTTTGCAAGTTTATGCCACGATGGAACTCAATGGGGTAATTATGCGAAGCAACGACCTCTATTTCGATATTATCGCCCTCGGAGCCAGCGGAACACCTATTATCTCATCCGCTTTTGTCCGTACAACGGCCGAACAATACGAGGTCTTGAACATCCCGTATACCGTCTACACCCCCGGATTGCTCAACTCAAAAGTGGTCTTGAAGGCCAACGATGAAGAAGTTGCCACCCTCACCGTTGACCGGAAGGCACAGGTTTGGAGCTACCGCATCAACCACTATGGCCCGCTTACCCTCGATATTATCAGCGGAGAGGCACGTAAAACCTTCCGGCTCGACGTATCCAAATCGTCAATCGATACCTCCGCCGAGACGGAAAACCTGGAACTGTGGCTTACAGCCAACGGACGCAGTAACAACGAAGCCCAACCTGAAACCTGGAACTTTGAAACCATAAATGCCCGGCTTTCCGGCTTCAATTTCAAGACAAACGGCTGGGTACTCGATCAAAAAGGTGTGACCGTTCTGCGCGTTTCATCCGGCGCATCCGTCGATATCCCGTTTCAACCCTTCACAACCGACTTTAAGACTACAGGGAAAACCCTTGAATTTGAGTTTACAACACACAGCGTGGAAAACTTCGACGCCGTAGTCGTTAGCTGTATGAGCGGCGGACGAGGATTCCGCATCACCGCGCAGGAAGCCTTCTTTTCATCCGAACTTTCAAATGTATCCACCAAATTTAAAGAAGAAGAGCATATACGCCTCTCGTTCGTTGTGGAGAACCGATTGAGGAATCGCCTGATATATATCTATATAAACGGTGTGATGTCGGGCACGATACGATACGCGGAAAACGACGATTTCCGTCAACTTCCGCCGGTAAACATCCAAATCGGCAGCCCCGACTGTACGGTGGATATCTACAATATCCGCTCATACAATACCGATTTGAACCAATACCAGGTACTCAATAATTACATCTCCGACCTGGGAGATATTACGGAAAAACTGGCAATCTACACCCGCAATCAAATCTTTGATCCCGCCGGAGAGATCGTATTCAGCCTGTTGCTCGACCAGCTTCCATGTATGCTGATTACCGGAACGCTGCCTACACGTAAGGGCGACAAGCAAACCGTTTCCCTCACATATGAGAACCGTCAGGACATCACTAAGTCGTTTTCAGCCGAAGGCGTCGAGATCGATGTGCAGGGAACATCCTCGCAATACTACCCGAGGAAGAACTTTAAAACCAAGTTTAAGCAGGGATTGGTGATGACTGAAAGCGGCGAAGCCCTCGATACCTACCTGTTGACCGACGAAGCCATACCGGTGGCTGTCTTCTGCGAGAAGGCCGATTTCGCCGAAAGCTCAGGAACCCACAACACCGGGATGGCACGCATCGTAGACCGCGTATTGCGCGAAATGGATATCCTGACGCCGCCCCAGCGCGAAAACAATAAGGTACGTACTACGGTAGATGGTTTCCCGATCGCGATTTTCCACCGCGAATCTCCCGAAGAACCCATACAATTCGTAGGGAAATATAACTTCAACAACGATAAATCGACTCAGGAAACCTACGGTTTCGACGGAGCCGACGAGTGCTGGGAATTCCTCAATAACGCCACGGAGCGCTGTCTGTTCAAATCAGCCGACTTCACCGGTTCCGAATGGTTGAACGACTTCGAAGGACGTTACCCCGATGCTAACGACAATCCCGCCAACCTCTCTAAACTGGTTAGTTGGGTCGTTTCCTGTCACGGCAACCCCGCCAAATTCCGCGACGAGTGCGAAGAACACTTCAACCTCCGCAATCTCCTATCCTATTACCTCGTTTCCGAATTGTTCGGAATGGTGGACCAACGGGCCAAAAACATGATGATGGCTTCCTGGGGAAATGAAGGCGGGGGCGAGTATAAATGGTACTTTATCTTCTACGACAATGATACCGTTTTGGGTATCAACAACGAAGGAGCCAACGTATTCGGCTTCGATATCGAAGCGCACGACACGATAGGTTCCGGACACGTTTGGAACGGTCACGACTCTGAATTGTGGCGATTAGTGGAAGACGCTTACCCCGACGAACTCAAAGCTATGTACGACAACATGCGTCAGTCGGGAGCCATATCCTATGACAAAGCGATCGCCGTACTCAACGGTGAGCAATCCGACAAATGGTGTGAGGTGGTTTACAACATGGACGGGCAATACAAATACATCGATCCCCTGGTCGACGACAAAAATGAGTCCTATCTCTATGCCCTGCAAGGCTCCAGAACAGAGCACCGCAAATGGTGGCTTCGCAATCGTTTCCTGTATCTGGACTCCAAATACGTGGCGGGCGACTTCCTTACCGACTATGTCACCATGCGTATCTATACCCCGTCTGAGTGGGGAGGCGTAAAGCCCAATGCCGATTTCGACCTGACGCTTTACAAAGATGCCTACGTAAATGTGAAATACAGCTCGTACATCGTCTCCCAAAGAGGTAAAGCCAATCAGACCATTCATATCGAACCTCCCGCGACAATGGAGGTAAACGATACCGAAACCATCATCTACGGTATACAGGCAGTAAAGGCACTCGGCGACCTTTCGGCCAAATATCCCGGCACGGTTGACATATCCAAAGCCCGGAAACTGACCGAACTGGTCATCGGAAGCGCCGCGGAAGGCTACCGAAACGAGAACCTCCATTCCGTAGGCGTAGGCAACAGCGAACTATTACGTAAAGTAGACGTCCGCAATTGCCCCGGCCTCACCGAACCGCTCGACGTATCCGGCTGTTCCAACATCGAAGAGATCCTTTGTGAAGGCACATCGCTGTCCTCCGTGACACTGCCGCCCGCCGGGATCCTTCGCCTGTTGACCTTGCCGGCAACCATCTCAAACCTCACCCTGAAGAACCAGGCCAACCTGACCGATGCAGGCCTTGTCCTCGCCGGAAAGACCAATATTTCCACCTTAGTCCTCGAGCATATGACTAGTATAGATACCCTGCAACTGGTAAAAGACTGCCTCGCCGTCTCCCCGTTGAAACTGAACCGTCTCCGACTGATCGGCATCGACTGGCAAGACACCGACCTCTCTATCCTGGCGAAGCTCTACGAAATCGGCGGTGTCGACGAAAACGAAAAAAACGTTCCCCACGCCATTATCACCGGAAAGCTCCATGCCGACCAGGCATTCGGTAGCGAAATCGAAACATATCGCACCTTATTCCCCGAACTGGAAATCACGGCAAGCCGGATAGTAGAAGACCCCGTTGTCACCTTTGAGTTCATATCAAACATGCAAAAGCCGTTGGAAAACTGCTCATTCGAGTGCAATTTTGCCTACACAAAACTCACCGACACCAGCTATTCCGTAAAAGCTCCCACCGGAGCCGAGATCAACCTCACATTCAAAGCCGACAACCACGACGACGTAAAGGAAACCTATATCGTAACAAACACCCGCACCCGTCAGTACACAGCAATCTATATCCCGTTACGAACGATACAGGTAGTAGACGATACGGGAGTACCGGTCCCGGGAGCAACCGTAATTGCATTTGAAAAAGAATATACGGCAGATGCAGAAGGTAAAGTATACATTCGAGGAAGGGATACTTTCGAGATCAGGGCTTTCGCAGAAGATTATGGTGAAAATATAACCAAAATTTACGGTAGTAATAATGACTCATTTCATCAGGTCAAAATATATCCGTATATGGACTTCAGGTTCATTGTAACAGATCGTGTTTTCGGTGTGTTATTACCCGGGGCAGTTATTGAATGTAACGGTATTACAAAACGAACAGATGACAACGGCGAAGCCCTATTTCGGCTAACAGCTGGTTTCACACATTATTATAGTGCATACTATGGAGATAATGAAGTATATAAAAATTCAGTATATCCAAGCATTACACAAGACTATCAGGAAATAAAATTAACTACAACCATAGATGAGATAAGACCCACGCCTGACGGCAGTATTCAGCTGTTATATTATGGTTCGTATCCACTTCAATTTACAATAGCAACAGAAGGAACCTCAGCATTTGTTATTGATTGGGGCGACGGTACAACCAGTAATGCTACAGGAAATACGAATGATTCTTATACTCATGCGTACACAAAAAGGAGATGCTATTCGGTTAGCATATCAAACTGTTCGAATATTAATGACATAAATTTACGTAATCTAGATATATATGCTATATGGTCTATCGGGAATTCTAAACTGGCTAATCTAGACTTTAGAAATTTATCTTATTTAAAAGCTGTAGGCCCTGATCTTTTTAAGAACGACACTAGGCGAACAAGTTTCAAGGAAGTGTTTATTAGTTGCAACCAGTTAAGGGAAATACCGGTAGGACTATTTGATGGATGTGAGGCAGCTGTAACTTTTGAAGGTGCATTTAGAGGATGTAATTCTGTAAAAGAAATACCAGAAAGCCTATTTGCAGATTGTATAAAAGCTAAATCATTTTATTATACATTCTTTGCATGTGCCAACCTAACAACTATACCTGGGAATCTGTTTGCAAATGCTCCTTTGGCAGAATCTTTCAGTTATTGTTTTCAAAGTTGTGGTTTAAAAGAAATTCCTGGCGGATTGTTTAAGTATAATCCAAAAGCAACAGATTTATCTTATTGCTTTTATTATAATAGCAATCTTACTGCAATACCTGAAAACCTGTTTGTAGGTTGTACAGCCGTAGCCAATTTAAATTATGCTTTTGCAAAGACCAGCATCCGGTCGATACCGGAAAATTTATTTGCTCCTCTTACTAATTTAGCTAGGGCGGACTATTTATTTTCTGATTGTACTAATCTGCTTTCTATACCGGAAGGGTTATTTAGTAATAATTTTAACTTGTATTCATTGAAATATATATTTAGCGGTTGCACAAGACTGGTTTCAATTCCTTCGAATCTCTTTCCATCTTTACCCAATATCACTTATATTGAAAGATACTTTAGCAGATGTAGTGCTTTAGAAAATATTCCGGAAGATTTATTAACACCGTTTGAAAATTTGAAAACCATTGACGGTTTATTCTGGGGTTGCACTAATTTGGTTTCAATACCCGAAGGTCTATTCAAAGACAATGTTGAGATAACTTCATTAGAAAGTGTATTTAGGGAATGTAGTAGCCTAGCCTCTATTCCTTCTAAGCTATTCTCATCTTTGTCAAAATTAACCAGACTATACCAATGCTTCTGTTATTGTAGCAGCATAAAAGTCATACCGGAAGATCTCTTTTATAATAATCTGAGCTTAGACTCTTTTAGTGGTGTGTTTGAAAATTGTAATTCATTGCAGAATATACCTGGCAATTTATTTTCACAGAATGTACAAGCTCTTAGTTTCTGGAATTGCTTTAGTAGTTGTAAAGAGTTAGAAAGTGTTCCATCACGCTTATTTGCCGATAAGCCATTAGCTACCGATTTTGCCGGAATATTTGATGGTTGTTCTAAACTTAAAACAGTACCTTCTGATATTCTCAGCGGCTCAGAATCAGTGTCACGATGCGATTCTTTCTTTAGAGCTACCGCTATAGATGAGGTGCCGGATGGCTTATTTGCAAACTGTCCTAACATAAATTCTATAAATCATATGTTTCGTGAATGCACTTCTTTGAAGCATTTAAAAAAAGAATTTTTAACCAGTTTATCAGAAAATATAAGTACTTCCTCCGCCTGTTACAAATGTACTTCTTTGGAATATGCCGAAATACCGACGGTTTTAACAAACTTAGGAAATGAAATGTTCAGAGACTGTACAAACCTCGCCTATGTAGAAACCTTCACAGACATACCGCCAGCAATGGGAAGTTATGTCTTCTACAACACCAACAACTGCCCCATCTACGTGCCCGACGCGGCAGTAGATGCCTATAAGCAGGCGGAAGGCTGGACAGCGTATGCAGACAGGATTTTACCTAAAAGCATGAAACCTTAGATAAGGCTTGCGAGCTCATTCAAAAAAGGTCGTGTCCTTTTCTCAAAAAGGACGTGACCTTTTTCCAAAAAGCACGCGTCCTTTTCCAAAAAAGGTCGTGTCCTATTTTTTAACACAATTAGCGCTTTTCTAAACATGTCGACCGCAAGCCGGTGAAAGAGGCTGTCTGTGTGATACAGGCGGCCTCTGTTTTATCCCCATTTTTCGCAGGCTTCTGCAAACGTTGCATGCTTTCCGGCAAGGGATGCAAGCTTTCAACTTTTCTGTCGGTTTCACCCTTTTCTTTGTACTATGGAACCCTGAGAAAAAGGTAGACCATAAAACATTAAAATAGATATATCTGCAGAATATAAACTATCAATTACCAATTTAATTAATTATTAATCAATTTTAAAAATTAGAATTATGGCAAGAACTGGATATGTAGAAGGTGGTGACCTAATGCTTTACATCAACACCGCAGCAAGTAATGAGAATCCTGTTTATGTGGCCCAGGCAGCTGCAACAAACCATACGATTACGTATAGCGGCGAAACCAAAGAACGCATCACAAAAGATACGGCGAACGGCGCATTCAGCGAAAAGAAAGTAACAAAACTATCCGTACAAATCAAAGCGGATGCGCTGGTTAGCTTCGGAGAAGGCTTCACATACGACCGTTTGGTTGATATCATGAAGAATAGAAAGATAGTCAAACTCAAATACGGCTTTGCACAAGAAGACGCAGGCGACAAGTACGAAGAAGGATTATTCGTAATCACAAGCTTGGAACAGTCGGCACAAGCCGGAGAAGACGCTACTTGCAGTGCAACATTCGACAATACAGGCGAGATTTATACGAAACCCTAAAAGTACTAACAAATGAAGAAAAGTGTAATCACAATCAACGGAGTACAATATCCTTCCCGCTTCACTATGGGAGCCATGTTGGAGTTCAAACAACAAACAGGTAAAGAAGTAACCGAATTACAGGGGAACGATATTTCATTGGCCGTGGCGCTGTTGTTTTGCTGCATTACCAGCGCTTGCCGTATCGACGGCGTCCAGTTTCCCTACAGTACGCCGATAGAGATGGCAGATCACATGGATGCCGATGAGTTTGCCAACTGGCAAAACGATGAGTTTTCGGCAACAGCCGAAAGCGATGCGGAGAAAAAAAAAGTGTAACCATTCATGAATTGTTTGGGGTAGCCATAGGTTGTATGGGCATGACCCGTACCGACTTTATGGCTCTCACCCCAGACCAATTCAATGCCGTGTACCATCAGTGGGAAAAGCACGTTACCTACTGTCAGCAAGCATCCTGGGAACAAGCCCGTTTCGTGGCCCTATCCGTAGTTTCCCCTTATACAAAAAAAGGATTAAAGCCAACCGATCTGATTCGTTTCGACTGGGATCCGGATATATCCACGGGAGCTCTTTGCGCCACTCGGAGCGATTTTGAAAGAATAGCTGAAAAATTTAATGAAAAAGAATAACAATGAGTACAAATATAAAGAACCCCGTAGTCGGCCCGGATGGCAAGCTGATCATCCCCACGAAAGTCGAAATTGACACAACCGATGCCGTAAAAGCCGCAGAAGATGCACGCAAAATATTGGACAAAACGTTCGGGGAAAAAATATTTTCCTTGGCAAATATACAGCAAGCATTTAAGTATGCAACAGAAGGTCTGGAAGCAATGAAAGATAGCTTTGGTGTAAACGATAAAAAGTGGATCGAATTCAGTGCAAAGATCACCAAGGCAACCGCAGACACCATTGCTGAAATAGAAAAAATAGCCGGGGATAATAAGGTATACTCCATCCTGGAAAAAAGTTTAGCAGGCGGACAATCACTATTAGAGAACCTGAGCGAATCATTTGGAAAGAAGCAAAAAAGCAGATTAAAACAAAGTGCTGGTATCTTTGGAGCCGCATCCTCTCTCATTCCCGACCTGAAGAAAGTGATCGATGCTGAAGGGTTTATGGACTCTTTCACCACGTCATTGGAGGGGGTGGGTAATGCCATGAAGAATTTAAAAGGCGTAGTAAGCGAGGGTGCCTATGAATGGTTGAATTGGTCTGCAACCATGTTACAATCCATAGCAGTGGCCCTGCCATTGATAAAAGCGCTGACTAACACACAGATTGTTGCAGCTGAGGCTCAGACCACTGCAAATACATCGGCAGCGGCATCCGGAGCAGCTTCATCAGTGGCATCCATTCCTTTTGTAGGATGGGCGATGGCTTTGGCAGCTATTGCTTCAGTTGTGGCGGCTGGATTTGCCCTGCCTAAAGCAAAAAAAATGGCAATGGGAGGTATTGCTTACGGTCCTACGTTTGCAATGGTAGGAGAATATGCCGGAGCATCCGGTAACCCGGAGGTAATCGCCCCCTTGAACAAGCTAAGATCGCTGATCGAACCACGCGATGCATACGGAAGCGGACAAGTAGAGTTCAAGATTTCCGGACGTGAGTTGTTAGGCGTATTGCGAAAAGTAAACCAAGTAAACGAAAGAACACGATGAGAGAACGTTATTATAAAGAGTACTTCGGTGGTTTTATCAGCTTAAACAAAACAGAATGGGATGTAGACATTTTCAGAAAAAGTAGTGTCCCTCTGACGCCAAAGGAAATAGCCTTTAGTGAATCGCCGCTTGAAATCGAATGGGCGGAAACAGACAAATTGGAACCTGTATGCGGTAGTAGTGCAAAGTTGAACCTCTTTTCCGATACAGACCGTCAGTTCATTAATCTATATACTATAGAGCCCGGCGCTATTTATATAGAAATATCACGTAACAATGTACTATATTGGAGCGGAACACTCGATCCGGAATTATACGAAGAACCGTATAGCTTTAAAGAAAACTATTCAGTCTCTTTGACTTTTTCTGACTTTGCTGCTTTAGACAGGTTCGACTGGAACATGAAAGGACTTCTAACCATGCGTCAAATAATCGAACACTGTCTCAATAGATCAGGGATACAATATGGAAAGTTGATAGAATATATCTCCACAAACGTATATGTTCAACATTTAAATTCGTTACTGAATGATGTAACAATCCTCGGTACCAATTTCTTCGACGAAGATGGCGAACCGATGACATTCCGCGAAGTTCTTGAAGAAACACTCCGCCCATTCGGATTGAGAATGATACAAAAAGGAGGAAACATCATAATATACGACCTGAATGCCGTAAGTACCTTCCTGAAAGAAAGACCCATTAGGTGGGAAGGAGACAATGCAGTACTGGGTGTAGATAAAATATACAATAATGTAATAATAAACTTCAGTCCCTACGAAAAGACTACAGTTTGTCATGATGAGATAATAGAGAAATCATTAAAAAACCCAAAGACTTTCTCCTATAATACGGGTTATAATACCTATGCTGAGAAAGGATTTGACATTCATCTCTATGATGAAGGTGAAGGTATTGAGAAAGGAGAGAAGACAAAGTTCTTTAAAATCGAACCAATAAACTCAGGAAGTGAAGACATTGGTGTAGCCTGGGAAATACAAACATACTACAAACCTAAAAAAGAGTATACAAGTCAGATAAACGAACCTACATACGAAATGGGTGAAGATATCATGTATACCTCTCGGGCATACCTGGCAAATACGGAACCCAACACACGTAGTAAGTATAAACTTAAGCTAACACTTGATTTACTGTTCGATGTGAGATACAATCCCTTCGAGTCCGAATCTGCTAACAATGAAGAAGGAAATTGGAAAAACCTTAAGAACTGGTGTAATACGGCCTATGTGCCTATTGTTTTGAACCTTTATACATCAAACGGAAATATATTACATTATGATAATAAAGAAATCTATGGGAGTTCAAAACTGTTCACCACTACTTCATACCGCTGGACAGTAGGAAAAGGAAAATGGGGAGATGCTTTTCTGGCTTATTACGATTTTTCTGACAGGAAAACGAATACCGGACTGGGAGGGTGGAAGGAAAACAAACATATCATAGGATACCAATATGGGAATAGCCTTTCAGAGAGTTTCCAGAAAAAAGCACAAGGGGAGATCATAGAGTTACCCTATTCTACAGGATGGCTTGAACTGACTATCGGAGCGGGCGTGTTAACCTATGAAGATCCTAAATCGGATTGTAGAATACCCGTTGATATATATAAGCAAACACGTTGGGTATTATACAAAACACCTAAAATCACATTAATAGACAGTAATTATAAAGATGTCAAGACTAAAGATATTGAGTATAAAGCATGGCTGAATAAATCGGCAAAAGAAGAACTCAGTATCGATACAGTCCTGGGCACTTTATCCGAATCTTCGCCTACAGCCCTCGGACAACTGTTTAGAACTGCAGACAAAGGAGTTATTAATAACTTCTGGCGGGCAAACTTGTATGATAAACTCGAGCGGCTGCTTATCGGGAGTATTTACAGCAATTATAATAAGCGTACACCCACTTTGAGCGGCACAGTCAGCCTGTTACCTGATTTTGCTATTTATTCCGATAGTAATGAAAAGGGCAAATTCCTTATTCTGAGCGAAGTGCAACGATTAAAAGAAGAAGAGAGCGAGATAAAAATGGCAGTCGTTGAGCGCGACATTTATCACGGAATTGAATTCACAGATTAGAATAAACAAAGATAGCATTATGGCAGATAAGATAGAATATAATATAAAACAGAGCGAATTCCCTGCCCGTTCGCGTAGCAAGCGTCGCAGGGAAGCGGGGATCCTTTATACCGGAAGCAGCTCTTTTAACGGAGGGTGGACTGGTGAAGGAAGCATAGGGGTGACAGACCATAAGCAACTTTCCGGTGTGATGAGTACGGCTGAGGAATATACATACACCGCCCGTGACCTCCATCTCACCGCCGAAGATGCGGATAAAATAAAGGAGCTCGATAAACTTGATGAGAAATACCTTCGCAAAGACCGCGACGATACGGCACATGGCATCATATCCTTTGACAAAGAAATTCGCAACACATCCTCGCGATGGAATATCACTTCCGAAGGAGACATCACTGCCAACTCGGCAAAGATTAAGACAGACATTACTTTAAACGGAGCGGTAACCTCCAAAGAATGGCAGATCAACGCAAACGGGTATGCTTCCCTTGTCGCCGCCAATGTGGATCGTGATGTTGTAATAGGCGGAACGACCTACACCAAAGGATTTAACGACGATATTGTTACGGGCGGTGGTTGGCAAATAACCAATTCAGGAAAAGCCGTATTAGATGGCGCCGAAGTACGCCAGGATATATTTATAGGCGGCCGTTTCGGCTCGAAAGCCTTCCAAAGCGGCTTTACCGGTTCCGGAGTAGATATTGATATTCCCACCGCTTCGGCTACATTCGATCACCTGACCGTACGCAAAAGTATGAAGGTATACGAGCTCGTCTACTCGCAGATCTACGGACTGGGAGGCTCGGTCATCATATCCGACCTCAATAAGATACTCACCGTAGAGCGTAACACAGGCTTCTTCCGTTGTACGATCGACACGATGGAAGGCACCATGCGTATGAACCTTCGCAAAGGCGACGTGGTGCGTATGCAGCATAGCTCCGGCATTAATATCAAGTATTTCTACGGAGAAATTATCAATTTCACCCCCGACTATTTCGACCTCCGTATTATCGACGGCGACGATGTGCCCGAACCAGGCGACGTAGTGTTCCGCTTCGGTAACAAAACCGACAAGAACCGTCAGGGACTACTTTACCTGACTTCCTCGGACGACCAGGCTCCTTACCTCGATATCCTCGACGGAATGACCGACTCATCCATGCAGGATAAAGTGAAAGTACGCCTCGGAAACCTGAGTGGCATACGCACCAAAAGCGGAAAGCAACTCAACACATACGGCATTTACGCCCAGGGAGCCGTATTCGAAGACACGGATATCTACCTGGAAGACGGCAGCACCGTGTCGCAGAAGTTCGAACTGATGAACGGAAAGCTGCTCAGTGAGATGGAAAAAATAAAGAACGACATGTCGTTAGAGCCGGGCAATATCCTGAAAAACTCCTCATTCAATACCAATTTAAATTACTGGAGTGCTCTGAACGACGTGTCATTCATTACCGAAGACGACGATACTTTCCTTTGGCTCGACGGCCACTACTACTCGGAAAAACGCGCCGTAGCCGACATCTACCCCGACGGGAATAAAAACGTTCTGCGCCTGCGCAATATCTCCATTACACAGTCAAACGACGTAATGAATATCAAGAGAGACGAGGAAGAAGAAAAGGAAGTCGCAGAAGGCAAAGAAAGAGAAAAAAAGAACTACGCGTTCGTTTTCCTTGCCAAAGTAATCACTCCCGGCACACTCACAGCAGGATTCGCCGGACAGGAACTATACCTGGAGAAATACCTCGAAGCATTCGACAAATATGAAGTCATCTCCCACGTAGCCAAATGGGCCACGGAAGGCGACTTCCGCATCAGCTTCACCGGAGAAATCCTGATCTATGGCGTATCATTAGTCAATGATGGCTGGGCAGACTACCGGACACAGCTCAAACAAACAGCCAAAACCATTAGCGGTGTATCTGAAAGAGTCGATTTAATCAACGATACAATAGACACTGCAGGGTGGATAACCGAAAGCCAAGGTAACCATTGGTGGGTAAAAGAGGTGGATTTAAAAAGCGGAAACGTACTTCAAAGCTTAGTCACACAGATCAAAGAAGGCATAATAATCAACGGCAAACAGATAGACTTGTCAGGCACGGTTACCATTAAATCATTCGACGAATCCCTCGGAAAGAAGATGAACATTATCGATGCGATGGGTAAAGATGATGAACTCGCCCCGAGTGAAAAGGTAGAACTTAAGAAGCAATGGAAATTGATTCAAGCCGAATATAATGCAATCTATGAGCGAGCCCGGCAGGCAACTAACACGAATTACAATCAAGTTGTTAAAGATAATACCGGAGCCCTTGCATCCTATTATAACACGCTCAACACGTATATTCAACAAGTAACAGCCAATCAAGATGATATAACGGCTATTGACGGAGCGGAGCTTACGGCCAAATTTGCCAATTATCATGGCGCTTATAATCTGCTCGACGATGCCATATACGAATATGATGCCCATATAAGCTCACAACAACTCGCACAAGACCTCGGATACACAGAACAAGAGTATCTGGCTTTACTACGCAAAACATCAGGAAGAAGGACGCTTATTAAAGAAGGCTTTATAGATACCGAAATGATCAAGGCCAATAGTATCCTGGCCAAACACATCGATGTAGATAATTTAGAAGCCAAAAAACTGGCAGCCGAAGTAGGATATGTCGGACCCTTCTATATCGGTAGAAAGATTTATGAGAGTAAATGGTACCGAGGAGGGTCTATGAATCGTCCCAACCTATCGGCAACCGATGATATAGAATACAACGACAACGGCAGTAGTATCTTTCGAAAGAAAAAAATCGACCTGGGAGGAACCGCCATCATCATGGAGTCTACAGACCAATATGGTGGTAAACCTGAAGGAAAATGGGGTACGGGAGAAGTAAAGATAGGACCTAACAGTGTCACATTTGATGGAGAAATAAGAGCAGGAAACAACGTTTTAGTCACAGCCCCCTTTGACGCTTCTATATTAATCCGTTCCAAAAACATGTACAGGCCGGTAGACTTTGGGATGGTTGTGGAGCTCTATAACCAACGAGTAAACGAATTGACCACCACCGCCCCGCAATACAACGAGGAATTCGGCAAAGCGGTCTTTTTCTTAGGCCGCAAACGAATCTACCATGCAGAGGGAGATTGGTTCAGGTCAATAGAATTAGGTTCGCATGCTTTCCAGCAAGAAACCTGGAATCATTCCACCTATATCCGGATGGATAATATGATGACTGAACATTGCGAGCTGCCCAAGTATAATAAAGACTCCGGAGTTAGGGAAGGAACGTTTAAAATAGGTGTTGAAAAGAAAGATGCACAAGAAAAAGTACATGCGCCAAAAGTCATGATGTGGGATCCTATGACCGGATATATATTCGCCAGTGATATAACCATCACCCACCTAAAAACAATGAGGAACAGATTAAACATTTAATATATACAGCAATGAAAAAAATAAACTTTAAAGAAATCAAAGTAGAGACAGAGGTCGACGTGTTCGAAACATACGACCTCCGCAAAGAAGTAGGTAACTTGCTCTTTAAGCAGGCAACTAACCTGGCGATGGACGAACTGGCGCGTAAGATCTTTAAATCCGAAGGCGAGATCAAGATCAGTGACGACGACTTTAAAGAGATGATCGAGGCGCTGCGAACCGTAATTGTGTTCCGCGCATTGCGGGCCATCGAGGGCGGTGCAAAAGAAGTGAAGGAGAAAAAATAAACAAACACTAACTATTTGTATATCAACCCCCGAACCTCTTAAAAAAAAGGACGCGTCCTTTCTCAAAAAAGGACGTGACCTTTTCCCAAAAAGCACGCGTCCTTTTTTAAAAAACATCGCGACCTTTTTTTTAACACATAAGAACACATTTCAAAACAACTAAAATCAAATCAGATGGCATCAGGCGATATCATTATAAATGGGGTAACATTTACCCCGCAGGATCTGGAACAATTAACCAATGAAATATCCAACCGGTTAAAATCGACTTCCAAAGATCCCAACGAATACGAACAGGCAACCAGCCTGGAAGGTATAACCTCTATTCCCGTTTTCAAGCAAAAAGGAGACGGTTACCAACTGGTACGTGTACTCACCTCGCTGCTCAAAGGAACAGACGGGCGTGAGATTTTCCTGCAAAAGACGGACACCCACCTGCAATGGCGGTGGGATGGCGGCGGGTGGAATAACCTGGTCGAATTGGTAGACCTGGTAGGAGCCAAAGGAAGCTCGCCGGAATTTCGCACAACCGACCAGGGGCTCGAATGGAAGTATGACACCGAAAGCGACGAGAGTTGGAGGATGTTTCTGGACTTCAGCCTGTTCAGAGGCGAAATCAAGAAGCTCTCCGACAAGATCACCGAGAACACTGCCGCAGTAAATACCAATGCCGCCGAGATAGGCATGCTGACCGACGGGCTAGACACCCTGGCCGCCGATATGGATCAGATGGCATCACGCAAGGCCGACGGCGCATTCGTAGAAGAAGGTTTCCTTTATCTTACCTCAAAAGGAGAAGTTATCTCAGACGGAATAGAACTACCTGCCGGCGGCGGAAGCGGCCCCGGTGGCGGCGGGGGTTCTGTTCTCCGTCTGCGTAACCTGGGAGAAAGCATCCTGGGTGCGCCGAAAGGTTCAGCCGTTATCCTTCACTATAATTTCACTTCGGTGGATGCAGAAGACCAGTCGCCCACAGGATCAGGAACAGTAGCCTATTTCGTCAATTCGCTCAGGGTGCTTACACAATCCGTACAGCAGGGAGACAACAGTATAGACATTTCGGGCTATCTGTCTACCGGTCAGAACGAAGTGCGCATTCACGTGACCGATTCCTACGGAGCCGGCCGTTCCATTTACGTAAGAGTAGAAGTGGTCGACCTGGTGCTCCGCTCCGATTTCAACGATTCAGTACCCTACGAGGGCGATGTGATCTTCCTCTATACCCCGATAGGTAACGGCAGTAAGACGATTCACTTCGTACTCGACGGCGGAGAGCTCGACCCGGTTGTCACAACCGTAACCAACCGTCAGTTATCCTATGTATTGAAAAACCTCGCACACGGCAACCATGCCCTGCAAGTCTACGCCACGATGGAGCTAAACGGTGTGATCCTTCGCAGCAATGAGCTGTACTTCGACATCATTGCCCTGGGAGAAAGCGGAACGACCATTATCTCCTCCTCTTTCAACCGTACCACGGCCGAGCAATACGAAGTCCTGAATATCCCGTATACGGTGTATACCCCCGGCGCGCTCAATTCACCCGTCGTATTAAAAGCTAATGGCGAAGTGATGGCCAGCCTTACTGTAGACCGGAAAGCACAGGTATGGAGTTACCGCATCAACGACTATGGAACCCTGAACCTGGAACTCATTTCCGGTGAGGCTTCCAAGAAGTTCACCCTTTCGGTAGCCAAATCGTCGATCGACGCCTCTGCCGAAACCGAAAACCTCGAACTATGGCTCACGGCGGGTGGACGCAGCAACAACGAAGAAAACCCTGAAACCTGGAACTATGGAACAACACAAGCCCGTCTCGACGGCTTCAACTATCGTACAAACGGCTGGGTGCTCGACGACCACGGCGTCAGCGTACTCCGCGTAGCCGGTGGCGCATCGGTAGACATACCCTTCCGCCCCTTTGCCGCAGACTTCAAGAATACCGGTAAAACCATCGAGTTCGAGTTCACCACCCGTAACATAGAAAACTTCGAAGCCGTGTTGGTAAGCTGTATGAGCGGCGGGCGCGGCCTGCAGATCACCGCGCAGGAAGCCCTCTTTGCATCCGAACTCTCAAGCGTTTCCACCAAGTTCAAAGAAGAAGAACATATACGCCTCTCGTTCGTAGTAGAGAACCGCATGAAAAACCGCCTGGTATATATCTATATCAACGGTGTGATGTCGGGCACCGTACAATACGCCCCCGAGGACAATTTTGCACAGAACCCGCCGGTCAACATCCGGATCGGAAGCCCCGACTGTACGGTAGATATCTACAATATCCGTTCGTACACCAGCGATTTGAACCAATACCAGATATTGAACAATTACATCTCCGATCTGGGAGACATCACGGAAAAGCTGGCCATCTTCAGCCGAAACCAGGTGACAGATGCCTCCGGAGAGATCGTGTTCAACCAACTGCTCGACCGGCTTCCCTGTATGCTAATCACCGGAACGCTGCCTACCTATAAAGGCGACAAGCAAACCGTTGCGGTGGCTTACGAGAACCGTGCCGACATAACCAAGTCGTTCACCGCCCAAGGCGTCGAGATAGATGTGCAGGGAACATCCTCACAATACTACCCGAGGAAGAACTTTAAAACCAAATTCAAGCAAGGATTGGTGATGACGGAAACGGGCGAACAACTCGATACCTACCAACTGACCGACGACGCCATACCGGTAGCTGTCTTCTGCCAGAAGGCCGATTTCGCCGAAAGCTCAGGAACCCACAACACAGGGATGGCACGCATTGTCGACCGCGTATTGCGCGAAATGGATATACTTACCCCTCCCCAGCGAGAAAACAGCAAAGTACGCACCACCGTAGACGGTTTCCCGATGGCCATTTTCCACCGCGAAGCCGAAGGACAACCCATACGCTTCGTAGGGAAATACAACTTCAACAACGATAAGTCCACCCAGGAAACCTACGGTTTCGACGGAGCCGACGAGTGCTGGGAATTCCTCAATAACACCGCGGACCGCTGCCTGTTTCGCTCAGCCGACTTCACCGAATCGGCGTGGCTCGACGACTTCGAAGGACGTTACCCCGATGCTAACGACAATCCCGACAACCTCTCCAAAGTGGTCAGCTGGGTCGTTTCCTGCCAGGGCAACCCCGACAAGTTCCGCAGCGAATGCGAACAACACTTCAATCTCCCCAATCTTCTTTCCTATTACCTCATATCCGAATTGTTCGCAATGGTAGACCAACGGGCCAAAAACATGATGATGGCTTCCTGGGGAAATGAGGGGCAAGGCGACTACAAATGGTACTTTATCTTCTACGACAACGATACCGTTTTGGGCATCAACAACGAAGGAGCCAACGTGTTCGGCTTCGGTGTCGAGGCACACGACCCGTTCGGATCGGGACACGTATGGAACGGCCACGACTCAGCCCTGTGGCAACTCGTCGAAGAGGCCTACGCCGAAGAACTGGCAGCCCTTTACCATACGATGCGACAGACACAGGCTGTTTCCTACGACAAGGCCATCGCCGTCCTGAACGGTGAGCAGTCCGACAAATGGTGCGAGGTGGTTTACAACATGGACGGCCAGTACAAATACATCGATCCCCTGATCGATAATAAAAACGCGTCGTACCTATATGCCCTGCAAGGCTCCAGAACAGAACACCGCAAATGGTGGCTTCGCAACCGTCTGTTGTATATCGATTCAAAATACAACGCGGGCGACTTCCTGAACGACTACGTCACCATGCGTATCTACACCCCGGCACAATGGCAAGGCGTGGAACCTAACGCGGACTTCGACCTGACACTCTACAAAGACTCTTACCTCAATGTGAAATACGGTTCGTATATATTATCCCGACGGGCCAAAGCCAATCAGACCATCCGGGTGGAAGCTCCCTCAGACATTCAGTTCAACGATACGGAAACCATCATTTACGGTGTACAAGCCGTAAAGGGCATCGGCGACCTATCGGCCAAATATCCCGGCACGGTGGATATAACCAATGCCCACAAACTGACCGAACTGATCATCGGAAGCGCGGCCGAAGGCTACCAAAACGAGAACCTGAAGACCGTCAACGTAGGCAACAATACGCTGCTCCGCACCCTCGACGTGCGCAATTGCCCCAAACTGTCCGAACCGTTAGACCTGTCGGGCTGCACCAACATCGAAGAGATCCTGTGCGAAGGCACATCGCTCTCGACTGTCAAGCTGCCGGCAGCCGGCAGCCTTCGTAAGCTCTCCCTGCCTGCGACCATCTCCAACCTCACGCTGAAGAACCAGCCCACCCTGACCAACGAAGGTCTGATCATTGCCGGAAAGGCCAATATCTCTACCTTGGTGATCGAACATATGGACAACATCGACACCATGCAACTCGTAAGAGACTGCCTGACCGTCCGTCCGCAAAAGCTCAACCGCCTGCGCCTCGTAGGCATAGACTGGACCGATACCGACCTCTCCATCCTGGCGAAGCTCTACGAAATCAACGGCGTAGACGAAAACGAAAACACCGTCCCCCACGCCGTAATCACCGGAAAGTTCCGTGCCTCCGAAGCATTTGCCAGCGAAGTAGCAGCCTATGCCCAGCGCTTCCCCGAACTGGAGATCACCACAGGCAAGATACTTGAAGACCCTGTTACTGTATTTGAGTTCGTATCAAACCAGCAAAAGCCGTTGGAAAACATATCGTTCGAATGTACCCATCCATACACAAAGATCAGCGACACGAGCTATTCCGTAAAGGCCCCAACAGGAACCGTAATCGAACTATTGTTCAAATCCGACCTGCATGAAGACGTAAAAGAGGAATATACCGTAACAACCGCCCGCACAAGGCGTTACAATGCTACGTATATACCTTTGCGGACCATACAGGTTGTTACCAATAACATCGTTGCCATTCCCGGCGCAACTGTGATAATAGATGAAGAAACCTATACTGCAGATGCCGATGCAAAGGTGTACATCCGCCGCAGGGAGGGTTTCGAAGTCAGGGCCTTCTCGGATGATCACGGAGGAAGCACCTTTACCATCCCGGAATCTCTGACGGATACTTTCGACCAATTGAGGCTTTATCCGTATTATAACAATGTATTCATTGTATCGGATGATCTTTTCCTCGGTATCCTGCCTAATGCTGTTATCGAGTGCAACGGCGTTAAATATACCACCGACGAACAAGGCCAGGCCATCGTTCGATTAACACAAGGCGAGCATTTTTTCAAAGCTTATTATAAAGACAATGAAGTATATAACGGCAGTGTACGGATCAATACGTATGCGACTACCGTCCGCATAACCATTCCGGTGTCGATAGATGATTTCAAACCTGCAACCGACGACAGCATTCGGTTTACCGTATCGGGAGGAGCTCAGCCTCTTCTGATCAAAACCAATGGCACATCCGTATTCACTATTGATTGGGGAGACGGCATTATTTCGGACGCGACAGGAAGTGAGAGTGGTTGGTACCAACATAGTTTTCCCAACTCCAACGGCATATATACCCTCACAATCTCCAATTGTGATAATATTAATTCTATAAACTTTGATAAGTCAACGTTGTATGCCCTATGGAGTATAGGAAATTCTAAGATATCCAATCTTAGCTTCAACTCTTATTCTAACCTGCGGGTAGCGGGTGCGGATGTATTCAAGAACGACGGTTTGCGCACGAACTTCTCATCCGTATTTTATAACTGTCGTAATTTAAGGCAAATACCGGTCGGATTATTTGACGGATGCCGCGAAGCAAACAATTTCAAACTTGCGTTTACCTATTGCGTGTTAGTACCGGAAATACCGGTTGGGCTATTCGACGATTGTACGAAAGCCCAGTCATTTGATAGCGCATTCAGCAGTTGTACATTGGTGAAATCCATACCGGAAAGTCTATTTGCCTCTTGTCCTGCAGCTACAAGTTTCAATAGTTGTTTCAACGGTTGTAGCTCCATAGAAGAGATTCCTGCCGGCCTGTTCCGTAATAATACCCTGGCAGTCAATTTTACTTATTGCTTTAGCGGCTTACGAGCTATTACCACTATTCCGGAAGGCCTGTTTGCCAATAATAAGGAATTTCAGCAAGGTGCTTACTTATTTTATGATTGTTATGAATTAAAGTCTGTACCGAGCGGTTTATTCACCGGCTGTAGTAAGATAAAAAATCTAACAAGTTTATTTGGTATATGTATAGCCTTAACACACGTACCGGCCGACCTATTGACAGATTGCGTGGCATTAGAAAGTTTCAGGCATGGATTTAGTGGATGTACAAACCTGCAGACTATCAGCGAAAGTCTGTTTAGAAACTGTACGAACATTACGGACTTATATGGTCTTTTTAGTTCATCCGGCATAACTACGGTACCGGAAGGTTTATTCGATACCCTTAGTGAATTATCAAATGTAGGTATGCTATTCCAAAATTGCGACAAGCTTGAATCACTACCGAACGGGTTATTCAGGAATAATCCTAAGATTACTTATTTAGATCAAGTATTCCTTGACTGTGTAAACCTCCAGACAATTCCCGGCGATTTATTTGAGGGACTACCGGATTTAGTAAGATTAACTATGACTTTCTTCAATTGTAATAACTTAACAGCAATCCCTGAAAGCCTGTTTGCAACGAATACAAAGCTGGAAATACTCAATAATGCATTTATTAATTGTTATTCATTAAAAACACTACCGGCAAATCTGTTTGCTCAAAATAATAACCTAACCGATTTGAATGCAAGCTTCTCTGGTTGTAAGGGACTGGAAACTATTCCGGCAGGGCTATTTGCAGGTAAATCATTGGTTACTAATTTTTATGGCATATTTAGCGGATGTTCGAAATTAAAGACAGTAGCTTCTGATATATTTAGCGGGTGTGAATCTGTAACACAGTTTGGGTACGCCTTTAATAATACGGCATTAGAAGAAATACCGGATGGTTTATTTGCTGATTGTCCCAATATTAAGAACTTAGAAATGGCCTTCAATGAGTGTATATCGTTGAAAGCATTCAGGAAGGAAGCCTTTAGGGATGTTGCTGAAAATGCCAAAACGGATTATTTATGTACTTATTCCAGTGCTCTGGAATATGCTGAAATACCTCCGTCTTTTACCCATTTAGGCTACCGAATGTTTGCCTCCTGTTCAAACTTATCGTATGTAGAAACATTCACTGAGACACCACCGGTCATGGGAGGCCAAGTATTTAACGATACCAACACCTGCCCCATCTACGTGCCCGATTCGGCGGTAGATACCTATAAGCAGGCATCCGGATGGACGGAGTATGCCAACCGTATTTTCCCTAAGAGCCAGAAGACCTCGTAAGGGATTGTACCCTCTTAAAAAAAGGACGCGTCCTTTTTGAAAATAGGGTGCGTCCTTTTTGAAAATAGGGCGCGCCCTTTTTTTTAACATATAATTATCTATTTCAAAACACATAAAACAACTTGTATGGCATCATCAGATATCATTATCAACGGGGTGACGTTTACCCCGCAGGATCTGGAGCAGTTGACCCGGGAAATATCCAACCGGTTGAAGTCAACTTCCAAAGATCCGAACCAGTACGAACAGATAACCACCCTCGACGGTGTGACTTCTATCCCCGTTTTCCAGCAGGACGGTACCACATACCGGTTGGTACGTGTCCTTACTTCGCTATTGAAAGGCACGGACGGGCGCGAGATTTTCCTGCAAAAGACCCAATCGCATCTGCAATGGCGCTGGGACGGCGGCATGTGGAATGACCTGGTTGAACTGAAAGACCTCGTAGGGGATAAAGGAAGTTCACCGGAGTTTCGCACCACCGAACAGGGGCTTCAGTGGAAGTATAACACCGAATTAGACGATAAGTGGCGATTGTTTCTCGATTTCGACCTGTTTCGCGCGCCCATCGGCGAACTGCAGGAGCAGGCAGATGCGCATGCTTCGCAGATCACTACGCTGAAAAACCGTACAGAGGCGCAGGCCGTACAGTTGGACAGTCTGTCCGGCGGGCTGGATGGGTTGGCCACAGAGGTAGATGAGGTGAAGGAAGAACTCACTCAACTAACCATCAATAAGGCCGACGGTGCGGTGGTGGAAGACGGAATGTTGTATCTTACGTCTAATGGCGAGATCGTGTCCGACGGTATCGAACTGCCTGCCGGCAGCGGAAGCGGTACGGGAGGCGGCGGAGGCTCTACGCTCCGTTTGATCAACCGTGGCGACGCTTCACTGGGAATCCCCAAAGGACAACCGGTCGTGGTGCGCTATTCTTTCTCCTCCCTCGACTACGAAACGCAGGAACCTACCGGCAATGGTACGGCGATCTATTACGTAAACAACGCACGTGTATACACTCAGTCCATCGCACAGGGCGATGTGGATTTCGATATCACCAACTACCTGTCCGACGGACAGAACCAGATCCGCGTACAGGTGACCGACAGCTACGGCGCTATCCGCTCACTGAATATGCGCGTTGAGGTGATCAACCTGCAGGTAATTTCCAACTTCGACGACTCATTGGCCTATGAAGGCGAAGTGCAGTTCCCGTTCAAACCAATAGGATCGGGCAGTAAAACCATCCATTTCGTACTGGACGGGCAGGAACTCGAGCCGGTAACCACCACCGCCAGCAACCGTGATATGTATAAACGGATCAACGGTCTTACGCACGGCAGCCATTCCCTTGAAGTATTCGCCACGATGGAGGCACAGGGCATTACAATTACTTCCGACAGCCTGCACTTTAGTATCATATTTATTGCTGCAGGAACCGGACAGGTCATCATATCTTCTTCCTTTCATCAGGCAGAAGCCACCCAGTATGAGGTACTGGCCATTCCTTATTCCGTCTATCATCCCACGGCATCCACTGCCGCTGTCCAGTTGAAAGCGAACGGCGAAGTGGTGAATAGCCTGGTAGTAGACCGCAAACCCCAGGTATGGTCGTACCGCATACCCGGTCACGGACCGCTGGAACTCGAGATAGTTTCCGGAACTACTTCCAAGGTATTTACCCTGACCGTGGCCAAATCGGATATCGATTCGGATGCGGAAACCGAAAAACTGGAGCTTTATCTTACTTCCAACGGACGCAGCAACTACGAGGAAAACCCTGAAACCTGGAGCGATGGAACAACAGAAGCCCGCCTCGAAGGGTTCAACTTCAAGACCAACGGATGGGTATTGGATGAAAACAATGTCACCACGCTTCGCATCTCACAAGGGGCGCGTGTGGAAATACCTTTCCGCCCGTTCTTCTCAGACTTCAAGTCGACCGGTAAAACCCTTGAAATAGAGTTTAAAGTTAGCAACGTAGAAGACTTCACCACCACGATACTCTCTTGTTTCAGCGGAGAAAGAGGTTTCAAGGCTACGCCCAACGAAATCCTGTTCAAGTCGGCACTGTCTGCCGTATCCGCCCGTTTCAAAGAAGACGAAACCGTGCGTGTCTCGTTCGTAGTGGAAGGCCGTTTGAAAAACAGAGTCATATACATATATATAAATGGTATAGCATCAGGAGCCGTACAATACGTAACCGAAGACACCTTCGAACAGGTTCCTCCGGTAGGGATCACGTTGGGAAGCGACCAATGTACGCTCGACGTGTACAACATCCGATCCTACGGTATGGATCTGAACGCGTTCCAGGTCCTGAACAACTACATAGCCGATACGGCGGACGTTAAGAAGAAACTGGCCATTTTCGACCGTAACCAGGTGTACGACTCCTCGGGAGAGATCCAACATAGCCTGTTGGCTAATTTCCTTCCGGTAATGACTATTGTCGGGCCATTGCCTACTTCAAAGGCAAAGACTCCGGAAGAACGGAAAAAGAACGACATCTATTTTGAGAACCGCCAGCATCCGGAACTGTCGTTCGTGACGCTCGGCGCCGAAAACGATGTGCAGGGAACTTCCTCACAGTACTATCCCCGTAAGAACTTCAAGTGGAAGATCAAGAACGGAATTACCCTCACCCAGTCGGGAGAGACGGCCGATAAATACGCACTCCGCGGAACCGATATCCCCGTTAATGCCTTCTGTATGAAAGCAGACTTCGTAGAGTCGTCCGGAACGCACAACACCGGTATGGCGAAATACTTCGACCAGGTATTGAGGGGGTTGAATTACCTTACGCCTCCCCAGAAGGAAGATCCGCGTGTACGTACCACGGTCGACGGCTATCCGTGCGCCATTTTCCATAAAGAGACCGACAATTCGCCGATGATCTTTATCGGAAAGTACAACTTCAACAACGATAAAGGCACACAAGGCACCTTTGGTTTCGACGGAACCGACGAATGCTGGGAGTTTCTTAATAATACCTCGGACAACTGTTTGTTCAAGGCTTCCGACTTTACGTCGACCATGTATGACCCCGAAGCTAAAGCGGATGTACCCGTTTGGACCAAAGACTTCGAAGCCCGTTACGCGCAGGATGAAGACAATCCGGATACAACTAATTTAAAGGCCCTTACTTCGTGGGTAGTGTCCTGCAAAGGAAATGCGTCGAAGTTCAAGAGCGAATGCGCCGGACACTTCAACGTAGATAACTTGTTGAGCTATTATTTGCTGTCGGAATTCTTCGGCGCTGTCGACCAGCGTGCCAAGAACATGATGATGGCTTCGTGGGGCAACGAAGGATCGGGCGACTACAAGTACTACTTTATCTTCTACGATAATGACACCGTGTTGGGTATTAACAACGAAGGGGTAAACGCCTTCAGCTACAGTATTGAAGACCATGACGAAATAGGAGACGGCCATGTGTGGAACGGCTGGGACTCTGAATTGTGGAAACTTGTGCGCGAAGCCTACGGAGTGGAGCTGGCTAATATGTACCGCGCCATGAGAAGTTCGGTACTTAGTTACGACAAAGCCGTCAAGATACTGGACGAAGAACAGGCAGACCGGTGGAGCGAAGTGGTATATAATACCGACGGATACTACAAGTATATCGCCCCAATCGCTGAAAGCGGCAATGCCTCTTACCTCTACGCCTTGCAGGGATCGCGTCAGGACCACCGGGTGTGGTGGCTTTCCAACCGCTTTATGTATATGGACAGTAAGTACAATGCCGGAGACTTCCGCGAAGATTTCATCAGCTTTCGTACCTATACGCCGACAAACGGCGACCAGCTTCCGGTAAAACCGAATGCCGATTTCCGTCTGACATTGTTCAAAGATTCTTATGTACGGGTAGAGTATGCCTCGAGATATGAGTTCAAAGAAAGGGGAAAGGCGAACGAAACGATAGAAATAAAAGCTCCCGACATGCCGTTCAACGATACCGAAACAGCCGTTTATGGCATATCGACCATAAAAAGCATCGGAAGCCTCGCTTCATTCTATCCCGGAACTGTCGATATATCGGCAGCCAGAAGTTTGACAGAGCTGCAGATAGGTTCGTCCATTGAAGGTTACGAAAATAAAAACCTCACCCATATCACCACCGGAAACAACCGCATGCTTCGCCTGGTAGATATTCAGAACTGCCCCAACTATACGGAAGCGCTCGACCTGAAAGATTGCGAGAATATAGAAGAAGTATATGCCAAAGGCTCATCTATTTCAGCAGTGACGCTGCCGCAAGCCGGTATCGTTACCCGCATGGAATTGCCCGCAACCGTCTCGAACCTGACACTAAGGAACCAACCGCTCCTGACGTCTGAAAACCTTCTATTCGACGGTATTGAAAACATTTCTATCCTTATCCTCGAAAATATGGAAGGACTGGACCAGTTGGCACTGATCAAGTCGATACTCGATGTGAAGCCCTTGCAACTAAGCCGCGTACGTCTGATCGGAGTCGATATGGAAGACACCGACCTGAGCCTGCTCAAAAAGCTGGCCACCATCGGAGGTCGCGACGAAAGCGGACAGGATGTTCCCCGTGCCGTAATCACCGGTAAATTCAACGCCGCCACAGCTTTCGAAACCGATCTGGAGCGCTGCCGTGAATGGTTCCCCGAACTGGAAATAACCGTAGCCGGTATCCAGGAAGACCCTGTGACGATATTCGAATTCCTATCCTCACAAGGCAAGGAAATCGCTCACTCGTCCTTCGTATGTAATATGGAATATACCAAGCTTTCCGACAACCGTTACTCAGTAAAAGCGCCGAAAGACGCGGTGATCAACTTTGTCTTTTCGTCCGATTACCACCAGGATTATGAGTATTCCTACACCGTTACCACAGCGCTCACCCGTCGGTTCTCCGTCATCTACATACCGGTCCGGACACTTTTGGTTTACAACCAGAACGGAGTTCCTATCCCCGGTGCCAAAGTAGTCTTCCAGGAACAAGTCTATATCACCGACGAACTGGGAAAAGCCTATGTCCGAACAGCAGATATCTTCGAAGGCTATGCCGAATCAGATGACCACGGACGCAGCAATTTCAAGTTTGACGCCTCAGTAAAAGACGATCAAAACTCCATGTACATCTACCCGTATGTCAATATGACGATGATTATATATGACAATTCATTTAATACCTTATTAGAAGGAGCTACGATAACCTGTAACGGAGAAACCGTGGTGACTGATAAAGATGGAAAAGCTGTTTTACGGATATCCCAGGGCACTTACAAGTTTACTGTACGCTATAAAAACAATCCGGAATACGAAGATTATATGTACGTATATACCTCTGACAATACAAAGACCGTATATATGCCTGTAAAATCCGAAGATATCAAGCCGGAATACGACGGGTCTATCCAGCTACAAGTAAGAAGACAGGGAAGTCTTACACTATATGTTACTACAATGAATGACGAAGTTAACTGGCAATACTCCATCGACTGGGGAGATGGAACAGAAGAAACTACTGCATCCGGCCCGGGTTCTCTGGGGTATACTCACAGCTATACAACAAATGGCTCCTGGACGATCAGAGTTAAACATTGTCAGGAAGTGACAAATGTTCGTACAAATTCCGACCGAAATTACCTACAGGCGATCTGGTCGATAGGAGACTCTAAATACAGTAATGCCTCATTCAACGAATGTACACAATTAAGGTATGTCACCTCCGATGTTTTTAAATATGACTCACAACGAACGTACTTCATAAATATGTTCTATAGATGCCTGCTACTGGAGGAAATACCTGAAGGCATTTTTGACGGATGTTCCGAAATGACCCAAGCCAATAGTATATTTTATAATTGCCAGGCATTAACAACACTTCCGCCCAGACTATTCCAGGATTGTACAAAATTACAGAATCTCTCTGAAGCCTTTCGTCAATGTTCAAATTTAGAATCGGTGCCAGATGATCTGCTTTCCTACAGTCCGGGGCTTACAAATGCTGACAGTATGTTTAATGGTTGCTCAAAGTTATCTACAGTTAATCTGAAATTCCCTTCTACACTAAAAGCGATTTATAATATGTTTAACGGCTGTTCATCACTTACATCTGTTAATGCGGATATATTTGCTGATTGTGAAGATGTAACGAATATTGATAATATGTTCTTACATTGTTCGTCACTGTCCACCATAGATTCTGATATTTTTAAAGCATGTGTTAATGTAACTTCTGCGTCACAAGTTTTTGCAGGGTGTAAAAAATTGACGACACTGCCTGAAGGTTTATTCAGGAACAATATACATATTGCAAACTTTTATAACGCATTCGCTAACTGTGATACACTGACTTCTGTTCCGGAAGATTTATTCCGTTATAATACGGAAGTAACCAATTTCCAGGGTGTACTTTGTGTTTGTCCGGCATTGACCACAATACCTGCCGGTTTGTTCAGGTATAACCCGTCGGTTATCAGTTTCTACAGTGCTTTTAATCAGTCCGGATTAACGTCGATCCCTGCGGATTTATTCTATTATAATCCGGTAGCGTCTGATTTCAAATATGCATTTGCAGAAACAAAGATCACCTCAGTCCCTGCGAGATTATGGAATCCTGAAGCGAATGCGGTACAATCTATTGATTATGTATTCATTAATTGTAAGCAATTAATAACAATAGAAGGTAATGTTTTCAATGGATTAAGCAAAATAGAACATGTTCGTGAAATATTTGAACACTGTATCAAATTGACGAATATACCTGATGGCCTTTTCGACTCGATGGTGAATGCTCAAACTTTTATAACAATCTTCTATAATACAGCAATAAAAAAGATTCCTGATGATTTATTCAAATATTGTACAAAAGTTTATCAGATAAGTGATGCATTCTCTAATTGTCCTGACCTGACGGAGATTCCGGATTATCTATTTGCTAACCTATCGGAGCTTAATTCGGTAAAGTCGAGTTTTAGGTATAATTCCAAAATTACTTCTATACCATTACATCTGTTTTCCAATAGCCCGAAATTAGCTGATTTTTATGCTCTTTTTGAAAACACAGGCATTACCGATATTCCAGATGATTTATTGTCGGATCAGACTTCAATACAGAATATAAGTAGTATGTTTAGTAATACAAAAATCACGGAAGTCAGAAAAGCATTCAAGTTTAATCCCACACAAGAGATAGGTTATTATGGACTAAATATCAGTAGTACTTTTGGTAGTTGTATGCAATTAACTAAGGTTTCTTTGTCTGATTCTTTCAATTACTTCAATAGCAGTATTGCAAGCTCAAGTAGAAATATACAATATTTTGAATTGGAATCCACCACTCCTCCCGAATTGTCTTACAGTGCTATGAATATATTTTATATTTATACAAGTGGACAAATACCCCCAATTTATGTACCCGACAGCGCGGTGAATGCATATAAGACGGCAACAAACTGGAGTGAAACGGCAGCGTTTATTTTCCCTGTGAGTGAGAAACCTGATTAATTAATAACAACAATCCTATGGCATCATCAGATATCATTATAAGCGGGGTAGCATTTACCCCGCAGGATTTGGGGCAATTAACCAATGAAATATCCAACTGGTTAAAATCGACATCTAAAAACCCTAAAGAATAGGATAAGTTTTCTCAGACAGAATAGAACTACCTGCCGGCAGCGGAAGCGGTCCCGCTGCTGGCGGGGGGCTGTTCTAAGTCTGCATAACCTGGGAAAAAGCGGAACGACCATTATATCTTCCACCTTACAACCCCTGAATAGAAAAACATCGGTGCTGTATTGATTAGCTGTATAAATGGGTGTGCAGTATCCAGATCAAAGCGCAGGTATCCCTCTTCGCCTCCGAATTATCACGCGTTTTACACCCACTGTTTTCTATAAATAATACTATCTAAACAAATGGTAGGTATAAGATTTTTTGTGTAAACTTTATTTAGTTATTAAAACATAAACTATAAACTTATTTCAGGAAAGGTCGCAGATACATTACTTCCACAAAAAGTGATGTATACTTTTCCCAAAACGATGTCTCACTTTTGAAAAAGCGAGACATCGTTTTTTAACACATTATAACCCACCCCCAAAAAGATAAACCAACTTGTATAGTATCATCAGGAAGATACAACACCGGTTGGCAAAATACTTCGATCAAGTGCCCTTTGCACCATCAGTCCATCATTATAATGCACATCTTCAAATCATTTAGAAATATCTTATTACATTCAAATTTATACTTTCATCTTATCTCAAAATTTATACTTTTTGTTTTTTTTTGGTATAGATCAATCATAAAGCGGTCAGCTTCTGTTCAGCCCCGGAAACAGCATTCAGATCGAAACAATCCGTATAATACGACTGCAAACACTCGGGCACAAGCATTTTGCAAAAAGTAGACTTATGCATACCCTGTTTACTACTGATCAATACAGGCGCCACACTATTGGCATGTAAAGTGTCCATTCCCAACCATTGCGCACATAATCCCATCATCCACCGTGAAAAGCTCTTCACCCATACCGGTTCGTCAGACACCCTTAATGCAAATGGCTGTAAACGGTCAGTCCCATCCCATTCCGGCAATTCATCCATAAATTGTTTAAACGGATGATAAGATTCTATTTCTTCAGAATTAACAAAACGCGATACATCCCTGTCCCAGCAATCAATGCCCGACTTTCTGGCAGCAAGACAAAGCGTATTTAACTCTCGCTGAGCAATGTGTTTAAATGAAGAATATTCACAGTACTTCTTCCGATATTCTGTAACTTCCGTTAATAAGTTAAAACGAAACAGATAATGTTCTTTCAGAAAATTCTCCAAGTCAAGTAAAACATGATGGTAGCTTCCTGCAAAATGCCTGATTTCTACATTGTTTTCACGATCTTTTCTCTGATTTTTCTCGTTCATTAAACATTGAACATCCTTTCTTTGCTTTGGAAACAAATTACAATAGATCTTTCTGATAAAAACGAATACTTTTTCCATATAGTTAATATTAAAATTTCAACGAAGATAATATGACAAATACCCTTTTTACAAATTTGAATATCAGAATTTTAAATCAAAATCATCTATTGTTTCCCTTTTGATCTTTTAATGTTTTCATGGTATCCTTTTAGTTTTTTCGTAATGAATCATTATTGTTTTCACACCTGTGAAATACTTTTCTCACACCTGTGAAAAATAAATTTCACAGATGTGAAGACAATAAAATGTCGCTATGTAAACAATAATACATAACAGGAAAAGTAACAAAATACTTATATGTCTACATTAGTAGAATTAGCCGGAAAAATGGAAGATGGAAAAATAAAACGGAAGCATATCTTCCACTCTGAAACCTTGATCAGGAAATGATTTCAAGTAAAAAGTGAAAGATGGAAGATTATTCACCAGCATTTTGTATCTTTGGGTATTTACGACTCGTTATGAATCTATATAATTATGCCAATTACAATCAGGTTCTTATCTGTGGAGATATTCACGGGGAATTTGATGTTGTATACGGCGATAGTCGCATACAAAATACGTTGATTATAGTTGCCGGGGATTGTGGGTTTGGATTTTATTCCCCCGAATATTATGAACAGCTATATAAAAATAAAATGAGTCGTTGTTTGAGCAAGAACAGAAATACTGTGCTTTTTGTAAGAGGGAACCATGATGATCCTACTTATTTCGACGGAAAATTTTTCAATCATAAGTGGGCCGTATGTATACCAGATTATTCCGTAGTACAAACCGCCGATCATTCCATCCTTTGTGTAGGAGGAGCAACCAGCATCGACCGTACCTGGCGGATAGAACATACGGAGTGTAGTTCTAAAGTTCTTTATTGGGAAAACGAAAAACCAATCCTTGATGCAAAAAAAATTGAGGAAATCTCCCTCACGGATATTCATATAGATACGGTTATAACCCATACCTCACCAGCCTTTTGCGAACCTCAAACCAAATCTGGAGTAGGAAGATGGATAGATGAAGATCCTCATCTCAATAATGATCTGACAATAGAACGCTCCACCATGACCGGCTTGTTTAGGCTACTAAAAATGTACAATCACCCCCTCAAACAATGGTGGTACGGACATTTCCATTTCAGCAAATGGCAAGAATACGACGGATGCTATTTCAGATTATTAGATATTGGTGAGAAGGATTATTTACGGGAACTTTAATCCTGTATTATAAACACCATATAAAACAACAATCATTTATCAAAGAATAAGTGTCATTTTTTTTAGTAAGGCTATTTATTACGTCTGTATATTTGCAGTCGGTCAATAATGAAATAAATCAGAATATAATGAAGAAGCACTTACTAACTATAATTAGTTTCTTTTCCGTTATTTGTCTTAGTGCACAAAATAGTGAAGTATGTCAGGTAAAAAATCTTTGTTGCGATCATCTTTATAATCCGATAGGGATTGATAACCCTTTTCCTAGATTGTCATGGATGCTGAACGATTCCCGTCAGGGAGCTAAACAAACAGCATATCAAGTGATTATTGATACCGACTCTACAGCTATTAATGAGGGAAAAGGTAATGTGTGGCATACACAAAAAATTAACTCAGACGCTATGCTGGTAACTTATGCCGGAAAAAAACTAAATCCATTTACCCGTTATTATTGGAAGATAAACATTTGGGATAAAGACGATAAAATGGCATCATCTCCAATAGAATCTTTTGAAACAGGTATGATGGATATAAAGAATTGGCAGGGGGCATGGATTTCAGATAGAAATAGTATCGACTATAAGCCTGCTCCTTACTTTAGAAAGAAAGTCAATATAAACAAAAAGATTAAAACCGCACGAGTTTATATTGCTGCAGCCGGGCTTTATGAATTATATATCAATGGAGAGAAAATAGGTAACCATCGGCTCGACCCCATGTATACCCGATTTGACAGAAGGAATCTGTATGTTACTTATGATGTTACTTCTAACTTGCAAAATAAGGACAACGCCATCGGTGTATTACTTGGAAACGGATGGTATAACCATCAATCCATTGGAGTATGGGATTTTGAACGCGCTCCGTGGCGTCAGCGTCCTACATTCTGTCTCGATTTACGTATTACTTATGACGATGGTAGTGTGGAAACTATCGGAACCGGACTGGATTGGAAAACTTCTTCCGGCCCCGTTATCTTTAACAGTATATATACCGCAGAACATTATGATGCACGTTTGGAACAGAAAGGATGGAATACGGCTTCATTTGATGATTCGGATTGGGAAAGTGTGATTTTCAGGTCCGTTCCTTCAGAAATAGTTTCAGCTCAACAAATGCATCCGATCCGGAACGTAACAAAGATTCCGGCTAAAACCATTAAACAACTGAATGATACTACCTGGTTATATGATTTTGGTCAAAACATGGCCGGTGTGACTGAGATTAAGGTTTCAGGAGAAGAAGGTACCATTATGAAATTAAAACACGGCGAACGTCTATTTAAAAACGGACATATTGATATGTCGAATATAGATGTTTACTATCGTGGAGATAAGCTGACCGATCCTTTTCAGACAGATATACTTATTCTTAGCGGGAAAAAGCAGGATGAGTTTATGGCAAAATTCAATTATAAAGGCTTCCGGTACGTTGAAGTTACAAGTAGTAAACCGGTCAATCTGGATATTAACAGTCTCACCGCTTATTTTATGCATAGTGATGTTCCGGCAGTTGGAAAAATAAAATCATCCAATCCGATTATTGATAAATTATGGTGGGCAACCAACAATGCATACCTTTCTAATCTGATGGGCTATCCTACCGACTGTCCTCAACGTGAAAAAAACGGATGGACGGGCGACGGGCATTTCGCTATTGAAACTGCATTATACAACTTTGATGGTATTACGGTCTATGAAAAATGGTTGACAGATCATCGCGACGAACAACAACCTAATGGTGTACTTCCGGATATCATTCCTACAGGAGGTTGGGGATATGGTACAGACAACGGGTTAGACTGGACGAGTACGATCGCTATTATACCCTGGGAAATATATATGTTTTATGGAGATAGTAAACTGTTGCATGATTGCTATGATAACATAAAAAGATATGTGGATTATGTTGACCGTACAAGTCCAGACCATTTAACAACCTGGGGGCGTGGCGACTGGGTTCCGGTGAAATCACAATCCAATAAGGAACTGACTTCTTCCGTTTATTTCTATGTAGATACTAAAATATTGGCTAAGGCAGCCAAGCTATTCAACAAAGAATATGATTATCAGCATTATTCATCTTTGGCAGAGAAGATTAAAGATGCTATAAATGCAAAATTTCTCAATAAGGAAACAGGTATTTATTCCAACGGAACACAAACGGAATTAAGTGTACCGTTACAATGGGGAGTTGTTCCTGATAACATAAAACAAAAAGTGGCGGATAATCTAGCAAAAAAAGTAGCAGAAGCTGGTTTCCATCTGGATGTCGGAGTGTTGGGAGCTAAAGCTTTACTGAATGCACTATGTAATAATAATCATGCAGAAACAGCCTATAAAGTAGCCGTTCAGGATACATACCCTTCCTGGGGATGGTGGATTGTAAACGGAGCTACGACTTTGCTTGAAAACTGGGATCTGGAAGCAGAACGCGATATTTCAGATAATCACATGATGTTTGGAGAAATTGGCGGTTGGTTCTTTAAAGGCCTTGGAGGTATTTATCCCGATCCGGAACAACCCGGTTTTAAAAATGTGATTTTACGTCCGAACTTTGTTGCCGACCTTAACCAATTCGAAGCTGAATATCAATCATCATACGGAAAGATTATTTCCAAATGGGAACGGAAAAGAAAACAGATTATATATGATATTGAAATCCCAGCAAATAGTACAGCAACACTTTATTTACCATTCAATGTAAAAGGAGAAAAGGTAATAAAATTAATATCTGGCAAACATTCATTGAAACTTTTGCTCCAATAACTATTGCTCCCATCTGTTTTTTGCTCCCGTCTTCATTATATGTTTGCCAGGGTAGCCCAAAAGGTATAGCTTTGTAAAAAGGCGATTACCTACAGAATATAAGGTTATTTTATAGCTGTATATATTTCATTTCCGGTTCTCTACGTACGGAAAAATTCTTTATAAATTTCTTTCCTGCAATCTTATACAGTAAACCTCCGAAATGACGGGCATTAGCAGGACATACAACAATACAACGACCACAGGCAATACATTTTTCCTTATCGGTCTTACGAGGAGTTTCCATATAAATAGCTCCTTCCGGACAAAGTTTTACACATGTACCACATTCCGTACATTTCCTGTTTCCTTTAGGTTTTAATGGTATTTTGCCAGTGATTTTGTAAGGTCGGTTACCCTTAATTTGTATATCCGGTAAAATCGTTAAGTCTGTCAGTGAATCTAATATTTGAACGTTTTTCTCCGTAAACTGATCTATCAAAACCATATCTTCCTCATCCGGACGGTTCATACCTACTTGAGAAAAGATCGAGTGTTGGGCAATAAATGCACCTGCAGAAATAACTTTAAAGCCATTACTTTCTACAATATCTTTTAATTCGAGTAATGCATCATCATAATCCCGGTTTCCATATACGCAAACAATAATAGCGGGAGTCTTATTACCTTTGAATTTCATCAAAGCTTCAGCAGCCTGAACCGGAATACGACCTGCATATACTGGAACACCAACTATCAACAAATCATTACTATCTGAAATATTATCAACTTCAGGTATGGCCTTCGTAATATCATACTCCGTTTTATTATAACCTAACAATTCTGCTATTCGTCTTACTACCAATCTTGTACTATAAGTCGCACTGTAAAATACGAGTTTATTGTTATAATTCTTTATAGCCATACATAATTATAATAAAAAGTTATTATTTGACAGATGACAAATATATGGTTTCATTTGTTAATATACCAACAATATCTATTTTCAGATAGAAATTCCATAGCTATGTTTGACATCGGCCATAACAAAAGTACTTGTCAGAGACCCCAAACTCTCAATAGTTCCTAACACATTAAGGATGAACTCCTGGTAATATTTCATATCGGGCGCATGAATTTTCAACAAATAATCATATTCTCCTGAAACATTATAACATTCCGCTACTTCCGGAATATCTTGAATGATACGGGTAAATTCGCCAGCAATATCCCTGTTCAACCTTCTGAGCTTGACACTACAAAATACGACAAACCCACAGTTCAATTTTTCCGGATCTAATATGGCAACATATTTCTTGATGTAGCCTTCTGTTTCCAAACGTTTAAGACGTTCAAAAACCGGAGTTGTGGAAAGATTAACTTGTGCCGCCAGTTCCTTAGTGGTCAATTTCGAATTGTTTTGCATGATCCGTAATATTTGCAAATCAGTCTTATCTAACGCATCCATAGAATAATATTCTTCTAACAGGTTCTTTTATCACATCAAACAGAATATACACACTGCAAAAATAACAAAATTAGCAATATTTTCCATATTTCATAATTATATTGTTTATTATTTCTACAGATCATACATTTGTCAGAAAATTATTCAACAAAAAAAATCAAATAAATAGATTGATTATGGAAAAGAAAAAATTACATTTTGAGACATTGCAACTTCATGTTGGACAGGAACAACCCGACTCTGCTACAGGTGCACGGGCAGTACCTATTTACCAAACCACCTCGTATGTATTCCGTAATTCGGCTCATGCAGCCGCACGTTTCGGACTTACGGATGCCGGAAATATTTATGGCCGCCTGACTAATCCTACGCAAAGCGTTTTTGAAGAAAGAATAGCAGCACTCGAAGGTGGTGTTGCCGCACTGGCTGTTGCTTCCGGCGCAGCCGCTATTACGTATGCATTTGAGAATATTACTCGTACAGGAGATCATATCGTATCTGCTAAAACCATTTATGGAGGTACATACAATTTACTGGCACATACTTTGCCCTCTCATGGAATAACAACGACATTTGTTGATCCATCCGATCTATCCAACTTTGAATATGCCATTCAGGACAATACAAAAGCTATCTTTATTGAAACACTGGGTAATCCGAATTCAAATATAATACATATCGAAACAGTTGCAGCCATCGCTCATAAACATCATATACCACTTATAGTAGATAATACATTTGGAACACCATTCCTGATCCGTCCCTTTGAACATGGGGCAGATATTGTAGTTCATTCTGCTACTAAATTCATAGGAGGTCATGGATCTTCTTTAGGAGGAGTAATAGTGGATTCCGGAAATTTCGATTGGGTTACGTCAGGAAAATTCCCTCAGTTAACAGAACCCGATCCGAGTTATCATGGTGTACGTTTTGTTGATGCAGCAGGGTCGGCGGCCTATGTAGTTCGTATCCGGGCAACACTACTTCGCGATACAGGGGCTACACTTAGTCCTATCAATGCTTTCCTTTTGTTACAAGGTTTGGAAACACTTTCTCTCCGTGTGGAACGACATGTAGAAAATACCCTAAAAGTAGTTGAATACCTGAAAAATCATCCGAAAGTAAAAAAGGTTAATCATCCGGCATTACCTGAACATCCCGATCATGATCTATATAAAAAATACTTTCTCAATGGAGCAGGTTCCATTTTCACATTTGAAGTAACAGGAGGAGAACAGGAAGCTCACCGCTTCATTGATAATCTGGAAATATTTTCATTACTGGCAAATGTTGCAGACGTAAAATCCTTAGTTATCCATCCAGCTACTACTACTCATTCTCAACTGAATGAAAAGGAGCTTTTAGAACAAGGTATTAAACCTAACACTATACGTCTGTCTGTAGGAACAGAGCATATCACCGATCTATTAGCCGATCTGGAACAAGCTTTATCTAGAATTTAAACTTTTACCTCTTTCTAGGAAGAGGTAATTTTTCCAGAACCTCAGTAGATAGATCTATGTATCTATATATATTAATCTATTGCATTTGTCAAAAACTTATAAACAGAAATTTATTTGCCGATACAGGATATGTATATATCATATTATCAGCTAAATAGTATTTTTGGCGGTACAAAGCTCAAAAAACAAGTGTATAGAATGTGTTGAAAACCAATTATTTAGCATTTTATCCGGTGCAAATGTACTATTTTTCTTTAATTTGCCAAGATGGCACATGATTAATATGTTGAAATACTGCACATTATAATAATTGAGCAAAATAATGGGCGAGGTGAAAACGGAGATTTGGACGTTTTTATAGCTTTTCATCTGTTCCGATCACTTTATCCGCATCATTCTTCTGCTTCCTTTTTGCCTGATAATGCGCAGAAATTAACTCTTGCACTTCATCCATTGTTATCTCCCCTTCTATCTGTCTTCGAGCAATTTTAATCAGATATTCCGAGGTCTTCAAACCATCGACAGCCTGTAACCCAATTGCCATTCGCCAATTAGAGGCTTTTTCTCGCTTCTCTGGGTCGGGGTGATGGAGGTATTCTTCAAGATAGCTCATTAGGTTTTAATATTGTTCGAAATCTTTCAGCAACAACTTCCACATCATAAATGTTATTCTTAACTATATTAATGGAAAGTTGGTACAGTTCAAAAGCTATTGGCTGTAATCTAATACCATCCCATTCTACTTTTTTGTTTTTCTCTGATTTTAAGAATTCCTCATCAATAGTTCGTGTCCCTATGTTATGAAAGCTAAATTGGATATTAAAACAACGAATGTATGCGCATTGATTCTTTGAGTCGTAATACAGCTCTTCAATAAAACCACAGTCGATATTTTCAATGCAAAATTGTATGAATTTCGCAACCGAAGGCTTAATCAATCCATAACCAAGCAAATGTTTATATTCTTTTTTCTTGATTGCAGCATTCAATAGATTCAAGGAACATAACATAAGGAAAGCATCGTTTTTGCTCTCAATAGGTTTCTTGATATAGTTTATCGCATCATTGATTTCACTCTCCATTATCATCATTTTTTGTAAAAAGCAAAGGCAAACCAAGTTCTTTCAGAAACTCATTATGCTTATTCAATGCATTAGTAGCAGTTTCTTCTATTGTTACCAATTTCTCATGAACCTCATTTAAATTAATCTGTACTTCATCTTCTGATGTGCTGACATATCTTGAAATATTTAGATTATAACCATTTTTTTCTATTTCTTCCATTGAAACTCTGCGCGCATACTTCTCCACTAGTTCAGGCCTGTATTGGTAAGTCTCAACGATTCTATCAATGTGCTTTTCTTCTAAAGAATTTTGTTTTTTACCTGGCTTGTATTGCTCTGATGCATTGATAAATAGCACATCATCTTGTTTTTTACACTTCTTCAGAACCAAAATACAAACAGGAATACCTGTTGAATAGAACAAATTAGAAGGTAAACCAATAACCGTATCAACATGGTTGTCTTTTAGAAGTTTAGTTCGTATTCGTTCTTCAGCTCCACCACGAAATAAAACTCCGTGTGGTAGTATGATTGCCATTGTCCCTTCTTTCCCTAAGAAATGAAATCCATGTAACAAAAAAGCAAAATCGGCAGCAGATTTAGGAGCTAAACCATGGCTTTTGAAACGAAAATCTTCTGATAAGGTGTCGTTTGGTTCCCAACGCAAGCTAAAAGGAGGATTAGCTACGATAGCATCAAATACTATCTTTTTAGCTGGATTCATTTCGTTTAATACATCCCATTGGTTCAATAAAGTATCTCCGTGAAATATTTCAAACTCAGTATCTTTCATTCCGTGCAGGAGCATATTCATCCGAGCAAGATTGTAAGTGGTAATGTTTTTTTCTTGTCCGTATATTTTTCCGATAGAACCTTTATTCTCTTTCATTTGCTTCCTTACATTCAGTAGCAGAGATCCCGAACCACAGGCAAAATCAAGGACTTTGTCTAATTTAGGTTTTTGACCTGTTGTAGGATCCTGAGAATCTAAAATAACAATTCTGGAAAGAATAGTTGAAATTTGTTGAGGCGTATAAAATTCTCCGGCTTTTTTTCCGGAACCCGCTGCAAACTGACCAATTAAGTATTCGTAAGCATCGCCTAGTGTATCGGTATCAGTGGAAAAGTCAGCAATACCTTCGGCAATTTTGCTTATTATCTTGCAAAGTACATTATTCCTCTCTTTAGATGTTTTAGCGAGTTTTTCAGAATTCAGGTTAATTTCGGAAAACAGCCCTTTAAACGTACTTTCGAATGATTCGTTTTCTATATATCTGAATCCGTCTTGAACAGTTTCCAATAAATTATCATGTTGTGTGCGAGCTAATTCGGTAATATTACTCCATAGATATTGGGGTTTAATGACATAATGCACTTTCCTGCGCATTTGTTTTTCAAATTCTTCGATATCTTCATTATTCCCATTGTACCAAATTTCCAATGGTGGGGGTACAACAAAGTCTGCTCTCTTTTCTTTTGAAGGACTTTCGGGGTAATCCTTTCCCAATTCTTTTTTTGCAGCTTCTTCGTAGTTAAATGACAAATATCGAAGAAAAAGAAATGAAAGCATATAGTCACGAAAACCGTCCGCATCCATTGCTCCACGCAATTGATCTGCAATATCCCAAAGAGTTTTTCCTAATTTATTTTTATCTTGTTGAGTCATACTTGATGGGTTATAAAATGATATTTCTCTTGAATATTATGATAGATATCTTCGAGTAATTGAGCATCCTGAGGGTTTAACTCTGCAGGTTGTAGTCTTGCATCTTTGTGTGATAAAGAATTTACTTGGTTGCTTACCATTTCGGCATCTTCTTGATATCCAATCTCCTCCAAAGCTTTTTTTATTCCACCAGTTCCTAAAAAAGAAGAAATAATTTCCAAAAGTTGGCGTAACATAATAAAATGATAAGCCATAATTTTTTTTTCAGATATACATTCATGCAGAATTTGCAGTAAGTATAAGTGATAAAGGAATACATCTTTATCATGATTTTTCAACATCAATTCATCGTTATGAATGCTCAAAATATTACGTTTGGTGTTATTTTTATGTGTGCTATTCATAAGTCTATCAGATAAGATTGAGAATAACCCAATATGGTGCGTTGTAAGAATTATACGCTTTTCTGATTTTGCCGCTATTTTATCATTAATTAATTTAATTATAGAGTTTGCCGTGATGAATATATTATGATCATCCATGCTAGAAACAGGATCATCAATAAAGAAGTGAGCATCTTGTTCTCCAGTCCAAGCATCAGCTTCAAATAAAGCGAGAAAAAAGCACCAAATAAAAATCCTTTCTTCGCCTCTTGAAATTTTAATATTACTTTGTCCCTCTCTCGAAAAACGAATGGCATCAATCCCAATCTCAGGATCTGGATTAACATCAAATTGGTATGTGTATTTTGGTAAGTAAGGAGCAATCTTTTCTTCTAGTAAATCCGGATTTTCAATAATAGAACTAAAATATGGATTCAAACTACTCTCGATTATTTCAAGTCTCATATTTTCATTTTCATTCTTTTCATCATTATCCCATCTAAATAAATCTTCGCTATATGCATTGTAGTAAACCCCCGTGTGCTCGCCATTCTCATTTTTAGTTATATTCTTATATTCTACCGATAATTTTGTTTTTCCAGTAGAATTAAAAGCATAAATTAGCGTTATTGGTTGTTTGCTACCCTTCAATTGTTCTGCTATTTCATTTATAGTTGCCATATATTAATCTTTAATTTCAGGGAATAAGCTCTGCATTAATCCTTTTTTATGTTCTTTCAATTGCTTTATTCTCTCTATTTGAGCCGCAATAAGATTATCTAGTTCAAAGAGGCAAGAAGCAATTTTTTGCTGTTCGACAAGCGATTTAGGCACTATTAATTCTATTTTTTTTAGGTCATCTAAACCGATCCTTTTTCTCGTTGAACCTGTTGCTTTCTTTTCAATCGCACTTCTTATGCGTTTTGAATTTATAAGAGAATAAATAAAATATTTTGAGTATTTTTTTTCATCGACTACTAATCGGATACCATCAGATGCCATAACACATCTTCTCAAAAAATCAGGTATTATACAAGCTCTGCCAACAGGGTCTCCCATTTTTGATAGGATTATTTCACCCGAATATATATTACAACTAAGCAATTCATCAGCTTTTTTTTCTGAGGTGTAAATTTTGTAATCATCATTAAACTCTCCATCTCCAATGTTTTGAAGTTGAATGATTCGAATTCCTTCTGCTGTATAATCGCTAGCTTTTAGATTTGAACCGAAAGGACCACCAGTAAAACTCCATTGGATATTTTTATCTGTAGTGTCAATTAATTTCTTTGTAGCCCAGTCTTCTGCATTCTTAAACTCGGGAAACCGATGTTTTGGAACTTTTTCACCCTCTTGCGGGAAAAGGGTTTGCATCAATCCTTTTTTGTGGTCTTTGAGCAAATCTAACTTTTCGCTGTGAGCTGTAATCACATTATCTAAAGACGAAAGACAATTGGCTATCTTTTGTTGTTCCTTTTTGTTTTTGGGTAAGTAAATCGGTAATAACTTAATTATATCTGCATTTAAATTTCTTATTGCAGCTCCTGCTGCGTTGGAGTTAAAATATACTTGGCTCGATTCTGATGAAATGAAATAGTATAAATAGTTTTCAAAAGTCACATCCGATATTTTCCGAATCGCTATCCAACCATCGTGAATACAGGTTTTAATTTTCAGAATATAAGGACGTCCAAAGCTCATAGAGTTGGATAGAATTAAATCACCAGGATTTACTTCTCGGCTACTATTTAAAGCTTCTGGAATTACTCTTTCTCTTGTTTCAGTAATATACTTTGAGTCAGACGAAACATCAGCGATTTTTAGCCAATTTAATCCATTACTATTCGTTGTTAAAAAATCTTGAATGGGTCTGGGTGAACCACCACGAACTATTTCAGAAATCTGCCCCAATTCCTCAACAATCCAACTTCCCGTATTGTTAAACTCTGGAAATCGTAGTTCAGGTATTAATTCTTTCTTCTTATTCATAAGCTGCCAATCCCGATATTTCGTGTCCTTGAGCAAGTTTTTTCAATTGCGGCACTAGGTCTTCCATCAATGCTAACTCTTTAATCCGGCGTTCTTTCCAACTTAGGTTTAATGGCTCTAATAAGTCCGTGAGTTTTTCTCCATCAAAAATCATCCTGTCTATTATCTTTTCTACAAAAACTTTCAGGTCTATTGTTTGCAATCCGTATTTATGTGCTATGGTGGCGAGTTCTTTGTTGTATTTATCGTCCTGAAAAGCATTGAACATTTTTTTTAGCTCATCTGCTCCGTAGCCTCTTGTCCAATTCAAGCTATGAATAAATTCCGTTAAGTCTCCTTCTTCTTCCATTAAGTTTGAATTGGATTTCAACAAACCAATCACTTGCGACTTCGTCATTTTCTGCTTGGCGGATTTTTTTTGCGTACTGTCGGCAATCAGATTCATGATGTAGTCATAATCTATCACAGTAGAGGCAAACAATACAAATTCAAAATCCAACTGCTGAATTTCGAGTGGAGCTTGATCGCCTTCTTTTTGCTGGATTTCTCTTAATTGTTTCGCTGTTTCTATATAGGAACTCCGGAATTCTTGCAAAGTTTCGTTGGGTAATATAGCTTCAATCACGGTTTTTTGTTCTTCGTCTAAATCCGTATATTGATCAAGTTGTGTTTTGATGCGTTGCACTTCTTTGAAATTTTTCACAAAAGCAATTCTTGCTACATTTCCTCTCAATCCATAAGTCTCTTGTGGTTCACAAAGGAGGTTTTGTTCTTGCATGAAATTTCCTAATTTCTCAACAGCTTCTTTGTATTTCTCAATCATTACAGGAGCTGGGGCAACCAACCAAATTTCTCTGGAACGATTCTCTTCTTCTCCTGAGAATAGGGCGATGGCTTCATTTACTGCATCTTGTTGCGAACGGAAATCTAAAATATTACCGTAAGGTTTTGATCCGTTTAAAATTCGATTGGTTCGTGAAAATGCTTGAATAAGTCCGTGGTATTTTAGATTTTTGTCCACATATAATGTATTCAGATATTTGCTATCAAAACCGGTAAGCAACATGTCCACCACTATCGTAATGTCTATTTTGTCTTTATGGGGATAGTCTTTATTGCTGTATTTCTGATTTTTGATACGTGTTTGAACATCTTGATAGTACAAATCAAATTCATTAATACTGTGATTTGTACCATATTGTTTGTTGTAATCGGCAATTATTTCTGCTAACGCCTTCTTCTTTTCCTCCGGATTTTGTTTATTATCTTCTTTCTCTTGAGTTAAGTCATCTTGGAGCTGCTTAATATCTGCTGCATTCTTCTGACTTTGTTGGTCACCTTCTTTTGCCATCAGTTGAGCAGGTGGAGAAAATACGCAAGCAATATTTAACGGTGTATAATCAGAATTTTCAATTTGCTTCTTTTGTTGTATCTCTTTGAATAACTGATAGTATTCAATGGCGTTGCTGATAGACGCCGTTGCCAAAACAGCATTGAATTTCCTGTTATTTGTGGCTCTATCATGTTTTTCTAAAATAGATTCCACAACTGCCTGTTGCGCAATTGCTTCTCCCGGTTTTGCTCTTAGATTACCTTCGCCTTTATAATAATCAATGTGAAAGCGCAATACGTTTTCATCGTCAATTGCATGAGTGATGGTGTATTTGTGTAATTCGTGTTCAAATATGTCTCTCGTTTCCTTATATTTAGCTTCTTCCCCTTCACGCACAATATATCTTGCATTCTTTTCAAATATAGGAGTACCTGTGAAACCAAATAAACGTGCATTCGGAAAGAACTCTTTTATTGCCGTATGATTGTCACCAAATTGTGAACGGTGACATTCGTCGAAAATAAAGACAATTTGCTTATCTTTCAATGGTTCTAATCGTTGTTTGTATGTTAGCTTACCATTTTTTTCTTTTGATTTATTTCGTTTGCTATCCTCATCTAGTGCTAATCCCAATTTTTGAATGGTAGTAACAATTACTTTATCGGCATAGTCAGTAGAAAGTAAGCGTCTTACTAATGTTTCAGTATTGGTATTTTCCTCTACACTTCCTTCTTGAAATTTATTGAATTCCTCGCGTGTTTGCCTATCTAAATCTTTTCGATCAACCACAAACAAACATTTTTCAATATCTGGATTGTTCTTCAGTAAAGTAGATGCTTTGAAAGAAGTCAAGGTTTTACCACTTCCGGTAGTATGCCAAATATACCCATTTCCTCGATTTTGTTCGATACAATTAATAATGGCTTCGACCGCATAAATTTGATACGGTCGCATTACTAATAGTTTTTGCTCGTTCTCAACAAGTACCATATATTTGCTTATCATTTCACCTAATCGGCATTTGGGCAAAAACTTATTGGTAAAGTCGGTTAAGCGTACAATTGGTTTGTTATTCTCATCAGCTAATTTGTATACCGGCAAAAACTGTTCGTCGGCATTAAACTGGAAATGCTGATTTTTATTATTTGCAAAATATAACGTATTGCCGCCATTACTTACTATAAATAATTGTATAAAGCAAAGTAGTGAATTTCCATATCCATTTCCTGGTTCATTTTTATAATCTACTATTTGCTGTATGGCTTTACGATGCGTAACATCTATTTTCTTCAACTCTATCTGCACAACAGGTAAGCCATTAATCAAAAGAATAACATCATAGCGCTGATGACTATTTTCGGTATTAATACGTAACTGGTTAATTACTTCGTAGTCATTCTTACACCAATCTTTGATATTTACTAAAGTGTAATTTAAGGGTGTACCATCTTCACGCTGAAAATATTGTTTTTCGCGTAACAACTTAGAAGCAGCAAATACATCAGGATTGATAATTTCCTCGCGAAGCCGCAGAAATTCGCTATCTGAAAGACTAACCCGATTGAGTGCTTCAAATTTGCTTCTGAAGTTCTGCTCAAGAGCTTTCCTGTCCACAATATCAGGGCGATAGTTGTATTTTAACCCTTTCAGTTGCTCTATCAGATTATGTTCTATTTGGCTTTCTTTAGTCATTCTTAAATTACAAAATTAGATAATAACTTTAACGGTCAAAGTTAGCAAATATTTGAGAAACAGCCTAAATTCTCTTTGGAAACCTGCTATTTCCCTTATTTCCAACTACTATATGGCATAAAATGTTACTGTTTTTACTCTTGGAATATATTTTTGTATGGCAGCTGTAGAAAGCTAGTTGTTTTGTTTCAAGTTTTCAGCCTCCTGCCTTAGCCTCTCCGCCTCTTGCTCTTTCAACCTCGCTTGCTCCAAACGCCTGGCTTCATCTAATACGGCTTTCTCATGTCGCTCTACTTGCTTTCGGATAACTTTAACACTATCTCGCTTGTAATCGAAGATATTTTCTAAACTCTCTATATCGTCGGGTATTGCTGCTCCTTGCATTTTTACATAGCGATATTTGAGATTGTTATCTTTGTAGATGGCAATTTTCTCTCGTTGGTAGTATATTATAAACATACACACAAGCAAAGCAATACCCATGCCGATTACACTAAAGAAAATTTTGTTCGAGGTAATGCTGAATGTATGGTGGCACTCTGTCTTTGCTGGCTTGCGAACCTCTTCGATTGTTTCTTGTAGTTTGTCGGTTAGCTCACTGATTGCGGATAAATCCGGCAACTCTATTTCGGGTAGAACAACGGTAGGAGTATTATCGTTCCCCTTTTTAATCAGCTTCTTGATTTCTTCAAAAAGCGTGTACACTTCGTTTATCTCTATATTTCTCATGATCTTACTGTTTAATTTGTTAATACATTTACATTTGTCGTCCGAACTTTCGTTTCGGTTTTTTCTTTAATCGCTGCTGACGAAGATATTCGGCTTCATTCTCATCGTAACCGCTGCCGGGCTGAATATCGAACAGCCCACCCAACGCAGAACCGACTGATCCGATTGTTGATGCAATGGCATTACTGGTCGAATGGGATTGTTCCTGACTTTGACTTGCCGACTGACTGCGGGCATTTTGTTCCAACTGATAATCAATTTTCGAATAGCTAAACATCTTATCCACTTTGGAGCCATTGAACAAATAACCATTCTTCTCAAACCGAACTCCCTGCACTTCATCGGAATTCCCTTTGGTCTTGAACTTTGCTTTTATCCCTGCCTTTTGCAATTCATTGCTTAGCTGTCGCCAGTTCTTACATTTTGGCACCAATGCTTTGAGAAAATTGTATATCTCGTACTTGGTTTTATCCGGTTCTTTCAAGCGGTGTTCTTTTACATTTTCTTTGCCGGTAGCGAAATATAAACCGTATTTCTCAGTCAATTCCTTGCAGATCTTCTCACTTCGGAAACGATCGTTGCTATCTGTAATCGTCTTGCCGTTATTATCCACCCGGTTATAAACCAAATGGATATGCGGATGCTCCTTGTCGAAATGCCTCGCAATGATATATTGTGTGTTCACTATGCCCATTTGTTTCATATAATCGTGAGCAATCCGTCCCATCAGTTGATTGGATAGTTTATCTTTATCTTGTGCGGAATAATCCAGCGAGATATGACAAACCGGTTTTGATACACGGCTATTCAAGCTCGCTTGGGTTACGAAACTCTGAACGATGGACGCTTTGCTTTTCATGCGAAGCCCGTCAAAATCGACAATTTCCGTATTCTTCTGCTTGTCAAGAATATAATTGACCACGCCCTTGAACGCTTTACCTTTTACTATTTTTGCCATCATCTTCAATCATTTCAATTACGTTATCAATCTTATCTGCCAGATAGAGGTATTCACTTCTTGTATTGATATATCCTTCGGCATTTGCTCTTCGGGCAATCTGATTCAGGTTATTCCCCATGCCTGATAGCTTTCGGATATAATCGTTCAGTTCAGGTGTTAGTCGGGGGCAAATTTTACTTCCGGCGATACACTGGCGAACAAAATCGCTTCGGCTGATTCCTGCCGATTTAGCTTTCGTCTTTAGCGAAAAGTACTCGCGAGAATCCATTTTAACGCTGACCATATAGGTGCGTTTCTCGCCTAATTCTTTGGTGGGGCGACCACCTGTTTTTCTCGGTTTTTTATCTTCCATTTTGAATTGCTATTTTACTATTAGACCAGCGGGATTTCCTCCCATTTTGGGGAGCAAGTGGCGTTTTGGTATAACCAAAACATAAACTTGCTCCGCTAAAAATCGCAGATTTTCCATTAGAGTCTAAATCCGGTCTTCTTGCGAGGATTTACCTTGTTCTTTGAAGAATTGTCAAGCACTAAACCAAATTCTTCCATTAGTATTTTCAAGGCAGGATTACGTTTAATCATGTCTTGAAGAATTGCCGTAGGCTGTTTCGCCTCAAGTAGAAAATCGGCGATATCGTACCCCTCTTTCCGTTGCTCCGGCGTTGCTCGTTTCTCCAAGAAATCGAAAATTTCGACCTCTATGTTTAGGTTCTTCATTTTGTCGGCTTTCACTTGCCAATCCTCCCATGCTCCCAGATCCGGAAACAGGATTATCTTTCTGGCTTTAAGAATCTGCAAGTTTTCATCATTGAAACAGCCATGTTTTCCACCGGTAGCGATCCATTGGAATTGGGGCATATAGAAAGAAGAGACTAATGCAGTCTTTTCGCTTTCTACAATCGCTACCGGCAGATTGGATTGGCTGGTAAGTAAGTGTTCGCCAAAGAAGCATTGTTTTAGATTGAAGTTTTCTTGTTTCAGGAGCGAGTGTACCCATGTGATATGATTATATGGATATTTAACTCGCTTTCCGGTCTCCGGATCGTATAGCATTACTTTTCCTGTGCGAACCCTCCCGGCAATATCCATTTGCCAGAAAACGGTCGCTCCATCCCAATACTTAGCAGAACCGACCTTGTACTTCATCATAAGCTTCATCGCTTCATCTTCTCCCAACTGAGAGGATAGATATTGGAACAGCTTATTCTTCGGATAGCAAGACAAGGAGGACTCGACTAACTTCGAGTCAATATAGCTTGGCTCTTTTTCTTTCACAGGAGGGAGATTTCTTTGTATTGTAGGCTGATAATCAGAAAAGCTCTTTCGCCGTTCTGGGTTTTCTTCGAAATATTGCTTTGGTGTTAAGTGGTACCCACATTTTTCTTCCCGATCGCATCTGCCAACATGATTTGGTAACGAAACCTTATTTTCGGTGTCGATGTAGCGAGAAAAGGACTTCTTTTGTTCGCAAGCCGGGCAAGTGTGCCGTGTTGCGATTCCTTTATAGGGTTCTAATATATATCTATAGCTCATTATGTTTTTTACATTTTGTACACTTTCCGTATTTCTCGAAAAACAGAACTGTAAATCAATGCTTTACTCTCTTTGAAATGTGCATATCTGTTTACACAACCTCGCACTTTAAGTATGGTAAAAGCATGAAAAAGCGGAAAAGTGGATTGTTTTGAAAATTATTATATGCCTGAATGTCTTTGATTTATAATCAAAAGTGTAAAGAATGCGGAAAATGCGCTAAAGCAATTTCCGGTATCGTCCATGTTTGTAGTTATCAAGCAAGCCATCCTTGAAATCACTAAGCATACGTTTGAAGCTATCTGCTGATATGGAAAACTGAGAAGCGACTTGTATCCCTTCCGCTGTAGAGAAGTCTGACGGAAGTGCATTATACAATCGTTGTTTGTCGGAGGGAAGCTTCTCCAAAGTTGCAGAAGAGGCAATAATTTGTTGAACCTTACGTGCGGTCTTCTGATAATAACCGACCAACTCGATAGCCCCTTCTACGCTGACTAAATCAATAGAATCTTTAGAGGCTTCTCCACAGAGCCAGCGAGCAACCTGCAAGATCAGGCAGAAGCGAATGGCATATATTTCCAACTTACTGTAAATACCCATCAACGTCTCGTTGATTTCTCGATTACATTGGTCTGTATTTTCTCGTTGCCAGTCGTAGAGTCGCCTCCTGGCATCTTCTTGAAAATATAACTCAACAGAAATTATATCGCCATTGTCATCGGTGAGGTATTCCTGATTGATAAGTTTCTGCATCAGGTTATTCCAAGTAGGGATTACATGCCGAGATAACTGGTGATCGCTCCAATACTGCTTCTCTAAATTGTTTGGCAACACAAATAGAATGCGGTCTAAAAAACCGTTTTGATTACGTTCTCCTTTCGCCATCTCTCTCAATACTCTATGCTGAATGGTGCCGATTACGCCAATGAAGGAGTTTTTGACTGATACAGAGTTTTTGGATCCACGTCGATCCAAAATTATCGGTTTACCATTGTAAAGAGAGAGCCAGAACTGTTCCTCAGAACCCTTTGTATAGCGATTGAAGTTCTTAAACCACGAAGCCAGCTCATCGGTGTATAGGCAAATGCCCCGTTTGTTGTTCTCATGGATAAAGGCAAGACTTTCGGGGGTTATGTCTGAAACAACAAACTTTTTCAGAACGGGCTCGTTTGGCAGCTCGCTAATTCCTTGCTCCTCACGCTCTTTTCGACTGAGATAAAGAAGCTGCTCGTATTCCTTAATCTCTTTCTTAAACGTAACTGCATTCTTTGCGTCATGCTCAAACAAAGGATGAAAAGCAAAGCTAAGTGGATGGCTTTTGTTTACTCCCGGACGACCGATCAGGGCGATATAAAGAATCGCTCGTTCTGACCAACCTTCCTTTAACTTGGCAACATGCGTATTCCCAATTCCAACTGATAGTACAAAACAAAGTGATGCTGCAATGTAATCAATGGGATAGTTGAGACATTCTCCTGTCGCATAGATAATATCCTGAATCTGATGTGGGAACACTTGAACCGGATAATCTGAGCCGTACATCTTTTCTTTATAATGTAGAGCTTCGTGGATGATACCCTCTGCTGTAATTTTATTTTCCATAATCGTTGGCTTTAAAAATTACGACGTGAAGGTCGGCGACTGATTCCTTGGTTGACACGGGCTTCAACTTCTTCTTTCAGTTCCTCTATGGTTTTTCGTTTACCTTGAGTAATCCATGCCATTAGTTCATCTTCAAAGAAGAATAGTTTCTTTCCTCGTTTATAACAAGGAATAAATCCTTTTCTCGCCAAAGCGTAAACGGTTGGTTTGGCTTTCATAATCAGCCGACACGCTTCTTCAATTTCTATCGGAACTCGCTTTTCTGTCGGTTGACTTTGCTTTGTTTCAACCAAGCTTTTCAGTTCTGATACTTCTTTAATAAGATAAGCAACCGCCTCGGGTAACTTATCGAAAGTAATGTTTTCGTTGCACATAATTCAATTGTTTTTTTAATTGTTTCAGTGCAAATAAAAATGGTGTTTCAACGGTGACACGGATCACCAGAGAAACACCAGAAAAACATCTTGAGATAGTGGTTAATACTGTTCCTTACTTTGTGTCGTCGGTTTTATTTAGACTCTCCTCTATTTGAATTGTGCTATTTGGTTCGAATATCTTTAGTTTTTTCTTAATGGTTTTCAGCTCCATATCTTTCAGTTTCTCTTCAAACACGGCTTTGAGGAATCGAGCGATTCCCCATTGGTCTGTTACGTCGAAGTTATTCCAGATATTCCAACCAAAGTGGCAAATATCAACAGTGGTCAGGTCTTTTACTTTTACCGGCTTGAAAGTGGGCGTATTTAAGTCGCTTCCGGCTGCGTAGATTTCTATGTTTTCACAGAGTAAGTCCATGTCGGCATCTGACACATAGAGGGCTAGTGTTTCTTGCGTGTACCTGATTGCTGTATTTAGTTTTTCAGTATATTGTAGGGCAAGTTTTTTTTGCTTTTCTGCCCGGATTTCATCCAAAGAGAGTTGTTTTACTAGTTCTTCCTCCGGCTTTGGCACTTCTTTTACTTGTTTGGGTTTAGGGAAAAGTAATTTACCTGTTTTATCCAATAATCCTTTTATTGCTATAGTGAGGACACAATAGGATATTATCCCAAGTCCGGCAATAAGCCAGAAGATGGTGTTTGCCGAGAATGTATCAACCCCTTGAGTAACAACCGTAGCTCTCACAATAAGACCAATAGCAAAGCAACCAATCGCTACTGATAGATAGATTATGATATATTCATGGTATTTATTCTTCATCACTATCATCTAATGTTGTCTTCACTTCATCGTAGTATTCGTTTAAATGCGCTCTCAGTACTTCTTTAGGTATCAATTTCTGTTCATACGCAGCTATCAAACTAGGGCTTAAACTTCTACTTAATGAGTATTCAACTACTGAGGCATCGGCATTTTTGCACAACAATATACCAATACTCGGGTTCTCATTCTCTTTTCGCAAATCTCTATCGAGTGCTTCAAGATAGAAATCTAATTGTCCTGTATGCTCCGGCTTGAATTTTGTAGTTTTGAGTTCTATGGCAACAAGACATTGTAAGCCTCGATGAAAAAACAGAAGATCTATCTTGAAATCGGTCATTCCCACTTGGATAGGGTACTCTTCTCCCATAAAGATAAAATCTTTGCCCAAATCCAATATAAATTTTTTCATTTGTTGTAAGAGTCCCTGTTGAAGGGTCTTCTCGCTATGGTTCTCCGGCAAGTTTAGGAAATCAACCATATATCTATCCTTGAATAGTTGTTTAGCTGTAGGATAGGTTTCTTTCAACTTTAAAGATTGCTTCTTTTCTCCCAATAAGCTCCGTTCATAGACACTTGATTCTATCTGACGGCGCAATTCTCTATATTTTAATTTCTCCTTGTAAGCTAAAAGGATATAGAAAACTTTTTCTTCTTCAGTCTTGCATCCTGTTATAATCTCCAAGTGAGATGTCCAGTTTATCAATGACAAGAAAGATATAATCTGTCTTTCATCTCTTAATTGTGGCGGCATTGCCGCCACAATTGTATCGATTTGAATATCAGTGCTTTTTGTTTGTGGCGGCAATGCCGCTACAAATTCAGCAGAACTATATGTCTCATAAAATTTCACCATTCTATATATGGCACTTCTATCAAAACCTTTTAGTCCGGGCTGGTTATTCTTTAAATATTTAGCAAACTGATCAACTACTCCTGATCCCCATTGTTCGGATATTATTCTATGGGAAACATACTTTCCTACTTCCCAATTTGTTGTGATAATCTCGGTATTGATAGCCTGGTAAGCTCTATTCCTATGAGAAATGATGATTGATTTCAATTCCTCAAACTGTGACTGTATTTTATTTACTTCGTATCCCATGGTTATTTGTTTTTTAGGTAGTTGTATAGGTCTTTTGCTGTTGGCAAAGTTATTGTAATTTCTTTGCCATCCTTATTTTCTATGACTCCCATGTTTGAATCTGTTCCGAATTTTGCATCATATATCCACCATTCTACAGTTTTGCTTGTATCATCAGTAGCTATTTCAAGCAACTTGATTAGAGCTTCCCACAAATAATGGTTGTCATATATTGGTGCATGACAACCGGGGAAAGCATTTTCCATTGACTCCCCAAAGAACTCATCGTGTTCTAATTGTTTTCTCAAAGCTTCAATAGCTTCAACAAAGTCTTCTTCTGATATATGTATATTCTTCATCTTATTTTATAAAATTATCTTTAGGAGATAACCTTTTGAATAAAAGGCTGTAAGCGGAAGTTTTCAGCGGTAGAGGTAACGATTTGGCAACTGTGCTAATTTCTGCTTTTTGCGCTGTATTTCCTCAAATAACTCACTGCAAATCTACGAATTATTTCTCACAAACCCACACATATTTTTTTCCTTTTTTATTTGATATACCTTTCTTTCATTCAGGGAATAGATAAGGCAACACTTTTTAGAAATTTACTCTTTTTGTGAAGCAAAAAGGAAGAAATTTCTAAAAACCGCTTGCGGCTTGGTGTTGACGTTCTATTGCCTGTGTGTATTTTTGTTTCTCAAATGAATAAAGGATTACTTTAACCTATTGAAAAATAAGAAATAAGTTTCTCTATCGATACTGCATAGTTTGAGCCGTCAATAGATTGGAAGCCTAACTTTTCTGCAAATGCTTTGCTTTTATCGTTAGTCGATTCTATTCCGATATGCTCAAAACCATATTTTAAGGCTATTTCAGCTAAGAACCTGACGAAATGGAAGCCATGCCCTACACGCTCTTTTTGAAAACCTATTCGGGCTATAATCAGGCAATCGGGCGGAAACAGGCTTTCTACTCTGCGGATGCGTAAATACAGGTCTATCTGGCTGTTCCTGCGGGTGGTTACGATGCTATCAGGAGTAAGATATACAAGTGAACGGCGGTATTTGAACCGCTTCATCAGGTATATGTCTATCGCTTTGCATATTTCTTCGTATTCATTCATATTACTTAACGGTCTATCTTTTGATTCCCTTATTCCGTTCCTGCTTCTTCTCTTTCTTGGGTGGGCTTACCGCCTGTTTCTCTTCTTTTTCATTGGAAACTGTATTTTGCGGAGTGGGCTGTATTCGGGCGGTTTCTTGTTTAATTTGCCGTTCCTGCATATTGAGTTGATCGGAGATACTGCTGTTCTTCATTGTGTTATAGTATTCAAAAGATTCATTTAGAGGGCGGTTATAGCTGAATAACCTGTCAAATCCTTGCTCTGTCTGCCGAAACAGGTTCTTCCTATCAAATCCGCCTTTAATCGCTCCTTTCTTGGTGTCCTTGTGGTTGGTAAGCGGGGAGAGCTTCTTTTTGTTGGTCTGGTCTTTCCGGCTGACAATCAAATGGCAGTGCATATTCAGTTCGTTGTTTGACCTGTCCCGGCTAAAATGTATCTTGCCGTAAAACTTTATATCTTCTGCCGATAGTCCTTTGTTGAAGTTCTTGGCATATTCGGGAATAACCACTTCCCGGATATACCGCTTCATGGCTTCGGCTTGTTCTTGCTCGGTGCTACCCATTGCCCGAAGCTCCTTTTCTGATGGGCTGACGTGGATAGCGTAAAACTTGGCATCCGTCTTTAGGAGTTGCCCTATATTTCCGTCTATATCCTTAATGACCTGTGATTTGTAGATGTTATCATTCGTCAGGTTGAAAAAGCTCTCTGTATATATACCCTGCTCCATGCGTTCCATATCTTCGTGCTCACAATAGTTGCACAGCTTCCGGCTACTGCCTGCGTTGTTGTATGTTCCTTTGGACGGTGGCGGGAAATCTATATTCATGGGGTTATTCATTTATCAGGTCGTTAATTTCTGCTTTTAGAATCTCTTTCCGCTTGCCGTCCATTACTCCGCATGTTGCCAGTTCAGAATACAGGGAAATCAATTTCAGGAGTTTATTATTATTCCGCTCCTGCTTCTTTGACGATGAGTTTATAGCTTGGGAAAGGTCGTTTATCTGTTTAGCTTGGTTGTTAATCACGGTTGCATGTTGGTTGAACGTTTCGCTTATCTTTTTCAGAACATTGTCCTGCAACTCTCTTGTGGTGTCTATCTCCGAAACGATCAAGCCTTTCTGTTCTTTCACGGAAGCATCAAATTTAACAGCGATTGAATAGCTCGCTCGTATCATCGGGTTAAGCTGGTCTTCCTCGTACTTCCGAATGAAGCGAATAACATCGTCCTGCCGCTTGTTGATTTTGGATAGTTCCGATTTTACCGATTCGGGAGCATCAGCGGGATTGATATGGGCTTTCTCCAGATACAGGAAAGTCAACTTTACAATTTCCCCTTTTTTCAGCGAATAGCGTTTGCAAAGTTTTTCTATTAACTTGTCCGTTTCCGCTTCTATCGCTATTGTCGTAAATATGATATTTCTATTCTGTTTAGCCATAGTTATAACTATTTTATAGCTATTTATACATCTAACTTGCTCAAATAGAATTGTATATCAATTCGAGTTATAGCAAGTGTTATAACTGTGCTTTATCCTAAAGCACTAAAGCCGAAGGCTTTGCCCCGCAGGGCAAGAGGAAGAACAGGACGAAGTCCAGTTCCCTCTTGCTCAATTTAGCAAAACGAACAGAGCCGGTAGGCGAAGTCGTTTCTGGTAAATGCGGAGCGACTATTGAAGGTATAACTTAAAACAAGCCTTCATTCGCTTGCGCTATTCTGCTTAGAACATAAAAAGCAGAATCATTCATCATTTTTCTTGTCCTTATCACCTTTCGGGTGCTTCTTTTCAAAATCCTGATACGTCTGAAAGTCCATATGTGAGCGCACAAACTCTCGTACATCAGAAGTGCGGTAATAGGTTTTGTGTGCAATCATAAAATAAGGGAGTTTGCCACTTGCCCGGTAGCGTTGGAGGGTACGTTTTGATACCTTTAGGAGGAATGCCAAATCCTGATTGTCGAGTAGTTTCTCGTCCTCGTCAAATACTTCACTGGTATTAATCAGTGATTTTAAGTCCTGACCAATTTCATTTAGCTTTTTGGATAGCTTCTCCATCCACTTTTCAAAATCTTCATTGTTGATATACATGATTTTACTTCATTTTGAGATTATTAATTCGTTATCTCAATGCATTGATGAAGCAAAGGACGGCAAAGCGGAGAAGCAAAAACAGAGGAGTAGATAACTACTCCCCCTAAAGATTCTTACAACATGCTCGTATTCAGAATATTGCAAAACGGTTATTTTTCATCTTGTTATTCCTTACCCTCTTTATCCTTACGGATTATGAGATTTTTCAGGAAATCAAGGGCTTTTGTTCGGTTGAATGGTTTTCGTCTGAAAACCATTACTTCTTGGTCATAGATACTGCCAAAATTGCAATTGAATATCTTTTGAAAAGCATCTGCAATTTGGTTCAGGTGTGCGGGTTTTCCGTTCCGTTGGAATACTTTCCTTGTCAAGAAAAGAGCTATTACAATTTCCGCTAAAGCAACAATCCCCAAGTCTTTCGACTTAGGGATTATATATAGGTTGGATTCAAACGTTTGCCCGTTAGTTTGCGGAAACTGTTCAGGATACCGAATTTTAAGATTTAACAGTTCCAGTTCATTGATAATAAGAGCCAATGATTTTTGGAGATAGGCAAACTTTAGGGCATTTTTCCCCCTGCTCGTATCGATTTAAGGGTTCTAAGGCTGATAACTCAATACGAGTATTACTTAAGCTCCGATAGATTGTTGCGTAATCATTCTTGGAACTAACCGCCTTTACATGTTGGATAAAATTTCCATAGGCACTTTGCATTTCTTCGTTTGTGACTTGTGAAGATTCTGACAATAGGCAGAACAACTTTGTTTTGAATAATTCATTCATAAGCATAAATTTTAAAAGTGAATATTGATTATTAGGTCAAAGACTCATTTTATGCTGTATGATCTTATGTTATTTATGTATCATATAACCAACTTCTTAATCCCCAATAATAACCTGTGCTTTCAATAAAAATCACTATAATTTGTTTGACATAAATATTTTATAAAACTCTTCTTTATAAGTATTTCCAATACCTATTTCATGATCTCTAATAAAAACATCATTATTATCGAAAGAATCTATCCGGCTCAGATTGACCACATAAGATTTGTTTATGCGGAAAAACATCTTTGGCGGCAATAGTTCATGAATTGTCCGCAGATATATTTTCGTTATCAGGCGTTTATCTTCTGTTTGGATAATAACATAGTCTTTTAGACCCTCAATAAACAGAATATCATTGTAATAAACCTTGAAATAACGGCGTTCTGATTTCACGAAAATGAAATCATCATCTGCTTTTATTTCTTCTTTTTCCTCATTTATCAATAGAGAATGATACGAAGTTGCCTTTTCAACTGCCTTTTTAAATCTTGCTTGTTCAATCGGCTTAACAAGATAATCCAATGCATCAACCTCATAACTATCCAATGCATATTCAGAATAAGCAGTTATAAATATAACAAGCGTTTCTTTCGGGATAGTCCGGGCAAATTCAAGCCCGTTGATTCCGGGCATCTCTATATCAAGAAAAATTAAATCGACGGAGTTGTACTTAATAAAATCCGAAGCTGAATCCGCAGAATCAAAGCTCCCCATAAGATTTAATTCCGGGAATTTATTTATTAAAACTTCCAGTCCTTCACGAGCAATGGGCTCGTCATCTACGATTATACATTTCATATCTTTAAGTATAAATTGACTATATAATTTTCTTCCAATTCAACAATATCCAATGTGTAAGCATTGCCATATAATAAATCAAGCCTGCGCTTTATATTTTTCAATCCCAGTCCGCCCGATTTTTGTTTCACAGACATAGCCGGTTTGGTATTCTCACAATAGAAGTGCATACAATCCTTTTCCTTAGAAAAAGAGATTGTGATTATAGATTCTCCTTTTGTGGTTAAACTATGCTTTACGGCGTTTTCTACAAAAGGAATGAACAACATAGGAAATACTTTAATATCAGAAAGACTATCATCCATTTTTATGGAGTAGACAAATCTATTTCTCCGTGTCCTTTCCAGTTCTAAATAGTCAGATAGAAATGCTATATCGTTCGTCAGGCATATTTTCTCATAAGGAGTGTCTGTCAGTTGGTAACGCAATAAATCTTCCAGTTTTGTAATGATACTATATGCAGATTCAGGATCATTTTCGACTTTTATATTTGCATTGTTTATCGTATTGAAAAGGAAATGTGGATTTATCTGACTTTTAAGCTGTTTTAGTTCGGCTTCGACTGTTGATGCTTCCAATTCGTTTTTTCGTTGGTTATATTCTTTCCAACCATAAAAGAGTGAAAAAATAGAAGTAGAGATTATAACCAAGCCTATTGATATTATATTCCCAACGATATTTATAACCGTTGTATCTGTATTATCCTCTACCGGGAAGATGAAAAATAAATTCTGGGCAACAGCGATTAGAAATAAGGATACTATCACACATAATCCGATAAATAGCAAATAATGAGTTAGTTTTCCTTTTAGTAGAAAGCGAGGCACTAACACGAACATGTTAATATAAATAACACTGACTATTGCTGCAAAATAAACTATCCACGCTAATAAGCCTGAATATTCGTATCTACTAATTCCGGCATTATCATTATATGTCATTTCAACTGTTAATGTTGTAATCACAGCTAATAAGACAATATGCCCGAAAGCCTTAATTATTTTGCCTTTCAGGTTATTAGATGCTTTAATATTAATTTTTTCAAATATCATATCTCTTGTAATTCATATTGAAAAATCAACTTATATTGGATGTTCGCTTTATCCGGTAATACTTTCAAGCTATAATTCTTATTTTGCAATAATTCCAGTCTTTTAGAAATCGACATTGAACTATAGAGAGATTCTGAAACTTTATACCCTTTTCTATTGTCTGTATATGTAAAGAAGAGGCTATTATCAGCTACGCTGAACTCAATGTTAATCGCTATATTACCCTCCTGATAAGATAATACTTTCAATGATTCTTCTACTACTGATATTAGTAATAGCGGTGGAATGAAACAGTTTTTTATTGTTTGGGAATGCTGTATACTAAAATCAAGATTAGGATTACATATCTTTTCAAGATTAAGATAGTCGTTAAAGAATTTCATTTCAGAACTTAACAATACGAATTCTCTGCTGCAATCATATAGTTGGTATCTTAATACACGGCTTAACTGTAATAGAATCCGGGAAGCATTTGGAGGATTTGTTTTAGAATATTCGGCAGCTTTATGTAGCTTATCCAACAGAAATTCTGTGCCGATACGGCTTTTCAGGTTATCAAGTTCGGTATGTAGTTGTTCTGTTTTAAGTTGTTCTACTTTTTGAACATCTATTATCCAATGTTTATAAAATGTAATAACAGATACACTGAAAAGATATAGCAAAAATGTAAAGAAGGTAGAAAGGAAATCAATAATCTGATAGCGTTCGGAATGATGGAAAGAATATTGTCCGAAAGGGATGCCATAATACTTGTGCATATAATGTTCAATCCAAATATCTCCTAACGAAAAAATAAATATAGTTGTCAACAAAGCTAAAGCATATTTTATATACCTTCCTTTCAATAAAAGTCTGGGAATAAATATGTAAATATTCAAGTATGTTGCAGTTAAAGAGAGTAGTATATAAAGCAACATAATCCAATGTATGCTTATATTTTCTGTCTGTCCTTCATAGGTAATATAAAGATGATTAGCAAGGATTATCCCGACAGATATAATAAGTACGATGTGTCTAAGCCACCTGAATTTTGATTTAATCAGGAAGCTATATAATGGATTATGTAACTCTCTATTTATCATGCTTCAAACAGATAATACTATTTCATTGTGTCCATAAGTTGAAGGCAAAGGGAGTCAATCTTGTCCATATCAGGATGAAATACTGATACATTTGAAAGGATTATTATACCCTTCTTTGCAGTTACATCAAGAGTCATAGATGATGAATAGCCTCCGGTTCCGCCATTATGCCAATATAAAACCTGATTATCTCCCTTATCTATTATATGCCAGGCAAGAGCTACTTTCATTCTTTCGTTTACTGTAAAAGTAGGTATTCTTGTCAATGCTAGCTCTCTATTATTAGGGTTAAATTGAGCGTTTGCAAATTTAGATAAATCAGCTGCTGTCGATAAAATCCCTCCTGCACCAATAATCACGTCTGAATCCCAATTCCAGTTATTTGCATAGTTACCGTCATTATCCAAGCCCTTTACCAACCCGGTTTTAGCATCATATGTATTGGTATATGAATTAACCATATTATATTTTTTGAAGATTTGGTCTGATAGCAATTGCCCATAACTATCACCCTGTAATATACTTAACGTATAACCAAGTAAGCCAACTCCGAAATTTGAGTAATTATATTGCTTTTGGTTCGGACTACCTAATTTTATCTCCTCTTTTAAATATAATTCTAATTCGGTTTTGCCATATTCCTGATATGGGTTTCGTTGTATCGCCTTTGTAGGAGAGATCAGGTATTCTGAAACATCCATGTTTGAAGGGAAAGTTCCCAAGCCGGACGTGTGATTAGATAAACTTAAAAAATCTACTCTGATGCTATCATGGAAAGGGTAATCATAGAACTGGTTTATATCATCTTCAAGCCCAATCCTGTTATCAAGAACTGCATTTGCCAATAAGGTAGCAGTAAAGACTTTTGTAATAGAACCTATTTCAAATACTTTATCTTTGTTCTCAATAGGCTTTAGGGTATCATTTTGTTTTATTACCCCGTAATACTCGGTTAAGTTGTCTCCTATAAAAGCAATAGATATTTGGGTATTATCAGGGAACACTTTTACGTGATTGTAGATGATTTCAATTTTATCATCCGGTAAGTCTGCCAAAACATTTACAACACTTTGGGCAAAAGCTGAATTTAATAACACTGTTGTTATTACAGTCAATATCATTATTTTTTTCTTCATCATTTTTCTTCCTATAATATTTAACGTCTTGCTTTTCCAATTATTAGAACCCAAATTTCAATCCGACAGAAAAATAGGCTGATACCCCAAAATGCGGATAATCGTCTTTACTATCATAAAAAGCCTTTAATGTTCTGGATTGAAAATATGTTTCCCGTGCAATAGCCACACCTCCGGTAATTGGAATGGAAAGGTATTTCCCGATTTTAAATTCAGGTTGAATACCAGCATATCCGTATTGCGTAATATAATACATGTTTTTGCCGTCCTTTTTTACTGCTGCCGTCAAACCCTTTGCTTCTCCGATTATTCCTAATTTGAAGTAATCATTTATCTGGGTACTTATTCCGACTTCAAATGAATCATACATGGATAATTTGAACTCATATTTTCCGTCCAGTCTCCAATCCAAATAGAGAGAGGGAAACAGCATAGGATAGCCCAGAGCATTGTTTATTGCAACTCCGACACCCCAATCGAGATTAGGTTTTGCGTGTCTGATAAATAAAACTCCACCTTGCCCTAAAATAGACTTCCCTGATATTTTATCTAAGTCGGAAGTATAAACTCCTGCACCTAATGTTGCAAGCATAGACCATTTTTCATTGAGTGGTCTAAGGTGCATTAATCCAATCTGGGCATTTAATACTTCCGACATATAATAATCTTTCGATAAGTCTTTTGTGCCCATTGATGCGTATGTTCCACCCAAAGCGATTGCCCAAGCAGTAGGTTTATTATTTTCATTCATTTTAATTGAAACAGGGATTCTTATACTTCCGTCAATCGTTTTTAAATCCCCTTTCCCTCCGAGCTTATTACCGTTCTCATCTTTAAAATTTGCATATGGCATATATTCCGATTTGAAAGAAACCTGTGCTTGTGCAGTGAAAGAACCTGCGCAAATTAGCCCGGTAAGAACAACTGTTTTAAATGACTTATTTAGCATAACATATATTGTTTTAATTCGGGATAAAAGTATGGCGATAATTCGGGCGAAATAGAAAAAGTGGACAAAGTTGTGCCATTTATAGACAAACTGTGCCATTCGAACATACTAGTTTATATTCTCTCGGTAATTTGCTTTTCGAGAGATTCCAGTTTATGAGATAGGGCTTCCATGTCCTGACTGATTTTCTCTTTGGTTATCTTGGCATAGATTTGGGTAGTTTTGATGTTGGTATGCCCCATCACCCGACTGACAGTTTCTATCGGAACTCCCTGTGATATAGTCAATAAAGTACCGAAAGTATGACGACTTACATGATAGGTCAGCCGTGTTTTTATTCCGCATTGCTTGGCTATCTTCTTTAGAATAGTATTACAGCTACTATTGCTCGGAACAGGAAAAATTTTGTTATCTCTCGTATAACCTTTGTATTTTTCTATTATTCGCTTGGGTACTTCCAACAGCCGGATACTTGAATCGGTATTCGTTTTCTGCCTGCGGGTGATTATCCATAAATGACCATCAAAAGACGTTTTAAGATTATCTCTTGTTAGATTCTTTACGTCTGAATAGCTAAGTCCGCAAAAACAGGAAAATACAAATAAATCCCTTACCAATTCATATTGGGCGTTCTTCATCTTGGCATTAACAAGCAAGTTGAGTTCTTCTTTATTCAGGAATCCCCTGTCTTTGGGTTCGGGGCTTATCAGGTAGCCTGCAAATGGGTTAAAGGGTAATTGTCCTGAATTTCGGGCAATGGCTACTATATGTTTAACGCCAATCATATAGCACCATATTGTATTGGTAGAACATTTCCGTACTGTTCGCAGGTAATGTTCAAAGCCATTGACAAAAGCGAGGTTCAACTCTTTCAGAAAAATATCATTCCGCTTATACTCACGTTTGATATAGTTCTCCATGTGCATATATAGGGTGCAATATTTGGAATATGTAGCTTGCGCCCTGTTATACCCGACCTTTCGGGAAAACTCTTGGTTGTGTTTGGCAAATAGAGCTAAGAATGTATCTTGCTTTACACCTAAACCTAAATAGGCATTCTTTACCTTGTCAGCAGTAACAAAACCATCGGTTTGCATTACTTCTTGATAGTGGCGGTTAATATCCGTTCGGATTTTATCTAATGCGAGGTTTGTTTTTACGGCTAATGTGGTTTTACCTATAAGCCTTCCGGCTTTGGTGTCCCAAAGGTTAGGGGGTACATTCATCTTACAGCTGAACTGGCTGATAGTTCCGTCAATCGTTATTCTTCCCATTACGGGAACTGTTCCGTCGGGTTTGGAAGCATTCCGCTTCAAATAGAATAAAATCTTAAAAGTGCTACGCATTTTACTCAAAGTTTTAACTGGTTACAAAATTAGTTTACTTTGAGTTACAAGAGGTTATATGCGATAGCGCAAGATGCAGACAAATAGTGACTTATAGCCAGTTTGCGTTTTCTCCGCAAGTAATGATGTGGTAACCGAACTTTGTCTTACCTTTGTCTATCGGTGGCTTTTGCCGTCCAAAAGAAAAGCCAAACAAAGAACGTTTTCCGCACGTTATCAGGCGGTTGTCCTCGTTTGGCTGAAACTTGCTTTTTTATCAGACTTTTATTTTAAACTTATTCTATTCGCTGACTCTCTTTTCTTCTCACTCACCAACTCTGCATACACCTGAGTTGTACTCACATTTTTATGCGTAAGCATTTTGCTGACCGTGTAAATATCTGTGCCTAAGGCTATCTGAAGGGTCGCAAACGTGTGCCGAAAGCAATGATAGGTAATATTCTTCGTAATCCCGGCTTTCTTGAGCCAGTTTTTTAAGGGATATTGTGTCATGGAACGCTGCAATCCTTTGAATACTTTCCCTTTTCCACGTTCACCGCAGAGTTCCAACGCTTCGAAGCTGATGGGGAGCGTTGTTTCTGTTTCAGTCTTTTCTGTACGTAACCGTAAGCAGTATCCATTGTCGGCACCAAGAACTATTTTGTCCCACGTCAAGTTGAGAATGTCACTGATCCGCAATCCTGTCAGGCAGGAAAAGAGTGAGGCGTTTTTAAGTACCGGAATATCACAAGGCGTATTTGCCAATAGTTTTACCTCATCATGGGTCAGGTATTCTTTGCGAACATCCTCGTATTCTATCTTCTCCAAAAAGTCATTCACGTTTTCCTTGATCCGTTTATCCCTGTATGCAACCTTTAACAAGCCGCGGAAGGTAGAGAAATATCCGGCAGCCGAATTACGAGCTATCTTATGCTTTGGGCGATTCAATTGATTTGCATTCAATAGATAGGAGCGAAACTTACGACACAAATCTACATTAACATCACCAAAAGTGCACTTGCCATTAACAAACTTATAAAAGTGATCGTAAACTCTCAACCATTTCTGATCTTTAGTTTTACTCATTTCACTGAAGTAAGCTAAGAAATCTCCCTTCATCTTATGTTTATCCAAGAAACCATATTCCTCATTAATAATAGATTGCACACGGATAGAGCGGATGGCTTCAGCTTTTAGGAGCATCTCATTGTTATACTCACGCTCTACTTCATTCTTTGGATGCAAGTAGATGTAGATTCCTAAATATTCCCTCCGGCTCATCTCCATTGTTTCGGGATTGCGAATGGCCGGATAGAAGTCCAGATATAAACTCTCCATATCATTTTTGATAGGTCTGCGACGTAAAGTGACTTTTGATATTGACATGGCTTATATAATTATCGGATTTAATACACTGTCTAATTCCTGTTTGGCGATCTTGATTGACTTTCCAATCTTTACTTTAGGAATCTTATGATACTTCACATAATGATATATCTGATCCCGGCTCATGTTATACTTTTCCATGGCTTCCGGAACTGTATAGTATTCCAGTCTTTCCGGCTCTATTTCTTCTTTTAACTTATCCACATGATATTTCGAGTAAAACACATATTTGCCTTCTTTCTTTTTGGGGATTGAGTTTTCAGACACGAATGAGTATACGGAATTGATAGTCATATTAAATTTTTCCTTTATATCATCTACTGAATACCATTCGGCAATGCCGGTGTATTGATTTTTTTTTGAAAAGTAAGCCTCCACATGTTTACGGCTGAAATAAGTCTTTCCTTTGTTTAATGTACGAGGGAAATTGTTTTCCTTAGCTACTTTAAAAATCCATGATTCGTTTACCTTATATTTTTCTTTAATCTCAGCAACCGTACAAAGTTCAGAGATAGGCTTGCGATCGGTAGAGGGTTTCGCTTTGTATTCTTCCCTTGCATCAAACATGGTGTCAATATCTTTTCTGCGAATAAATGTTTTCCCACCTATTTGAACTGCCGGTAAACTTCCGGAATGAAGATATCGGTATACAGTCATTCGTCCAACACTCAATAGAAAGGCAGTTTCTGATACGGAGAGAAATTCTTTGTCTTTGATCTTTTCATACTGATCACTAATCATCTCCATCTCTTGCATTGTGCGATAGTTGATAGCCGTCAACCTCATCTGCCGTTTATTATCTTTATACGCTCTTGAGTTACAAGTGTGTGAGCAATAACGGGTCGTGGTCTTGTAAGCATTGAATGTAATGCCACAAAACTCACAGATCTTTAGTATACTTCCTTGTTCTTTCATCTTATTTCGCCAATATTCTGTATCATCATGTATCACTGTGTATCATGAAGTCCCAATAGTGTATCATCTGTTGAAATTAGGACTTGAAAAACAGATGCAAAAACACAGCGGTACAGCCGCGGTACAAAAGTAAGCGAAACAATTGGATTTAACAATAGGGAAGCATTAATTAGATAAAATATAACTGATTTACAGTGAAATACTTTGTTGTTAATAGTGATTGTTGGAAGTAGGTGATAATCTGCAATTACTTTCCGATACAAAACCGCTCAAAAATATTTCCAAGTATTTCATCGTTACTGATGTGACCTGTAATTTCTCCGAGATAATGCATACACTCTCGTATATCCTGACTTAGAAAATCGCCGGAGATATTATCTTCAAGACCTTCCAGTACGCGATGAATGGCTGACTGAGCTTTGATTAAGGCTTCATAGTGGCGGACATTTGTTACTATAACGTCGTTTTGGCTAATATCAGGAATAGAGGCTGCTTTTATCAGAAGTTGTTTTAGTTGTTCCGTATTTTCTTTTTTCTTAGCTGAAATATGTATACGGTCAGCTTCTACTTCTTTCAATAGATTTTGCTCTATTTCCAAATCAGCAGCTGAAAATAAATCTGATTTATTGAAGACCAGAATGGTTTTCTTTTCTTTTAGATGAGGTGTTATTACTTTGGCTACCGATTCTATAAGTTCGGAAGAACTTGTTAGGTCGATAACCCATAGTATAATGGATGCTTGTTTCAATTTATTGAAAGTTCTTTCAATGCCTAAACTTTCAATAGTATCTGAAGTTTCACGAATACCGGCCGTATCAATAAAACGAAAAGTTATTCCAAAAAGATTTATTGTATCTTCTATAACATCACGGGTAGTTCCGTGTATATCAGAAACAATGGCGCGCTCTTCTCCTACCAGTAGATTCAAAAGCGTTGATTTTCCGGCATTTGTTTCTCCTATAATAGCCACCGGAATACCGTTCTTAATAGCATTTCCCACACTGAATGAATCCGCTAATTTTCGGATAAGTTGTTCTATTTGAGTTGCTAATTGCTTTAGGTTGGTACGATCGGCGAACTCGACATCTTCTTCACTGAAGTCGAGTTCAAGCTCTATTAGTGATGTAAAATCGAGTAATTGAGTTCGCAGCCGACTTAACTCATTACTAAAACCTCCTCGCATCTGATTCAATGCCAGTTTATGCATACCGGCAGAAGTCGAAGCGATCAGATCAGCTACAGCTTCAGCCTGACTAAGATCCATCTTGCCATTTAGAAAGGCACGTTGGGTAAACTCACCCGGAAGTGCGGAACGGGCTCCTCTTACTATTAACTGTTGAAGGATTTGTTGCTGTATATAGATAGAACCATGACAAGTAATCTCAACAGTATCTTCTCCGGTATATGAATGTGGAGCACGGAATAAAGTGACTAAAACCTCATCAATAATTACTTCCTCTGCACGTATTTCACCGAAATGGACTGTATTAGGTAAAAAATCGGCCAACTTTTTACCGGATGGCGATACAAAAATAGTATCAGTCAATTCTATAGACCCTATTCCGGAGATACGTATAATGGCAACCCCTCCACTACCGGGAGGGGTTGAAATAGCACATATTATTGATTGATCTGTCATTCCTTATATTCTACTGTTAAGCAATTATATTTCTATAAACTCGACTTCTCCTGATTCAATATGATAAATAGCTCCTACAATATCAATTTTATGATCTTTATATAAATGTGAAAGAAAAGGATCACATTCTTTTAATTGTTTAACACCATGAAGAACATTGGCACGAACAGCTTTATCATATGTATCTCCTTCCATAGACCGAAATACTTCACATTCTTCTTCTTCACTATCCAACTTATCAATGATAGCTTGAATATGGCCCATTTCACAATGATTATGGTTGTTGCTCTTTGTATCCACAAAAGCCTTAATAGCACCACAATGAGTATGTCCAAGGACAATGACCAATTTAGTACCTAAATGCTCAGCTGCATATTCAATACTTCCTTTTTCAAAATCCCCCATCACATTTCCGGCAGTACGGATAGAGAAAACATCCCCCAAACCCTGATCAAATATAATTTCAGGGGTAACTCTTGAGTCAGAACAACTGATTACAATAGCAAAAGGATTTTGTCCTTTAGTGAGATCCATTACCGTTTCACGATCCTGATGCTGATGAAGCATTTGATTCCTACAAAAACGATTATTACCTTCTTTCAACAAGGTCACAGGATCTGATACTTGGCCTTGTGCAAAAGAATTTAAACAAAAAAAACAAAGAGTTAGAATTAATCCTAATCGAGTAGATAAACTATATTTTTCCATATACCTATTTTTAAAACCGCGCAAATGTAAGGAAAAATAATTAATTTTTTCAGACCTTAATCAATTCATATTTTCTTGTTCCAATGCCAATCTTCTCTGCATGATCCAGTCCTGCCTGCCAATTGGTATCAGGATGCATTAAATGAAATTTGTCTTCTCCTTCCAAATGATTATGAGGATAATTTTCACCTAAAATACTGCTTTCTAAAACAGGGGCCTTTATTACCAAATCGGCACAAGCCTGATCCAATGCAACCGGGTCGAAAGATGCAGCTATACCTAAGTCGGGAATAATAGCAGCATCATTATGATTCCAACAATCACATTCCGGAGAAACATTCATGATAAAACTAACATGGAAATGAGGTTTGTCTAACAATACGGCCTTAGTATATTCCGCGATTTTGTAATTAAGGCGCTCTGTCGTGTCATCGCCTCCAACAACTGCCGCGCTATACTGGCACAAAGCCACACATTGACCGCATCCTACACATTTATCATAGTCAATAACAGCTATTTTCTCGCTATCCAGATGTATAGCATCGTGCGCGCAATATTTCACACAAATCCGGCAACCGGTACAGTTTTCTCTATTGACGACCGGTTGAGACGAAGAATGTAATTCAAGCTTCCCTCCGACGCTGGCACATCCCATTCCAAGGTTTTTCATAGCACCTCCAAAACCGGTCTGTTCATGTCCTTTGAAATGGTTCATACTTATAACTATATCCGCATCCACAACAGCAGTACCGATCTTAGGCGCCTTACAATATTCTCCGTTTATATCGACCTCTTTGTAATCCGTACCTTTTAATCCATCGGCAATTATCACATTACATGGAACGGCAATCGGATTAAAACCGTTGATCATAGCACTATGCAGATGATCTACAGCATTAGATCTTCCGCCCGAATACAATGTGTTGGAGTCGGTAAGGAATGGTTTAGCTCCGAGACCTTGTATTAATGTTATTAATCTTGCAGCATAATTAGGACGGATATATGCCAGGTTTCCAGGTTCTCCGAAATGTATCTTTACAGCAACAAATTGATTCTTAAAATCAATAGTTTCGATACCCGCTTTCTTTACCAACCGCTCCATTTTGGTCAACAGATTGCTGGAAGGTGTAGTACGTAGATTAGTGAAATAGACTTTTGAACTCATTATTGTTTTTTAGTTAGAGGCTCGACATTCCAGCCCGAAAGAATTCCTCCGTATGCATAGAAAGACACATCGAACGTCTTGTTTGTATTTTGTTCTGTAACTGAATAATGTTTTGTAGCTCCGTATTCATCGGTCAACGTGTAATCACTCAGCTTTATATCAGAAGCCGGTTGATTCGTAAACTCAGCTATTTTATTATTTATCAACCGCATAACTCCTTCTTTATCAAAAGGATCAGCATCCGGTTTTATTATTCCGATAACGGATTCATGAATATCGGGATTTGTCGCACGTAATGCACGAATACTATCTGTATAAGCTTTAAAAGTAGCGCGTACTTCAGGACTTCTCAAAGCACCAATAGTAAAAATAGAGACTCCTTCTGCTCCGTTATTAAGAGCTGCATCCATACATTCGAACATTTCAGGTCCGTCAGTCGCCATCATACCACAATAAAGCGTTGTTTCCGGATTTTTTGTCAGATAATTGTCAATTGTACAATCAGATATAAAACTTACATCTTCTGTATAGAAATTATGATAGACCATCGGGAAAACAATATCCAGATTCCATTTACCCCAATCCTGACGAACCATTTCCCTCGACATAGCCGGAGTTGGGAACGGAGAAGCGGCCATTACTTTACCATACGAATGTACCACATCAGCTATTTCATTCGCTACTTCCGTAATTTGATCACAACGGAATTGCAACCATTTTTCATCTTTGGAAGGGTCTTCTTGCTCTCTCGGATCGTAGTCATAAAGCTCCTGAAATTTCTTTATCATAGCCGGATGGTATCCATAATCCCATTCAGGATATTCCTTATCCTGTACAATACCGTATTTTGGCCAAAGTGTTGTAGGTAAAACCACATCCACAAAACGATGATAATCGATAGCAATACCGTTTAATCCTTCAACTTCGCAATATGCCTTTACCTTATTTTTAATATATTCCCTAACTTCAGGCAAAGCAGGACACATAAACTTATAATATCCGACATATGCCGTATGATCAGCCAGACTTTCCCCTTTTCTGTTTACACTCAGCCATTCAGGATGATTCTTTACAATAGAATCACGTCCATGTTCAAGATTCATTGTCCATAACCAGGCATAAACCTCAATACCATATTTATGAGCAATTGGAATAGCTTTTCGGTAATCATCAGGTGATGGAGCGTTCAGCATTACACCATCAATACCGGTTTCCTTCATAACAGCACAAACCGAGTCAAAATTCATACTCGGATGATAGCCTTGCCATGTCCAGAATAGAGGATATTCAGATACTTTTGTTTCAACTGTCTTCGTCCCGGAACAAGACATTATTCCAGCCATAATAAGCAATAAGACAAATAATTTAATGTTTTTCATTTTAATCTATGCGTTTGATGTTTAAAGATACTATTAAGTAAATCACCACCAAAAATAGAAATAATGTTATTGGTAACCAATAATCCTGCTATTTATTCTGTAAAATATCCTGTTATTTACACATAAGTTATTTTGTTTATAACAACAAAAAGTATATCTTTGCAGCGCTTTTTTAAGCCCAGCATCGTGTGATGGGAAATTAGAAGCATTACTAATTTTGAGTAACACAAACAAAAAAAAATGAAAACTTTTCAGTTAGAAGGAACTCCTAGAGAGTCCGTAGGAAAAAAAGCTACAAAAGCTATTCGCAGAGAAGATGGCATACCTGCTGTTTTATATGGTAACGAACCTGTTGCTTTACCTTATGAAGGTAAATTGAATACAGGAGAAAAGATCATAGAAATAGGTGATAATAAAGGCATCATTGTAACAGATTTCTATGTAACAAAAGATGCTGTACGCAATTTAGTTTACACACCTGAAGTTTTTCTGGTGGAACTATCATTAAGTAGTAGTAAAAAAGTTATGGCAATTGTAAAAGATATGCAGTTCCAACCGGTTACAGATGCTATTCTTCATATGGACTTTTTAGAAATCTTTGAGAAGAAACCTATTGTAATTGAAGTTCCGGTAGAGCTTAAAGGACACTCTGAAGGTGTAAAAGCCGGGGGTAAACTTAGTCTGGAAATGCGTAAACTGAAAGTGAAAGCTCTTTACAAAGATATTCCTGAAAAATTACAAATTGATATTACCAATTTAGGATTAGGAAAAACAATCCAGGTGGGCGCTCTTCATTTCGACAAGCTGGAATTGGTAAATGCTAAGAATGCTGTTGTATGTGCTGTTAAGCTGACTCGTGCTGCTCGTGGAGCTGCCGCTGCCGCTGCAAACAGTTAATTGTTTACTCATACAACTCCGTAAATATAAGGGGAAGAGCATTCTATGAATGTTCTTCCTTTTCTTTTATAATACAAGATCATGAAATATTTGATAGTCGGTTTAGGTAACTTCGAGCCTAAATATTGGGGAACAAGACATAATATTGGCTTCCGCATTGTAAATGCAATAGCCGAGGATGGGAATGTTCCTTTTACTGAAGCACGTTATGGCGCTATTGCACGCTTACGTGTAAAGAATAAAGAGCTGATATTACTGAAGCCGAATACATTTATGAATCTTAGTGGACTGGCAGTCCGTTACTGGTTAAATAAAGAGAATATCTCTATTGAAAACCTGCTTGTTGCTGTAGATGATCTGGCATTACCTTTTGGTGCACTTCGCTTAAAGCCCAAAGGAAGTCATGCAGGACATAATGGTTTACGGAATATAGAAGAAATATTAAATACGCAGGAATATGCCCGTTTACGTTTCGGTTTAGGAAATGATTATCCCAGAGGCGGGCAAGCTATTTTCGTATTAAGTATGTTTGATCCTGATGAGATGGAAGTTATGCCTGAAAGAATGGAAAGGGCCGTTGAAATAGTGAAAAGTTTCTGCCTGTCAGGTGTTCAACATACAATGAACCAATACAATAATAAATAATGGAAGAAGTAAGAATAGATAAATGGATGTGGGCTACCCGCATATTTAAAACACGGACAATTGCAGCCGAAGCATGCAAAAAGAATCGAGTTATGATCAATGATGTGAATGTAAAGCCTTCACGCATGATCAAATTAGGAGATGTTATACAAGTGCGTAAACCTCCTATTACTTATTCCTTCAAAGTATTAGGACTAACGGAACGTCGTATGGGAGCAAAACTTGTTCCTGAATTTCTAGAAAACGTTACTCCTCCGGAACAATATGAAATTCTGGAGATGAATCGTATTTCGGGATTTGTCAACAGATCCAAAGGGCTTGGACGTCCAACCAAGAAAGACCGTCGAGAGCTAGAAGAGTTTACTGACAACGACGGTTTTGATTTTGATTTCGATTTTGATTCGGAAGAAGATTAGTCTTAATGTTGCTGGATTTCAATATTCAGCTCTTGATTTTTATTTATATCTATCTCCATCACTTTGGATTGATAGGAAATAAAATCAATAGATACGATATGTTTACCTCTTATTAATGTTGGGATTGAGAAATTACCGGAAAAATCAGAATAATATTTCTCTCCATCCACCAAAACGGTAGCACCGGCAACTGCTTCATTTGTTCTGCTGTCAATAATTGTTCCCTTCAGCATAAATGTTGTCTGAACAGTTTCTACATCGTTTTTTTCGTTTTTGTTATTTCCTTTACCCACTGCAAAAACATTAACAGTAAAAACAACCATCAATAAAAATAAAATAATCTTTTTCATAATTCAATTAATTATTAATTCTGCCACAAATATGGCCAACAAATGTTACAGTTTCATTACGCAGCTATTACAATACCAATACTTTTAATAAGCCTGCTCGCTTAATAAATGACCTTCATCATCCCAACTACGCCAGATACCCGAACGGCGCCCTTTGGTATAGAACATCTCAAAACGCATAATACCCTTCTCATTCCATATACGCCAAATGCCATCTTTTTCTCCGTTTTTATAGTTAGCTATTGCCAATAAGTTTCCTATTTCATCATACGTTCTCCACTCTCCATGAAATACTCCTTTATAATACGCTCTAACTTCCGATATCTTCCCATTAGGAAAATAAACTACGTATGTACCTTCAGGACGACCATCTTTCAGATTAAGTTCCATCTTCAGCATACCATCATCAAAATGCTCGGTATATTCTCCTGTATATAGTTTTGTCTGAGATTTATCAGTATAATACAGTCCATCATTGAATATCAGATTTTGAGCCTGAATAAAAAGGGATGAGCTTAATGTTAATGCTGAAGCTAAAAGTAATTTATTTTTCATTTTCTATTCTATTAAAATGTTGCACCCGGGCAGGTGGCGATTAATCACCACTTCTACCCAGGTACTTTTTGACTAGGCATCAAAAATTAATAATCTGTATTGTTAGGATCAAAGTTGGCCCAACCTTCAGTCCAGTCATTTTCACCATCAAATGCCCCTTTATAACTTACCTTATCAAAGAAAGAATTGGTAAGTACTTCATCCGTGAACTCTGCTCCAACGATTTGTTCTTTTACAATCGATGAATAAATTCCATTTTGTGTAATTATATCATTGGTAGAAGTTAACAACATATTATTTAAACCAGTAGTATTGTAATAATCTTTACTTGAATCATCTTTAAAATCTTCCCACATACCAGCTAAAATAACATTCTTAACTACAGCTCCTTCATTTGCCTTATCCAGGAATAATCCATAAGTCCATCCCGTAAATACTGAATTATATACATTTAAAGATGAGTTACGGCGAATATGCATAGCAGACTGGAAAGTTCCACCCTTTGCTCCATTTGCGGCATCTTCCGTTACATAAAGTATATCATCTTCACTTTTACCTTTTGACTCACCATAGAGAGGGCCAATTAATGTTACATTTGAGAAAATAGGCTTTGTAAGTGGTGTATTTCCTGATCCTTCAGCATCATTATCAGATTCGAAACCATTGGATTTAGATGTATCGGCATGTTCAGGATCACGAACACCCAATAAGAACTGTAACATTCCCTGAAAACCATAATCTGTATCAAATTCATCATCCCAACCTTTATATGCAATCAGATATTTTGCATTGACGGAACCTCCAAACCATTCAAAAGAATCATCACCACAATAAGAAACCTGAACATATTCAATTGTTGTACCATTACCAACCCCACCACATGTTAAACCATTGATTTCCTTATTGGGTTCAAACGGATAACCGGCAAACTCTATACGTACATATTTCAGGATTCCTGAATTATCAGCAGGATTATCGCCTCCGTATTTGCTCCGTGGACCACCTTCAATCTGGGGTTCAGAAGTATTGTTCACTGGTGCTTTACCACAAAGGATGATTCCTCCCCAGTCACCATATGTACGGGAACCTTTAGACTGATCAGATGTAAATACAATAGGTTTATCCTTTGCACCTTCTGCCATAATTTTACCACCACGTTCTACAATAAGAGAGCCCATAGATGCCTTTTCACCTTTTACAACTGTTCCCGGTTCGATTGTAAGTGTAACACCATCCACTACATATACGAAACCTTTTAAAATATTCGTATCTACAGCTCGTAAAGTTATATCAGATGTAATTTCACCTTCTAAAATAACAGTCTTTGATTCTACAGCATCTTCCTTAACTGTAAGTTTACATATAGCACTAAAACTACCATCATCTGTTTTTACGGTAATATCAGTTTCACCATTTGCTTTTGCGGTTACATTACCTTCACCGTCAACAATAGCCACATTTTCATCAGAAGAAGTCCAACTCACTTTTTTGTTACTTGCCTCCTCCGGAGCAACTGTAGCAATGAGTTTTAGAGTTCCTTCAGGTTTTAGTTCCGTAGTTAGTTTGTCAAGACTTACACCTGTTACTTTTACTGTTACAGGATCATCATTGTCGTCACTACAGGAGATTGTTGAAAACAGGGAGGTAATACTCATAACACATACCATTCCCTTTAATAAAAACTTGTTCATAATAAAACTAATTTTAGTTAGTATAATATTCAAATCAAAACTTTACTGTTACACCGAGATTTACCATTATCCCTGGACGATAGCTACGGATCAATTGTTCTACTTCCCGTTCCTCTCCGGAGTCAGATGTTAAATCAAGGAATTGTTTATATTCTATTTTTGAATTCAAAAGGTCTTTAATCCCACCTTTTATTTCTACCTGATTACCTATTTTCTTTGAAAAAGTAAGATCTAGAGAATTCCGTGGCATTTCATATATATCAGGGATATCATCATTGGGATTCTGTTTAGGTATTCCTACTGTTTCTATACGCTTTCCAATCCGGTTGTAAAGAAGAGAAGCAGCGACACCCTTCTCGTCATACTGATAAAAGAGTCCGGTATTAATCAGATAAGGAGATTGTCCTTGCATGGGTCGGTCACGCTCAAAAGAGCCATCCTTGAAATGAACCTTACTATGAATATAAGCGCCGTTAAAAACCCAGCTAAAACCTATCAACCCGACAAAGTCAAGTTGTTTCTTAACATCAACTTCTATACCGAAGGTTTCAGCCCGCTCCGCATTATGAAATGTATATTGTAATCCTGATCCTGCTTCATTAAACGTTTGTTCTATCGGATCACTAAAATTTTTATAAAAGGCTCCGACTGACATTATTTCACCTGGAGATGGATAATATTCATACCGTATATCCACATTATCAGCATATGCGTTTTTCAGATCGATATTACCGGAAATGTTTGCATTCAGATTAAAATCATAATATACGTAAGGAACTATTTCCCTGAATTCCGGTCTGTTTATGGAACGTCCATAAGCTACACGCACCTGATGTTTCTCATTTAAAGTATAAGCAGCATTTACAGAAGGAAAGAAATCGGTAAAACTTTCGTCGATCTCAACCGGTTTTATACCGTCGGCTTCATATCCATCTAACCGGAGTTTATAGTACTCCATACGAATACCAACATTAGCATTTAGTTTTTCTCCATAGTTTAATTTAGCAGATACGTAAGCAGCACCTAATTGGTTATCGGAAGTATATGAATCACTTTTATTTGTACTTTCTTTCATATAAATCTTATCTGCAGAAATATTTTCATCAGAAAACACAGATGTATAATCCCACTCTGCAAAACGGTTATAACCTGATCCCAATAAATTATATACAAAGCGGCGGGCGGCAAAATCACGATCCTTATACTCTTCATAAATACCAGTATTAAACACAGGAGAGAATTTCTCAGACAATAATAATTTATGCTCATAATTAACAGCAATCGAAACACTATTGTCTTTCAGCTCCTGATAGTAACGAGTCGGATCAGAAACATAATACGCTTCTTTTCCTTCATTCATCCGTTGTATTGATTTTACGTCTTTCCGATCCGGTTCATTATATTTAGCAAAAGCATATCCCAATGTCCAGTCCATTTTATTAATTTCTTCTTTCAACCTATGCTCTCCACTTAATTGACCTGAATAAGTCGTCCGAGATGTATACAGCGATTCCCATTTACGGATATTTTCATCAGAATAATAATCCGTACCCTCTCTTTGAGATAATGAAGCAGTTCCTCTTTGATTAAAGAAGTTTCGCAATTCGTATTTATTATTACCTTTTATTAAAGACCAGTTAAACAAAGCACCGAGTTTTACAGTATTCTTATATTGTACGTCATCATACCGGAAGCGGTAAGAAGGTAGATCGCTCACCAGGTCATAGGACAAATAATTGTTATTATTAGTTTCATAATAGTCATAGCCAATACTATAATTCAGATTAGTTATATTACCTATTTTAATATCATCCAATTCTATTATCCGATTCGTTGTCATCGTTAATTTCTGTTCCGGTATGGCTGTGAAGTTCTTTATACCCCAACCTTTATTTTCATGTTTTGTAAATGTAACAGCTTCATTTACGGACACATCGTTCAAATGCAAAGGAGCACTTCCTGAAAGCATCCGTTTACCTGCACCAAAGCCAATGTAATCGGTTGCATTACCTTTTGTCAGTTGAAAATCTTTAAATGAAGCATTTGTATTATATCCCGTCTGATAAGCAATCTGAAAAGTATTCCCATCCGGAATGTTCTTTGTCAGTACTTTAACAAACCCACCGGAAAAATCAGCAGGCAATTCAGCAGACGGACTTTTATAAATAACCATGTTATCTATTAATGATGAAGGAAGCACATCAAAAGAGAATGCCCGGCTATCTGTTTCGCTCGATGGTGTGGTTGCGCTGTTCAACCATACATTATTATAGCGCTGTGCCAATCCGCGAACCACAATAAACCGATCATCCACAATAGTAATGCCCGGAATGCGGCGAAGCACTTCCGCAGCATCTGAGTCCTGGGTTTTGCTGATCTGTTGGGCCGATATACCGTTTGCAACGGGCAAACTTTTTCGTATCGTATTCAGTACAGCCATTTCAGTTCCCAGTTTACGATGTGCCACTACAGTAATATTCTCCAATTGAAGTTCTGCGTCCGACAGAACTATTGTCAATGGGGTTTCCTGTCCTGACACAACCTTAACATCTAGTATTGTTTGGGTTTGATAAGAAACATACGAAGCTGAAACCGAATATGTACCGGCTGTAACATTTTCAATACGAAAATTACCATCCATATCAGTAACAGCTCCGACTGTCGTACCATCTATCACGACAGTTGCACCTATAAGGGGTTCTTTATACCTTGTATCCGTTATGTTTCCGTAAATAACACCTGTCTGAGCAACAATTGAGAAAGAGTAAAAAGTTCCGACAAGCAAAAGCAAAAGCTTTTTTAAACAATTCAACACGTAATAATTCATTATTTTTTTGATGCCTAATTACTAGTGATGCAATAAATTGCATCTAATTACACTTAAGTTATTATATATAAA
>DAMBSC010000006.1:0-295750 GCA_032054765.1 Tannerellaceae bacterium
AACTAATTACAGGATTATAGTCTAAAATCTGTCAACCGGTTTCAGGACGAGGCAATTTCATGATAGTGAAAGCTGGTGAAAGCAACCGCTTTCACCTCCAAAACCTTTTTCAGAAAAGGATTGACAGGGGTTGGTGACGATGAATAGAAGATCGGTCTTAAGCCTAAGCGAGTCAAACAAACACCCTGAGAGGATAGGTAAATAAGTAGAAAATCGGACGTATCCGACGAAAATAGATATAGATGGATTATATTGTGATCAAAAGTATTATATTTGTTACTTAAATATTAGTATAATGAATCATGAATAGACTAAAAGAACTCTTTTCGCTTTCCTTGCTTGTACTCTTTATAGGTTTCTCTGCTTGTAGTGATGGCGATGATAAACAAAATACAACCATACAGAAAAGTAGCTTAAGCGGTGTAGTTGAAAAAGGACCATTTGTCAATGGTTCAACAGTTACTATATATGAATTGACAGAGAATCTTGCCCAGACAGGTAAGACATTTAATGCCACTACAGACAATGAAGGTCATTTCGAGCTAACAAATTCTATGGAATTTGTCTCTGATTATGTAAAGCTGACTGTTAATGGATTTTATTTTAATGAAATAACAGGGGAGTTATCGAATGCTCCTATTACCCTTGAAGCGCTTGTGAATATTAAAAACAAAAACAGTTTAAATGCCAATTTATTAACACATCTGGAAGCAAAGCGGGTGATACACCTGATTGATAAAGAAAAGATGAATTTCGACGAAGCTAAGAAGCGAGCAGAAAATGAACTATTAGCTTGCTTTTTGATTAAAAACAAGACAATTATTCCTGAAGCAGCAAGTATAACAGCCAATAATACAGATGCTAATATATTAATAGCTATATCGTCTATACTTCTGAGAACCATTGAGGTACAGCATCAAGCGGATGCACAGTTTACCGAATTGATAAACGGATTCAGAGATGATTTTGCTACAGATGGTGAAATAAGTGAGCAACTAAAAGAAGTAATTAAGACCGCAAGTTATAAACTGAATTATAGAGAAGTAAAAGAAAATATAGAAAAAAGATATAGTGATTTGGGAAAAAATATCTCTGTCGGGAACTTTCATTATTTTATAGATGGTAGAGGAAACGGAGAACTAAGTGAAGATGATTATCCAGTCGAAAGTATAACAGAAGAGACTTTCTTCTCAAGTGAGGAAGATTTTCAAGCAGTCTTAACTAATACATTAAGTATCTTTTCAAATGTGACCAAAGAATATTATTGGTTTGATGCCTTATTTACTAATATAACAACAACAGAAACGAGCGATATATATATAAATGATATTTACAATCATCGGATAACTCCACATAACTCCTGGGTTAACTCTTTTTATAGAAATTTTTATAGGGCCATTAGCCAAGAAAATATTATTATAGAAAAAGGGTTGGACAGTAAACCTGAATTCAAGAAATATGCCTACGCATCCATCGTTTACAGAGCATGTAAATATTTGACGATGACAGATCTATGGGGAGATACTCCTTTGGTTATTACTCCTCCAAGCCTTGAAACAGCTTACTTGGCTAGAACACCTCAAAAAGAAATATATAATCAAATAATAAAAGACCTTGAAGCGGCCGGAAGTTTTCTGGATGCAACCGGCAATTATATGGTCTGTTCCAAATATCTGGCTTATGCCATATTAGCCAGAGCATATATGCAAATGAAAGATTTCCCGAATGCTTTATTGTATGCGAATCTGGTTATCCAAAGTGGAAAGTATAGCCTTTGTTTAGATTATAATGATATTTTTAAACCAGGTAATACAGAAACAATATTCTCTTTTTTATCAACAGAACAAGATTCTTTCTTCTTTAATGAATTAATAAAGAAAGGAACAGAAACACCCATAATCCGGTATGCTGAAATACTATTAATAGCTGCCGAAGCAAATATGAAGTCAGGAAATAACGATAAGGCGATTGAATTGCTAAATAAGGTAAGAGATAGAAATAAGAGAGAGCTGTTAGCCTCCGATACCCCCTTTAAAACTATTGAAGTAGCTTTATTGGAAGAATGGTCTAAAGATCTGGAAAAAGAGGGTGTATGGTTCTCGACTTTAAAACGTTTTGGCATTGCTGAAGACAAACTACAAATACCTTCTTATATGAAGTTATTACCGATTCCACAAAGTGAGATAGATTTGAATCCCAATGCGACTCAAAATCCAGGTTATTAAGTAATATATAGATAATAATAAAATGAAAATATCAGTTGAAAACGGAAATGAGACTATCATATCACTCTCCGGGCAATTAGACACATTAACAGCTACAGATTTTGAAAAAGAGATTGCATCCATATTACAAAGTGATACACTAAATGTTGTGTTGAACGGAGAAGAACTTACGTATGTAAGTAGTGCCGGGCTTCGCTTGCTCCTAACTATGCAGAAAGGAATGAAAGCTAAAGGAGGATCTTTTAAATTAAAGAATATCAAAAAAGAAATTATGGAGATATTCAATATAACAGGTTTTTCTTCTATTCTTACTATTGAATAATTCCTTTCATTATTCGGCAGATGACAAGAACACTGACCATACAGAATGAAATAGGACAACTACCGGTTATTCATGAATTCTTGCAGCAGATTGCTGATGATGCAAAGTTGAGTGAATCGATCTCCATGAATATAAAACTGGCGGTGGAAGAAGCTGTAGTGAATGTTATATCGTACGCTTATTCAGGTGAAAAGAATAAGCCGATTGATATTAGTGTCAGATATGAAAAAGGTCAAATGAGAATAACTATAGTTGATTCAGGAATTGCTTTTGATCCGATTTCCAATTTGGAACCTGATGTGACATTGCCTTTGGAAGAACGTCCTATCGGCGGTTTAGGTACTTTTCTCTATAAACAATTGATGACAGAAGTCAGTTATGTTCGTTCAGGAAATAAAAATGTATTAACAATGATAAAAGATATCAACTAAAATATGCCGGATTTTAATATTAAAGACATTCAGCGACTAAAACTCAAAATACAAGCCATAGACAGGATTACCCTGGTTGGTGTTATTTTTGTTGTTGCCGGTTTTTATTACAATTGGAATGAAGGATTAGTCTGGTCTGTTGTCGGATTTTTATCTGTACTCTATATTGTTAAGCTACGTTATAAAAAGAAGCTGAAACAAAAAGAATATCTGGCAAAAATTGTAGAAGAGCGTACTATAGAACTCAAGGTACAAAGAGATCAGGTATTACAAGAATCAGAAAAATTGTCAGCAGCACTGGATGCATTAGCTGAAGCACAAGATGAGTTAGTAAGAAGTGAACGCCTGGCCACAGTAGGGCAATTAACAAAGGGACTTGTAGACAGAATTTTGAATCCGCTGAACTATATCAATAACTTTGCAAGTCTTTCGGTTGAATTAATCAAAGATCTGGAAAAGAATTTACGGAATGAACAGGCAGTAATGACAAAAGAGATATATGCCGATACAACAGAAATTCTGAGTATGATTTCCGGTAATTTGAATAAAATCACTGAACACGGAGCTAATACTGTTCGAATTGTTAAAGCCATGGAAGAATTATTGAAGGATCAGAAAGGTAAAATGGCTTCAGCTGATATCAATAATTTATGCAAAGTAAATATAGATGTTATAGCGAAACTTTTTGCTAATGAAATTGAGAAAAAGAAGATTAATATCTCCTTTGAAGGATTGACATTATCATTAATGATTGATATAAATATTGAGCAGATGAGTAAAGTACTACTCAATATTTTCAAAAATAGTATATATGCACTACTAAGAAAGGCCGAAAAACAGGATTTTTCACCTGAATTATTAGTTAAACTCGAAAAGAAAGGCTTACAAGTAGTCATTACTATCTATGATAATGGTATAGGAATTGAAGATAGTATTAAAGATAAAATATTTGAACCGTTTTTTACCACCAAACCTACTGCCGAAGCTTCCGGCATTGGTTTATATGTTAGCCGTGAAGTGGTTCTTAATCATAGAGGTACGATTGTCGTTACAAGTGAGAAGAACAACTTCACTGAAATTGTTATAACCATACCCATACATCAAAACGTAGAAAGCAATGAAAGAGCTGAATAAAGAAATAGAATATCTCAAGAAACAGATTAGTGAACAGGATCATCTTGCTTCTCTGGGTATGCTTAGCGCAGGAATTGCTCATGAGATACAGAATCCACTGAACTTCGTAATTAATTTCAGCAAATTATCCCTCAAACTATTACAGGATATGGAAGATGTTTTGTCAGAAATTGAAACACCCTTATCTGAAGAGATAAAAGATGAAATAGCTGATATAATGGAAGATCTTCGAGGGAATATGCACAAGATAGAGGAAAACGGTAACCGCGCTTCGAGTATCGTTAGAGGTATCCTTCTACATTCACGTGGAAAAGATGAATTCATAGAGACAGACCTGGAGCAACTGATTCATGAGTATGTGTGGTTGTCTTATCATGCTGTAAGGGCCAATAATAAAAGTTTTAATGTTACTATACAAGAAAATTATGAAGCTGGTGTTCCAAAACTCAATGTCATTCCTCAGGATTTGAGTCGGGCTATAATAAATATAATGAATAATGCCTGTTATGCTGTTTTTAGTAAAGCAAAAGAGGCTTCAGATGCTCCTTATAAACCTACAATTATTATATCTCTGAAAAAAGAGGGTAATTGGATTAAAATTATCATTGAAGATAATGGTATAGGTATCTCAGAAGAGGTAAATCAAAAACTTTATACACCTTTCTTTACAACTAAACCAGTTGGGGAGGGTACCGGTCTCGGACTATCAATTACAAAATCCATTATTGAAGATAAACATAACGGAACTATTGAAATGGAAACCAAACATGGTGAATATACCCGGTTTACAATCTCGTTTCCAATTCAAAAATAAAAAGTTATAAGTATGCCTGTAAAGATATTAAGTGTCGACGACGAACAAGATCTGGAAATATTATTGTCTCAATACTTCCGCAGAAAGATAAAAAGAGGCGAATATGAATTTGCATTTGCTCATAATGGGGTAGAAGCGCTGCAAATGTTGTTGGCTGAACCTGATTTCGATATTATTTTAAGCGACATCAACATGCCGGAGATGGACGGTCTTACATTGTTAACCAAGATTAATGAAATGCGCAATCCGGCTTTGAAATGTATTATGGTATCGGCATATGGTGACATGGAAAATATCCGTACCGCTATGAATAGAGGCGCTTTCGACTTCACGACCAAGCCTATCAATCTGGAAGATATGGAATTGACTATTGAAAAGGCTATTGAGCAGATTAAATTCATAAAAAATGCCCAGAAAGAACATTCTCAACTTAAATCCATACAATCAGATTTGAAGGTTGCCAAAGAGATACAGGAAACCATCTTACCGAAAGAGTTTCATCCTTTTCCAGAAAGCAAAACGTTTGATATTTATGCATCAATGAATGCTGCGGCATATGTAGGAGGTGATTTTTATGACTTCTTCCGCATAGATAAAGACCGTTTGGGTTTTGCTATTGCCGATGTATCAGGTAAAGGCATTCCTGCTGCTATATTTATGGCTATCAGCCGCACGGTCATTCGGGCTATTGCATTGACGGAAAACTCTGCTGCTCAATGCATGAAACGTTCTAATATAATATTATGCAGAGAAAGTGTGAACGATATGTTCGTTACTGTGTTTTATGGTATATTAAATATAAATACAGGAGTTATTACCTACAGTAATGCCGGACACAATCCACCCATACTTATTAAACCGGATGGAGAAGCCTCATTTATACCTACAACAAATGATATGATTCTCGGAGCCATGGAAGATGCAGTTTATCACGAAAAAGAATTAATTCTGCAACAGGGAGATAATCTATTTTTGTATACAGATGGTGTAACGGAAGCCATGAATTCAAAACATGAACTTTACGGAGATAAACGGCTATTAGAAAACTGTAAAACTCTAGCCGGAAGTTCACCCCAGGAAATGATTAAGAAAATAACTGAAACTGTTGGTGAATTTACCATTGGGGCTGTGCAATCAGACGATATTACTCTATTGTCAATAAAATATAATGGTTAATTAAATCATTCCGCTATTTAGTTTTTATTGATTATCTTCGTATAAATGAAACGAGGATCTGCAGATTTACCATTACATTACGGAACTGTCCCGCCGTGGCTTGCTCAGCGTATGAGTTTATTGGGTGGGGCTATTGTTGAAGCTATAATTCTAGAATACGGACGTCCTGCACTTTTACAACGCTTAAGTGATCCTTTTTGGTTCCAGTCATTGGGATGTGTATTGGGGATGGATTGGCATTCGTCCGGAATAACAACGTCTGTTATGAATGCTTTGAAAAAATCAGTTAATCTTCGCTCTGAAGAACTGGGATTATACATATGTGGTGGGAGAGGAAAATCATCCAGACAGACACCTGATGAATTACTAAAAATAGCTGACAAAACCGGCCTCAATGGAAATGAATTAGTGAAATATAGTAAATTATCTGCCAAAGTAGATAATAATGCTGTTCAGGATGGGTTTCAATTATATTTACATTCATTCGTTCTTACCAAAGAAGGGGAATGGGCAGTGATTCAACAAGGAATGAATCCCAACAACCGATTAGCAAGACGATATCACTGGCTTTCCTCATCATTAGCTTCTTTTCTGGAAGAACCGCATACTTCTGTTTGCGGACAAAATCAGGGGCTTATACTTAACCTAACAGATAAACAAGCTGGTAGAACCAAAGAAGGAATTCTAGAATTAACTAAAGAATCACCTGATAAACTGATGAAAGAGGTTTCTCTTATTTTACCTAATCACCATGATGTACGACCTGAAGATGTAAATCTTAAACGCTTAGGAGCAGCTTTGATTCTAGCCCATGAAACAAATGTAAATGATATGGAATCATTGCTTTTGTTAAAAGATGTGGGACCACGTACTGTTCAATCTCTGACATTGGTAAGTGAAGTCATTCATGGCACCCCCTCCCGTTTTTCTGATCCTGCACGCTTTTCTTTTGCTCATGGAGGGAAGGATGGACATCCTTTTCCTGTACCCACAACAACCTATGATAAAACAATAGAAATATTGGATAAATCTATTCAACAAGCTAAATTGGGAGAAAAGGATAAATCGGAAGCATTGAAGAATCTTTCAAAACTTTCATATAAAATTGAAAAGGGCTATACTCCTGCTAACTATTTTGATAAGTGGGTACAGCATGAAAGAGATACCTCTTATTTACATGGAGGAAAGACAGTCTTTGGAGATGCTAAAAAGCCGGAGAACAAAAAAGATAAGAATATTCAGTTAAGACTTTGGGATTGATATCTATTAAACAATTTTCACCACAGATTCACAGATTACACAGAAAATCTAATATGTTATCTGAGAAATCTGTGAATCTGTGGTGAAAATTTTATATTTATTATTTCAATAATGCATCGCGGATAGCCATAATTGAGGCATTATTATCACGAGCTGTTTGTATAGAAGTTATTTTATCTTTCAGCGGATTAATTGTTTCGCCTAATTGTTTCAGGTCAGGATAATAAGCTGTTAAATCTGCTGTGATTTCGCTTAATGTTTCTAAACGTTTCATCATATTGTCAGTTAGCCCTGCAGATGTTGCATCCCCTTTAACAACTAATGAAGGGTTAGCATAAACACAAGCGGATTCTGCAGCAATACCACTGAGCAATTCAATTTGGATATCTATCTTATCGTTGTTTACCATTTCTTGTAATACTTTATCTTCCTGATTCTGGATAAATTTGGCAAACTCTTCTTTAGATGTATCCTGAGGAGCAGTTTCTTTCAGTATATTCATTACAAATGTAATATTCAGGTCAGATGTCAGTTTAGCTAAAACACCTTCCAACTCTGCAGTTGGTTGACCCATTGCTTTTAACATATTATAATCGGTAAAATAAATTCCACACGCACGTGCTTTTTGTGCATTTGTTGTCAATTCAGAAGCTTTAGATACAGGAAGCATAAATTTAGTGTTGCTTACACCAACGGTTACTTCGCCGGTTGCAATACGATAAGGAATTTCAGAAGAAGGCATGTCTTTCAATAATTGAACTGTTTCTGCTTTAATTTCTTCTGTTAATAAGTTTTTAGGCACATTTCCTGCGATTACAGCAGCCTCCTCAGTTTTAGCGGCTTCATCTTTTGCTTTTTTACCACCACAAGAGGGCATAAATAATACAAATGCCGTTAAGGTAAACAAACTAATAATACTCTTTTTCATATTCCTTCATATTAATTATTTATACTTTTATCAATCAATCTTTTTTTTAAAATATCTTCCGGGAAACTCTGCGAATATAGCTATAATCACTAAAACAGCAAAGAAAGCAAGAACCAATAAATTAAATTTATAAGTAGAAATAATATTTCCGCCTATATTTTTCACATGACTATAGAATGCTGCCCTTCCATATCGATTATCAGGTACCAAATAGATCTGGCCTATTTTCGGATAGATACGGTTATTGTTTTCTTTAAAAAAATGACGGGTGTTAGCACCGGTTACTAATTCTTCTATTACGATATTATGATGTTCTTTTTTTAGATTATTCAACCATTCATTTCCGTTGTTCTCAATTAATTTCTCCGTGGTTTGCTCTAGATAAGCTGTAAAATTATGTGCTCGTAAATCCAAAGCCGAATCTATACTATTTAAATATATACTATATTCTTCTCCATTAACGGGAAGTGAGAGACGTGCTGCTTTGCTTAATATAGGTATCTCATTAGTAAGCGTTTTTTTTAAAGATTGATCTCCTGTTTCTTCATACCTGTTGAGTATATTACGAACTTCTTCAAGATGTATATCTTTATAATACTGAGCCAGAAACTTCTCTTTCTGAATAATAAAGAAATGTTGGTTATATGCGTTATCGCAAAACTGTTCAACCATTAACGCTTCAAATGCCCATCTTGAAGGAATAATTTCTCCAATCAACGGCACAACATTTTTGTCTTTACTTTTTGTGTTCAGATCATCAAACTTTATTACTACTCCACATAAAAGTATTTGTGGTATTAATAATAAGGGGATAGTTATATAAATGGCTACAATAGAACTTAACGTTTGTGATAGCCATAATCCTGTAAGGTTAGCAAGAAAAGCTGTTATCCACAGGACACTCCACCAAACAAAAAACATTTCACTACCGACCTTAATAATAGAATTACCCACAGCAATAAAAAGCAATGTCTGAATTCCTGATAACAAAAAGAGAAATACTATTTTAGAAGTAAGATAACTGCTTCGACTCAGACGCAGGAATCGTTCTCGTTTTATTATGGTTCGGTCTTTGATAATTTCTTCTGCGCTAATACTCAGTCCAATAAATGTTACTACAATAACAGACATAAAAATATAGGAAAGGAAGTTTTTGTTATATAATAATGCATATTCTCCCTCATCTACAAATTTAGTAAGTAAAGCTACGATTAAAGCAAGTAGGGGTGCTTCCAGAAAAGCAATGGTAAGATATTGTTTGTTGGTAAGTTTTGTTATTAAATTCCGCTCAAAGAAAATAAAGAACTGCTTTATCCAGGATGGTTTGTGTTGCTTATTTTCCGGAAGTTTTTTGTTTTTTACAGGTTTGGGAGTAGTTCTTGATTCCAGATATTTTTCATGCCATTCTTCCGGAGTAAATTTACGAATGTCTGTCTGCTTACCAGAATCATCTATTTTTTTGGAATCAATAATATTTAATATTAGTTCGGGATTAACATTTCCGCAAACACTACAGACGCTTATATCCTGGTCAGTAAATTTAGCCGCATGTTTAAAATAGGTAATAGCCTCTATCGGGTTCCCATCATATATTGGATAGCCTCCTTTGTCTAAAAGCCATAACTTATCAAATAACTTGTAAATATCGGAAGAAGGTTGGTGTATATTTACCACTACTAGTCGTCCACGATGAGTCTGCTCTTTGAGAAGCATCATTACCTTCTCTGAATCAGATGAAGACAAGCCAGATGTCGGCTCGTCCAGATAAAGGATGGCCGGTTCACGAATTAGTTCAAGAGCTATATTGAGTCGTTTACGTTGCCCGCCACTTATAGTTTTATGTATGGAAGAACCTACTTCCAGGTTTTTAATCTCCATCAAATCGAGGTCTTTCAATACTTTATCTGCTCTTTCTTCAATCTCATCATTTGTTATACCATCAAAGCATAGACGAGCTGTATACAATAGATTTTGATAAACAGTAAGTTCTTCTATCAGTAAATCATCCTGCGGAACAAATCCTATTAATCGCCTGGCTTCATTTGTGTTCAATGGATAACCATTAATCATAATAGTTCCATTATTCGGAGGAATGTTACCATTCATTATATCCAGTAATGTTGATTTACCAACTCCACTACCTCCCATAATAGCCACTAATTGGCCGGACTCAAGATCAAAGGAAAAGTTATGAATTCCATTCTGACTATTTTTAAATGAAAAATCCAGATTACGCCCCGTTAGATAAACAATATTCTTTTGCTCATTTTTATTGAAAACGGCCTGTACATCACTAAAGTATACAGGTTGAAAAAGGGGACCCTTTACAACACTACTATGTTGCCAGGTATAAAATATATTAGAGGTTACAGGTAAGTCATTCATAAAGACTAAACCTATACCATGATATGTAAATATATATCTGTCAAAACGTTTTAAAAATAAAACACTGATATATCCTTCCATACCTTCACGAATAATATGGTTCTCAATCTTTTGAGAGTCACCACTAATCGTAAGTATAAGAGGGGAGGGGGTGCCTACAATAAAAGCCAGAATATGATCAAATTCATCATGCGAAATATTAAATATCTCAGCAACGAGACGAAATACTTTCAGATTCTTATCAAGTTCACTGCTATTGTTGTATGCAAATTCGATAAAACGCACTAACAAAAGAAGCTGTTCTTCTGATGTTAATTGTATCTTCATCTGCGTACAGATATTACGGATCACACTTTCTTTATCAATTGCAAATAATGAATCATCGTACACACTACGTAATTCATTGTATAATTCGATATATTCTTTGTGTGACCTGACTCCGAAGTGGCTTGATAAGTATGAGTTAACAGCTCGTATCGCCTGAGAATTCTCTATTCTTACAATAGAGGCAAATACGGCAAATAAATTCAATAGCCCATTAAGGATACTCTCGTTCATTTATTTCATACTATTTGATCACAAAATTAAATCGAATTACATAACAAACAATATTTTTGAGTTATAAAGATTTTTTTTTGTTACGAAATGTGTATTATATTTGTTTCTATGCATCAAAAAATCAAAAACAACAGCAGCTCTGTTTTATTTATAATATGTATGGCATCTTCACTGGTGCCGTTTATGGGATCTTCGCTTAATCTGGCATTACCTTATATTAATGAGACACTTTCTCTTGATGTCGTAACATCCAGCTGGATACCGACTTCTTATATGTTGTTTACTGCTATTTTTCAGGTTCCGTGTGCCCGATTAGCTGATATGATTGGCCGAAAGAAGATTTATATTACCGGTGTAGCCCTATTTACTTTATTCTCTTTTTTAAGTTGCTTGGCTGATACTGGTTTTACATTAATAGTATATCGTTGTTTATCGGGTATCGGAAGCGCTATGATGTTTGGTACCAGTATGGCAATCCTAACATCATCTATTCCTCCGGAAAAAAGAGGTAGAGCCTTCGGTATAAATACAGCCGTAGTTTACTCTTCTTTAGCTATTGGCCCATTATTAGGGGGATTGCTTACACAGTATTTTAACTGGCATAGTATCTTCTTTGTGGCAGGGATTATAGGAACAATTGTCGTGATCGGTTCATTAATTGTTTTGAAGGAAGAATGGAAAGAAGATGTGAAAAGTAAATTTGATCTTATCGGTTCCATATTGTATGCTGCAGGTTTGTTTTCCATTATATACGGTTTTTCTGAACTACCTCAAATCAGAAGCTTTGTTTTGCTTGCATTCGGATCTGCATTATTGATTTATTTTTCATATTATGAAAAACGGCAATCACATCCGGTATTCAATATTAGTGTATTTCTATCAAACAGAGTTTTTAAACTTTCTTCGTTATCTGCCTTAATCAATTATTCATCTACCTCCGCCATTGCTTTTATGTTGAGTCTATATTTGCAATACATTCGTGGATTAACACCTCGTGATGCAGGATTTATATTGGTATCACAATCTGTAGTCCAAACAATTGCTACACTAATTTCAGGAAGGATGTCAGACAAAATATCACCAACATTTCTAGCTACCTCCGGTATGGGGATTATAGTCGTAGGATTGATTGGTCTTTGCTTTCTTACCGAGACAAGTAGTTTTATTCTATTAATCGTTTTATTGGCATTACTTGGATTGGGCTTTGGCATGTTTTCATCTCCTAATACCAATATCATTATGAGTTCCGTAGAGAGTAAGGATTACAGTATGGCATCAGCTACTATCGGAACTATGCGACAAACCGGACAGGCATTCAGCATGGGAATTGCTATTATGGCTATGTCATTAATAATCGGAAATGTTCAATTATCATCTGATATTCATAATCAGTTGTTAGTAAGTATGCGGATAGTTTTTGTTATTTGTTCTGTTTTATGTTCAATTGGTGTTTATATGTCATCTATTAGAGAAAAGAAATAGAATAAAAGATATTATTTCATGTTCAATTCTTTCCGTAAGCCAGAAGGCGTCATTCCGAATTGTTTTTTACAATAGGTCGTAAAATGGGCAGGAGAACTGAATCCGTATTCTTTAATAATTTGCTGCATAGGTATCTTTTTATTTGCCAGCAAAGCTCTTACATGATGTGATTTCTGAATAAGCATCCATTTATAAGGGGATTCGTCAAAATGTTGTTTAAATTTTCTGGTTAACGAACGGACAGATAAGTTACAGATACGAGCTAACTCTTCAACATTTTTAGCATCCATATAATGCTTTATAATAAATGCTTTAAAATCCAGGTCCTGATTGATAATAGGTTTTAAGAATCTGGCAAGTTCTTGTTTAGAATAGAATGTTTTTAATATTAAGAATATTTCTTTTTGCTTTGCATCATCAAGATGTTGATACTGAATCTTATGGCCCTGATAAAACAAAATACTCTCCAATACAGCTTGTAAAGCCGGACGTATTTCTAATTTATTAAATACATTCCGTTCGTTACTGAATTCCTTTAGCTCATCAAAACCTAACTGATCAAATAAAGCTACCTGATTATTAAACGACAATAACAAATATTTCATATCAGAGTATGCTTCAGTTATTAGCATTGAGTCATGGGAGACAAAAAGCATCTCTCCTGCTGAACATAAATGATTATGAAATTCATTACAAGAAACATTCATCTCACCTTCCAACAAGAATATAAGATGATTCAACTGTTTATCTTTCAGCTGGATGCTTCTCCCTTTTCTTTCTTGCTTTACATTAAACTTTACAATAAAATCTGAGACAAAATATTTATTTGTCAATAGTTCTTTTGTATAAATTGATTCCATAGAGTCAGCGGCATTATTTATTTAAATATTTTCCCGAATATATTTACAAATATAGTTCACTTTTTCTATATATGATTACCATTTAGTAATTATTTCTTATATTCTTGTAACACAATGTTTCGAATTCCGAAACAAATTATGGGTAAAGTTCAATAAAACAATTTGTTAAATTTATAATATGAAGTGTTTAATCAAATTTATGTTTTCACACATTCGGGACTTATATTTTATCCGAAAGTTGACCTATCCAGTAATTACTTTCATTTATTGACTCACCTTTTTCATTAAATACTCCAATAATATACTGTCCTTTCCATAATATAGGAATATCACCATTATACTTATCCTGGATAATAAGTTCACCTTCTTGTAAAGCTGAGTCCTGTTTCGTAAAAGAATAGTAATTACTTAGCATTTCTTTTGCTCCTTCTTTGGATTTTCCATCAATTAAGAAAAGTTGAAAATGCTGGCCGGCATTCTCATATTTTGTGACGTAAACAGATTTTAAAAAATCATGCCCAATATAACTGGAAGTAATATAGGCTTCCGTATGAGGTACTTTGCCTTTTTCAGGGAATAATTTTATAAGAGAAGGATAATCGGCTTCCGAATCTATTTTATTTGCCAGACCTTCTGCAATTTGTTGGAGAACTCCATTTACTTGTTCAGAGCTGTTTGTCTGCATTTTTACATACATATTTCCTGAGAAAAAATAGAACTGTTTATCTCCTCCCTGCGCTTCTCCTCCTATAGGAAAATATTCCAGATCAGATGAGCGTTCCGATGAATACATACCAAATGCATCCTCCGGTGACGCGTGCCGGTAAGCTTGTACCGTGATATACTCATTTCCCCGTTTGTATTCCATAGAAGTCATCTCCTTAAAGTTGTTTTCTATGTATAGAGGAGCTGCCCCGTTTATTCTGTCAAATAAATTATCCGCATCGAATATCTCTATCTTATCGTCAATAGCCCACCCTGTTACAGAAGGTAACCAAGATTTTAATTGTTCAGGCGTCTGAGCCTGAATCAGTTGAATTGTAAGTAATAATAAGGCGATTAAATAATATTTCATAGAACTATTTTATGATAAAAATTCATTAGGTACATGTATAACAGGAGTTATTGCCGCGATCTTCTTTTCCACATCGAATCCAGAAATACAATTTACAATACAGGTATCACAGCTTTTGCAGACATCTTTTGGTAGTCCCAATTCTGCAAGTGTTTCTTTTGATAATGAAGCATTTTTATATCCGTAGGCATACATATATGCACGCATAATATCAGGAATAGGTAAATGTTCTGCACACTGGGATTCACATTGACCACATTGCTGACAGTATAGCATTTCCTTATTACATAATGAAGCGAGGTATTCCTGATCTCCTGCTGAAAGCGTCGGATTCGAGGCGGCAGCTAAACATTCATCCAATTCACTGAAATTACTGAAACCTGGTATGGCTGTTGCGATATTTTTATTGCTCCAAACCCATTTTAAACAGGCTTGCGCATTGATCTTCTTTTTACCTTCAGCATCTTCTGTTCCACCTGTCATGGTTTTCATTGCAACAAAGCCTATACCTGCTTTTACCGCTTTTTCAATAGCGTCATTAGTCTCTTTTAGGTTGTTGATCTTAAAATTATAACTTAAAAGTATTACATCATATATGCCCGCTTCTACAGCAGCGTCTATAACCTCCGGATTTTGCGCATGCATGGAAAGACCTATGTATTTAGCTTTTCCATCTTCTTTGAACTTCTTGACAATATTTATGACACGTTCGTTCTTTACTACTTCAGGGCTTTTTAAATCATGTACATAATAGATATCGACATAATCCATTTGCAAGCGACTAAGGCTCTGATCTATCATAGCTGTATACATTTCCTCAAAATCATCAGTATTAGGATCGCTAAATTTACCTTTTGTAGCTATAGTAAACGAATCACGTGGTTTATCCTTAAAGAAAACACCCAACATCTCTTCATTTTTACCATTCTGATATCCGTGAGCTGTATCAAAATGAGTTATACCTGAGTTATATGCTGCTCTAACAACATTAGGATTATCTGCCCGCATTACACCCATACTGATAATGGGAACCTGAATTCCTGTCCTTCCTAACGTACGGATAGGGTATTTATTTGTTTCATGAATTGTATCAGTTGTAAGAGTAGACGCTGCAGCATCTGGTATAAGTAAAGCACCGGCTCCTGCCGTAGCAGATAGACGTAAAAAATCTCTCCTGTTAACACCTTTTTTCTTCATGATAGCTGATTATTATGGATTATTTTTAATTATTGGTTTACTCTATTCATGTAAGCAAATATAAAGACTTTTCACTTTATAATAATATATAGGACAATTAAATAACATATAGGATTAAAAATAAAAAAATGCTTTTAAACATCTACAATAATAATTTTTACCAGTGTCATTCCTCAATCAATGATTAATTTATAGCCGATTCCACGTACATTTAATATTTGAATGTTCTTATCCTTTGACAATTTATGGCGAAGTTTTGTTATAAAAACATGAAAGCTTCGTGCATTGAAAAATGAGTTGTCTCCCCACAGGTCAAGAAGAACATCTTTCATAGGAAGCACCTGATCTTGATATTCACATAACCGTTTAAGAATCTCCGATTCGCGATTACTTAATATCTCTTTTTCACCATATATGCATAAAGTTTGTTTAATTGCATCGAATGTATAGTTACCCAATTGGAAAATCATTTCCGTCTGTCTTTGGAATGTTACTCTGTTAAGCAATGCTTTTATACGGATAATCAATTCAGCCATAGCAAAGGGTTTTTTCAAATAATCATTCCCGCCTGTTTCGAAGCCTTCTACCACATCATTTGCCCCGGAGCGAGCCGAAAGAAACAGAACAGGAGTGGATAGGTCCGTTTTTCGGATCTGTCTGAGCATTGTAAATCCATCCATATCAGGCATCATGATATCCGAAACGATCACATCTGGCTTGAGAGTTTTGTATATAGATATTCCTTCTTCACCATTTGAAGCCAATGTCACATCAAACCCTTTTTCATCCAATGTATCCTTTATAATCATGGATAACGTCTCTTCATCTTCAACCAGTAGTACTCTAATTTTTTCCATATAATGATATCGTGAGAATAATCGTTTTTAATGTAAAATGTGAAGGGTAAAGATAGTTAATGTTTGAAATACAGCTACAATTATGTCTTAAATCTTCAAGTATTCCCATATCATATTGGAAGTTTTTTAATATATTTTCTTTCTATTTTTAAAAAAAAATAGGTTTTCAGCTAACTTGCATTTTGAAAAAAAGCAAAGAAAAATTGGTTCTTTTCGAATATTTTTACGTCATTTATGAATATTACCCGTATTTTTATTTAAATTCAACTAGATAAAAACCTAAAATCAACCGGATGAATTTGGAAAAACTACTGCATCAATTTTGAAAAACAACCGCATCAATTACAAGAAACATGTCTATCAAATTAAAAATAGCACAAATTATATTCTTGAAAAGAGCGTTTTTTTTCTATTTTATCAAGAAATAAAGTTGAAATAGAATTATCATTACGTAAAGGAATCCAAACACTTCATTGTCATAAACCATACAACTATTGCGTAACTATGATATTATGAAACCATTTATTTGATTTTTATTTCTTTTTGAAAAACCTCAACTCGCTGAGAATACATTTTTTTCAACAGTTTCTTATTCCAGCTCTAAATATGCGCTCTATAGGATAGTTAATTTGACAATATGCTATTTTTGACAAAATGTCATTTCCGTGCAGAATAAAGGGTAAATTAGTTCTTTTTAAAATGAAGGGTAAAGGTTGAGCCTTTTCCCTGTTGGCTTTGAACAGTCACACTGCCTCCTTGTTTTGACATGAGATCCTTTATATAAAATAAGCCTAATCCGTATCCTTTCACATTATGGAGATTGCCTTGTGGTACACGATAAAATTTATCAAATACTCGTTTTTGATTCGTTTCATTTATTCCAATACCATTATCTGTTACCGATAGATCGATTTCTTTATTCTTTTCATTAGCCTTAATTGTAATATAAACTTCTTCTTTATTTGTGTATTTAACAGCATTTTCGATAAGGTTACTGATCATATTATAAAAGTGTGTACGATCTGTATAAATGGTTAAACCATCAGGAACTTCTATCTTAAAAATCAATTGTTTATCAGTCTTAAGTTTGTGTTGTTCAATTAAAGACGGGAGTAATTCAGCCACCTTCACCGGTTCTGGGTTCAACTTGAAAGTGGCCCTGTTTTCTACGGATAAAGTTAGTATTTGCTCTACCATTCCGGTCAGTCTGGATAACTGTTCTTTAATGATATTTAAATACTTTTTCTGCTTTCCGTTTACTGGATCACTATAATTAAGTAGTACATCATTCGCTGCAAACGCCACAGCTATAGGAGTTTTTAGCTCGTGTGTCACATTATTAGTGAAATCGGTCTTTAGTTCCTCTACTGTTTTTTGTTTTAAGATGGTACGTAACAAATAAATAAAGGCAATTACTATCAGTATTAATAATAAACCTGACGATATAAATATGCCTGCCATTTGCTTTAATACAGTTTTCGCCGGTGAATGAATATACAAGCGGTATGTTTGCTCCTGTTCTGAAAAAATAGGATAGTCGAAATAGGTTGCTCCTTCAATAGGAATATATGTTGATGTATCTGTAGAAGTAAATTGCATGAAAGCATGTGGAACGGAATCAGTATATTGAAGCACCCGCAGGGTATAATCTGTATATAGATTCTTTTCTTTTAATTCTTCAACGAGTAAACTATCATAAAGGCTAAAACTGATCGGACGAAGTGTGTCTAAAGCACTATGCATGGTATTCAGTAAATTAGACTCCAGATTTTCCAATACATTGAGTAGCTGGAATAAATCATCAAAAGTGTCAGTCTCGGTTTGGGAGCCGTCTACTGTAAGTGAGTCGTTTCCTATCACTTCCCCCTGTCCTAAATCGTAACTGATGGAACGTTCTTCTCTTTCTTCCCCCTCTTCCTCTTTTATTTTTTCCATTCGTAGAAATAATTCCTTGTAATCTGCCATCTTCATAGCATCTTTTATATTGAGTTGAGTCGTTTCCCATATAGAGTCATACAGGTTTTTCAACCAATATCCCTGAGATATTATAAGAGCAGTTATCGATATGATAATCAATGAAGCTATTACCTTAAATCGTAAACGTGTTTGCATATAACTCTCTTTCTTTTTCTGACAAAATAAATCATAAGTTTTGATAAATCACACGATGGTAAGACTAAATAACACTTCATAAGCGAGTGATAACATTGTTTCTGCTAAAAAGCCTTTTCATTTGCAATATAAAATTTGAAATCTGAAATAATTTAAAGTATATGAAACGTAAAATCTACTTATTAGGATGTATAATCACATGTTGCCAGGTAATATCTGCCATAGTACCGATTAAAGGGAAAGTTATCGATTCAGCATCAAACGGTATCGACGGGGTAGCGGTAATACTTCATACCCATGATTCTGTATATGTAGACGCATTCGTTACAGACGATAGCGGCCTATTTGAATTCAATGTAGAAGATGGAAGTTACCGCCTTTTATTTCAACATTTGTTATATGAAGCGATGGAAATGGCTGTAGAAAAACAAGATATCGGCAACATAACACTTCAGGAAAAAGATTATAAAATAGATGAGATTGTAGTAAAAGCAGAAAGGCCTCAGGTAAAGGTAGAAGGTGGTACACTAATATATGATACACCTCAATTAATACAAAACAAACCTGTAAACAATGCATTTGAAGCAATAAAGGAATTGCCGGGAATATCGGGAACAGATGAAAAGGTTGAGCTTTTAGGAGCCAGAGGATTACATATAATTATTAACGGACAGTTAACAACGATGTCTCTGGAGCAAGTAATTGCTATGTTGAAAACAATCCCAGCTTCACGTGTCAAAAGTACAGAAATCATGTATAATGCGCCTGCTAAATACAATGTAAAAGGAGCCCTCATTAATATTATTTTAGAACAAGCCACACAGGATGGGGAATCTTTGCAAGGTGAAGCAGGCGCTGATTACTATCAACGTCATTATGCGAGCGGACAAATCCGGACAAATCTTCTTTATTCTACTCCAAAACTGAGTATCGACTTTCTGGCTTCAGGGAAAAAGGGGAGAGGATATGGTGGTGAAGATATGTTCGCAAGGCATACTTTAAAAGATGAGATTGTAGAGGTCAATCAGATTAACAGAGGAAAATACAAGCCTAATAATGCCACGGCACGCTTAGGCATTGATTATCTGTTCAATAATAATGATAAACTGTCTGTTTCATACTATATTGATGCTGGTAAGAGTGATGCTAAACGGACTTCTTCCACTGAATTCAACTATCTTGCGGAAGGGAATAAAGTGCCCAATTTCAGTACAACATCTGTCGATAATAAAAGTACGCTTCAAAATGCACGCCTGCAATATACAGGACATGCAGGAATTACAGCAGGAGCAGATTATACCAATTATCACAATCCCGAAGTTCAGCATTTCTTAAATAACCAGAAAGATATACCATCTACCGATATGTTGAATAACTCCAAGCAAAACATTAACAAATGGTTAGGGTTTATAAATCATACCTATACATTCGGTGAAGACTGGGTATTTAATTATGGAATAAACGGTAGTTATACATTGTCTGATACAAAGATTGACTATTTATATAATAATGGCTCCGGCTATATTTCCGATGAAGACAAAAGGTTGGATGATAAACAGAAAGAATACGGCGGAAGTCTTTTCGGAGAGCTCTCGCATACGTTTGGAAAATTCTCGGCTACCGTATCATTAAAGGGCGAATACTTTCGTTCCGATTATACCTCCAATGGAAAGAAATCCGTATTATGGGATGATTGGGCTTTCTTCCCCAATGCTTCATTGAGCTATATGTTTTCTCCGTCAAATATCCTGCAATTAAATGTATCAAGTGATAAGACCTATCCCTCATACTGGAGTATTAATCCGCAAACGACCTATCTGAACTCTTATTCCGTTATTGTTGGTAATCCTTCCCTGAAGCCAAGCAGGTCTTATGAAGGACAATTGCTCTATATTTTTAAGCAAAAGTATATTTTCATGGCATTTGTCCAGTATGAACCGGATTATTTTACCCAATTACCTTATCAAAGCAGTGACGAACTAATTCATAGTTTCAGGTTTGAAAACTTCGATTTCCAGTTACTTACAGGTTTAGGAGCCGTAGTACCGGTAACTATTGGAAGCAGATGGGATACCCGTTTTCAGGTACAAGGTATGAGGTTACAGGAAAAGAGCGACAATTTCTACGATTCTCCTTTCAATAACCATAAATATTTTACCCGGATTTCAATGAATAATACTATCAATATTTCCGATGCAAAACCCAATCTGAAACTTACACTAAGCGGATATTATACATCTCCGGCTATCCAGGGTATCTTTGAACTGGGAAATACGTATGATGTTTCTGCCGGTTTAAAATGGACATTTGCTGAAGATAAAGGTATACTTACCTTGAATTACAATAACATTTTCAATAGTAATATACCCAAATCTATTGTAGTTAATACAGGAACACAATATAGCAAAATGAGAAACATAGATAGTAGCGGATATTTCGGTATTTCTTTTTCCTGGAAATTTGGTGGTTTCAAAGAAAAGAAACACGACAAAGTAGATGCTTCCCGCTTTGGTAAATAATATGTATAAATTGGTCGGAAACGTACTTTTTTCGATTTTAAAGAATAATTTATGAGTTTTGTTCATATATTTAGATGCGATTTAGCAATGAAATATTGAAAAACAATAAATTGAATTGACCATGGGAGCAAAGAAAAAAGGAGAGAAGAAAAATTTCGTGTTAGATACTAACGTAATTCTTCATGATTATAAATGTATTGAGAATTTTCAGGAAAATGATGTATATCTCCCCATTGTTGTATTAGAGGAATTAGATAAGTTTAAAAAGGGAAGCGAGCAGATTAATTATAATGCCCGAGAGTTTGTTCGTGAACTAGATACATTGACAAGTAATGACTTGTATTTAAAAGGTGCATCACTCGGACCGGGAATGGGTACACTCTATGTAATTACAGGTGACAAATATCAGGAAAAGATAGCTAATTCTTTTCCTGAAAAAACACCGGACCATCGCATATTATCATGTGTTTGGACAGTAACGGAAAAAAATCCGAATGTAAGGACTATTCTTGTTACCAAGGATATTAACCTGCGGATGAAGGCCCGTTCATTAGGTATTGAAACAGAAGATTATATAAATGATAAGGTCATAGATGTTGATATATTTGAAAGGACACAGGAAACCTACGAGAATATTGATGCCGATATCATCGATCAGATGTATAGTAAACACGAAGGTGTTGATCCTGATCTTTTAGGACTTGAAGCCATAATCAAGCCAAACGATTGCTTTATATTGAAGAGCGAACGAAACTCTATATTAGCACGTTATAATTCTTTTTCAGGAAAGGTCAGTAGAGTAGAGAAGGGGACAAACTATGGAATCCAACCCCGGAATGCTGAACAAACTTTTGCCTTTGAAATACTGAATGATCCCAATGTTAAACTGGTAGGATTAACGGGTAAAGCAGGTACAGGTAAAACGTTATTAGCACTTGCTTCTGCTCTTAAACAGATGGATCAGTATAAACAAATTTTATTGGCCAGACCTATTGTTTCGTTGGCAAATAAGGATATTGGTTTTCTTCCTGGAGATGAAAAACAAAAAGTAGCTCCTTATATGCAGCCTTTATTCGACAATTTGAATGTTATAAAGGGACAGTTTACGCAAAATAGCCAGGAAGTTCGTAAAATTGATGATCTTCAGAAAAACAATCAGTTAGTTATTGAGGCTCTTGCATTTATACGTGGACGTAGTCTTTCGGAAACATTCTTCATAATCGATGAAGCTCAAAACCTCACTCCGCATGAAGTAAAAACAATCATTACCCGTGCAGGCGAAGGAACAAAGATGATATTCACCGGCGATATTCAGCAAATTGATTCACCTTATCTGGATGCGCAAAGTAATGGTTTGGCTTATATGATCGATAAAATGAAAGGACAAGATATTTTTGCACATATCAATCTGATCAAAGGAGAAAGAAGCCAGTTGGCAGAATTAGCTTCGGATTTGTTATAGACACTTTTTTCACCACAGATTCACAGATTACACAAATCCAATTTATAATTTCCGTGTAATCTGTGAATCTGTGGTGAAAATATTTAATGGTTTATTAAAGAACAGGCTTCTCCGCTTCTTTCAAATTCTATAGTTGCATGTTGTATACCTGATTCACAACAAACTTCACGGACTTTACCTTTTATTTCTGTTTCTCTTGCTACATTTACATTTTCTGATAAAACAACATGGAGAGTAAGAATATTTTCTTCACCGTCGAGTGTCCAGAGGTGGATATCATGTAAAGAAAGAACTCCATCAATACTTTTAATTTTTTCTTCAAGCTTTCCTAAATCAACATTCTGAGGTACTTGTTGTAGTAATATATGAAAAGTATCTTTCAAGTTTCTGTATACATTAGATAATATCCAAATACTGATTCCAATAGATAATAAGGGATCGAGGATTGGAAGATCCACAAACATCATTACAATGCTTACTACTAAAACGGCAATCCATCCCAGAACATCTTCCATCATATGGAGAGAAACGGCACGTTCATTAATGCTTGAGCCTTTTTTTAAGCGGATTACAGCAGCTCCATTTACAATAACTCCAATAATGGCGAGTATGAACATTCCTTGCGCATTGGGAGACTGAGGTTCCATTATCCGTTCAACACTCTCCTTTATAACAAATATTGAACCGACCAACAATATAACAGATATAAATAAAGCACCCAGCAGTGAAAAGCGTTTATAGCCGTATGAATAGAATTTATCACGCTTTTTTTCTGAAAATTTCTGTAGATACCAGGCTACTCCTAACGATATAGAATCTCCAAAATCATGTAATGCATCAGAGAGAATTGCAACACTATTGGTATATAATCCCCCAACAAGCTCAATGATGGCAAAAAAGAAATTAAGAAAAAAAGCTAATCTTATATTCTTAGTACTTCCATGATCATGATGGTGGTGTCCGTGACTATGATTATGTGACATAATATTTTATTGATTTATCATAAAATGCAAAAATACCCTTTTTTGTTTATCTCCTCCTAAATTTTCTAATCAATTAAAAAAGAAAAGCCCAAAACAATCATGAGACTATCCTGGGACAAAAACTTTAAATTCACGTATTTATCAAATAGTTATAATAAATAATCAAATCAATCTATCCACTCAAACTTACAATAAAAGACATTACAAAAGTTGGTAAATATCACGTTATTTTTCTTTATTTGCAAAAAGAAACAAAACTAATATGAACAAACTTTTAGTATTCTCTTTACTTACACTCTTTTTTGCATGTAATGGATCACAAAATCAGAAAGAGGAATATTTTACAAATCCTATCATTCATGGAGATATGGCGGACCCATCCGTCATTCGGATTGATGATACATATTACTTAACGGCCACATCTTCAGAATGGGCACCATTCTATCCTGTATTTTCTTCTACAGATCTGGTGAACTGGAAACAAACCGGACATATATTTGATAAACAGCCCGAATGGACAAGTTCTTCTTTCTGGGCCCCCGAATTGTTTTACCATAATAATAAGGTATATTGTTATTATACTGCCCGACGGAAAACAGATAATGTATCCTATATCGGAGTAGCTATTGCTGATAATATGGATTCGCCGTTTATTGATCATGGATTATTGGTAGAATATGGAAGTGAAGCTATTGATGCTTTTGTGTATGATGACGAAGGACAGTTATATATTAGTTGGAAAGCCTATGGGTTAGATGAGCGCCCTATTGAAATAATAGGAAGTAAACTTTCTGCTGACGGATTAAAGCTGGAAGGAGAACCTTTCACTTTATTGAAAGATGATGAAGGTATTGGTATGGAAGGGCAATATCATTTTAAGAAAGGTGATTATTATTATATTATTTATTCACCAAATGATTGCTGCGGACCTAAAAGTAATTACGATGTATATGTAGCACGCTCTAAGACCTTTAAGGGACCGTATGAAAAATATGAAGGAAATCCAATTCTAAGGGGAGATGGCATAGAGTTTATTTCGTGTGGACACGGGACAGCTGTCTTAACTCCTGATAATAGAATGTATTACATCTGTCATGCTTATCTGGCAGGTGAAGGTGTTTATAATGGGCGTCAGCACATCTTACAGGAAATGGTAATGACAGAGGATAATTGGGTAGGGTTTACTTCTGGAAATATAGCTACCGTAAAGCAGGAAATGCCATTTCCAAACACTGTTCAGAAATCGGTGGAAGACATTCACGGAAAGTATGATTTCTGGACCTGGAATTATGTATATGCAAATCCCGTTATAGATATAAATGAAGAGAAGATCATCTTAAGTGGGAATAATAAAGAAGGATATTCAAACGGTACTGTCCTCTGTATACGCCCGTTATCTCCAAATTATGAATATGAAGTTAAAGTAGAAAATAAAAATGAAAGTTTGAAAGGACTAACGATGTATGGAGACGATCAGAACCTTGTTTCATGGGGTATAAAAGATGATCAACTACATTTACAAATGATTGTCGATGGCAATATACAACTAAATAAAGAACTATCTTATGCATATACACCTATCTACCTCAAAATCAAAGTAACACAAGGATGCAACTGTGCTTTCTTCTATAGCCATGATGGTAAAGAATGGATACCCGAAAACCCTTCACCAACAGATTGTAGTAAGTTAGTAAGATGGGACCGGGTTGCTCGCCCTGGACTTGTTCACCAGGGAGAGATACTAAAACCTGCCGAATTTAGTTCTTTTGTTTTAAAAAATATTTAATTTTTGAGCATAAAGGATGTCTTGCTCTCTACTCGCTTTGACTTAAGGCTGATTTTCAATTCACCTTCATCAACCCCTTTGAAAGTCGCTAGGAATGTGAGATGTAGGGTGAAAGCAGGTGCTTTCACCTTGTATGCATTGTTTTCACCTGCTAAAAACAATACTGATTAGCTGCGATAAATTATTGTTTTGCTCATAATCCATTTGAATTTCTGTAGTGATATCTTTACCAGCTCACGTATGTGAGCGTGACGGCTCACGTATGTGAGCGTGACGGCTCACATACGTGAGCTGCAGGGATCACACTCGTGAGCCGGATGGCTCACACAGGTGAGCCGCTATAAAAGAGACAAAGCAACCCGCAAAACATCCATAACTAACCAATAAAACTATGAGAATACATTACGACTTCTACGAGAATCTTTTCCGGAAGGACTACATCAAGCAATCTCCGCCATATGCGCCGGTGAAAAGATCATACCACAGGTGAAAGTACTTGCTTTCACCCTCAAAACAGCCACAGAAAAGACTTTTGGTGGTGTTGGTGAAAAGAGACGGATAATTAATCAAATACAATGATGAGCTTCATTTACGAAATAAAGCCGACTAAATTATATCTTATCCGTTGACTTTTTTATAATCAGCAAGAAATGTAGCTAAACCACTATCCGTAAGTGGATGTTTTAATAAACCTTTTATAGCTGACAAGGGACAAGTCGCTACATGTGCCCCAACTTCTATACATTGTATAATATGCTGTGTACTACGGATTGATGCTGCTAAAACCTGAGTATCAAATTCATAATAATTATACATATCTACAATCTTTTCAACTAAAGCTATTCCGTCACTGGAAATATCATCTAATCTGCCAACAAACGGAGAAACATACGAAGCTCCTGCTTTTGCTGCTAATAAAGCTTGTCCTGGAGAGAAAACTAATGTACAGTTTGTCCTTATTCCATTATCATGGAAATATTTAATTGCTTTAATACCATCCTCAATGCAAGGCACTTTTACTACAATATTAGGATGTAAGGCGGCTAATTCCTTGCCTTCTTTGATCATTCCTTCATAATCTGTCGCAATTACTTCTGCACTAACATCCCCATCTTTTACAATTTCACAAATAGCTACATAATGTTTCCGTTGATTATCAATTCCTTTAATACCCTCCTTAGACATTAATGAAGGATTGGTTGTTACTCCATCTAAGATCCCCAAATCATTTGCTTCCCTGATCTGATCAAGGTTAGCCGTATCAATAAAAAATTTCATGTAAGTATTTCTTTTATATTAACTTGTTATATTAATAGAACAAATATCATTGACAGAAAGTTTCTTGAAATCGAATCTTAGATATGAAAAAATTTACTTCTGTATTTTATTATAAAATAAAAAATATATATTTGCATTTTAACCGGTTAAAATGCTTTGTTTATCAAACAATGAATAAAGCAATAACTAAGAAATGATATGAAAGTTTCAATAAAAGACATAGCTGATTCATTAAATTTATCTAAAGCTACAGTTTCCTGGATATTATCGGGGCAGGGAGCGAAGAGAGGATTTAGCGAAGCTACCATTAATCGGGTAAAACAATATGCCGAATCGATAAACTACCGTCCTAATTTACTGGCTCGTAGCTTATCTATCGGAACTACCAATACAATAGGATTGGTTATTCCTTTCATTGATGATACTTTCTATGCACAAATGATTCAAGCTATTGAGTTGGAAGCAACAAAAAGCAGGTATGCATTGATAGTCTGTAGTTCTGAAGGCGATAGTAATAAAGAACTGGAGTTAATTCGTATGCTCAAATCCAAACAGGTGGATGGTATAATAATAGCTCCAACCAAAGGTTCTCAGGAAAATATACTGGCATTAATGAAAGAATCCATACCATTTGTATTGATTGATAGATATTTTCCGGAAGTAAAGACAAATTTTGTAATTGTAGACAACGAAGAAGGCAGCTATCATGTGGTTAATCATCTTATTCAGAAAGGACGAAAAAAAATAGCTTTAATAACTACTGATACACACTTATTTGTCATGAATTTACGTACAAAAGGATATCGTAAAGCATTAGCAGATGCTAAATATTGTAATGATCAAAGAATCGAAATAAATATTGACAGACAAAACTACAAATCAGATATTATATTAAAGCTGGACAAATTATTTTCAGAAGTATCAGATATAGACGGATTCTTTTTCTCTACTCATTATTTGGCATTGGAGTCCTTACGTTATTTTATAAACAAAAATATAAACTATCATAAATCATTTTTGATGGCGTGTTTTCACGATATGATAACGCTTGATATTCTTGCACCCGAAATGAATATTTCGTATATGCCTATCGAATCAATGGGTGAAAAAGCTGTCCAGATATTAATTGAAAATGTAAAAAATGAAACCAATGACTATCAATGTATCATTATGAATAATACATATTCGTTATATTAAAACAATAATAACATGAAACACAAACTACTAATTATCATGCTATGCATACTTTATGTTTACCCTGCCATAGCACAGATTGAAAACGGGGTGTACACTTGTGATGAAGAATCGTTCCAACTATTAAAAAAACTGTCTGATTCCCAACTCCGTAATGGCAATATTTTTATCTTTACCACTACACATCAGGATTTAGGTTGGTTGAATAATATCGATGCCTGTATTGCCGATCGCGATACATTATGGTTAACACCTTTTCTTAGACGACTCGCAGAAGAACCTGATTTCAGAATGGATATAGAACAAACTTCCATCTTACGGGAATACATACATCGGCATCCGGAAACTCATTCATTGATCAGTAAATATATGAAAGAAGGGCGTATCTGTGTTGGAGGAACTTATATACAACCCTATGAAGAGATGTATTCCGGAGAATCGCTGGCACGTCAGTTTTATTTAGGAACACGTTGGCTGAAAAAGAATTTTGATGGTTACAATGCATTGTCATATTTCAATGTAGATGTGCCGGGACGTACTTTACAGATGCCGCAAATTATGAAAAAAGCGGGCATAGATAATTTGGTAATCAGTCGCCATGAGCGTGGATTATTCTATTGGGAAGCTCCAGACGGTTCGCAAGTCCGTTCCTATACACCTGGACATTATATCTATTTTTATAATGTATTAGGGAAAGAAGATACTGCAGCCATCAAAGAAATGGCCAAAGAATCTGTTTTATGGTATACAAAATATAATGATGTAAAAAAAGCCTGTACAGTGATGCCTGCCATGTTGAACTATGAATTGTCATGGGACAGTAAACCGGTAGCCAACTGTAGTGTCTTTACTCAAAAATGGAATAATATCCGTTACATACAAAATGAAGAAACGGGAAAGAAAATGAAAGTACAACTTCCGCAATTCATGTATGCGACAGCCGATGATTTTTTCAATACTTTGGATAGATCTACATCTTCTTTACCTGTAATAAAGGGAGAACGACCAAACGTATGGCTTTATATTCATGGACCATCTCATGAAAAAGCCATTACAACCAGTCGTAAAGGAGACCGTATGCTTCCGGCAGCAGAAAAGCTCTCAACTTTCAGGTCTTTAGTAAGAGGGATATATGATATGTATCCATCAGATATGTTGACAAAAGCCTGGGAAGCTAAAATCTATCCGGATCACGGATGGGGTGGAAACGGTGGTATAATAACTGACAATACATTCCATCAAAAATATGAATATGCTCTTGATATAGCAGATAAAATAGTAAACAGCCAATCCGCAGCATTGGCCTCGTTAGTAGAAACACAGCAAAGTAGAGGACGCGCTATAGTTTTATTCAATAATTTGTCATTCAATCGCACAAGTCCTGCTTGTGTAGAAGTATGTTTTGAACAAGGATATGGTAGTCAACTGGGGGTCAAAGACTGTAATGGGAAAATAATCCCTTCTCAATTAACCGATATTACTTACTATCCTGATCATACCATTGAAAAAGCCCAACTTCATTTCATTGCTGAAGAGATGCCATCTATGGGATTGAAAACTTATTATATAACTCCTTCTGAACCATCGAATAATCATCCATCAAAAGTTTTTACAAATAATATTGAGAATAAATACTATAGGATAGAACTTATTGATGGTGGCATTAAGCAAATAACTGATAAAGAAAATGGACGACCATTATTAAATACAGAGAAATTCCTGGGAGGAGAAGTTATTACTATGCATTCATTTGGAAATGGAGCAGGGGAGTTCGATGCTGTTCAACAACCCGACATGGAAGGTTTCGATAAAACCTCTAACCATTCTTCCTCTTGGGTACTTTTAGAAGATGGTCCGGTCTTTTCATCCTACAAATTACGAACTCCTATTAGGAATGCTGTTATAGAACAAGTATTACGTGTTTATCACCAAACAAAAAAAATTGACATTGATGTCGCTTTACTGAATTGGGATGGCGTTATGTTTCGTGAATACCGACAAATGTGGCCATTAGCCTTCGAACAATCTATTGTATCCTATGAAGTTCCATTTGGAGCATTAACAGTTTGTCAGGATGAAATGCCTGGAGCAGCCGGAGAACGCTATTATGTAGAAAACAAGGAACAACATCCAAGGGGAATTGGCAACTGGCTGAGTGCTACGGATGGAGAATATGCAGTTACCTTAAGCTCATCCGTAGCTGTAGCTGATTATATAGATCCTACCAATAATCCGGTTAAATATACTATATTACAGCCGATTTTGCTGGCTTCCAGAAAAAGCTGTCATCCGTTAGGGAATGATTTTTTTCAGCCTGGTGACCATTTCTATCATTTCTCACTAACATCCCATCCTGTTGGTGAAGCTAAAAGAGAAATGTTTGGTCTATCGGCGAACGAACCTTTAATTGCCGTTTATAATCCGGACACATATATCAATGCTTCTCTTCCTGAGCAATACTCGTTCGTGTCATTAAACAATCCAAACGTAATTATTACTACTATAAAAAAATGCGAAGACGATAATAGTATGATTATCCGTCTTTATAACTGTACAGATAGAGAAGAGAAAGTAGAATTAACTTTACATACCACTCCTAAAGAGATAATCCGGACAAATCTGATTGAAGAAGAACTGGAATCTGTCAGTGAAATCACACTAAATAAATATGCTATAGAAACTTATAAGATAAAACTTTAAAAAAACATGAAATCATACATCATTACTCTAATAATAGGAATAGGATTATTAACAGGTTGTACATCTTCCGACAAACCTGTTAATCTAGAAAAAGAATCCCTAACACAATATGTGGAGCCTCGTATAGGCACTGCCCATTGCCGTTGGTTCCATTTTGCTCCGGGTGCATTACCTTTCGGGTTAGCTAAACCAGCACCGGCAACAAACGCAAGTATAGGAAATAAGTCAGGATGGGAAGCTACAGGATATGATTACAGAGATAGTTCTATTGAAGGATTTCCCTGCCTGCATGAGTTTCAGGTAGGAGGCATTGTTCTGATGCCTACAACAGGTCCGTTAAAAACTATTCCGGGAGCCATTAACTCTTCTGGTGAAGGCTATCGTTCTACTTTTGATCATAACAACGAAGTTGCAACAGCTGGATATTATTCAGTATTATTGAAAGATTATGATATTATAGCAGAACTTACTGCTACAAAACGTGTCGCTTATCAACGTTTTACTTTTCCACAAAGTGACAGTAGCCGTATTTTATTTGATATAGGAAATCGTCAGGGAGATAGTGGCCCTGCAATAGATGCTGAAGTTAATATTGTTGATGATAATCTTGTAGAAGGCTGGGTTACGACTCTTCCAGAATATAGTAAAAAGTATCAGGATGGAGCAACGGTTACGATGTATTTCTCTGCTAAGTTAGATAAACAAGCGGAATCTTTTGGTACATTCATTCATGAAAATGTGAAAGAAAACGCAAGTTCTGTAAAAGGTGTTGGATCAGGAGTTTATTTAAATTATAATACAAAAAAAGGTGAAACTATCACCGCTAAAGTCGGATTATCCTACACTTCTGTTGCTAATGCCAGATTAAATCGGGAAATGGAAACAGAAAACGGAAAACTTACATTCGATGAAGTCCGTGAAAAATCAGAACGTACGTGGGAAGAGTACCTGGGACGTATTCGGGTAGAAACTCCGGTAAAAGAAGATAAAGTAAAATTCTATACCGGATTATATCATGCTGTATTAGGTCGTGGGCTTGCCAGTGATATTAATGGAGCATACCCACGTAATGATGGAACAGTCGGACAAATCCCTCTAAAAGACGGAAAACCTGCATTTTCTTTTTATAATACAGACGGGATATGGGGAGGTCAATGGAATCTTATTCAGGTATGGGCATTGGCATACCCTGAATACTTGTCTGATTTTGTAAGCACGCACTTGCAAGTATACAAAGATGCCGGTTGGTTGGCCGACGGTATTGCCTGCAGCCGATATATATCCGGAGTAGGAACCAATCAGTTAGGAAATGTTATTGCAGCAGCATATTTATGCGGAATACGTGATTTCGATATCGAAGCAGGATATGCAGCAGCCCGAAAGAACGAATTAGATGGTAAAAACCGTCCAATGGGAGCAGGCAAAATAGATACTGACAAATTTGTAAAGTATGGCTATGTTCCACATTTGGATAAAGGTTCCTGGCCTGATGAATCCTGGATGTTTTCTGCTTCCCATACATTGGAGTATTCTTTTGGTGCTTACGCGGTAGCTCAAATGGCAAAAGCCCTCGGACATGAAGATGATTATACTATCTTAATGGATCTTTCTAAGGGATGGGAGCGTATTTATGATCCGGAACTCAACCTTATTCGTCCGAAAACAGAAGATGGCAAATTTATAGATAATTTTGATCCTATGCAGGTATGGAGAGGATTTCAGGAAGGAAATGCCTATCAGTATACTTTTTATGTTCCTCATGATGCAAAAGCTTTAATAGACAAAATGAGGAAAGAAGAATTTAACCAACGGTTAGACAGTATCTTCATTGTTTCTCAGGAAAAAATATTTAGCGGAGGATTAGAAATCGACGCTTTCTCTGGACTAAGAACTCTATATAATCAGGGAAATCAACCTTGTCTACATATCCCGTGGTTGTTCAATGAATCCGGCAAGCCTTCATTGACGCAGAAATGGGTACGTGCCATCTTAGATGAATTTTATGGAACAGATGGAATCCATGGATATGGTTACGGACAAGACGAAGATCAGGGGCAATTAGGAGCATGGTTTGTTATTTCATCATTGGGCTTGTTCGACATTACCGGATTAGCCAATATCAATCCTTCTTTTACAATCGGAAGTCCTTTGTTTAATAAGATTACTATTCAATTAAACAAGGAGTACTACCAGGGAGATACTTTTGTAATTGAAGCAAAGAACAATAGTATGGAAAATAAATATATACAAACCCACCTGTTAAATGGCAAGAAGATGGAAAGCCTACGTATACCTTTCAATACAGTTACGTCTGGAGGAAAGCTCGAACTGGAGATGTCTGCCCAGCCGTTAACTAGTAAATAGCTTCCATTTCCCTACATACAGATGATTTCTGTAACTATCTCTCCTCTGTCACAACAACATTGAAACCTTGTCTAAATGCGAAATAAAGGTTTCAATACTGTTCTGACAGAGAAGAGATAAAATGAGAAAATAATATTTACCTATAAAATATTCATAGCATTCTTTATTGTACTTATTCCGATCAGTCTGTCATAACGACTTCCCATAGGACGAAAATACACAAGTATAGTATACTGATTTTCCGTTTGATAGAAATTACCCTCAATTATACCTGTTTGACCTTTCGTTTCTGTATTGGGTACAAATAAATATTGGTAATTATAGATTCCTTGCTTCAATAAAACAGATTTTTCATAACAACCAGTATCAAAATTATATCCCATTTTACTATCTTCTCCCAATACATTATTATATATGTCACCATTCAGATACATAATACCATCAGGCAATGGATCACTCAACAAAGCAAAGTGAACAATATAATAATCAGCCTCAGTATCCGGATCGTTGCAATTGCTACAACGAATAAAAAAATGTCCATTCTGATCCTGATCGTATTGATATGATACATTATTTCGCACATGATCAGGAATTAATTGTATATGATAGTAGGGATTATGATATTGTATGTCCTGAACACCCATTCCATTATACTTATTACTTAAAAATTCTATTCGTCGGTATTCATTACCTGCTTCAAATATCAGATCGCGGTTATGGTCATATACTAATTGTCCATCAAGTATAGTTGTTGGTTTTAAATTAGTGATCAAATTATCCTTCCTGTTATTTTGCAATACAAATATTTTTAAATCAGTTTGCGGATAAGTAATAGGTAAATTCCTATGATTAATAGAAAAACTTACTTGTTGATGTTCCCTGTTTACATCTATCATCGTATTACCACTCACCGTTGTACTGATCGAAACCAATGGTTCTACTATTGAAAAACAAGCTGTTAATAATATTATATCTGGTTGACCTTCCTTATATACCTGTACAACATAATTACCCGATACTTTTAATTGTATATCATCATTGGGCAATAGTAAACGATAATTAGTATATTGAGTGGTAGTGGTAATAGAATTGGCAAAGTCTTCTATAGTAAGCCCCTGAAATCCATCCATATATTCAATAGGAGAGAGGGACGATTGTTTCCAGTCTGCATCACAATGAATAATAGAATAAGCAAACCGGTTATAATTATGATCCATAGCATCGAAATTAATCTCAATCAGGTCTTCACCGTTTAATTCTATAATAGGATCAGATATTATATGTCCTTCCTGTTTTACCTGAAGTGTTTTTATCAATTTACTGCTTATTTCGGTTTGATATATTTTTTGTGCGGAGATGTTTAATAAACTGAATAAACTCAATAGACTCAATAGACTGAATTTTCGAAATTCATTCAGTATAATTCGTTCATTCAATCCACTCATTCTATTGGGTTTATTCTGTTTAATCTTCATATTATGGAATTTTTTCTTTAATTATTTTCTTTAACTGTTCTTAAGCATAAAAATAATATGTACTTTTGCGCTAAAATTACATAAAAACAATTTTAGTTGTATCATGGCAAATGTAATAAAGATTAAAAAAGGTTTAGACATTAATCTGAAAGGCAAAGCTTCTGATGTACTTTTGACTGGCAAAAAGAGTGATAGTTATGCTATTGTTCCCGACAGCTTTAACGGTATTATTCCTAAAGTTATTGCTAAGGTAGGAGATAAAGTCAAAGCCGGGTCCGTTCTTATGACGGATAAAAACCGACCGGAGATCAGGTTTGTTTCCCCCGTTAGTGGTGAAGTAATTGCCGTTAATCGTGGAGAGAAGCGTAAAGTACTAAGTATCGTTGTAAAACCGGACGCCGAAATTGAATACGAGGAATTTGGTAAAAAGAATATTTCTTCATTGAATGCTGATGGCATTAAGGAGGCTATTCTTGCTGCTGGTATCTGGCCGTTTATCAAACAACGTCCTTATGACATTGTAGCTTCTCCGGTAGAATCACCACGTGATGTCTTTGTTTCAACGTATTTTTCTGCTCCTTTAGCTCCTGACTTTGAGTTTATTGTAAAAGGGCAGGAAGCAGATTTCCAAACAGGACTGGATGCACTTTCTAAACTTACTTCCGGTAAAGTATATGTAGGAGTAAAAAAAGGTTCGTCTTTAAAACTGAATGGTGTCGAAAGAATCGAAGTAGAAGGTCCACATCCTGCTGGAAATGTAGGGGTTTTAATCAATCATGTAAAACAAGTCAATAAAGGTGAAACTGTATGGACTATCAATCCTGATGATGTAATTCTTATCGGACGCTTATTTAATAAAGGTATTGCAGATTTTACACGCTTAGTTATTATTACCGGTTCTGAAACGACCGAAAGGGGATACATTAAAACTATAGCCGGATGTACGATCAAGAGTTTGACAGATGGCAAGATACTTGAAGGAAAAGAACATATCCGAATCATTAGTGGTAATGTGTTGAGTGGGCATAAAGTAGGTAAAGATGATTATCTATATGCTTATGATAATCAAGTTACTGTTATTCCCGAAGGTGATGATAAGAATGAGTTTGTAGGTTGGGCTACGCCTGGTTTTGGAAAGTTCAGTATGAGTCGTACTTATTTCAGCTGGTTATCAGGGAAGAATAAGGAATACGTAATTGATGCTCGAATCAGAGGTGGAAAACGTGCCATGATCATGTCTAATGAGTACGACAGGGTATTCCCGATGGATATTTTGCCTGAATACTTATTGAAAGCTATTATTACATTTGATATTGACAAAATGGAGAACCTTGGCATCTATGAAATAGCTCCTGAAGACTTTGCTCTTTGTGAATTTGTAGATACTTCAAAGATTGAAATCCAGAAGATTGTACGTAACGGCTTAGATCTGTTATACAAAGAAATGAATTAATAACAATTAAACTTAGAATACATTGAAAGCGTTAAGGAATTATCTAAACAAGATTAAGCCCCACTTTGAGAAAGGCGGAAAGCTGTCGATGTTCCAATCTGTATTTGACGGTTTCGAAACATTTCTGTTTGTTCCGAACAAGACCTCAAAATCAGGTGTTCATATACACGATAGTATAGATTCAAAGCGTACCATGTCGATGGTTATTATTGCTTTGATGCCGGCTTTACTTTTTGGTATGTATAATACCGGTTACCAACATTATCTGGCAATCGGACAAGATCCGGGCTTCTGGATGACTTTTCTTTTTGGTTTTCTGGCTGTATTGCCTAAAATCGTTGTTTCGTATGTTGTAGGACTTGGCATCGAGTTTGTTGTTGCCCAGTGGAAAAAAGAGGAAATACAGGAAGGTTTCCTTGTATCAGGTATGCTGATACCTATGATCGTGCCTATCGATACTCCATTATGGATGATTGCAGTAGCTACTGCTTTTGCTGTCGTTTTTGCTAAAGAAGTTTTTGGAGGTACAGGATATAATGTATTTAATGTAGCGTTGGTAACACGTGCATTTTTATTCTTTGCTTATCCGGCGGCTATGTCAGGAGATGAAGTATGGGTACGTACGGCTGATACTTTCGGCATTGGTGGCGGACAGGTAGTTGATGCTTTTTCCGGTGCAACCCCATTAGGACAAGTCAGTATAGCCGGCAAAGAACTGATCGGTTCATTTCAAACTGTTGATATATTAGGTAATCCGCTAACTGTTTTAGATATGTTTATCGGATTGATACCAGGGTCTATTGCAGAGACATCTGTATTGGCAATACTTCTTGGTGCGATAATACTGATCTTTACAGGTGTTGCCAGTTGGAAAACGATGCTTTCATGCTTCATAGGCGGCGCTTTTATGGCTGCTATATTTAATATGGTAGGAACTACGGTTGCTATGACAGTTTCTCCAGTGGATCATTTATTCCTGGGAGGTTTTGCTTTTGGCGCTGTATTTATGGCTACCGATCCGGTGACTTCTGCCCGCACGGAAACAGGTAAATATATCTATGGTTTCCTTATAGGTGCAATGGCAATTATCATTCGTGTTCTTAATCCGGGATACCCAGAAGGTATGATGCTTGCTATCTTATTGATGAATATATTTGCTCCGCTTATCGACTACTACGTTGTAGAAGGCAATGTAAAACGTCGTCTGAAAAGAGCTGCAAAACAAATTTAAAAATATAGAGCTATGAATAGAGATAGTAATAGTTATACTATAATATATGCTTCGGTGATGGTGCTGCTGGTTGCTGTCGTACTGGCTTTCACCTCTCAGTCACTGAAAAGTTTTCAGAAGAAAAATGAAGATAATGATAAAAGACAGCAGATTCTGCGTTCAATAAATATCGATGTTTCTGCCACTGAAGCTGAAACAAGATATAATGATTTGATAAAGGAATCTTTTCTTATTAATGATAAAGGTGAAAAAGTAGACGGAGATGCTTTTTCTGCTGATGTGGTAAAAGCATTTGCGGAAAACCTCTATCCGGTATTCGTTGCTAATGTAGATGGAAAAACTAAATACATAATGGCTTTACGTGGTGCCGGTCTGTGGGGACCTCTGTGGGGATATATCGCATTAGATGATGATAAGAATACTGTTTATGGTGCTGATTTCAGCCATGCTGGAGAAACACCGGGATTGGGTGCTGAAATTACCAGAAAGGATTTTAGCGGACAATTTGCAGGAAAAAAACTCTTTATGAATAACGAGTTTAAATCCATAGCAGTAGTGAAACCTGGTAAAAATGCCATTGGTCAGGATTATGTCGACGGTATTTCAGGTGGTACGATTACAAGTCAGGGTGTAGATCATATGCTTTTCAACAGCCTGAACGGTTATGTTAAGTTTTTAACCTCACAAAACCAATAAGAAGATGGGATTATTATCAGGTAAAAATAAAGAGATATTGGTAAGTCCGTTGAGCAAAAACAATCCGGTTATCATCCAGATGTTAGGTATTTGTTCGGCGTTGGCTGTAACATCCAAATTAGAACCATCTATTGTGATGGCTATATCAGTAACAGCTGTAGTTGCTTTTGCTAATGTTATTATATCTTTATTACGTAATACTATTCCTAACCGGATACGTATTATTGTACAATTAGTAGTGGTGGCTGCATTGGTTACTATAGTAAGTGAAGTGTTGAAAGCTTTTGCCTATGATGTTAACAAACAGCTTTCTGTCTTTGTGGGCTTAATTATAACAAACTGTATCCTGATGGGACGCCTGGAAGCTTTTGCTCTTGGAAACGGCCCCTGGGAATCATTCCTCGATGGTATTGGTAATGGTTTGGGATACGGTATCATTCTGGTAATTGTCGGATTCTTCCGCGAACTGTTAGGTTCGGGTACCTTATTAGGTATCCAGGTGATTCCTCAGGCATTTTATGATTTTGGTTATGTTAATAACGGTTTGATGATCCTTCCGCCAATGGCATTGATTGTTGTTGCGGCTATTATCTGGGTACATCGTTCCAGAAACAAAGACCTTCAGGAAAATTAATGCTAACTATTAAACAATTAATAGAATGGAAGAATTATTAAGCACGTTTGTACGGTCTATATTTGTTGAAAACATGATTTTCGCATACTATTTAGGTATGTGCTCGTACTTGGCTGTTTCAAAAAATGTAAAGACCGCTTTAGGTTTAGGCTTGGCTGTAACGTTTGTTCTTGTCTGTACGTTACCGATCAACTATATGCTTGAAAACTATGTTTTGAAAGAAGGTGCCTTAAGTTGGCTGGATGAACAATATGCATCTGTTGACTTGAGCTTCTTGTCACTCATTATATTTATCGCTATCATTGCCTCGTTTGTGCAATTGGTAGAAATGGTAGTCGAAAAGTTTGCTCCGGCATTGTATTCGTCTTTAGGTATCTTTTTACCGTTGATTGCAGTAAACTGTGCAATTCTCGGAGGCTCTTTGTTTATGCAGCAAAAAGCATTTTCTAATGTAGGTGTTGCTACTGTATATGGTTTAGGATCAGGAATCGGATGGTTGCTTGCTATTATCGGTATGGCTGCTATTCGTGAGAAATTAGCTTATTCGGATATTCCTAAACCGTTGAAAGGTCTTGGTATTACATTTATCATTACCGGATTAATGGGTATTGGTTTTATGTGCTTCTCAGGCTTGAATATCTAAGTATTAACGCATAAACAATAGATAAAGATGATTATATTAATGACTGGTGGACTAACTATAGCAGCTGGAGCTGTGGTGTTCTTGCTGATAACACTTATTCTGGTTATTGCACTATTATTCGCTAAAGCAAAATTAATTCCATCCGGTAATATAAAGATGGTAGTTAATGGTGAAAAAGAGTTTGAAGTACCAATGGGCGGCACAGTATTAAGCACTTTGCAAAGTAAAGGAATTTTCCTGTCATCCGCCTGTGGTGGTGGTGGAAGTTGCGGACAATGCCGTTGCCAGATTCCCGAAGGAGGTGGTATGATTTTACCTACCGAAGTAGGCTTTTTCAGCCGCAAACAAATTAAAGATAACTGGCGGTTAGGTTGTCAGGCAAAAATTAAGGAAGATATTAAAATTCAGGTACCTGAAGAAGTGTTCGGAGTAAAAGAGTGGGAGTGTACCGTTGTTTCTAATCACAATGTTGCCTCTTTCATCAAAGAATTTACAGTGAAGCTTCCAGAAGGCGAAGCAATGGACTTCTTACCGGGTAGTTATGCACAGATACAAATCCCGAAATACGATTTGAAATTCACCGAGTTCGATGTAGATGAACGCTTCAAACCGGAATGGGATAAATTTAAGATGTGGGATCTGGCTTGTAAGAATGACGAAGAAACTGTTCGTGCTTATTCTATGGCCAACTATCCAGCTGAAGGAAATATTATTACCCTGAACGTACGTATAGCGACCCCTCCATTCGACCGTCAAAAAGGTGGATGGATGAATGTGAAACCAGGTATTGGCTCTTCATTTATCTTTAATCTGAAACCAGGTGATAAGGTAACCATGTCGGGACCTTATGGTGATTTCCATATTCTTGATACCAAACGTGAAATGTTATACATTGGTGGTGGTGCCGGTATGGCTCCGTTACGTGCACATCTGTTACATATATTCAAAACATTGAAAGTTACCGATCGTAAGATTTCTTATTGGTATGGAGCCCGTTCCAAAGCCGAGATTTTCTATGAAGAAGATTTCCGTGCCATTGAAAAGGAATTCCCGAACTTCAAATTTAATATAGCATTATCAGAACCACGTCCTGAAGATAACTGGACAGGATATGTAGGATTCATCCATCAGGTAATCCATGACAATTATCTGCAAGACCATGATGCACCTGAAGATATCGAATATTACATGTGTGGTCCCGGCCCTATGGCAAATGCTGTAAAAGTAATGCTTGATAGCTTAGGAGTTCCTCCGGAAATGCTGATGTTTGACGATTTCGGATAAAAATGATATTTTAACATAATAAAAACGCAGAAAATAAATTATTTCTGCGTTTTTTGTATTTTTTCTACAATATTATGCAGCGTTTGTCGTTGGAAATACATCTTTGGTTATATACCATCTAAAATTTTGTGATATGAAACCTTTGATTCTATCTTTTTTCGCCGTGATTCTTTGCTATTCTCTTTTAACAAATAAAGAAGAAGTAGTGAAGACTGAACCTGCATCCCCGGCTCTGGATGAAAACTCTGTATTCTTTGAAGTTCAACCAAGTTTACAACCTGCCGATTCAATCATCTTATTAAAAGATAAGATAGCCATTGTTGAATAAGATCATGATTGTTACTATCCCGAAAAAACTTTTACCATTATTTTTATTATTTTTTTTAATTATAGTAGGTTGTTCTGAAAAAGAATTACCATTTAGTGATTTAATTCGTTTAAATCAGGTTGGATTTTATCCTTCAGAAAATAAGACAGCGGTTGTAGCGTCAGAAGATGCTGCTTATAAAAAGTTTATGATCCGTAATATCCAGTCAGGAGAGATTGTATATAAAGGTAATTTATCAGCTCCTCGCTCATCATCATTCTCTAATAAGAAAACAGCTGCACTTTCTTTCCATGAAGTAAATATACCAGGAACATATCAGATAGAAATTCCTTCTATCGGTAAATCTTTTCCTTTTGAAATCAAAGAAAATCTTTTGGCTGAATTAGCAACAACTGTTAGAAGAACTTTTCAATATCAACAACAAATTATGCCTGATGAAGAAAAACTCATAACAGTTTCCGCTTTTACAGTAGGAATGCTTCTCTCACTGTTTGAAGATTTTAACGAGTATATTTTGGCGACAGATGCTTCTGACCCCAATTATAGTATGCCCGAATTACTTTCAGATGCATATGATATTTTAGTATGGATGTTAACAAAACAAGATTCAAAAGATGGAGGAGTATATGAAATGAATGCTGAAAAATCTGTCAATGCAACTTTACTTTTTGCAGCATCTATGGCACAAGCTTCTCGTCTTTATCCTATGTTCAAAACAGAAGATCCAAATATTAGTACTAAGATTTCAATTGCAGCAGAGAAAGCTTTCAAATGGGCAATGAGAAATTCTATTGACAAAAATGCTTTTGATGGGATTTTTTGGGCAGCTACAGAATTATATTTTTCGACTGGAGATGAAAAATATTTTGAAATTGCGCAACAATATGCTCCAGAAAAATATACTACTCCTACATGGAACAATGTATACGCATTGGGAACACATACATTAATCCGTTATGGGGATGCGTTAGATATTGAAGAAAGGTCATTCATTAATCGCATTAAAAATCAGCTACTTATATATGCTGAAACATCTTCCCGTCATGCAGAATTGTCACCTTATGCTGCACCATACGGTCGGGATGCTAGAGATTTCTTTTGGGGGTGTAATGCTGATAGAGCCTCAAGCCAGGGCATAGCTTTTATCTATGCGTGGATGATAACAAATAACGCCAAATATTCATCGGCAGCTCTCCAGAATATGGATTATCTTTTGGGTAGAAATGCAACTGAATATTGCTTTGTGACAGGATTTGGTTCTAAAAATCCACAACATCCATATGGTTTTCTTTCTTCAACTGATACTGAAATAATTATATCGGGTTTTCTTGTAGGGGGACCTAATCCCCAAAAAGAAGATCAATGTATCTATCCTTCTGAGATACCTGATGAGTGTTATATAGATAATGAGACCTGTTACGCTTCTAATGGTCTATCTTTAAACTGGCAGAGCTTGTTTGCTTATTTTTCAACCGCATTAGAAGTGACTATAAGTAAAAAGTGACTATTCCCCCAATTCATCGTAGTCGGGAACCTCTTTCAGAAATGAATATTGTTGTGTTTCATAATCAATTTTACAACAAAAATGTTGCAAACCATTGCTTACGATAAGATAGCGTACCTTCAAACATGTGTTATAACGACTTATTTGTTCGATTACAGCGCTTTTTATTGTTACAACGGGGGATTTATACTCTAAAATCATAATAGGCGATAAAAACGCATTATACACGATTGTATCGCATCGTTTTATAGTATTATTCAAGCTTATGGTTATTTCATTCGCAAGTAGTTCTTTAGGATACTTTTTTTCATAGATAAGGTAATTAACGAAATGCTGTCTGACCCATTCTTCAGGAGTTAATGCCACATACTTACAACGTAAAGGATCAAAAACGGCGGGTTTTCCGTTTTTCTTCATCACTTTCACATCAAATGTTGGCAAATTTAAAGGGACCATTTGCTATATTTGCATTTTAAGTAGTAATATACAAAGTTACTTATTTATGAAGACAAAACAAGAAATCGTTGAAAATTGGCTTCCACGTTATACAGATCGGAAACTCGAAGAATTTCCATCTTACATCCTGCTTACTAATTTTACAAAATATGTAGAAATATTTGCAGAACAATTTAACGTCGAGATTAAAGGGTTAAAAAATTCTATGCCTAATGCCTCGAATGGTAATATGATGATCATTAATTTTGGGATGGGTAGTGCTAATGCTGCAACAATCATGGATTTATTATCTGCCATAAAGCCGAAAGCTGTACTTTTTCTGGGTAAATGTGGCGGATTAAAGAAAGCTAATAAAGAAGGTGATTTTGTTTTGCCTATTGCCGCTATACGTGGTGAAGGAACATCAAACGAATATTTGCCACCTGAAGTTCCATCATTACCTGCTTTCTCTATGCTAAGGGCCATATCTTCAGCTATCCGTGACAACGGATATGATTACTGGACTGGTACTGTCTATACTACGAACAGAAGAGTTTGGGAATTCGATGATAATTTCAAAGAATATCTGCGTAAAACACATGCTACGGGTATTGATATGGAAACAGCAACCTTATTAACAGCAGGTTTTGCAAATAAAATACCCACAGGTGCTCTATTAATGATTTCTGATATGCCCTTGATTGAAAGTGGTGTTAAAACAGAAGAAAGTGATAAAAGGGTAACACAACAATTTGCTAGTTTGCATGTAAAAATGGGCATTGAAACACTCCAACAAATTATAGACGGCAAGAAGACCATTAGACACATACGTTTTAGCTGGTAATAATGAAAGAATTTCAAGAAATCTGTAAAGAGATAAAAGAAGGAAAGTTTTACCCCGTCTATTTGTTAATGGGAGAAGAACCTTTTTTTATTGATCAAATAACGGATCTGTTGATAGCTAATGTTGTCAATGAAAATGAAAAAGATTTTGACCAAATCATTTTGTATGGTCGTGAAACAAATCCTATCACAATAATAGAGGCGGCACGTCGTTTCCCTATGATGTCCAGACATCAGTTGATCGTTATACGTGAAGCTCAGGATATGAAAGATATTGAATCACTTACTAGTTATGTAAATCATCCGTTATCGTCAACTGTTCTGGTTATAAATTATAAATATAAAACATTAGATAAGCGTAAATCGTTAGCTAAAGTTGTCGATAAAATCGGTATTTTATTTGAATCTGAATTAATAAAGGACTATAAAATGCCGGCTTTTATTACTACATTCCTACGCCAAAGAGGAATGAATATCGACATAAAAGGTGCGCAGATGCTGGCAGATTATCTGGGAAACGATCTTAGCCGACTGAATAAAGAACTAGAAAAGCTGACTTTACTTTTACCAGAAAAAGGGCCTAAAGAAATCACACCAGAGCTCATTGAAAAAAATATTGGGATCAGTAAAGAATACAACAACTATGAATTGATTAATGCGATAGCAGCCAAAGATATTCTGAAAGCAAACCGTATAATCCAATACTTTGAAAAGAACCCAAAAGAGAATTCTTTAATCAAAATACTTCCTGTAATATTTAATTATTTCTCAAACCTTCTTATTGTTTATTATTCCAGTGATAAATCGGAAAGAGGTATTATGAATGAATTTGGATTTAGAGCACCAATACAGGCAAGAGATTATCTTTTTGGATTAAAAAACTTTTCAGCGATGAAAGTTTTTAACTTGATTAGTGACATACGAATGGCCGATGCTAAATCGAAAGGAGTGGAGAATGCTTCTCTTACTGATGCTGATATCTTAAAAGAACTGGTTTACAAAATACTTCATTAAAGAGAGACAATCAATTATCTTGATTGAAATGTTTATTTTAATATAATGAAGAGAAAAACTTTTTCTCCTAATGAGATTTAATTCTCATTTACATGAGAAAAGTTTCTCACCTATAATGAGAAAAAATTCTCAATAGGATAAGAAAAAATGCTCATCTTGGTGAGAAAAAGTTTTGTAAAGTGAATCTATAAGAAAATTGCGAAAATAAAAGTAAATTTTTCCAGAACTCTCCAAATAACAATCACAAAATAAGGATCTATTATCCTTAAATACAGTAAATTAGATATATAATACCCTATCTAAAACTCAAAAAAAATCAATGAGATGTATAGTTGTACGTAAAAATAAGAAAAATCAGCCCTTAAATTTTAATCGAACTTAATTCACAATATAGATAAATAAATTTGGAGACATTATGTCAGTTATCCTTAGACCTTGAGCATTTAATTTTTACAAAAGTCTACAGCAGAACGGTAACAAATGTTCTATTAACATTTGTTTATGTGTAAATTAGAAAAACAAATATTTACAACAATAACAAATTCAGAAAGCGAAACTTTTGTAAATATATGATACAACAAATGTTTCTAAGATAAAATAGTATTGTTATGAAATATAAAATATTTGCATTTAAACAACTCAAAACCAATAAATAAATTAAAAATATTAAATTAAAACATCAATGATAGAGTAGGATAGGGGATACTTTTGTTAATGAACCATTTAAATCATACAAATGTCTATATAAATATCATTAATAATCAACAGATTATTTATAATATATAAAGTTATAGTATAAGCTTATTATTTTATTATTTACATGATTTACTTTTGTTTGATTTACAATAATTATGATTGGTTTTATTTGTAAACTATTTAACTTTGCAAAAGTAAATTGCATATGTAAATTTAATTATTTATATTTGTTTCATTATATTGTATATAAAATTAATCAATGTAAATACGTCATATTGACAGTATAATGTTTCAAATTATATTAGGAAAGGATGAAAGACCGTATTTTAAAAATAATGGAGTATGAAAACTTGACTTATTCAAGGTTTGCAGAAACAATAGGAATACAGCGACCTGCTATGTCTCATATTATTTCAGGAAGAAATAACCCTAGTCTTGAAGTATATAAAAAGATTCTTGATAAATTCAAGTATGTTGATCCTGATTGGTTATTGAATGGTACAGGTACAATGATGCGTGGAAATAAAATTTCAGAACCCGATTTGTTCTCAAATATGCCCTTAGAACCACCCAAGGTACAGGTTATTTCTGAAAATCGCAGGGAAATGGGGGTTCAGAACACCCAAAATGTAATTAAACAAGTTGTGCAAGAGCCGATTATAGTACAAAAAATCGAATCTAAAAAAGTTAGCAAAATAATGATTTTTTACTCTGATGATACATACGATACATTTATTGCCGAAAAAAATAAGAAAGACTAACAGTACACATAATATAACATCCAGCAAAATCATGTATCTTTGTATATAAATAGAGATCTCATTAATATATGAAGAAGTACATGTGTGATTTGAAGGTAACTGCAAACATAAACCTTCAAAATAATTATTTCTTGCTAAAACTAACATCCAACGAAACTTTACCAGAAATGTTTCCCGGACAATTTGTCCAGGTATTAGTAAGTAATTCCCCTACTACATTTCTTAGGCGTCCTATCTCCATAAACTATATTGATAGAACTACTAATGAACTATGGTTGCTGATACAAAAGATTGGTGATGGAACAAAAGCTTTATCGAATGTTCAAGTTGGTGATATTCTTAACATATTGTTTCCACTTGGAAATAGTTTTACATTTCCCACATCTATAACGGAGAAAGTTTTGTTAATTGGTGGTGGTGTGGGAATTGCTCCTATGCTATTCCTTGGTACTTGTTTGAAGGAGAAAGGCTTTGATCCTGTCTTTTTATTAGGAGCTCGTTCTGAAAATCATTTAATGCAACTACCGGATTTTCAAAAATGTGGAACAGTACATACAACATCTGAAGATGGTTCTCATGGTGAAAAAGGATTTGTCACCAATCATTCCATACTAAATGATATCCGTTTCGACAGAATATATACTTGTGGACCTAAGCCTATGATGGTAGCGGTAGCCAGGTATGCAAAAGCGAATTCAATCACATGTGAAGTTTCTCTTGAAAACCTTATGGCATGCGGGATTGGTGCATGTTTATGTTGCATAGAAGACACTTCTCAAGGGCATGTATGTGTATGTACAGAAGGACCGGTATTTAATATTGATAAACTAAAATGGCAGATTTAAAAGTAAATATAGGGAGCCTGGAGCTAAAAAATCCGGTAATGACTGCTTCCGGAACATTCGGATATGGAACAGAATATATTGATTTCATGGATATTAACCAATTAGGAGGTATATTCGTAAAAGGAACTACTATTGAACATAGAGAAGGAAATCCATATCCACGTATGGCTGAAACTCCTGCAGGTATGTTGAATGCTGTTGGGCTTCAGAATAAAGGGGCGGATTATTTTGTTAATAAGATCTATCCGGAAATTAAGAACTACGACACAAATATGATTGTTAATGTAAGTGGTTCTTCAGTTCAATCCTATGTGGAATGTGCGGAGAAAATTGCCGAATTGGAAAATATCCCTGCCATTGAATTGAATATTTCTTGTCCGAATGTAAAGAAAGGCGGCATGGCTTTCGGAGTAACTTGTGCCGGAGCTGCAGAAGTAGTAAGTGCAGTTAGGAGGGTTTATCCCAAGATACTTATTGTAAAACTTTCACCAAATGTAACCGATATAACAGAGATAGCTAAAGCTGTGGAATACGAAGGAGCCGATTCAGTTTCTTTGATTAATACATTACTCGGAATGGCCATTGATCCTATCACCAGAAAACCGAAATTATCTACAATAACGGGAGGCCTATCTGGTCCTTGTGTTAAACCAGTTGCATTACGTATGGTATGGCAAACATACAAAGCTGTGAAGATTCCTATTATAGGTTTAGGTGGAATATCGACCTGGCAGGATGCTTTAGAATTTATGCTTGCCGGAGCTACTGCTATTCAGGTAGGCACATATAATTTTATTGATCCCACCGCTTCAATTAAAATAATAGAAGGATTGCAGGAATATTGCGATCAATTCGGCCTAAAGTCAGTTTCAGAACTAACAGGTGCCCTGGTGATTGATTGAATAGACTCAATGACTGAATAAATCTTTATTCAGTCTCTCAACCTATTCAGTTATTCAATAATTCAGTTAATTCAATGTTATGTGGTTGACATTAGCGTTTGTTTCGGCATTTTTTCTAGGATGCTATGATATAAGTAAGAAAATGTCGGTAAACGAAAATGCTGTACTTCCAGTACTGCTTCTCAATACTTTATTCTGTACTCTATTACTGTGCCCACTGTATGTAATATCAAGATTAATACCAGACATATTAGCGGATTCTACATTTTATATTCCTACAGTTGATTGGAAGACACATTTGTATATTCTATTTAAATCAGTTATCGTACTTTCCTCATGGATATTCGGATATTTCGCCATAAAACATCTGCCATTAACAATTACCGGACCAATCAATGCCTCCCGTCCGGTTATGACTTTAGCAGGTGCCTTACTTATTTTCGGTGAACGACTGAATATTTATCAATGGATTGGAGTTATCCTTACGATTATATCTCTTTTCCTTCTCTCTGCAACAGGTAAGAAAGAAGGAATCCATTTCAGTAAAAATAAATGGATTGTGTTTATCTTTCTGGCTGCTATACTTGGTGCGATAAGCGGTCTATACGACAAATATCTGATGCAACGATTCAGCTCTACAGCCGTACAATTCTGGTTTAATTTCTACCAATTTCTGATGATGTCGGCAGTTGTTTTTATTCTATGGTTCCCACGCAGACAAAAAACAACTCCTTTCCGTTGGAAATGGAGCATACTCTTGGTTTCCATATTCCTGACAATAGCCGATTTTGTATATTTCTATGCATTGACCGATCCAGAAGCAATGATTTCCATTGTATCCATGATACGCCGGGGCTCTGTTGTTGTATCATTTGCCGGAGGAATACTATTCTTCCAAGAAAAGAACTTAAAAGGAAAAGCCCTTGATCTCGTCTTTATCTTTATAGGTCTATTTTTCTTATATTTAGGAACGAAATGAATCTTTTGTCGTGTCCTGATTTCATTCAGTCAATTATCAAAACCACTGGACAATGATCAGAATGCACGATTTCTGTTAGTATATATGCATTTTTTATTCTTGATTTTATTGGTTCATTCACCATACAATAATCAATACGCCAACCTTTATTATTTGCGCGTGCATTAAAACGGTAGGTCCACCAGGAATATTGTTGTTTATCTGGATTTATATGCCGGTATGAATCAATAAATCCTGTAGAAAGAAAACCTGTCATCCATTCTCTCTCTTCTGGAAGGAAGCCACTGTTCTTTGAATTCCGTACCGGATCATGGATATCAATAGTATTGTGAGCTATATTATAATCACCACATATTATCAGGTTTGGTCTAATTTTCCTTAACTGTTCAATGTAATTTTGGAAATCAGTTAACCATTCCATTTTAAAAGCCTGACGTTCGTATCCGCTTGTACCTGACGGATGATAAACACTTATAATCGATAAATCACCAAAATCTGCACGTAGGAAACGTCCTTCGCAATCATACTTTTCAAGATTCATACCAGTTTCCACATGATCTGGTTTTATTTTCGTTAATATGGCCACACCACTATATCCCTTTTTCTGAGCACTATATAAATAAATATAGTATCCTAATCCTTTAAAAGCTTCAACAGGAAACTGATCAGGCTGGAGTTTTGTTTCCTGAAGACATAATACATCGGGTTGTTCAACTTTTAACCAATCTATAAACCCTTTATTTAAAGCAGATCGCAGACCATTAACATTATAAGTAATAATCTTCATAAATATTGTTTTTCTTGAATGAACAAATTTAGTTCAAATATACTTTATATTTGTATCTGATTATTACAATTATTTTATGTTTGAAGAGTTCATTACAAATTTCAATGAGATACTGGAGAGCACAATCATTACTCCCTACACAGCTACTGTTAGATTAACTGTTAGTTTTGTATTGGGTGCTATTGTTGGTATCGAACGTCAACTCCGTCGTCGAGATGCAGGTATGCGTACTTTTGCACTGATATGTATGGGATCGGCTGCTGCAATGATTATTTCCATATGGGTTCCCCAAACTTATCCTAATTTTCTGAATGGGGATCCCGGCAGGATTGCCGCTCAAGTTCTTACTGGTATAGGTTTTTTAGGCGCGGGAGCTATTATTCAAAGTCATGGAAGTATCCATGGACTTACAACTGCCGCATGTATCTGGGTTATGGCAGTTATCGGACTGGCTGCAGGGGCAGGAATGTACATTCCTGCTATTATAACGACTTTCTTTACATTACTTGTTCTTATTTCACTGGAAAGACTTGAAAAACGACTCTTCCTCAATGGTGTAAATAAAATACTAACCATTCACTGTAATACTTCTACTCCAGAATGGAAAGGTATTCGTAAAATACTCGAGAAACATAAAGTATTTATTGTAAGTGTTTCGTATGACAGTAATTATGAGAAAAATACAGCCATTGTTACCTATAAAGTAAATGTGAAGTCTATTTCTTCTTATACAGAGTTGTTTGGCGAAATTCGTACATTGGGATATATTTCACAAATCCGTTTACTGGCCTAAAATTCATAATCCACACAAGCCCTGTCTGCTTTTACAGGTCCTATTACCTCTTTTGATGCAGCTACATGCTCAGGGTGATTAGCATATTTTTCTACATCTTCCAAAGAATCAAGTTCTGTAGTAAGAATAAAATCCCATGTTTCTGTCGGATTAGTATTAAAATCAACACGTATCATACGCAGAAAATCAATTTTATCTTTTAATGCTTCCAATTTCTCCTTTATTTCATTCAATTTACCCATTTTATCGGAAGGAGAGTCAAATTCAATCAGCTTAAACATTACTACATGTCTGATCATACTATTCAGTTTATTCTGTTATTTAATTTACCTAATTAATCAATTTCTCATCAAGATATGAATCTTTATAACCAAGGAAATAGAGTACACCGTCCAGGCCTATAGTCGAAATAGATTGCTGAGCAGTCTCTTTTACTTTAGGTTTAGCATGAAAAGCAATACCCAGTCCCGCAATACTGATCATAGGCAGATCATTGGCTCCATCACCAACAGCTACCGTTTGTCGGATATCAACATTTTCAACCTGAGAGATTAGGCGAAGTAATTCTGCTTTCCGCTTACCATCCACAATATCACCTAGATATCTTCCTGTTAATTTACCATCTTCTATTTCAAGCTCATTAGCATATACATAATCAATATTGTATTTTTGCTTGAGATAATTCCCGAAATAAGTAAAACCTCCTGATAAAATAGCAATCTTAAAACCAACTTTTTTCAATACAGACATCAAACGATCTGCACCTTCAGTAATCGGCAGATTTTCAGCAACTTCTTGCAAAACAGATTCATCTAAACCTTTCAACAAAGCGCAACGTTCTTTAAAGCTTTCAGCAAAATCTATTTCTCCACGCATGGCAGCTTCGGTTATGGCACGTACTTTATCACCAACTCCGGCACGTTCTGCCAATTCATCAATTACTTCTGTGTTGATAAGCGTTGAATCCATATCAAAGCATATCAAACGACGCATACGTCGGAACATACTATCTTCCTGAAAAGAGATATCCATTTCCAATTGCGCAGATAATTCGAGGAAAGCCCGCTGCATAACTTCTTTATCTTTAGGTGTACCACGTACGGAAAATTCAACGCTGGCTTTTGGTGCACGTAGATCTTCATCCAACGGAATACGACCCGTTAACCGCTTTATATCATCTATATTCATTTCCTGATCAGCCACAATACGTGATACGCCGGCTATTTGCCTAGCTGTAAGTTTTCGTCCAAGAATCGTAATGATATAACGATTTTTACCTTGCATATTTACCCACTTTGTATATTCTTCTTTGGAAATAGGATTGAAGCGGATATTTACGTTTAATTCATAACTTTTGAAAAGTAACTCTTTGAATATATCCCCTGAATCACCTTCCGTACTTTGAAATAAAATACCAAGTGATAGATTGTTATGAATATCAGCTTGTCCAATATCTAATATAACCGCATTCTTCTTAGCCAGTATTTCAGTCAGAGCTGCTGTAACGCCAGGACGATCTATTCCACTGATATTAATAAAGATAATCTCATCATTATTTGACATATGCAAATATTTTTGCGCAAAGGTAAGAAGTTATATAATTATAAATTGTTTTTTCGAACATTTTTGCATACCAGTTTGTTATATTAAATATAAGCTTATTATAATTTAGAACCTGGAAACCTTAGAAAGTCCTGACGGGCAGGCAAAGAGCATGAGAATACAGTTTGATATCAAAGAAAAAATGCATGAAATTGTTTCAGAGATTCTCCATTCAAAAAATTGGAAATCAATAGTGGAAGTTGATAATAAAAAACTCAAGAAAGTTGTAATGAATGGTATTTCTCTTAATGCTAAGACGTATGTGGACATTTGGGAAAATGAAATCCATATCAAAACTCCAAAAGGCGATCATACGTATCGTATATTTAGTAATGGCACAAACGCTGTTTGTGAATATATAGGAGATCGCTATGGGTTGCTGAAACAGAGACCTTTTCCTAAAATTACCCCTCAAAAAAATATTCAAAATATGATTTTGAATAAACGTGAAGACGATTTCCATTGTAGGAAATCACATAACCATAATGTAAGTTTTTACGAATGCAAGGTAAATGATGAATATATAAAAGATGGTATGCCTATGCCTACTATAAAATGAGACGAATGAAACAAATGTTTCATGTATGTATTTTTAATTTACCAATCATTTATTCTTAATCGTTTCACCTGGGTGACTTAACTATATCACCTGGGTGATTCTTTTTTATCACCAGGGTGACATAGTCAGACCACTTAGGTGAAACAATTAATGATATGTATGTTTTCCTTTAATAATACCAAAGAAAAATAGTAAATTTGACGTCCCAAACAAGTAAGCAATATGGCAGAAGGTACCAGGAATACAGGAAGAAGTAAGCAAAAAACAGTGATAGTCCCAGAAATGGGGCGTTTGCAACCACAAGCTCGCGAATTAGAAGAAGCAGTACTCGGAGCTATTATGTTGGAAAAGGACGCATATTCCATCATTGGTGAAATATTAAAACCCGAATGTTTCTATGAAAAGGCGCATGAAATGATATACACAGCGATTGTAGATCTTGCTGTCTCTCAACGCCCAATAGATATGCTTACTGTTACTGAACAACTGCGAAAACGAGGTGATCTTGATGCTGTTGGTGGTCCGTTTTACATTTCACAACTCACCAGTAAGGTCGCCAGTAGTGCACATATAGAGTATCACGCACGTATTATTGCTCAAAAATACCTGGCAAGAGAACTTATTTCTTTTAGCGCCCAAGTGCAAGGAAAAGCTTTTGATGAAACCATTGATGTTGACGATTTGATGCAGGAAGCTGAAGGTAAACTCTTCGAAATATCACAACGCAATGTAAAAAAGGATGTCACACAAATAAACCCGGTTATCAAAGAAGCTATAGAAGTTCTAAAAAAGGCTGCTCAACAACCTGAAGGATTAAGCGGTTTACATTCAGGATTCAATGGATTAGATAAGATGACATCTGGATGGCAAAAATCCGATCTTGTTATTATTGCTGCTCGTCCGGCGATGGGTAAAACGGCTTTTGTATTATCGATGGCTAAAAATATGGCTGTTAATCATAATATTCCAGTTGCTTTGTTCTCGCTTGAAATGAGTAATGTACAGCTTGTTAACCGTTTGATAGTAAATGTAACAGAAATAACTGCAGATAAAATTAAAACAGGGCGATTAGCTGACTATGAGTGGGAACAGTTAGACTTCAAGCTGAAAGACCTTTATGATGCACCCATTTTTATTGATGATACACCAAGTCTCTCCGTTTTTGAATTACGAACAAAAGCTCGTCGGTTGGTACGTGAACATAATATCAGTTGTATTATTATTGACTATCTGCAGTTAATGAATGCCAGTGGAATGAACTTTGGTAGCCGCGAGCAGGAAGTTAGTATGATTTCTCGCTCATTGAAGGGGTTAGCAAAAGAGTTGAATATTCCAATAATTGCTTTATCACAGTTGAATCGTGGTGTAGAAGGTCGTCAAGGTATTGAAGGAAAACGTCCTCAGTTAGCAGACCTTCGTGAATCAGGGGCTATTGAACAGGACGCAGATATGGTATGCTTTATCCATCGTCCTGAATACTATAAGATAACAGAAGATGCAGCAGGAAATTCGTTGATAGGACTTGCTGAATTAATCATTGCAAAACACCGTAATGGCGCGACTGGGGATGTACGTTTGCGCTTCAAAAGCGAATTTGCCAAGTTTATGAATATTGATGATGATATCGCAATTCGTGAATTTTCATCAGTAATAAACAGTGACAATGGAGGATCTTTACCTCCTATACCTCCGGCTGGACCAGATTTCCTGATCCAAGGAGGTAATAATGAAGTTCCATTTTAAACAATTTGGAAATTTCTTTTATTTTATTGTTTGATAAGTGTTACGTTACGAAATTGGATATCTTTTCCTTCGCTTTGTAGGCCTATGTGCCCGCTTTTTACTTTATTAGTACCTGTATTTTGATACACGCCGTTGATAAAGATTGTAATTGTACCATCCTTGATAAAGATATTGGCTTCATTCCATTCTCCAGCAGGTTTTTCACTTGACGGGTTTGTCTTTTGCACTACGGGGAAAGCAGGACGTTCGGTTCCCGGGCGTTGATGAAATTCAAAGAGGTCAGAACCTCCCAAGCAAACAAAATCGCCGGCATTTCCTGCAGCTAACTGACATTCTATTCCATTTGGAAATGGGTTTTTTACATCTTCGATTAATAAGAAAATACCACTATTTGTTGCTTCGTTCATCCAGCGCCATTCAACATGAAGTTTGCAGTCACCATACTTTTCTTTAGTATACATGTATCCAAAAGGATTTCCTTTAATATGTATTACACCGTCTTTTACTGAATATACCTGATCCGCCGGAACAGCATTCTTATCAACTACAAAATCCCAGTTGGATAAATCTTTTCCATTAAATAACTTTTCTACTTTCTGAGCAGTAGAATCATTGGCCACACAGAATAAAAAGGCAAATAATATTGCCGGTAATAGCATTCTTTTTTTCATGATAATAAAATATTAGTAACTGAATGACTGAATTATTGAGTAACTGAATTATTCAGTGATTGAGTTATTCATTTACTCAGTTCATTTAATCTATTAATTTCCGGTAACGTACACGTTTAGGTTCTTCATACCCGTCTTGTTTTCTTTTATATTCTTCATATTCAGAATAGGTTCCTTCATAGAACACTACATCTGAATTACCTTCAAAAGATAATATATGTGTACAAATACGATCTAAGAACCAACGATCATGGGAAATAACGACAGCACAACCGGCAAAATTCTCTAAACCTTCTTCCAAAGCTCGGAGTGTATTGACATCAATATCATTGGTAGGTTCATCAAGTAATAATACATTGGCTTCAGCTTTAAGTGTAAGTGCCAGGTGAAGCCTGTTCCGTTCTCCACCGGATAATACACTACAAAGCTTTTCCTGGTCTGCACCTGCAAAGTTAAACCTTGAAAGATAAGCTCTTGAATTTATTTCTTTTCCACCTACACGTATGAACTCTTGCCCACCAGATATTACCTGATATACTGTTTTGTTTGGGTCTATATCTTTATGAGTCTGATCAGCATAGCCAAGTGCCACTGTTTCACCCACTTCAAAAGAGCCTTTATCTATGGTTTCCATACCCATGATCATCTTGAATAATGTTGTTTTTCCGGCACCATTCGGGCCAATAACTCCAACAATTCCATTAGGGGGTAACATAAAACTGAGGTCATCAAATAATAATTTCTCACCAAATGCTTTAGCAACCTGTTGTGCCTCAATCACCTTATTACCCAACCTAGGACCATTCGGTATGAAAAGTTCCAGTTTAGCTTCACGTTCTTTCTGATCTTCATTCAGCAATTTTTCGTAGGAATTCAAACGGGCTTTTCCTTTTGCTTGGCGGGCTTTAGGAGCCATATTGATCCATTCCAATTCACGTTCTAATGTTTTACGTCGTTTGCTTACCTGTTTCTCTTCCTGAGCCATTTTCTTTGTCTTCTGATCTAACCAGGAAGAATAGTTGCCTTTCCAGGGTATCCCTTCTCCACGATCCAGTTCGAGGATCCAACCGGCCACATGATCCAGGAAATAACGGTCATGCGTGATACATATAACAGTTCCTGTATATTGTTGCAGATGTTGTTCTAACCAGTCTATAGATTCTGCATCCAGATGGTTGGTAGGCTCATCTAATAGTAATACATCAGGTTGTTGAAGAAGCAAACGGCAAAGAGCTACCCTGCGACGTTCCCCACCGGATAATGTATCAACCAATTGGTCTTCCGGTGGACAGCGAAGTGCATCCATTGCCCGCTCCAAACGACTGTCAAGATTCCAGGCATCAGTAGCATCAATTTTATCCTGTAATTCCGCCTGACGATTGATTAGTTTATCCATCTTATCGGGATCATCCAGCACCTCTGGATCACCAAACTTTTCGTTTACCTCTTCATATTCTTTTAATATATCTACGATCTCCTGAACGCCTTCACGTACAATCTCTTTAACTGTTTTTCCAGCTTCTAATTGAGGATCTTGTTCCAGATATCCTACAGAATATCCAGGAGAAAACACCACTTCACCCTGATATTCTTTTTCAATACCTGCAATAATTTTAAGTAAAGTAGATTTACCTGAGCCATTCAGTCCGATAATACCAATTTTCGCACCATAAAAAAAGGAAAGGTAGATATTTTTTAATACTTGTTTCTGTGGCGGGTAAATCTTACTGACACCCACCATTGAGAAAATGACTTTTTTATCATCTGCCATAGTAAAAGTAATCTTAGATAAATATTTTATGTTTGTTATTTAGTCATGACAAAGATAATAAAATAAAGAAGTGATAGGAGGGAAGCGGATTATAGTAACGAAAAAATCAATATTTTATGCTCTAAAAGTATGTTATATAACACAAAATTGTTAAACATAGTTAAAGAAGAGAATTTTATTGTTGAATAATTATGCTGTAAAACATAAAACGCTTATATTTGCACTGTGTTTTTCATGGTATTAGATTTAAGGTTAACAATGAAGATTGGTTGTCGGGATGACAACCTTTTCTTTTTTATATACCTTTGTAATGAAAACAATATAATATGAAACAAATTTTCTGTCCAAAGTGCGATAATCAGTTATCATTTGATGAAAAGAAATATCCGGAAGGAAAAATTCTGGTATTCGTCTGCCCGCAATGTACGCATCAGTTCAAAATCAGATTGGGTCGAAAAGTCGTTCGTGATGCTTCCGGTGATGAAAAAGAAGTAGCAGAAACTGATTTTACATATGGATATATCAGTGTTATAGAGAATAATTTTGGATATAAGCAGGATTTGCCATTAATTTTAGGTGACAATGTAATCGGCCGCCGTAATAAAGATACTGATGGCATTGATGTACCTATAATAACCAGTGATCCAAGCTTGGGACGAAAACACTGTATAATTAATGTAAAGCAAAATAAAGAAGGAAAAATAATCTACACATTACGAGATAATTCAAGTATTACAGGAACATTTCTAAAAAACGAGCTTTTAGGAAAAAAAGAACAAGTCCGTATTGAAGAAGGGGATATAATCACAATAGGTGCTACTACAATCATTCTACATGAATCAACCGATAACCAATAAACTGTATTAAACATAATCATAATTATAAAAAACAAGACTAGTTATTTCTTTTGTTGTAATTACAAACTTTCACTGATTCTTTAATGTAAAAAAAAGACTTATCCAATCAGTGTTGAGTATTCATTAGATATTTCAAAAAATCTTTTTACTGTTTTTGCGTTTGACATATGTTAAATTTATGTTCAACATATGTTGAATTTGAATTCGACAATTGTTGAACACATGTGCAACATATGTTGAATGTAAAAATATGCATATAAAAAAAGCCCGTATACAGCTTCCCAGCTACACACGGACCAAACAAATAACAAACTCTACTTATATGAAAAAACAAATACTACTACTTGCACTTTATTGTGAGGCCGTTTAAATCCGACACTCTACATACATAACAGAAGATAGAGATAGATGGTTTAGTCAACTTTCTAAAAAAAAGTTAAAAAAACAAATCTTTTCAATTATGCATGCAAAACCAATAAAGGAGTATCTGTATGGAATAGCATTTTACGTGCTATGCTTGGATTGAACATCCTTGCCAAAATATTCCTACGGTGTGTAGTAAATGCCATCATATCAATATGTTTGCTTCTTATAAATTTTTCTATTACTGTCAAAAGATCACCATCCTCCAATACAGTATATGAAATATCGGCATCGGGATAATGTTTTTTAAAATATTCCTGTATACCCGTCAGGCGTATTTCATTCCATTCATCATTACTTGTTGATATGTTAAACAAATGGATTTGAATATCATATCCTTTCATGAGATCCATAAAAATATCGAATGCAACCAAATCTCTTTGATTAAAAGATGTTGCAAAAGCTATATTCCTAGCTTTTGCCAGATCTTCAAAAGGAACATTTTCAGGGATTGCTAATACAGGAACCTTATTTACATCTATTATCTCACCGGTAACACTTCCAATCAGATCCATGTCTTTCTGATTTGAACCCCGCGTTCCCATGACAATTATTGTGGGACGATATTCTTTACTATAAGCAATTATTTCTTCTTCCGGTAAACCTTCGCGTAAGATATAAGTATATTTTACTTTCGGTAGTTCTCCTGATTTCATTTTACGGTCTATTTGTGTACAAATATTTTCCATATCTTTTTGTACACGTTTCAATATATGCTGTACAGACTCTTCTTCATTTACCTGATATGCTAATGTATCCCCTAAAGGTATTGCCGCAGGGAAATAAGGGCTAAAGTAGGCATGCATTATCATTACCTCCCCTCCTATTTTATGGGCATAATTAATGCCTAAGTCACAAGCTTTCATCGAATAATCAGAAAAGTCTATCGGAATCAAGATCTTTTTTTCTTTTGTTGCCGGAGTTTCTTCTTTTGTTTCATCCAGCCATTTGCTATCTTCAATAATACGTAATGCACGTGGTAAATCGCTTTCTTTAATTCGTACTCTAACTCCTGCTGATACTACCGGTTGTATTTGATTTACATTATGAATATACACCTCTATACCCTCTGTTTCAAGGATAGTTTTCAAAATTTGAGCTTTTTCAAAGGTGTGAATAGCTAACGTTACTAATTTGTCTTCTTTATGTTCCATACTGTGATATTTTTATTCTTAAAACAAGTGTAAGATATGGAAAGTTGATGAAATAAAAAAATCCCAAAGCCTCAGTTGTTTATCGCTTTGGGATTTTTAGTCGATAGTGAATTTTTCTACGCTTCCGGTGCAGTTGGAATACGGCTTTCATCCAATATTTCCAATGCACGATCTAATATTGAAGTATCATCTAAAACAACTAAACCACCGTCAGGTCCCGGTTCGATGTGTATTCCACAACTTTTGCCTTCCCTAAAATTCTGTCCACCAAAATAATTACGAACAGTTTCTACTGAGACTCCCAACTCGTCGGCAATACGGTGGGAGGTACCATCAGGCAAGCTGTCTTTGATTCTACGCAGTTCATTAAATGTTATCGTTTTTGTCATGGCTTCAATATTTTGAAGGTTAATACTAATTTTATTATATCATGCCACTAACTTAGTGATTATATACTATTGGAACAAATAATTTCCATGAAATAAACATGCTTTACGGCAGGAATTACTCTATTTTTAACGTAAAAAGGAGGTTAATGATACATTAAACAGTAAAAGATTTAAAACAGTAATAAGAATACCTAACACAATTAACATTTTTCGTTTTGTAGAGTATATATTTGAAGGAGGTTCCTCTCCTACTCCAGGAATATATCGTTTACGAACATAAGCATATAATATGTATACCAGATATCCAAATAGAAGGCCCGCAAGTATACCCGGAACTATATCCGATATAAAATGTACTCCCAGATAAATACGTGTATAAGCAGTTATTGCTGCCCAAATAAAGATGGACCATGTAAAATAGGCATTACGGAACAGCAACGACATAAACATAGCAAAACCAAATGCATTAGCAGCATGACTGGATATAAATCCATACCTGCCTCCTCTGTAACCAAAAACAGTTCTCACCTGTTCCATAAATTCGGGATGGTGAGTTGGTCTGAATCTCTCAAATGAAGGTTTAATAAGGGAAGAGGCGAACTGATCACAAAGAGTTACTACCAATGTAATTGCTAATAAGATAGGTAGCCATTCGCGCCAACTCTTTTTGTAAATTAAAACGATTAATATAAATGCAGCTAATGGTAGCCAAACTATTTTCCCTGTAAATAACCACATAAAGCGGTCAACAAAGGGTAAGTCGCTACCATTAAGCCATAAGAACGCTTCACGTTCATAATCTAAAATATCTTCAAGCATCGTATCAGATTATCTCCATATCTTTATTCGGCATCCATCCAACATTCCCATCTTCCAATTCTATTTCTTTCCAATCGCCCAGGCTACTTTTAATAGATACCTTCGTGCCTTCATGTAGAATAAATAGATCTGTTCCGCTTGCATCAGGTGAACTTTTAACAGTTACTGTCGGTGTGAATACAATGGCACTTTTACGGTTAATTATTTCATTTTTCAAATTATGTGCAAAAATATTTGCAAAAACTACCAGAATAAGACTAATTGATCCTAAATAGAAGCCGACTTTCTTCATTCTTAGCCATCTGGAAAAGAAAAATAAAAGTAAACATGCAATTAATACCAGAAAACAAATAATGCCAAAAACAGCCCATGAATCTGCAGCCATAACATTTTGTAAGGCTTTAAACCAGTTTACCAGGAAAAACTCGCCGAGAGGTTCAATCTTATCTACTGTTTTTTCTTTTGCCATTTGCAAATTAAAACGGATATCTGCATCTCCGGGATCCAACACCAAGGCACGTTCATAATTCAAAATAGCAGGGGCAACTCTATCTGCTTTATAATAAGCATTTCCCAGGTTATAATAGATCTCAGCCGAAGCTCCATTTGTCTTCAGTATATCTTCATAAAGTTCGATAGCTTTGTTATAATCTTCTTGTGTGTATGCTGTTTCTGCTTCTTTAATAATGGTTTCCTGAGCAAAAGCACTCAGCCCTACACATTGGATAATGAAGAATAATATTAATCTTTTTATATATATAAATGATCTCATAACATTACTTTTTAATCGTATTTTCCATATCACCAATGGCATTCACCGTAGCTTCATACAACTTATCCATTCCATCTGAAGCTTGCGATGGCGCATAACGGGCAAACTCACATGTATTCAGAATATCCATGAACTCTCTGATTAACTGCTCCCCTACTCCATATTTTGCTAATTCTGCTTCTACATTGTCTTTAGTAAGGTTTGATTGAGGAATATTCAATTTGTCACTCAGATATCCCCAAAGTGCGCGGAGAACTTCATCATAAAATTCTTCTTTCTTATTTTCTTTCAGTAATTTAGCTGCATTCTTCAGACGTTTTACCGCCATTTTATTTGCTTTCTTTGTCCGAACTAAAGCTATGTTAGCATTTTCTTTAACCTGCTTGCGATAGATAAAAAAGAATACGATAAACAACAAGGCAGGAACGAGATAGCACATATAGTACATAAATGAACCAAAGAATAATTCATTATTAGGTACAAAGTTGATACCTTTTACTTTCAGGTAACGGATATCCTGTCCCAGATACTTTACATTTTCCTTGTTCGTGAAGTTAGATACAACGGGGCTGCTACCACCCTCTCCTCCTTCACCTTTTTCAACATGAAGTTTGAAAGATTCTGTAGAAAGCGTTTTATAGTTGCCTGATTTAATATCAAAATATGAGAATTTAATCGCAGGTATTTCGAAATCACCGGCATAACGGGGGATGGCCATATACTCTATGGTCTTAGTACCTGAGCCCCCGGCTGTTGTCGTCCTAAAATTGTTATCTACTTTAGGATCATAAATATCAAAGTCATTTGGAAATATAACTTCAGGATTCTTTATTAACCGAATATTACCAGTTCCTGAAACCTTCACTGTTACCGTGACAGCTTCATTTGTTTTAACATTATTTGAATTAATATTCGCACTGATATTGAAATCACCAACAGCATTGGCATAATTAGATGGCCTACCTGAAGGAAGCGGCTTTACATCTATTGTTACAGGTGAAGTAGTTAAAGTCTTGTTGACATCGGCATATGTATCGAAAAAATCGTCGAAAATACTACGGGCTCTTTGACTTTGATTTCGGGTGCGGATCACTACATCATATTTACCTGCATCGATCGTCAATTTTCCTGAACGTTGCGGGTATAATACCGATTGTTTTAATAAAAGTACGTTATAGTTTTGTCCGTTATAGTTCTCCATCGTCCATTGTTGATCTTTAAGTTCAATATCTTGTGATAAAAAGCCTTCAAATTCAGGGAATTTTGGATTTAGACTTACTATGTTAAGGCGCGTATAAAGTTTAAAACTCACCAGGAAACTTTCTTGTTCAAAAACACTTCTTTTTGATGCCTGAATAGCAACAAAAACATCATTTCCAGAAACATTTTGTGAAGAACTTGCAGCACTTCCCTGGTTTCCACCTTGGGCAGCACCTCCTTGATTAGAAGGTTTTTGATCAGGTGGAAGTACTTTTATTGTTAACGCATTCGATACATAATTGGAATTTTTGACTTTAATTGAGGCAGGTGGTATATTAAAGGTTCCTTCTTTCGTTGCTAATAATATATATGTATAAGTTACAGTTGTTTCACTGGTATTTTGTCCATTTACCCAACTGGAACTATAGGATTTGGATTGCGAAGGTCCCATTAATACATCAAAATCCGTCAATTCACCTTGTAGCCTTAAATCTTTGCCTTCCGCATTAACTGTATATGAAAGCCTGAACTGCTCTCCTACAACGACGGCATTAGGCGCAGTCGCTTTGAAGGTGACATTCTGTGCTTTCAGGAATGCTCCGACTGATAAGGATAGAATGAATAAGAAAACTAATTTCCTCATTTATATATTACTTTTTTTAATTTCAGTTAATTACCACTCTTTATCGGTTTTACGGCGTTGCTGATGTTGTTGCTGCGCCTGTTTTACCTTTTCCTGAGTATCTTTTTCATCTTGCAGGAATGCGTCAAGTATTTGTTGAGCATTGTCTTGGTTCATTTGCTCATTTTGTTGTTCTTGTTCCTGCGTTTTATCTTCTTTTTGCTCATCGTCCTGAGGCTGATTCTGATCTTGTTGCTGATCATCCTGTTGGTTCTGATCCTGCTGATCTTCTTTTTGATCCTGATCATCCTCACTTTGATCATCATTTTCATTCTGCTGATCTTCCAGCAATTTCTGTGCCAAAGCTAAATTATAACGTGTTTCGTCATCTTTTGGATTCAATCGTAAAGATTGCTTATAAGCTTCAACGCTTTTGGCATACTCTTTATTATGCATTCCGATATTTCCCATGTTATGGAAAACCTGTGCCAGTTTTTCAGCATTTGCAGGATCATCGTTCAGCAGTTTTTCTCCTTGTCCTGCAATTAATTGATATTGCTCGGCAGCTTCCGGGAATTTTTCTTGCTTATATAGTGCGTTTCCGAGGTTGAAAGTACCTTCTATGGAACGTGGATTCACCTCCAAACTTTTACGGTAAGCAATTTCCGATTCCGTATATTTTTCCTGATTATATAGTTTATTACCATCGCGAATATTCTTGCGTTCAGCCTTTTGAGCGAATACAGCCCCCGAACAGCAAATAAATGCGATCATCCATATTATTGTTTTCCGTATCTGCTTCATCTGTTTCATTGAATTAAGAGAACAACTTAATTTTTCTGAATATCTTGCTCTTTCTGTCCATAGTCATGAATTCAGCTATTAACAAAAATAGTACTATCCATGCCAATGTTTGAAATTGCTCATCATACTCGGAATATATTTTACTGTCAATTTCCGATTTATTCATTTTATCTATTTCTCCTTGAATAGCTTTCAGTGCTGAGTTTGTATTATCAGCACGTACATACATGCCTTGTCCTGCTGCTGCAATTTCCTGGCACATCTGCTCATTCAGTTTGGTGATAACCACATTCCCATCCTTGTCTTTCATAAAGTTATTGTTACCGCCAACAGGTATAGGAGAACCATTAAGCTGTCCAATGCCTACTATATTGACATGAATGCCTTTCTCAGCCGCTTTCTTTGCTGCGCCGATAGCGTCATCTTCATGATTTTCACCATCCGTGATAAGTATAATAGTTTTGTCTGATGTCTCATTCGGTGTAAAGGAGCGTACTGCCAGATTAATAGCAGCTCCAATAGAAGTTCCTTGTGTGGAGACCATACTGGGAGTAATGGATGAAAGGAACATCTTGGCGGAAATATAATCCGAAGTGATCGGCAATTGTGTGAATGCATCTCCTGCAAAAACAATCAACCCCACCTTATCATTTACAAAACCATCTGTTAGACGCGATAGCATTTGTTTAGATTTTTCCAAACGATTTGGTGTTATATCTTCTGCCAACATGGAATTGGAAACATCCTGACAGATCATTATTTCAACTCCCTGTCGTTTAACGGTTTCAAGTTTTGAACCAAATTGAGGACCGGCAATCACAAATATTATGCCTGCAATAGCCCCAAATAACAACCAAAATTTCCAATATTGTCTTTTGGGTGATACATCAGGCATCAATTCTGTCAGTAATTCGGGGTTACCATATTTTTTAATAGCTTTCTTCTTCCTGATATTCGAATAAATGAAGAATAATATCAGTACAGGAAGTAAAAAAAGTAAATATAAATATTCAGGATTCGCAAAACGAAACATAAGCATTTATTTTTTAATAACTGAATTATTGAATGACTGAGTAACTGATTCAGTTATTCTGTCACTCAGTTACTCAATTAAGGTATATTTCTCAACAATGTATATCTCAACAAAATCTCAACAAGTAACAAAGCAAATATCAGAAGTGCCCAATTTTTGTACTCTTCTTGCTTTTTGCTGTATTCTTGTACACTGATTTTTGTTTTCTCTAATTTATCTATTTCCGTATAAATCTCCTTCAAACTGCTATTATCTGTTGCACGGAAGTATTGTCCACCTGTGGTAGAAGATATCTGCTTTAAGGCATCTTCATCTATTTCTACAGGGATATTCTGATATTGAACACCAAATGCAGTCTGGAACGGATAAGGAGCCATGCCTCTCGTACCTACTCCAATAGTATATACACGAATACCAAAAGCTTTTGCTATTTCCGCTGCTGTTACAGGGGCAATCTCACCCATATTGTTGGAACCGTCAGTCAATAGTATTATAACTTTTGAAATGGCCTGACTATCTTTAATACGACTTACCGCATTGGCCAAACCTAATCCGATAGCTGTACCGTCATCAATCATTCCGCTATGAATATCTTTAAACAAATTCAATAATACAGTATGATCTGTTGTCAAAGGGCATTGTGTAAAACTTTCACCCGAAAAGACTACCAACCCGATATTATCATTCGGTCGTCCGTTTATAAATGAAGAGGCAACATCTTTAGCTGCTTCCAATCTATTAGGTTTTAAGTCTTGAGCAAGCATACTACTCGAAATGTCCATTGCCAACATAATATCAATACCTTCAGTAGAAGTATTCTGCCAGCTATTAGTCGATTGAGGTCTTGCCAAAACAAATATAATAAGAGCTATGGCTATCATCCTCAATATAAAGGGGACATGCCGCAAATAGACTTTATAGGAAGAACCACCAGGCAGATCGAACGCTTGGGAAGATGACACTTGCATACTGGCTTGTGTCTTACTCAACTTCCAGATGTACCATCCTATCAACGGGATAAGTAATAGTAATAAGTATAAATATGTAGGATTTGCAAAAACCATTTTATTCTTCTGTTAAAGTTGAATTACCATCAGCAGACTCTTCCTCCTTCTCTTTTTCATCAGTAGGAGCAATAACTGTTGGTTTAGTTTGATTTACAAACAAATAAGCATTCATCATACTCAAATCATTCTCATCAGGTAATGGATTGAATTTAGCAAACTTCACGAAGTCTGATAATTGCAGGATCTGCTTCAAATTTTCATATACCGAATCAGCCTCACTTTCGCGACGAATAATATCCAATATTTCACCAGACGTCATTTCCATTGCATTAATACCGAAACGATCATTAATGTACCTTCGCAATGTCTCTGTAATAGATGTATAATACTCTTTATTACGTCCCTGCTGCCAGAGTTTCTGTTGCTTGATTTCATTCAATTCACTAATAGCCTGTTCATGCGGAGGCAATTTGGGAGCCTCTTTCCTGAATGGGATAAGCGATTTCCTGTTCTTACGGCGCTGGATAATATAACCAATCACACATATCAGGAATAAAGCAATCAATATTCCGAATATAAGCGGATAATAATCAGCCAGCACAAAAGGTGGTTTCCAAACCGTTTTAATATCATTGAATTCCTCCGGGGCATCTACATTAACCGGAATAGTTGAGACTTTCAAAGCAACCTGATTAGATAATATCGTATCCGGTCCGTCTATAACCTTTATAGGAGGCAACAAATATAAAGAAGAGTCGAATGAGGTAATCAGAATATCCTGTTTGATAAGCAAACGATCATTTTCAATAATGGTAGAGTCAGGTATTGATGCTGTCAGTACTTCCACACCACGCATTAACGTATCTGCAGGTATAAGGATTTGCACATTTTTATCCTTATCTGTGGTAACCGTAAGATGTAAAAGGGTTTGCTCACCTATCAGGATAGCTGCCGAATCAATCTTCACATCTATCAACGTCCTTTGTGCGAACAGTTGTCCACCTCCTATTAAGCTTTGAATAAATATAAGAAACAGAATACTTTTCTTAACTATTTTCATGCACATAATTAATTACGTTTTCCAAAAAGAGCGATTAATGATTTGACATAATCATCTTCTGTCCGGATAGAAACGGAATCTACCCGACACTTTTTGAATGAATCTTCCATCTCTTTCTGTCGTTTATTCCACCATTGTCTATACGTTTCACGAACCTTTGATGAAGAAGTATCTATCCACCGCTCAACACCGGTTTCAGCATCTTTGACTTTCATTAATCCTACTGCCGGAAGCTCCGTTTCACGTTGATCATATACCTGAATGGCAACTACATCATGCTTGCGATTAGCAATTGTCAATGCATCTTTGAATTCTCCTTTATCAATAAAATCGGATATAATGAAAGCCGTACAACGCTTTTTAATGGCATTCGTAAGATATTTCAACACCTGATTAATATCTGTTTTGGTATCATCAGGTTGAAAATCAATCAACTCACGAATGATATACAAAATATGTCTTTTCCCTTTCTGTGGAGGAATAAACTTCTCTATCTTGTCTGAGAAAAAGATAACGCCAATCTTATCATTGTTCTGAATAGCAGAAAAAGCCAATGTTGCTGCTATTTCTGTAATGATGTCTTTCTTCATTACATTGACAGAGCCAAAGTCTCTACTTCCCGATACATCAATAAGTAGCATGACAGTAAGCTCGCGTTCTTCTTCAAATACTTTTACATATGGACGAACATAACGAGCCGTTACATTCCAGTCAATATCACGTATATCATCACCATACTGATACTCACGCACCTCACTGAACGCCATACCACGTCCTTTAAAAGCGGAATGGTACTGTCCTGCAAAGATATTGCGAGACAGGCCGCGCGTTTTGATCTCAATCCGACGAACCTTCTTTAATAGTTCACTTGTTTCCATTCTTTCAAATTGAAAGTTGAAAATTGAAAGTTGAAAATGAAATACTAAAAATAATTTTTCATTTTCAATTTTCCATTTTCAATTAAATTAGGGAACTTCTACCTTATTCAGTATTTCACTAATTACCTCTTCAGATGTCAAATTATTGGCTTCAGCTTCATAACTCAGGCCGATACGGTGCCGCATTACATCATGACAAACAGCACGAATATCTTCCGGAATTACATATCCTCTGCGTTTAATAAAAGCATAAGCACGAGCAGCCAAAGCCAGATTAATTGAAGCACGTGGAGAAGCACCAAAAGATATCATATTAGCCAGGTTAGCCAATCCATGTTCTTGTGGGTAACGCGTAGCAAAAACGATATCAACGATATAACGTTCTATTTTTTCATCCAAATACACTTCTCGTACCACACTACGGGCTTCTAGTATTTCCTGTTTGGAAAGAACCGGTGTAATCTGGGGCCGTTCACCTGATATATTCTGACGAATAATCAGCTTCTCTTCTTCCTTCTTAGGATAACCTATCACTACTTTCAGCATGAAACGGTCTACCTGTGCTTCCGGTAAAGGATAAGTACCTTCTTGCTCTATAGGGTTTTGAGTAGCCATAACAAGGAAAGGTTTAGGCAGTTTAAATGTCTCTTCACTGATTGTAACTTGTCTTTCCTGCATCGCTTCTAATAAAGCACTTTGCACCTTTGCTGGCGCACGGTTGATTTCATCGGCCAAAACAAAATTGGCAAAAACAGGTCCATGTTTCACCATAAACTCTTCCTTCTTCTGGCTATAGATCATTGTACCAATCACGTCAGCCGGAAGTAAATCCGGTGTGAACTGAATACGACTATACTTCGCATCAATCAAAGAAGCTAATGTTTTAATGGCTAATGTCTTTGCCAAACCCGGAACACCTTCCAAAAGAATATGTCCGTCTGAAAGCAGACCGATCAATAAAGATTCAACCAAATGTTTCTGACCAACAATTACCTGGTCCATACCCATCGTAATCATGTTCACAAACGAACTTTTACTTTCTATCCGTTCGTTCAACTCACGAATGTCTACTGTCTGACTCATAGATTTTCTATATTAGTAAGTGTTTAAATATTTGCCTTAAGAAATTTGTTGCACAAAATTATAAATGTTAAAAACGTATTCTTAACTTTAGCCGTTAAATAATACTAAACTCCCTACATTAGATTATTATATAATCCTAACTTAATGTACTTTTTCTACTCAAAAAACTGCTATATCTGCTAACTTCTTTTCAGTCATGACAACCCTGAACCCTACATTATAAACTTTTTGATAGTCCCTGTATGGCAACCGATAAGAAGAAGTACTTCTATGAGGACGGTCATACCACGAACCTCCACGGGCAACGCGTTTCAATTCTTTATTTTCTATATCGTTTCTTCCATCTTCTCCATTATATGGATATGGCATATAGGCTGAACGGGTCCATTCCCACACATTTCCATGCATGTCAAATAAATCCCAGGGATTTCGTACATAACGTCCTACAGGCTCTGAAATAAAACCTCCATCATTATAGATAGTATCACGAGGAATCCAATCGTCGTATTTATTTGGATTATCAATTACTTGTGCACTCTCATAGAATTTATAAGATGTACAAGCTGCAAACTCCTTCAATTTTACATCTCCCAGATTTGCATAATCAGAAAAATCTGTTTTTAATTCTCCAAACCAAAAGGGAGTTTCACTACCTGCACGGCAGGCCCATTCCCATTCGGCTTCTGTCGGTAAGGTAAAATGCATTCCTGTCTTTTCTGATAACCAGTTACAATAATCCATTGCTTCCTGCCAGGATATTCGCACGGCGGGCTGATCAGGACCATTCATAGAATATCCTTTTCTACCAAATTGATAACCATGCCGATGTTCATCACGACTATCATGGGATGATTTATAGGCTCTGTATTGCTCATTCGTAATTTCAAAACGACCAATCCAGAAAGGCTCTTTTATTTCAATTACTGATTGAGGCATCTCGTCAGGATGGCGATCACTTCCCATGACAAAACTACCTGCCGGTATTTTCACTAAGTCAATTGATGACCCGTTACCCAATGGAATACTTTTTTGGAAATTCCCTAATTCAAGTTGCTTATTATGCGTATTGCCCCAGGAACCATAGGATGTCTGAACCGGATCATACATCGGCCAATCTTTGAGCGTTGTCTCACCTTTTTCTATAGCTATTTTTTCAGGAATAACAGACTCTTTTATTTCAGGTATTTCAGGTAACCATTCATCATTGCAAACCGGTCCGCCAAACATTTCCCGATAGGCTACTCTCAACTCATTACTTTTAGCAGTCTGATCAAACTCCGGTATATCTGAACGCCTGCCATGAAATGGAGCATTAAAATCAATCCAGCAGAAGAGTTTTTCCCATGCTTCTTTATCCATTTTAACATTATAATGACCTTTCTGAAGTATTTGAATTAATTCAGTTTGGTCAGCATGTACGTCCATCGGGACTAACATATCCATATCGCTTTCAATACCCGGGCGACGAACATACCGGTGAAGATTTGCATAGGATTCTGTAAAATGTCCACCATAATTAGTTCCAGCCCTTCCGCTTATCCGTGAAGTCCAATCATCAATATACCGGTCTCCTTTCAGATAAGGTCTATCGGGTTTATCTTCACCATGACATGATATACAATATTTATCCAAAACAGGTTGTACTTCATGTCGATAACTGAATCCACGAGCTTCTCCATACCAGTTACGAATAGATTGAGGTGTTTTTTGAGAAGCTATTGTCCGGCGAGGAACCGGTACCATGTTTTTATCTTCATGACAACCTATACAGGATAAAGTTTCCCCAGGCATCCCTGTTAACCAACTACGCATTAATTGCAATGCTTTACCCTCTTCATCAAGCGGTTGAACAAAAACAGGAGTATTAGCCGGTATATTAAAAATAGCGGAACCATCTTCTTCAACATCTACTTCTCCCAGAATCTTTTTTATATCCCAGGGGCCATCCATGCCGATTGTACCTAAAAGTCCTCCCTGATTCCAGGGGCTGAATACATACGAGCCGATACGTAATTTCTTTACTGTTCCTTTAGGAATATCCTTTAATCCGTCGCCTACATAAATATCCTGCAAAAATACAGTTGCCGTAGTTGATTCCAGGTTTATCCGATCCGGTATTGCCGGTGGAGTTTTCTGTTTTTCCATTAATACAGGTTCAAGATAAGCTACATTTTCTTCTTCAGCTATGAGTGTTCGATTATCAAACCTGTCAACCAGATAAATCCCCCATAACGCATCCGGATTCTCTTTCATAGATACCAGATAATAGTTTTCATCCAGGGGATAAGGCTGAAGAAATTGTGGCCAAACTCCATCAGGTAAACGATCGCGAACTAGCGGTTCTACTTTTTTACCAGAATAAGGAATCTCCGCTATTACCCCTTCTGCTTCTTTTCTTCCTTTACGAATATCGATAACCAACATTCTTCCACTCCTTGATACACTATGGTGTCCTGTAGCAATACCTACAATCATAGAAGGTTGACCAGGAACAGGACGTGCATTAAAGAAAGAGGTTGGGAAATAAGAATTTGTTCCATAAAATGCATTTTGAGTTGTTCCATCCGGATTCATGGTGAATAATAAACGGGAATTAGAATGAGGTATGTCAGCATATTCCCAACGTTGGTATAATACCATGCCATTTTCCATTATAACAGGTCCCCAGTTACTGTCCTGATCATAGGTTAACTGTCTTGTTTTTCCTGTCTCAGGATCATATGAGAACATACCACACATTTTATTACCACCATTCGTACAAGGCAATCCCAGGAATGTTCCTGTTGAACAAAAGATCACTCGTCCGTCAGGAGCATAGCAACCATCAAAACTGTCAAAATCTTTATATGTATCCGGTGTTATCTGACGTGTATTGCCATTCGTAATATCCAATTCAAAAAGATGCCATTTGTCATCTGTTCCAATTGAAGAATAGAGTAGACGATTTCCATCAAAATGTGGTTCAGGGTCAGTAATGATCATTCCCGGTTGCGGTTTGTATAATTCAGAATAATTAATTTTTTCAGGAGTTATTTTTATATTTACAAATTCATTAGTCCAACCTTCTTTGGGATTCCATATTTCAGAATTATTCTGAAAATTAGAAGGTGCAATACCTAAAGATCCACTCATAGCAGACCGTGCTTTATCGCCCAAATTTCTTTTAATTGCAACAACTTGCTTATTAGCAAGTAATGGGTTTGCCAACAAAACAGCATCCAGTTTTTTCAAAAGAGTGACAACTTCTTTTTCAGCTTTTTTATCTCCAGCCTGTAAACGAGTAATAAGAGTTTCTTTTTTATCTTCTAACTCTTTCACGTTCTTTTCCCAATCTGTCGGAAACTGGTATGCCTTTCCATAACGTTTTTGAATATCATCGACAGCCAAACGAAAGCTTTGAGGAGAATAATAATTTAAACGATCTACCAATGATTGATTGGTACTAGATTGTGCATGTATTAAACAAAGTGGCAAAAGGACTATTCCTAAGATTAACATTCTTTTTTTCATATCGCTACTATTATATGTTCTTTCAATAACAAAGATATACTTTTGAATTATAAGATCATATATATAGTATAAAAAAACGCCTGTCAATTTATGACAAGCGTTTATCTTATATTTTATCCTATTTGATCTTAAAAATAAAAAGGATCGGAGTATGTACTGCTATTATTCAGCGTATTGCTGTTATTCCAATTATTATCATATGAATTAGAGTTATTATCATATGTGCTACTACTACTGTTATAATCATTATACTGATTTGTAGTACTCTGAAAAGGATCGCTATATTGGTTATTATTGTACAAACCCGGATCTGAGTATGTGTTACTACTATACTGATATGGATCGGAATATTGATACATATACGGATCACTGTATTTATACTGGCTGTAAGACGAACGTCTTCTTTTAGGTTTATATTTCGACATTATCTCACTCTGTTTTACAGATGCCCGTTTTACAGATGCCGGATCATTTGCATCAATATTATAGGTTCTTTTTGCCGGAATCTCTAATTGTATACCTACATCAATATTGTCCGGATTAGCAATCTTTGACTTATTATGCTCATAAATATACACCCAGAACAATTTGTTCCCATAATATTCAAGAGCAATAAGATTCAACCTGTCTCCTCGTTTAGTCGTAACAGTAGTTATTACACCTTCTTTATTATCTGATGTAACCGTTGCCGGTTTTTCCTGAGCATATTCATCTTCAATACCCCACTCATCTTCTATTGTATCTTCATCGGGATCAACAGGTAATGAAAATTGATTCTGCATATTTTCCTTTTTTGCTACCTCTACGGTATCATCACTTCCAAATAGTTTATCTCTGTTTATAAACAGAATACTGCCTAAAGCGATGATTAATATAACCACAAGTATTAACAACAAGGTAACCAATGTGTTGTTAGAACCCGATTCCTTTCTGGTATATGTATCCCGTCCTCTTTTGTCGTCGTTGTATTCACTCATATTGTCCTTTTTTATTTGGTTTGTCGAATCTGTTATTTCTTTCTCTTTTGTTTCTGCTTCCAGGCGTTTTTCTGTTGTATAAAGTACTGTTTCTTCTAACGGTTGCTCTATAGGTTTATTTTCTGTGATTTTGTTTATTATAGGCTCATCCACCAAATTATTAATAGTCTCTTCTTCCTGCTTATCAATAATTTCTTCTTTTATCTCATCTTTAATTTCTTGCTCAACCTCCTTTATTTCCTGTTGAATATTATCTTCTATTTCTTCTCTAACTTCTTCTTGTATTTCTTCCTTGGCTATCTCTTTTTCTATAGGCATCGGAGGAGGAGGTACTAAAGGGATATCACTGCTGATGATTTCTTCTTTTGGCTCCTCTTGTTTTACCTCAGGAATAAAGGAAACTTTCTCAATAACATCTTTCGTTTCTTCGACCACTTCATCTGTTTCATCCACCTCTTCTACTTCTTCAACTTCTTCCTCTTTTTCTTCGGCAGGCATTTCAAAAGATGTAAAATCAGAATCTTCATTTATTTCTATGGATTCAAAAAAAGAAAATGGTTTATTGACCATTTCCCTCAAATCTTTATCAGGAGTGAAAGATATTTTTGAGTGCGAAGGAATTACAATTCGTTCTTTTGTGTTTACATCTACACTCTCACGACTATCAACCTGAATGATCTTAAAGGTACCTATACCTTTGATCTGCATAAGCTTGTCTGAAAAGATATTCTCCCTGATAATAGAAATAAATTCTGTAAGGAAACGCTCTAAAGATTCGGCGTCTTTTCCGGATTTCTTGGATAATACTCCGGCTAAATCTTTAATTGTTAAACGGTTATTCATTCTAATCTAATTCTTTGAGTTGATTTTTAATCGTAACTCCAGGTTTAAATACGGGTACTAATTTAGGAGGGACTAAGTAACGTTTTCCGTTTGCCGGATTGACAGATATTCTTTCACCTTTTTTTCTGGATTCAAACTGTCCAAAATCATCAAAATAAATAATATCTCCTTCTACTAAACGGGTTCCTATCAGAGAACTTAGTTCAGATAAAACATCCGTGACTTCTCCGGAAGTCCACTTTAAACGATTAGACAACTCTTTTACAAACTCTTTGTTTTTCATAATTTATTGCTCATAATCCGGTTTTAATCAGCGATATTAGTTATTTTTTTAATACTGAGCAAATAAATTCAACTTTTTTTGTCATTTCATCGCATTTCCAAACAAATCGAACGCGTCGGAATCGGTTATTTCTATTTGATAAAACTCTCCCGGCGTCAATACTTTCTCTTTTGTTATTAATACTTCAGGATCTACCTCAGGAGAGTCGAACTGAGTACGTCCAACATAATAGTTATCTTCTTCTCTATCAACAATAACCTTTAGCGCTTGCCCAATCTTTGTCTCATTAATTTCTGTTGAAATCCGTTCTTGAATGCGCATAATATAATCCAGGCGTTCCTGTTTAGTTTCAGATGGGATTTCATCTGTATATTTCTTAAAAGAAAAAGTGCCTTCCTCATGGCTATATGCAAAAGCTCCCATCCGTTCAAAACGCATTCTTTTAACAAAATCAACCAATTCTTCGAAGTCTTGTTCTGTCTCTCCCGGATGGCCGGTCATTAAAGTTGTACGTAAATGAATACCTGGTACTTCTTGTCTTATTTTTTCTAAAAGTTCATATGTCTCTGCCTGTGTAATATTTCTACGCATCAGTTTCAGCATGGGATCGCTTATGTGTTGTAAGGCTATATCCATATACTTACATACATTTTCCCGTTCACGCATAACTCTCAATAAATCCAATGGGAAACGGGCAGGATAAGCATAGTGTAAACGTATCCATTCTACATTGGGGATGTCAGCAATCCGTTCTACCAATTCCGGTAAAGCAAAATGTTTGTAACGATCCAATCCGTAATAGGTAAGATCCTGAGCTATCATCTGAAACTCTTTTACTCCCTGATCAACCAGCAATCTGACTTCATCTTCAATCTCTTCTATAGAACGAGACTGATAACGTCCTGTAATAATGGGTATTGAACAATACGAGCAAGTACGGTTACAACCTTCTGCTATTTTTAAATAAGCATAATGATGGGGCGTTGTTAGAATGCGTTCATTCTGAATATCTCTATAATAGGATTTTCCTAAATCCGTCAATAATTCTTTCCAATTGAACTTACCATAAAAACGGTCCACCTCCGGTAATTCGGTTTCCATATCTTTTAGAAACCGCTCAGAAAGACATCCCATAACATATAACTGAGCAATCTTTCCTTTTTTCTTTGCTTCCCCCAGTTCTAATATCATATTGATGGACTCTTCCTGTGCATCACCAATAAAGCCACATGTATTGACTACAACAATTTCACCTGTAATTTTATCAGGGTCATGCTCAACAGTGTATCCATTCGCCACAAACTGGCGCATAAGCTGCTCTGAGTCCACAAGATTCTTCGAACAACCAAGGGTTATTATATCTACTTGATTTTTTTTCATATAAATAATGACTGAGTCACTCAGTTACTGAATGATTGAATAAACTCAATAGACTGAATATTTATACGTTATAGATATTCAGTGATTCAGTCTATTCAGTTATTGAATTATTGAGTTATTCACCCCTCCCCAAACAGCGAATCTACAAAAGCTGTTTTGTTGAAAACCTGAAGGTCTTCAATACCCTCACCTAATCCGATATATTTTACGGGGATACGGAATTGATCTGATATACCGATAACAACTCCACCTTTAGCTGTTCCGTCGAGTTTGGTTACAGCCAGGGCGTTTACTTCAGTGGCAGCTGTAAATTGTTTAGCTTGTTCAAATGCATTTTGTCCGGTAGAACCATCTAATACCAAAAGTATTTCGTGTGGCGCATCCGGTATAACTTTCTTCATTACGTTTTTTATCTTGGTAAGCTCATTCATAAGGTTCACCTTATTATGCAAACGGCCTGCTGTATCAATGATTACGACATCTGCATCATTAGCTTTGGCTGAGCTTAATGTATCAAAAGCAACCGATGCAGGGTCAGAACCCATCTTCTGTTTTACAATAGGAACTCCTACCCTTTCACTCCAGATAACCAACTGTTCTACAGCGGCAGCACGGAATGTATCAGCTGCACCTAAGTAAACCTTTTTTCCCGCTTTCTTAAACTGATAAGCAAGCTTACCAATCGTAGTGGTCTTACCGACTCCATTTACTCCAACTACCATAATAACATAAGGTTTCTTATCTTCAGGCAATGTAAAACCTTCAGCATCCTCCGTATTATTCTCGGTAAGTAATGCGGCAATTTCATCACGTAATATGCTTGTCAGTTCATCTGTATTCACATATTTATCTCGGGCAACCCGCTTTTCAATACGGGAAATCACTTTCAGCGTAGTCTCCACTCCTACATCAGAAGTAATCAGAACTTCTTCCAGATTGTCAAGTACATCATCGTCTACTTTGCTTTTACCTGCAACAGCACGTGTGATTTTTGAAAATACACTTTCTTTAGTTTTAGATAACCCTTTATCTAACGTTTCTTTTTTCTCTCTATTGAAGAAATTGAAAATACCCATCTTTTAATAACCTTTATTTTAAACCGCTAAGGTAATATATATTAATTGAAAATTGAAAGTTGAAAATTGAAAATGAAACAAAAACAGTTCTCAACTTTCAATTTTCAATTTTCAACTGCAAAGAAAATCAAGAATTTCTTTGCTTATAGTCTTCGTAAGTAAATGTTCTATAAACAATTAATTGATCATCATTGTTCCAAAGTGCAATAGCCGGATGCGGAATACCATTAAACATGTTTGTTTTCACAATCGTGTAATGGATCATATCCTCGAAGATCAGTTTATCTCCAACTTTTAAAGGGGCTTCAAATGACCAGTCACCCATAAAGTCTCCACTAAGACAACTGTTTCCACCTATCCGATAGGTAGGTTTTCCCTCAATAGCATCTGTTGCATTGCGGATAGCCGGTTTATAAGGCATTTCCAGACAATCAGGCATATGACACGTAAATGAAGCATCAATAACAGCCGTTTTTATTCCATGGTTCTCCACAATATCAACGACAGTCGTCAGCAAAAAACCTGTTTGCCAGGCAAAAGCACTGCCCGGCTCCATAATAATCTCTATATTAGGATATTTAGCTTTAAATGATTGAAGTAATGATATGAGGTGTTCTATATCATAATCCTTTCGTGTCATCAAATGTCCGCCGCCCATATTCAGCCACTTGATCTTAGGTAAGAAATGTCCAAAACGTTGTTCCACAACATTCAATACCTTTTCCAGATCAAAAGAGGATGACTCACATAACGTATGAAAATGCAGCCCTTCTACTCCCTCCGGCAAAGTATCCCCTAATAAATCACGTACAATTCCCATTCGTGACCCGGGTGCACTGGGATTGTATAGATCCGTTTCAACAACTGAGAATTCAGGATTAATACGTAGACCACAAGACACGCGGTTACCATCAGCCTTTACCATTGGATAAAAGCGTTCGAATTGTGATAAGGAATTAAATGTAATATGGCTACTATATTTTAATAGTAAGGGAAAATCTTCTTCCGTATATGCCGGTGAATACGTATGCGCCGGACTTCCCATCTCTTCAAAGGCCAATTGGGCTTCATATTTGGAACTGGCGGTTGAATAAGGAATATACTCACGAATAACAGGAAATGCTTTCCACATTGCAAAAGCTTTAAATGCCAGAATAATATTTACACCGGCCTGATCTTTTACGTATTTAATCAACGAAAGGTTTTTCCTAAGGAGCTTCTCCTCCATCACATAACAAGGAGATGGTATTTTATTGAAATCAATCATTTAGTTTGTAAGTTATTTATAAAAACAGAACAACAAAAGTAGTAATAGTTATTTAATAATCTACTTAATCATATTTTTCTATGGCATTATTTATTAGACATTTTGTCTTGAATTATTAGTCTTTTCATAAGGAATATTTGTATCTTTGGTACTGAACAAGTAATCGTTCTCCGGTTGACGGTCGATCGTTCTCCAATTGGCGAACAAATGACCTCCAGTTGACGAACGATCGTTCTCCAACCGGCGAACGATGAACTAAAAGGCACCAAATACCTAAAAGTACGCAGGTAAATGATTAATTTATAGTAATAAAAACCTTAATAAGATTAAGTTTATGTCAGCAAATTACAGATTGGTTCGCAATCCGAACCCAAAGAAAGATGGTAAAGTGCAACCGCTTCATGCACGTTTCGTTCCCAGCCGTACGGTTTCAACAGAGGATCTCATGGAAGAGATTATTTCAAAATCATCATTTTCCACTGGTGATGTAAAGGGTATCCTGCAATTGTTGCAAGATGTTATAGTCAACCAACTGATGCTTGGAAGTAATATAAAATTTGAGGGTATCGGCACATTTACTGTTTCGTTGAAATGTCGCCCTGTAATGGATAAAAAGGAAATACGTTCTGAGTCAATTCATTTTAAGGACGTAAAATTCCGTTCATCAAAGAAGTTACGTCAACGGTTAAAAGTAATGCCTCTTTTCCGTGCTATAGAAACAGAAAAAGAAAATTTCTCATTTGAAGATTGTAAAAAGCGCCTGCTTTGGTATCTCGAAAATAAAAAGCCCTTCATAACAGGACGTGATTATCAGTGGCTGAATCATTGCGGAAAGACTAAAGCTACTACTCACCTAAAACTATTCCGAAAAGAAGGGATTATTTCCAGGCAGGGATATGGTTCAACAACCTTTTACACTAAAACTTTAGAAGACATTATTGATCAATGTAATATTTAATACAGTCTAAGTTTCCTTTATTCTGTATTTATGCACAAATGAAGTTTCCGAAATAGAAATAACTTATACTTAAATAGATGAACTCTATCGGGTTTAAGCTGTTATATTAATATAGATCTATTATATTTATCGAAAACCTATAAATGTGTGTATTACCATGAAAGAGAAGATTGCACAATTACATGCCTTACATCAGAAAGCTGAGCTGGGAGGCGGAGAAGAACGCATAAACAAACAACATGCGGCAGGTAAATTAACAGCAAGGGAACGGATCGAATTATTATTGGAGAAAGGAACTTTCGTTGAAGTTGATAAATTTGTAACCCATCAATGTTATGATTTTGGACTGGAAAAGCAACGTCCGCCAGGCGACGGTGTTGTTACCGGGTATGGAATAATCGGTAAACGTACAGTATTTGTATTTGCTCAGGATTTTACTGTGTTTGGCGGGGCTTTATCTGAAACGTACGCCCGTAAGATTTGTAAAATCATGGATATGGCCATGCAATTAGGGGCACCTGTTATTGGATTGAATGATTCGGGTGGAGCCCGTATACAGGAAGGTGTACGTTCACTGGCCGGTTATGCCGAAATTTTCTTACGAAATTCGCTGGCTTCCGGAGTTGTACCACAGATAAGCGCCATTATGGGGCCTTGCGCCGGAGGAGCGGTTTACTCTCCTGCCCTCACCGACTTTATCTTTATGGTGAAAGAGAGCAGTTATATGTTTATAACAGGACCTGATGTAGTAAAAAGCGTTACACAAGAAGATGTTACAAAGAATGAACTGGGAGGTTCAGAAATTCATACCGGTAAATCCGGTGTCGCCCATTTCTCTGCCGAGAATGATATGGATTGTATTATGAAAATCCGTGAATTATTATCATTCCTTCCTAATAATAATATGGAAGAACCTCCTTTTATACCTACTACGGATAGTCCAAACAGAATAGATGCACAGCTGGATCTATTAATTCCTACCAATCCTAATCAACCATACGATATAAAAGATTTAATTACTTCGGTAGCTGATGATGAAAACTTCTTTGAGATTCAACAAGATTATGCCCCAAATATTGTAATTGGTTATATTCGCTTAAACGGCAAAACAATAGGTGTTGTAGCTAATCAGCCTTTGGCGTTGGCCGGAACATTAGATATAAATGCTTCAGTAAAAGCAGCCCGTTTTGTTCGTTTTTGCGATGCCTTTAATATCCCAATCCTAACCTTTGTAGATGTTCCCGGATTCTTACCGGGAGTAAATCAGGAATATGAAGGTATTATCCGCCATGGAGCCAAACTGCTTTATGCTTATTGCGAAGCAACTGTACCTAAAGTAACAGTAATAACACGTAAAGCGTATGGTGGAGCCTATGATGTGATGAGTTCGAAGCATATTCGAGGGGATATAAATTTTGCTTATCCTACTGCCGAAATTGCCGTAATGGGTGCTGACGGTGCCGTAAATATCCTCTTTCGTAAAGAGTTGACAGGAGCAAAAGATGTGGAAGCTAAACGAAAAGAATTGCAGGATGATTATCGTGAAAAGTTTGCCAATCCCTACCGTGCTGCCGAATTAGGTTATGTAGATGAAATCATAGAACCATCGGTAACCCGTCCGCGGTTAATCCGTAGTTTTGAATTACTGGCCAATAAACGGCAATCCAATCCGCCTAAAAAACATTCAAATTTACCGCTTTAAATCTTAAATATCATGATAAAGAAAATATTAGTAGCTAATCGCGGAGAGATTGCGGTACGTATATTCCGCACTTGCCGCGTAATGAGTATACCCACTGTTGCTATATATACGCATGTAGACAGAGGCGCATTGCATGTACGTTATGCAGAAGAAGCCTATTGTATATCGAAGGATGAAGAAGATACTTCCTATTTGAAACCGGATAGTATACTAGAAATAGCAAAGAAAACAGGAGCAGCTATTCATCCGGGATATGGTTTTCTATCTGAAAATGCGGATTTTGCAAGGCGTTGCGAAGAAGAAGGAGTAAATTTCATTGGTCCCAGTTCAGAAATAATAGCCAAAATGGGATTGAAAACAGAAGCTCGTAAGATTATGAAAGAAGCCGGAGTACCGGTCGTTCCCGGTACGGAAGATCCTGTTTCTGACTTAGAAGAAATCAGGTCTGTGGCAAAAGAGGTAGGTTATCCCATTATGCTGAAGGCTGCTGCCGGAGGCGGTGGAAAAGGCATGCGGTTAGTTCGCAGCGAAAAAGAGCTGGATGCAGCTTTCCGCATGTCGCGTTCCGAAGCTGCCAATTCATTTGGTGACGATTCTATTTATATCGAAAAATATATAGAAAATCCACATCATATCGAAGTACAGGTATTAGGCGATAAATATGGAAATGTAATCCACCTGTATGAACGTGAATGTTCCATTCAACGAAGGAACCAGAAAGTTATAGAAGAAGCTCCTTCTCCTTTTGTGAAAGAAGAAACCAGGCAAAAGATGTTGGCCATTGCAGTTGCAGCCTGTAAGAAGATAGGTTATTATAGTGCAGGCACATTGGAATTTATGATGGATAAGGATCAGAATTTCTATTTTCTTGAAATGAACACACGTTTACAAGTGGAACATCCGGTTACGGAAGCCTGTACAGGTGTAGACCTGGTACGAGATATGATACTGGTTGCAAGTGGTAATCGTTTACCTTACAAGCAGGAAGATATCGAATTTCGTGGAGCAGCAATAGAATGTCGCATTTATGCGGAAGACCCAGCCAACAATTTTATGCCGTCACCCGGAATTATACGTGTTAGAGAAGCTCCCGAAGGACGTAATATCCGTTTGGATAGTGCTGCCTATGCGGGATTTGAAGTATCACTGCATTACGACCCGATGATTGCCAAGCTTTGTTCATGGGGACGTAATCGTGAATCGGCTGTATCGAATATGGTACGTGCTTTACGAGAATATAAAATACTGGGTATTAAAACAACCATCCCCTTCCACTTAAGCGTCTTACATAATAATACTTTCCTGAAAGGCAATTACGATACGACATTCATTGATACTAAATTTGATAAAGAAGACCTGACACGCAGGAAGAATAGTGACCCTACGGTAGCTGTTATAGCGGCAGCTCTGAAACATTTTGAAGAAGAAAAAGAAGCAGCCGCCCGCGCAACAACTGTTCCATTGGTTGGCGAATCTCTCTGGAAACATTATGGTAAATTACAAATGGCTGCAAATAATTTTTAAGTTATGGAAAATAAAGTAATGTCGAAAGCATTGGCTACCTATTTCGCAACAGTAAATGATATTCCTGACACGGAATTTAAAGTAGAAATACTGGAAGATGGGCCGATAAAGAAAGTTTCTGTAAACGGAACTATATATGAAGTAGATTACAACGTAGGTGGTGATACTATTTATTCCATTATTCTAAATAACCGTTCACATGGAGTACAAATCTCAAGTATAGGTGACTCTCAGTATGAAGTTAAAAACAGAGGAGATTTGTTTCAAATAAGTGTTATTGATGAATTAAAGAAAATGCGACAATCCCGTACACAATCGATTGCTGTAGGTCGTCAGGTTATTGTAGCTCAAATGCCGGGTGTAATATTAAAAGTGTATGTCAAACCTGGTGAAGAAGTTAAAGCAGGCGATCCTTTATGTGTTTTGGTAGCCATGAAAATGGAGAACGAAATACGCAGTCCAATCGATGGCACAGTAAAAGAAGTCTACATCAACGAAGGCGACAAAATGGCTGTCAATGATAAAATGATGGTAGTGGAATAAGTTTAAGACTCAATGACTGAATAAACTCAATGACTGAATAACACTGAATAAACAGAATATTTTTATTCAATATATTCAGTCCACTCAGTTATTCAGTCATTCAATCATTCAGTTACTCAGTCACTCAATCACTCAGTCTATTAAGTCGTATGATTACCACCGGTTACACCATATACTTCGGCAGTGGTATAGCTTGATTCCTGGGATGCAAGGTGAACATATACTCCTGCTAATTCGGCCGGTTGTCCGGCACGTTTTAATGGTGTGTTTTGTCCGAATTCAGGAAGTTTATCTTGTGGTTGTCCACCTGATACTTGTAAAGCTGTCCAGATCGGTCCTGGAGCCACACTATTTACACGAATTCCTCTATCAGCAATCTGCTTTGCCAAAGCTTTGGTAAAAGCAACTATCGCACTCTTTGTTGCTGCATAATCTAATAAATGCTCGCTGGGCTGGTAGGCTTGAATAGATGTCGTTGTGATAATAGAAGAACCTGCGGGTAATAAAGGTAATGCAGCTTTTACTGTCCAGTACAACGAGTAAACATTAATTTCAAATGTTTTCTTTAATTGTTCTGTTGTTAAGTCTTCAATCTTTTCTACTGATACTTGTTTTCCTGCCACAAGAGCAAGAATATCAAGTCCGCCTAATTTCTGATGAGCTTCTTCAACCATTCTTTTGTTAAATTGCTCATCACTAAGGTCTCCCGGAATAAGGTAAACCTTACGACCAGCCTCTTCAATGAATTTTGCTACTTCTTCAGCATCCTTTTGTTCACCTGGTAAATAATTAAGGGCAATATCAGCACCTTCTCGCGCATAAGCAATTGCAGCCGCACGACCAATACCGGAATCTCCTCCGGTAATCAAAGCTTTACGACCTTGCAGGCGATTACTACCTTTATACGTTTTCTCACCGCAATCCGGAACCGGATTCATTTCCGATTGCACTCCGGGAGGTTCTTGATATTGTTTTGGGTATCCTTCCTGACGGTACTCAGAAAGGGGATCCTGCATTTCATAAATATTCTTTTTTTCCATAGTTATAATTTTATTTATAAATATTAATTCATTGTTTATTTCTCAAGTCTTTGAAAACCAAAAATTTCTTCTCTATCGTCTTTTTTACCATTTAGTTTATTCCGTATCATCTGAGCGGCGATCATGCTAAATGTAATACCATTCCCGCCATATCCCAGTGCATAGAACATGTTTTCTTTACCGGGCCAATTACCAATAAAAGGTAAACCGTCATCGGTAGAACTAAACGTTCCACACCAGGCCATATCTGTTTTAAAAGGGATTTTGGGAAATAGTTTTTTTATCTTTTTCTCCAGTATACCTACTTTTCTTCGTAATAACTTATCGCGTAATACAGGGTCTTTAAAGTCTTCATCTTCACCTCCTACTATGATACGGTTTTTATTATCCGTTCGGATATAAAGATAAGGCTCCTTGGTTTCCCATATTAAGCTCTTTCCCGTCCATATATACTTTTCGTCAATTGGTTGAGAAATTAATGCATAGGTAGAAGTTAGTTTCATTACCTGTTTCGGCAGAAATATACCCGCTTCAAATCCTGCTGCAATAATCAGATATTTACATTTGATTTCAATATTATTATCAGTAATAAGCGTATAACCGCTTGATGATTCCGAATAATCTTTTATATCCGTATGAGTAAAAACGGTTAGTCCACTTTTATTCATATGATAATCAATCAAGAAGGTCGCCGCTTTGTATGCATCAATCTGAGCTGATACATTATTTTCAAGAGCACCAGGTGCTTTTATACCATATTTTTTTTGTAATTCCTTGCTGCTTAAATAATTTACAGGCAGTTGATAGGCTTTTCTTATCTCATATTCTCTTTCGATAAGTTTATGGCCTTTATGATTACTGGCATAATAAACACTTGGCACTCTTTCAAAATCAGGATTATAATGAAGGCTTTGAAATACTTTTTCAATATCAGTAATGGACTGAAGACAACATTCATAGGCTTTTACAGCCAGTTCTTCTTCTATCATCTCTGCCAACTTACATAATGGTGTATCAATTTCATACTGAAGTAAAGCTGTACTTGCCGTAGAACTTCCGGTACTAATACTCCGTTTATCAACAAGCGTACATTTTATTCCTGCAGTAGATAATTCATGTGCTACTAATGCACCTGTGATTCCACCACCTATAATTACCACGTCCGTTTCATAATCTGATTTTAACGGGTTATAATAATTATATAAAGGGTTCTTAGCTATCCAATAAGGTAATCCTGAATATAAATCCATGAGGGTTTATTCTCTTTATAAATAATTACCTAGACTCGTTTTCGTGAGAATAGTGATACTATCCATAATAAAACAACTGCACCAATAACCGACATTACTAATGAGCCGAGAATACTGGTTGTAGTGAAACCTAATAATCCGTAAATCCAGCCTCCAAGAAGACTACCTACTAAACCTACTACAAGGTTCATGATAATACCAAAACCACTACCTCTCATTAACCAACCGGCTATTGCACCAGCAGCTATACCAATAATAATTGACCATAAAATTCCCATAATTATAAAATTTTAATTGATTAATAAAAACTAATTATATCGTTTAAACAGTTTTAATTATTAATTGTTCAGATTCCAACTCATTAAAAAAACATATTATCAAACAACCATTACCGTTAAACAAAATGATATAAAAGTATGTTCATTGAGTCGTTGGATTGGAAAACAGTCTGAAATAATAATAATTAAAAATTAGAGAAATGAAAACAATGAAAATGACATTAAGTGCATTATGTGTATCTGGATTGCTATTATTTACAGCATCTTGTAGTGAAAGATCAAAAGCCAATGCAAATCAAGATTTAAATAATGCTAAGGAATCTGCCCGGGAGGCTGGAAGAAAAGCTTCTGATAAGATTGATGACGCAAAAGATGATGTGAAAGATGCTTGGAACGACGTAAAAGAAGATGTTAATAGAAATGCTAATGAAGCAAAAAGAGAAATAGATAAAGCTACAGACAAAGCATCAGATCAGATTGATGATGCAGCAGATGATGTAAAAGATGCATGGAATAATGCTAAAGATACAGTAATGAAAAACACACAAGAGGCTAAAAAAGAGATCAAACAAATGGCCGATGATGTTAAAAAGAATCTCGATTAAACTTTAATTAAGCATACATATGAAAAATGGTGTGATGATGCAATATTTTGAATGGAACTTACCGGCAAACGGTAAGTTCTGGAAAAAATTAAAGGATGATGCATCACATTTACAAGAGATAGGAGTAACTTCAGTATGGATTCCTCCTGCTTGTAAGGGTACTCATGACAAAGATGTAGGATATGGCATTTATGATTTATTCGATTTAGGGGAATTTAATCAGAAAGGTACTGTTCGAACAAAATACGGAACGAAAGAAGAACTGAAAGCTGCTATTGAAGAGTTACATAAAAATAAAATTTCAGTCTATTTCGATGCTGTAATGAATCATAAAGCCGGCGCTGATTATACAGAACGGTTCATGGTTAAGGAAGTCGATCCGAACCAAAGGAAAAGCCCAATCAGCGATGCTTATGAAATTGAGGGTTGGACCGGTTTTAATTTTCCTGGTAGAAATGATAAATATTCGGACTTTAAATGGCATTGGTATCATTTTACCGGTACAGATTATAATAAGGAAAACGGTAAGACAGGAATATATCAGATACAAGGCGATGGAAAAAGTTGGGCTGAAGGTGTAGACAGCGAAAATGGGAATTACGACTATCTGATGTATGCAGACATAGACTTCGATCACCCCGAAGTAGTAGAAGAAATGAAAAAATGGGGTGTATGGGTCTGTAAAGAATTAAACCTTGATGGTATGCGATTAGATGCCATTAAGCATATAAATGATAATTATATAAAATCATTCCTTGACAATGTAAGGGCTGAAAGAGGCGATGATTTCTATGCGGTGGGAGAATATTGGAAAAAAGATATTCATTCACTGGAAGGATATCTTTCTCGTGTAGATTATAAAGTAGATCTTTTTGACGTACCTTTACATTATAATATGTATTTAGCTTCATCCCAGGGAAGAGATTATGATTTAAGTACTATTCTGCATGATACCTTAGTCATGAATCATCCCGAACTTACTGTTACCTTTGTAGATAATCACGACTCACAATGGGGAAGTTCTTTGGAATCCCAGGTTAAGAGTTGGTTTAAACCCTTAGCATACGGATTAATTCTTTTAATGGAAAAAGGTTATCCTTGTATTTTCTATGGTGATTATTATGGTATAGGAGGAAAAAAATCTCCCCATCAATTAATCATTGATATACTTCTTAAAGCCAGGCAAGAACGTGCTTTTGGCCAACAGGTAGATTATTTTGACCATGGGAATGTTTGCGGATTTGTTCGTATGGGTGATGACAATCATAAAGATTCAGGTCTTGCGTTTTTAATGTCTACCGGTGACAATGGTTTTAAAACTATGAATGTAGGAGACAAACGAAAAGGTGAAGTCTGGATAGAATGTACAGGCAATATAAAAGAAAAAGTTACTATAGATGAAAATGGTAATGGAAACTTTAAGGTATCAGGTGGAAACCTGTCTGTTTGGATAAAGGAATCGTGAAGCTAGGACATCAAAAAAGCTGGAATCAAGGGGGGGCTCTAAATTCCCCCCTAAATTTTATTTCTTAGGTTTTACCAGCATAATCACCGGATTTGATTCTTCATCTAATTGTGTTGCAATTTCTTGGAGTTGTCCTTTCAGCTGTCCTTTTTCATTAGCTTCCACAAGCTGATAAGCATCTATAGATTGCCATGATTCTATTTCATGACTAACAGGTCTTAAGGCGCTCATATACATTTCTTTTTTGGTAGAATAATCTCCATTGTAAAGAGTATACCCAAAGAATTCCTTTTCTTGCCTATCATATATAAAGTAAGTTGTCGGGAATCCGTCTTTTGTGTTAAAGTCATAAGTATTCTTTACTGCTTCCATGAAATAATAACGATCAGAAAGTAGCCTCAGGTTCATATATACCTCAGGATCCATAGACTCCACAGGCGGAGTTCTTACTATAAACGGATGTAAACTATAATCAGGTAAAAATCTATATACCGTATCCGCCGAATGTTCTAAAAGCAACCAATTATCTTCGAAAGGGATTATCGTACGATGTGGGCCAGGACTTACCGTATAAATCATTTCTCCTTCCGTCCTCTGTTGCCACAAATGTTTCTTCTCTTTAAATGGCACCTTAATCTCTTTAATTACACTTCCATCCTGTTTAGAAATAAGAACAAATGCTATCGTCTCATTGTAGGGATCATAACAAAGTAGATTATTCGTATCATAATTAAATATTTCGGTATAAAATATTGTACCTCCATCTTCCTTATATTTGAAGCTTCGCTTATAATTCCCATACAGGTCATATACCATCATTCTCCTCGCGTAAAAATCGTTGATAAACATTTCATTGTTTTCTTCATCAAGGGTAATACCCAGGATACCACTATATTCCTCACCACTCTGTCCTAAACGATTAATCTTTCTTAACGCCTTACCCTTCCTGTCAAAAACAAAAATATCCCCATCGCTATTTCGGTTTTTCACTAACAGGAAGTTGTTTCCAATAGCCTGTACAAAACCTTGGGTAATAAACTCATCATTCGTTTCTAGTGGAATATATTCAACATCCATAAAGTCTTGAAGAATTAACTCTTTCCTTGGAGAATAAGCTTTTGTAACATCAACGGTGATGAGTTCGTCCTCCGATTGTTTATTCCCATCCCCGCATCCTGCCAATACAAACAGGACAATAATTGCGATTGCAAACAGTCTTTTCATACGCTTAATTATTAGTTTTTGTATACTGCACCTCCTATCAACGAAAGTATCGTAAGAGGCATGGTTATCAGATGTATCTGATGTTTGTACAATGATACGGATTTATTATGAGATGGATGGTAGAAAGTAACAATCTGATTTCTTAAAAATTGTTTTTATATATAGAAAAAGTTAGCCGCTCTACAAAAAAAGAAGGTACCCTTTTAGGATACCTCTTTTAAGATTTATATTTCTTAGCCCATTCAAGGATAGTCTCACTCTCGATTTTAACCTTATACTTTTTAGCTTTCGTTAAAATACGATGAGCCAATGAGGCTTTTTTATCTTCGGGAGCATATCTGAAATAGGATTCTGCAGCATGAACATGTTGGGCATCCGGCATAGGAAATTCTCTACTTTCCGGAATACCAAAATCCGAACTTTTCAATTCTTTCCGTTCTTTAGTATCCAGTTTATCTGAACCTTTTTTCTTCTCCATAATTTATTTCGCTAAATAACCTCCATCAACTGCATAATAACCTCCGTTACAGAAAGAAGCTCTGTCACTACTCAACCAAAGAACTAAATCGACGATTTCATCGACCTTGCCTAAACGTCCCATCGGATGTTTGTAAACCAAGAAATCATAATGCTCTTTGTCGTTTGTCAAATCATGGGTTAAATTTGTTTCTACGAAACCCGGGCCTACGCAGTTAGCTCTGATATTTTGTTGTCCATATTCAAGTGCAACATTTTTAGTAAGCCCTACTACGCCATGTTTTGCAGCTACATAGCCTGCTGCGCCTGCAAAACCGACCTGGCCAAGTATTGAAGACATATTCACTATCACTCCTCCTCCATTCTTAAGCATTTGAGGTATTTGATAATGCATCCCGTAAAACACACTGGATAAATTGATTTTTATAATCTTATCCCATGCATCAATCGGATATTCACCTATCGGAGCGCTTGCACCGCCAATTCCTGCATTGTTAAAAGCCACATCCAAACGACCATAATGTTTGACCGTTTCTTTTACCAAATGTTCGCTATCTTCAGGTCTTCCGACATCTGCTTTTACAAAAAATGCATCACCCCCTGCTTTTTTAACTAATTCAACTGTTTCATTACCACCATCCTCTGCTATATCAGAAGCTACCACTTTTGCACCTTCCTGTGCATACAATAAAGACATAGCTCTACCAAAACCGGAGCCTGCTCCTGTTACAATTGCGATTTTACCTTCTAAAAGTCCCATACTATTTGTTTTTAATTTGTTTATAACTATCTATATAAAAAACAGCATGCCTACTTTATTTGTTCGTAATTTTAAGAAGATTTTAACAGTCTTATTTTCAAGAATATCTTTTTATTGTTTCGTATATTTGGCTCACTCAACTAAACTTTGAGATTAATTAACTGTTTTGATATAAAAAGAAATAAGAATGTCCTTATCACAACTTTTCAAAAATATTTACCCCTATGTAAAGCCATATCGCTGGTTAGTGGTTTTTACTCTTATACTAACCTTGATCGGTTCATTTGCCGCACAGGTTAATGCGTGGGTGTTAAGATATACTGTTGATCAAATTAGCGAACTCCTGAATGAACATAAAGGATTACAAGAAGGAGTACATATACTTATCACTATTTCTACTATATTACTGACGAAAGAAGTCGTTAATCTCTTTATCCAGTTCGGACAGAAATATTATGGTGAAAAACTTCGTATCTATATATCACGGGACTTAGCACAAACAGTTATAGAAAAGGTACTTACTTACAAACTGGCATTCTTTACTTCAGGTGGAAACCAACCCGGTAAACTTCAAACCCGTATCGACCGTGGTGTAGAAAGTCTTACCCGTATGGTGCAAAACTTCTTTATCGATATACTTCCATTGTTTGCCAATTCCATAGTGGCCTTAATTATGATGTTTAATGCTAACTTCTACGTAGGTCTTGTCGGGATATGCATTATTCCTATCTATTTTATAGTTAGCATGCGGCAAGCTCAAAAGATGAAAGGATCCCGTGTAAGAATTAGAGAATTAAGAGAAAATAAGAGTCAGGGTATATTAGGTATTTTGGATTCCATCACAGTTATCAAGTCCTTTATACGTGAAGGTATTGAAGGTGACAAACAAATGGGTTTACAAAACGATCTTACTGCTACCCAAATGAAAACTCGAAAAGTAAGTTTCTTATTTGACGGACTGAAAAGCTTTATCGAGCAGATAGGTGTAGTTATTATCATCATTCTTACAGCTTTCCTGGTATTATCGGGACAAATGACCATCGGAGCTATTATGTTTCATATTATGTTATTCAATAATGTTTCCGCCCCTATCCGACAGTTACATCGTATCTATGATCAGATGAATGATGCACTTGTCTATTCTGAAGGCTTCTTCGATATTTTAAAAGCCGACCATCAGATAGAACAATCAGGCACTTACCGTCCGGCTACGATTCAAGGAAAGTTTGAACTTAAGTATGTCAACTTTACCTATCCCGATAATAAGGAACCGACCTTATACGATATTAATATGGAAATATCTCCCAATAAGATAACAGCGCTTGTCGGCTTATCAGGTGCGGGAAAAAGTACCTTGATCAACTTATTGGATAAATTCTATCACCCAAATTCAGGAGAGATATTACTGGATGGTGTTTCATTGGATAAATATGATACAGTCTATCTACGTGAAAATATAGGGCTTGTTCTTCAAAGAAACCATATTTTCAATGGCACAATCGATGAAAATATCCGTTACGGCAAACCTGATGCAACGCATGATGAAGTTGTTGAAGCAGCCAAGAAATCATATATACATGATCAAATCATAACCCTACCTGATCAATACAACACATCTGCCCTGGCTTTATCAGGAGGACAACAGCAAAAGATAGCTATTGCCAGAATGTTCCTTAAAAACCCACCTATTATTTTCCTTGATGAGCCAACAGCCAGTCTCGATGCCATATCAACGGAACAGATAAAGAATAGCCTGGATGCCATCAAAAAAGATCGGACAGTCATCATAATATCCCACAGTATCTCCCAAATTATTGACTCCAATTGCATCTATGTGATGAAAGACGGACATATTGTGGAGTCCGGTACACACGAAGAGATATACCGTCAGGAAGGTACTTATAAAGAAATTTTCGATGCGATGGCTCGTAGTCTTAACATCGACAAGATCTCTAAAACATTGGAAGATGAATGATCGTTCCAAACCTGATGTCATGCCAGTCTCATTTTCTTTATGACGTAAACTTCTCATAATTAATAATTTAGTTTTGTCGTTAATAATTTATCATTCTAAGAGCACAAAGCTTCTCACACACCCCCCGACAGAGTATACTTCCTCTTTTTCAATCATTTACCACACCTATCAAACAAAGGGGTCTACAGAGGTCCGAACAAATGTATTATATATATAAATAAATATATTAAATAATAAAGGCTGTTTAAGGGAGTTGTTTTGTTGCTTCATATTACAAAGATAAGGGTAGTATGCCCGTTTCACAATACCGCAAAAATAAGGAAAAACAAATATCATATTCACTGATTATCAGCGAATAATGCTTTTTTCAACCCTTCTTTTTCAGTATGTTTTCTATATATCTTTGTGAAAAGAATTAGTCGGTTGTGGTTCTTTAGTTTATTGTTTTATAGACAACTATGTATGAATTGATGGACAGTTGTGTACGGATGGGTAGACAGTTATGTATGAAATCATATACAACTGTGTAGCGGTTGATACACAGTTGTATAATTAAAACTTATAGGGGTTACATGATAAAATGCAATCGATTTTGTAAGTTTACTTCTGCCATACCTCCATCTATATCGAGATATAAGAGGTTCATGTCAGGATAAAACTTCTTTAAGCGCTTTTCTATCCCTTTTGCTACCACATGATTAGCTATACAGCCAAACGGTTGAACACATACCACACGATTGACTCCGTTTCTTGCGTAAGAGGCTACTTCAGCGGCTATCATCCAGCCTTCTCCAAACTGGTTAGAAAGGTCTAATATTTCGGAGGCATATGCTGCTTTTTTAAAGATCGATTCCACCGGTTCATAGTAACGGTAGTTTTTCATAATACTCTCCATTTTCTGAATACGTTTATTCATAAACTTCAGGAATATCGGAGTCAACAGCTGCTTTAACAGGCCATTCCGATCTACTTTGTTTTTAATATTCACCTCGCTGTTGACAAAGTATTGCATCAGGAAATCCAGGATTGGAGGTGTTACTACTTCCATATTTTTAGATCGTAGCCATTCTGTAATATGGGCCTGTCCGTAATTGTTATATTTAACAAATATTTCGCCAACCAATCCTATCTTATTAAATGTCCTGTCATTAACAGCTATCTGGTTGAAATCGGCGACCGCCTGCTCCATATGTTTTATTACCATTTTGGAGTCATTTTTCTTGATAGCATCTATTCCTCTTTCGATGTAGAAATCGAAAAGGGCTTGGGTTTCACCTTTTTTCTTTTCCCGAATAATTGTAGAACTATACATCTTTTGCAAAGCATCCGCATACAGAAGGGTATATATCAGTACGTTTACAAACTTGAGAAGAGGCAGCTTGAATTCTTTCTGTTCATTTTGAAATACTTCTCCTGTAGATACCACTACTACAGGAATATGTGAGAAACCGGCATTCTGAAGACCTGATTTGATCTGGCTCAGATAATTTGTTGCCCGGCACTGACCTCCTGTTTGCGTAATGGCTACTACTACGTTATCCAAATCATATTTACCTGATTGCAATGCTGTAATCATATCTCCTAATATCAATGTAGAAGGATAACATACTTCGTTATGCCCATATCTCAACCCTGCATCAGCTGATGCTTTGGATGTTTTAGGCAGATTAACCATTTTGTAGCCTGCCAATTCTGCTATCGGAGGTATAAATGGTGATATAAAATCGGCAAACCAGGGAATTAAGATTATCTTTTGCTTGTCTTCTTTTGAATAAGATCTAGCATATCCGGTGTAGGAAGATATTGTATTTTTCTTCTCAACTTTATGTAAAGAGCGTAAAGACTCAATTAAAGAGCGAAGACGTAAACGGATTGAACCTGAACTGGATATTTCGTCTATACGCAATACGGTATGGTTTTTCCCTGCCTTTTTCATTACATCTCCTATTTCATCCATAAAGAAGGAGTCAGGTCCGCAACCAAACGAGTTCAGTTGTATCAACTGTATATTCTGAGGAAGTTTTGCGACTTCCATGGCAGCCTGAACTACTCTGTTCGGATATGACCATTGGGATACGATCTTTAATTTACCGAAACCTTCGCTATCCGGCTTACGGAATACATCATCTGTAAAAACATGCACACCTAAATCGGATAGGATTTGCCCTACCTTCTGATGAATTAACGGATCAGTATGATATGGGCGCCCGGCAACGATAAATGCCCATTCATTGTTTACTATCGCTTTATCCAGTTTCTCTTTCTGTAGATTCCTAACGGTATCCCTGAAAATTGTTTTTTCTTTTTGTGCTTCTTCATAAGCCTGATCAAAAACAGCTTTGGAAACACCTAATGATTCAAAATAGGCATAACAGGTTTCTTTTAATATTTTATCAGAAGTAAAATTAATGACCGGTTTATCAAAGTGAATACCATATTTTTCCTCAGGATCCATAGAACTTCTGATCACATCGGGATATCCGCTAACCACCGGACAATTAAATGAATTGGATGAGTTTGTGAACTCTTTTTCTTCTTTTGATATTATCGGATAAAAGATACGGTCTACTTTTTGATCTACCAAAGCTAAAATATGCCCGTGCACCAACTTGGCAGGAAAACATATATTATCAGACATAACACTTCCTACGCCTCGCTGATAAAGAGGAAAAGTTGATTCGGGTGACAAAACAACTTCATAGCCGCAATTCGTGAATAAACGATACCAGAATGGATAGTTTTCAAACATATTCAATACGCGAGGAATGCCGATGGTTTTTGCGTTGGATTCGCCCTTTTCTGACTTTCTATTGAACAATATTTCGTTTTTCCATTCGAAAGCATTATACCCTTTTTCTAGTGCCGAGTGTTTGCTGAAAAATACTTTTTCACACTTATTACCCGCAAAGGATACATTCCCATTCTCAAATTTGAACCGTAAAACAGAGCATTTATTCGTACAACCTTTACATTGTAACTCTTTGGTATCGATGGCATCTACATTCGGTAAAGACGCTTTTCCCACGAATCCACCGTTAAGTTTTTCTATCTTAGACATCTTACGAGCATATAAAGCGGCTCCAAAGGCACCCATTAACTCAGGGTGATCTGTTGTACTTACCGACTTACCTGAAAGTAGTTCTAATGCTCTGTAGACTGCATCATTTCTGAATGTTCCTCCCTGTACGACAATATGATCGCCTAAATGATTGAGATTCGACATTTTCAGTACTTTAAACAGACAGTTGTTCATTACCGAATAAGCCAAACCGGCAGAGATATTACCCAATCCGGCATTCTCACGAAGGGATTGTTTAACTTTTGAATTCATAAACACCGTACAGCGTGAACCCAGATCAGAAGGTTCTTTAGCCAAACAGGCTTTATTTGTAAATTCCTCCATTGAAAGATTCATTGTCGAAGCAAAATTCTGAAGGAATGAACCACAACCGGAAGAGCAAGCCTCATTGATCTCAATATTTGAAATAATACCTTTATCAATAAAAATAGATTTCATATCCTGCCCTCCGATGTCAAGAACAAATGACACTTCAGGGTCTACATATTGAGCGCCGGAAAGATGAGCCATTGTCTCTACAATTCCGTAATCCAACCCAAGAGCCGATTTAATTAAATCTTCACCATATCCTGTTGCCGCGGAAGATTGGATATGTACCTTAACTCCCTTTTCCTCAGCTTCATGATAAAACTTCCTAAGTCCTTCAACTACCTTCTTCAACGGATTACCGTCATTCTTATCATAAAATGTATAGATAAGACGCGCTTCATCATCCATAACCAAGATCTTGGTTGTTGTAGAACCTGAGTCAATACCCAGGAAACAGTTTATCTCTCGTTGGCTACCTAAAGGTTGCTCTTTCAGGTAAGTAACTTTACGATTTTCTTTCCAGTCATTGTAATCCTGTTCATCTTTGAACAAGGCAGGTAAAGTTTCTTTTCTTTCGTTCTCTGTATGATCAAGCCTTTGTATTAATTCACTAAGATCTACAATCTTTGTATCGTCAATGGTATGTAAAGCCGCTCCCCATGCAGGAAAGTATTCACTATTTTCAGGCAAATAAAGAGTAGAGTCATCTACTTTCAAAATATCTTTAAAGGCATTTCTCAATGCAGGAATAAAAGTCAACGGACCTCCTATACATAATATATCAGGTTCGATATCTACTCCTCTTGCCAACGAAGTTATACTTTGTAGAGCAACAGTATGCAAAATAGACATGGATATATCAGGTCGTGGAATATTACGGCTAATCAGGTTCTGAACATCTGTTTTGGCAAATACACCGCAACGGGAAGCCACGGGATAGATTGTTTCATATTCTAATGCCTTTTGTCCTAATTCTTCTACTGAAATATTCATTAAATCAGCCATTTGATCGATAAAAGCTCCTGTTCCTCCGGCACAGCTTCCGTTCATACGGATATCCGGTTGATGACCGGGGCGGAAGAATACCATTTTGGCATCTTCACCTCCTAAATCGATTAATGTCTTTGTATTAGGATATATAGTATTAATTACTTCTACTGAAGCTACAACCTCCTGGATAAAAGGAATATCAATTCTTTCTGAAATACCCATTCCTGCCGATCCGGTTATATTAATATTAAAATCGGTTTGCGGAAATTGCCGGATAATGTTGTTTAATTCCTCTGCGAATACCTTGTTTATATTTGCTTTATGACGTCGGTAAAGCTTGTGAATTACTTTGTTTTCCTGATCTAAAACGATCACTTTTAGTGTAGTGGAGCCCACATCGACTCCGATCCTACAAACATTCTTTTTGACTTTCATGACAGACTCCTCCCATTAAACGTAGCGTTTAATATAAAAGCAAAAAAATCATTTATTTCTTTAATGCATTAATTACAAACTCAATCACATATTTTTTATGGTTACTAATCATTGCAGTATATTCTTCCTGAGATACATTAGCAACATTAGATCCTAAATTCTTAAATATAAATGGAAACACACACAATGATAAGACATTCAATAAAAAATCAAGTGGCGGTGTTTCTTTTATGATACCTTTTTCTTCTGCTTCTTTTATCCGTTGAGACATTTTTAGGAACACATCATGCGGCCCTAATGTCCGTACCCTTTCCGACAGTCTCTCCGGATTCTGGCTTACTTCATTCAATATAAAAATCGGAATCTGAGGATATTCCATTAACATATCATAATACGAATTAATTACCTTTTCTATTAACTCGAAAAAAGGTAAATCCGATGTTAGTGTAGTGAATATCTTATTTTGAAGACGAGTAAATGCTTCTTCAAATATGATCTCGAACAAATTATATTTTGAATTAAAGTAATAATTAACCATCGCAACATTCGTTCCCGATGCTGCAGCTATATCTCTGATACTTGTGCCTTTATAACCATATTTTATAAACAGGTCGCGGGCTACTTCCAGTATACGTTCTTTAACTTCCGATATATTTTGTTTCTCTTTAAACATTTGTTCTAAACACTTGTTTAATTCAAACGCAAAGAAAGAAAATATATTTTAAATAAAGAAATATATCCCGAATTTATTTTTCATTTCAAGTCATTTTGAAGATAGTTAACAGATGTTTGACCTGTATTTTTTTTAATAACCTATTATAGGAGATGTTATTAACTTAGTAAAATAAGTTTATAAGCAAGATCACACATTTAATGTTTCAGCTAATAGATGTGATTCTTTTTTTATCTAAATACACAAATATTCTATGAAACACATTTTTTATCATCAGCTTTGTAATAAAACTACTTTTTCTCCGACTATAAAATAAAGATCAAACAAATGATGTCAAACCAAAAAGAACGAACAATTTGAAGATTCAAACAAATAAATATATGCTTATGAAACGAACTATTATCAGTTTATCAGTACTTTTGATAAGTATCAATACTTTTGCATTTACACCGGAAATCAAAACAATTTCATTAGATGATGGAGAAGTAATTGAAGCCAGACTATGTTTACCCGAAAACGAAGTAAAAACAATGGTCTTTTGTATTTCCGGAACGGGACCATCTACCTATTTAACCAAAAGACCAACATTCAACTATTTTGATGAATTGGCAAATGGTTTTTGCAATGAAGGAATGGCACTTTTTACTTACAATCGCAGAGGATGTAAAACTGGTGAAACTCCTCCTTTATTTGTAGAAGTAGATTCTGCAAAATATGCGAAATATACTCCTGTCCAAGAAGCTGAAGATGTGGAGGCGATGATTTCCTTTCTTCGGAAAGATCAGCGATTTACAGGATGTAAAATTCTCCTTTATGGGCTAAGTGAGGGTACTATTATAGCTTCACTCGTAGCAGACCGAAAGGTCGCGAATGTAGACGCTCTATTGTTACATGGATATGCCCATGAAAATATGTATGATATTATCAGGTGGCAAGACGAAGGACATGGAATTATGATAATGGCTAATTCTATTTTTGACAAAGATGGGGACAAGGCTATCAGTAAAGAAGAGTATGAATCAGAGGAAGAAATAGTTGTCCAACATAAAGCCTACCTGTTCCAGAATATGTCATTCGATTCGCTTGACGTAGTAAAAAATAGTTTTATAGATATAAATGATATTGCAAAAATGCGTATGCCGTTCCATGAAGAATTAATGAAAAGAGTAACTGACAATGATTGGTTTTGGATCAGAAGTAATTATTTTAATATCACTCCACAATGGTTTAAAAGCCATTTTGAACTAGAGGCAAATAAAACAAGGTTATTAAGGCTAAATATACCTATACATGTGTTTCATGGTACCAAAGATGCGAATGTCCCAGTGGAAAGCGTCTATGATTTACAGGAAAGATTTGAAATTTGTAATAAACGAAATCTTACCATACATGTTTTAGAAAAGCACGACCACGACCTTAACTTTGCAGATTGGTTAATTCATAAAAAATGGTCTGAAGGATTTAAGCTAGTATTTAGTGTGGCTAAAGATATTTAGAAATAAAATAGGGATAATCCTTTATTCTCTGAACATAATATATATATTCCAAGAAAAATGTCAAGGCGAAATGAATTTTATTGGAAATCTTCTTTTTTAGTTGGAAAAGATAGTATATGCCAGGTTACGCCAATGCTGATTAGCATAAGAATAGCTATAATCCACCATTGCTTTATAAGGAATATAGAGGTAAGGAGGGCAGATATCCACATAACGCTGATGGTTATAATTTTGGTTTTTATTGGGATGGATTTATCTACCATAAATCCTTTAACAACATTTCCGAAATAACGGTTTGACATGGCTTTGTTGTAGAGTTTATCAGAGCTTCTGATATAAAACCAGGCAGTAAGTAGCCAGAATGGTGTGGTAGGGAGTAATGGGACAAAAGCTCCTATAGCCCCAAGAATAAGGAATATAGTGCCTAAAGTAATATATATAATTCGTTTGGTGTCTTTCACATTATAAAACTGTACAAGCATCAATCTGTTTGAAACCATTTAAGAAATCTTTTATTTCCATCCTTTTCTTTCCGGCCAATTGGACATCTAAAAGACGAATGAAACCATCACCAACAGCTATATCAACATAACTTTTGTGATCTGATAGTATAGTTCCAACAGGTAGATTATGATTATCCGGCCGTTTTTCAGTTTGATATATTTTCATTACAAACCGGCTTCCGTCGGGAAGAATAAGCTCTGTCCAGGCAGCAGGATAAGGAGAGAGTCCACGTATAAAGTCATAAATTTTCTTTAGTGGTTGATTCCAGTTGATGTGGCAGGTATCTTTAAATATCTTAGGTGCTGAATAAAGCTCGCTGACTTCATTTAGTAATTTCTCCTGAGGAATAGTATTTACTTCTCCGGATAAGATCAGGTCTACTGTTTCTGTTACCAATCCTGCTCCCATTTTCATTAATTTATCATGCACTATTCCAACGTTATCAGTATCTGAGATAGGAATACGCTTTTGAAGAATGATTTTTCCTGTATCAATTTCATGTGTTAGGAAGAAAGTAGTAGCTCCAGTTTCTGTTTCTCCGTTAATAACAGCCCAGTTAATTGGAGCAGCTCCTCTATACTGCGGAAGTAATGAGGCATGAAGATTAAAAGTTCCATAACGGGGCATATCCCAAACAACTTCAGGCAACATGCGAAAGGCAACTACAATTTGCAGATCAGCCTTCAATGCTTTTAATTCTGTTAGAAACTCTTCGTTTTTAAGTTTTTCAGGTTGCAGAACAGGAATTCTTTTTGATTCGGCATATTGCTTAACAGGACTGGCTTGTAGCGTAGTATGGTGTTTACCAACCGGTTTATCAGGCATAGTAACTACTCCTACCACATTATATTCCCCTTCTACTAAAGCACGCAGACTCTCCACCGCAAAATCGGGAGTTCCCATATAAACAATCCGCAAATCACTTTTTTCCATATTATTAATAACTATTCATTAATCACTAATTTCAGTCTCCTGAGAAATTTTCAACCAATACTTCCCTGTATGAGTTAAATATCTTTGATTTAGACATAAAGCCTATGTATCGTCCTTGTTCATCAACTACTGGCAGGTTCCAGGCTTTTGTATCATCGAATATACGCATGACCTTATCCATTGGTGTATTTAGAACTATCTTAGCAGGTGCTGATACTAAAAACTTTGAAACTTTGAAACGATCGTATAATTCCGGTCGGAACATAATATTACGTATATTATCTAACTGTACGATTCCAAGTAAAATACCTTCTTTATCAACTACAGGAAAAGCATTACGCGGGCTTTTAGCTATGACTTTTACCATATCACCCAGTGTCATGTCAGGAGTAACAGTCAGAAAGTCTTTTTCAATCACTCCGTCAACATTCAATAATGTAAGCACTGCTTTGTCTTTATGATGAGTAAGTAATTCCCCTTTCTGTGCCAGACGCATAGAGTAGATGCTATGTGGTTCAAAGATTATGATTGTTAGATATGAACTTATTGAAACAATCATCAATGGTAAGAATAATTCATATCCTCCGGTTAGTTCTGCAATCAAGAATACACCAGTCAACGGCGCATGCATAACTCCAGCCATAACTCCCGCCATTCCCAATAAAGCAAAGTTCTTTTCAGAAAGGAAACGGGTGAAATCGAAATAATTAGATGTATGAGCAAAGATAAAACCGAGTATACAACCCAAGAATAGACTAGGCGCGAATATCCCCCCGCACCCACCACCACCGTTCGTAGCACTGGATGCAAAAACTTTTGTCAATAAAATAAGAAAAAGAAATATTAGTATACCCCAATAAGAGTCTTTCATTTCATAGAATAAACTTTTATCCATGATATGAGCATATTGTCCGCTTAATAAAGAACCAATTGTATCATATCCTTCACCATATAACGGAGGTAAAAGGAAAATCAGAATACTAAGCATAGTCCCACCCAACAAGAATTTCTTCCAGAAAGTACCAACCCTTCTATATAATCCTTCTACTTTATTCATTACTCGTGTGAAGTAAAGCGAAACCAAACCACAAAAAACACCCAGCAATAAAACATACGGAATACGGCCGATCTCAAATATTTCTGTTTGCGAAAACTTAAACATCGCTTCCGTACCCATAAATATATAAGAAACTGTTGCCGCAGTAACTGAGGATATTAGTAATGGCATGACAGATGTCATCGTTAAGTCGAGCATCAGTACTTCTATAACAAATACCAGACCAGCAATCGGAGCTTTAAAAATACCTGCAATAGCACCTGCGGCTCCACAACCGACCAATAACATCAAAGTTTTTTGTTCCATTCGGAAAGCACGTCCTAAATTTGATCCGATAGCAGCGCCCGTTAATACAATCGGAGCCTCTGCTCCTACTGATCCACCAAATCCAATCGTCACCGAACTTGCCGCTAAAGAACTCCACATATTATGTGGTTTGATTCGACTCTTTCGCTGTGAAATAGCAAACAAAATTTTTGTAACCCCATGACTTATATCATCACGGACAATATATTTCACAAACAAACCGGCGACCAAAATACCTACAACAGGATAAACCAATAATAAATAGTTGGCCTGACTTACATCCATATTATTAGTTAAGAAATGTTGGATTAATTCTATTAAATGCTTTAATAGATTAGCGGCTGCAGCTGTACAAATCCCAACAATAAAGCTAAGGAACAGAACAAAATGCTTTTCCTTTATATTTTTTTCGCGCCACAATAGGAACCTATAAAATAAATTCTCTTTAACCATCTTAAATACCTTTACCTGTTGCTACAGTTTTAACTGTGTATACTAATATTGTCATATCTAACACAAGCGACATATTTTCATAATATAACATATCATATTCCAAACGTTCAATCATTTTATCTACATCCCCTGCATATCCATATTTCACCATTCCCCAGGAAGTAATTCCTGGTCGTACATTATGCAAAAGATAATAATAAGGTGCTTTTTTTACGATTTTATCGATAAAATACTTTCTTTCAGGACGAGGGCCTACTAACGACATATCTCCTTTAAGGACATTCCAGAATTGTGGTAATTCATCCAATCTGTATTTACGCATTATACGTCCAAAAGCTGTTATTCGTTCATCATCTTCACAAGAGAGCAGAGGTCCGCTATCTTCAGACCCTTCATGCATTGTCCTGAACTTATAGATCATAAAAGGTTTACCCATATATCCTATCCGCTCCTGTTTGAATAATATTGGACCGGAAGAGTCTCTTTTTACCCGCCATGCAATATATAAAAACAAAGGAGATAATAAAATAAGAAGTATCATAGATATAACTTTGTCTAAAACGAATTTTATATTCTTTTCAGTATCAGAAAAGTTATTGTTTGTTACATCGACTAAAGGAACACCTCGTATTGTTTTTATTTTTACCCTTGATAGCATTGTAGACTTATCTGCCAAGACTTTTATCGGAAGTTTATATTTATAGAGTGAGTAAAGGATTTTGACTAGTTTTTCATTATCTCCTGATTCCAGTACAATCACCAATTCATCGATTTTCTGTGAAGATACAATTTGAGGCAGATCTTCTAAATTTCCTGCTATACGATCATTTTCTACTGCTTTTTCAGTAAAGTTATCTTCAGGTACAAATCCTGCAATATTATATCCCAGATTATATAAATCATTAGCTATTTTTACTGCTTTGCTTCCTGCTCCTATAATAAGTTCATTTAATGCCCACTCACGGCGCTTCACTTTATTTATTCCTGTTTGTGTAATAATAAAGCGAGGAATATAGGTAAGGAAGAATTGTAATGATAATAAGGAGAAAAAAAGTTCATAATAAATATGGAATGAACGAGGCAAGTCATTCAATATCATCACGAAAAAGATAAATAATACACCTACTAAAGTGACCACAAAAGTAAGGAAGAACTCCTTTATACGTGATTTCTCAAATGGTTTATTATAATATCCAGAAAAGTAATGAAGAATAAGCCAAAAGAAAGGAAGAAGTAATTGGCCTTCCCATACAATCGTATCTGTCAAATAATTTTTTAACGAGCTGTAACCTAAATAAGAAGCTATTTCCGTATATCTATGTATATTAAAAATGCCCCATGCAACGGCAGCAGCAATAAAATCAGATAGTATATATTTTAAAATCTGTTTCTTCTTATCCATTACGATCTGATTACCTGAAAAAGACCACCCGATTCAAGCTTTATGATACTGGAAGGCTTCGCTGTACTCATATCATCCTGACGATAATGTACTATATAATCGACTCCCTCTTTTACAACATCTGATATCTCATTAAAGTTTGCAGGAGAAGGTTCACCGCTTACATTCGCAGAAGTAGAAACTAACGGTTTACGGAAAGTTTCACATAATTTACGCGAAAAGTCCTCAGTGGTAACTCGAATGCCTATACTCCCATCATCCGCTATAAGATTATTAGCCAGGTTCCTTGCTTTAGAATAAATTAAAGTCAGTGGTTTATCAGTCACCTCTATAAGATCCCAAGCAATGTCTGGAACTTCATTTACATAGGTGGCAAGTTTTGATGCGTTATCAATAAGCACCAACATCGCTTTATTATCAATTCTTCTTTTTAAATCATAAACTTTTTGTATGGCTTTTTCATTCGTTGCATCACAGCCGATACCCCAAATCGTATCAGTAGGATAAAGTATTAATCCTCCATCCCGAAGTACTTCACAAGCTTTTTTTATATCGTCAATCATCTCTGTGTTTTGTTGTCGCAAATGTACGAATGATTCCTATACTTTAAAAAATAATAATGTAAAAACTATTTTACAATACTTCTTGCTGTTTTACCATTTTAAATATTTAACTTTACAGGCTAAAGTTTATTGTGTTTACTCCATAAACTAGTGTATTCTTGCTAAATACACACCTGAGACTCAGAAAAGAAAAAAATAATATATAATGATTAACAAATGGAATTTACGAACCCCATCCATAGAAGAGTTACATAAAAGGGACGAGTTAGTCAAAGAACTTGGACTTAGTCCTGTTGTTTGTCTGTTGCTCGTTCAAAGAGGTATTACTTCTGTTGAAGAAGTTAAGAAATTCTTTAAACCCAGTATGAATAATCTGCACGATCCTTTTCTGATGCCGGATATGGACAAAGCAGTAAAACGCTTAAATAAAGCACTGGGAAACAAAGAAAAAATCTTAGTATATGGGGATTACGATGTAGACGGAACCACTGCAGTTTCGTTGGTATATAAATATTTACGCCCTTACTCACCTACGTTGGATTACTACATACCTGACAGGTACGATGAAGGTTATGGTATTTCTTATAAAGGTATTGATTATGCTGCCGAAAATGGGGTAACATTGATTATCGCATTGGATTGTGGTATTAAAGCAATTGATAAAATTGATTATGCAAAAGAAAAAGGGATAGACTTTATCATTTGTGATCATCATATGCCTGATAGTGAACTTCCAAAAGCTGTGGCAGTACTTGATGCTAAAAGGCCTGATTCAGAATACCCTTATGAACATTTATCAGGATGTGGTGTGGGATTTAAGTTTATGCAGGCATTTGCCAAAAGTAATGGTTTTCAATCACATGATTTGGATAAACTGTTGGATATTACTGCTGTTAGTATTGCTTCCGATATAGTTCCTATTACTGGTGAGAATCGTATTTTAGCTTATTATGGTTTAAAGCAGTTAAACAGTAATCCAAGTACCGGATTAAAAGGCATTATTGATATTTGTGGTCTATCAGGAAAAGATATTACGATCAATGATATTGTATTTAAGATAGGACCACGAATCAATGCATCAGGTCGCATGATGAATGGTAAAGAAGCCGTTGATCTGCTTCTGGCTAAAGACAGTGAAAGTGCGCGTGAGAAAAGTGAAAATATAAATCAATACAACGACGAACGCCGGGAACTTGACAAAAAGATTACTGACGAAGCTAATGCTATTATTGACAACTTCAGTAATATGGAAGACAGGAAAGCCATGATTGTATACGATCCTACCTGGCATAAGGGAGTAATTGGTATAGTAGCTTCCCGTCTTACAGAAAAATATTATCGTCCAGCTGTTGTATTAACTAAATCATCGGAATTAATAACTGGTTCTGCCCGTTCTATTACAGGCTTCGATATCTATAAAGCTATAGAAAATTGCAGAGATTTATTGGAGAATTTTGGAGGACATACTTACGCTGCGGGTCTTTCTTTAAAAGAAGAGAATCTTGAAGAATTCACTAAACGTTTTCTTGAATTAGCTGCAGACGAGATTGTTACAGAACAGATGATCCCTCAGATTGATATTGATGCTGTTATAAATTTGAGTGATATAACACAGAAGTTTGCTAATGAACTGAAACGGATGAACCCTTTTGGGCCTGACAACCAAAAGCCAATATTCTGTAGTAAGAATGTGAAGAATTACGGAACAAGCAAATTGGTTGGTAAAGGATCTGAACATATTAAACTTGAGTTAATTGACGATTATACCAGAATTCCTATTCATGCTATTGCCTTCGGTATGCATCAGTGTTTTAATCATATTAAAGATATGAAGCCTTTTGACATTTGCTACACAATAGAGGAAAATACATATAATGGAATCACTTCTCTTCAATTACTAATTAAAGATATCAAAACAGACGAATGTGATTGAATCCGGTGGATATCTACCATAATATATTAGAGAAATACTGGGGATATACCTCTTTTCGACCACTACAAGAAGAAATTATTCATTCCATAGCTGCCGGTAAAGATACCCTTGGCTTAATGCCTACCGGTGGAGGAAAGTCTTTGACTTTTCAGGTTCCTGCCTTAGCAACAGAAGGTGTCTGCCTGGTTGTTACACCACTTATAGCATTGATGAAAGACCAGGTTGATAATCTGCGTAGTATTGGAATAAAAGCAACAGCTGTTTATTCAGGGATGACCCGTCAGGAAATTATTAACCAACTGGAAAATTGTATCTTTGGGGATTATAAATTTTTATATGTATCTCCTGAACGTTTGGGTACGGAAATATTTCGTGCTAAACTTCAAGCTATGAAAATTTCCATTCTTGTAATTGATGAAAGTCATTGCATTTCGCAATGGGGATATGATTTTCGACCATCTTATCTTACAATTGCAGAGATCCGTAATCAATTACCGGGAATACCTGTGCTCGCGCTTACTGCAACAGCCACTCCTGATGTAGTAAATGATATACAAGAAAAACTACATTTTAAAGAAAAGAATGTTTTCCAAAAAAGCTTTTATCGAAAAAACCTATCCTATATTGTAAAACAAACTGATGACAAATTCCGTACTTTAGTTAATATATTACAGAAAATAAACGGAAGTACCATCGTGTATGTTCGTAATAGAAAACGAACACGAGAGATAGCTTCACTTCTTCGGGAATTAGGAATATCTGCCAACTACTTTCATGCGGGATTGAAGCGAGAAGAAAAAACACTTCGCCAAAACGCCTGGAAGAATAACGAATGCCAGGTTATAGTATCTACTAACGCATTTGGTATGGGAATCGATAAGCCGGATGTACGATTAGTGGTTCATATTGATATGCCAGGTTCATTAGAAGAATATTTTCAGGAAGCCGGACGGGCCGGACGAGATGAACAAAAAGCATATGCTGTTGCATTGTGTGCCGGAAGTGACAATACGAAACTCAAAAAACGTCTTTCTGATGAATATCCTGATAAAGTCTTTGTCTGCCGTGTATATGAAGCATTAGGAAACTATTACCAGATTGCAGTAGGCTATGGATTAGATACAGTCCATGATTTTTCACTTACAGATTTCTGTTCCGTTTATAAGTTTTCTATTCTCCAGACACACCATGCACTGAAAATTTTGGAATTATCAGGTTATATTGAATATACGGAAGAAGTTGATAATGCTTCCCGAATTATGTTTACCATCACGAGAGATGAGTTATACAAATATCTGCATCAGGATAAAAAAACAGATGAGGTTATTCAAACAATACTCCGCTCCTATACTGGCCTTTTTGCTGATTATGTCTATATTGATGAAACATTAATTTCCTCTCGTTCCGGTATACCGCAAAATGAATTGTATAACATCCTCGTTAGTTTATCCAAATACAGGATAATAAACTATATTCCTAAAAAGAAAACCCCCTTTATAATTTATACGCAAACCAGAGAAGAACAAAAATATATTTCTATCCCTAAATCTGCCTATGAAGAACGTAAAGAACGTTTTGAAAACAGGATAAAAAAAGTCCTGGAATTTATTAATGATGATCGTAAATGCCGAAGCAAAACACTTTTGCAATACTTTGGAGAGAAGAAAGCAAAAGATTGTGGTTGTTGTGATGTCTGTTTAGCAAAGAACGATTCCGGTCTTAAGAATGCTGAATTTAATGCCATTCGTGATAACTTATTAGAGATATTGACCTCTGATCCTATACATATCAAAACAGTTGTAGACGCACTCCCTTCCTTTTCTCAAGAAAAAATAATCACTACTATCCGTTTCCTTGCAGATCATGATAAACAGTTTATTCTGAAAGATGGATACGTGTCCATAAATAATGATAATATTTAATATCTTTATTTCCAAAATCTAATGATAGGCATCTTTATAATATTATTTATTTCATGGGGACTTCTTTATTTTTTTGAGAAAGAAAATTTATGGGTATTAGGATTCAAACCTTTCTCTAAGAAATTATTACAGTTTATCTCTGGCTTTATTATTACAGCTATGCTTTGTATTATTGTTCAACTACTTGATGCCATCATAAAATCATCCGAATGGGTATTAAATAACAATATTACTATTCAAAATATTTTACAAGCAGGTTGGTCGGATTTGAAATCTGTTGTAACAGAACTGTTAATTTTCTGCGGAGCCTTGCTGTATATTCTCATAAAAAGGATAGGTAGTAAGAACGGAATCTTTATATCTGCTATAGCTTTTGGCATATATCATTGGTTTTCTTATAGTATAATAGGAAACATAGTATTAATGACTACTATTTTTATCGGAACAGGTTTTTCCGGATATGTCTGGGCTTTGGCTTATTCTAAAACGCGATCTATTATGCTTCCGTTAGGACTTCATCTGGGTTGGAATTTTACACAAAATACAATATTTTCAAAAGGTCCTCTGGGAGATTTAATACTTATAAAACAAGGAGGTGTTGTTTTAGATGGATTAATATCTTTACTTATATTTATCATACCTCTTTTTTGTGTACCATTTATTCAATTATTATATGTTCTATACTTTGTACGTGATGAGTCAATCATAAATCCAGAGTAAAGCCTGTTTTTCTATTTTTTTGAATTTAGTATCAAGCAGTTTCATAGTTTCATTATCTATGACCGGACACCCTTGGCTGTAACCTAAAGGGAGATGGTAAGGATGGATTTCGTGTGTTGGAATGGGATTATGTGAGTGCAGTACTATTATTCTTTCATACGCATTGTTATTAGTTTTTTCCAATCCATGCATTTTATAATGCACATTAATACCCCATTTACTATAAGAACGAATACCAATCTTATATTTTCCTAATGAGCTGGTATAACTTCCCGGGATATTGCTGAAAACAGGTTTATCTTCCGTACTCTCCATTCCATAACCATGAGCACAAAGACTGGATGCTAAAATACTGTCATTCTTAAAATCCCAAAGAAAGAAACGTTTCTTGCCTGAATGAATCTTCATATCTACCAGAAGACAAATATCCGTATTCAGACCTTTTTCCTTACAAAAAAGGAGAGCACTATCTGCTTTGTTCTTTAATTGACGATACAAAACTAATTGAGGATCTTCTTTTTCTTCCTGAATTACTTTCTCTTCTATTCCTTTACTTTTCCCTGAACAAGATAAAGGAAACAGGATAAATAAATAAACGATTAAAATATTAATAGGGTTTTTCATAGCTACAAATATAGAAAAAACAAAAAAAGGATACTCGTCAAAGTATCCTTTTTATTATGGGTGAAAGACGGGACTCGAACCCGCGACCCTTGGAACCACAATCCAATGCTCTAACCAACTGAGCTACAATCACCATGTTTTGTCTTCTCTGTTATGCAACTTTTAAGACGGTGCAAAGATAGATATTTAGTTTTATTTTGCAAATCTTTATTACCAAAAAGCTTACTTATAGATATCTTTTTTTCCGGCAAGCAATGTATTTCGCAAAAGGGATACAATCGTCATTGGCCCTACTCCACCTGGAACAGGAGTAATATAGGAAGCTTTTTGAGAAACTTCATCAAATTTCACATCACCAAAAAGCTTATAACCGCTTTTTGTTACGCTACTGGGTAAACGTGTTGTTCCTACATCAATTATAACTGCACCTTCTTTAACCATATCAGCTTTTAAGAATTCAGGTACTCCTAATGCAGCAATAATAATATCGGCACTCAGACACATCTCTTTCAGATTTTGTGAACGACTATGACAAACCGTTACCGTACAATCACCAGGATAGGATTTCTGCATCATAAGCATGGCCATCGGTTTCCCTACAATATTACTTCTACCTAGAATTACACAGTGTTTACCTTTTGTCTGGATCTCATAACGTTTGAGAAGTTCCAAAATACCGGCTGGAGTAGCCGATACAAAACAAGGCAACCCGATAGACATTCGTCCTACATTAATAGGATGGAAACCGTCTACATCTTTACGGTAATCAATCGCTTCAATAATTTTTTGCTCAGAAATATGTTTTGGAAGAGGTAACTGTACAATAAAACCATCAACATCCGGATCTGAATTAAGGCGATCAACGCAAGCCAGCAATTCTTCTTCAGTTACGTCATCTTCATAACGAATCAAAGATGATTTGAAGCCGACTTCCTCACAAGCCTTTACCTTACTGGCAACATAGGTTTCACTACCTCCATCATGTCCAACAAGTACTGCTGCCAAATGAGGTATCTTCCCTCCTGTTCTCTTTATTTGGCTTACCTCTTCTGCAATCTCTTTCTTAATTTGAGCCGAAACAGCCTTTCCGTCTATTAGTTCCATAATATTAGCTGAATTATTGAATGACTGAATCACTGAATTAATTCAGTCACTCAGTAATTAAGTCATTCAGTCTATTGTTCTATCTTCTCATTGATGGCATTTTCTTACCAGGTTTTGCTGTAGTAAACATCTTCATCATTTTGCGGGTTTCATCGAATTGCTTGATAAGTTTATTTACTTCTTGTACAGAAGTTCCGCTTCCGGCTGCAATACGGGCTCTTCTTGAACCGTTTAGTATTGCCGGATTAGTACGTTCTGCCGGGGTCATTGAATAGATAATTGCTTCAATACTTTTAAATGCATTATCATCAATGTCTATATCTTTCATTGCCTTACCCACTCCCGGGATCATAGATGCCAGGTCCTTCAGATTACCCATCTTCTTTATCTGATGTATCTGAGCAATAAAATCGTTAAAATCAAATTGATTTTTGGCTATCTTTTTTTGTAAACGTCTGGCAGCTTCTTCATCATATTGTTCCTGTGCACGTTCTACCAGTGACACGATATCCCCCATTCCCAGGATACGATCGGCCATACGTTCGGGATGGAAAACATCGAGTGCTTCCATCTTTTCCCCTGTTCCGACAAACTTGATCGGTTTATCTACAACCGTACGAATGGACAAGGCTGCTCCACCGCGAGTATCACCATCAAGCTTAGTAAGTACGACTCCATCGAAATCCAACCTATCATTGAACTCTTTTGCCGTATTCACCGCATCTTGACCCGTCATAGAGTCTACTACAAACAAAATCTCATCCGGTGAAATCGCTTTTTTTATTGCTGCGATTTCATTCATCATTTGCTCGTCGATAGCCAATCGACCGGCCGTATCGACAATCACCAAGTCATATCCTTTAGCCTTTGCTTCTTTAATTCCGTTCTGAGCAATCGCTACCGGATTCTTATTTTCGGGTTCTGAATATACAGGAACTCCTATTTGTTCTCCTAAAACATGTAGTTGTTCGATAGCTGCCGGACGGTAAACATCACCGGCAACCAATAGAGGTTTCTTCCCTTTTTTGGTTTTAAGCATATTGGCCAGCTTTCCGGAGAAAGTCGTTTTCCCTGAACCTTGCAATCCTGACATAAGGATTACAGCCGGCGAATTTTTTAAATTTATTTCAGTAGCTGTTCCACCCATTAATTGTGCCAATTCATCATGCACAATTTTCACCATTAATTGGCTCGGTTTAACAGCTGTAAGAACATTTTGACCTAAAGCTTTTTCTTTTACCGTATCCGTAAACTGTTTTGCTACTTTATAATTTACGTCGGCATCCAACAAAGCTTTCCGAACATCCTTTAATGTCTCCGCCACATTGATTTCAGTAATGCGACCTTCACCTTTCAATAATTTAAACGATCTGTCTAACCTTTCGCTTAAGCTTTCAAACATATTATATAATGTATTTAATTATCTGTTTTTCATTTGAGGTACAAAATTACGAAAAAAATAGAATGATCAGATACTTTATGTATTGAAAATATGTGCAGCGATAAAATCGATTTAGGGAATTAAAACAAAAGCGACGTGATTTTTGTTATAATTATATATAAAATATATTAGTCATTGGAAAAAAGTATTTTATTCAATGATTTTTCAAAAATGATTGCTATTTTTGTCAAACTTTCCAAAAGAAAATAATTTGAAAGTTTTCCTTTTAAGAAAACTTAAGAAATTTACAGCCAAAAATCAGCATTGAAAATCTGATAAATCTTATTGAAAATTAAAATCTTCAACCGCATATACTAGAAAACTAAGCCAATACATACGAACTGCATATCTTCACAATTCAAATCAATTTCTATTTTCAATTTTGCAAAAAAAAAATATGTAAACACAAGTTTTTAAAGCATTTGCATTTACATATTTCAAGAAAGATAATCGTTTAATCCGTTATTCGATATTCTTACGTACTTGTAAAAGGAATTCTTTCATAGCCGAAGTATCTTTTTCTTTAACAATCTCTTGTAGCTTTGAAAGCTCTTCCTGAATACGTTCTATTTGCTTCGGTGTCCTTGGATTAAAGAGGATTTCGGTTAATAAATAGTCGTCTTCTGAAAGCAAACCACGGGCAATTTTCATGTGTTTTTTGAATGTTGTTCCAGGTGCATCCTGATGTTTCATCGTCGCAGCAAATACTAAAGTGGAAGCAAATGGTATTCCGAGTGAATAGGCAACAACCCGATCATGTTCTTCAAAAGAGTATTCAAAAATGTTCAACTTTAGTCGGGAATATAAATCCTTAAAGAAAACTTTTCCCAAATGATCACTCTCCGAAATTATGATTGTATTTTCCTTTTCCAGGTTACCTAAATTAGCGAAAGTGGGTCCAAACATAGGGTGGGTAGAAACATAAGGGAAACCACAGGTATTATAAAATTCCTGTAAGTTTGTTTTGACAGAAGCAATATCTGAGATTATACAGTAAGGCTGAAGATATGGAATTACTGCTTTAAACGCTTCTATTGTGTAATTCAATGTCACACAATTAATTACAAGTTCAGGAGCAAAATTCGTTATCTCTTCTGCCTCTTTTAATCGGAGTGCATTATAAATAAAACGCATTCGTTGTGGATCACTTTCAAGAACAGCTACTTCATGATCAAAACTTAACAGATCGGTAAAGAAAGACCCCATCTTTCCTGCACCCAATATCAGAATTTTCATATTTATCATCGATTAATGATTAGTGATTAACGATTAACGATTAATATCAGAATTGATATCTGTTTATTAATAGTTAACCACTAATCACTAATCGTTAAAATTCAGTTTTGCATAATCTCCATCTGTTGGCGAACAGATTCTTCATGGATTTCTTTTAATATCTCTTTTACAAAATCGGTATTCAATTCCATCGTTTCACCCATATTGGAACGTTTTTCCAGAATTTCACTATAACGGGGTGATTGTAGGATTGGCATATTATGTTCTTTTTTATAAACACCTATTTCACGGGAAATACGCATACGTTTAGCCAAGAGTTCCAGTAAGTTTTCATCAATAGTATCTATCTGACGTCTTAACTCAGATAAATTTTCTGTTGTTTGTGTTTCATCACGAATAACAAGTAAATTTAATACATAATCAAGAACATCAGGACTTATCTGTTGATCTGCATCACTCCATGCTGCATCCGGATTACAATGTGACTCGATCATCAAACCATCGAAACTCAAATCCATCGCTTGTTGTGAAAGTGGAGCTATCAATTCACGGCGCCCGCCAATATGACTCGGATCACAGAAAATAGGTAATTCCGGCATTCTTCTTCTCAGTTCAATAGGGATATGCCATAAAGGTAAATTACGATAAATTTTTTTATCATATGAACTAAATCCGCGATGAATAGCTCCTAACCGACGGATACCTGCACCATATAATCTTTCGAAAGCTCCAATCCATAATTCTAAATCAGGATTAACAGGATTTTTTATTAAAACCGGAATATCAGTCCCTTTTAACGCATCAGCAATTTCTTGTACGGCAAATGGATTTACAGTTGTACGTGCTCCTATCCATAAAATATCAATTCCTGCTTTCAAAGCTTCGAAAACATGATCTTTTGTCGCCACTTCCGTAGCAACATACATGCCGGTTTCCTCTTTTACTTTTTTAAGCCATTGTAAACCTATCACCCCTACTCCTTCAAATCCGCCGGGTTTAGTCCGTGGTTTCCATATTCCGGCACGGAATATTTTAATACCTTTATTTGCTATACTTCTAGCGGCTTCCATTATCTGCTCTTCAGACTCTGCACTACATGGCCCAGTTATTACAATCGGACGTTGTGGATCAACACCCGGTAATATGATTGATTCTAAATTCATTTTCATCACTATTAATTGTTTATTATTATATCTTAATTAAAATTATTTCTAAATTCGATTTATATGAATTGTAATATTATTATTTATTAATTCTTTCAACTATCCTAGTTAAAGCTTCTTTTAATATTATTTCTTTACAACACAATGATATACGAATATATCTTTCACCTTGATCCCCAAAAATAAAACCAGGAGTAACAAAAACATTTGCATCATATAATAATTCATTTGCCAATTCTTCGCTACTACTAATATTTGCCGGTATTTTCCCCCATAAAAACATTCCTGATTGATCTTTATCAAAGGAACAACCTAAAGTTCGCATGATTTCTTCAGCAATATTTCGACGGCTTTTATAGACTTTATTCATGTTATCGTACCACTCTTTGGGAGCTTTCAAGGCTTCAACCGCCGCATACTGCATGGGTTTAAATTGACCGGAATCTATATTACTTTTCACCTTTAAAATCCATTGCACAAATTGTGAATTAGAAGCCAGCATAGCTATTCTCCATCCGGGCATATTGTGTGATTTACTTAATGAATTAAGTTCAATACAAATATCTTTTGCTCCTGCAACACTTAATATACTTAATGGATTATCATTCAGTATAAAACTATACGGATTATCATTTACGATTATTATATTATGTTTTTTACCGAACGCTACCAGCTTTTCAAATAGTTCGATTCCAGCCTTCGCACCTGTAGGCATATTGGGATAATTAACCCACATTAATTTTATTCCTGACAGATCTTGTTTATCCAATAAATCCAAATCAGGCTGCCAGCCTTCTTCTTCCTTTAGGTCATATAATTCAATACGGGCTCCAACAAGGTTTGAAACAGAACTATAGGTAGGATAACCTGGATTAGGAACAAGAACTCCGTCACCGGGATTCAGAAAAGCCATGGAAATATGTAATATACCTTCTTTTGATCCAATTAAAGGTTGTATTTCCGTTTTTGGATCAAGCTCTACATGATACCACAGGCGATACCAGTCTGCAAAAGCCTGCCGGAGTTCAGGAATACCGATATAAGATTGATATCCATGTTCATCAGGACGGTGAGCATGCATACACAATGTGTTTATCGTCTCATCGGAAGGTGGAAGGTCAGGGCTTCCGACTCCTAAATTAATCACATCTTTTCCGGCAGCATTCATCTCCGCTATTTCTTTCAGTTTTGTAGAGAAATAGTATTCACTTACCCTATTAACTCTATCCGCGGGACTAATATCACACGCTTTGTTTTCCTTCTGCATATTCTCCAAGTATTATAAAATCTTTAGTTAATGGGATTACTGCATCAAGAGCCTGTTTATAACGCATATAATCATTGAAAGTCAAGTTAATATAAAAAAGATATTGCCATTCACGGCCTATAATTGGTAAGGATTGTATCTTAGTAAGGTTCATATCGTAAAAAGAAAGAACTGACAACACTTGCGAAAGGCTTCCAACGCTATGGGAAAGTGCAAAAACAAGAGAAGACTTATTTATTTCGGCACCTTTCATCATATCATCAGCTGTCCACTTATCAGCAATCGCAAGAAAACGGGTATAGTTATGTTTGTTGGTTTCAATGCCTTCAGCCAGTACTTCCAGGCCATATATTTGTGCAGCTTGTCTACTGCAAATCGCCGCGTGCCCTTTCATTTGTTTTTCTGCAATCCATTGTGCACTGGTTGCCGTATCGTCTTTCTCTACAATCTTTATATTAGGTAATGTATCCAGAAAGTCCATGCATTGCATTAAAGCGATAGGATGAGAATCAACTTCAACAATATCATGAATACTCATTCCGGGAAGTGCAGCTAGTGAATGCGAAATACGTAACTTATATTCTCCTATGATCTTAAAACCACTTTGACGGATTAACTCATGGTTTTGTAGTAAACTACCGGCAATGGTATTCTCTATTGCCATTAACCCTATAATGGAAGGATCTTTTTTAATAGCCGCAATTACGTCTCTGAATGATTCACATCCTATTATCTCTATTTCTTCTCCTTCAAAGTAATTATGGGCGGCCATCTCATGATACGAGCCGGCTATTCCCTGAATTGCAACCTTTTTTTTCATCATTTTTTCTTTATTCGATTTACACTAACAAAAAAGTCCCGCCGTTCTCGGCAGGACTTTCATATATTTCTTTGATTTATTATTTTTCGCATCAAATCTTCACATACAAATTCCTGCCTTTATTCTGCTAAAATAAAAGTAAAAATAAAAGTATGTAAAGCTAAATTTATTCATTTTCTCTCTTTATGTGCGACAAAAGTAATATATTAATAAATATGTTGTATCATTTAAGGCCTTTTTTTTACAAGTGAAAGATAAAATTCAAAACACATTGTATTGAGATATACTTATACAACACGCTGAAAAGCCTGAAGTGTACGCATTTCTTTGGGTACAGATTCTTTAATATTTTCCATCAACATTTCAGCAATTGTATGACGAATAAAATCTTTTCTTGTAACAAATACGATTTCCCTTGTTGGTTTTGGTATGGCAAATGGACGGACAAGTTTCCTTTGTTCTTCACTTAATTGGTAAGTGGCTAATTCAGGAATAAAGGTAATTCCATTACCACTTTCAACCATACGCATAAAGGTTTCCAGGCTTCCCAGACGATATGCACCTTGTCTAAGTTTTACCTCTTCCATCTGACAAAAGCGCATCAACTGGTCACGAAAACAATGTCCTTCATCTAATAACCATAGCCTCTCCCCATCAACATCTGCCGAACGGATCATATCATTTTTATAAATTGCCTCATTGGGTGAAACATATCCAAAGAATTGTTCATAGAACAATACATCCCCTTTTAAATCTGTCTCAATCGGACGGGATGCAATAATTGCAGCATCAATATCACCACTTAATAACGCAGCAAGAGTTGGAGTCGTTTTCATTTCCAGTATATGAATATCGAGATCTTTATGTTTCTCCGTCATTTGCAGAAAGAAACGAGGAACTAAATAAGGAGCGATGGTAGGTAATACCGCTAACTTAAACACCCCTTTGATGGATTGCTCTTCTTCATTGACAATATCTTTGATCAAAGAAGCCTGGTATAATACTTTTCTTGCCTGCTCTATTACCTTCTTACCCGATGGTGTAGGTTTAACAGGCTGAACATTCCGATCAAAAAGTTTCATCCCCAGTTCTTCTTCCAGTTTCTGGATCATCATACTCAGGGTAGGTTGTGTTACACGGCAATGTTCTGCTGCTTTGGCAAAATGACGATGTGTATCAACGGCTAAGACATATTCTAATTGTTGTATTGTCATGATATCAAAATTTATTTATAAATGGTTTTTTAATATGAGATGAGACAAATATACAAAAAAAGCTGAAAATATTTTGAAATAAAAAATAAAACCCTACCTTTGCACCGCAATCAAAAATTGCATCGGGGTGTAGCGCAGTCCGGTTAGCGCACCTGCTTTGGGAGCAGGGGGTCCCAGGTTCGAATCCTGGTACCCCGACAAATAAAAAAAGTTGATTATTAAGCGATCACTTCAAAAAGTGGTCGCTTTTTTTGTGTTTTTACTTCTTTATTAACACATGAAAAGCATACTATTCAAACGACGGTTCTATACGGTTTTTAGAGATAAAATATTTAGAAATAGTATCACTAATAAGATCACTATTCTAAAGTGAATTCTGCAACTAAATTATATTTTTCAACATTATTAATAACAGTCTTATAGAGCCTATATAAACCTGGTGAATACTTATGCGTTTGGGGCTGTATGTTGATTATAAAATCATGTGATTCATTAGGCATTATCCCATAGCCAATAGCTATGAAAAAGTAATTTAAGCTTACAGGTTTCCAGCCCTCATTATCAAAAAATTCGATAAAAAATAACTCGCCTGTTGTTCCTTCATCATTCGTATTATTTTTGATAGTGGCATTAATTGAAGTTACAGGTAACTTGTATGAGTTAGGAGATACAATTAGTTCAAATCCACAAGATATACACTCTTTTCCGTCTGGTTTTAAAGGTATAATTTCTTCAAATCTTATTGCTGGAGAATTCATGATCTGTTTTTTGAATTCTGAAACTTTTTCATCACTTCCATCAAATAATTCCACTAAGATATAACCATCTCTTACTCCAAATACTTGAATATTATTGAAAATTGATGGATGCAAATTAACGGTTTTGTTCAGGCTATCCATTATCAAGTTAAGTTCCGTTTGCGAATATAAACGAGGTTGTATCTCATCCTTGACAGAGTCTTGAAGTAGTATAATAGTATCCTGTGCTGTTGCCTGTTCTATATTATTCCCTGTATTACGTTTACAACCACTACTAAAAAATAGCACAAAACAGATATATCCCAATAATCCAAATCTCATATCATATTATTAGTATAGTTGTTAATCTTTTGATTAATTACAAAAATAGCTTATTTTTAGAAATGAATTACTATTTGACTATTCCATTTAGTATTTTTACGGTTTTACTCCTACTTTGTATATAGTCAATTGCTTGTATGTTTCGCCGGGTCGCAATTGTGTAGAGGGAAACTGCGGTTTATTAGGTGAATCAGGATAATGTTGTGTTTCGAAGCAGGCTCCCATAAAAGGGCTATAAGGGACGCCATGTTGAGTTTTGCGTTTGAAGTTCAGGTTGTGAGCGGTGTAAAAACATAGCCCTGGCTGAGTCGTAAAAGTTTGCAACAAACGGCCGCTTTTCGGCTCATACATCTCAGCAGCCAGTACAATATTGCCGGATGATCCTTTAATACAAAAGTTATTATCGTAACCTTGCGGCAGATCGGTTATGCGATCGTTGAGAACAGTCCATTGACGTAAATCGTAAGGTGTATTTTCCACTGGAGTGATTTCTCCTGTAGGAATAAGTTCATTGTCGGTCGGTGTATAGGCATCAGCATCGATCCTGACCTGATGGCTAAGCACATTCTCTTTACACCCCGTCAGATTGAAATAACTGTGGTTAGAAAGATTTACTACAGTCGGCTTATCTGTTGTGGCTGTGTAGTGAATTTGCAATTCATTATTATTGCTGAGTACATAATCCACTTTTACCGTCAGGTTACCAGGAAAACCTTCTTCCATGTCTGCAGACAGGTAAGCAAGGGATAACGTAGCCGATTGGTTATCACTTGAGGTTGTCGCGTCCCATACCTTACTGCTAAAACTATTTCTACCTCCGTGAATATTATGCTTACCAAGAAAGTTAGTAGCCAACATATATTCCGTGTCATCAAGGGTAAACTTTGCCCCCCCGATACGATTAATATAACGTCCTACGATACAACCGAAAGCCGGATGACCGGCCAGGTAATCGTCTAAACTTTCCAGTCCTAACACGATATTATCCATGTTTCCATTTTTGTCAGGTGTATAGAATTCCACCACAATACCTCCGTAGTTGGTTATTTGGGCTGTCACTCCATTGGAGTTGGTCAGCGTAAAAAGATATACGGGTTTCGAATTGATTGCCCCCCACTCCACGACACTGATTGTTGGTTTATTAGTCGACGCAGAAACCACCATAGCAAAGATACTTAACAAAATAATTAGATAGACTTTCATTGTAATGTGAATTATTCCGTTGTGATCACCAGTTCTTTTCCTTTCATCAAATCCTCATGCGAGATAAAATAGCCGTTTACTATCTGGCCATCATAAGTTATATTGCTTATCTTTCTACCTTTATTTGGTTTACTAATAGTAAATGCCGTATCAGCCATTTTAAACTCAACGTGATCGAAAATAGGAACCGTAATTAAATATTCAGGATCAGCTGGCGAAAAGCTATACAATCCGATAGCATTCAATACATGCCATGCCGATAGTCCTCCTTCATCATCCATACCAGCGTAAGCCAAACCTTCCTTACCCATATCATAATACTTACTCATCAGAATATCCAGTTTTTCTTGTGTCTTTTCGGGTTTACCGATAAAATAGTAATAATAGGATATCCCTTGGGCGGGTTGGTTTCCTGCACAATACTGTCCGAACCATCCGGTCAGGTTATCAGCTTCGTAACCGCCGAAAGGAATGGTAAACAGTGAATCAAGTTTTTGTTCGAAAGCCTGCTTGCTCGGGTATAGGTCTATAAGCCCATGAGGATCCTGCGGAGCGAAGAAAGTAGCTTGCCATCCGCTGGTTTCGCGATACATATAAACGTAATACGGATAAGTGGGGTCGTAAGGTGTTACCCATTCACCGTTATCCCAACGTCCACGTAAAAAACCGGTCGATGGGTCAAACAAATTCTTATAATTGCGCGAACGTTGCATCAGAAGATTATAATTATCCATATCGCCCATCTCTTTGGCCAGAAGCGCTACGGCATAATCGCTGTAGGCATATTCTATGGTTTTACTCACTGCAGCTTTCGCTTCGTCCTCTTCGGTCTTTACTGTTGGGTTCGGAACGCGATTTTCAGCAATCCAACCTCTTTGTATGTATTCGTCGAGATATCGTCTTCCGCCTCTTACTCCTTTTTCCGGTGGAACGGTAGCATTGTTTAATGCAAAACGATATGCGCTATCCACCTCAAAATCACGAATACCGCGGAGATAACTACCTGTAATGAATGATGTGGAGAAGTCACCGTGAAAACCGCTACGTAAGTAACCTGAGGATTTTGCCCTTTCAATATCGGAACGGATTACATTGTTGGTCAGTTCCGGTTCCACCATTTCCATGACCACCATCTTACATGACCATGTGTCCCAGTAGTTATTACTGGTATAATAATCAAAACCTTTATTTACTATATTACCGCGTGGATCAGTATACTCGCCATCAACATCGCTACGAATTGCCGGATATTGTAAAACCCTGTACAAACAGGTATAAAATGTTCGTTTCTGCTTTTCGGTTCCACCTGTTACCCGGATTTTAGACAATATGGTCTCCCATGTTTCATTTGCTTCATTTTCTACCTGAGCGAAACTTTTGTTCAGCATTTCGGCTTCCAGGTTTTTCTTTGCTTTATTTATACTGACAAATGAGAATCCGATTTTCAATTCCACGGGGTCGGTACCGTCGGCAAAATTAAAAATAGTAAGTGTTTCCTTATTATTCTTTACTGAATCAATGCCAATAATATTATTAGTTGACACGGCATAAAAATAGATATCATTCTGAGAACCGCTAAACGTCTTTTCATCTACCTGGTTGAAAGTCCATCTTGCTGTTCCCGCACGCATACTATTCGTTCTGGAAAGATTGAGCAACAATTTTTTATCATCTCCGTTGCGATACGTGAATTTATGATATGCACAACGTCTCGTGGTGGTCATTTCTGCATTTACACCATAACGTTCCAGGAAAACCTGATAATAGCCGGCCTTTGCCGATTCATTTTCGTGGCTATAGCCCGACGCATAATTATCAGCAGTTATTTGTCCTGTAAAAGGGAGAATAGGTACATGTCCCAAACCCCATTGTCCGTGGCTGGTATGGAAGAAAGCGTATATAGTAGTATCCTCGTACTGATAACCTGAACCGGATCCCCATGTAGTAACAGGTGTCGCTTGTACCATAGCATGAGGCAATGCCGCACCCGGGTAAGTTTCACCACCCCATGCACGGGCAAAACCTTGTGCCGGCTTACGACCTTGCTCAGTGAGCACTGTACGAAATTCGGGATGAGGGCTGGGCTTATAACCTAGATCAATGCTATCCCAAAGTGTAGTCGTTCCATAGAAGGGATTAACGTAACCAGTAAGCGTTTGGGTTTGATTTTGGTTTTGGTTTTTTGATGTAGGATTACAACTCATAAATAACGCTAAAAGTATGGTCGCTACTACAAATAATCTTTTGTCCATATAGATAATTGTCTTTGATGTTTCAATTCCTTTGATTAGGTAAGGCAAATATAGGACTTTTATTGGGGTTTTAAAGTAAAGCAGGCATCTCCTTTTTTGTTCACGATAATTATCGTGAATATTTTTGATAATTATCGCAAATATTCACGACATATGTCAAAAACATTTTTGACATATGTCGTGAACAAAAAATATAAAGAACAAATCATACTAAACACTGTCACTTATTTTAGTAATATCAATATATTAAGGATAAAAAATTACGGAATAGAAAAGATAGTTAAGTAATTAGATTCTATTTCCATAAATTCTCTTATATTTGTGCACTTTTGCTATGTCGAGATTACAAAACACAAACTATATAATTCGAATTATTATGGAAAAGAAAAGAGTGTATACCTTCGGAAATGGTAAAGCAGAAGGTAAAGCAGATATGAAAAATCTGCTAGGGGGAAAAGGTGCTAACTTAGCTGAAATGAATCTAATCGGTGTTCCAGTCCCTCCGGGATTTACAATTACCACGGATGTTTGCTCTGAATACTATGAATTAGGAAAAGAGAAAGTTATTGAACTGTTAAAGAACGAAGTAGAAAAAGCCATTGCGAATGTTGAACAATTAATGAACAGTAAATTTGGAGATGTGGCCAATCCACTTCTTGTATCTGTTCGTTCAGGTGCCCGTGCTTCTATGCCTGGGATGATGGATACCATCCTAAATCTGGGTTTGAATGATGAAGTAGTAGCCGGACTTGCCAAAAAAACAGGAAACGAACGTTTTGCCTGGGATTCATACCGTCGTTTTGTACAAATGTTCGGTGATGTTGTACTCGGGATGAAACCGGTCAATAAGGAAGACGAAGATCCGTTTGAAGAAATTATTGAAGAAGTAAAGAAAGCAAAAGGTGTTAAGCTGGATAATCAACTTGACGTTAACGATCTGAAAGAATTGGTAACCAAATTTAAAGCTGCCGTTAAGAAACAGACAGGCAAAGACTTCCCGACATCTGCTTACGAACAATTATGGGGTGCTGTATGTTCTGTTTTCGATTCATGGATGAACGATCGTGCTATCCTATACCGTAAAATGGAAGGTATTCCTGCCGAGTGGGGAACTGCTGTAACCGTACAAGCAATGGTATTCGGAAATATGGGTGAAACATCAGCCACAGGAGTATGCTTCTCTCGCGACGCGGGGAATGGTGATGATGTCTTCAATGGTGAATACTTAATAAATGCTCAGGGAGAAGATGTGGTTGCAGGTATTCGTACGCCACAACAAATCACAAAAGCAGGTTCACAACTTTGGGCTGAAAGAGCAGAAGTTTCAGAAGAAGATAGACGTGAGAAATATCCTTCTATGGAAGAAGCCATGCCGGAAATATTTAAACAACTCGATGCGATTCAGGAAAAGCTTGAAAACCATTATCGTGACATGCAGGATATGGAATTCACTGTTCAGGAAGGTAAGCTCTGGTTCCTTCAAACCAGAAATGGAAAGCGTACCGGATCTGCTATGGTGAAGATCGCTATGGATCTATTGAATCAGGGCATGATAGATGAAAAAACAGCTATAAATCGTATCGAACCTAATAAACTCGACGAACTTTTACACCCTGTATTTACTAAAGAAGCATTAAGTAAAGCAAAAGTTTTGGTAAAAGGTTTGCCGGCTTCTCCGGGGGCTGCTACAGGACAGATTGTTTTCCATGCTGATGATGCTGTTGAATGGTATAAAGCCGGAAAAAAAGTGATCTTAGTACGCACTGAAACATCACCTGAAGACTTGGCGGGTATGGATACGGCAGAAGGCATTCTGACAGCACGTGGTGGTATGACTTCTCATGCGGCTGTTGTAGCTCGCGGAATGGGTAAATGTTGTGTATCAGGAGCCGGAGGTATCAACATCGACTACAAAAACAAAATAATGGAAGTGGATGGTAAGAAGTTGAAAGAGGGTGACTACATTTCTGTAAACGGAACTACCGGAGAAGTTTATGAAGGTAGACTGGCTACTCAGGATCCTGAATTAACTGGTGACTTCAATGAATTAATGAAACTTTCTGATAAATATACCAGAATGAACGTGCGTACTAACGCTGATACACCGAAAGATGCGTTGAAAGCACGCGAATTCGGGGCTAAGGGTATTGGTTTATGCCGCACGGAACATATGTTCTTTGAAGGAGAAAAGATCAGGGCTATGCGTGAAATGATCCTTGCCGACACAACGGAAGAGCGTAGAATAGCCCTTGAAAAACTGTTACCATATCAAAAAGAAGACTTCAAAGGAATCTTTAAAGCGATGGCGGGCCTACCGGTAACTGTTAGATTACTTGACCCTCCTTTACATGAATTTGTACCTCATGATGAAAAAGGACAGAAAGAACTTTCTGAAGCAATGGGATTGCCTATTGATGTTATTCACAAAAGAGTAGAAGCATTATGCGAATCGAATCCGATGTTGGGACATCGCGGTTGTCGCTTAGGTAATACATATCCTGAAATTACAGAAATGCAGACAAAAGCTATTCTTGGTGCTGCTCTTGAACTTAAGAAAGAAGGAGTAACTACCTATCCCGAAATTATGGTTCCTTTGACAGGTATCGTCTATGAATTTCTGGCTCAGGAAAAGATAATACGTTCTACTGCTGATGCATTATTTAAGGAATATGGTGATTCTATTGATTATAAGGTAGGAACAATGATTGAGATACCACGTGCAGCACTGACAGCAGATCGTATTGCATCCAGCGCTGAATTTTTCTCATTCGGAACAAATGACCTTACACAGATGACCTTTGGTTATTCTCGTGATGATATTGCTTCTTTCCTACCCATATATCTGGAAAAGAAAATTCTGAAATTCGACCCATTCCAGGTGCTTGACCAAAACGGAGTTGGCCAGTTGGTACGGATGGCTACAGAAAAAGGTCGTGAAGTGCGTCCTGACCTAAAATGCGGTATTTGTGGTGAACATGGCGGAGAACCTTCTTCTGTGAAGTTCTGCCATCGGGTAGGATTGAATTATGTCTCCTGTTCTCCGTTCCGTGTGCCTATAGCACGAATCTCCGCAGCACAGGCTGCCATTGAAGGATAACATATATAACGATAAAAATTCCCGTAACAATCACGGGAATTTTTTTGTTATATACTAAATCATAATTGCTTATTTTACATACAAATTGATAAATATATCCCAAACGTATGGCCCACCTACATGATTTTGTTAGTGATCTGGCACTAATTATGATTTCAGCTGCTATAGCCACAATTATTTTTAAATGGTTAAAGCAGCCTGTTGTTCTTGGATATATTGTTGCGGGATTTATAGCGGGACCACATATTACATGGCTTCCGACTGTTACTGATATGGGTAATGTGGAAATATGGGCCGAAATCGGAGTTATTTTTCTTTTGTTTGCTTTAGGACTTGAATTCAGCTTTAAAAAGTTGATTGATGTAGGAGGTACTGCTTCACTGGCTACTATAATTAATATGGGGTCAATGATCGTGATTGGCTATGTGGTGGGACAATTACTTAATTGGTCACAGATGGACAGTATCTTTTTGGGGGGTATGTTGTCTATGTCTTCTACCACTATCATTATCAAAGCATTTAATGATATGGGTCTCCAAAAACAAAAGTTTGCGGGAATTGTATTCGGAATGCTTATCGTGGAAGACCTTGCAGCTATTCTTATGATGGTACTACTTTCTACAGTAGCTGTCAGCCATAAGATTGAAGGAGTTGAATTATTGAATAGTTTGCTTCGTTTGGTATTCTTTGTCCTGGTATGGTTTGTTGTTGGTATTTACCTTATCCCGACCATGCTAAAAAAGCTGAAGAAATACCTCAATGATGAAACATTATTGATTGTGGCGATAGGACTTTGCTTAGGTATGGTGTTATTTGCATCTAAGGTAGGTTTCTCTGCCGCTTTAGGAGCCTTTATTATGGGATCCATTCTTGCTGAAACAGTACGGGCAAAACAGATAGAACATTTGGTCGAACCTCTCAAAAATTTCTTTGGAGCAGTCTTTTTCGTATCGGTAGGTATGATGCTTGATCCGGCCATAATTAAAGAATATGCCGGTCTTATTCTATTTTTGACAGCTACAGTTTTAATTGGTCGTGTAATCTTTGCTACATTGGGTGTTTTAGCTTCCGGTCAAGGCCTAAAAGTTGCCTTACAATCAGGATTTAGTTTAGCGCAAATAGGTGAGTTCTCTTTCATTATCGCCAGTTTGGGTATGAGCCTTGGTGTAATCAGTGATACGTTGTACCCAATTATTGTTTCAGTTTCAATCATTACGACATTTACTACGCCTTACTTCATTAAAGCATCCACTCCCGTTTATCATGCATTTGAGAAAATTATTCCTCCGGGTTGGCATAAAATTATTGAGGGATATGCAACTTCCGATCTTAAAACAGTCAATAAATTAAATGACTGGAATAAACTATTAAAAAGTGTTCTGCAATTGGTAGCCATATATACAGTTGTGGCTTTAGCTGTTGTATTTATATGTGAACAGTTCGTCACGCCATTTATTACCTCGCATATTCCTGATGTTTGGGGAAAAGTTCTATCTGCCCTTCTTGCATTGATCCTTATGGCACCTTTTCTACGCGCTATTATAATGAAGAAGAATCGCTCTGAAGAGTTTAAGAATCTCTGGGATGATAATAATTTCAATAGAGGAGCACTTGTTTCACTGATTGTATTAAGGATAGGGATAAGCTGTGCCTTAATCCTTATGGTTCTCGTTCCTCTATTTCCTACCTATACTGTTCAGCTTGTTATAATTTCTATGATTGTGATAGCAATTATAATCTATTATCAAGGCTTTAAAAATCAATCCCTACGAATTGAAGCCCATTTTCTTGAAAATTTGCACCAGAAACAATATGAAGATGAACGTTCTGCAGCCATTGAACCCGGAATAGCAAAGACTTTATTATCTAAAGATATACATCTGGAAGAAATAGAGGTATCTCCTGATTCACCAAAAGCCGGAAGAACATTACGTGATTTGAAATTCCGTCAACGTATGGGGTTAAGTATAGTTACCATAATCCGTGGGACAAAAAAGATCAATATACCTGATGCCTATGAACGTATATATCCCTACGACAGGCTGATTGTTGCCGGATCAGATGAAAACCTGAATAATATGATAAAGGTTATTGAAGAAAGAAATCAAGCGTATGAAGTAGAGGAAGAACCACAAGTTCACGTTGCTCTATCTCAGTATGTAGTAGATGCAGACTCTCCTATGGTTGGGCATACAATCAAAGAACTAAATATTCAAAAGAAAACAGAATGTATGATCGTTAGCATCGACAGAGAAGACGAAACTATTGTTTCCATTTCTCCGGATTTTATCTTTAAAGAAGGTGATATTTTACTTCTGGCCGGAGAACGGGAAAGATTAAATGATTTTGCAGTTAACCTTTCTCTTTAATACATGTTTTTCCCTAGCAACCTCAACCTCTAATCCTTAATATCAGTTACTATCAGGAAGGCTTGCTATATATTCTTTCTGCATGTCGGTAAGTCCGTTCGAGTATTCAGGATCGCCATCGGTCAGGCTCCATAGAATAGATTGCAATTCGTCTACCTGATCCTTATAGGTGTTGTATTCTGCTTTGGCAAACTCTTCATAATTGATTTTCTTGTTTTTCAGAAGGTCGCACAGCTCAAGAATCAGTTTCGAGTCGGTCACAACTCCCCATTCATATTGAGCCGAGCTTCCTGAGGGAGAGCGGCTTGCATTTCCGCAATACAGGATCAGCCCTACGTTTAAAGAACCATTCTTCGGAACGGTTACTGATGTTTTCTTCAATAATACGCCACTTTGATTCGAGGAAGAAAGCGCTCTGACGATAAGCCCGGCAGGAAATACCACTTCCGTATCTGTATTGTTTTCATTGTTTAATATCGCCAGTACTCTTACATAATAACCGCTTCCGACGGCTATCTCGGGATCTGCTGATGCTCTTAAATCAAATGCCTTCTCCTGAAGGTTCTTTTCTTTTCTGGCATGGATTTCGGGGAATAATGCAGGGGTAAAGCTGCTGCTCAGATTAAAAATACGACTATTAAGCCCCATGATCGTCCCTTCCAGTTCAATACCGTTGGGTAGGGTAAACTGTTTACCGGTCAATTCTCCTGCGGCTTCTCCCAGTCCGGGGATTTCGCCCGGAAGGTAACCGACACCATCAATTTTGTCGTCGTCGTCACTACCGCAGGCAGTAAATGCCACTATGCTGCATACAATTAAAAATACTTTAAAAAACACCTTTGTAAGTCTCATCATCTTTTAATTTTAATTACTCTTAATTTATTGATATACAAAAAAAATATAAATCCTATTGCAAAATGAAATAAACAGGGTTATGTGAAATAGTGGTTTAGTTTGTAAAAGTCACTCAGTTAGTGAAGATCATCTACTTTAATTTTACGGGTAGTTATTGTATATTTTTCAACTTTATTTCTTCCGAAAAATATTTTTTTATATACGATTAATTATCAGCCGCTTACTTTCTACCTGAAAAAAGTATGCACACTTTCTCAAAAAAGTATTAATATTTTTCTCAAAAAGTATGGCATCTTTTCGCGAAAACTATGGCATCTTTTCAGTCAGGTTCATACTTATTGTTGAAAAGTCAATGAGTACCCCTCCATTTCTTATCCTATTTTTATGCAAAGAAAAGATAATTTTTTAAAATTCTTGTATTTGAAAAAGATTTGTATGAAATGGGGGCATTGCATGAAAAAAAGCGGATGATCCTGAGATCAGGAAAACTTAAGGTAGGTTTTAGCCAAAAGATTTAGTTTGGCTAAAGCCAATAATATATCCATATATCATTATCAGTCAGTTAAAACTGACTGCAAGTGAGATCGAAAGATGGGGGGACAATAGCGGATAATCATTAAAATTTTTATATGTTTCGAAATCAGCCAGCATTTCAGGTGATAGTAAAGATTGGGAAATAGTTGAAATCAACGTCTGCGGATAGTCTGGCTATGTAAAGTGGTCGGATTGATAGATATTTTCCTATATTTGTTGGAGATATTTTTTGTGAAATTTATCTGTGAAAAATTTAATACTATTCATTATGAGTAAGTTAACTTTAATTTCTATTTTGGTTTTTTCTGTGATTATTCTTTGCACAGGCTGTGATAAAGGAAATGATGATAATGAAGAATATGTCGGTATAGAAAACATTTCCTTTGAGAATTATCCTAAAGTGGATGGGTCTACTTCATCAAGCGTACTAAATATGATGGTCGCATGTAAATTGCTGGGGGCTTCATATCATTGGTTGGAGCCGGGTGTTATGTCTGAATGGACACTACATCCAGTGTATGATGAATTACCGGAACAATATCGAACTTTTTTCGTGGACCGGATAAAGACTTCGCGTACACATGGAGCATTTGTGAATTTGATTAACAAGGAAGCGGATATTATACTTACCCACCGGACAATTTCACCTGATGAAAAGGCTCTTGCCGAATCTGTTGGAGTCACGCTGATTGAAACGCCTATTGCCTTAGATGCTTTTGTTTTTGTTGTGAATAAGAAAAACCCTGTCAAAACTATAACAGTTGAGCAGATTCAGAAAATATATACGGGGGAAATTACTAATTGGTCTCAAATTGGCGGTGACAATGCAGAGATGAAAGTATTTACACGTCCGCGCAATTCGGGCAGTGAAGAAATTTTCAGAGAATTAGTTATGGATAATTTAGAACCTGCTGATTTTCCCGAAAGCGCGATAGGCGGAATGGCGCAGGTGTTCAATGAAATTTTAGGACACGAAGCAAGCATTTGTTATACATTCAATAATTATAAATTATTGCAAGCACGAATCCCGGATAACGAAGTCCCGAAAATTGCTATTAACGGAGTTTTTCCTGATGAAAATACAGTAAAAAACAAAACTTATCCATTTATATCGGAAGTACATGTTGCCATTCGTTCTGATCTGGATCCTAATTCTATGGCTTACAAACTATATGAATGGCTGCTATCAGAAAATGCGAAACCGGCTATTACAGAATGTGGATTCATACCGAATTGAGTAATTAGGTCAGTTCAATGTATGTTTCCGTGCCTTTGCCGGGTGAGGTGACGATATCTATTTTCCCGTTGCAGGATATAACCCTGTCGTAGACATTTTTCAGGCCAATACCTTTTGAAACAGTTGTTTCATCAAACCCGGAGCCGTCGTCCTGTACGGTAAGCGTAAGGTGTTTCCCGCTCTGAACTAATTGTACATTAATGTTTTTTGCTCCCGAATGCCGGAGGGAGTTGTTCACAAGTTCGCTGGCACAACAATAAATAACAAATGCCTTTCTTTCATCGATACGTTGTTCCGTGCCAAAAAAGTGGAAATGCACATTCGGGAATTGTGATGCAAAATCATCCAATGCTGTTTTCAATCCGAATTGCAGAGAGGAAGGCATCAGATTGTGAGCCACACGTCGGACTTCTTCGATACAGCTATCCAGCTTACCACCTATATTTAACAGAGAATCTACGTTCGTTAATTCTATTTTTACGGCCGAAAGATTCCCGCTGAGACGGTCGTGCAGGTCGCGCGCTAAACGTGTCCTTTCTTTCATTTCCCCATCCATAACAGAACGGGCGGCAATTAATTGCTTTTCTTTCCGCGTGTTTCTTATCTTTTGCCACAATACTATCCCTAAGGTAATGGTAAACAGGATGCCTGCAACACCAAGCCATATATAGAGCCGGCGTTCTTTTTCCAGCGAGGCGATACGTGTCTCTTTTTTCTCGGTTTCGTATTTGATTTCCATATTCGATATGGAATCGAGAAATTCTTTTTTATTCAATTCATTTTTCAGGTCGTTGCGTTTTTCGAAGAAATACAGCGCCTTATCTTTCTCTTCCAGGTATAAATGGCATACGGCAAGATTAAATGCTGTGTTTATTGCTGCAGGTGTTCGGGTGGAGTCAATATCCCAGACTTCTAAAGCAATATCCCTTCCTTTTCTGAAATTTCCTGCGTCAATATATACTTTTGTCAATACATTCTTAGCCGTGATCAGCAAATCTTTGCTATTGACAGACTCTGCTATGCCGACACACTCTTTTGCATATTTTTCCGCTTTCTCATAATCCTGGAAACCATCGCTGTATATCCCTGCCAGATACTGGCTCGTTATAACCTGATACCTGACCAGTTGGTTCTTACAGCTCAGATCGTATGCAATAAGCATATTCTCCAAAGCCTTATCATAATCCTTCATTTTAAGTAATACTCCACCCATTAACTGATATGCGGCTGTTTCTAAACGGGGATTATCAATGGATTTCAAATTCTCTTGCGCTTGTTTCAGATATTGCAGGGATTTTTCGTCCCGGTCTAAATTATGATATAATGAACTTATGTTAATTAATAACCGGGTAGACTCTGCTTTGTTTTTCATATTTTCATACAAAGTCATGCTTTTCAGGTAGTATTCCAACGCTTTTTCGTTTTCATGCAATAAAGTATAGAGGCTGCCTATGTTGCTGGTTGCTCTGGCTTCTGTCTCATAGTCGTTTATTTCCTGTGCCATGCCGACCGACCTTTGCAAATATAATAGGGAAGAATCAAGTGATGATTTAAGCAGAAGCGCAGTACCTATATTGGAACAGATGGAAGCCACGGCTGCTTTGTCTTTTTCCTTTTCCGCCAGTTGAAGCCCTATCTTTCCATACAGCAGGCTTTTTTCGACATCTTTATCCGAATAGTAACTGGAAATCTTATCGTACAGTTCCAACCGTTTGCTAAGGGCTAGCTTTTGCGTTTCCAGCATATTCACCAACGAATCTATATCCTGACTCTGACCCAACGCGCTTATAACCGACAGTAACATTAAACTGCTGAATAGAACCTGTTTCATACGATAAATATTTTAATTTCAATAAAAGTAATCTTTTCTGAAATACTAATACTACCCAAAGAGGTGAATTCTTGATGCGAGGTCAGTTTTTCACCCATTTGGGTGATTGGTCGGCATAGTTATCACTCATATCTTTATCCGGAATTAGAATTCAAATAACTTAATAATGCATATATTATGAATAAGATTTGGCTGATTGCTTTGATAAGCATTGCATTAGGTATCACGTCCTGCTCTAAAGACGATGATAAAACGGTGTACACTGTCATGTTCGAGACTGACGGCGGAACTCCGGTTCCTTCCGTCCAGAAGGTGGAAGAAGGAAGTACGGCGACTGCTCCGTCCACCGATCCGGTAAAGACAGGTTATGCGTTCGTATTCTGGCATGTAAGCGGAGCTACAACCGCTTATAATTTCCAGACTCCGGTAAAAAGTAACATTACCCTGCATGCCAAGTGGCAGGAGGAAGCCACAGCCGAATACTGGCAGGTTACATGGGACCTGAATGGCGGAACGTGGCCTTCGGGAGATAACCATGCCACAAAGGTGTTGAAAGGGGGAACACTTGCTGAGCCAGCCGAGCCCATAAAATCCGGTAGTACGTTCGAGGGCTGGTACAAAGAGTCTGCATTAACCAACAAGGTTGCGTTTCCTTATGACGTAAGCAGTATTACAAATAATATTACGCTGTATGCCAAGTGGGGAACAGGAGGCCAGACCAGTGATATTTCCCTGGATAAGACCTCGCTCGAACTACATACTACCGACCGCGAGCGGCTTACGGCAACCACCTCAGCTACCGTTACATGGTCGACTTCCAACAAAGACGTGGCAATAGTGGACGATAAGGGGATAGTTACTGCTACGGGTGAAGGAACGGCCAACATTACGGCATCTGTTGGAAATAAATCGGGCATATGTAAGGTTGTTGTTAAGCCCAGTATTATTGTTGGCGGATATGAAGGTTCAGGAACATCCTATCGTTTACTATGGAAAAACGGGGAAAAACTGGAAGTAAAAGATTACCAATCACCCGATATAATAAAGTCAGTCACAATTTACGAAGGTAATATATACATTGCCGGTACAATTACAGAAGCGGGTGGTTCTCGTAGCGCATCCATATCTAAAATAGAGACTGCTGTTCCGGGAGATCCTCTCGGAATGCGGGTTACCTCTACAGTTATGGAAATCAAGGGTAAAGCCTCTTTGGGAGAGCAAATGTTTATTTCCGACGGCGATGTATATCTGGCGGGTTATGATAAAGGTTACGGCGAGGAATACCGGGCAGCCGTATGGAAAAATGGGAAGATACAGCTTCTGACAGATAATGTATCCGGTGAAAATTATGCTTATTCCGTATTTGTAGCAGGAAATGATGTGTATGTGGCAGGACAATTAAACCAAAAACCGGCATTATGGAAAAACGGGATAATACAAGAGCTAAAACTTCCTGCTGAATCACTTAACCAGGGAGACGCTCAGGCTGTAGCTGTTTTGGGAAGTGATGTATATGTAGTAGGCCATACAAAATATCGCAATCCTATACTCCCTACTGTACCAACATGGAAGTCTACATTGTGGAAAAACGGCACACCTACTGTACTTGACGAAAATGGCGCTCTTTATTCCATTTTTACTAACGGGAATGACATATATACAGGAGGGGAGAAACTCTGGAAAAATGGTGTAATTCAAGAAATGGATATTTCCTCAATAATAAATTCAGTTTACGTATACGATAATGATGTATATATAACAAGCAGGAACGGCGTATGGATTAATGGCGTGAAACAGACTTGGGGAAACAATGCTACATCTGTTTTTGTAAAATAAACATCGAAAACAGAGAAATTATATAACTTAATAATGTATAAATTATGAATAAGATTTGGCTGATTGTCTTGATAAGTATTTTAATGGGAACGGTTTCCTGCTCAAAGGACGATGATAAAACGGTTTACACTGTCATGTTCGAGACTGACGGCGGAACTCCGGTTCCTTCCGTCCAGAAGGTGGAAGAAGGAAGTACGGCGACTGCTCCGTCCACCGATCCGGTAAAGACAGGTTATGCGTTCGTATTCTGGCATGTAAGCGGAGCTACAACCGCTTATAATTTCCAGACTCCGGTAAAAAGTAACATTACCCTGCATGCCAAGTGGCAGGAGGAAGCCACAGCCGAATACTGGCAGGTTACATGGGACCTGAATGGCGGAACGTGGCCTTCTGGAGATAACCATGCCACAAAGGTATTGAAAGGGGGAACACTTGTTGAGCCTGCCGAGCCCATAAAATCCGGTAGTACGTTCGAGGGTTGGTACAAAGAATCCGCATTAACCAACAAGGTTGCGTTTCCCTATGACGTAAGCAGTATTACAAATAATATTACGCTGTATGCCAAGTGGGTAACAGGAGGCCAGACCGGTGATATTTCCCTGGATAAAACCTCACTCGAACTACATACTACCGACCGCGAGCGGCTTACGGCAACCACCTCTGCTACCGTTACATGGTCGACTTCCAACAAAGACGTGGCAATAGTGGATCACCAAGGTGTAGTAACGGCAACGGGCGCGGGGAAAGCCGTGATTACGGCTACAACCGGAAATAAGTCGGCCGATTGTAATGTAGAAGTCGGTCATTCGGTAATCACAGGAATAGGAACGTCCATATGGAAAAACGGGGAACAGATCGATATAAAAAACTACAATGCGCCCAAGACTATCAATTCGCTTTTTGTTTACGGGGGCGACATATATATTACCGGAACCAGAACGGATATAGTATCGGGCAGCACAACGGTCACCGAGTACAGTCAGGCTGTGGTGATCAGAGTGGAATGTCCCATTAAGGACGAGCCGAACACCCTGATATTTACAGACCAACTCCTTGAAACCAAAGCAAATGCTTCTTATGGGAATGATATATTTATTTCGTCAAACGGGGATATCTATGTTGCCGGTTATGAAGTAGCAAAAAACGAGAACAATAATTATTACCGCCGGTCGGTATTGTGGAAAAACAACAAACTACAACCGGTGCTTTCGGATAGCGATGTGAGTAAAAACGCAGCTGTGAGGTCGGTTTTCGTAAGCGGCAATGATGTATATGCAGTCGGAAACAACGGTTATTGGGCTGATGATGTCGTATGGAAAAACGGAAATATCGATCAGTATGAAATATTGAACAGACCTCCGGGAGACATCGATCAGGTGATAGGCCATTCGGTTTTTGTATCGGGTGATGATGTGTATGTGTCGGGAACAGCCCATTATAATAACAAATCCTATACGATACCCAAGCCGGTTTTGTGGAAAAATAATGTTCCCACGGTTCTTGAGACGGGGGGAACCAGTGGAGAGCTTTATTCGGTCTTCGTTTCGGGCAATGACGTGTACGCCGCAGGCAGTAAAGGTTTATGGAAAAACAATGTCTCTGTATTCAACGAGAGCATAAACGATGTATGTGTATATGGAAACGATGTGTATGCGGCAGGCGACGAGGGATTATGGATAAATGGCATAAAACAACCCTGGGGAGCAGGTAAATCCGTCGTTGTAAAATAAACATCAAAAACAGAGAAATTATAATTCCCCCCCCTTTCAATTGCAGTCAGTTTTAACTGACTGATCAGGGATTAATTAGAGAGATCTTGTTTCTTATCGGCTTTAGCCGAACTGAATCTTTGGCTAAAGCCATTTATAAGATGGCATTAATTCTCAGTATCAGTCAGTTAAAACTGACTGCAATTGAAGGGATTGCAATCCTTTAGCTTGTCTTTTAGCCTTTTTTTACTACATTTGCTGTGAGTTATTGTGATATGCAAAATGCAGGATATCAAAGAAATAGAATCATTACAAACTCTTTCCGGAAACATCCGTATGCGCGCTCTTATCCGTATGATAGCTATCCTATTTATATGGATGGCAGGCAGCAGTAGTGTAGTTGCCGAAGATCATGAGTGGCAAGCGAAAAAACGGATGTGCGATTCATTGAAAAATGTACTGGCGACACAAACCCTCACTCCTGCGGAGGAAACGAGCATTCGCTGGAAAATCGTGAACGGTTATGTTCTCTTTGCCGTAGACAGTGTAATAGCGTATGCGCCATATACCATTGAACTCGCTCATAACACAGGGGAACACTTTGCCGAGATGGATTGTCTTTCGCATCTCGGAGCGTCCTATTGTTTCGTTGGCGAGTATGACAAAGGTATTGCCTGCTTCGAACAGTTGGAAAAGAAGGCGCTACAACGGAACGACAAGCGGTTTCAGGAAAGGGCACTCGGACTGATCGCCTTTGCCTACATGCAGCAAGGGAAATATAATACGGCAATTGATTATTACATGAAGGCGTTGCCGTTGTGCGAGCAGGAAGAAGAATGGCTGGAAGGGCGCGTGATGATACTGAGCAACCTGGGCGAGATTTACCGGAAACTAAACAACCCCGTCATGGCCCTTCAATACCTTGACGAGGCAACGGTACAATGTGAAGGTCTGAAACAGGTACATCAAAGCCGGTTTGAATGGAGAATCCCGCAGATATACAATGAATACGCCGCTATTTACCTGCAAAAAAAGGAGTTGGACAAGGCTACCCGGTATGCGTTGGAGGCAGACAGTATCAATACAGGTATCGGCATCATAAACAAATGCAACACCAAGATACTGCTGGCGAATATCTTTATGCAACGCGGCGGTTACGACCGGGCGCTGGAGTATGCCGCAGAGGCGATGACACAAGCCGACATGCTGAAAGACAACTACCTCCGGATGCAGGTATGGCATACCTTCTCCACCATATACCTTATGCGTGGAATGTATCCCGAAGCCGAGGCATACGCGCTTAAAATACTGGAAATCGGTTCGACCGACATAGCTATCTCACGCGAAGCAGCAGCCAACCTCGTACAGGCAAATATGCACACGAACAATATCAGGCAGGCGTCTTATTACTTCGGAAAGTATTCGGAACTGAACGACCGGTATTCGGATAAGAGTTTCCATAATACCATATCGGACATGGCAATCAAGTACGAAACCAACAAGAAAGAAATGCGGATCGCCTCGCTTGAGAACGAACGCCGGTTGTACGTCTGGCTCGGTGTAGCCGGTATCCTGTTGCTGTCGGCGCTCGTTATCGTACTGTTGCAGACCATCCGCAACGCGCGCCGCGAAAAACAGCTGATCGCCACCCGTTCGGTACTCGACGGCGAAATGAAAGAGCGGACTCGCCTGGCACACGACCTGCATGATCGCCTTAGCGGCAACCTCTCGGCTATAAAAATCGAACTGAACAACTATACCGACTCCCTGAACGACGTACGTGGCAGGCTCGATAACTGCATCCGCGACATACGTAGCGCAGCGCACAACCTGATGCCCGTTTCACTGCAATACGGTTTGAAAACCGCTTTGTCCGACTTTGCCACTCAGTTTCCAAACGTACATTTCCATTTCTTCGGCGAAGAAAAAAATCTGGACGAACGGCTCGAATTTGTCATCTACTGCTGCGCCAGCGAACTGGTCAACAACTCCATCCGACACTCCGGTGCCGATGCCGTGAACATCCAACTGGTGCAAGACGAAAAGTACATCACACTGACCGTACAGGATGATGGTTGCGGTTTCGACGAAAAAACAGTCCGCAAGGGACTCGGACTGAAAAGCATATACGACCGGGTAGCCTCCTGCAACGGAAAGATAGATATTCAAACCTCACCGGGACAGGGTACGGAAACAATGATTGAGTTTAATATTGAAAATTTATACCGATGATACATCTGCATATTGTTGAAGACCATAAAATGGTGGTCGAAAGCCTCAGTAAACTGATAAACGAATCGGGTATTGCCACCGTTACGAACGTGTATCACACCATAGACTCCTGCCGTAGCGGACTTGCGGACAACCTACCCGACATACTGCTCCTCGACATCGGCCTGCCCGACGGCGATGGTGTAGACTTCTGCGCCGAAGTAACCAAACAATACCCCACACTAAAGATCATTATGCTCACCACCTACAAAGAATTTACCATTGCCCGCCGTGCCCTGCACAACGGAGCATCAGGATATATCCTGAAAAACGCCGAAGCCGAAGAAATGCTGCTCGGCATACAAACCGTCGGCAAAGGCGAACAATTCCTGTGTGAAGAGATCGACCTCCTATTACAAGACCGGACAGACGAAGAAATCATATGGCTATCAAACCGCGAAAAAGAAATCCTGAAATACATAGCCGACGGCTACACCACCAAAGAAATAGCCGACGCCATCTCCCGCAACACCGAAACCGTAAAAACCAACCGCCGCAACCTCTTCATCAAACTAAACGCCCGCAACATGGCCGAACTCATCAAAAAAGGGTACGAAATGAGGTTGATCTGGTAACTTCAGGTAATGTAAAGTTATTAGCAATTCGTATAATGGTGATCATAATAAGCAATATAGTCACCAGTCAAAATATCATCTACCCATGATTGATTATCTAAATACCAGTAAATTGTTTTGACAATGCCATCTTCAAATTTTGTTTCTGGCTTCCAACCTAGTTCTGTTGTTATTTTATCAGGGTCAATAGCATAACGCATATCATGTCCAAGACGGTCTTTAACAAAGGTGATCAGATCATTATTTATCCAATCGATAGTGATTTCTCCATTTGCATCCAACTCTTTTCTTTTTAGAACTTTACGATATTCCGGTTGGTTCTTCATTATATCATGTATAGTTTTAATCGTTATTTTTACGATCTCTATATTTTGTTTTTCATTATGCCCTCCAACATTATATACTTCCCCTACTCTACCCTTTTGTAATACAGCATCTATAGCCTTACAATGATCTTCAACATAAAGCCAGTCTCTCACATTTGTTCCATCTCCATATACAGGTAATTGTTTACCTTCAAGGATATTCTTTATAATAAGAGGAATGAGCTTCTCTGGGAAATGATATGGGCCATAGTTATTCGAACACCGTGTGATAGTAACAGGCATCTTATATGTTTCAAAATAAGCCTTAACAAATAGATCTGCACTCGTTTTGGAAGCGCTATAAGGGCTACGCGGATCTAAAGGAGTTGATTCCGTAAAAAATCCTTCTGCACCAAGACTTCCATATACTTCGTCTGTCGAAACCTGGTGAAAACGGACATCTTCCTTCCAGATTGGATATCCGGATTCACCTTTTCCAGTTACCCAGGCCTGTTTAGCTGCTTCTAATAAATTTTGTGTACCCAGAATATTGGTGATTAGAAAAAGTTGCGGATTATCTATACTCCGATCTACATGGCTCTCCGCGGCAAAGTTAACAACACAATCAAATTTATACTTTAAGAATAGATTATCCAGTAATGAACGATCGCAAATATCCCCTTTAACAAATTCACACCGTTCGCATTCTAAATCCTTCTCAATTGTCTTTATATTACCTGCATACGTAAGTAAATCAAGAACAACAATATGTATTTCGGGATAGGTTGCTAACATATACTTAAGAAAATTAGCACCTATAAAGCCTGCAGCGCCTGTGATAAGATATGTCTTCATTATTACTGAGTTTTAATATGTAAAATTATATTCTGCTTCTGTAAAGAAAGGAGCTGACTGGTCTTTATCAGAAAGAACCAGCGCATTTTTATCTGTTATTTTCCAATCGATCCCCAATGTGTCATCGTCAAACCGTATTCCTCTTTCTAATTCATGCTTATATGGATTATCCACTTTATAAGTAAAAACGGTTTTATTACTTAAAACATAAAAACCATGCGCAAATCCTTGTGGTATGAACAATTGTTTTTTATTGTCTTCATTAAGTTCTACAGCTATATGTTTTCCAAATGTTGGGGAACCTTTTCTTAAATCAACGGCTACATCCAGTACAGAACCCTGAATAACACGTACCAATTTAGCTTGAGAAAAAGGAGCCAATTGATAATGTAAACCTCGTAATACTCCGAAGGAAGAAGAAGATTCATTTTCCTGTATAAAGTCTGTTTCTCCAATAAACTGTTTAAATTCTTCTGATTTATAGGCTTCAAAAAAATATCCCCGGGAGTCATTAAACACTTTCGGTTCAATAATAAACACCCCAGGGATACTTGTTTCTATGTAATTCATTTTACGTTCTTTTTATTTGAACGCAAAATAAACCTTTTTCGTGCACAAACGCAATGTTTTAGCCAATCATTTCTATACTTCGTTTGATAAACTTACTTAATGCTTCACCTTTCAACATCCCGTTACCCAACAAAGCAAGGTCGATTAGTTCATGTACAAGTTTATTACCTGAAGCATATTCAGCGAGTATTTGATTGCGTTGTTCGCGCAGCTCATCGAGTTTTTTATTTGTGTTGGTCATATCTTCTTTTTCTTCAGAAGTGATTTCCTCCTCTTTCTTTTTGTTTTGAGCTTCCCGAAGGTCTGTTTGACGAGCTTCCCATCCTTTAATATCAGCCAACAGAGGTGATAATTTATCCGTACATGCTATTTCTTCATCAGCCAATACCTTTTTAACCAGCTCATGATCCGAATTCAAGACTAAATTAAACCGATCCGGCATCTCTCCGTAAAAAGACATTCCCGGTTGATTAGCGTACATCTCCCGCATACGACGCATATATTCGCTCTGTGTAATCATAACAGGATTTGCATTAGCTCCCAGCGCTTCAAAGGCAATATCAAACTCTGTCTTTTCCACCTTTGGTATCTGGCTTTTAAACATTTCCTGCAAAGCATCTTTCTGATCAGTATTGAGTGAAACCTGATTTGTATCTGATTTCCGTATGATATTATCAATCACATCACTGTCTACACGTACAAACCTTGTCTTTTCAAATTTCTGTTCAAGTTGTCCTACAATATGTGTATCCAATTGTCCATCCATCATCAATACACTATACCCCTTATCTTTAGCTGCATGGATATAACTATATTGTTCTTCCGTACTGTTAGTATACAGATAAATCAAATCACCTTCTTTATCCGTTTGATTCTCTTTAATTAGTGTTTTATATTCATCGTAGGTATAGTATTTACCATCGACATCTTTAAACAAAGTGAATTTAATAGCGCGATCGTAGAACTTCTCCTCGGTTAGCATACCATATTCTATGAAAAGTTTCAGACTATCCCATTTCTCTTCATACTGAGGACGATCATTTTTGAATATCTCTTCCAGACGATCCGCTACCTTCTTAGTGATATGATTGGATATTTTCTTTACATTCTGATCGCTTTGTAAGTATGAACGGGATACATTCAACGGTATATCCGGCGAGTCAAGAACACCATGTAATAAGGTTAAGAATTCAGGAACAATACCTTCTACAGAATCAGTAACAAATACCTGATTTGAATAAAGCTGTATCTTATTTCTATTTAAATCTATATTACTCTTAATACGTGGGAAATATAGGATACCGGTCAGATTAAACGGATAATCTACATTCAAATGGATCCAGAACAGCGGTTCTTCCGCCATTGGGTATAAATCCTGATAGAACTTCTTATAGTCTTCATCTGTCAATTCAGAAGGCTTACGTACCCATGCAGGTTTTGTATCATTTATAATATTGTCTTCTTCCGTGTCGACATACTTACCATCTTTCCATTCCTGTTTCTTTCCAAAAGCAATAGGAACAGGTAAGAAACGACAATATTTCTTCAATAATCCACTTATCTTATCTTTATTCAGGAAGTCTTTATTGTCATCATCAATATATAAAATAATGTCTGTTCCGAAATCATCCTTTTGAGTTTCTTCCATTGTATATTCGGGATTTCCTTCGCAACTCCATTTCATCGGAACAGCACCTTCTTTATATGATTTGGTAACAATCTCAACTTTCTTTGATACCATAAAAGAAGAGTAAAAACCTAATCCGAAATGTCCGATAATTGAGGCAGCATCATTCTTGTATTTTTCAACAAATTCTTCGGCACCGGAAAAAGCGATCTGATTAATATACTTATCAATTTCTTCAGCTGTCATACCGATACCATGATCACTCACGGTGATAGTACCCGCTTTTTCATCAAGTTTTACATGTATTGTCTGGTCACCCAATTCACCTTTAAATTCACCAACTGAAGCTAATGTTTTTAATTTCTGAGTTGCATCCACCGCGTTTGACACAATTTCACGAAGGAAGATCTCATTGTCGCTATACAAAAACTTTTTAATAATGGGGAATATATTCTCACTTGTTACCCCAATGTTACCTTGTTTTGCCATATTCATATATTTTATTAGTATTGTAGTTCTACTATGTTTGAAAATCGCTTATAGAAAAACAAAAAAAATGCCAGACAACAAGTGTCTGACATTTTTACAGTTTATAAAATTATATTTTTAACCTTCAGGTATGACTTCTTCGCTTTTTTGAATTGTCATAACAAGTTTCTGCTCATCTTTATCAAAACCGACAAGAATGGTATCCCCTTCGCTAACTGAAGCTTTAATTATCATTTCAGCCATTTCATCTTCCAGATATTTCTGAATAGCACGTTTCAGAGGACGAGCTCCGAATTGTACATCATAACCTTTTGAAGCAATGAAATCTTTGGCCTCGTCTGTCAGGATTAATGAATAACCAAGTTTATTAATACGGTCATACAAACCTTCCAACTCAATATCAATGATCTTATGAATTGCAGCTTTATCCAATTGGTCAAACATAATTATATCATCGATACGATTCAAGAACTCTGGAGCAAAAGCCTTATTCAATGCTTTCTGTATAACACCACGTGAAAACTCTTTATCTGTTTCACCTTCTGCTTTGGTAGTGAAACCAACTCCACGACCAAAATCTTTTAATTGACGTGTACCGATATTGGATGTCAATATAAGAATAGTATTCTTAAAGTCTACACGTCTGCCAAGACTGTCAGTCAAACGGCCTTCATCAAGTACTTGTAACAGAATATTGAATACATCCGGATGCGCTTTTTCAATCTCGTCTAATAAAACTACTGAGTATGGTTTTCTTCTTACTTTTTCAGTAAGCTGTCCACCTTCTTCGTAACCCACATATCCCGGAGGCGCTCCAATCAAACGTGATACGGCAAATTTTTCAAGGTATTCACTCATATCAATACGTATTAAAGAATCTGCAGAATCAAACAGATATTCAGCCAGTTTCTTTGCTAAATGGGTTTTACCAACTCCTGTTGGACCCAAAAACATAAAGGTTCCTATTGGCTTATTGGGATCTTTCAATCCTACACGGTTACGCTGAATAGCTTTAACAATTTTTGAAACAGCTTCATCCTGACCGATTACTTTATTTTTCAGCACTTCTCCCATTTCAAGGAGTTTTATGTTTTCAGCTGTAGCAATACGTTGCACCGGAACACCTGACATCATGGCAACTACTTCAGCAACTTTTTCTTCATCTACCGTTTCACGATGTTCCTGAAGTTCTTTTTCCCATTTCGACTTGGCAGCTTCCAATTGTAATAAATACTGACGTTCCTTATCACGGAAACTTGCAGCTAATTCAAAATTCTGGGACTTAACTGCCGCCAGTTTTTCTGTTTTGGTATCTTCTATCTTAGCCTCTAATTCCTCAATACTTTTGGGAACGATGATATTAGCAATATGTACCCTGGAACCAGCTTCATCCAATGCATCAATAGCCTTATCCGGGAAGTTGCGGTCGCTGATATATCTTTCTGTCAAGTTTACACACGCTTTAAGTGCATCATCAGTATATATTACATTATGATGTTCTTCGTAACGTGGTTTAATATTCTGTAAGATCTGAAGAGTTTCTTCCGCTGTAGTCGGATCTACAATCACTTTCTGAAAACGACGTTCCAATGCACCGTCTTTCTCAATATTCTTACGATATTCATCTAATGTTGTTGCACCGATACATTGTATTTCACCACGCGCTAGAGCTGGTTTCAACATATTGGCGGCATCCATTGATCCTGAAGCAGAGCCAGCACCTACAATCGTATGGATCTCATCTATAAACAGAATGATATTTGGATTCTTAGACAATTCATTCAATATTGCTTTAATACGTTCTTCAAATTGTCCGCGATATTTCGTACCGGCAACAATAGAAGCCATATCTAAGCTTATCACTCTTTTATCAAACAAAATACGTGACACTTTACGTTGTATAATACGCAAAGCCAAACCTTCCACTATAGCAGATTTACCAACTCCAGGTTCACCGATCAAAACCGGATTATTTTTCTTCCTGCGACTTAGTATTTGTGCCAAACGTTCGATCTCCTTTTCACGTCCAACTATAGGATCCAAACGGTTCTCCGCAGCGGCACGGGTCATATCTGTACCAAAGTTATCTAAAACCGGTGTATCGTTGGGGGATTTAGGCTGACCAGATCCTGCACCAGGTGCGTTTGACGATTCTTTACGGGAAGTGAAATTGTCTTCATCTTCATCGTCATCATCATCGGTATACCCACCACTTATATCATCAACTTCTTCATATTCATCCATATCAACCGATTCTGAACTATTTACCAAACTATTATACACAGAACGATATGTAATTCCAGATTCACCTAATACCTTTGCAGCAACATTAAATTCCTCTTTAAGTATAGCTAAAAGTAAATGTTCTGTACCTGTTTCTTCACTTTTGAACAAACGTGCTTCTAACATACTCATCCGTAAAACGCGTTCTGTCGTTTTACTTATAGCTATTTCAGCCTTCGAAGAATCATCTACTTCATAAGAATTACGTATATCTTGTTCTATATCTTTTTTAATGTCATATATATCAGCATTAAGTTCATGCAATATTTCGATGGCTCTTCCACCACCATCACGAATAATGCCTAACATTAGATGCTCAGGCCCTATATAGCTGTTCTGAAGCCGTGCTGCCTCTTCCCTACTATATTCCAAAACATCCATTAATCTTTTTGAATAATTGCTCTTCATATTATAAATAATGTGCTAATGTTCAAATTCTATATCTATCATATATATAACATCAAAATCCGTGCCATTGTTGAGAAAAATTATTTTTTAAAGCATTTTATAAAAAAAAGAATTTGATAGTCTATTGCATTTCGCCAATATGGAGCATTATGTCCACCAGGTCGTACTGTATAATCATGATCAATTTTACGATCTAATAATTTCTGATGAAAATTATTATTTACCTCAAAAAAGAAATCGTCTGTTCCACAATCAAATATAATGTTTAAATCGCGATTATTTATTTTATCTATTTGATTAATAACGGTATGCTCTTCCCATAGTTGACGGTTTTCAGACATTTCCCCTAATTGTTTGCTCATTTCCCAATTTTTAGGAAACGGACGTATATCCACACCCCCACTCATACTTCCTACCGAACCGAACAAGTCAGGATGGCGAAATGCTATCCACAAGGCTCCATGTCCCCCCATACTTAAACCTGCTATGGCACGGGAATCTTTATTATTCCTAGTATTATAATTCGAATCAATATATTTTACTAACTCTTTGGATACAAATGTCTCATATCGATAAGAATGATCCTTCGGGCTATCCCAATACCAGCTGTTTTTTCCATCCGGACATACAAATATTAGGTTATTTTTTTCAGCTATTTCCAATAGGTCAGGTTTAATATTCAACCACGCCTTCTCATTACCGCTATAACCATGCAACAAATATATGGTTGAAGCGGGTAGTTCCTTTTTTTCCGGAGCAATGACTACAACCTTAATGTTTTTACTCATTGCATTACTATAAACTTGTATGCTATCAACTCTCGTCGCATTTACTGAAACAGTAAATAAAAAGACAAAAAGTATTACATTTAATGTTTTCATGTTTCGTTTCATATTTTGTGTAAAATTAGATTTCTTCATAAATTTTTTCAGCATATTTCATGACCATTTGTTTTAATTCTGTTGTATAACTATTATCGGTCTTTTTTAACTCATCTAAAAACAAATGAAATACTTTACTTAATCTGCTATCTGGATAATGGTTTTGCAAGCTAACTATAAGTTCAAACACTGAATTGATGATCTTTCGTTTATTCGTGTTTTCAAATGTAGACGTATTAACACCTTCGTTAAACAAAAAAGATTCGAGATATACAGGACATTTTTGTAATAATCTTAAAGCATGTCTGTTTGTAGGATAATTCCTTGCATACTGTTCTCTTTCAATAACATATTTAGCCAAATCCTGTCTGTCGACCAGCAATTCTTCAGGACCTTCTAGTGCATAATCATCAGCTATATATAATTCGATAGCTTTCTTGTAATCATCTGTAACATAAGGTTCGAACAACTGATAATAAAACGCATAGTCTAAATATACATATCTGGCACTATCAATGTAATTATATAGTGTTAATTTCAGAGAAGACCAAAAGTACGGGTAATCTTCATTAAGGTCATCCTCGCAGAAGTTTAATTGGCGAATACAATTCATCCATTCCGAAGCATCAATCGGTGTAAAATAATCATCAACATGATCAAAGATATTATTAGCTTCGGCAGAATTGGTTTGTGCTAATTTAGCTTTCAGTGCTTCTACTTCTTCTTTTCGCTTTGCTCTTTTCTCTTCTACCCAGGGACGCGCTAATTCTATATAGTTAATTTGTTTCTGAAAGCAAATTTTTCCTTTTATATCTACCTGGTATTGTTTTTCTACAAGAAAGGGGGTGTCTTCATCTGAGGATATATTATCTATAGTTTTGATAATATTATTTTCAGTAACTACCACATTGTCGTGAAAATAATGCTGATATGTTATAAGTCTATCAATTAAATCCCCATTGGTATTATAACAACATATATCCATTAGCCCATCTCCTAATGAAAAGAAAATAAGAACAAACGGACTTTCCTTTAAAGAGATATAACCTACCCCAAATATATCTGAATAATTAATTTGTTTCACTCTAACATCCGGCCACTTGTAAAAAAGCGAATCTTTCGGAACAAGACTATATTCCGTATTAGAATATGGAAAAAATGCTGGTAATTCTTTTTCTGGTATTTTAACGATATATTGATTAAATCGTTCAGAGGCTAAAGAATTCTCATTTTGTGCTGCTATATTAGGAACAAAGCATATTGCAAATAGTACGAGAAGCAACAGCTTTATATACAAACATATTATTTTTCTTCTATTTTCTCGATATCTCATGATCTGTGAAAAGGATATGTTAGTTGAGTTGACAATTAATCATCTACCATTGTATATGTGTAGATTACTTTTCACTATCTCACAAAAATAAAGAAAAGTTTCGGTAACACTCATATTAGTATCAATTATCTTATTTAAAGAGGATATCACTATAGTTAAACAGCACTTAATCAAAGCATTGAAATGATTCGTAAAAACATTTGCAATATGTATTATTCAGCTTATTATAATAAAATAATGGCTATAAGTTTTTTATAAATTGTCTAAAATTTCTTTCTTTTTCTTTCTTTTTGATCAATAATACCTGTTTTTATTAACTGCATATTTTAATAAAATAGACAAAACAGAAACATAGCAAACATTATTTAACGAATAAACCTCCTATTTTTACTATTTTTCACGAAAACAGCCCTTATTTTTAGAAATCATCTGGGTTAGTTCCTCATTTTAACGCGCAATTTCCAGAAATCATCTAGGTGATTTACCAAATTCACCTGGATGATTTTTAAACAAATCCTGCCAGCTCAAAGCAAAATGGCATAAATATACAAAACTAGAGTTATTTTAACTACTCGTTCAGTCTGAAAACACACTTAAGAGGAAATAACAAAAAGAAAACAATTTCATTTATCTTTATCATAAAGAGAGATCAAACACATAATTACGTAACAAAACTACTACAAAAAAATCACTTACATTTCTTTTTGCATTTTCCAAGCGCTTAAATACTCTTAAATTTTCAAATAATTTCAAACCAGACATAAATACAGCAATTAAGGGATATATAAATTAACAAAATGTCAATCCTTGACATTTTGCCAAAAGCAGAAAGTGCTCATCTGTATTGACTATCTGATTATGAAGGGTAGTTATGACGAAAAATGGTATTTTTCGTTGGATACAGTAAATGGTAAGTGGTATATCAGTTTCTCATACCACTACCATCATTTAAATATATCTTAATATGCTCTTGCAAACAATACTCGTTGTGCAGATGGTTTTCCTGTAACCATACATTTGCCCGGAGTCTTATCTCCATCCAGAGGAATACAGCGTATCGTTGCTTTTGTTTCGTTCTTTATTTGCTCTTCTGTTTCAGGAGTACCATCCCAGTGAGCCATAATGAAAAGACCATCTTCAATCTTTTCTTTAAATTCGTCGTAGGTATCCACCTGGATAATATGTGATTCGCGATAATCAAAGGCTTTCTGATAGATATTCCGTTGAATATCATCAAGCAAGGTCTTAACATATTCCTCAATTCCATCACAAGTGATCGTCTCTTTTTCCAGTTTGTCGCGACGCATCACCTCAATAGTATTATTCTCTAGATCACGCCCTCCCATAGCTAAGCGTACAGGAACACCCTTCAGTTCATATTCTGCAAACTTCCAACCTGGTTTTTTGTTATCCGCATCATCAAATTTAACGGAAATACCCATAGCTTTCAATTTTGAAACAATGCCGGAAACCTTTTCACTTATCTGAGCCAATTGCTCTTCATTTCTATAGATAGGAATAATGACCACTTGTATTGGTGCTAATTTAGGAGGCAGTACCAGCCCGTTATCATCGGAATGAGACATAATTAACGCCCCTACCAGACGTGTAGAAACCCCCCACGAAGTAGCCCATGCATATTCGTTTTTACCTTCTTTATCAATAAACGTAACATCAAATGCTTTGCCGAAATTCTGTCCGAGGAAGTGAGATGTACCGGCTTGTAAAGCTTTTCCATCCTGCATCATCGCTTCAATGGTATAGGTATCCAAAGCCCCTGCAAAACGTTCACTTTCTGATTTTCTACCTTTTACAACAGGCATTGCCATAAATTCTTCTGCGAATTTAGCATATACGCCTTGCATTTTTATGGTTTCCTCTACTGCTTCTTCTTTTGTTGCATGTGCAGTATGCCCCTCTTGCCACAAAAATTCGGCTGTACGAAGGAACAAACGGGTACGCATCTCCCAACGCATTACATTTGCCCACTGATTAATAAGAATAGGCAGGTCGCGATACGACTGTATCCAGTTACGATATGTATTCCATATAATTGTTTCCGAAGTAGGACGAATAATCAGTTCTTCTTCCAATTTAGCTGCCGGATCCACAACTACTCCTGAACCATCAGGAGCATTTTTCAAACGATAATGAGTTACAACTGCACACTCCTTGGCAAACCCTTCAACATGGTCAGCCTCACGACTTAAAAAAGATTTAGGAATAAGCAAGGGGAAATAAGCGTTTACATGGCCGGTTTCCTTGAACATATCGTCAAGCGCACGTTGCATTTTTTCCCAGATTGCGTATCCGTATGGTTTGATAACCATACATCCGCGTACAGCAGAATTCTCTGCCAAATCAGCCTTTATAACCAAATCCTGATACCATTGTGAATAATTTTCACTTCTTTTGGTAAGTTCTTTCAGCTCTTTTGCCATCTTCGTTTTCAATTAGATTTTATGGGTGGCAAAGTTAGGAAATATTGTTTGAAAATAAAGCGTAAAATATTTAACATAATTTGGTTAGTGTAATTATGTCAACTCAAAGATCAATACAAGCTTCACTATTAGAAAAATAAAGTGAAAATACTTATTGTAAGTTATACAAATATGTAAATTCATATGTAACTATAAGATATAGAAGTAATTTATTTATTTTTCTATATTTGTCCCAAACGATATAATTAATTTATAATAACTAACTTAAATCTAAAATCATGCCATTAAAAAAGTTTGTATTAATACCTGTTATCATAGGTATATTAGCGTTTTTTATTCAAGTATTAGACCAATTGTTATCACCTGTAATGCCACCGGCTGGTAATGTTGGTTTCAGTTGGATATGTTTCCAGTCGTGGGCCGTTTATTTCTTCTCTGGTTGTACCGTCAAAGGAGGTATCAAAGCTTTTATATCGTATGCCATAGGTGTTATTGCTTCGATTCTTATTATGACGATGGGAGGAGCTATGTTTCCGGCTATCGGATTCTTTGCTGTACCGCTTGCAGTAGGAATAATTGCTTGTGCTGCTATTTTTCTTGAACGAAATGACTGGACATCATGTATTCCTGCCTTGTTTATTGGTGCTGGAGCATTCTTCGCATTTATGAATTATGTTCCCGGAGCTACATTTTGTAATGCATCTTTGACTATCATGGTTTATTGCCTAATCGGTCTTCTATTCGGTTTTGTAACGATCCTGCTTCGATCTAAATACGAAGAAAAAGTAAAATCTGAAAATAAGTAAAACTGAAATGCCAAAAAAAGTGATACATATAAATTTTGTGTATCACTTTTTTATGTATTCATTCAGACCTAAATAAGCAAACTGTATTTCATCATCCAGACTCATAATAATTCTGTTATTCTCTTTATCATAACAAAAAGCGGTTATTTTATATTCTGTTTCTAATGTTTGAATATAATTACCATTTATATCAAAAATGATAAATTTTGATGGTAACGTAGACCGTATCTCTCCATTTTTGCTTTTATAAAAGGTATTCTCTCCGGAATGATAACCGGCAAATATCCTGTCTCTTATAAACATTACATCAGAATAATAACTATAATCATTGGATGTTTCATTGTTCCATTTCGGTCCATATATATTATATTTAAAATCTCCATCCAAAGAATTGATTGTCATTAAATCATGGTAGTTATAACACTCAACATATTGTCTGAATTCTGTAGACACTGCAAAAGTCACCCGTTTTTTTTCTATCTCCGGATGTGTATATTTCATAGGCGTGATTTTTCCTGTATTCATATCCCATTTGGCTAAAGACTGTTTAAATCCGTAATTACCGGTAGGTTCTATTATTGAACCTATACACAACGTATCATAGATATAGTGATAATCTGCAGGGAAGAGGCTTTCTTCCAATGTCATTTTTTCTTTTGGTATATAGGAAGGCTTAAGAAGTAGACTATCTAATTCATAACTGAATATTCGTTGTTTTCCATGGTCTATCACGTAAAATATTCGATCAGTCTCATTAAGTCCAATATGCCCGATATTAGCTATTTCACCCGGTCCTTGTCCCTTATATGCCGTCCTTGTTACATACTTAAAAGTATTTTTATCAAATAAGTGTATTTGTTCATCGTGTGATTTATAATCAAGAATAATCAAATATTTATCAAATGCATATATTTTAGTTAATGAATTGATCAAAACATCATTTATTACTATCTCTTTTACCTTATTATGTACATTAACTATATTATCATATTTATTTTGGTATTTCTCTGTTTCTGAGCTATGTTTACAACTCCAGCAGACAATTGCTATGAATAGGCATAAGGATTTTTTCATAAAATGTTTTAAATTATTTGAATTGTTTATAAGACAAAAATAATAAAAATAAATTACGTCATATTCGTAATTCGCTTAATTATAGACAAAAATACATATTAACTATTGTTTTTATATGAATAATTTGAAAGATGGCATTTGCTACACTATTGATAATAGTTTCTTTTATCTTTGTAGAGATAATATATAACAATTCAAAGTACACATGAAAACAATAAAAAGCTTTACACTTATCCTTTTATTTATATTACCTATGTTTTTAAATGCGCAAGATAAAGTTCCGCTTCGTTTAGGTGTAGCCGGGCTTTCTCACGGTCATTTATGGGAAGTTATCAGCCGTGTTGACAGAGGAGATTTTGTGGTTGTCGGCGTTGCCGAAGAGGATGAAAAATTAAGGAAGAATAATGGGCTACGCGATAAAGTGGATGCATCAGTTTTCTATGCAAATCTGGAAGAGATGCTGGATAAAACCAAACCCGAAGCGGTGATTGTTTATGAATCAATTTTTGATCATTTACGAGTTGTGGAAGCATGTGCTCCGAGAGGTATCCATGTAATGGTGGAAAAACCGCTATCTGTCAATAATACTCATGCTCAACGAATGGCTGAATTAGCCGGAAAATATAACATCCATCTGCTTACTAATTACGAAACTACCTGGTATGATACCAATCATGAAGCATATCGATTGATTAATGAAGGAGAGATCGGTTCCATCACACGAATGAATATATACGATGGACATCAAGGACCATTTGAAATTGGTTGTGGAAAGGAATTTACTGACTGGTTAACAAATCCTGAACTAAACGGAGGAGGCGCTGTAATAGATTTCGGTTGTTATGGAGCTAATCTTGCTACTTGGCTTTTAAAAGGGCAGAAACCCTTAAGTGTTTATGCCATACTTAATCAACAAAAACCGACTATTTATCCTGATGTTGATGATGATGCTACAATATTATTGGAATATCCTAATATTACTGTTCAGATTATGGCTTCATGGAATTGGCCAATGGGTAGAAAGGATATGCATATTTATGGCAGCAAAGGTTATATCTATCAGGATACTCCAAGTAAAATGAGAGTATTTAGTGATAAAAAGGAAAACCAGTTGATACCTCCTAAATTACAATCACCATACAATGATGCTTTTTACTATCTGAAAGCTGTAGTACGCAATGAAATCCAAGTATCTCCGACTGATTTATCTTCTCTTGAAAATAACTTGATTGTAGTTCAAATTTTAAATGCTGCCATTAAAAGCTCCAAAAGCGGTGAAGTTGTTCGCTTTGAATAATATAGTTGAAAGATACTGATTAACTTTTTTTGATTACTGTATTAGTAAATCTCTTATTATGAACTGGCAACTTAGCGTATTTACTACAATATGCCGTTATACTTATTGTACATAATACAATGTTTACAAATGTGTTTTATTTGAAAAACAACAAGTTATCATTTAAATATTAAAATAATTTCCTACTTTTGGACCAGAAACCTATTTAAATTATATACGTAATTATCATGAAAAGACGAGATTTTCTAACAAACACCGCTTTGATCGGTGCTAGTATTCCACTAGGGGTAGCTCCTATTGCTCTTTCTTCTTGTCAAGGAAAAGAATCATCAAGTTCAACAGTAAAAGCAAAAACTGCTGATGAGTTAGGAATGTATTCTTTTGTTGATATTGCTCCTGACGGTAAACCTCTTAAAGCAGCTTTAATTGGTTGTGGTGATCGTGGGACTGGTGCCGCCACACAGTTTTTGAAAGCAGGCCCAAATGTGTCAATTATTGCGTTAGCTGATGTTTTTCCTGACAGAATGGCCACTTGCCGTAAAGTCTTGAAAGATGAATTTAACAATGAAGTTGCAGATGCTAATTGTTTTATCGGTTTTGATGCATATCAGAAAATAATGGCTATGAATGATGTAGAAGTTGTACTTCTTTGCACCCCGACTCATTTCAGGCCCGTACAGTTTAAAGCCGCTGTGGATGCTGGTAAACATATCTTTATGGAAAAACCTTGTGCTGTCGATCCGACTGGCATCCGAACCGTAATTGCTGCTTCTAAAATAGCAACAACTAAAGGGCTTACAGTTATTACAGGAAACCAACGCAGACATCGTCGTGACTATTGGGAAGCCTATATACAAGTACAAAACGGTATCATTGGCGAATTGGTTTCAGCTTCTGCCCATTGGGATCAGGGAGCTTGGTGGAATAAACGCAAACGTCCGGAATGGAGCGATATGGAATATTGTATCCGCAACTGGTTTAATATTAAATGGCTCAGCGGTGATCATCTGCTTGATCAGGCCATTCATAACATAGACATCGTTACCTGGTTTATGGGACAACGACCCTCTAAAGCTGTAGGTTTTGGAGGACGCGCACAACGTCTTACAGGTGATATATACGACTTCTTTAGTGTTGATTATTACTATCCCAATAATAAAAGAATGCTGGCTACAGCCCGTCAGATAGATGGTTGTGACGGAAATGTTTCCGAACAGGTATACGGAGCCAAAGGAGTCGCAATGCTGAATGATCATGGAGACATAAAAATTATTGATTATAATGGTAATACCTTATGGCAATATGATTACTCCGCCAAGCCTGTAAAGAATCCATATGATCAAGAACATATACACTTGGTAGAATCAATCAGGCTGAATAAGAAAATCAACCAGGCTGAAGACCTAGCTTATTCAACGCAGGTGGCTATCCAAGGACGCGAAGCAGCTTATACCGGTAAACCTATTACGTGGGATGAGATCATGGCTTCAAACCTATATTATGGTCCAGAAAAGTATGAAATGGGTCCTCTCCCATTCTATAAAGAAGGAGTTGCTCCGGTGCCGGGTAAAGCTCCTGATGCTGCAGTAATGTAAGTTATAAGGTTGTTCAATAATGTTTGCATGTTTTTTCAGAAAGTATATACTTTTCTGGAAAAACATGCAAACTTTTTATTTATACTTTTTACCTTTGGCCCCATAACCTAATAATAAATGTACACATGAAAGAGAACAACTATTCTCCAATAACAGCTATTGTCCTGGGCGCTAGCGGACGTGGAAAACTCTATGGTGATTATTCACTCGAACATCCTGAAGACTTAAAAATAACAGGCATCGCAGAGCTCGTTGAACTCCGTCGTAATATGTTTGGCGACAAATACAACGTACCCTCCGAAAACAGGGTAGCAATCTGGGAAGAATTACTCGACCGTCCCAAATTCGCAGATGCAGTAATTATCGCAACTCCTGATCATCTACACTATGCACCCTGTATGAGAGCGCTTGATCTAGGATACGACATTTTACTGGAAAAACCAATTGCACAAACGGAAGAAGAGTGTAGGAAATTGGTTGATTATGCAAGGGAAAAAGGTAGAATTGTTTGTTTGACTCATGTTTTACGGTATTCTCCATATTTCATTATGTTGAAAGATGTTATAAAAAGCGGCGTGATTGGTGATCTGATAAGTATTCAACATTTCGAACCGATCGATCATACCCATTTCTCTCATTCGTATGTACGCGGAAGCTGGCGTGATTCGCAAAAAAGTACGCCTCTAGTACTTGCAAAATCAAGCCATGATCTTGATATATTATACTGGATGATTGGGAAATCCTGCAAGAAAGTAACTGCTTTTGGTAAATTGACTCACTTTGTAAAAAAGAATGCTCCTGCAGGTGCACCGTTAAAATGTACGGATGGATGTCCGGCAGAAGCCTCTTGCCCCTACTCCGCTCTGAAAATATACTACAGGGATCGTACCTGGTTATATGTATTTGATCTTCCCGAAGATAAGGAAAAACAAGGAGAGGCTATCCTTGAATATCTGAATACAGGGCCTTATGGTAGATGTGTTTATCATTGCGATAACAATCAGCCCGACCATTATGTTATGTCAATGGAGTTTGCTAATGATGTTACCGTGAATTTTTCCATTGAAGCATTTACTTCTTACAGTGGCCGACGGACACGGGTAATGGGAACCAGAGGGGACATTGTTGGCGATATGGAAACATTTACAGTTACAGATTTCCTTACGGGACAATCAAAAGTATATGATGCCAATGCAGAAGATGCATTAAACTATGAAAATGTAGGGCACGGGGGTGGTGACTCCGGAATGATTCGCGACTGGATAGAAGCTGTTCGTACACAAAATCCAAGAGTCATGAGTACTCCGTTAGACGAATCACTAGAAAGCCACCTTATAGCATTTGCAGCTGAAAACAGCAGAAAGGAAGAAAAAGTAATTCATATGTCAAGTTAATCTGACAACCTGTTTTTCGGAAGAACTTTGGAAGGCAGCTTCTATGATTTGTATAACATATATTACATCAGAAGCTGCTGTCAGAGATTTTTCTCCCTTTCTCAAAACATCAAAAACATTCTCATAAAAGGCAGCATAGTTGCCTTTTATGGTTTCTATCTTCCCTCTGTAATGTAATCCGTTTTTAGCAGTGTTTAGTATACCCCATTCTGCCTCTCCTTCCGAACCCCAATCTGGAGTATTCGGAATCACACCAGCCTTCAGTATATCTTCCTGCGGATCTATTCCATATTTAACAAAGGAACCTAACGTTCCGTGTATATAATAACGCGGAGTCTCTTCACGTATAAGGAAATTAGCTCTTAATTGTACTTTTGTGTCCGGATATGGATTTCAAAATTCGGATTTACATCCAAAAAAGGAGTATGAAAAACACTTCCCGACATACCATAGGAAGCTATACCTGTAATTATTGGTTTCATAATTGAAGAATTATTAGGGTTGCTAAAATAAATCAAATCCCAGTATAACCTATATATCAATTAAGTTATTACTTTTGCTGATCTTTTTTTGAGAAAGTTTAATTCATGAAAACACAAAGAATAATAATCTGTCTTTTATTAATAACCTTTTGTTTATCCACATCTGCTGAAAAGAAAAAAGATCTTTCAGGGTGGCTTTTATCAGATATAACTATAAACCATAAGCGTTGGGATTATATCGGGGTTTTAGAATTCCGTTCCAAAGAAGATATGAGTAAAATGGACCTGTTCAGTCCGGGTTTATATGGAAGATATAGATTCTCTCCTTTATTTAAATTGAGTGCCGGGTATGAGTTTTATATATATGGGGATGATTTAATAGAACATAGGCTATTATTACAAAATGAATCTTCTCTTAAGTTTTATAATCTCAGGATAGACAACAGGCTTTCTTTTTTGAATGATTTCAAAAATATAGATGAGCCTAATTGGGGTTTCAGAGATCGGCTTCGACTTAAATATCCGATAAAAAAGTTCACGCCTTATACTTCTTTCGAATTATATTACAGTTTAAGAAATAAAGGGATTCATTCATATAAAAACCGCTATACAGTTGGTCTTAATTATCAGTTAAACCGGCAAAACGAAGTAGGAATATACTATATGAGAGAACATTATGTAAAGAAAATATTTACTAATCATATTATTGGAGTATACCATTCATTAGTAATACCCACCAAATAGATCTGTTTCTCAATCAAACCGTTTAGTATATCCGTGACAATAGGGCAAAGTTCCTTTACGGGTATAGTAATTCTGATGATAATCTTCTGCCGGCCAAAAAGTTGTTGCCGGAGTTATCTTTGTCGCTACCTTATAACCTTTTGAATTTAGTTCTTCTATCAACTTTTCCGCGATTTCTTTCTGTTCCGGGGTTGAATAAAATACTTCTGACCGGTATTGTTCGCCTATATCTGGTCCCTGACGGTTTACATGTGTAGGATCATGAATTTCAAAGAAACGTTTAGCCAGAGTTTCATAATTTGTCTTTGCCGGATCATAGGTTATTCTTACTGCCTCAGCATGTCCTGTTGTTTTTGTGCATACTTCTTCATACGTCGGGGCATCCTTTGTACCTCCAATATAACCGGATTCTACACTAATCACACCCGGAAGTTGTTTTATATAATGTTCTACTCCCCAAAAACATCCTCCGGCAAATATTGCAGTATCGATCTTTACTTCTTTATCCGGAATAAACTCCATTGAAACTGAATTAACACAATGTCGGGTATTCTTTGGAGTAAATCCCTCTCCAAGAAATACGTGCCCTAAATGGGCTCCACAGTTAGAACATATAATTTCCGTACGACTTCCATCTGCATCCGGCACACGTTTCACTGCTCCTTTTATCTCATCATCAAAACTAGGCCATCCACATCCTGAATCAAACTTAAAAGACGAATGATATAACGGTGCACCACACTGTTTACAAACATACGTACCTTTCTCACTAAAATCATAGAATTTTCCTGTAAACGGCCTCTCTGTTCCTTTATGAAGAATAACTCTTTTCTCTTCTTCTGTCAATCCTTTGGGAGTATATCCCTTATCATTAGTTTGTGCCATAATTATACTGTTAATACTTATTAGTAAAAGCAAATATATCCATTTTTTATAGCTCTATTCCACTAATCTAGATATTTTTCTATATTAACCTTAAATTTTATTATTACTGGATTATCTTCCAAATCTATATTATTCAAAGAATCCTTCAATTTACTTTCCGGTAATTTATTTTTATATGTATCAATGATAAAAGGATGTGGAGATATATAAATATCATTTTCATAACAAGCATTTGGTAATGTTAGAAAGATCTCTTTATATCCTTCATTTCCTTTTACTTTATTCCTTAAAAATGTCAAAGACTTATTTTTTTCTTTTGAATAATATAAATACATTGTTTTTTCAATATCCCATCCACCAAAAGTAGTAAAAAAATAATCTTTTAAATCTAACACGTTACCTATTGGTAATAAATAATTTTTATTTTCCATCTCCTCTATCATATTTTTCTCTCCATATTTTAACTCTATTTTTTTTCTTTGATTTTCAGATAATATTTTATAATTTGATTTATTATTTAATACAAAATAAGGTTCAACAATATTATTTCTAATACAGTAGATAGTATCTGATAAAACTGGTTGATATAATATATCCCCATTTTCAAAACTTTGAACAGCTAATTTAGAACGTAAATCAATTCTTTTATCTGTTTCGTTTTTTTTGTAACTTCTAATATATTTACCTTCTTTATCAAGAAGATGGATATTATATTTTTCCATTGTTTCATTATCATACAAACCTTTTATTCCAGAATAAAGATTTATATATCCATATTCTCCATTCGATAAAATTAGTAAGGGTTGAAAATTTAGTTGAATAACATTTTCTTGATTTCCTTCTTGATCATAAACAAATATTCGTTTTGAAAACGCATCCGATATTATTATTTTTTTATTTATTTTATCGACTTCGAAACTTTCTATTTTCAAATATTCATTTGGTCCATTTCCAATATTATTGATTTTATTGATAAAATTACCTGTATGGTCAAATATGAATATCGAAGTCATACTACCATCCAAAATATAAAAGTAATTATCTATAATTTTAAGTTGAAAAATATCATACAATAAAGATTCATCTTTCGTTTCCAATACTATTATCTCATATTCCCTGACTAATTCCTCAATATTAATTTCAATAGGATTAACAATGTCAATCACTTTATAATTAATTATTTGTATATTTTTATTAGTTTTCTTACATCCTAGACATAGGATTAAGATAATAATGTATATATAAACTTTTTTCATATTATATATTATAGTAAAGAAGAGGTAATTAACCTCTTCTCTTTTATTTATCACAATACACAACTAACACATTCTGGATGCTCGTTACCATCTGTACAAGTAACCTTATGACCTTTAGCATATGCTCCTCCAACTAAAACATAGCAAAAGTCCTGATACCAATGATAATATTTGAATATCTTTTCCTTAGTTTCTTGTTTTGCTAATGCTTCAATATTATTTAAGGCCAAATTAGTAAATGATATTTTTTCTTCATTTAAACTTATATTCCAACCTATTATAACAATAATTACTAACAATACAAAATATTTTTTTTTCATATTCATTATTCTAAAGTTAATAATAATTTATTTTTTTTATCTACTATTTTTCAATGAAATAAGATATATACCTAATTATTAATATTATAAACTATCTCACATTTGCATCACCTCCTCCCTTTATTAATGTAAATAAGTTTCCAACAATACAGCAATCCTTAATTAGGATTATGATGTTTACCACCATATTTGTTTATTATTCTGGTATGTAAAAGGTCGATATTCTTTGCCTCTTGTATGATTATGAAGACGTAATAAAACATTATCAGGAATATTAGTATACAAAAGGCTACTATTCTTACTACCAATCTTCTTCCCTAAAGATATCCAACATCCTTTATCCCAATAGTATAATTCATATTGTTCATTTGGAACAACTCGATTGTCATCATTTCTTGGATAATATTTGATACATGTCAATTTGTACGGCTTTCCAAAATCAAGACCTATATACCGTTCTTTTTTATCCGGATCATAAAGGAAACAAGTTACTCGATCATCATCAAAAGCAGCTTGTATCGAGTTTGCTAATGTTCCTTGGTTACCAATATATTCTCCTTTGAGAAGAAATTCTTTACCATCCTCACTTTCTCCCCAAAATTCTATACCTCCAATACCAAATTCATAATATAATGAATCTATATCTAGAAACTTATATATACCGTATCTATACAATTCATTTAATGATAAATTTATTTTTTCTTCATAATAGGGAGTTTTTTCTATTGTATAAACAGTTACCGTATCCAACAAATCAGATCGATTAGCCACTTGAAACCTACCGTTTAGCATAGTACTTGCACGATGAATTTCAATAGTTTTATAAGGTGTTTTACTATATAATATAGCTTCTTTAGTAAATGACTTTCCATCAGCATATAACTCATTTATTTTACCATCCTCAGTCAAAATAAAGGGGTTGCCTGCTGGGATTATGTTTTTGTTTTCGTAGTAAACAGGTAAATAAAGAATATTAACTCCTATATTGTTGAATGTGACTGAATTATTTTTAATAACACCCCAATCAACAGGGTTCCATTTTCCAACATCATAACAACAGAGATATGCGTATTTTTTATCGATATTTTTAGTCAATTTAATCTTCACATTACTTGTTTTAATATATTCATCTGTTACATCTTTCAGACAAGGATCCATAAAGTATTTTGGGATAGGTTCTGTAGCCTGTAATGCCAAACTTTTTTTTTGAATTTCATATGTTTCTTGATATACTTTAGGAACTGTACGACAACTTTGAATAGGGAGAAAAGATGGAATGCCTTCGTCAGGAGAAATATATTTTCGCGTCCAGAACATACAATCTATTATCTCATCTCTTTTCATATAATATTGACGTTGAATATTATCATAAATTTCTTTATGTGTGTTCATTTTTAAAACTTCCGTCCAGAAATGCTGATGTCCATAGTTAGCCCATCCTGGTATTTTAATTAAGAACGATGGTATTCCCATAGAACGTAAAGCCATTATTTTATAATGATTATATTCGAGACATTGTCCTAATTGAGTTCTTACCAAATTTTTAAATGTAGTAGGTAAAAGAAATTCATAACCATTCGCATAAAATGGACCTTCTTGTGTAAATGTTGTATCTATATCAGTAGAGATATAATCGAATGCTTCAATTATAGAAAAATTACTCTTACTAATAGCCATATCTCCATATTTTTCAGTAAAATATTTATTTGATTCCTCCCAATAACTATTTCCTGTTTTATAGGGAAGTATATATTGACAAAATGTCTTGAAATCCAAATCAGAACACCAAGGATAATTTTCCCAGACATTAAAAGAATAATCAATATGTTTTATAAGAAAATCTGCAGAAATTGTTTTAGCATCTAAAATATATTGAGCGTTGGGATAAGGTTGTTTCTTCTCAACTTTATCACAAGCAATATAAAGACCCTGTATCCCATAAGATGTATATTCATTTAAATAAGCTTCTAGTTCATCAAAATAAGGATTATTTTGACTAATAGATTTATCATCTATGGAGTACTTACCATACATATTTTCAATAAGAAAACGAGCTGCCTTGTATTTTAAATAATTATTTTCATAGTGAGATAATACCTTTTCTAATTCCTGACGATTATCTCCTGCAGATTCCAATACTTCATTTAACAATCTATCATTCAGGCCATTATAAGAACAAGAGCAAATAAAGACTATTAAGGCTAATAGTTTAGTTTTTTTCATATTTCTTTTATTTGGTTATATCTATGTAAACTCAAGAGCAATCATAGTATATTTATATATTTTGTTGTTAATAATTATACACGAACAAAATAAAAAGTAATTAATAGTTTAAGATTTTCTTCTACAAAATTAAAAATAAAATAAAATAATACAAGAAAAAAAGAAAAAAATGTTTCTGTTCGCTTCCATCTGCATCCGGCACACGTTTCACTGCTCCTTTTATCTCATCATCAAAACTAGGCCATCCACATCCTGAATCAAACTTAAAAGACGAATGATATAACGGTGCACCACACTGTTTACAAACATACGTACCTTTCTCACTAAAATCATAGAATTTTCCTGTAAACGGCCTCTCTGTTCCTTTATGAAGAATAACTCTTTTCTCTTCTTCTGTCAATCCTTTGGGAGTATATCCCTTATCATTAGTTTGCCCATTGCTATACCATTTAAACTTATAAATAGAAATAAATAAATCCATTTTTCCATAGTTTTTTTCCCTTAATTTAATTAGGATAACAAAGTTACAAAATATACTATTGTCAAAAATCATATTAACGTTTTTTATATTTTCATTAAAAGCTATATCGACCTTAATTCCTTATCTCGTTCTGTACTAGATTATACATGAAACACTAAAAATAATATTTCTTTTATTTCCGCGGTGGGAATGATATTGTCTTCATGCAAAAGGCAAGACATAAACATTCAAACATATATGTGCCTGATAGTATTGTGTCCGGAAATGATGACAATGAAGTAGAAACCGATAGACAGAAATGTTGCTAAGGATTGGCAAAAGCATTTTTCAAATTACTGACTTTATGACTATTCAGCGATCGTCACTTTCTTTCCTTTAAGTATACTGGCTGTATAAAAAATTAATCCTACCCAGACAAATATAAAGCAGACTATATATTCAACACCGAAAGTTTCACCATAAACGAACACGCCGAGCAATAGCTGAAGGGTCGGGCTTAAATACTGGATAAAACCCATAGTGGATAATGGAATGACTTGTGTAGACTTCCCAAACCAAAAGAGTGGAATAGCGGTAATTAGTCCACTAATAATCAATAGTATACTTATCAGTGCTGATGATGGGAAAAAGGGAGTTGCTGTACTACTTTCAGCCGTATAAAACAAAAAGGCTAAAGCAAACGGGAAAACCATCATTGTTTCCACCGTAAGCGCAGGCATAGATTCAAGATTCGCTTTCTTTTTCAATAATCCATACAAGCCGAAAGAAGTGGCAAGAAGCAGTGATATCCAGAGAAACTTACCGTAGCTGATCGTAAAATATGCAACACCGACCAGCGCCAATACAACTGCTATTTTCTGCATAGTAGCCAGCCGTTCCTTTAAAAAAATATAACCAAATAAAACGTTGACTAACGGGTTGATGTAATATCCCAAGCCAGCCTCGACAATATGATTACTCCCAACAGCATAGATGTATATACCCCAGTTGGCGCTGATAACATACCCAGCTAAACCCAGTCTGAACAAAAGCCGGGGCTGTTTTATATAATTGGTAAAAGTCTCACGGTTAGTGAGTAATACCCAGAAAAGGAGAAAAGCAAATGACCAGACAATGCGGTGAGCCAGTATATTTACGGCAGGAACTCCCGTAATAGCTTTCCAGAAAACAGGAAAAAGTCCCCAGGCAATATAACATGCCAGGGCATAAACAATCCCTTGATTATAATTTAACTTCTTTTGACTAGACGACATGATAAAGTTGCTATTTGAGGTACAAAGGTACAGAAATAAAATCTTCCTGTTTCAATCGCCTTCTGCTCGGGGTATTCTATTTCTGATATCTGCCTTGGATAAACACAGATAATTCTTGATAAATGACGGGCATAGAAGGCTTATCGGACTGAAAGCATAGTTTTCAATTTTAAAGACTTTTATTTTGGCTATTTTTTCTGGCAACAAATTTCTGTGTAAACGAAAAAGTTCTTATCTTTGCAGGATGACAACAACATTTAATTCGGATTTGGTTTAGTAAACAATCTGTGCTTCTGATGCAGGTTGTCTTTTTGTTTGGTCTCGAATAATCCTTTTCGGGAACATTATTCTATTTTTAAATTTTAGTTTTTTATCTGTGTGCAATGGTGTGAGCATTGGTATGCTTTCCGTGTATGCAAAAATATTATAACAATGAGTAACGAACATATTACAACTATTCACGAATTCGAATTAAAATTAATCTGTGATTTCTTTTCAAATACTGAACGTCAGGGTCCCGGTAGTCCCGAAATGACCTTGAAAGCTTTGAGTTTTATCGACAATCTTACCGACAATTCTGTTATTGCCGATATCGGTTGCGGGACAGGTGGGCAGACGATGGTTTTGGCACAGCATGCGCCGGGGCGTATTACAGGCTTTGATCTTTTTCCGGAATTTATTGACTTGTTCAATGCGAATGCTGCGAGACTGAATCTTCAGGACAGGGTGAAAGGTGTTGTCCGTTCAATGGACGATCTTCCTTTCGGGAATGAGGAACTTGACCTGATCTGGTGTGAGGGGGCCATTTATAATATCGGTTTTGAACGGGGATTAAACGAGTGGCGCAGGTTTCTGAAACCGGGAGGATATATTGCCGTTTCCGAAAGTACGTGGTTTACCGAAAAACGTCCGGCGGAGATTGAGGAATACTGCGCACCTCATTTTCCGGAAATGGATACGATTTCGGGTAAAATAGCGCTGATAGAGAAATCTGGGTATGCTCCCGTGGCTACTTTTATGCTGCCTGAAACGTGTTGGACAGACCATTATTTTACTCCGATGGTCAAGGCACAGGAGCTGTTTCTTGAGAAGTATGCAGGGAATGAAACTGCCGAGGGATTCGTAATGCTTCAACGTAACGACGCTGAAATGTACCTCAAGTATAAAGAATTCTACGGCTATACGTTTTTCATCGCAAAAAAGTTAGACTTATGATCGATTTATATAGGTATGGTTGGAACGACGGGTTGAACCAACTGAAACAACAGTCGGCGCATAGCGCCCTCATGCATGGACGCGTGTCTATTGTACACCGGACATGCTACGATGTTATTTCTGAAAACGGACTGTTCCAGTGCGAACTGACGGGAAATATGATGTACGGGAAATCCGACTTCGAGTTGCCCTGCGTGGGCGATTGGGTTGTTTTCCAGCCATTCGACGAAGAGAAAGGTATTATAGTGGATATGTTACCCCGCGAGCGTACGTTGTACCGTAAGAAAAGCGGGACGGTTGCCGACCGTCAGGCTATTGCTTCATACGTGGATAAAGCGTTTATTGTGCAAAGCCTCGACGATAATTTCAATGTCCGCCGTGCCGAACGTTTTATGGCTCAGGTGTTGGAGGAGAATATCAATCCCGTACTGGTGCTCAATAAGGCTGATATAGGTTTCGACCGTCAGGTGGTGGGCGAACAGATCAAACATATCGCCCGCCGGATGCCTGTATTCTTTACAAGTATCCATCAGCCAGAAACGATTCTCACGCTGCGGCAATCCATAGCGGAAGGCGAAACGGTGGTGTTTGTCGGTTCTTCGGGTGTCGGGAAAAGCTCCCTGGTGAACGCGCTTTGCGAAAAACAGGTATTGCTCACTTCGGATATAAGCTTGTCTACAGGGAAAGGGCGGCACACGTCTACCCGTCGTGAAATGGTATTGATGGATGGTTCGGGTGTCCTGATCGACACTCCGGGCGTCCGCGAGTTTGGTCTGGCTATGGACAATCCCGATTCGCTTGCCGGAATGCTGGAAATCTCCGACTATGCCGGATCGTGCCGTTTCAAGGATTGCGAGCATACGAACGAACCCGGTTGTGCCGTTTTAGAAGCGGTAAACAACGGACAGTTAGACCGGAAAGTGTATGATAGCTACCAGAAACTCCGGCGTGAAGCATGGCATTTCTCGGCTTCGGAACACGAAAAGCGTAAAAGGGAGAAATCTTTTACAAAACTCGTTGAAGAAGTAAAGAAGCAAAAAGGGATCGGGTGATCTTTGTTTAAACAGGGTTAGTCTGCTAAAGCAGACTGCAATTGATAATGATTGTTCTTCAATAGTTAGGAAGAAGGGGAGCAATAGCGAAAAATCATATTGGTTTGGATGATTATTTGCTATTCTCCCCATCTTCCTATTGATTGCAGTCAGTTTTAACTGACTGATAATGATTTTTATTAATTCTCTCACTGATTTATTCTTACCTTTGTTATTTATGAAAAATAAGATCGGGGTGAAAACATTGGAAGAGAGTATCGCGATAGCGATGGACGGGCGTCAGGATACGGCTATTGTTCCGTTTCTGCCGTATATTTTGCAGGATTTTTGGGAAATAGGGACACCACCGGGAATAATAATAGACCTTGTTCAAAAACATTGTACTAATTATCCGGCTCTCAAGGTTTTGGACTTGGGATGTGGCAAAGGAGCCGTTTCGGTAAAGTTGGCCGAAGCCTTACAATGCCACTGTTACGGGATCGACGGGATTCCCGAATTTATAGAAACCTCAAAAGATAAGGCGCAGGAGTATGGAGTAGAAGCGCTTTGCCGTTTCGAAACAGGTGATATTCGTGAGAAGATCATTGGTTTAGGGAAGTTTGATGTTATACTTCTGGGTGCTATCGGGCAGGTTTTCGGTGATTATTATACAACCTTGACCATACTTTCTGGGCATTTAAACGAAGACGGAATTATCATCATCAATGATGCCTACATTGAAGATTCGAGCATATTTCAGCATCCTGAAATATTGCAGCACAGGGAAATTTTAAAGCAAATCGGGAAAGCCGGAATGGAACTGGTAGACGAAAGTACAGAAGGAACCGACGCCTATGCAGAGGAGTTTGAGAACCTGCAAAAACGATGTCGGGAACTGATCCCTCAATATCCCGAAAAAGCTATTCTTTTCGAGAACTTTATTCGCGCACAGGCCGACGAATATGATGCGTTGGAAAATGAAGTGATCGGTTCCATTATGGTTGTTAAAAAGATAAATACATAAGAAATAATATCATAAGCTAAAGCTGATCTATCACTTGCAGTCAGTTTTAACTGACTGATATAAGAAAATATAATCTGGCCTGTCTTTAAAAAAAGGACAATGTAAAGTTTTCGGTTGTGTATGGAATAATAGAGTTTTAACTTTGCCGTTCAGATAATAATACAAAAACAGGATGGAAGCAGAAAGAGATATATTTTACAAAGCATTTCTGGAAAGGGATAGTTCTTTCGAAGGTGTATTTGTTGCCGGAGTAAAAACGACCGGAATCTTTTGCCGTCCCACTTGTCCGGCAAAGCCTAAATTGGAGAATGTTGAGTTTTTCCCTTCTGCAAAAGAAGCGATGCTCAATGGTTACAGGCCGTGCAAAGTATGCAAACCATTGGAAAGGCTCGGAAATCCACCCGACAACATCAGGCAGTTATTGAAATACATGGAAGAAAACCCTGCGGTTAAAATAAAAGATGCCGATTTGCCGGAGTTAGGTTTAGAACCGAACCAGGTGCGCCGGTGGTTTCTGAAAAACTATAACCAAACGTTCCATGCCTATCAGCGGATGTATCGTGCCAACAATGCCTTCCAACGTATTCAATCCCAGCAAAACGTTACGGATGTCGCCTACGATTCGGGCTACAACTCTTTGAGCGGGTTCAACAGCATGTTCAAAAACATTATAGGAACTTCCCCGCAGAATAGTAAAAACAAGCGTATTGTCAATGTAACCTATATTGAGACTGACCTGGGATTGATGATCGCTGCCGCAACCGATAAAGGAATTTGTATGTTCGAGTTTGCCGACTTTAAACTGATCGAACTGGAATTAAGGCAGTTGTCTACTTCGTTCAAAGCGCCGCTTGTGCAGGGAGAAAACCCTCATTTTGATATCCTCAGGAAACAACTGGACGAGTATTTCAAAGGAGAACGCAAAGAATTTACGATCCCATTGGATCTGGCCGGTACGGAGTTCCAAAAAGAAGTGTGGCTCGGCTTATTGCAAATACCATACGGACATACCACAACCTACGGAAAACAAGCCGAACGTTTAGGCAAACCCTCTTCCGTAAGAGCCGTAGCCAATGCAAATGGTAAAAACAAAATCTCTATCATCCTGCCCTGCCACAGAGTAATCGGCGCCGACGGAACCCTCACTGGCTACGGCGGAGGAATGTGGAGAAAGAAAAAACTGCTGGAATTTGAAAAAGGGAATATGCTCAATCATCTATGATCAGTCAGTTAAAACTGACTGCAAGTGAGATGTTGGCCCTGTCCTGATTTCAAAAAAAGTGAACCCAGTTTAAATATTTATTGATAAGCCTACTCCGACTTCATGTATTGGGATTTGTTTATGTATTTCTGCTTTAGCGACAAAAGAGACGCAGTGGCCTGGGTATAAGTTGGTTATATTATTTTTTTTGAAATAATCGATGGTCTGATTTAATTTGTCCGAAGCAGAAAGTAAATGAAAACCACCAAGTACTCCGATTATCTTATTTTCCCGGCATACTTGTTTGGCATATTCAATTATATTGCAGATACCACTATGGGAACAACCGGTAATTATAAACAAGCCTTCATCCGACTTATGCACCAGGGCTGAATCATCCATTACATAGTCGGGGTACTCGACACCATTATCTTTAAAAACGCCAATCGGTTTTCTTTTTTCGAAGTCGAAGTAAGATGGGATTTCACCGAGAAAAGTTAGTTTGTCATTAACCTCGACAGGTTTCGATGACAATACTAATGTATGCCTCTTGTCCAGCTCTTCAAAGGAAAAACCACTACCGATAAATTTATCATTTTCATACCTTTTTAAAAAGATATCAGGATGTCCGATAAGTTGGATCGGTGAGGTGAATGTCTGGTCTGAATACTTCATTCCATAAGTGTGGTCGTTATGTCCATGTGAAAATACGATTGTCGATACATCAGAGAGGTCAATCCCTAAAGAAGCGGCATTTCGTAACCAGGCATCCGAGTAGCCCGTATCGAAAAGGATGTTCATTCCTTCGCTTTCAATAAAGAAAGAAAGGGCAGGTTCACCGATGCAATATTGATCGATAAAAGTATTATTGTCTACCAGTACTGTTATTTTCATTTGAACGAGTTAAATAGTGAATTATATAATAACATAATGCTCCCATAATGGGTAAGAACATGACTAATAGGATGTAGATGTACTTCGCATACTTTGATAAACAGTTTTTAAGTATATGCCGGACAGTCACAATGTCCAATAAAACAACTAAGGCTACAACTAGTAATTCGAGAGTTCCCATAATATTTACAATTAAAATTAGTAGTAAAAATACTCTGTTAGAAAATGATATCGCAATTTAATAAATATGATAATTATTTCTTGCTAATTCTTTTATGGCTTTTTTTAAATCCGTAAGCACAATTCAACCGGTCTAATGCAATATCACTCAGATTCCCCTGGTCATCATTCGATGAACCTAATACTAACACTAAATTTTTCATCCCTTTATCCTGTTACAAAGATACGTATCCTTATTCCAGTTAATCCCTTTTTTGCTTACAAATATATATAACTGGTTTGAATTTCTTATCTTTGTGTATATGAAAACAGAACGTACAATCTCAAAATTCAATAGCGAGCTTAAACTAAAAGGCTTTAAAGCCTTTCAAATCGACGATGACAGAAGCGATACGCGCTCTTACAGCCGCAAGGATTTTTATAAAATTTGCCTGACTACCGGAAGGAGCGTTATCCACTATGCCAACAGGAGTTTTGACCAGGAGGGGACGATCCTGTTTTTTGGCAATCCGCATATCCCTTATTCATGGGAAACGATCTCGACCACATACGCAGGTTATACCTGTCTGTTTTCGGAAGACTTCCTGAAGCAATCCGACCGTTCGGAGAGCTTACTGCAATCGCCGTTCTTTAAGATCGACGGAACACCTATTTTAAAAATATCAGAAGAACAACGGCTGTTCCTCAATACCCTTTTCCGGAAGATGATAGAGGAACAGGAAAACGACTATACCTTTAAAGATGAACTTATCCGAAACTATATCAGCCTGATCATTCACGAGGCATTAAAGCTGCAACCGTCTGAACATTATCATCAATCCAGGAAAGCAACAGCGCGGATCACCTCCGTATTTCTTGAACTGTTGGAACGGCAATTCCCGATCGAAACATTCGATCACCCGCTGCAACTGCGGACTGCACAGGATTATGCCACTTACCTGAATGTCCACACCAACTACCTGAACCGTGCGGTAAAAGAGATCACCGACAAATCGACCACAGCACACATTACCGAACGGATCATCGCAGAAGCAAAGGCTTTACTGCAACATACAGACTGGAATATCGCTGAAGTAGCCTATGCCCTCGGCTTCGAATATCCGACTTACTTCAACAACTTCTTCAAAAAACATACCGGCACCAATCCGAAGTCACTGCGGGAAGCGATGGTTTGAAATTCTTAATTATCGGTTTGAATTTTATTAACCGGCCGGGTTAAGTAATTCCGATCTTTGTATAAAAAAAACAAAGATGGATAAAACGGATATTTTTGAAAGGCTAAGAAACGGCGAAACCATCCCGCCCGACGACCCGCAAGCCTATAAAATGCGGGAGGCTTCATACGCCACGAAAAAACTGCTGGAGCAGATGAACAGCTCTTCCGATCCTGCCGAGATCAGAGATTTGTTAGGTCAGATTACAGATAGCGCCATTGACGAAAGCGTTGGTATATTCACGCCTTTGTATATCAATTATGGGAAGCATACAAAAATCGGTAAGAACGTATTTATCAACTTCAACTGCACTTTCCTTGATCTGGGAGGTATCACCATTGAAGACGGTGTGTTGATTGCACCGAATGTTAGCATATTGTCCGAAGGGCATCCTCTTTCGCCCGAAAACAGACATTCGCTCGTCCCAAAACATATTCACATCAAAAAGAATGCCTGGATAGGTGCAGGAGCTACCATATTGCAAGGCGTGACGATTGGAGAAAATGCTGTTGTAGCCGCAGGAGCAGTCGTATCAAAGGATGTTCCCGACAATACCGTTGCAGGCGGCATTCCGGCAAAAGTAATTCAGGAAATCAAAGACGGACAGTTATGAAAAACGTGCTTACCATATTTATATTATCAGTGTTTTACCTGACAATGTGTGCCTGTAGCCCAACCGATACCACTCCAGAGGAAACAGAAACCCCCGATCCGGCACCCGATCCCATTCCTGATCCTAAACCCGGTAACGGCCGCAGTTTGATCGTGTATTTTTCCTGCACCAATACAACTAAAGGCATTGCAGAACAGATTGTGGATATTACAGGAGGAAACACTCATCAAATAGTGCCCGAAGTGCCCTATACGACAGACGATTTGAATTACAATAACGCTTCGTCGCGAGCCAACCTCGAGCAAAACGACGCCTCTGCACGTCCTGCCATAAACGGAAAGATTGAGAACCTTTCAGATTATGACACGATCTTTCTCGGATATCCTATCTGGTGGGGAAAAGCGCCGAAAATCATTTTTGCTTTTCTTGAAAGCCATGATTTTTCGGAAAAGACCATCATTCCATTCTGCACGTCAGGATCGAGCGGAATAGGGTCGAGCGATACTGATCTGCATGCTTCCGCACCTAAAGCGGAATGGCGGTCAGGCAGACGGTTTAGTTCAACTTCCACAAAAGAAGAAATTGAAAATTGGATTAAAAGTATGAACTTAAATTTATCAAATAACGGCTTATTCGATCTCACAAACGCTGAGAATGGCAAAGCACCTACTATCAGGTTGAGTAGCGGATACGATATGCCGATAGTCGGGTTGGGAACCTACAGCCTGACAGGCGATGTATGTGTCAATTCAGTTGTGTCTGCCCTTCAAAACGGTTTTCGCAAATTCGACACCGCATATATGTATCACAACGAAGAAAGTGTTGGCGAAGGAATACGGAAATCGGGAGTGCCACGCGAGGAAATATTCGTATGCACCAAATTGTATCCCAACCAGTTTGCCGATGCCGAAAACGCTATCGAACTGGCACTGGATAAGCTGAATATAGGATACATCGACCTGATGCTTCTGCATCATCCCGGAACAGGCGACGTATCAGCCTACAAGGCTATGGAAAGGGCGGTTGCAGCAGGGAAAATCCGCTCTATCGGGTTGTCCAACTATTACATCAAGGAGATGAGTGCGTTCCTGCCGCAAGTAAGCATTAAGCCGGTTCTCGTACAAAATGAAATACATCCCTATTATCAGGATACCGAAGTTATCAACTACATGCACGAACAGGGAATTGTAGTCGAAGCATGGTATCCGCTCGGGGGAAGAGGACATACGGCAGCCTTGTTCAACGACACTGTGATCGCCGGAATAGCAAAAGCCCACGGTAAATCATCAGCCCAGGTAATTTTAAGATGGGATTTGCAAAAGGGAGTAGTTGTCATTCCCGGCTCAAGCAATCCCGACCATCAGAAAGAGAACATCTCAATATTCGACTTTGAACTGACTGACGAAGAAATGAATCAGATCAACGCCCTTAACAGGGATGAAAAACATGATTGGTATTAAATATATGCCTTTACATCACCAAATAATTACAGCAAATGAAGAAAATAACATTAATTGCGCTCCTTGCGATTGCAGCAACCGTGACAGGAGCAACAAACAGATCGACCAGTAATAATCAAGTAAAAAATAACAAGATGGAGAAATTAGAATTAACAAAAGAATGGGATAAAGTATTCCCGGAAAGCGATAAGGTAAATCACAGCAAAGTAACCTTCCGCAACCGCTACGGCATCACCCTTGCAGCCGATATGTATATACCCCGGAATGCCAGTGGAAAGTTACCGGCTATCGCTGTAAGCGGACCTTTCGGCGCCGTGAAAGAACAATCATCCGGACTTTATGCGCAGACAATGGCAGAACGTGGTTTCCTAACCATTGCTTTCGACCCCTCGTACACGGGTGAAAGCGGAGGCGAACCCCGTTATGTGACCTCGCCCGACATCAATACGGAAGATTTCAGCGCTGCCGTCGATTTCCTTTCTACCCGCGACGACGTTGACCCCGACCGTATAGGAATTATCGGCATCTGCGGCTGGGGAGGTCTTGCCATGAATGCAGCCGCCATGGATACCCGTATCAAGGCAACCGTCACATCGACCATGTACGATATGAGCCGTGTGAATGCCAATGGTTATTTCGACTCCATGGATGCGGATGCCCGCTACGAACTTCGCCGGAAGCTGAATGCACAACGCACAGCCGATGCAAAGAACGGCACGTATGCTCTCGGCGGCGGCGTTGTAGACCCACTACCGGATGACGCACCTTGGTTTGTAAAAGACTATCACAGCTATTATAAAACAAACCGCGGCTACCACAAACGTTCGCTCAACTCGAACAATGGCTGGAACATTACCTCGTCTCTTTCTTTCATCAATATGCCCCAACTATCATACAGCGACGAAATCCGCAATGCCGTACTGGTAATACACGGCGAGAAAGCCCATTCGAAGTATTTCAGCGAAGACGCTTTCAAAAAACTGAAAGGAGACAACAAAGAACTAATGATCATCCCCGGTGCAGTCCATGTAGACCTATACGACCGCATGGACATAATCCCTTTCGACAAAATCGAAAACTTCTTCCTGCAATATCTCAAATAAAAAGAGGATATATCAATTACAGTCAGTTAAAACTGACTGTAATTGATATTCATATTTTATCTTCTCAAATAATGTTTCAGCGCTTTCCAGTTGTAAACAATATGGAATATGCCGAAGACAAAAAATAAAAATCCCAGAAAGGAATGTATTCCGCCCCAGATAGAACCCACCTCCTGATGGTCGCTCGTGGCATGGATCATCTTTCCCGAAACCGGTAAAAGGATAAATAGAATAAACAATGCAGCCGAAACGACAGCGCGTTTGTTGAATGACTTTTTATTACTTGATTTCATATCCGTTACTAAATTAATTTTACACATGATAACATGACTATTATTACATCTGCAAAATTACAGCCGTATCACTTACCGGTAAATAGATAATGCGGGGAGTAGGTTGGACTATTCGTGGAATTTACGCCGGAATGCACCGGGCGATACTCCAACGACTTTAGTAAACAGGCGCGAAAAGTAAGTGTGATCTTCATACCCCAGCGAAAAGGCGATCTCTTTTACATCAATATCAGTATAGTAAAGCAGGCGTTTGGCCTCGAGTACAACTTGCTGCTGTATCCAATAGCTTACCGGAAAACCGGTAATACTTTTTACCGAGTCGTTGAGGTGCGAAAGCGAGTAGTTCAGATTTTGGGCATATTGGATTGGACTTTTTATCGTTTTGTATTTTTCGTCGAGCAACGCTTTAAACTGGTGCGCTATCTGAGCCGCCCGCGATTTGTGGCGTTGTTCAATCTCCTCCGAACCGGCATACAACTCTGCGATGGTTCCGATAAAAACATTTGCCAGACTTAAAGTGATCTTATGGCTGAATGCAGTCGGTTCGGCTTCCATAGAAGATTGCAACAGATGCACTGCCTGAAGCAACCTCTCCCGAACGGATACATCCAAACCAATAGGTTGTTGGGTAAAAAACTGTTTTTCAAAGATGTTTCTATACTCCTTTTCTACCAGTACAGGATCGATAATCATATACCAGCCTTTCGTTTTCATCAGCGATTTGGCATAATGTGCCTGTCCGGGACGTACATAAAACACGGAATACCCTGTTGTACCCAGCCGTATCTCTTCAAAATCAACGATAAAAACACCATCGACACTTTCCAGAAACATAAACATATAATATTCATCCCTGTGAATAGCATGCCTGAATGATCCAGCCGCACCCTCGTCGAACTCACTCCGCACATCAAAATAATTTAATTTAATGCCGGACGAGACTTGAGGATCTATCCGCCGAATAGGAATATCTTGCTGTTTCATCGCATACAAAGGTATTCATTAAATAATTACACAGTAGATATAAAATAAATGATTATCCGCATAATTCCCTTAAATGATATTTTTTACAATAAGTATGATATCAGCAAGAGAACTATGTACCCATCCTTCTTAAACAAGTCTATTGTAAAAATTGTTACACTGGAATAAAATGAGTAAACCGGTAATATATACATTAAAAATATCAATTATGAAGTACATTAGATTATTATCAGCGGGAGCATTATCCTTACTTTTTATGACTGCTTCGGCATGTAGCGACAACGACGATTCCAAGGAACAGGGAACACTTCCACCAGTGGAAACCGAGAATCCCAACACCAGTTACAAACCGGCTTTCGAAGGGCAGACACGAATTGCAGGTGTTAAAACAACAACTCCTTATGAAGTGACTATACTTTCTGAAGACTTGTCCGAACCTTGGGCTGTAACCACTCTTCCCGACGGAAGGTTGGCAATAACCGAAAAAGCCGGAGCATTACGCATCGCTACCACTACCGGCCAGCTTAGTGACCGTATTACAGGATTCCCCGAAGTAGACGACCGTAACCAGGGTGGACTGCTCGATGTAGCCCCCGCACCCGATTTTGAAACAAGCCGGATGCTCTATTTTGCGTTTGCCGAAAAAACACCGCAGGGCTCACTTACCGCCATAGGAAAAGGGACGCTTTCGGCCGACGAGACTCAAATCCAGAATTTCCAGGTTATTTACAGAGCCTTACCTTACTACGATAACAGTATGCACTTTGGTGGTCGTATTGCTTTCGATAACAACGGGAATCTTTTCATATCGACCGGCGAACGTTCCGATCTCGAAACCCGTCCAAAAGCTCAGTTGCTCGATAACGGATACGGCAAAATTATCCACATTACACCCACCGGGCAACCCGTAGCCGGCAACCCGTTTATCACTACCGAAGGCGCGCTGCCCGAAATCTATTCTTACGGACATAGAAATCCGCAAGGGTTGGCCATCCACCCTGTTACACGTGAACTATGGTCGTCGGAAATGGGGCCTCGCGGAGGTGACGAGATCAACCTGATAAAACCCGGAAAGAATTACGGATGGTCTACCATAACCTACGGGATCGAGTATAGCGGAGATACAATAGGCGAAGGAATCACACAAAAAGAAGGAATGGAACAGCCCGTATATTACTGGGACCCGGTTCTTTCACCAAGCGGTATAACCTTCTACAGTTCCGATCTTATTCCCGAATGGCAGAACAACCTCTTCATAGGAGGATTGAGCAGTAAGCACATTGCCCGTATCGTACTAAAAGACAACAAGGTAGTTGGCGAAGAACGACTGCTTGCAAATGAAAACCAGCGCTTTCGTGATGTCGCCGAAGGCAGAGACGGAGCGCTTTATGCCGTAACCGATGAAGGAAGATTGTACAGGATCGCTAAAAAATGATCGATATAAATTCATTACATTTGCGTTTCATGCTTAATTAAAATCTAATTTGAAACGAGAATGCAGATGAATCCTGATTTTGTAAACCTGACAGCAGAAAACCTACCCGATGAGCATCTATGCTGCATTATTCGTAGTAAGAAAGCTCATCCGGGTGTCGAGGCAAAGCGGCAATGGCTTTCAGACCGCCTCGGTGAAGGCCATGTCTTTAGAAAGCTGAATGCAAAAGCTACCGTTTTCATTGAATATGCTCCGCTCGAAACAGCGTGGGTTCCAATAACCGGCGACAACTATTACTATATCTATTGCCTGTGGGTTCTGGGTGATTTCAAAGGAAAAGGATATGGAAAATCGCTGATGGAGTATTGTCTGGCCGAAGCCAAAGAAAAAGGCAAATCCGGCGTATGTATGCTCGGGGCAAAAAAACAAAAAGCCTGGCTTACCGACCAGGCATTCGCTAAAAGGTTCGGCTTTGAAGTGGTCGATACCACCGATAACGGCTATGAACTGCTTGCCCTCTCTTTCGACGGCACAACACCAACATTCGCACAGAACGTCAAAAACCAAAGCATTAAAAACAAAGAACTAACCATTTATTATGACATGCAATGCCCCTACATCCATCAAAACATCGGAATGATAAAACAGTATTGCGAAACCAACAACATCCCCCTATCCCTCATCCAAATAGACACCCTGCAAAAAGCAAAAGAACTACCCTGTGTTTTCAATAACTGGGGCGTATTCTATAAAGGAAATTTCGAGACAGTGAATCTATTAGATGTCACCTACCTACAGAGAATTCTCAAGAAATAAATATCCTTCAGTCAGTTAAAACTGGCTATAATAGATAAAGAAGAGTGGATAACCACAAATATTTCTCCTTTTATAATAGAATAGTTTCCCCATATTCTATCACTTGCAGTCAGTTAAAACTGACTGCAAGTGATAGACCAACTCTTTACTCAGCATTTTTACAATAACCATCACCCCCTGTAAAAAAGATGCCATACTTTTTTGGAAAACTATGGCATCTTTCCGTTCATCCGTTTTACCTCTTTATCAAAATCAGATAGATAATATTGATCCTGAATCTTTCGGAATACTTCATATTCCTGCTCTGCTTTTAGTTTTGCTTCCAGCGCAGAGACTTTTCCTTTGTCCTGAAGAATGGGGTACTGGGAAAGTTCCAAGAACTGATTTAAGAAATTAGCCCACTCATTCATATCCGTTGTAATTCCCCGTTCGGCTCTATTCTCTGCTAAGTCAAGATAGGCAGATACAATCCGGTTCAACTCCCTTATATGTGCTTCGTTAAGATAGTTTTTAGCAATGGTAACATCCGATCTTAAGATTTTCCCATCAGGAGCCTGTTTCCAGTTGGTTAATCCCATATATAATTGGGTGGCATCAGCAGAAGAATAAATAATTTCGGCCGCCGTTTTTCCTGTTATTGCCCAATGGAGCTTATTCTGTACAGTAGCAAAGAACTCTTTGGTTGCAGGGGCATTTCTATCGTAGTCGGTAGCAGTGGCATAAATATCGGTGATTTTTTGATAGAACCTACGTTCACTTGCCCTGATTTCCCGAACACGTTCAAGCAATTCATCAAAATAATCTTTGCCAAATGGTTGTCCGTTCTTCAACATCTCGTCATTCAATACAAAACCTTTGGTAATGTATTCCCTCAATGTATTGGTTGCCCATATACGAAACTGTGTTGCCTGGTAACTATTTACACGGTAACCAACAGCTATAATAGCATCTAAATGATAGAAATCCAATTCGCGGGAAACCTCTCTTGAACCTTCTTGCTGAACTATCCGGATTTTCCGGATAGTTACTTTTCTTTCCAACTCATTTGAATTGAAAATATTTTGCAAATGTTCATTAATAGTTCTGACATCTACCCCAAAAAGTTCAGCCATTCGTTTTTGAGTAAGCCAGAACGTCCCGTCTTCAAATTGAACCTGAACACTGACATTCCCCTCCGAGGTTGTATAAAGAATAATCCTATTTTCCATATAATTACAAAGATACATTTAATTAAATGAAGAATGAAGAGAGAAGGCACTAATTCCCCATTGTTCATTTTATACCCTTGCCGGATCTATATCACGATTCTACAAACTCCAAATTATACAATAACCATCACCCCCGCAAAAAAAGATGCTATACTATCTTCAAAAAGTATTAATACTTTCCGAAAAAAGTATGTACACTTTTTACGAAAACTATGGCTACTTTTTTATCGGAAATAATATTATGCTGAATATTAGATTTTTAGCACTTTTGCATAATACCTGCTGTAAAAATGAAAATAAAATACAATAACTGTTATCTATCATATAGTCTAATACAATTTTTTCTTTTGCTCTAAATGAATCTTCTTTCAATTGCAGTCGGTTTTAACTGACTGATAATTAGTGCAAATATACACAAAAGGCTTTAGCCAAAAGAAATTATTAGGCTAAAGCCAAATGGGAGGCATACATCTATAGCCAGTCAGTTAAAACTGACTGCAATGGAAGATCGACCTTAATCAAGAATAAACGCCGAGGCTAAAATATAGTTGATCATACTGACATACAGTTGTCAAACAATAAGCTATTTTTGCCAATCGGTTATTAGTAAAAATAGCCTTCTGATAACAAACTTAAAAATCAAAAATATGGCAGAACCCTTTAAAAACATGTGGAATGAGCAGTTTTTAGATAGATTTACGCAAGATTTAAAACGTGTTATCCCTGATTTTGATGCTCCCGGGTTTATCTCGCAGGTAATGGATGACGAATGGGAAGGCAGGGAGTTTAAACAACGTATCGCTCATATTACTACCACACTGAAAAAGTTTCTATCGGCAGACTACAAAGAAGCGGTTGCTAAAATACTTGAGCTGTTGGATTACGTTGAAAAAGCATACCCTGATTTTTCGAAGATAGACGATGAAAAGTTCGGCTTAATACTGGACTATGGTGCGATTCTGGACAACTATGTAGAACAATATGGGTTAGACGATTACGAAACTTCTGTCAAAGCAATCGAAAAAATCACACAGTTTTCAAGTTGTGAATTTTCTACCCACCCGTTTATAATAAAATACCCTGACGAAATGATGGCACAAATGCTGGCCTGGTCGAAGCATGAACACTGGGGAGTCAGGCGGCTTGCTTCGGAAGGCTGCCGTCCGCGTCTACCCTGGGCAATGGCTTTGCCGAATCTGAAGAAAGATCCTGCGCCTATTATCCCTATTCTGGAAAATCTTAAAAACGACCCTGCAAGATTTGTACGTTTGAGTGTGGCCAATAACCTGAATGATATTGCCAAAGATAATCCCGGAATAGTGATCGAACTAGCAAAAAAATGGAAAGGCGAATCGAAAGAGGTAGACTGGATTATCAAGCACGGATGCCGGACCCTTTTAAAACAGGGCAATGCAGAAGTAATGGAACTATTCGGATTGGGCGGCGTGAAAAATATCAGCATTGAAGGCTTTCAAATAACAACACCAAACGTTAAAGTCGGAGATTCGTTGGAGTTTACCTTTAAGCTACTGAACAAATGCGATAGTAAAGCCAAAATTCGTCTTGAATACGGAATTTATTATCAAAAAGCAAATGGTACATTGACCAAAAAAGCCCACAAGATCAGCGAAAAAGAATACGCCCCAAATTCGACGACACAAATTACCCGAAGGCATTCTTTTAAAGTGGTTACAACGCGAAAACTTCATCCCGGGCTTCATCAGGTGAGTGTAATAATCAACGGAAATGAATTTGAAAAACACAATTTTGAATTGATCTAACTTGCAGTCAGTTAAAACTGACTGCAATAGATAAAGAAGAGGGGATAACCACAAATATTTCTTGTTAGTGCGAGATGATCCCGGATATAATTTGTATCTTTGTGCCCGATAAAATGCAAAATTCACGTTTTATGTTTAGTGCATCCGTGTAAATACCATATTGCGAGTTCGCATCTCAAGCCTTCGGGATGCCTACGGTACTGAATAGACAAGCCTTTGTCTGTTAGTGTTCGGTACGTTGTCGGAATATGGGAAATCTCAGCTTTAGTTTTAATTAATTTTTTATCAACTGTATATTGGTCTGTCGGTTTGCTGATGGCCGATATCGCAATAATAACATGAGATTATGATTTACCCGGATAATTTTGAACAAAGAATAGGAATCGACACAGTTCGTCAATACATAGTAGAAAAATGTTTGTCGCCACTCGGAGAAGAACAGGTGGCAGGCATGAGTTTTTCAACCGACTTCATTACCATCAACAGACGATTAGAGCAGACAGGTGAGTTTGCGCAGATCATACGGGAGAAAGAAAATTTCCCCGCGGATAATTACCTGGATGTCCGTGAAGCCCTGCAAAAAGTAGAGAAAGATAGTACAGTCTGGTTTGCAGAAGATGAAATCCTTAGTCTGGCGAATTCACTTCAAACGATCAGCCATATCGCCTCTTTCCTGCATGAGGCTAAGACAACAACAGGAAAGGTAAAATACCCTGCCCTGACTGCCATGGCAGACAAGATCAAGCTTTTCCCAGCCATTATCGAAAAAGCTGCTTCCATAATAGACAAAGCATCTTGCCAGGTGAAAGACAATGCTTCACGCCGCCTGGCAGATATCCGCAGGGACAAGGTGGAAGCCACAAAAGCAGTCACACGTATGATGCAAAATGCGATCCGCGACGCACAACAAGCCGGTTTGATAGGCAAGGATGCAAACATCAGTATGCGCGACGGACACATGGTGATCCCTGTCGACGCAGCTAACAAACGAAAAATAAAAGGACGCGTACACGACGGTTCCGGCAGTGGAAAAACGGTATTTATCGAGCCCGAAGCCGTTGGAGAAGCAAACAGCCGCCTGCGCGAACTGGAAGCAGACGAACGCCGTGAGGTGGTAAAGATCCTTATCGGATTTGCAGACCTTGTCCGTCCGCATCTTGCGGAACTTTTCCGCTCGTATCACTTTATGGGAGAGATAGACTTCATCCGGGCTAAAGCGTCCTTCGGGGTACGGATAAACGGTATAAAACCTATATTCGAAGACAAACAACAGGTGGAATGGGTACAAGCCATACATCCGCTGTTAAATATACAATTATTCCAACAGCACAAACGAGCGCATCCTTTGGATATAACTCTTAATCAGGAGAACAGGCTGCTGATCGTTTCGGGAGCAAATGCCGGAGGTAAATCCCTTTGCCTGAAAACGGTTGCCTTACTGCAATATATGTTGCAATGCGGGCTTCTTATTCCTGTACACGAAAGCTCGCGTACCGGTATCTTCGACCATATTTTCGTAGATATAGGCGACGGACAAAGCATCGAAAACAGCCTGAGTACCTATACTTCGCATCTTACGAACATGAAGTATTTCGTAGAACATTGCAACAATAGGACGCTTATCCTGATCGATGAGTTCGGAAGCGGAACAGAGCCGCAAATCGGAGGAGCCATTGCCGAGACGCTGCTCGACAGGTTTAACCGCAAAGGCAGTTTCGGGGTGATCACGACACACTTCCAGAACCTGAAACATTTTGCTTATGCAACCGACGGAATTATCAACGGTGCAATGCTTTACGATGCGGAACGTATGCAACCCCTGTACAGGCTTTCCATCGGCAATCCGGGCAGTTCGTTTGCCGTAGAGGTGGCGACACGCATCGGGCTTCCGAAAGACATTATCGTTGAATCGTCGGCAAAGCTGGGAGAAGATTTTATCAATATGGATAACCTTTTACAGTCTATTGCGCGTGATAAGATCTTTTGGGAAGATAAGCGGAAAGAGATCATGGAAGGCAACTATCAGTCTGCCGCAACAGGCGAAATACCTCAACCGTCAAAACCAAACGCAGATAAAGCGAAAGCAGTGCAATCACTCGAAGATGCCGTAATCGAAAAAGGCGACAGCGTCAGGCTAAACGGTCAGACGGCCGTAGGGATTGTCCTGGAATTGCAAGGAAAACAAGCCACGATAGCCTTTGGTTCAATAAAGACCACCGTAGCATTAAAGCGTCTGGATTTAGTTCGCAAAAAGAGAGTGTAAATCGCTAAGATAAGCTAACTTGCACCCAGTTTTAACTGACTGACAATAATTGAGAACAGTCGCGGTCTTATAGATTTAATCTATCAAATCATAAAGATTGACCATGCGCAAAAGTGTAGGCTAATCAATTATTTTTCAGTATCTTTGTTAATAATCTTCTGCCTTAATCCGTAGCAGAAGGATCATTGACAAATATAATTAAAGGAGGCAAGTATGTCGACAGATAGATTAATCATTACGAATTTCACCGACCCTGTCTGCACCTGGTGTTGGGGCATTGAACCGGTATTACGGCGTTTGGAAACTTATTATAACTGGGAAATCGAATTCCGCTACGTCATGGGTGGACTGGTGGAAAACATCAATAATTTTGCCGACCCCGACAACCATATCGGAGGAAGCGAAGCCGATGCTACCAACAAAGAAATAATGTCTCACTGGCTCGAAGCCGCCAAGCGCCACAAAATGCCTATAAAAGGAGAAGGTTTTCACCTGTTTTCTGCCGAATATCCTTCTACCTATCCGCAGAATATCGCTTATAAGGCTGCACAGTTCGTAGACAAAGCGAAAGCCGACAGATTCCTGAGGCGCCTGCGTGAAGCGTCGGCAGCCGAAAACCTGTTGACTTCGCACGAAGATGTGCTTATTTCCCTGGCAAGTGAAGTCGGGCTCGACGTGGCGAAATTCATTTCCCATCTGCATGACGGCTCGGCAGAAAAGGCTTTCCATGGCGATCTGGCTCTGACACGTTCGCTGGGTGTACACGGTTTCCCCACTTTCCTTATCAAATATAACACACAGCAGGTAATGCTTCGCGGGTACAACGATTTTGAAACATTCGTATCGGTGATCCATACCGTTACACACGGTAAAATGAACCCTGTGGAGCCAACGGTAAGTGATGAAGAACTGTTCGACTTCCTCGAACTGCATCCCTGTCTGGCAGCCGAAGAAATACGTATGGCTTACAACCTCGTCAGCCTGACGGATGTAGACGACTGGGTAAAACGCCTCGAAAAAGAAGGAAAAGTAGAGATAACCCCTACCGGAAACAGTTATTTTGTAAGTAAAAAACGAGCGTCAGGATTTAGTTGCAATACCGAAACAGGAATTTGCAGTTAATTTTAATGATCTGCTATTGTCCCCCTTTTTCTATCAATTGCAGTCAGTTAAAACTGACTGATTAGAGAAAGACAGGAGGAACATGCGGATAATCATTTTATGTCATAAAAGCGCCTTCATCTCTTTCCAGTGAAGAATTTCAACTTTACCGGCCGGTTGACTGGCTCTGTTAACCATTGCCCTGGCAATATTTTGCGCTTTCATACCTTTATATTTATTCATCTTCCCGATGAATAGCGGATTAATGACACCCCAGATTCCTTTCATCACGACCTCGAGAGGACGCTTTTCTTTTCTGTCGCCCAATATCATGGAAGGACGGAAGATATAAGTATGATCGAAACCTAATGCGAGAATATCCCGTTCGGCCTCGCCCTTTGTCCGGGTATAAAACACACCCGACCCTGAATTTGCCCCGATGGAAGAAACCAGCGAAACGGTTTTTGCACCATTCTCCTTTGCCGTTTTCGCCGCCAGAACAGGATAATCGTGGTCGATCTGGTAATACTCCTTTTTATCGGGAGTTTTCTTTTGAGTCGTACCGAGCGCAATATAAACCTCGTCGGCTTCAATGCCTTTAACCGAGTCTGCAAACGTATGGAAATCGCCGGTAACAACCTTCAGTTTCGGATGACTGATCCCCAGATCTTTCCTGACAACGATCACTACCTGTTCATAATTATTATCCTCCAACAGCGCCTCGAGGATATAAGACCCCACCAGACCACTTGCCCCATATACTATTGCTTTCTTCATAAAATATCTTTCATTCTTAAATTCAGGAATTATTCTACCCGATCACCATTCAGATCAATAAAAAAAGTTTCGCCGTTCAGCTTTACTTTTGCTTTGCCTTCCTTCGTAAAATAGCGGGCATCGTCATACATAAGCGGGATAATTACCTTTCCTGTCTGATCTATAAAACCACACTTCCCCTCAATACAAACGGCAGCCAATCCGGTTTTGGTAAACGAATACGCCGGATTGTATATACACGGAATAACTTCTTTCCCTGTTTTATCCACATATCCCCACCAACCATTTAACCGGACTAATGCCAACCCCACAGAAAAAAGATGAGCATAATCATATTTAAACGGTATAACCTCTTCGCCCGATGCCGCATCCACAAACCCCCATTTACCATCATATTCCGTCGGCACTAACTTCTGTGTTTCAGCAGCCGTAGATTTCTTTTTAGTTTCCTTAGCCATTATAAATTTCCATTAAACCAATTCAAATACCCTCAAAAATAGCAATTATTTCAAAAGCAATCACCATAAACCATTATATACAAAGCTATCCTAAAGACAAAAAACATACATAGTTTTCATAAAATGATTATTCATACATTAAATATCAATTACAGTCAGTTTTAACAGACTGCAATCCTGATTTCAAAAAAAGTGAACCCGAGGAAAATATCTCACACTAATATCAGTTCTTTCCTTATACATTCATCAATAAGAACAAGGAAGATAAATGAAAGAATAATGAAATGAACGAAAAAACAGAAAATCACAGGACAATATCGGAAAACAAGAAAATACTATCGGCACTGAAAATCCTGCCTTTTGTTTTCGCCTTGCACAATGTTGAAGAAGCATGGTATATAAGCCGGTATGAACAAGCAGCATTAACACCATTAGTCATCACCCCTTTTCAATTTATTATAGCAGTATCCTTATTTACTCTTTTAGGATTTGCACTTGTGTATGGCGAGAAATACTATCCAAGTCCACAAACTTATCTGTACACCGTAACCGGATTTTCGGGCATGTTGTTTCTGAATACATTTTTTCCGCATATACTATCCGCCATTTTTTTAAGCAGTTATACCCCCGGCATTATTACGGCGGTTCTACTGATATTGCCATGTACAACCCTTATTTTGTGGGAAATCTTTAAAGGAAACTATTTGACCGACAAACAGTTGATCTCGACCATCCTTATAGGAGGAGCTGCCGGTATAGGATTTGTTACCCTCTTTTTAGGAATAGGATATATATTCTCCGTATACATTTACTAAATTTGGAGTCGATACCAACAAGTAAAAAGACATGAAAACACTAAAAGATAGCGAAAATGCAATCATAGCGTTGGAAAAACAGGCATTAGAGCAATGGAACAACGGCAATCCTGACGGATTTATAGACTTATCTTCCAATGATATAGTCTATTTCGACCCGGCTTTAGAAAATAAACTCGAAGGCAGGAAAGCTCTGGAAGATTATTATAATACTATCCGGGGAAAGATCAAAATCGACACATATAAAATGATAAACCCAACCGTGCAACTGACATCGGAAATGGCTGTCCTCACATACGATTACGAAGTTCACAGAGATAGCCGGATATTCAAAATGCACTGCACGGAAGTTTACTGCTTAGATTCATCAGATCACTGGAAAATTATACACACTCATTGGTCTTTTGTTCAAAATTAAATGAAATATTAATAAACTTATGGGGTTCCTAAAAAAACTTTTCAGTGGTAAGAAGATGAATAAATATGCTTTTCCTTCTGAAAGTAACCGTGGACGGATAGAATTAAGCCAAGGCAGGATTGTATGGGAAGGTACGAACTATTATGATCCTTCGGGTGATATCGAAATCGGGAAGATCGACCGTATCTATGCTGTAGTCGACCGGGACAAGGAATCATCGCTTGGACTGTGTAATAAAGATAGTAGTCGTTGTATTCCTGTCTGCTACAATGGTTTTCGTAGCGTTTATGAAATACTTTCCTCCCGTTTCGGTTTGGATGACATGCTATTCCTGCAAACGATCCACACAAAAAAGTATGCGAAAAAACTCCTCTGGAAAAAATCTTTTCAGCCCAACTACCACATCATCGAAGATAATTTGCAAGATTATGGGAAAGGGTTCGAGATACAATCGCCTCAAAAGGAATTTATCACTTGGGATATACTGTTTTGCGAATTGAGGGAAAATAAAAACACCAGTTTCCTATTTGATAAAAACACCAATGCTCTCCGTTTCAATTATCCTGTAAGGGTAGGACGGTTGCTGTTCCATAATCTTACAGCACATAATTATAAACGTGATGATATAGCAGTGCGGTTCTTTCTTGCCAACTGTCACACCCACGATGCCACCGACTGGAGTTATGATGATGTCTATACCTGCCTCTTTACTGATTTGGGCGCTGATAAGATGCTCTATCACCGTGTCGATGAAGATGGAAAAGTGGTTGATTTCAGTATAAAAGATATATCGTTTTCCGCCGAATACAGGTATGACAACGAATATAACTTTGAAGATGGCTACACAAGCATACGAATAACCAACGACCGCGAATATCCTGCTTTGCTCGTAAACAAGCCCTATGAAGATGTAATGGAGGTGAGTGATTATCTACTGCTCAGAAACGACATTTCGCTCGACGTTGATTACAAATACAACAGCTACCCTAAGAGAAGGCCACCTTTGCTCGACAAGTTGTTTGGAAACGAAAACATCATCTGGCGGGATGATGCCAATCGAAAGATAGGATTTGCCGACCCACGATTTTCGATCGTACTGGATATTGATATAGTTAAATCATTTGCAATAGAAAACCTTGTCCCTGCCAAAGGAAAAGGCGGTGCCGACCTGATAGCCAACCTGACAAACAAATCCATAACCGGATTTGAAACAATGTATACGTTCAAGGGTAAATACCGGTGCTTGAACGAGTATGCAGACAGACTGCAATCACTCACCCGAAAAGAAACCTTTTTCCCTCCGGAATTTTCCGATTGCTGAATGAAGTAGTTAATTTTTTGTATTACAATAGATTCCTTAATATTTATATTATATTCATAATAATTGAATATATTTTAGATTCTATGGTTAATAAAACTACCTTTGTATCGAATTGAGTTACGAATTTTTATCGTATGGTCTTCTTTTTATAGAATTATTCAGAGTTGTCTCTCCTTTAATTATCCTTCTCAATCCACTATTATTTACTTTAATAAATTTAAAATGAACATTTTCATTGCAGGTTTAAGCTATGGTGTCAATGATGCCGACTTAAACGAACTATTCGCAGAGTATGGAGAAATTTCTTCAGCAAAAGTTATCATGGACAGAGAAACAGGAAGATCAAAAGGATTCGGTTTTGTAGAAATGGCAGATGATGCCCAGGGACAAAGAGCCATCGACGATCTTAACGGAGCAGAGTATGATCAAAAAATACTTGTAGTAAGCGTAGCACGCCCACGCACCGAAAGACCATCCTACGAAGGAAACCGCAATAACAATTATAACTCCAGACGTTATTAATACATGATTATAGAAAAACAGAGGGCCCAAAAAACCCTCTGTTTTTTTATTCCTCCCCCATAACAGGAAAAAGAACAACCTACTATTTCCTTACCCCCCCTAAAATATTTCACATACTTACCCCCCCAATCCATACATACACAATCTCATTAACAGATATATTACGATTGTAGAATGGTCTAATAATCCCTAATCTGTCTATTTATATTGAATGGTGATTAGTTTAAAATCAAAAATTATGCAGACCATCATAAAATTATTTTTTTACAATAAGTATAATCCCCGGAAGAAAAGTGTGTATAATTTCCGAAAAAAGTATTAATACTTTTTGAAAATAGTGTACATACTTTTTTAAAAAACTATGCGTCGTATTTTAAATATTTATGTAACCAATTGGAGAACAAGCATATTCTTGCATACATTATTTTATTATTATAAGTCAGAAATAAAATACAACATCAACGGGGCATGCGGTAGGGATTTTTTATTACCTGACTCCCAACCACGTCAGTTTATGCCAGAGGCTTTCCAGGATGCCTTGTTTGTGTGTTTTAAGCCACCATTTGCAAAACTTGACCTGAAGACAAAAATAACGATACCTATCAATAGGCTCACTGTATATCCGCAATACGGAGCAAGGTATAACCCTATCGGGAAATAAATAAAAGCCCCGATAATGGATTGACTGATATAATTGGTCAGGCTCATTTTGCCATAATACCGCAGATTTGAAGTGACCTGTTTAAACTTTCCCGTCTGGTACAACAACACGAAAGATGATATGAGGACAAACGTAAAGGCAAACTTCTGCCACATGTCGAACACCACACCCACACTTTGCCTGATCAACGCGGAACTGCCATTATCATAAACCTGTACTTTCAGGACATATAGCGGACTGAATAAAACGGCTGTAATAATTAAGGTTTTCACCCAGAAACGGATGTTCTTTTCGGAAGTGACAAAAAGCTGTTTTCTGCCGATCAGTAAACCCATCATAAACAATCCTGCCGTTTGCAGAAAACGTCCCGCTCCGATTGCCCAGTATAAACTTGCCTTTTGTCCTAATGTGATATTTTCAAGAAAGAACCTGCCGTAATCACCTTCCCTCGTATATTCCGCAACCTCATTATACATCGCTCCCACCCCCAGATCGGGTAACGTATAAGACGGATAAATAAGGCTCGCAATATAGTGAAACCATTCTACAGGTTGCAGTAATAATACGATGGCAAAAACAAGTATGGCCTTATCACTCCATTTTCTAACAATAAACAGGAAAATACCTACCACGGCAAACAATAACAACACATCACCCGCCGGGAAAAATGCAGCATTAATGGTAGCGAACCCTGCTAAAAGCAACAAACGCCACAGAAACCGGTAACCGAAATCGATCCCCTTCATCTGCTGGTTGGTATACTGAATATAGAACGTAAATCCGAAAAGCAAAGCGAAGATAGCATACGATTTACCTGCAAAAAGAGCAAATATCACATCAAAAACACCCTGGTCTAACACATTCAGCCAACGCGGCATATCAGCAGGATCAGGATAAACCGGAAAAATAAAATGTTCAATACTGTGGACTAATAAGATAGCCATAACGGCAAATCCCCGTAGAGCGTCGACAACCTCGATACGCGGCATTCTGTTCAAAGATGGTTTCATTATAGTAGTTTCAAATATTTATAATTAACTTATCAGTCTGTAAATACAAGCCTATCCTTCTGGTAATCATATCTTTTACGGATACTTCAAAGCTCCTTTGTAAACTGCAAAAAGTCAATAAAACTCACCAGGGAGTACATCGTTTCAATTCCCGAGAAAATATTATAAACATGAATTGTGTCAACATTCAATATTTTACCCATAATCTTGGCCTTTATCTGTCACAAAAATAAACTTTCCCTTTTATAAACATACCATTCCCATGCGTAAAACAACAATAATGATATAACAAACTCAGAGGAAAAGATTAAGGACGCCATCCTGTAACTGTGATAGAGTAAATGCCTACATTTCCTTTTTTGTATTTTTCAATCATTTGTTTGGAAAAGTCAATGCCGATTACTTTACGGGATTTTGTTCTTTTGTAAGTTTCCTTTTTAGGCATATCATTTATTTTCTGTTAGCAAATACACAAATAAACATTTAATTCGCAAGTTTACGAATGGTATGTTTTAAAATGTTATGCCAGCCTTAACAGATATAAGATGATGGTTGAATCCCCCCCTACCCACCAACCCTTTTCCTATACTCGATGGGTGTTACTCCGGCGTTTTTTTTGAAGAATTTGCCGAAGGTGGAATGGTCGGCGAAGTGGAGGATGTCGGCTATTTGTTGGGCGGTGTATTCCTGGGAGCGGAGGAGGATTTTGGCTTCGGTCATGATGGCTTGGTCGATCAGGAGGTTTGCGGTTTTGCCGGTGACGTCTTTTAGTGCCAGGCTCAGGTATTGCGGCGTGATGAATAGTTTGTCGGCGTAGAATGAGACTTCATGTTCTTCTTTGCAGTTTTCGATCAGGAGTGTCAGGAAGTTGTTGGTTATCTCTTCCCTGCGGGTGGGTTGGGGAGGTGCCGTCAGGTTGTCGCGTTTGCCTGCTACGATGTTGATAAGCTCGAAGAAGAACAGCAATGCTGTCCCCTTGACTACATACGACTGGAATATATGGTTGCGCAGGTGTATCTTTTCTTTTATCAGGGCGAGGTAATCGATCAGGTGTTGCATCTCGTCGCGGGTCATTTGTATAACCGGATGTTTGCGCATTTCCATGAAATTCGAGACCGACGGATTGAGGTCGCTTGGTTTCAACTCCTGCATAAAATCGAGATCGACCACCAAAATTTTTCCCCTGAAATCGGACGACATATCGGTTGCCTGTATCAAATGCGACGGGCTGATCAGCAATACATTATCGGCTTTCACCTGATACGGGTAATGGTCTACGCTCAACTTGACCTCTCCTTGCAAGGCAAAAAGCAGCGTGAGCTGGTTCAGGCGCGTCGGAGCCATACGGAGACTCGGTATCCCTTCTTTTTCCTTGACTGACATGTCGAGGTCGGCAAGGATCAGTTTGTCGATATAATTGTCATAGATCGAAAATGTTTTTTTGAATTCACTCAGCCCGATGGTAGGAAATGTGTTCATAATAGATAATTTGTTGGTGTTTGATTCCAAAGATATGGATTTTAGTGAAACAAGAAAACAAATGATGTGCATTTCTGACTATCCGATGTGCAAAACTGCACTCTAACGGTTTACTTTTTTATGAATATGCGTATTTCTGACCATCGGATTCCACAATTGAGCAGTTTTGGTTTCCTGTAAAGCGAAGATATTTGCCTCAGAAATTAACAAAAAGCGAATATAAAACAGACAGACATGATCAGAGAGCAAATTTTAACAAAAGCATTCGACCTCTTTATCCAATACGGAGTTAAGAAAGTAAGTATGAGTGAAATAGCGCAGACGGCGAATATTTCCAAACGGACACTTTACCAGTTGTTCGAAGACAAGGAGACCCTTTTGGCGAATGGATTGGAAAGCCAGTTCAACTATTTCCACCTCTTGTGGGAAGATATCGAAAAGGGACCATATACTGTCCTTGAAAACATCCTTCTCTTTTTCCGCGAAGTGATGAACCGTCCCAAATGGGTCACCTACCGGTTTTACGAAGAACTGGAAAGTTACCCGAAAGCAGCCGAAATGATACAGGTGCAAAGCAGGAAGTTCGAGGATAAATGTGCCAAGATACTCCAAAAGGGTGTCGAAGAAGGCGTATTCGAAACAGACCAGAATTACGGCATCGTGGTAAAACTCGCCCGCAAGCACATGAAACTGAATTACCCTTCCAGTTCGTTTTCCGAGTATTCCAATTCGGAGGTTTACAACACCGTCTTGTTGGCTTTCCTGCGTGGCATAAGCACTGATCGCGGACGCCAGATACTTGATCGCTGGACACTATCGCGGAGAAACAACTATGTCCATTAAAAAAAACAAACAGGTTATCAATCAAAAAAATGAAAAAAGAAATGAAAAATAATGTTGTCAGAATAATAATGCTTGCCGCTGTGCTGATCCTGCCGTCGCTGGCACTGACTCCCCTACGGGCACAGGAAAAACTGACGATCAACCTGGAGCAGGCTTTGGAGATCGCCCTGAGCGAAAACCCCACTGTAAAGGTAGCCGACCAGGAAATCGAAAAGAAACAATATGCTAAAAAGGGCGCATATGCCTCCCTGTTTCCACAAGTGAACTTCGGCGCCGATTACAGCCGCACCGTTAAAAAACAGGTGATGTATATGGACATGGATATGGGTGGCGTGGAAATCCCCGGCATGGACATGAGCGACGGGATAGAAGTAGGGCGCGACAACAACTGGACACTGGGCTTCAACGCCTCCATGCCGCTGGTAAACGCCTCGCTGTGGAAAAGCCTCTCCATTTCAGGTCTTGATGTAGAACTGGCTGTCGAACAGGCACGCTCGTCGAAGATAGAGATGGTGAACCAGGTGAAGAACAGCTTCTACGGCGTATTGCTGGCCAACGATTCGTACCGCGTATTCAAGGAAAGCTACGACAATGCGATGGAAAACTACGTAGACGTTAAAAAGAAATACGACCAGGGAACAGTAGCCGAATACGACCTGATCCGCGCTGACGTGACTGTACGCAACAGCGAACCCAACATGCTGCAAGCCGAGAACTCGCTCACACTGGCTAAATGGCAACTCAAAGCCCTGCTGGGTATGAACCTCGACATGGAAATAGAATGTGAAGGAGAACTGTCGGACTATGAAAACCAGTTGTACGGCGATTTCCTTTCTATCAATACTTCGCTCGACGAGAATACGACATTGAAACAATTCGACATACAGAACCAGCAGTTAAAGCAAAGCTTGAAAATGCAGAAGTTCGACTATCTCCCTACACTGTCGGCAACGGCCAATTACAACTGGATGGCGATGAACAACAACTTCAAGTTCAAAGACTATCAGTGGAACCCGTATTCCACCGTAGGGTTGTCTGTCTCCATCCCCATCTTTACAGGAGGAAGCCGCCACCATAAGATCAAGCAAACGCAAGTATCTATCAACCAGCTTCAACTGCAACGCGAAGATACCGAACGCAACCTGCAACTTTCCGTAAGGCAACAGATGGACAATATGAGTACGAATATCAAACAGTTTGGCGCAGCGCAAAAAGGAGTGGAACAGGCCGAACGCGGATACGAAATATCCCGCAAACGCTACGACACCGGAGCCGGCACACTGCTCGAACTCAACGACTCCGAACTGGCACTCACACAAGCCCGCCTCAACCTGAACCAATCCATTTACAACTACATAGTTGCCAAGTCGAATCTGGAAAAAATTACAGGGGGGAGAAATTAAAGAAGTCAAGGAGTCAGAGGAGTTAAGGAGTAAAGCGACAAACAACTCCTATCAATTGCAGTCAGTTTTAACTGACTGAACAAAGGACAAAAAATTAAAAATGGCTTTAGCCAAAAGATATAGTTCGGCTAAAGCCAATAGAAGAAAAAACATCTCAAATCAATTTCAAATCAGTCAGCTAAAGCAGACTGCAATTGATAGAAAGACAACAAATGAAAAATAGGAAATCAACAAAAGCATATCTATGAATTTATTGAGGATCAAAATATCAATTGCAGTCAGTTTTAACTGACTGAACAAAAAACAAAATAAATAAAAAAGATGAAAACAAGAAATCAGTTAATAGTAGTATCGTTGACAGTATTGGCTTTATTAACAGCTTGTTCAGGCGATAAAGAAACAACCCTGACAGACAACGAAAAAGTGATGGTGAAAACAGAAACCGTACACATGCAAGAGGTAGAACAACTAAGCGAATTTACCGCTACTGTACAGGCCAACGTCACCAACAAAATAGCCCCCCAATCGCCCGTGCGCATCGAAAAGCTGCATGTGGAAGTAGGCGACCATGTACGCGCCGGACAACTCCTTGCCACAATGGACGCTACAAACCTGAAGCAAACCAAAATACAGATGGACAACCAGGAAATAGAATTCAACCGCATAGACGAACTTTATAAAGTAGGCGGAACCTCCAAATCGTCATGGGATGCACAAAAAGCCTCGCTCGACGTAAGCCGCGAATCGTACCGCAACCTTATGCAAAACAACCAGTTGCTTAGTCCTATATCCGGCATCGTGACCGCCCGCAACTACGACAGCGGCGATATGTACAACGGCCCCGAAGTGTACGTGGTAGAACAAATCCGCCCCGTCAAGCTGATGGTAAACGTTTCCGAGAGCTTTTTCACACAAGTAAAGAAAGGAATGACCGTACAGGTGAAACTCGATGTATATGGCAACGAAACATTCGAAGGTAAAGTACACCTCGTACATCCTACTATCGACCCCGCTACACGCACCTTCCCCGTCGAAGTTCGGATCGACAACAACGACGAACGCGTACGCCCCGGTATGTTTGCCCGCGTAACGATGAACTTCGGGACACAGTCGCACGTAGTAGCTCCCGACCTTGCCATCGTAAAACAATCCGGTTCGGGCGACCGCTACATCTATGTCTACCGCAACGGAACCGTATCCTACAATAAAATAGAACTCGGGCGCCGCATGGGCGACCGCTACGAAGTACTTTCCGGCGTGGAAGACGGCGACCAGGTAGTAGTAGCCGGCATGAACCGACTGACCAACGGAATGACAGTTGAGGTGCAGTAACAGCCCCCACCAACCTCCCCCCAAAGGGGAGGCTTTAAAAACCAGACTCTTTTACAATAAGTAATTTCCCCGGAAGAAAAGTATACATAGTTTTTCAGAAAAGTATTAATACTTTTTTCTAAAAGTGTACATACTATTCAGAGAAAATATACACCCTTTTCCGAGAGGAGTGATACCCTATTGAAAATCAACCGGATACAAAACAAGCCAGAAAAGGCTTCAAAAACAAAAATAAAATACAATAACTAAATAAATAAGAAACCATGAGTATATATGCAACAGCCGTAAAAAAACCGGTAACAACCATGCTCGTCTTTGTAGCAATCGTTATCCTGGGGCTATTCTCACTCAGCAAGCTGTCGGTAGACCTGCTTCCCGAAATCGAAACAAACACCATCATGGTGATGACCGCCTATCCCGGAGCAAGCGCCTCGGATATAGAAATGAACGTAAGCAAGCCGATAGAGAATGTAATGAACAGCGTGAGCGACCTGAAAAACCTCACCTCGCAATCACGCGAAAACATGTCGATCGTCACGCTCGAATTCGAATACGGAACCGACATCAACGTAGCCACAAACGATGTGCGCGACAAACTCGATATGGTAGAAACATCACTACCCGACGATGTGGAAAACCCCATCATCTTTAAATTCGGGACAGACGATATACCCATTATGATCCTCTCGGTAACAGCCGACGAAAGCACGAACGCACTATACAAGATCCTCGACGACAAGGTAGCCAACCCTTTGGCACGTATCAGCGGCGTAGGAGCCGTTTCTATCTCGGGAACAGCCGTACGCGAAGTACAGGTATATTGCGACCCGTATAAACTGGAAGCCTACGACCAGTCTATCGAAAGCGTAGGTTCTATCATTGCACAGGAAAACCGCAACACTCCGGGCGGCAACATCGACATAGGCTCGCAGACCTATTCGCTGCGCGTACAAGGCGAGTTCGTAGATTCCCGCCAGATGCTCGACCTCGTGATCGGCACGAAAGACGGGAAAACAGTGTACCTGCGCGACGTGGCACGGGTGGAAGACTCCATAGAAGAACGCGCACAGGAAGCCTATAATAACGGCGAAAAAGGAGGTATGATCATTATCCAGAAACAATCCGGCGCCAACTCGGTAGAGATTGCCCGCAAAGTACAGGAAAAACTGCCCGAATTGCAGGCCGGCCTCCCTTCAGATGTTAAACTGGATGTAATCGTAGATACATCTACCAACATCCTGAATACCATCGACAGCCTTATCGAAACGATTTCGATCACCTTTATCATCGTGATGCTCGTCGTTTTCGTATTCCTCGGACGCTGGAGGGCTACGTTCATTATCGTGCTTACGATCCCTATTTCGCTTATCGCCTCATTCGCTTACCTGTTTGCAACAGGAAATACACTGAATATCATATCGCTCAGTTCACTTTCGATAGCTATCGGAATGGTGGTAGACGATGCCATCGTGGTGCTTGAAAACATCACCAAGCACATTGAAAACGGAAGCAAGCCCAAGCAGGCAGCCGTCTACGCAACGAACGAAGTAGCCGTTTCCGTTATCGCTTCCACACTTACCATGCTGGCTGTATTCCTTCCCCTCACGATGGTATCCGGAATGGCAGGAGTAATGTTTAAACAACTCGGATGGATCGTAAGTATTATCATGATCGTTTCAACAACGGCAGCTCTTACACTTACACCGATGCTCTGTTCAAAGATGTTGAAACTCGACCCGAAGAAAGGGAAACTATACACCCTTTTCTTTACACCGATTGAAAAAGCGCTCGGCGCACTCGACAACGGTTATGCTCGCCTATTGAACTGGGCAGTTCACCACCGCAAGACAGTCATCGCAGGAGCTATCGGTATTTTCGCTGCCAGCATGTTTCTGGTTCCGACGCTTAAAACCGAGTTTTTCCCCACGCAAGACAACGCACGTATCAGTATCAACGTCGAGCTACCGATAGGAACACGCCAGGAGATCACACGCGCATTGGCTTTACAGATCGACCAACAGCTAAGGGAGAACTATCCGGAGATCAAGATGAGCAACTTCACCGAAGGACAAGCAAGCACCGACAATACATTTGCACAGATGAGCGACAACGGTTCGCATATCATCTCGTACAACATCGGACTATACAGCATAGACGAACGTATGGAGAAATCGGGTTCCGAACGCGGACTGATCGAAATATGCGAACAGATACGCCGCGACCTGTCACGCTATCCCGAAATAAAAGACTATGAAGTAATAGCCGGAGGAAGCAAGATGGCAATGGGTGGAGAAAGCGCAGTAGACATCGAGATTTACGGTTTCGACTTCGAAAAGACCGACGCCGTAGCTGCCGAAATAGCTACACGCATGAACAACTCGCCCGTATGCTCGCAGACAAACATCAGCCGCGGCGAATATATCCCTGAATACCAGATCGACTTCGACCGCGAAAAACTGGCGCTCAACGGACTGAACGTTACAAGCGCTTCGATGTACCTGCGCAACCGTATCAACGGGTATGTATCCTCCAAATACCGCGAAGACGGGGAAGAATACGACATCCGCGTATGGTATGCTCCCGAACACCGCCAATCGATAGAAGACATCGAAAACATTGTTGTGTACAACAATCAGGGACAAGGAATCCGTATGCGCGAACTGGGTACGGTAGTAGAACGGATGACCCCGCCGACCATCGAACGCAAGAACCGCGAACGCGTCATCACCGTATCGGCAGTAGTAGCACAAGGTTATGCCCTCAGCGACGTAGTAGACGCAGCCACCAGCGAACTCAACCGGATGGATATTCCTTCCGACCTCAACTGGCAATTGGCAGGTAGCTACGAAGACCAGCAGGATACATTCAACGACCTCTTTATGTTGTTAATCCTCATCATCGTACTGGTATATATCGTGATGGCAGCACAGTTCGAGTCGTTCACCGACCCGTTCGTCATCATGTTCTCCATACCGTTCGCACTCGTAGGAGTGATATTCGGGCTTTCCGTTACCCAGACACCATTAGGAGTAATGGCGCTGATCGGAGTAATCATGTTGATGGGTATCGTGGTGAAAAACGGTATCGTACTGATAGACTACACCATCCTCTGCCGTGAGCGTGGAATGGGCGTCCTCGCATCCGTTGTGGCAGCAGGCAAATCACGTCTGCGTCCGGTATTGATGACCACCCTGACCACCGTACTCGGTATGATACCAATGGCTATCGGAACAGGCGAAGGCTCCGAAATGTGGCGCTCGATGGGTATGACAGTAGCATGGGGACTATCCGTCTCTACCATAATCACCCTCATCCTGATCCCAACCCTCTACAGTGTATTCGCAGGCAGCGGCATCAAACGCAAACGCCGCGAACTAGCTAAAATAGAACATCTGGAAAATGTTTAAAAATCTATCTATCAATTGCAGTCAGCTAAAGCAGACTGCAATTGATAATTAACAATTAATAATTTATAATTAACATGAAAGCAATATTCATATCATTCAATCAGGCATATTATGAGACAATCCTCACTATAATGGATCGCAACAACATCAGGGGATTTACCTATTGGGAAACAGTACAGGGACGGGGAAGCAACAAAGGCGAACCCCACTTCGGAAGCCACGCATGGCCGACACTCAACAGCGCGATAATGACCATCGTAGAAGACCGCCAGGTGGATAACTTCCTCGACCTGCTGCATAAACTCGACACACAGACCGAAGCACAAGGTCTGAGAGCATTTGTATGGGACGTAAATCAAACAATATAAAGCTATGTCTATACTGATCAGATTTACATTGATCCGCCGCAAAGTCATAGGACTGGTAAGCGGTGGTATCGTGGCGCTCCTCCTCGGGGGAGGCGCCTTGTATATGGCTACCCCGTTAAACTTCGGAAACGGATATTTCTTCGTTTCCCTGCTTGGAGTTATTTTTCTGTTGATCGCCCTGTTTTCACTGATAGCTTTCTACAAACTCCGCCAGGAATACTTTGCCGCCATGTATATATCCGACGAAGGGATCAACGACATCTCTACCGGAAACCATATCGGAACCGTCATGTGGAAAGACGTGGAAAGCATCAAGGTAATGAAAGAACTCGGCAGCGGCAGCGGAGCAAAAAGCAGGAAATACATCGTACTGAAAGTATCGAACCCGACCGAATACATACAGCGCGAACCCAACCGCATCAAACGCCGTACCCTTGAACTCAAACTCCAGTACTACGGTTCCCCCATCTGCTTCTCCAACCGTGCCCTCAACTGCACCTTCGACGAACTGGAAAAAGCCGTTACGGCCAAATACGAACATTATAAAACACAACAAGTAAAAAGAATACACGTTTCAGACCACTAGATGATTGAAACAGCCATTAAAAAAGCTGTGCAACCGTAATCATGCGTGTTTCTGACCATCCGGAGCATTTTTGAAACACTTATAGTTTTTACAGGAATCAGAATCTTTGCACTATTAGAAACAAGTAAATCTTCATAAAACAATTAGTTACCATGAAAAAATTGACCCTGATAGTTGCAATGATTTTGAGTTTAGTAAATAGTAAAAGTAACCTGTCGGCACAGAATCTACCCGTTATAGTAAACGACAGTCTGGTCGAAGCCATTAAAAAAGAGATAGAGGCAACACCTTTCTACATGAAAAAGCAGGTAGACGTCGAAGAAAAAGACATCGTAAAAGTAATAGATGCCCTACCATTTTTCGGGATCTATAACGACACCTATTTCTCAACAGGAATACCCCTCAATACAACGATAGACAAGAACACAGCCGACGCGCTATTTCAGATAAGCATACGCGTGAGGCTCACACAAAGTGTCCTGCCGTTCAACACATTCCTCTACCTTACTTATACACAGAAATCTTTCTGGGATATATATGCCGACTCCTCTCCTTTTCGCGACAGTAATTATAACCCCGGACTCGGACTGGGGCGCTACATTACGAAAGATAACAAACTCCTCGGAGCAGGTTTTATACAGGTAGAACATGAATCCAACGGTCGTGATGGGGATGAATCGCGGAGCTGGAACCGTTTGAGCGCCTCTGTTAAATATTTCCATAACCCACGGGTTACATTCGGAGCCAAAGCTTGGATACCTTTCGTCGATGGCGAAAACAATAAAAGCCTCGTCGATTACCGCGGAGTTGTGACTTTTTCAGCCAACTACATGACCAAAAACCTCAAATGGTGGGCGTCTGCCGAAGTCACTCCCCGCAAAGGCTGGGGAAATGCCAACACAGTCCTGTCATTAGCATACCGTACATCGCTCAAAAGCAACACCTACCTCTACGTACGCTTTTCCGACGGCAAGGGAGACAGCCTGCTCGACTACAACAAATATTCAATGAACATCCGCGCCGGAATCTGCTTCAAACCCGACTTTTTCAGCATATTCTGACTAAATGATGATTATGAAAATTGGTGTTATGCTATATTATCGATTCCGACTAATTCATATTTCTGGTTACCCATGCCAAGCTTTTCTGCATGTACAAGGATATGGGGACCATTACGCGACTCCATTCGTTCAATAAGATGTGTCTTTCCGGGATCGGCAGAGGCATATACCTGATCCACGCAGGCTTTGTCCAACGCTACCGGGTCGAGTGATGCCAGTATGCCGACGTCGCCCATTTCAGGGGCGGCAGGATTTGAGTCGCAGTCGCAATCTACCGATAGATTGTTCATCACATTGATATAAAGGATATTTTCCCCACAATGGTCGGCAACGGCTTTCGCTGCTTCAGCCATTGATTCGAGGAAGTCGTCCTGTTTAGGATTGCCCCAGTCGGTGTCGCTTGCTCCGGCAGAATGGATACGAGTCTTTCCGCGTGACGAAGCGATCCCTATCGAGATATTTTTCAAGGCTCCACCGAAACCTCCCATTGCATGTCCTTTGAAGTGGGAAAGTACAACTGTGAAATCATAATTCAGATAGTGCGAACCTACCATATCTTCGGAGATGTGCGTCCCTCCACGAACGGGTAATCCTACATCTCCGTCGGCATCCATGATATCTACATTCGCAATGGCCGTGAAACCATGGTCGGCAGCAGCCTTCAGATGGTCTTCTGTGTTCGAGCGCAGACCTCCGTATGCAGTATTACATTCTATAATTGTTCCGTTCACCGACTGGACAAGGTTCTTTATCAGTCCGGGTTGGAGGTAATTATGTCCACCCGGTTCCCCTGTGCTTACTTTGATAGCTACGTTATTCCCTTTGGCTTCGCGTCCGAGGGCTTTGTAGATATTCATCAGGCTTTCCGGGGTGATGTCTTTTGTGAAATAAACTTTCGGAAGACCGTCACCCGTTTCAGGTACAGAGGCGCTTTCATTCTCCTTACTGCCGGATGATGAGCAGGCAACCGATATTAGCGACGGTATAAGGGGCACCGCAGCTATAAAACTTCTTCGATTCATATTCTTTACTTTCATAACGATTAAAATTAAAGATTTCTATTTTTTGATTTTATTTAATTTATAAGTTTGATAAACCGGGCAACATTCCTGTATCCAACCTCTATATATATCTCTTTCATATTGTTTTCCTGCTGCCTGCTTATATATGCTGTTTCTAGTTTCTGCGACACAATGTATTGTCCGGCAAAACTCTCCTGGCATGGATACCCTGGTTTTGAATGTTTCAGGAAACCGAATAAACAAGAATAGAATCTTTCATCGGTTAACAACAGGCCGAACACAGCCTCCATCATTTTAAGTTCCATTACCTGCTGCAAAGGCTGTTTATTCATTTGGTAATAAGGCATCAACGATATATATATACTTTCCATATAAGGGTTATGGGGCAGTTCAATGATGTTTTTGCGGAATTTCCCCGTTTTGGGCGGTATGTTCTTTTTATTCATCCGATGGTGGAATTTACAGAGGAAATTATGGCTAAAACCCATAAATATACTCCCAAATGGCTCGTTTTCCGAAAGCTTCCTTACCAGCATGGTACTAACATCTTTGCGAAGGAAAATACATTCTCCTTTGCGTACTGTCTTTTTAAGGCTTCCACAGGAAATTTCCAGTTCGCCGGAAAAAACAAATACCAATACATGCTCCGGACAGGTATACAGGCATCCTTCTTCTTCATCGAAAAAGTATTTATAGAATATATCCATATAATTATATACAGGATATTGATGTGTTTGCGGCTCCATAAATTGATTGCCTGTTCGTGTTTTAAATAAGTTATTTTGCAGGAGAGAACCCGAATTGTTTCTTGTATGCCGAATAAAAATGGGAAAGGTTCTTGAATCCTACTTCTACATATACATCGCTTACCTTTTTATTTTTATCCTGTAATATGTTATATGCCATTTGCAGCCGCTTATTAATCAACCATTTCTGAGGGGTAAGATTACTTATCTTCGCAAAGTCGCGTTTAAACGTTGCCAGGCTGCGCCCCGTATACGAAGCAATTTCCTCCATACTCAGGTCATACATATAGTTTTCGTTCAGGAATTCCATAATATCTATTTTCCACGGGGTAGTGAAATCGAACAGAAGGGGGTAAAACTCCTTGCTCGTATTCAGTAAAGAGTAGATACCTTCTTGCAGTTTAAGCTTTACCACCTCTTCCGTAGGCTGGATATGGGAATCAAAATAAGGGGTAAGCGACTGGAAAAGGCTTGTAATATCAGGCCGTGCCTCAATCCTGAAAACATTCTTGTCGGAAACAGGTATATTTTGAGGTATCTCGTTTTTATTCAGGTTATTATAGAACTCCCGCAAAAGATTACGCTTAAAAGTAAGTGAAATGCCTTTATAGGCATTCTCGCCATCACTGTTCTTAAACATAGTGATACGATGGTCGCGACGGATAAATGTACACTCACCCGGCTGGATAACTATTTGCCCTCCCTTGTCTTCGATAACCTGTTGACCCGAATAAAGATAGACCAACGTATGATCGGGCGTAGCATGGATACATTTACTGTTAAACTGGTTGAAGCACGAAAGGAATATCCCCGAATAATTTATCGTCCCTGCCAGATCTGTTTGCGATGCTTGTTTCATATACTTTCCTATTATCAATTCACTAAAGATAGTCTATTTTACAAAGATGACAGTTACTTATAAAACTTTTTTCGCTCAGAGGCTCATTTTTATTTGTTTATAGGCTCATGAGCAAATTCGTAAAGGAAAAATATACTAATTTTGAGCAAAGTTTTTTAGCGAGATAGGACAAACAGCAATTTACAGATAAGATAAAATGGAAAATGCACAAAATAATAAAAACTGGATTATAGGAATCATATATTTCATTAGCTGTATCCCTTTGCCTATATATCCCTTCATTCTTCTCGCTAATGTTATGGCTCTTGGCGGCAATCGCTCAGATGATACACCCCTTCATCTTTTGGTTGTATGCTATGGTTTCTTTATATTTTCAACCTTATATCCATTGACATGGCTTATCAGCATAATATTTATTAAACAGAAGAATATTAAAATTGCCATGCTCCCCCTAATTCATGCACTTATATGCCTTATTTTATTCTTCTTATGGATGTACTTTGATAATTAAAAATATGATTATCCGCATAATTCCCCTAAATGATACTTTTTACAATAAGTATGATAGCAGGAAGAAAAGTATAGCATCTATTTCGGAAAAGTATTAATACTTTTTGAAAAAAGTATGGCATCTTTTTTAGAAAACTATGCATACTATTTTAAAAGAATATATAACATGTTGATAAATAGGGATATATGGATGCATCTTGTTTTATCTATATAAAATGGAAATAAAATACAATATCGTCAGTCAGTTAAAACTGACTGCTATTGATAGGGAAAGGGAACAATGGCGGATAATCATATTGTTTTAGATAATTATCCGCCATTGCTTTCCCTTCTTTCTATTGAAGAGCGATCCTAATCAATTGATTAGGATCGAATTTTCAATTGGCTATGGCCGATCTTCAATTGCAGTCAGTTTTAACTGACTGACAATGAATGAAAATTATATAAATGGCTTTAGCCAAACTGTATCTTTCGGCTAAAGCCAATAATATATCCATATATCTTTATCAGTCTGCTAAAGCAGTCTGCAATTGATAGGGCAAGGGAACAATGGCGGATAATCATATTGTTTTAGATAATTGTTTGCCATTGCTTTCCCTTCTTTCTATTGAAAATTCGATCCTAATCAATTGATTAGGATCGAATTTTCAATTGGCTATGGCCGATCTTCAATTGCAGTCAGTTTTAACTGACTGACAATGAATGAGAATTATATAAATGGCTTTAGCCGAATTTGTATTTCTTTTGGCTAAAGCCAATAATATATTCATATATCATTATCAGTCTGCTAAAGCAGACTGCAATCGAAGATCAGCCCCAGCTAATTGATAGATCAGCAATTGAACTATCAAAGAGGCAATTATGCGGATAACCAATAAAAAATAATGAATATCCCCTATTGCCCCCATCTTTCAATCAATAGGAAGGTGTGTCAAAAGTTAATAAAAGAATATAAACACGGAGGCACGGTGAACACAGAGTTTTTTAATCTTTTGATAATAAATAAAATAATTTCTTCGTGTTCTCTGTGTCTCTGTGTTTTAAATTATATTCCGAACTTTTGACACATCCTCATAGTTATTTTACGCGGAACAATCTATTCCTATAATCAATAATCACGATATTGTCGAAGAAATAAGCATTCCCTGTTAATCCCCAGACATTTAAAGGAATAAAAACTTCTTTCTCCCAAAGCCCCTCTTTATCATAATAGACCATTCCTTTTTTGAGGACTTGTCCTCCAAATTCTACAGGTTTATTTACTTCAGATCCATAAAAAGTTATATCCTTCCCCCACCATAAAGGGCCGCTCAACGAATCGGTAATAACTGCGTTTGATATTTCCAATGCCTTTTCTTTCGATGTAGCTAATGGGAAAGGGCTTGCACCGGTATCGAACATTAACTTATATTCTTTACCGTTGATATGGAATGGCAGTTTTATAATTCCATCTTCCGACTCAAATTCCTCTGCCGGTAAATCCTTATATTCTGCAGGCAAACTATCTGATACAGCAAGCCTGCATGATTTATAATCAATCACCAGGATTTTATCCTGAAATATATCAGGGGCAATCGTCCCAATATGTTTTGAAGTAGTTGAATAAATCGAATCTTTAAGGATTTCCTCTCCAAAATTACCCCGATGCCAAATATCTATCCCGTTAAATCCAACTGTCCCCAATTGCAGGTTAACATTCCTGAACAATATATTTTCTACATCTTGAGCAGATCCCAATTTATCCGCTAAAGAAGGGTATTCATCAAGATAAGGTTTTATTGCATTTCCATAGAATTGTGTACCAAACGTCCCTAAGTCGAATTGCATGGTAAAGTCGTGCGGCAAATCATCTATCCTTACCGGAATATGGATATACGCTTTTTCTATGTACTTCCCGGAAATAGTATCACTTTCCCAATTAAATGGGATCCATTCTAATGATGCTTTTTGCGAACAGCTTGTAAAGATTAAAAACGGAATAAATAGAATTATTCCCAGCTTACATGTTTTCATAGATATTATGATTGAATGAGATTGAAATAAAAAACTATTCTTTTGACAATGTTTCGTTGCTCTTTGCCAACGACACTAATCCTCCCATAGCACCCAGATTCATGGAATCCAGTGCCGAACTGGGCACAATGACCATTGAGCCTTTTTCCTTTAATCCCTCGAACAACATATTCATACCTCTAAGGTGCAAGGCTACAGGGTTATCGGTGTACTTTTTACTGGCTTGCTCAAACTTCTCGGCAATCTCGGTTTCGGCGGTTCCCAAGATTACACGTGCCCTTCTTTCGCGCTCGGCCTGAGCTTCTTTACTCATAGCATCTGCCAAATCCTGAGGAATAGCGATATCATTAATACCTACAGTCTGGCATGTAATTCCCCAGGGATTGGTGTTCTTATCTAATACATGTTGTAAATCTTCAGCAATCTTATCGCGTTCCTGCAATAGAGCCGACAGTTCATGCTTCCCGATTGTATCCCTTAATCCGGTCTGCGCAATGTGTTCAATAGCAGTTTGATACTCCTGCACTTCCAAAGCCGCTTTTTCAACATCCCAGACTGTCCAGTACACAACCGCATCCACATTTACAGGTACGGTATCTTTAGTAAGGGTCTGCTCTGCCTTAAAAGCGCTAACCCGCACCCGTTGATCGATATAAGCAGATACACTGTCGATTATGGGAATAATCATAAAAAGCCCCGGACCTTTCAGACCCTTATACTTCCCCATACGCAATACTACTGCCCTCTCCCATTGGTCGGCAATACGAATAGCAGACGACAATAATCCTGAGAATAGCAGTAAAAGTACCAAGACCGGAACATTTACCATTTGCAAAACATACAAAGCGACTGATAAGGTGACCAGTATCAGCAATACCGAAATAGAAATAGGATTAAACCATCCCTTGTTCATTACATTTGTTGCCATATTCATAATTTTTTAGAGGTTTCCATATTCTCTAATTCCCGGATAACTTCTTCAAGGCTAAAACCATAACTAAGCGCAGCGGAAGAAAATTGTGTACAAATCTCTTTTAATTTATCCTCCCGTTCTTTCTCCAACACCACCTGTTCTGTTTTGTTGATAAAGGTTCCGGTTCCTTGTTGAGTTTCCAGAATATTTTTAATCTCCAACTCCTTATATGCCTTGGAAACCGTGTTCAGGTTAACTTTCAATTCTACAGCAAGCGCCCTGACCGTAGGAAGCTGCTCCCCCAACTTAAGCTGTCCCGATGCTATACCATACCGAATCTGATCAATAATCTGCCGATACACCGGCACACCACTGGAATAATCCAACAAAAACTTAATCATACCTTCCCAATTGCCCTACTGTACTATTGTTATAGTACAAATATACACACTATATCATTCCCACCAACTTTTTATGCTGTTTTTTTAGAAAAATCTATAGGATACCAGAAAAATCATATATATACCATGCTAACATAGCATAAAAAAGCTTGTTTTTTGACTAAATGTTATGTTTTAAAGCATTATACAAATGAAAAAAGGTCCTACGATCACCCGTAAAACCTTTAATATTCAAATTGTTATCTCAGCGGAGGGAGGGGGATTCGAACCCCCGGTACAGTTACCCGTACGACAGTTTAGCAAACTGTTGGTTTCAGCCACTCACCCATCCCTCCAAAATGAAAAGAACAAAAAATGCATCTTTTTCAATGCGCCGACAAAGATATGTTTATATTTCTGAACAAACAAGATTTTTTCACTATTATTTAAAGAAAAAGATACTACTTTTGTAGATGATTTCTGATATTCAACCGATTAAAATTTTATATGGAAAATCAAAAAAGATCGAAGAAGCCGATTCTTATTATTACCCTTACTTTAGCCGTTTTATTGTTGTCGGGAATAGGTTTCTATTTTTACCGCTTTTTGTATGCTCCTGATTTTAAAGTGAAAGAAACAGTGTATGTTTATATAGATGAAAAAAAGGATTTTGATGATCTATGCCGCCAATTAGTAGATTCAGCGAGTTGTTCTCGTATTAGAAATTTCAGAAAGTTGTCTGATTGGTTGAATTATCCAGATAATATGAAGACCGGGCGATATGCTGTGGAGCCTGGTGTTGACCATCTGACATTACTGAATATGCTTAGGCGCGGACAACAAACAGCCATGCGTATTACGTTTAATAATATTCGTTTAAAGACAGACTTAGCAGATAAGGTAGGAGAGCAACTCATGATAGATTCTGACGATATTTTATCATTAATTACTGATGAAGAACATTGTCGGTCATTAGGTTTTAACACTGAAACGATAGCTGCCATGTTTATTCCTAATACATATGAAGTTTATTGGAATATATCTGCCGATAATTTTATTAAACGCATGAAACGAGAATATGATAATTTTTGGACAGACAAACGGAAAGAAAAAGCAAAAGCGATTGGGCTTACGCTGATTGAAGTCTCTATTCTGGCTTCTATTGTTGAAGAAGAAACAGCGATGGTTGATGAATACCCAATCGTATCTGGGCTTTATATTAATCGGTTGAAAAGAGGCATTCCTTTACAGGCTGATCCGACTGTAAAATTTGCTATAGGTGATTTTTCTCTTCGTCGTGTGCTTAACAAACATTTGGAGATAGAATCTCCTTACAATACTTATAAACATACCGGACTTCCTCCTGGGCCTTTACGAATCCCTTCCATAAAAGGACTGGACGGTGTATTGAATCATATGAAACATAATTATTTGTATATGTGTGCAAAAGAGGATTTCTCCGGTCGTCATAATTTTGCTATCACCTTAATTGAGCATAATCGCAATGCAAACCGCTACAGAGATGCTCTTAACAGATTAAATATTCGATAAAGTAACGCTTAATTAACTTTTCACATTTTATCTACCAGCTGTCACAAAGACAGATAATCCATTGTTAAACAATACATAAAGTGTGACAGATGATCTGTCACACAATGTCATTAAGTTAAGGCTTACAAAGTGTAGTGAGAAAAAGTATTCTCACTACACTGGGTCCATTCGATGAAGAAATTTTCGTGTTAAAGTTCCTGTTGGTGATAAACTGTTTTAAATCACTGGAGAGTTACTTTAATAGAATTAATAATTGAACATTAATATTTCTTGTTTTGATAGTTACACATTAGTAGTTCTGTCATTTCCCTCTAAAAACTTCACAGCTGTGAGAATCTTTTTTCACAGCTGTGGAAAAAATGTTTCACAGTTGTGAAAAATATTTTTCATACCTGTGAAAACATTAGATGTGTATTTCAAAAAATATAAAGAACAATGAAGGAGGCAATACTATCTTTATAAGAATTCAGTAGATTTCCATTAAAAGATTTTTAACGTGACAGATTGTGATAGATTATCTGTCACGCTTACATTTTTCATAGTCAGTATATTAGCTATCAATGTGACGGATCGGAGATAAAATTGAAAAAATCAAAATAGTTTCAAATTGACGTTTTTAGAGGATTGTGTTACGTGTTTGGGGATTCTCATTCTTTAGGTTAAGTTTATATTTGTGAAGAATAATTTTAGGAAATAAAAATGAATACCATGATAACTCATCCATATATGAAAATAATCAAGTGTCTTTTTTATATCTTAATTATAACTATTGTTTGCGTTTCCTGTCAGTCAAAGGGTCAAGATATAGTTGTAGAAAAAGAAGAGATATGGAGTAATATTTCATCATTTTTCTCTCCTCCTGACAAGTTTAAGGAAGTCTATGGTGATTACAGGTCTCCTCTGCAGTTTAAAAATGGGCAAACAGTAAAGACAAAAGAAGATTGGTTGAAACGAAAAGAAGAAATTCGTAATGAATGGATTAGCCACATGGGAGAATGGCCTCAGGTTATTACTAATCAGAGGATAGAAATAATAGAATCTGTTGATAGCGGATCTTTCAAACAGCATAAGGTCCGCTTCTACTGGACACCAAACGAACAGACGGAAGGATATTTGTTGATTCCTCATAAAAAGGGAAAAAAACCAGCGGTAATAACTGTCTTTTATGAGCCGGAAACAGCTATTGGAAAGGGAACTAAACCTATGCGTGATTTTGCTTATCAGTTGGCTAAACGTGACTTTATTACACTTTCTTTGGGAACAAGTGAAACGACAAAAAATAAAACATATTCTATCTATTATCCCACTATAGAAAATGCAACCATGCAACCGTTATGTGCGTTGGCATACGCCGCTGCAAATGCATGGGAAGTATTGGCCAGGATTGAAGATGTTGATTCCACACGGATCGGGATAACAGGACATTCATATGGTGGAAAATGGGCTATGTTTGCTTCCTGCCTCTATGATAAGTATGCTTGTGCGGCCTGGTCTGATCCGGGAATTGTTTTTGACGAAACAAAAGGTTCGAATGTTAATTATTGGGAACCTTGGTATTTAGGATATTATCCGCCTCCCTGGGAAAATACATGGAGTAAAACTAGAGAAAATGTTCATGGAATATATCCGAGATTACTGGCAGATGGTTTTGACTTGCATGAGTTACATGCTTTGATGGCTCCTCGTCCATTTCTAGTATCAGGAGGTTCATCCGATCCACCGGAAAGATGGATCGCATTAAATCATACTATTGCAGTGAATAAGATTTTAGGATATGAAAACCGGGTAGCCATGACTAATAGAGAAACCCATTCATGCACGTATGAGTCAAATGAACAACTCTATCAGTTTTTTGAATACTTTTTGAAATAATAAATCGCTAAAAAGAAGTATCTTTGTCAGTTTTAAAAGCGATTTATAATATTTAGAAACTTCATATATGGGAAAACATTTATTTTTAGGAGATGAAGCAATAGCGCAAGCGGCTATTGATGCCGGCTTCTCAGGCGTTTATGCTTATCCGGGAACTCCTTCTACTGAAATCACAGAATATATTCAAAATTCAAAAATAGCTCAAGAAAGAGGTATCCATAGCAAATGGAGTTCGAATGAGAAAACAGCTATGGAATCGGCATTAGGAATGAGTTATGCAGGAAAACGAGCCCTTTGCTGTATGAAACATGTAGGTATGAATGTCGCGGCCGATTGTTTTATGAATGCTGCGATGAGTGGTATACATGGTGGTATGATCATTATTACTGCAGATGATCCTTCTATGCACTCTTCGCAGAACGAACAAGACAATAGGATGTATGGGATTTTTGCCATGATTCCTATGTTGGAACCAGCCAGTCAACAGGAAGCTTATGATATGGTGTATGATGGTTTTGAACTATCGGAAAGATTAGGATATCCTATTTTATTGCGTATAACTACACGCATGGCTCACTCACGAGCAGGTGTTGTGACTCGTCCGATGAGAGAGCAAAATCCAATGAGTTTCCCTTTAGACGGGCGTCAGCGTTTCGTTTTACTTCCGGCCTTGGCTCGTAAACGGTTCAAAATATTGATAGAAGCTCAGGGCACTTTTATGAAGGAATCTATAGAATCTGCTTATAACAAATATTTTGATGCTCCTAATAAAGATTTAGGTATTATTACTACTGGAATAGCTTTCAATTATCTTTCCGAAAATTATCCGAATGGATTCGATCATCCGGTATTAAAGATATGCCAATATCCAATGCCATATACACAAATTGAGAAGATAATGGATGAGTGTAAAGAGATTCTTGTTCTAGAAGAAGGATATCCTATTGTGGAACAACAACTGAGGGGCTTCCTAGGAAAAGAAGGTAGAGTACATGGGCGATTGGATGGAACATTACAACAAGATGGAGAACTTACACCAGATGCCGTAGGGAAGGCGTTAGGTAAAGAAATAAACAGTTATTATACCGTTCCCGAGATTGTTGAACAACGTCCCCCTGCTCTTTGTCAGGGCTGTGGACATCGTGATGTATATGATGCATTAAATGAAGTATTGAAAGAATATCCCGATGCTAAAGTTTTCAGTGATATAGGTTGCTACACATTAGGAGCATTACCTCCTTTCAGGGCGATTGATACTTGTATCGATATGGGAGCTTCTATTACTATGGCAAAAGGAGCTGCTGATGCTGGCTTATTTCCAGCTGTAAGCGTAATCGGAGATTCTACTTTTACTCATTCAGGTATGACTGGGTTACTGGATTGCGTTAATGAAGAAACTAATATTACGATTATAATTTCGGATAACGAAACTACTGCCATGACAGGTGGACAGGATTCTGCCGGAACAGGCCGTTTACATGCTATCTGTGAAGGTATCGGTGTCGATCCGTCTCATATCCATTCGATGGTTCCTCTACGGAAGAACTATGAAGAGATGAAGAATATCATCCGTAAAGAGATCGAATACAAAGGCGTATCTGTACTGATCCCCTGCCGGGAGTGTATCCAAACATTAACCAAGAAGAAAAAAGCATCAAAAAAATGAAAATAGATATTATATTATCAGGAGTTGGCGGACAAGGTATTTTATCTATTGCCGCTGTTATCGGAGAAGCCGCGTTAAAAGAAGGTTTATATATGAAGCAGGCTGAAGTTCACGGAATGAGTCAACGGGGTGGTGACGTACAGTCTAACCTTCGCTTATCAGATCAGCCGATATCTTCTGATCTGATCCCGAAAGGTCAGGCTGATCTCATTATCTCATTAGAACCCATGGAAAGCCTGCGTTATCTTCCCTGGCTTAAGAAAGACGGTTGGCTGGTTACTAATTCACAGCCTTTCGTTAATATCCCCAACTACCCTGAAATGGAAAAAGTAAATGCCGAGCTTAACAAATTACCGAAAAAAGTTGTTTTAGATGTAGAGGCCATTGCTAAAGAAGCAGGATCGGTAAGAGCAGCTAACATCGTGATGCTGGGAGCGGCAACACCTTTCCTAGGTATTGATTTCAATAAGATAGAAGATGGGATCCGCAGTATCTTTGGCCGTAAGGGTGAAGATATTGTCAATATGAATTTAAAGGCTTTAAAAGCCGGATATGATGTAGCCCAAAGTATGCAAAAAGAAGAGTAAATATGAAAAATCTATTATTAGCCGGTATATTTCTGTTACTGGCTCTTACTGCCAAAGCACAAGAAGAAGGAGATATTATTAAAGTAGGTGATACAATGCCTGTTTTTACGATTGTTTCCGACAATGGAAATGAGCTAAAATCATCAGCTTTACAAGGAAAAGTTATCCTGATAAACCTGTTCGCTACCTGGTGTCCTCCGTGTCAAAAAGAATTAGCCGCCATCGAAGAAACTTTATGGCCGAAATACAAGAATAATGCTAATTTCACTATGCTGGTGATAGGACGTGAACACAATGAAGCAGAACTTAAAACATACAATGAAAAGAAAGGTTTTGATTTTCCATTATATCCGGATAAAAACAAGAATATCTATAACTCTTTTGCTTCCAAGTTCATTCCTCGTACATACTTAATTGGAAAAGATGGTAAAGTCATATATGCCAGTAAAGGATATACGGAAGAAGAATTTACAGAATTAATGAACAAGATAGAGAAGGCTTTAAAATAAAAACCATTAACCATACCAAGGTCTGATTCTGTTTTGAGCCTTTTCTACACTTTTAATGGTTTGTATCACATTCCCAACAATCTGGAAGTCGAACATACCTACCTCAATGAAGTCGGCTCCATTATCAAATGCCCACTGAAAACCATCTTCAGGAACAAGAGCACCGCCGGCTAATACTTTAAACCCGACAACTGGTTTTTTGACTTTATGCACAAACTCTACAGTTTCCTCAGGGAACAGGCACCACATATTATCATGGAATTCATTATGGTCTTCACTTATGTTGGAACTCCAGAGGAAAGGTTTACGGTTTTCTTTCGGATGTGCTGACCAATACTTGTCATGATGCATTGTTTTATAATAAAAGTCAGGTTCCATTCCTGCCTCCAAACAAGCATTCATTACCGGGATCATTGCTTGTATGGTATGTGTTCCCAATCCCGCAGGATAACCTTGCTGTTTGATATATTCAATACATTTTACTACCACATCTATTTCCCCATCATGTACCCTCCGATCACATGCCGCACCTTGTATAAAGAGATAATCTACTCCCTGGTCGATAGCTTTGTCTACCGCACTATACATATCCTTCTTTGTCGGAGCTACATTCAGCCAGGTCTGAAAGTTACCGCCAAACATCTTTTTATATTGTTTTAATAACGGAGTAACAAAAAACAGGTTAATACCGGCCTGTTCAGCTAACATATAGGTTTCAATAACTTTCTTGTCCGTATTGTAAGCCTTAAATAATGAACTGGCATATTTCAAATCCCGGGCATGGGCATTTCCTGAAAGGTGATTGGTCCCCATAATCAGACGGCTCACCGGAGGTTTACCTTCTGCTAATACTCCCATAGGTATCTTTCCCTCGATTTCACTCAAGGATTGTTGATTTAGCACGATTGTACTTCCCGATAAAGCGTCTACTTCATTCTTTTTGGCACTCATATATGACCAGGCAAAAGCACCGGTGAAAGGCAAAAATGTTAAGTTCTTGATCATCTCACGCCGAGTATTCGACTTATTTTCATTATTATCCGTAACTGTGTCTGCGACAACAGGCTGTTTTTTTTGCTTTTTAAGGAAAACATTCCAGTTTATCTTTGACTTAAGTCTTTCAAATATGTTTTGTATTCCTATTTTTAGTGTTTGAGGAAACAAAGAGAGGATGATTAGGGCGATCATCTCGATAAATGTTTTATCAATCAATAAATAGTGTCCTTCTTGGGGAAGCCCAAAGTTATAACCCTGAAAGGGAGGATAAGCAAAATAATAGAAAGATAAGAGTAATATTCCGGCATACACTGCTAAACGGGCAAAAACTCCGAAAAACAAACCTAAGCCGATCAGTATTAATCCCCAGATATTCATAAAATCGACAATTCCCATCATTGTCGGATTGGTGGCAATATCCTGGAAAAAAACAGACATAAAACTGCGGGAGTTCAACAAGTAATCCTGAGCAGACCAATCAGGAGTTACCAATTTAATAATACCTTCATACAAAAAATGCCAACCTATTATAATTCTTAAAATAACAAGTCCGTACTGCTGCCAATTAGTTAATTTGGTTATCTTCTTCATCTTTTTCATAAATCAAATTTAAAGATTATTTTCCAGTTATATAAGAGCGTCCTGGAGTAATTATATATTTTCCTTTTCCTCCTTTGAAGAAAACGGTATTCTCACCTGCTTTAACATGAAAGTTCACATCCATTTCGGCTTCTGTTTTCCTCACATTCCAGAATCCGGGTTTTAGATCGGCAATGAGGATTTGAAATTCCGTATCTTTATCCACATTGAGAGAAAAGGATTCTTGTATCTGCTCATATCCTGCACTCATACACACAATGCGATCTTGAATCGAAATAATATATTTATTATCCGATTCGTAAAAGTCAGTTGGTAATGGTTCTATCCCGTCTGCTGCCATTTGAAAAATGGTGAGAAAACGATTATGTTTCCGGTGCTTCTTAGGATATGCTATTACCTGATATGCATTAGTCTCCGGCAATGAAGAGTTAATCTGATATTGAGGACCAAGAATACTGGTTGAATCCTTCAGGCTGGAGATTTCTATCTCTCTTTCTTCCGGTAAAGGAAGCAACATATTAATATGTGTTTTACCTGTTAAGTTTCCATGACTGTTATGTAAAACGACATGTTGACCGGAACGTGCAGGTTCATTAAAAGTATTTATTTTCCAGAATTTACTGAAATCTTCTTTTGATGTAATAAGATCGTCAGCCAGGATAATAGCGGCAGGAATATCGTCTCTGTTCAGGTTTAGAAAGCAAAAACTACGCGTATAGTTACTTATTTTACTGTAATATGCAGCTGTCAGATCAGCTTTGAAATAGCTGTATGACGGTTTCAATGTGTTTGCTTCAAAACCGGCAGAAAGAACCGTACCATAATCAAACCATGGATCGGCGATCACTTCCGCCGGGGATTTTGGATTCCGTTGGTTAAACCGGCTTCCGCCGTCATTAATCTTTGTTCGGTGTGCCAGTTTTTCGTCAGGATCTTTCACCAATATTGTATTATGAGCTACCGAACGCTTATAGAAGTTAAAATCGTAGGGAGTTCCATAAGCCCGGTATATTCCAACGTTGAAAACCTGTTCTCCACGATAATAGATCTGGAAAGATCCGGCATCAGAATGCTGATGATTTCCAAAATGATATCCTCCACCCCGTATTTCCGCGGCAACATCGTTACTGTTCTTACTTATATCCCAACCTGTCCGGGCAGACAAGCCTCCCAGAATAGCTCCGTAATTGATTGATAATGGCAATTCATTCAGATTAGGATTAATCTTTAACTCAGGGTCATTCACTAATAAGAACAGAACCGGATTGTCTTTAGCTCTTTCCAACCCACCACGTCGTTTAAACTCTCCTTTCAATATAGCATCACCGGCATAAGCATAATCCAACAATAATGTTTCAGGGTATGCAAAATGTGTTTTAGCGAATTTATCCCCATCTGAAAATCGTTTTCCATCAGGAAGCAGCATATATAGCCAATATTTGCTCAGACTAGTAATGTTATCATTGAAAACACGTACACCTGTCATTCGGTAAAATATCCACGCAGTATGCATTTCCCAGGCATGCCTGTATGCCCCATAGTCGAAGCCCTGATTATGGCGTGGTGACTGATATTCAAATGCCCGCATCGGTAGCAGATATTCAAGCAATAAATAAGATGTATAACGGTATGGTTCAGGGTCTCTTTCATAAATAGCAATACTCATGGCTAACAGGTCTCTATTGACCTGGGCTTCACTGGCATGTCCGTTGACTATATGCTCCTTAAACGGAGGCCATCCTATTTCCATTTCGGGAACAAGACGCATCATATGCTTATAAAGAGACTCTTTGTCGTTCTCACTTAATAAATCATAGCACCAGTCATAAATAACAGCTGTTGTATAAATAGATTTTCCCAGCTCGCGGGTAATATCACCATATCTTACATTTCCGAATTCGAGTACTGACAGATAGTTCAGCATTAGCTCGGCTGCTTCCTGCCCTACTGTCTTCTCTCCGGTCATCAGGTAGTAAAACGCTTTTATCAATGCTATATCTTCAACCTCATTATTATGAAATATTTCTTTTCTTATATCAAAATTAAATGGAAAAGGTGTTTTTGCTTTTTCCTGGACTTCCTGCCAGATAGAAAGGTTTTCTCCTTTAGTCAACCGTTCCCTTACGATAGGCAGATTATCTTTATTAACCCACAATCTGGGTCTATCGGCTGGGGGTATTATCTGAGGAATATAATTAACTGCCTTTTCGGGTACTTCTACTGGAATATATCTTTCTATCCTCAGTGATTCAAAAGAAATATTGTGTGGTAACCATATCTTTAAGTCCTGTTCTGTATCCAGATCGAAGATACCTAAATCATATCCCGAATATTGGTGAAGATCAGATACTATCCGCTTTGTAAATCGCTGATTGTTTATTTGCATCTTTATCAAGCGCGTTTCGACCCTTTCTCCGGATTTTATTTTATCCTCTCTTATTACATCCGCAAATATCTTGTACTTATCTGTTACAGGTAATTTTACACGGAATGTAATATCAGGTTCATTCTCCGTATTGCTACTTACTCTCTCCTTGATATTTTCTTTCAGAGTAATGAGCTTTGCCCCTGATTTATGTATGATTTTTACTGTTTTTTTATTTATTACTGCTTTGCCCGCATGTAAGGTAATGTTATATTTATCTTGTGCAAATACAGAAGTCGCATACAGTATGTATACAACGATAAAAATAAGATATGATATGCTAATTTTATATTTATTCATAAGGTTTTTCAACTGCTATTGTCATAAAATAAAAGAGGAACGGACAAATCTCCGGATTCCTCTTTTATATTATCTCAACTCCATCCAGGGTTTTGTTCCAAATTCGGATTTATATCTATCTCTTGTTGTGGTATTGCCCATAAGTAGAAATGATCAGGGAAGCCTCTTTTATGACGGCCTTCCACACCTGTAAATTCTCTCATCCAGACACCATCCAATAATTCTTTGGCTATTTTCCATCTACGGATATCAGAATAGCGTTGTCCTTCTCCGCATAACTCCACCTTCCTCTCATGTCTGATTCTTTCACGCATCTGGTCTTTTGTCAGGCCAGTAGGGAGGTTAGGCATACCTGCTCTTGTTCTGACCTTATTAACCGCATCGTAAACTGATTGGTCGGGAGCAGAAAGTGCTTCATTCTGTGATTCGGCATACATCAACATTACATCTGCTAGACGAATAAGAGGGAAATTTTGTGGCATTATTCCACGTAAAGTATATACAGATCCGGTTTCAACAAACTTTCTCCATGCATAACTTCCATTTGTCCAAACCGGTACATAAGAATCAGGATCGGTCGTTACAGGGAACCGATAGATATATGTAATATCTCCTTTTCCAAAAAACTCAGACCAAGGAACTATAATAGATTGATGTAAGCGAGGGTCTCTGTTTTCATATAGTTTCCTGACAGTAGCTTCATCATTCCAGTTTTCGACAACGTTAGGATCAAATGTTTCACCATTTGCATTTTTGAAATTACTGAAATCAAAAGGAGTTCCATCTATCATTTCATATGAATTAACCAACTCATTTGTAGGGCGTGTGCGTTGAGAAGCTGAGGTGCTATTACATGATGTACTACCACCATACCATCTATCTGTTTCTATTCCATGATCTTTTTGCTCAATATATTGCACATCGAAAATCACTTCACTGTTATTATTCCCTGCTACACGGAACAATGTATGATAATCGTCGAGCAATTTACGGTCACTATTCTCCATTAGCTCTTTAAAATCGGCTGCTGCCTTTGCGTATTCTTTCGCCCAAAGATGAGCCTTACCACGCATGGCCAACGCTGCCCATTTAGTCGCCCGGCCTACATCATTTCCAGTATAGCTTTCAGGTAATAGTGCATATGCATCCGTCAAATTCTGTACAATAAACTCATATACTTCTCTTTCTGTATTCCGGGGCTTATACGCTTCGCTGACATCCATTGCTGTATCATAGATTGGAACGCCTCCCCAATAATCCCATAATTTAAAATAGAAATACCCTCTGAAAAACTTGGCTTCACCCAAACAACGATTTTTGATATCACTATCCATCTGTATACCATCAATCTGCTGAAGAGCTGTATTTGCACGGTAAATACCTTTATAAAATATACCCCAACTGTCTAAAAACAAGTCTGCATTTGTAGGATAAGATCCTGTTGTCAAACCATAATTAAATGACTGATAAGTAATATCTGAAAAGTCATCCAGCATTCCAAACAATACAATCTTGTTTGTAAATTCGCGGTTTGCATGATATAGTGTATTAATACCTAATATTGCATTTTCCTGGCTGGTCCAAAAACCTCCTTCGGATAATCCTTCCAGTGAATTTCGGTCAAGAAAACTGTCATCACAAGAAGATAAAAGACAAGCCAACGATAGTAAAATTGATATTATTTTGTTTTTCATGTCTTTATTATTTAAAATGTTACATTTAATCCAACAACCCATTGCTTCATAAGAGGATAAGACATATTGGCATTTTCAGGATTATATCCGTCAAAGCTCGTAAATGTGAAATAATTTTCAAGATTTGTATATACTCTCAATCTTTCAATCAATGCCATGGTAGTTAGTCTTTTGGGTAAGGTATATCCTAATTGTATAGATTTTATCCTAAAGTAAGAAGTATTATATAACCAATAATCGCTTGCCTGGGTATTGAGAGTTCCTCCAATTTGTATACGTGGATATGCAGTAGACCTGTTTTCTGGTGTCCAGTGATTCAATAATTCAGTTCTCATCAGATAACCTTCATTTATGTTGAAACTATTAATTCCATCCTGGCTCCAATAGCCTTTCGAACCACTTACACCTTGTCCTACGATACTTATATCAATACCTTTATATGCTGCATTGATATTTAAACCATAAGTCACTTTTGGAAGAGTTGAATAATCTTTAATCACACGATCTTCTAAATTAAAAACTTTATCTCCATTAGAATCTTTATATAGCATATCGCCCGGCTGCGGAGGACCACCGATATCTCCTGCAAATGTATATCCATCAGCCAGTAATTGGTCTATTTCCGACTGATCTTGTATTATACGATCGAATTCAAGGACATAGAAGGCTTGATAAGGACTTCCTTCTTGAATGATTGTTGATCCGGCGATACTTCTGTCGCTATATTTTGTTACCTCATTGCTTATTGTTGATAAGTTTCCACTTACACTATATGCAAAATCTTTCCCGATATTGCCATGATAGGTCAATTGAAATTCCACACCCTTATTTTTCATCTCCGCAATATTCTGCCATGGAGCTTTGAGATTCCCCATTACATAAGGAATTGGAATTTTAGTTAATATATCGCTGGTTTTCTTATCATAATATTCAGCGCTAAACGATAATCTATTATTTAGCAAAGTTAAATCCAGCCCTATATTGGTCATAGTGGTAGTTTCCCATTTAATTTTACTGTTAGCCAGTGCCTTTGGGCCAACTCCTTGTTGCAGATTTCCGCCAAAAGGATATTTTAAAGAATCATATATATTCTGATAAGCATAATCTCCGATTCTGTTATTCCCAAGTTTACCCCATGATCCTCTTATTTTTATATCATCAAAAACAGTTTTCAATGATTCAGCAAAAGTTTCTTCTGTAACTCTCCATCCTGCAGAGAAAGAAGGAAAAAATCCCCATCTGTGATCTTTTGCAAATCTGGACGAACCGTCATATCGGGCATTAGCTTCAAACAAATATTTACCTAGATAATCGTAATTGATACGACCGAAATAAGATCTGAGCGCATCATCGGTTCCGGAACCATTAATAGATTCCATTATTACGCCGGCATCCATTATATATATAACATCATCTCCCAAAATATCATTTTTAGTAGCATCAAATTTATCCATGCGGTTATATTGCTGGTCGAAACCAACAATTGCAGCAAAGTTATGAGTCTGATTAAGGGAATAGTTAAAACGCAAAAGGGTATTTAATATAGTTGAATAATCCCTACGGGAAGCATTATATAATTTATCTTCGTTAATTACCGACTGTTCATAACCCGTATGGAAATCCCATAATGAATAAGCCCGTGTATATCTCCAATCACGTCTGTTATCATAATTGAAACCAAAACTACTTTCCCATTCGAAGAATTTTAGGAATTTTACCTTTCCGTAGAATTTCAAACCCAACTTTTGTCTTTCATAGTTTCCCCGTATATTATCGACATATGCACGTGGATTAGAGCCAGGAGGCAAACCGGAAAACATTTCTGCACCATAACGCCCTTCTTCATTTTTAGGTATAACACCTGGAGTAACGTTCTTGATAGTATTGAAAAAATTATTAACATCGATCGGGTCTCTGTCTGACCAGGTGCCAAACACATTTGCTCCCATATCCAGCCATTTGGTCACTTTTGAGTCGGCACTCAGCCGGAAGGTATATTTTTTATAACCGGAATTATCTATAATGCCCTTATTGTCGAGATAACCGAGTGAAAATGAAAAATTATGTTTATCACTACCTCCTCTTACCGTCATGTTATGCTCTGTAAGAACAGATGTGTTCAACATTTCATCATACCAGTCTGTATTCGGGTAAAGAGGATTACCTGCTGCAGATTCACGTCTCCATTCATCGATAAGACCGGTAGCAAATTGCTCACGCCCATACGCTGCATTCACCAGCTCCATATGGGTGGCCATATCAGTGATAAAATCAATTTTCTTCGAAGCATTTTGCCACCCCACATACCCGCTATAATTGACATTCACTCTACCCTCTGTACCTCTTTTGGTCGTAACAAGGATTACACCATTTGCAGCACGTGAACCGTAAATAGCAGAAGAAGCTGCATCTTTTAAGACCGAGACACTCTCTACATCATTCGGATTAACATCATTCAACGCCCCAGGAACTCCGTCAATGATGACCAAAGGAGAAGACTCGTTCATGGTACCTCTCCCTCTTACCAGAATGTTAACGCTTTCGTCTCCGGGCGTTCCCGACATCTGGGAAATATTAAGACCTGCGCTTAGCCCTGTTAATGCCGAAGAAAGATTCATAGTCGGACGACTACTCATCACTTCATCAAATTTGACGGCCGAAACAGCTCCTGTTAAGTTTGCCTTCTTCTGTGTTCCATAACCTACAATTACCACTTCATCCAAAGCCTGAGAGTCTTCATGTAAGACAATATCTAACTGTCCGGACCCTCTTACGGGTACTTCTTGTGTCAGATAACCTATATAAGAAATATTTAATACGGCTCCTTCTACTATTATTAATGTAAAGTTGCCGTCTATATCCGTAATTGTTCCGTTGCTCGTTCCTTTTTCTATTACATTCGCTCCGATAACAGGAACACCTTGCGAATCGGAAACTTTACCAGTAATTTGTCGTTTATTATTTTGCTGTTGTACAGATGTTTTTGCCACTGTTATCTCTTTATTTGAAGAGCTAATCATTTGAATATTCAGGCATAAAACAACCGTAGCAATCAGAATGTATTTCATTGCTATCAGTCTTTTCATTTTTAAAGTATTTATATTTATATTAATCTTTATCTTCGGGAGAAATACCCAATTAGCAATTAGTTGAACATATTTTGAATGTTTAATTGAGATATAATTTGTAATTTAGGGAAGAACCTATTTCATAACTGGTATTCTCATTTTGTTTCAAGGTCACATCTGATAATGAATCATAGGCATTAGAATTTTAAATTTTTAATTATTTATTAACAACAACTCGAATATGAACAGTCCATGCACTGGTCTGTAATATTAGGATTTGTAGTGTTTTTCCATATGGTAATGCAAATATCAAGATATACAATTTTGTTTAGGTTTCGATTTGCGTAAAAGATTCCTCAAAAAACGACAATTTGTTTAAATATATGAAAATTAGCTCCTTTTCCCAAAAAGGAGACTCTTTGAAAGTAATCATGACCTATGAAAAGATTATTTGAGTAAAGTTGATCAATTCTTCAACTGTTCTTTGTAATATTGATATCGTCCTAGCACTTCTCGCACATAGTTAAATGTTTCTGTACCACGCAAATAACCATGTTTCACGACAGGATCATTATAATATTCCGGATCTCGTTTCAAACGAATATATTCGGCAACATTATCATCCCATATATTTGGATTTTTTCCATATTTTTCAGCAAGTTTTTGAGCATCATATATATGTCCGATACCCGCATTATAAGATGCAAGTGTTAGCTTGATTTGTTCTAATGTGTCAGGGATATGTTCAAAGCCCTTCCTAAAACGTTTAATAACCTCAACTCCAGCACGAATATTGGTTTCCGGCTCTGAAAGTTCATCCATTGTTATGCCTAGAGTACGTGCTGTATTAGGCATAATTCCCATCAACCCTTGCGCACCAGCCCATGAAACTTCTGAATTTTTAAAATGCGATTCCTGATATGAAATAGAAGCTAGCAACATCCAGTCCCAACCAATAGATTTAGCATATTTCTTGAAAATAGCATCATAGGGAGATATGTTACCTTGTTTGATCTCAGGCATACTCAATTCCAAGACCTTCTTACTAAGTTCAAAATAACGTTTAACTGTGGCTTTATATATCGTCTCTCCTACATTATCAGTTGTCCATGCATTAATAGCTTCAGCAAGTTGCGGGCTACTTCTTCTCACCACCCAGGAAGAACGTTGTTGGAAACTTACAGGTAAATCGACATTAATGTTCCAATAATAAGTTTTATTAAGCATCGCGATCTTATCATCACTTAAAGTATAAGGTATTTCACCCTGAGATACCATGCCGATCATATCTTCGGTAGTTATCGTATCCCTTTCGATATCGTGAATGTGAATCCCTCCTCCCAATTCAGCATTGAGATTTTTCAGACGATCATGATAACGTGTATTATGCTTAACATAAACGTCTTTACCGATTAGTTCAGTAACATCAGTAAGCAACGGCACATTCTTATCAACACGTTGGACAAGAACCTGACTAGATAGCTCTTCCCGTCCACAAAAGATTACTTCTTCCTTAAGTTTATTATTGATGGGTATAGGATAAGCCACAATATCGGCTTCACCTGATTGCAGCATGCTTATTAATTTACTTGGATTTTCAGCCACCTTAATATTCAGTTTGAGTCCTTTGGAATCAGCAAAACCTTTGACAAGTTCATATTCATACCCCATAGGCTCCATCCTATAAAGGAAATAAGAGGTAGAACTATACATAGTCACTATATTTAACTCACCCTTTTCAACTATCTGTTGAAGGTCTATCGTATCATCGGATTGCTCTTTTTTATTCCTTGAATAACACCCTGATAAAATAAGACAGAAAAGTAGAAGGATTACGATGGTATATACATAGGATGCAGTATGTCGTATTTGGTAAGCGGTAAGCAATTTATCACTTTGTTTATGTATACCCATATTCTTTTATCTCATTATAATATTTCCATGCACTTTATGCTTACCGCAAAATTATCTTTTTTGAAGTAATACAACATTTTCCACATGATGGGTATGTGGAAACATATCGACCGGCTGCACTTTACGAACAGCATAAGCCACATCAAGAAGACTTAAGTCTCTTGCCTGAGTTGCCGGATTACAACTTACATATACTATACGTTCGGGAGCAGCAAAAAGGATCGTTTTAATAACATCATCATGCATACCCGCTCGTGGTGGATCGGTTATAATGACATCAGGTTTACCATACGTATTGATAAACTCGTCATTCAAAATGTCTTTCATATCACCGGCGAAGAATAGCGTATTCTCTATTCCGTTTATCGAAGCATTTACTTTCGCATCTTCTATAGCTTCCGGTACATATTCAATACCAATTACTTTTTTAGCCTGACGAGATACAAAATTGGCTATTGTTCCGGTACCTGTGTAAAGATCATATACCAGTTCTTTCCCTGTCAGACCTGCAAACTCACGGGCTATTTTATAGAGTTCATAAGCCTGTTCACTGTTTGTCTGATAAAATGATTTGGGGCCTATTTTGAACTGAAGCCCTTCCATTTCCTCTATCATATGATCTTTACCGGCAAAAACATGTACTTCCTGATCGGTGATAGTATCATTCTTTTTACTGTTTATAATATACAGTAAAGATGTTATTTCAGAAAATGTATTGGCAATATATGAAAGTAAGGCTTCTCTCCTCTCCTTATCTTTATAGAAGAAAACAACAATCACCATCAATTCTCCAATGGATGAACTGCGTATGATAAGTGTACGCATTAGGCCTTCCTGATTTCGTAGATCAAAAAAAGAATATCCTTCATGTGTAAAGCAATATTCTTTTATAGCCAAGCGTATCTTATTGGATAATTCAGACTGAAGCCAACACTCAGAAATATCTAACACTTTATCAAACATTCCGGGTATATGAAAACCTAATCCGTTCATCTGTTCAAAGCTTTCACCGGAACGGATCTGATCATCTGTCAACCATCGCTTATTTGAAAATGTAAATTCTAATTTATTCCTATAAAAACAAGATTTTCCTGAGCCAAGGATGGGACAGATAGTGCCTAATTCTATCTTTCCAATACGAGTCAAACTATCTATAACCTGCTGATTTTTAAATTTTAATTGCTCTTCGTATGGTAAATGTTGCCATTTACATCCGCCACAAACGCCAAAATGCTTACAAAAAGGATCAACACGTTCACGGGCATACGAATGAAACCTAATCGTCTTACCCTCCGCATAATTGTTTTTCTTCCTTATTATCTGTATATCCACGACATCACCCGGAGCCACAAATGGTACAAAAACCACTTTATCATCTACCCGTGCTATAGCTTTTCCTTCTGCAGCAACTCCGGTTATAGTTACGTGTTCAAGTATCGGAAGCTGTTTTTTCTTCTTTGCCAATCTTATCTTTCTTTTATTTCTTCAGAGTACAAAGGTAGAGATAAATTCTTATATTCATTATTTTTAATATGATCTACCCTACAGATCCCTACATATTAAATTGATCTTTTGTTCGTTTCACCTGTCACCTGAGGGTTAATCCACTGTACATGAATTAGATCTGGTGAAAGCGAAGGTGAAGGGATGGTGATGGTAACTTTCTTGTACGCTGAATGGATTTGTAATCGATTCAGCGATTTACAACTAAAATTCCTGAATTCTATTTGTTGTATTATTAATTAGGCTCTCTTCTTTTAGGCCTTTATTTGTGAAAAATTCATCGGCTCACAAGAGTGAAACGATCGCCTCACAATTGTGATTCGGTCGGCTCACAGGGGTGAGGCGATCGTTTCACCCCTGTGAGCCGACCAAACAAATATACCTCAATCATTAATTATTTGCATATAATGCATTAATTTACAGAATATTTATATTTAAAACAATGGATGCAGGATTAATATATTGTGAATGAAAAATCTTAATTTTCTGCTTTCACCGTACGTTTCACCTTTGCATTCACCATATCCAATTTATATTCACCGCATTAAACATCTGGTGACAGGTGAAAGGAAAAAAAATTAAACACCATGTAGTGTAGATATTATAGCTTTCTATACTTAATAAATTTCACTTACCTTTGCATTTATGAATCAATTCAAACCGGATGCATGGTTGCCTACCACTAAAAAAGAAGTCGAAGCCAGAGGATGGGATTATCTGGATGTAATCCTGTTCAGTGGTGATGCGTATGTTGATCATCCTTCATTCGGAGCGGCAGTTATCGGACGTGTATTGGAGTCTGAAGGTTTACGGGTAGCTATCGTACCACAACCTGACTGGCGTGGAGACTACCGTGATTTTAAGAAACTGGGGAAACCGAGATTATTTTTTGGTGTATCGCCGGGAGCTATGGATTCTATGATCAACCATTATACAGCCAATAAACGTTTACGTAGTGAAGATGCTTATACCCCAGATCGCAGGGCAGGCATGCGCCCCGATTATCCTAGTATAGTTTATTCAAAGATTTTGAAAGAACTTTTTCCTGTTACGCCTGTAGTATTAGGAGGGATAGAAGCTTCCCTGAGACGGTTAACTCATTATGATTATTGGCAGGATAAACTAAAACCAGGCATCCTGATGGAAAGTCAAGCCGATCTACTTATTTACGGGATGGGCGAACTGCCGATAAAAGAATTGGTAAGAAGGTTAAAAAAAGGAGAAAAATTTAAAGAAATAAAAGATATTAAGCAGACAGCATATGTTACCCCGCAACAATCCACCCCCCAACCCCCTAAAGGGGGGGATAGCCTCTCCCCCAACCCCTCTCCACAAGAGAGGGGAGTAATCCCCCCCTTTAGGGGGTTGGGGGGTGAGTTGGATGATATAATCCTCTTCTCTCACGAAGAATGCCTGAAAGATAAACTGAAACAGGCTAAGAATTTCCGGCATATTGAAGAGGAATCAAATAAGTATAATGCTTCCCGAATATTACAAGCCGTAGGTGATAAGGTTATTGTTGTTAATCCCCCTTATCCTCCAATGAATGAAGAGGAGATCGACAGGTCATTTGATTTACCCTATACACGTTTACCCCATCCTAAATACCGTGGTAAAGTGATACCTGCTTTTGATATGATCAAGTTCTCGGTAAATATACACAGAGGATGTTTTGGCGGATGTGCTTTTTGTACGATCTCAGCCCATCAGGGTAAGTTTATAGCCTCCCGAAGTAAAGGATCTATATTGAAAGAGGTAAAACAAATTACTAAAATGCCTGATTTTAAAGGTTATTTAAGTGATCTTGGAGGGCCATCGGCAAATATGTACCGTATGAAGGGGAAAGACGAATCCATTTGTCGAAAATGTAAAAAACCATCTTGCATTTCGCCAGTTATATGTAAAAACCTTGATGCTGACCATACTGCTCTATTAGATATTTATCATGCTGTAGATGAATTACCTGATATTAAAAAATCGTTTGTCGGCAGCGGTATTCGTCATGATATGCTTTTACATGATTATACAGATGAAAAAACAAAACAATCGGTACATACCTATACGGAGGAACTTATCTCTCGTCATGTTTCCGGACGTTTAAAAGTAGCTCCAGAACATACTCAACCCGGTGTATTGAAAATGATGCGAAAACCTCCTTTTGAACAGTTTAAGCAATTCGGCAGAATCTTTGACAGGATCAACAAAAAATATAAACTAAACCAGCAGTTAATTCCCTATTTTATTTCCAGTCACCCGGGATGTACGGAGGTAGATATGGCAGAATTATCAGTTATAACTAAAGATTTACATTTCAAATTAGAACAGGTTCAGGACTTTACCCCTACCCCCATGACACTTGCCACTGAAATATATTATACCGGTTATCATCCTTATACACTGGAAAAGGTATACACAGCCCGTAATAAAGAGGAAAAGCTAGCACAACGACAGTATTTTTTCTGGTACAAACCTGAGTTTAAAAAGCAAATCAGAGACGATTTACAACGCCTGGGACGGAAAGATTTAGTAAAGAAATTGTTTGGGCAAAAACAATAAAAGACCTATATTTGTAGTTTGATTAATATTGAACAAAATCATAGCTACTTATGGAGCGATACCTTATAATTAAGACGAGAGATGAATTGTTACGCATTAAGATAGGACAAATACTTTATTTCGAGGCTGACAGAAATTACACTAAATTACTTTTATCTAATGGAATCCAATTCACTTTTGCTATAAATATTGGAAAAATAGAAGAAATATTAGAAAAGCAGGTAGCAGGAAGTACCAACATTCTTATGCGTGTAGGTAAAAGTCATATCATTAATAAAAATCATATCTTACAGATAAATATTCCCAAACAAAGGTTGCTATTACTTACTGCTGAAGGTAAACCTAAAGAATTGGTGATATCCAAAGATCCATTAAAAGCATTGAAAGATTCTTTTGAAAAGGAAATGGTAAAGACAGAGGAGGTATAACCGGATAATGATCATTAAGATAGGGAAAAATAACGATAATGATTTTGTCGTAAACGACCCTCATATAAGTCGTCATCATGCGCGCCTCATACGTGAAGAAAACGGCTGCTGGCTGCTGGAAGACTTAAACTCTACCAACGGAACATTTGTAAATGGTAGTCAGGTTGTAAAAAAACGTGTCTCTTTAAAAGACCGGATTCAATTCGGAGAGAACTATTCTACCTCAGTTCCTGAAATTTTAAAGTTTAATAATGATTATAGTGAAGAATTTGCTAGCCTCAAAGCGATATACAATACATATATTGAACAGAAAGTTAAAATTCAGTCATCAAACCAATTTAAAACAAGATTGTTTCAGGCATTACCTTTTGCTTTACCCGGAATTGTAGGTGTAATAATAGGTTTTCTGGGTATTGGTAGCCCTACTTTGTTAGGTGTGAGTTTGTTTATAACTATTTGTGCACCAACAGTTGGAATCTACATGGGGGCTAAACAATCAGCTAAAATACCACAACAGTTGCAGGATCTGACTAATCAATTCAAGATAGATTATGTCTGTCCCAAGTGCGGAACTTTTTTAGGCGAGATTCCGTGGGAATCTTTGGCCAACAGAAAACAATGTCCTGTGACATCCTGTAAAGCCAAATGGGTTAGTGATAAGTAAAAATAGCTTTTGTATATCAAATCAGCCTTTTTGTACAGTAATCCTCGACATATGATTAATTGAATACTTTTTCGAAAGATTGTTTTATTACTTTTCCTACCTTTGTTGTGAGATAGAAATTAAGAATAATTTAATCATATATGCACGAAGAAGATTATACATTCGTTACGATCGATAGCGATGACACTCTGTTTTCTGATGCTGTTATTGTTGATATGGACAGTGATATCGATTTACAGGGAGTGGTTGTTATTGATGAAAGCTTGGACAACCCTGATTTTATTACAATTTCAGACGATACCATTATGCTTTCAGACGCTGATATGATCGATTCATATTCAAGTGATATGAATGATCTGGACATCTCGATTATGATATGATATCGGTTAGATGTCCACATTGTAATGTAGGACTCAAGGTAGATGAAAATAAACTACCTAAAGATATCACGTCTTTCAAATGTCCTAAATGCAAAGAAGCGATCCCCATCTCTTTACTTTCGCAGAAAGAAGGAGGTGGTTTTTCTGTTTCTGACACAGTACTGATTCAACCTGTAAAAAAAAATACTGGAAAGATTACTGTTCTTAAAGATGAAAACACATCAGAACAGGTCTTTTCTCTCTATGAAGGAGTCTCTATTATTGGAAGGAAATCTTCGAATCCATCAAAGACTACTATTGGTATAGAGACCGCTGACAGATCAATGAGCAGAGAACATATCCGTATCGAAGTAAAAAAAGATGCCAAAAGAGGATATAAACATTATCTATCCGACAATAATAGTAAAAACCATACGTTATATAATAGTAATTACTTGGGGGACGGGGAAGTGGTAATTCTTAATGATAATGATGAAATCATAATAGGCCACACTGTTCTTCGTTTTAATATATAAAGTATTAACTATTATGAACATAACGATTGGTAAACCTTGCGCCATCAGTGAAAAAGGTTGTAGACTTAACAATGAAGATTCTATTTATCCATCGCCGGAAGCTGTCAACACCAATCAGAAGTTATTTTTAGTTTGTGATGGAGTTGGCGGATCTGAAAAGGGAGAAATAGCTAGTTCATTAGCGTGCGACTTTTTTCAAACTTATTTTTCAACATTTCTTGAAGAAGGAGACCCTAGCTCAGCATTTATAAAAAAAGCATTACAATATACTGAAGCCCGTTTCGACGATTATATTTCTGAACATCCGGAAGCAAAGGGTATGGGAACTACACTTACCATGTTATATACAGGTAATTCAGGAATTACATTGGCTCATATAGGTGATAGTCGTATATATCAATTCCGAAAAGGAGAAATTGTTTACCGCACCAAAGATCATTCCATTGTTAATTCATTGATAGAATTAGGACAAATTACAGAAGAAGAGGCAACCAATCACCCTCAACGAAATGTTATTCTCCGAGCTATTCAGGGCACAGCACAGCCAACGGAAGCTGATATTGTGCTCATTGACGATATTCAGCCGGGAGATTATTTTTTTATGTGCACAGACGGAGTACTAGAAAACTTTACAGATCAAACATTAGCAATTACTTTTAAACGTCCTCTTGCTTCTGAAATTATTAAGGATACCATGATGGAATCTTGCAATGGTAAGACACGGGATAACTTTTCTTTTTACATAATTCCGATAAACGATGTAGACAGTTCAACTGGAATTAAGCAAAATATTCTATCTTTCTTTTATTCTTTTATATAAATAACGTATTTTTGGCGTAGCAAATCGACGCTTAGAATATGAATTTACCTGCCGGACGTTTTTTGCAGAAAGGGAAATACCAGCTATTGCATGTAGTTGGGCAGGGAGGTTTTGGTATTACCTATAAAGGAATACTTTTCACAGAAGTCAAAGGAGCACTGGGAACTATAAAAACAGAAGTCCCTATCAGTATAAAAGAATATTTCTTTAAAGACTACTGCTATAGAGATCAGGAAACATTAGCCGTTAATGTACATTCTGAAACAGGAAAGCTCCTTTTCCACAAATTTAAGGAAAAGCTTATTAAAGAAGCGAAAATACTCTCTGATGTTCATCATCCGAATATTGTGAACGTACTTGATGTATTTGAAGAGAATAATACAGCCTATATTGCCATGGAATTTATTTCCGGGCATTCGCTCAAATACACATTGGAAAAGGAAGGTATGCTTCCTGAAAAGAAAGTCCTTAAATATATCCATCAGATTGGAAAAGCACTTCAATTCGTCCATGAAAATAATATTCTACACTTAGATATTAAACCTAGTAATATACTAATTGACAAGACAGATCGGGCCCGGTTAATCGATTTTGGCGTTAGTAAGCGGTATGATGTGGAAGATAAAGAGACCAGCACAACGATGCTTACTTTGTCGAAAGGGTTTGCTTCTATTGAACAGTATGATAATGAGGGAACTCAAACTTTTTCCCCTCGTCCTGATATCTATTCTTTAGGTGCTACAATGTACAATTTGCTTACTGGTAAAATACCAACGGAATCTATTTTGAGAGCAACCCGTGCACTGAAAAAACCTTCTGAAATCAATCCGGTTATCACACAAAAGACAGAAGAAGTTATTATGAAAGCTATGCAGATAAATCCTGCCGATCGCTTTCAAACAATAACAGAAATGTTAGAAGCTTTAGATCTACCAGAGGATGAAGATACAATTGTTGGTAATTCTTCAGCTTCAGCTTCATATTCTAATGGAGATGATGAAACAACTGTCCTATACTCATCCAGTCAGCACCTAAAAAGAGGTGATGATGAGCAAACAATTATTAATGATAAGCCTGTTGTTTCACATGTAGGAAAAAAGAAAAAGAAGAAAAAAGTATTGATCTTATCCTTAATTTGTATATTTGCAATAATAGGTTCGTCTGTTGCTTTTTTATTAGGACATGATAAACCTGCTGACCCAGTAGATTTACCTTCACAGACGCAAGAAAAGAAGGATCATTTACCTATTCAGACTGATAATAATACCATAACTGAAAATAATAAAGCAACGGAAGAAAAAGATGACACAACCATACCTGCGGTGGAAAATAACAGGCAGGAAGCAGATCAGCCGGTAGTTAGTCGTCCGGAAACGAATACAAAACCGGAGGATAATGATAGATCAACGGTTGAACCAGTTGTAACTCCCGTTCAGCTTACTGCTGAAGAAATAGAGGCTAGGTATATAGGCCTAATTTCTTCCGGTAATAAGAAAATGGAAGCGAATGATTTTAATGGCGCTAACAAAGATTTTGCTGAAGCTTACAGAGTAAAGCCTGGCGAAGAAGCCATGAAACTTATTCGTGAAAGTAATTTGAAGATGGAAGAAATACTAACAACAGAGCGTTTGGCACAATATGAAGAAAAATGGACATTCGGAAGATATAGAATCGTAAGAAAAAAGTCTACACAAAAATATGGAGCCATAGATGATAAGGGAAAAGAGGTGATTGCTTGTATATATTTGACTGTAGATGTGGCTGATCAAGGCTATGCTTTTCAAAGAGAAGATGACCTTTTTGACATTTATAATTCAAATGCAAAACTGATTAAAACTGTTGGAGTAGGAAGTTATTAGTTAATTGATGTTTATGAAGAAACTTGGGTTGTTGATTATTTGTGCTATATTTCCCATTTGTGTTATAGCTCAACAGCAAACAGAATATAATAAAAGAGGCGACGAAGCCATGAAACGACGTGATTTTAGCGATGCAAGATTGTTTTATGGACAAGGTGTTCCCAATTGTGATATGTATAGTATCCATCAGCTAACCAGAATATGGATGACGAATGAAAAGATGAGAACATCTATGTACAATGTTATGAGGAGATGCTTCAATTGTCTTGTTGTGAAAGCCGAAGAAAATGATACGACCGCAATATCAAAAGTCATCTTATATTATAGTGAAGGCATTGGGACTTCCCAAAACGATCAATTAGCAGCTATTTGGAGTAAAAAACTGGACGAAATAAGAAATCCAATAATAGATGACAACACTGTTGTATCAAAAGAAAGGATGAAGTTCTTTGCTGGTTATACCTTTTCTCCTTTAGCTCCTGTCGGATTTACTGTAGGAGGCGTTGGTAAACGTTTTGGTTGGTATACTCGTTTCAAGACAAATACATCTTTTCAGTCTTTTGAAGGAGAATTCTCTGGTGAAAAACCAGGTGACATGCCCGAGCCAAATAAATCACTAAAACAAAAAGCAAATACATATTCAGTAACTGCCGGTTTGGTTGTAAAATGCACACCATGGCTATATACATCTTTAGGAGCAGGCTATGGTAAAAGAGATTTATTGCGTTTATATTCACTGTTAGATGATAAGGGAGGCATAGATCCTTCAAATCAGATATGGTACAAAAAAACAGATTCCTCTTACAATGGTGCTTCCGTAGAACTTGATTTCATTGTAAAATTAGGGACATTCTACTTGACTGCCGGTTGTAATACCTTAAATTTTGAATATATAGATTTAAACGCAGGTGCAGGCGTGTTTTTTTAATTTGAAAGAGTATGAAACAACTATACATTATATTCCTTTTATTCTTTTCTATTTGCCTTTTTTATGGTTGTCTGAACGATCCGGAATTACCTAATATTATTAATGGCAAAGCTCCAACCATTGAAAATTTTAAAACAGTTTCTGCTAAAGCCACTTCAATAGAAGTAACTGCTGAAATTACAAAGCACAACGGTTCAAAAGCCACGGAATACGGATATTATTTCGAAAAAGAAGATAGTGGTAAAAAAGATAGTATATCAGTTATAGGTGTTACATCTGAAGATGGTATAATAAAATTTGATACCATAATTAAAGGATTACTTCCGGAGACTGGTTATCTAATAGAAGCATATGCAAAGAATTCAATTGGAATTTCTACAACCGAATCTATATATCAACTAACAGGTAATGGTTATGGCACAATTGAGACAATCAAACCTGGCGAAACTGATATAAAAGGAATTTCTGCGGAAATAACCGGTAATATTATCTCTGCTGGTGAAGATAAGATTATAGAGAGAGGTTTTTACTTTTCGCAAAATGAAGAGGATTTGAATGAAAATAACTGGAAAACTTCATCTACTATAGACTCCGTTTATACCAAGGAAGAAGAGAATCCGTATACCCTTACAATCTCTTCTTTAACACCTGAAACTAAATATTATGTAAGGGCATATGCGAAAAATAAATTTGGAACTTTTGTTGGAGAGATTCAATTTTTCACAACTAAAGATGGTAAACCAAACGTAATCGATCCTTTTGATATTAAGGAAGGTTTCACAAGTGTTGAAATTTCTGCGGAAGTTACAGATGAAGGGGATGCGGAAGTCACGGAACGAGGCTTCTGTTACAGCAAATCAGAGGCATCTCCTCCAACTATAGGAAATGTAGATACTGATACTGCGATTGTAGGCAAAGGATCTGGAAAGTTTACCACAACCATAACAGATCTTGACTCTGAAACAACCTATTATGTCCGTTCTTATGCTGAAAACAAATATGGCATACGTTATAGTGAAAAAGTAATCAGTTTCTCTACCATTAGTGTTAAACCTTCTGTTGAAACTGTAGCAGTAACACCTGATAACGGAATAGTAACCGTCTCAGGCAATGTAAAAAATCAGGGTATGACACCTATTGATTCTGCCGGTATCTGTTGGTCAACCTCTCCTACTCCAACCCTGGATATGGATTCTGTATTAACCTGTTCGAATAAAGTAGGCTCTTATTCAGGGATAATACGATCATTAAAAGGAGGTACAAAGTATTATATCAGAGCATTTGCTTCAAATAAAAACGAAACAGCGTATGGGGAGGTTATCGAATATACACCGCCTGCCATTTTCCAGCTAGTGGATGCTTTTCCGGGAGATTCATATACAGCCAATACACCAGCTTATTTTTCTATAAAAGATAATAACAAGAACTACATAAGAACATATATGGTAGGAGGAGACGTGGGTTCAAAATATACAAATAAACTTTGGATGTATGACCCTAACTCCAGGAATAAGTGGGAGGAGAAAAAAGCGTTTCCTGGTGGAGAAAGAAAATGGATGACTGCTGTTGGAGTTGGTGACATTGGGTATGTTCTTGGAGGAAGTGATCAATCAGGAAATATCAGCGATGATTTTTACCGTTATACTCCACATGATAACACATGGGAAAAATTAGCAACAGGTCCTGCACCGTTACATTCAGCTGCAGGAGTTTATATTCCGGATAATTTTGCATTTTTTATTGGGGGCTTTCGTACCAATGCAATAAAAGAAGTATGGTATTTCAATACGCTTGCTATTCCCTCTTGGAACCAGGTAACAGATTTCCCGATAGCCCAATATGGTGGAACGGCAGTTTCTATAGATAAAACCATATATGCAGGTTTAGGAATAAAAGAAGATGGTACATTCAATAATAAATTCTGGTCATCTTCTGATAATTGTAATACGTGGGATTCTCAAACATCTTTCCCATTATCAACAGGATCCATTAAAGGAGGTGTAGTCCATAAAGGGCTTATTTATGTAATTAATATAAATACAGGTAATATATGGTGCTATAATCCAATAGAAAAAGTATGGACTAAAAAGTCACAAGTTTCTGTTAATAGATTCTTTCATTGTATGTTTACACTTGACGAAATAAATAATGGAATAACTGAAACTAATATATATATAGGTTTAGGGCAATATTCGAATGAATTAATAAAATACAATCCAACGTGGGATAATTAAAAAATGGATAGATCAGAGATTCTTGAGCAAATACAACAAAATGTAGAGAAATTATCTGCTTTTGATTTACCGGAATATAAATATATACCTCTACATCAGAAGTCTTCTCCATCTGTCAATGCTATCAGGGAAATAATGCATCTCATACGAAAAGTAATTTTTCCTGGTTTCTTTGGAACTGAACAAGAAGCACAATGTGAGTCCATTCAATATTATACCGGCGTTTATCTCGAAAAAATATATGATCTTTTACATGAGCAGGTATATAATGGCTTATGTTTTGAGAATAAAAAATGCTGCGAGACAAATGATCAAGCAACTGAAATCACAATATCATTTATAAATAAAATACCTACTATAAAACATTATCTCTCTACTGATGTAAAAGCTATATTGGATGGAGACCCTGCAGCTCATAGTATTAGTGAAGTTATCTTCTGTTATCCGGCAACACAGGCCATTCTTCACCAACGGGTAGCTCATGAATTATTTAAGCTGAAAGTTCCTGTTTTGCCACGAATTATTACTGAACTGGCTCATACGTTAACAGGTATTGATATCCATCCTGGTGCGCAGATTGGTAAATATTTTAGTATAGATCATGGTACAGGTATTGTTATTGGACAGACTACTATTATTGGGGAACATGTTCGTTTATATCAGGGAGTTACATTAGGTGCGAAAAGTTTCAAATATGATGAAGAAGGTTTACCAATGGATATTCCTCGTCATCCCATTATTGAAGATCATGTAACGATTTATTCTAATACTTCTATTCTGGGTAGAATAACTATTGGACATAATTCTATAATTGGAGGAAACATTTGGCTAACCCATGATGTTCCACCAAATTCAAAAATACTTCAATCTCGAGCAATAGAAGATAAATGAGTTTTTAGTTTATTTTTAAAAACAAAATATTATTTTTGTTTTTAAAAGAAAAATTCTTTTTGAAACGAACTAATTTAAGCATCTATGAGATCCACATGCATTCTGCTCGTATTAATGAGTATTATATCTCTCCTATCTAACATTAACTCACAAGAACAAGTAACAAACCAGAAACTCTCAGGTCAGACTATTTCAGATACGATAGTGATTGTTACTCCACAAAAAGTCTATAATATAGTCTTGCCGGATATTATGAATATCATTTTACAGAAGAAAGATATACCAAACCTTATCCCAATAGATATCCCTTCAAAAAGGGTCGTTTATGAAGAAACAGAAGTTAACAAATCAGATAAAATAGCTTTCAATCATTTGAATCTGTCCTTACGATTGAATACATTAGGTTTTGGACTGGAAGCAGCTACACCTTTGAATGAGCAGTTTGTTTTAAGAGGCGGATTTGATCTGTTTCCTATTAGTTTTGGTAATCATACGTATAGTTTACGGAAAGAATTTAGTCAATTAGAATATGCTTTCGGTTATATTCCTCAATATAGAGGAAAAGCTAAAGTTAATTTCTTCAATGGACATGTATTAGCAGATTTTTATCCTATTAAAACAGGTATCTTCCATATTACGGCCGGAGTATTTATAGGCTCCAATAAAGCAACGCTCGATGGCTTCTTATCTGATCCTAATGATAACCCTGCCAAACTGCTTCCCGGTTATGAATGGCCAGTATTTGAATATGGAAACCATAGAATTGACCTTACCGGAGGAAATCTGGATTTTGACTTGAAATTAGGGAATGTTATCAAACCTTATGTTGGAGTTGGATTGGGACGTGCTTTTAGTAAAAATAAGTTTGGCTTCAAAGTTGAATTAGGCGTCATGTACCAAGGAGATTATACATTGAAACAGAATGGCAGTGAATTCCGTTTTGGTGATATTATATTATCTGATGGTAAAGATGCTGAAGACTATGAAAAGTGGCTAAAATGGTGGCCTATGTTAAACTTTCAATTAACCTATAGAATATTTTAGATTTTCTACAGATATATAGATTGGAGCATCTATATATCTGTAGAAAAACCGGTCAATTTTTTAATGCTTCAAATAATTTATCTATTGCTTGTGCCGGAGAATTTTCTGATAATAACTGTATGAATTTACTTCCTATAATAACGCCTGATGAATTGTTTGATGCAGCATCATACGTAGCTTTATTGCTTATACCAAAACCTACTAATCTTGGATTTCGCAAATTCATATTATTTATTCTTCGGAAATATATTTGCTTTTGGTCATCAAAACTTTGTTGCGTTCCTGTGATTGCTGCACTTGAAACCATATAAATAAATCCATCTGTATTATCATCTATCAAGCGAATACGCTCTTCTGATGTCTCAGGAGTGATTAGCATAATAACTTTCAGATTATATTTCTCAGCTGTTTGTTTGTAGTTAGCCATATAGTCATCAAAAGGAAGATCGGGAATGACCACGCCGTCAATGCCTGTTTCTACACATTTCTTACAAAAGTTTTCAAATCCGAATTGCATGATAGGATTTAGATAACCCATAAATAAGACAGGAATATCTATCTCTTTTCGGAAATCTGTCAATTGTTCAAAAAGCAAGCGAAGCGACATTCCATTTCTTAAGGATTGTGTAGAAGTTTCCTGTATAACCGGCCCATCCGCCATAGGATCTGAAAATGGAATGCCTATTTCTACCATATCAATCCCTTTATCCTGCAAAACTTTTAAGATATTAGTAGTATCATTTAATTGAGGATATCCTGCTGTAAAATATATAGAAAGAATATTTTTTTCCTTTGTCTGAAATAATTGATTTATACGATTCATTTTATGTAACGATTAGTGATTAACGATTAATATTTATAGCTTTTAAAAAGCTTTCCAGTCTTTTTATATCTTTTATTGCCGGTGCTATTTCAAAGCCGCTATTTAAGTCAATACCGGCAAATGCCGAATGATGAAATTTCTTTATTGATTCTACGCTATCCGGATTGATACCACCGCTTAATAAGAACGGTGTTTTGCCTTTATACTCAGCAAGGACAGACCAATCAAAACTTTTCCCAGACCCTCCGTATTCTTCACATTTTGTGTCAAAAAGAAAGTAATCAACTCTCCCTTCATATTCTGACACTATTTCTAAATCTTTTGATGAAGCTATCGAGAATGCCTTAATAAGTCTATATCCCCTTTTTTGTAATGTATGACATGTCTCCGGTGATTCATTACCATGTAACTGAAGATAGTCTAATTTATAGTTTTTAGCTATATCTATCGTTTCTTCAGTGGAACTATTTACAAATACGCCGACTTTGGGTAATTGAAAATTGAAAGTTGAAAGTTGAAAATGGTTATCTACTTCAACAAATCGGGGTGATTCATTATAGAATATGAGGCCTATCCAATTAATCCCTAATTCTACTACCTGCCGGATATTTTCAGGATCACGCATTCCGCAGACTTTCACGATCATGATAAACCTCCTATAAATTCAGATAAACTCTTACCCGGATTTTGAGTTTTCATAAATGTTTCTCCAATCAAGAAACCTTTGAATCCGCAATCTCGTAACTGTTTCACTAATTTTGTATCAGATATTCCACTTTCAGATACTAATAGAGGAGTAGTCGTAAATTGCTCCCCTTTCGGGGGTTGAGAGGGTATCTGTTGTATTAAACGGAAAGAATTTTGCACATCCGTATGAAAGCTACCCAGATTCCGATTATTCACCCCTAACATATCGATATGAGGATTCAAATATCTTAATTCTTCTTCATTATGTATTTCTAATAACACCTCTAAACCTAAGCTATGTGCAGTTTCTGCCAGTATAATACAAGTTTCTTCATTTAATGCCGCCGCGATTAATAGTATTGCGTCAGCCCCCATGATCCGTGCCTGATATAACTGGTATTCATCAATAATGAAGTCTTTTCTGAGCAGAGGTATATTAACTAATTTACGTGCTTGTTGAAGATCACTTAAAGTACCCCCAAAGTATTTCTGATCTGTAAGAACCGAACAGGCTGATGCTCCTCCTGCTTCATAAGCAGGAATAATATGAGCAATATCAGCATCTGGAAATAACCATCCTTTAGATGGAGACTTACGTTTGAATTCAGCAATAATACCGGTAGGAGAATTGGCTAATGAAGAACGCATTGAATAAACGGGACGTTCCAGTTGATCACTTCCCATGGTTACCAATGTTCGAAGGTCTACCGCCCGCTTCTGTTCTTCCACTTCTATACGCTTATTTACTATGATCTCTTGTAATATATCTTTCATTTTTATGTGTTTATAGTTAGAAATTTATTGAACATCCGCAAAGCTTTTCCGCTTTCCAAAGATTCCTTCGCTTCCGCTATACAGGATTCGATTTTCTTTTCAGGGCATATTACCTGAATAGCAAATGCTGCATTCACAATTACACAATTCTTTTGAGCTTCTGTTGCCTTATTATTTAATAGGTTATCAAATATCTTTGCTGCATGTGATACGGTTTCTCCCCCATCCAGATCGGCCTCTTTACAACGTGTAAACCCAAGCATTTCCGGTGTATATAACTTTTCTTTTTCGGGCATTGCCACTTTAAAGTCAGCCGTTAAAGAGATTTCATCAAATCCGTCAAGGCTGTGAACCACTGCAAAACGAGTTCCACTTTCCTGATAGGTATAATTATACAAACGTAAGAGTGGAAGATTATATACACCTAATAATTGGTAGGTAGGTATGACAGGATTAACCAATGGTCCCAACATATTAAAGAAACTTCTTACTCCCAGGTTTTTCCTGACAGAAGCAACGGCTTTTAATGCTGGATTGAATAACGGAGCATGTAAATAGGCAAAATTACACTCATCAATAGATTTTCGAATAATATCTATATTATCGGTAAACTTAACCCCATGTTGCTCCATAACATTACTGGCTCCGCTTACAGAAGTAGCTCCGTAGTTACCGTGTTTTACTACATTATATCCTGCTCCGGCAAGTACACAACAGGCTGTTGTACTAATATTGAATGTGTTTTTACCATCACCGCCTGTACCAACAATATCGATAGGTTTGTATTCTGATAAATCCACAGGGACACGCATTTCCAGGAGCGCTTCCCGAAAGCCTGTTAATTCTTCCACAGATATACTACGCATCAGGAAAACTGTAATCAAACTTGAAATTTGTGACTCATTATATTTCCCTTCTGTTATACTCTGAAGTATCATCCGTGCTTCTTCACGCCCCAGATATTGATGCTCGAATAATTTATAAAGTATTTGTTTCATTTTCTTATCTCCTAATTTTTCAACCAGTTTTCAATTATTGTTTTTCCTTTGGGAGTCAGAACGGATTCAGGATGAAACTGTACTCCTCTTACGTCATAGTCTTTATGCCGTAATCCCATGATCTCTTCTTTTTCTCTATCTATTGCTGTTACCTCCAAGCAATCTGGTAAACAATCTTTGGAGACTACCCACGAATGATATCTTCCCGCTCTGAAACCCGGAGTCAATCCTTCAAATAAGGGATCTTTTATAATCACACGGATATCAGAACAAACTCCATGATGAACATCGGTCAAGTTTATAAGTTTAGCACCAAAAACTTCGGCAATAGCCTGTTCTCCTAAACAAATGCCTAAAATACTTTTAGTAGAAGCATAACGTTCTATAAGAGATAAAAGAATACCTGCTTCACATGGAATACCCGGACCCGGAGAAAGAAGAATTTTATCAAAATGTTCCACTTCATCAAGTGTAATCTGATCGTTACGATGAACTTCTACATCCGCTTTAAATTCTTTCAAGATATGTAACAGATTATAAGTGAAAGAGTCATAGTTGTCTAATAGTAATATCTTCATTTTTTTTGTAGTTGGTAGTTAGTAGTTGGTAGTTAGTAGTTGGTAGTTTATTATTATTTCTACTTACTACTAGCTACCAACTACTTAATACTAATTAATTAATTTTTCTGCTAAATCAATAGCTTTTTTCAAAGCCCCAAGTTTATTGTTAACTTCCTGTAATTCTCTTTCATCTACACTTTTTGCTACAATTCCTGCACCCGCTTGATAATATAAAACATTTCCCCGACTCACAAACGTCCGGATAGTAATTGCCTGGTTAATATCTCCATTGAAACCAATGAAACCGATACATCCTCCGTATGCCCCCCTATTATGTTTTTCAATATCTGTAATAAGTTGCATAGCACGTACCTTAGGCGCTCCGCTTAATGTTCCGGCAGGAAATGTATCTATAAAAGTCCGTATAGGATTACTATCAGCATTTATATCACCACTTACACGCGAAACCAAATGTATTACATGACTATAATACTGAACTTCTTTATAGAAATCAACTTTAACGTTATGTGCATTTCGGCTAAGATCATTGCGGGCTAAATCTACTAACATTACATGTTCGGCATTTTCTTTTGGATCGGCCAGCAAGGTCTCTGTTCGTTGTTTATCCAATGTTACATTTCCTGACCGGAATGTGGTTCCTGCAATCGGGTCGATACTGGCATGTCCATTCGTTATTTTACAGTGTGTTTCAGGAGAAGAACCAAATATCCGAAAGCCACCGAAATCAAAATAAAAAAGATAGGGAGAAGGATTAATACTTCTCAAGGCTCTGTAAACTTTAAAGTCATCACCTTTGAAAGCTTGTTCAAATCTACGACTAAGAACTATTTGAAAAACATCTCCTCGTAAACAATGGCTGATACCTTTTCGAACCATTTCTTTATATTCGTCTCCGGTTATCGGTGAAGTTTCATTACCTGTTGTTTGGAAATTGTAAGAAGCATAATTCCGGTTTTCTATAAGAGTCTCAATCTCTTGCAAACGGCTTGTTTCCTCATTTCCAACTAATTCAACTAGCGTAAGTTCATTCTTGAAATGATCAAAGACCAGAATATATCTGTAAAGTATATATAAGATATCCGGTGCATCATTTTCCTCATGGTGGCTTTCCTGTACAGGTATGTTCTCCATATATTTAACGGCATCGAATGCAGTGTAACCAAATAAACCGCAAACTTCTTTATTTACTCCTTCAATCAGGAAACGACTCATGAAAGAATTAAATACTTCTTCTAATCCACCACCTTTAGAGGGCAAGGGGGATATTTCTACATTCCCATCAGGAAATGTTGTAGTACACTCATTATTATTTATTCCTATACTTGCTATCGGACACAAAGCTATATAAGATAGGCTATTGTCATTTCCATGGAAATCCGAACTTTCTAACAAAGCGGATTCAGGATATATATCACGTACTTTAAGATAAATACTAACCGGTGTATGCAGATCACCCAATAGCTTCTTACTTATTGTTTTAAAAAAGTATTTCATTTTTTATTCTTCATTTAAATAGGTTTCCATATCTTTATCACCTCTCCCCGATAAGGTTAAGACAACGACATCATCAGCATTGAATTTGATCTTATTTAAAGCTCCCAAGGCGTGAGCACTTTCAAGAGCGGGTATTATGCCTTCCAATTTGGTTAGTTCGAAAGCCGCTTCTAACGCCTCATCATCATCTACCGTCAATATAGATGCACGATCAGTATCATATAAATTAGCATGAATAGGACCTATCCCCGGATAATCCAACCCTGCGGAAATAGAATAAGGCTCTTCTATTTGTCCATCTTCACTTTGCATAACTAAAGTATAAGCGCCATGAATAATCCCCTTTTTACCTAATTGGATTGTAGCTGCACTCATGCCGGAATGTATTCCTTTTCCTCCTGCTTCCGCTAATACAATCTTCACACGTTCGTCATCCATATAATGGTAGATAGTTCCTGCGGCATTACTACCTCCACCCACACAGGCAAACAGATAATCCGGATAATCCCTTCTTTCTTTCTTTAACAACTGTTTCCGTATCTCTTCACTTATAACAGACTGTAAGCGAGCTACCATATCAGGATACGGATGAGGTCCAACTACTGAACCAATAATATAGTATGTATCTTGCGGATGACAACACCAGTCGCGTATTGCTTCATTTGTAGCATCTTTTAAGGTCATATTACCGGATGTAACCGGAACCACTGTTGCTCCTAACATCTGCATCTTTTTTACATTTGGTTGCTGACGTTCAATATCTGTTTTACCCATATAGACAATACATTCCATATCCATCAAAGCACAGACAGTAGCTGATGCTACCCCATGCTGACCGGCACCTGTCTCGGCAATAATCCGTGTCTTGCCCATCTTTCGTGCCAATAAGATTTGACCGATAGTATTATTTATCTTATGAGCTCCGGTATGGTTCAAATCTTCTCTTTTAAGGTATATTTTACAACCATGCTTTTTACTTAGTCGTCTTGTGAGGTAAAGAGGAGACGGACGGCCAACATAATCACGTAATAGCTGATTAAATTCAATACGAAATTCTTCACTATCCAGTATATTGAGATAGTTTTCTTTCAGATCTTCAACACATTGATGGAGAATTTCAGGTATGTAAGCTCCTCCAAACTTTCCATAATACCCTTTTTGATTTACTTGATACGTTTTCATTTTGCTTTATTTATTAAGAATTTTTGTTTCTAAACTGCCATAAAAAGAGAAGAGGCCTGTCGCAAGTGCAACAGGCCTCTTCTTTCATATTCTTTTTATCTATTTAGTATATACACGAGTCTGCGTTCCTTACGACTTTGAGTTGTAGGAAGCGCCACCAATATGTATTAACTAAAATATTATTCATTCTCTTTTTCTATTATTTCGGCAGCAAATATATGCATTCTCTGACAAACTGCAAATATTTTGGAGTTTTTTTTTGAAAAATATCTTTTCATATCAACTATTTATAACGATTAGGTTTCACAATTAATAAGACCAATGCCCAAAATCATCAGATTATTACTAAAAAAACAATATAACATATTTTATTCACGATATATGTCGTGAATACTTTTGATAATTATCGTGAATATTCACGACATATGTCAAAAATATTTTCGATAATTATCAAAAACAAAAAAGGTACAATCAAGAGAGACCAACCAACGTGAGGAAATATTAATAATAGGCGTTGTTATGAATAAAAAGTCACTATATTTTTTATTAACTTATTTTATGCTTTCAGTTATGGAATCGGCAGATGTATGTTCATCTATTAAATAAACAAGCGATGTTTTCCTAGTATTAATGATTTAATAATTTAGCTTTATGGAAACAAAGAAATCAATGAAAGCCGATTTGGAAAAGGGTAAAACGATAAGTCTTTTAATGGGACTGGTTGTGGCTATAGCAATCCTTTTTGTAAGTTTTGAATGGGGAACCCGGGATGTACAAATTCTTGCATCCAATGGAAACGATAGTGGTTCTGAAATAGAACAAATGATGCCGATTACCAGACAGGAATTACCGCCTCCTCCACCACCGCCTGCTCCTGCGGTAGTCGATGTACTGAATATTGTAGAAAATATTGAGGATGTAGATGACCTTCCGATTTTGACTACTGAAGACAATCCCAACATGGCACAACCTGAGACCTATATCCCAGCATCACCTAAAGACGATGAAGAGGAAGATGATAAGATCGATTTTGTTATCGTTGAAGATATGCCTAAGTTTCCTGGTGGTGAAGCTGCTTTACTGAGCTTTATTAATAAATCAATCAGATACCCGGTTATTGCTCAGGAAAACGGTATTCAAGGGCGCGTGATCTGTACATTTATTATCGATAAAACAGGTAAAGTTGTTGAAGGACAAGTAATTCGTGGTATAGATCCTTCTTTAGATAATGAAGCTCTACGTGTAGTTAATACAATTCCGCAATGGGAACCCGGTAAACAAAGAGGTAAACCGGTAAGAGTTAAATACACAGTTCCGATAACTTTCAGATTACAATAATTCTCTTTATTTTGAGTCGCCGGATTTTAAGTCCGGCGATTTTTTATTAAAAACAGTAACTTAGAGAAACCAAAAAGGATATTGTTTTTAATTTATCCCTATGATTACCGGAGGCATCAAAGTTTGATAAACCACAGCCTGCAGCTACTTGCCATCGATCAAATGCCATTGTTAAATAACTTTTCAAATGAACGAAAAGTTTTTCATTAGTAAATTTAGATGAATATGAGCCATGATTGTTAGATGCTATATTAAGAAAAGCTCCCGGCTCAATATTTAAGAAAAGCAAATCACCAACCTCATCCTTTATTAAAGGAAAACGGAAACGAACAGCCGGTCTCAAAAAAAGTGCCATATTTATATCATAATAATGATCATAATCATCATAATAGCTTTCTACACCAACCATACGAGCTACAAAATCGATGAGATCAAATGAATAATCAAAAACAGACATTCCTAAGGTTACTCCAAGGTATTTATTGAATAGAAAAGAATAAGCAGGTTCAAACTCAAAGGCTGATTGTGAATTTAACCCTCCGGTGAGGTGAAACTCATGATGGTAAAAGTCTTTTTCCTGTTGTGCATATGCAATAGTAAATAGGAAGGATAGTATGCAAATGAAAAATGTCTTCATCTTATCTATATTTAGGGGTTCATCTTACTTCTAAGACAAGCAATTTCCAAAATCCCCTATTCTATTTCAAAGAAATTATAATAAGCCTATTTCTTATCCGTTATTTTAACAGACTTAATTAACCATCAGCATGAACCCATCGAAAGAATTAAATGTAATAGCACAACGGATACGTGCATTGTCACAAAACGGCTTGACATACTCTCTTAGCGAATACGATACAGAACGCTATGAAGAATTAATGGAACTAAGTAACCGGATCGTTTCTGTTGTAACAGAAAATGAAACGGAAATAATTAACTCACAGTATTTACCTACCCGTGAGTATGTAACACCTAAAGTAGATATACGGGCCGTCGTTTTCAATGATAAAGATGAGATATTACTTGTAAAAGAAAAAGCCGATGGACACTGGGCACTTCCAGGCGGTTGGGCTGATGTTGGATTCTCACCTGGTGAAATAGCGGTAAAGGAAGTGAAAGAGGAAACCGGTCTTGATGTAAAAGCCGTTCGTCTACTATCCTTAATGGATATGAAATATCATCCGCATCCTCTCCTCCCCTATTATATCTATAAGACATTCATTCAGTGTGAAATAACCGGTGGTGAATTCACTGATGCTTTCGATATCCTGGATAAAGATTTTTTTCGAATAGACAATCTGCCTCCCCTCTCTCTGGAACGTGTTTTACCAGAACAAATTGAATTAATGTTTGTTTATTATAAGAACCCGCAAAAGAAGGTTTATTTTGACTAATTACCGGATAATTTCGAAAATATATCTATCTTTGCATCTTCCAATAATAAATCAAACAATGAATTATAACACCCAACTGAAAAAACTGGCTCTACCTGAGTATGGCCGAAATATTCAAAACATGGTTGATTACTGTGTTTCTATCACAGATAGTGAAGAACGTCAACGATGTGCAAACAGCATAATAAATATAATGGGAAACTTATTCCCTCATTTGCGTGATGTAAGTGATTTCAAGCATATTTTATGGGATCATCTGGCTATTATGGCTGATTTTAAACTAGATATTGATTATCCATACGAGATTATCAAAAAAGAAAATTTATATGCTAAACCGCCACGAATCCCTTACAATAATTCCCGGATCCGTTATCGTCATTATGGAAAAACATTAGAATTGATGATAAGTAAAGCAAATGAGTTGGAAACCGGAGAGGAAAGAGATTATTTAATTAAATTGCTGGCTAATCAATTGAAAAAATCTTTCCTGACATGGAATAAAGAATCTGTAGATGACCGCAAAATATTTAAAGATCTTGATGAGCTCTCACAAGGTAAAATCGTATTAAACGAAGAGGAATATAAATTAACTGAAAGCCGCGAAATATTAGCCAGAAATAATACAAACAACAATTCCAACAATAATAACAATAACAACAAGAAAAATCATTCCCGTAAAAACAGATGAGTTCATTTGTTATAGAAGGTGGTTGCAGATTATCTGGTGAAATTATTCCTCAAGGAGCAAAAAACGAAGCCTTAGAAGTAATCTGTGCCGTTCTGCTTACAGCCGAAAAGGTTACAATCCATAATATACCCGATATTCTCGATGTAAATAACCTGATCCAGCTATTGCGTGACATGCGTGTTAAGGTAGAACGCCTAGCTGCTGGCACTTATATGTTTCAGGCTGACGATATTGATCTGGATTATCTATATACCGATGATTTCTTAAAGAGAAGTACTGCACTGCGGGGTTCCATCATGATTGTTGGTCCTTTAATAGCTCGTTTTGGGAAAGCGTTAACTCCTAAACCTGGTGGAGATAAAATAGGGCGTCGGCGTCTGGATACTCACTTTACCGGTATACAGAAGTTAGGAGCCAGATTCCATTATAATCAGGAAAAACAATTATATGAAATTGAAGCCGAAAGGTTAAAGGGAGCATACATGTTGTTAGACGAGGCTTCTGTAACCGGTACTGCAAATATATTGATGGCTGCCGTACTTGCCGAAGGTACTACTACCATTTATAATGCAGCCTGTGAACCTTATCTGCAACAATTATCCAAGATGCTAAACTACATGGGGGCAAAGATATCAGGTGTGGGTTCTAATCTTTTGACGATTGAAGGAGTAGAATCCCTGCATGGGACAACACATACGATCCTTCCTGATATGATTGAAGTTGGAAGCTTTATCGGAATGGCTGCCATGACAGGATCGGATATCCTTATCAAGAATACTGGATATGAGAGTCTAGGTATCATTCCCGAATCATTCCGCAGATTAGGCATAACAGTCGAGAAAAAGGGGGACGATATTCATATTCCTACACACGAATCGTACGAGATAGATACATTTATTGACGGTTCAATCATGACAATAGCGGATGCTCCATGGCCGGGACTGACACCTGATTTGCTAAGTGTATTTCTTGTTATTGCCACACAGGCTGTTGGAAGTGTATTGATTCATCAGAAAATGTTTGAGAGTCGTTTATTCTTTGTCGATAAACTGATTGATATGGGAGCCCAAATTATCTTGTGTGATCCTCATCGTGCAACAGTAATAGGACTGGGAAACAGGGTAAAGCTTCGCGGCTCTAATATGGTATCACCTGATATCCGGGCTGGTATAGCCTTATTGATCGCCGCCTTAAGCGCGGAAGGAACCAGTCGTATCCACAATATTGATCAGATAGATCGTGGTTATCAGGATATCGACAAACGTCTCAATAACATAGGTGCTCGCATTACCCGTTTGTAATCCCAATAGTATGATAAAAAAAGAAGAGGTAATTAAAATAGGACATTTTGCTAAGCCGCATGGTATTAAAGGTGAAATAGGATTGGTTACCACTTATGATGTATTTGATGACTCAGATAATCTTTATATTATCTGTGAGATTGATGGCATTTTAGTTCCCTTCTTTCTTGAATCATATCGATATAAAACAAATACAGTAGTACTTATTAAGCTGGAAAATATAGACTCCGAAGAAAGAGTTCGTGAACTTATTAATCTGGATGTTTATTATCCCAAAAACCGTATGGATATTGCTAAAAACAATCTGACAGAAGAGATAACCTGGGATAATTTTATTGGTTACAAGGTTACCGACGAAAACCTTGGTTTTCTGGGTAATATAACAAACGTAGATGATAGTACTATGAATGTTATTCTAGGAATTGATTTTAATGGTAAAGAGCTATTAATACCTGCAGCAGAGGAACTGATCTTATCTGTTGATCATGATAAGAGAAATCTAACAGTAACTATTCCTGAGGGTTTATTAGATTTATAGAAAACGTTAATTAGCGTAAACTCTTTCTAAACAGATATGGTTTTTGCTACTTTTGCGTTTTAAAAGAAAAACATGGCAGTAAAAAATAATAAAAAAAGAGGTAAATCATTCTGGCATCAGATACGATTTAAATACAAACTTTCTTTTTTTAATGAAAATACATTAGAAGAAGTTTGGTCGTTTCGAATGTCAAAACTAACTGCTTTTAATATTTTCACTGCTTTTGCTTTATTGCTTATAGCTATTACTTCATTAATAATCATTAAGACACCTATACGAAATTATCTGCCGGGATACCTGGATGTTGAAGTGCGTAAAGAAATCATGCAAACTGCCTTACGGGCTGATTCACTTGAACGGCTCATCTCTATTCAGGCTTTATATCTGGATAATGTGACTGCTATTCTTACTGGTACTATGCCTATTGATTCTATCCGAATGGTTGATTCACTGGCACATGTAAATGCCGATTATAATATTCCGCGTACCTCTTCGGAGGAAGACTTTGTAAAGACATTTGAGGAAGAAGAGAAATACAATCTTACGACTCTAAATCCCAATCATACTCCGACAGATGCCGTCTTCTTTTATAAACCTGTTAATGGGATTGTATCTGCACGTTATGAAGCTGATATACGACATTATGGGATAGATCTTGTTGCTGCTCCTAAAGAGAATGTATTGGCTACCCTAGATGGAACAGTAGTTTATACAGGATATGATCCTCAATATGGAAATGTAATCCAGATCCAGCATAAAAACGGATTTCTATCTGTTTATAAACATAACGAAATGTTATTGAAAGCTATAGGTGATCAGGTAATTGCCGGAGAAGCCATAGCATTGATCGGTAATACGGGAGATCTATCAACCGGCCCCCATCTGCATTTTGAGTTATGGTTTAAAGGTTCACCTGTTAATCCTGAAGAATATATTGCCTTTTAAATGAAAAGAAGAATAGCTATATTAGGTTCCACCGGTTCTATAGGCACTCAGGCTTTAGAAGTGATAGACGAACATGCCGATATGTTTGAAGTATACGCTTTGACGGCCAACAATCAGGTTGATCTTCTAATCAATCAGGCACGTAAGTATATGCCGGAAATGGTAGTTATTGCTAACGAAGAGAAATATTCAGAACTGAAAGAGGCATTAAACGATCTTCCAATTAAGGTATGGACAGGAGCCGAAGCTATTGCCCAGGTGGTGGAAGCTGAACCTATCGATATGGTACTAACTGCTATGGTTGGATACTCCGGTCTCATGCCAACTATCTCCGCAATAAAGGCAGGCAAAGCCATTGCTTTAGCTAATAAAGAGACATTGGTGGTAGCCGGTGAATTGATAACTTCACTTGCCACTGAACATAAGGTTCCGGTAATTCCGGTTGATTCTGAGCATTCCGCCATTTTTCAATGTTTAGCCGGCGAATGGAACAATACTATAGAGAAGATATTATTAACCGCTTCCGGTGGTCCATTCCGTACAAAAACGATTGATGAACTATCTAAAGTAACCAAAGAACAAGCCTTAAAACATCCCAACTGGAATATGGGAGCTAAAGTAACCATTGATTCGGCCAGTATGATGAATAAAGGTTTCGAGATGATTGAAGCCAAATGGCTGTTCGGTGTTTCTCCTGAAAAAATACAGGTAGTTGTACATCCGCAATCTATTATTCATTCAATGGTACAATTTGAAGATGGGGCTGTTATGGCTCAATTAGGTTTGCCGGATATGAAACTGCCAATCAGCTATGCTTTCTCTTATCCTAAACGGCTGGAAAATAAAGCTCCAAGATTAGATTTCAATCTATATAATACGTTGACATTTGAAGAACCGGATATCAAACGATTCCGCAATTTATCTTTTGCTTTTGAAGCTATAAAACAGGGAGGAAATATGCCCTGCATTTTAAATGCTGCTAATGAAGTAGCTGTGGCAGCTTTCCTTCGTGATGAAACAGGATTTCTGAATATGAGTGATATAATAGAAAAAACAATGCAGAAAGCTTTCTTTATTGCTAATCCTACCTATGAGGATTATGTGGCTACAGATACTGAAGCCCGAAAGATAGCCAGCGAATTGATTTAGAAACCAATAAAAACAAACAAAAATAAATGGAAACATTTTTAATTAAGGCATTACAACTTATATTAAGTTTATCAATACTAGTGCTTGTTCATGAATTCGGCCATTTCCTCTTTGCCCGTATTTTCAAAGTCAGGGTAGAAAAATTCTACTTGTTTTTTGATGCGGGATTTGCTCTTTTTCGCTGGAAACCTAAAAACAGTGAAACAGAATATGGGGTTGGTTGGCTACCATTAGGTGGATATTGTAAAATATCCGGCATGATAGATGAAAGTATGGATAAAGAACAAATGGCTCAGCCTCCTAAACCTTATGAGTTTCGATCAAAACCTGCCGGTCAACGTTTACTAATTATGGTAGGAGGAGTTTTGTTTAATTTCATATTGGCTTTATTTATATATTCCATGATTCTCTTTGCCTGGGGAGATACTTATCTCCCATTAAAGAACGTAAAAATGGGGATGGATTATAGTGAGACATTTCATAATGTAGGATTTCAAGATGGAGATATTTTACTAAAGGCTGACGATCAGACATTGGAGCGTTTTGGTGTGGATGCACTACGTGGTGTTGCTGAAGCCAAGAATGTAACTGTTTTACGTAATGGTGTCGAAACGGTCATTCCCATTCCTGAAGATATGATGCAACGGGTAATGCGTGACAGGCAAGGATTTGCCGGTTATCGCTATCCTATGATCGTGGATAGGCTCTCGGAAGAGGATTCTCCTGCCGCTTTAGCAGGTTTACAGCCTCGAGATAGCATTGTTTCTATTAACGGAGTATCTACTCCGACTGCTTATGATGTAAGTCAGAAACTAGACGAAAACAAAGGACAAGAAATTACAGTTGGTTTCTATCGTAAAGGTATTGAACAATCAGTACAATTGACTACTGACACAACAGGTAAAATGGGAATTTACTTGATGCCATACAGTCAGATATATTCTACTGTTACATTAACATATAATTTCTTTGAGTCCTTTCCTGCCGGAATACGTTTAGGAGTGAATACGTTGAAAGGATATGTGAATGATATGAAATATGTCTTTACTAAAGAAGGAGCTTCCAGTTTAGGTGGTTTTGGTGCTATCGGCAATCTTTTCCCAGCACAATGGGATTGGCGCTCTTTCTGGATGACAACCGCTTTCCTTTCCATTATTCTGGCGTTTATGAATATTCTGCCTATCCCAGCATTGGATGGAGGACATGTAATGTTCTTGCTTTATGAAGTAATTACCCGCCGCAAACCAAGCGATAAATTCCTTGAGTATGCTCAAATTATAGGAATGTTACTTCTATTCGGTATCCTGATATATGCTAATGGTAATGATCTTTTCCGATTTATTTTTAATAAATAAAAAATGCCCGATAATCGGGCATTTTTTTATATTTTAATATTTCTTTATTTCATTATATCATTTATTGATTCCAACGATTTCTTTGCGTTTGCATTATCCGGCGATGCTGTAAGCGCTTGTTCCAAATAATCTTTTGCTTTCTTAAAATCAGGGTCTAACTTTGCTTTCTCTGCTGCATACTTATCCGGATCAGAGGTAGCTAAAGATGTAATAGCCTGTAGGGCCTTGGCACCTTTATTATAATATAATATTCCCATACTATATAATGCATTTCCTTTATATTTAGCATTGGAAACCATTAATACATCATTAAATAATTCTTCCGCTTTAGCCACATCACCTTTTTTCTGCTCAGCCTGGGCTTCTTTCATAAAATATGAATATACTATACTTTCCAGATTTTTATTACCAGGAAAGGCTTTTAAACCTGTTTCAGCTGTTTCTTTAAGTTCTGCAGTTTTATCTAATTCACGTAAAGCTTTAGCTTTTCCTACATAGGCATTCTCAGTATTCTGTCCTTTCTGGATAGCTAAATCAAAAAATTTAGCTGCTGCTTCATGATTATCCGATTGATCTGCACTTACTCCTGCATTATAAATACGAGGAGCATCTTCATAGTTTGTTAATTCCAGATACTTCGAATACTTTTCAAGAGCTAAAGTATAATTCTTTTCTTTTAAGGCAGCATCGCCTTCATCACGTAATTTATCTGCTTCTTCCTGAGCAAATAAAGTACCTACACTAAAAAACAAAACACATAAAATTGAAAAAATAGTTTTCGTCATGGGTAGATTTTTAAATTAATAATGCCTCAAAAGTAAAAGACTACGATTGAGGCACAAAATGTTTTTATATTTTTTATATCATTTTACAACTTTAGAAGATGAGATTCTAATCCGAATGCGTCGGCTACGGCCGGATATACGATTTTACCATCTACAATATTAAGCCCCAGCTCCAGACCTTTGTCTTCTTTACAAGCTTCCCGCCATCCTTTTTTCGCTAATTTAATAGCATACGGAAGTGTTGAGTTTGTAAGAGCTAATGTCGATGTTTGTGGCACCGCTCCCGGAATATTTGCAACGCAATAATGAATAATACCATCTACTTCATAAATAGGTTCTGCATGGGTGGTAGGGTGAGACGTCTCAAAACATCCTCCCTGATCAATCGACACATCTACCAACATACTACCTTTTTTTAATAGTTTCAACATACTTCTTGTAATAAGATGAGGTGCTTTTGCACCTGTAATCAAAACTGCACCAATTACCAGATCGGTTGTAGGAAGCTCCTGTTCAATATTATGTGTCGAGGAATATAAGGTTTTCACATTTGCGGGCATTACTTCACTCAGATAACGTAAACGAGGCAAAGATATATCAGTAATAGTAACATCAGCCCCCATACCGGCAGCCATCAAAGCCGCATTATATCCTACTATACCTCCTCCTAATACCAAAACTTTAGCTGGTTTAACTCCAGGTACCCCACCTAAAAGAATGCCCTTTCCACCTTGAGGTTTCTCAAGATATTTGGCACCCTCTTGTATAGACATACGGCCTGCTACTTCACTCATCGGAATTAATAGTGGAAGTGTATGATCTTTATTTTCAACTGTTTCATAAGCCAAACATACGGCACCACTCTTCATCATGGCTAAGGTGAGCGCTTCTTCGGAAGCAAAATGGAAATAGGTAAATAATAATTGATCTTTCCGAACCAATTGATATTCCGAAGCAATCGGTTCTTTTACTTTCATAATCATTTCTGCAATTTGATAAACTTCTTCAATAGTTGGAAGAATTTTAGCTCCGGCAGCTTCATATTCAACATCAGAAAAACCACTACCTTCTCCTGCTGTATGCTGAACATACACAGTATGTCCTCTCTTTATCAACTCTTTGGCTCCGGCAGGTGTAAGTGCTACACGATTCTCATTGTTCTTAATTTCTTTCGGTACTCCTACGATCATAATGTTAACGTTTTATGTTTTTGACTTGAAAGATACAAATTTTTATATAAATTTCCACGATAAAGATACATATTAGTTTTTCTCTTGACACCGCTAAGGCTTAAGACCGATCTTCCATTCATCGTCACCAACCCATGCCAATCCTTTTCCACAAGGAAGTTTGAAGGTGAAATCAATTCCTTCACCTGTTACCATTCTGCTTTCACCTGACAGTATTGTATAATCACGGGATATATATTTACTACAAATAGGAGAAAGCCGCTGATGCTATACTTTTTTGAAAAGGGCGTCATAAAAGTCATAATTTAATCTCATGGTTTTAGCATTTGGTTCATAATAAATTATTGCAGATTTCAGGTCTTTTTCTTCAGCTCACATAGGTGAGCCAGGGGGCTCACAACCGTGAGCTCTAAGGTTCACCCTTGTGAGCCGTATCGCTCACAGTTGTGAGCTGATTAATCTGTTACTACAAAACGACAAATGTATTACGAAAAAAACAATAAAATCATTAGATCAAATCTGTAGTCTGGTAGTTGGAAAATAAATAATCACGTTAGTAATAATATGTAAAATAGCCATGCGGTGAAAACAGATAATAACAGGTGAAGGCAGTTCCTTTCACCCTAAGACCAGCTTGTAGAAAAGGATTGGTATGAGTTGGTGACGATGAATGGAAGATCGGCCTTAAGCCAAAGCAGTACAAATCGAAAACTTAATTGTGATAGTAGGTTAAGATCTACTTATCTGCAAACCAGTACCCGATATATCCATATCTACAAACCTACCGTTTGGATTTTGTGGGGATGATGTCAAAATATGCTGAATATGAGCTGCTGCTTCCGGATCTTTTGCTACCATATATAAGTATCCGCCACCACCTGCTCCGGGAAGTTTATAGCCTAACGCATAATCTTTTATCAAAGAGATCAAAGACTCAATGGCAGGAGGATTTGTTCCTGAGTCTATCGCTTTCTTTTGCTCCCAGGTCTTACCTATCAATAGTCCATAGGCTTCAAAATTACCATATTGAATGACTTCATACATATCAAGGGCATGTTCTTTCATTTCAGAAAGTAATTTTAAATGTTTACCGCTATTAAGAAACATAGCTTGAACAATATCGGCCAATATATCTTTTGCCGTACGGGTAATTCCGGTATAATAAAGTAAATGGCAAGGTTTATATGCGGGATCCGTGAACAAATATTCCGGCAACCAGCGAACTACAGGACTTTGATCAAACCCTTCTTTTGTTTGTAGAAGTTTTAACCCGTGTAAGACTCCGCCAAACTGATCTTGCCATCCTCCACCAGTGGTTAGTAATTGTTCAAGGATAAGGGCACGTTTACATATTTCATTTTTATCCCATCCAAGACCACAAAAATCAGATATAGCACCTAAGACTGTAGCTGCTAAGATAGAACTTGTTCCCAGTCCTGAGCCGGCAGGAATAGCGGATAATAATGTAATTTCTATACCACATCCAAAGGCCTTCAGTTGCTCTTCAAGTGTTTTGAACTTTTCCATAGAATATTCAGGCAGAAATCCTCCCAGAGTAAGTGCTGCTTTCGGAATGGAAAAAGGAGATCCAACCTTATTGTATTCTGAAAGATCGTCATATGTACTGACTATTTCTGTAGATCCCAGATCTATAGAGCGTAAAATAATTTTATACTGATCCTTTGCCGGTTTAATATATACTTGCAATGGGGGTTGTCCATTCAGTTCGATGGCAATATTTACTACATTACCGCCGGAATATAAGCAATAAGGAGGTGTATCAGTCCAACCACCGGCCAGATCTATACGTACCGGACTTCTGGCCCATACTATCTGGTCTGTATATACATTTAAACAAGGAGCCTGCTTCTTATTTATTAACGAAGAAACCAATCCGTCACGTAACAAAAGAAATGCTTCCTTATGGTATGATAAATATACCTTTCCCTGTAATTGTAATACCTGAGAACGAAACATCTGATCATTTATTTGTTTCAGCAAAGGAACATCTTCTGATAAGGGAGGAGGTAAAAGAATGTCACCATCTACAAAATCTTCTGCCGCATCAGAAAGATCCAGCTGATAAAAAATACTTTTATCATGATTTGCCGCAAGCTTCGGCCAGTTATTTATACGAAAATCTTTACGTTGAGCAACCAGACGTTTGAGATTGGCACGGCATATTATTTCTGCAGCAGAGATCTTGGGTAACGACTCAAATATATATTTTTCATCAAATAATTCTTTCCCCCTCTCTGTATTAACAGAAATCATCCATTTTAGAGCTTTCCCTAAATCGTTGAGAGAGCTGGTTACAGGATATAAAGGCTCATTATATAATTCCGTATCTGCTGTAGACAAATCAAATTTATAAGAACGCAACGCCCACTGATCTTCATCAATAGGAATAACATCGATACACATACCGGAAGGTAGCTCTATATCCCAATTATTTTGAGGTATTCCCGTTAGGATATGTTTATTAGAGAGCTTCCAGTGCTCGCCTATATAACTGTTTTCAATCCATAATTCGGAATTGCTTGAATTCAAAGAGATTTCCAGATTAGCATTCTGTACAAACATAGCAGGATGTGGCTTTACTTTCCGTTGCATAATCATGCGCTGGTCACGTATCAGGTTTTGTACAGCTAATGTTGAAGAAATCAATTCACTATTCGTTCCGAAATGGTAAAACTCTCCACCCGGCAAGGGAAGAATACTAACAGTAAGCTCATTTAATTCCTTATCTATAATTTGAGGGTTCTCACCTAATGATAAACCAAATTCGCCATACAGATCATATTTCTTAAGCTCTTTTCCGGTAGTAGATAGAGATCGTTTCTTTAGCAAATTAACAGCTTTATCACTGAGCAACCAGATACCGATATCCATCAGAAACAAATGTGTTTGCGCCAGCTTACCAAGTTCTTCAAAGGAAGGTTTTTGGCTCATAAAGTCAAGCACATCCGGTTTTTGTCTTGACGAAAAGAATACTCCATGATGTGTAGCTAACAATGGATCCACCCACAATCCATAACATACTACATCAGCTTCCGGTATAGGTTGCAAGGGGTCGTTAGCTCGTATATAAACATCACCACTGGCTATCAATGTATGATACGAATCAGGAGCCTTCTCCATGATCTCCTGATATAATGGTAATTGTAAGGAAAGTAAATTCTGTCTTAACTTTTGCCCTCTGGCCCAACGGAATACTGGAACAGGTATCAATATCTTACCTGATGGAGCATAGGCCGGTAACCTCCGACTTTGTCCTCCTGCATGCAAAAGTATCCTTTTTTCTTTTGACAGCCATTCCTCCCATGTTAATGAATCATTCTCTTCTTTCCAGCACGAATCCATAAGCCAGACTGTCCCTCCACCCGATCCTAACGGATTATTTACAGGATCAGAGGTGCAAAACCATTCTTCTTTCGAGACATTCTCTATTTCATGGAAATAAGGGACCAAATTTGGCGGCAAAGACAACAAACTTTTCATTTACTATATGATTTTCTAGCATTTGGACGGTGAAGATATTAATATTTTGTGGAAATGACATTTGTATTTAAGAAAAAAGGTTGTATAATTGTATTCTCTATATACCAATGTAATACGACTTAATTTATCTATCATGAAAAAACAAACCAAAAACCAACTCGAATGTTGGGCTATAACCATTCTTCGTATTGTTATCGGGTGGCATTTTCTCTATGAAGGTATTGCTAAAATTACTGCAGAAAGCTGGTCTTCACAATCATACCTGGCTAATACATCTGGGGTTTTTTCCGGTTTTTATCACTGGATTGCATCATCTCCTGCTATATTGCAGATAGTTGATATTCTAAACATTTTCGGTTTAGTTCTTATAGGGGTTGCTTTATTTATAGGATTGTTCACTCGCTTTGCCGCAGCGTGTGGAGCATTATTACTTATCCTATATTATTTTGCATATCCTCCCTTTGGTATATCTTTATTAAATACTGCACGCGAAAGCCATCTATATATAGTTGATACGCTTATTATTGAGGCTATCGTCCTTATCTTTATAATTTTCTATAAAAACCAGGGATATGGTATTGATAACCTAATCCGTTATTTTAAAGATTTAAAAAAGGAATCAGCTGTCGATCCTACAGTTACCCCTGATCAGGCGCGTACCCGCCGAGAAGCCATTAAGAATCTGGCTTCATTACCAGTACTTGGCTTAATGGGCTGGGGTGCTGATAGAAATATACGCAAATACGGAGTAGATGTCATGTCGGGAGCAACTATCCAGGTAAATCAGTTAGATATAAGCGAACTGAAAGGAACACTCCCCTCAGGAAAGATTGGTAATCATACGATCAGCCGCCTGGTATTAGGTGGCAACCTGATTGGTGGATGGTCGCATGCCCGGGATTTGTTGTATGCCGATACATTATTCAAAGCATATAATAATGAACGAAAAATATACGAGACATTAATGCTGGCGGAAAAGGCAGGTGTTAATACAATTAATATTGGCTTTACGTCTAATGCCGTACTTCAAAAATACAAGAAAGCAACAGGTAGCAAAATAAAGGTGATCACCCAACTTGATGGTAACAGAGATGATGAAAGCAAACTCTATGATAATATTTACAAAGCAATCGATTTTGGAGTTGATATTATTCAGCTGCAAGGAAATTTTGTAGACTGGTTGATTCGTGACGGGAAAATAGACATAGCAGGAAAAATGATAAATAAAATACAGGAAGAGGGCTTTACAGCAGGGCTCGCTTCGCATTCAATTGAGGCTTTGATTGCTTGTGAAGAGAATGGAATAATACCTGACTATTATATGAAAACTATGCATCATGACAAATATTGGTCAGCTCATCCAAGGGAATATCGGATACCTTTTGAAGTTGATGGAAAAAACCATCTTGATCATAATAGATACCATAACAATATGTACTGCCTTTTCCCGGAAAGAACAGTCGATTTTGTAAATAAAAGTAAGATTCCTGTAATGGGTTTTAAAGTATTAGCAGCAGGAGCGATCCAGCCTGAAGATGGATTTAATTGGGCATTTGAAAATGGAGCAGATTTCATTTGCGTAGGTATGTTTGATTTCCAGATTGTGAAAGATGTAAATATTTGCATAGATGTTCTCAATAATTTAAAAAATCGCCAGAGAGCCTGGTTTGGATAATTACCAAATATTTGTTTTATATTAATATTTTTTTGAATATTTGCAGCCGTGAACAACGGTATGCAACTAGCCTTTCAAGCCTTATAGTGTAGTACTGTTTTCAGCAAAAAGAAAAATATTTTTTAGTATTAACCCTATTATTAACAAACAATTAGTATGAAAGCAATTACAAAATCTATTGTTGCATTTCTATGTGTAACTTTCATTTTTTCATCATCTATCAAAGCACAAGGCACGTATTTCCTTGATAAAAAGGGAGCGGAAGTGGAATATGTAGTGAAAGATGCCAAAGGCGCTATTCAGTCATATATGAAAATGATTGTTACAGACCTACAGAAAAAAGATGCTAAAAACTTCACCGTAACTTATTCTACTGAAGTATTCGACAAAAATAAAAAATCATTAGCTGCTCCTATTACATCAACCACAGAAGTCATTGATGGTGTTATCACGATGGACCCTACAGCTTCTATGGGTGACTCAGGGGCTGAAGTAAGCGGAACGTATCCAACTTTTCCCGCAACTTTTGAAGTGGGCCAGGATATAGGTAAATACGAATACAAAATGAAGATGATGGGTATGACAACTACTGTAAGCGGAAGTAGTAAGGTCGTTGCAAAAGAAAATGTAACTACTGACGCAGGTTCTTTCGATTGCTTTAAAGTAGAAAGCGAAGTAAATACCAAAGCTATGATGTCGAACACAAAAGTATCTTCAGCCAGTTGGTATGCAAAAGGCATTGGAGCTGTAAAAACAGAAACCTATGATAAAAAAGGAAAAGTACAGTCTGTTCAGGAACTGGTTTCTATGAAATAAGAGTCTTGATTTATAATTATAAGTAAGGCTGTCCAATTGGACAGCCTTACTTATTTTATATCAGATAATTCATTATGCAAATACATATGTTGTTCCGTATTCATTAAAGAAGCTGACAGATTTTCTCTATTTAAAGTATTTTCCTTAGTATACAATTCTATCACAGAATTAAACAAGAAGGTAAATATCTCATCCGATTTTTTAAATCCATCAAAGACATTTAATCCTTCCAGATTATTTTGAACTATTGCTTCATTATCGAATACTATATTCAAAGAAGAATGTTTCTTTAGTTCAAATAGCCCATCTGACGCTCTTCTCATCCTCCCCATTCCTTCAAACCTGAATGGAGAAGATAGTATATAAATGGCCGGTATACTTAATTCATTTAATATCTCCGCAACAACAGGAGTTACTGCGGTAGCTGTGCCACCACCAAAAGCAGCTAACACAATAGCCCCACAATATCTTCCATTGAGTCTGTCCTTTATATTGTTTTTAACTAATTGGACACTCTTCATTATATTACTGATCTCAACAAAGCCCTCTCTTCGACATTCTTCAATACATATTTTATTTTCTTGAGGTAAATTGAGGAAATGTAAATATTGACAATCACTATCGATAGCATAAAACTTTATTTGAGAATCATGCTTCGTATTTGTTAAAGAGACCAATATACTGGAAGCCGTGCCACCTATCCCAATTACCATATATTGGTTCACATCCATATTTACCAGTAATATTCTTTTAAGATTTCCTGCATTCGGGGCGTATTACTATCAGTATCTCCTACTTCCTCACGAAGGCGCATCAGATCATGTTTCATTTCATTAATGACTTTCGCATAAGAAGGATCATTATACATATTTATATCCTCCATAGGGTCGATCTGTAAATCATGGAATTCCCATGCAGGAGTATTTGGATTATTTTCCGATCCGGTTGTATTCAAACGATCACCATACAAAAACATGAGTTTATAACGATCATTTCTGATCCCCAAATGTGCCGGACGGATCTTATGATGTGTCCAATACCGATAGTACATATCTTTTCGCCAATCTGTAGGAGTATGCCCTTTAAGATTTTCTCTAAAACTTTCTCCCTGTGATTGTTCTGGTGTACTCACATGAGCGTAATCAGCCAATAGAGAAGCAAAATCCGTATTTAATATAATATCTTTACTTCGTGTTCCTGCCGGTATTTCTTTGGGGTAACGAATAACAAAAGGCATTCTTAGCGACTCTTCATACATCATTCGTTTATCAAAGAAACCATGTTCTCCCAGAAAGTAACCTTGATCTGAAACATATACTACAATAGTATTCTCTGCTAGTCCTTCTTCATCAAGCATCTTAAGTAACCGACCTATGTTATCGTCAATGGCTGCACCACAACGTAAATAGTCTTTTATCAATTTCTGATACGTATTCTTTCTGGCTTCTTCTTTTCCTAATCCTTGATTAGAAAACGGTAATTCCGGATAAATACACCACCATTTGGAAGGATCTTTAGAAGCAGTCTCCCACCGTAATGCCAGATTTTCTAATTGTTGTCCCTCAAATGCCCGTCCTGACTTTAAAGGGCCAAATTCCATCATGTTTTCCGGTTCAGGAAACGTTACATCATCATATAAATGCTTGAGTCTTTCTGGAAAGTCCCACGGCTCATGAGTTGCTTTGAAATGGCAAAACATAGCAAACGGTTTATCTTTCTCCCTGTTTCGGATCCAGTCCATTGTAAGATCTGTTACAATATCCGTTGAAAAACCTTTTATCGTATCTCCCTGTTTTCTGACATCATCATCAACCCAGTTCTCTGCAGTTTTCATAATCGGATCGTAATACTCCCCCTGATCATGAAAAACACGATACATATCAAAACCGGCTGGTTCTTTTTTTAGGTGCCATTTACCAAACAGCGCCGTCTGATATCCTCCGGCCTTCAGTTGCTTGGCAATATTATCAGCTTCCGGATACAGGGCATCATCCAATGAATAAACTCCATTTCGGTGGCTATAGGCTCCCGTCATGATAGAGGCACGACTCGGTACTGAAATAGAGTTAGTACAAAAACAATTATCAAGCACACATCCTTCGGCAGCTAAACGCCGAATATTGTCATTCTTTACATATTTACTTAATATACCACCATATATGCCCCACGACTGAGATGTATGATCGTCAGACAATATGAATAAGATATTCGGACGTTCATTTTCTTGCGCCTGAACGTCATGTATCGGCGCTACCATGGGTAAACAGCCGATCAGACCGGCTTTTACCCAAAAATCTTTCTTAACTGTTCTCATTGTAAATTTTTTGTTAATCCAGGTTCACGACGTTCTTTACCTTTTACCCTGGTGAGGTTATCACCTAATTCCTCACGCATTTTATCAGCAATCCCCATCAGTTTAGTTGCAACTTCAGGATACTGACTTAATACATCATATCTTTCCCCCGGATCACGGCGTAAATCATAAAGTTCTGCTTTGAGTAAATCTATATTTGTCAGATTTCCTGGCTGTCCGTCATTGCCAGGAGCATAAGCGCCATAGGTTACATACCGATGAGGAAATACCAGCTTAAACATACCATCTGTCACACCTTCCAGATCATTTTTGTTAAAATAGTAAACAAATGACTGGCGAGGATTAGCATCCTTTTCTCCTTTCATTAAGGGAACAAGGCTTACTCCATCTATTTTACGGGTAGGTAATGGAGCTCCGCTAAGTTCTGCCAGAGTAGGTAAGATATCTATATTAGAAGCTAAATTATTACAGGTTGTTCCCGGCTGTATCTTTCCTTTCCAATACATAATACAAGGAATCCGATTACCACCATCAAATGTGGTTGCTTTCGCCTCTCTTAATCCTCCGGCGGAACCGGCATGATTACCATAATTTGCCCAAGGGCCATTATCGGAAGTAAGAATTACCAGTGTATTCTCTTCAAGTCCCAGTTCCCGTATAGCCTTTAATACTTCACCCACACTCCAGTCTATTTCCATCATTACATCACCATATAATCCTTGCTCACTTTTACCTTTAAACTTATCAGAAACCGCCAATGGGACATGTGGCATCGAATGTGCCAGATAAATAAAGAACGGCTTTTTCTGATTTTTCTTTATAAAGTTTACAGTACGTGTAGTGTAATCAGTCGTAAATTTAGACTGATCGGTATTGTAGCCAATTATATCATTTCCTTCGTAAGTAGGCAGATCCGGGAAATTAAATATTTCTCCTTGTTGGGGATGGAACGGCCACATATCGTTGGAATAAGGCAAACCGTAGTATTCATCAAATCCATTCTGTAAAGGCATAAAAGGTCTGGCATCGCCTAAATGCCATTTACCATAAATAGCGGTATTATAATTCTTTTGTTTTAATAATTCACCCAATGTCATTTCGTCGGGATGTATACCATAATCAGAGCCAGGTCCCGGTGCTCCCGCAAAACCGATACGGTTCGGATAACATCCTGTCAATAAACCGGCACGAGAAGCTCCACTAATAGGTTGAGCAGCCAAAAAGTGAGTAAAGCGCATACCTTGAGAAGCCAACTTGTCAATATTAGGCGTCGTATAACCATACGCTCCGTTATAAGAAAAATCACCATAGCCTACATCGTCCAGGTTTATTACAATAAAGTTAGTGTGATCAGCGGAAAAAGCTGGTAAGGAGAGAGTTCCTAAAGCAGATAATAAAAGTGTTTTCCTGTTCATATGATTTTCGTTTTAGAAAGTACAAATATAATGAAAACTCAGAATTCTTTCCTCACAGGATAATTATATCGTCAGCAAAGATTACTTTTGTCGATTATTTAAAGAAAAGTATGTCTACATTTCTACAAACATATAAACCCCATTATAAAGCGCTTATTAGTTTAGGTGTTCCCATTGTTATAGGTCAATTAGGAATGATCGTATTAGCCTTTGCCGATACTTTAATGATTGGGCATCATAGTACTAATGAACTAGGTGCGGCTTCATTTGTAAATAATATGTTTAATCTGGCAATTATATTCAGTACAGGGTTTTCATATGGTCTTACTCCGATTGTTGGACTCTTTTTTGGAAATAATGAATCGTCAGCTATTGGTAGAACATTGAAGAACAGTCTGCTTGTAAATGGGGTTGTTGCTATTTTACTAACAGTAATAATGACTATTCTCTTCTTTAATATAGAGAGATTAGATCAGCCGACTGATTTAATTCCATTGATCAAGCCTTATTATATAATATTATTAATTTCCATTCTATTTATTCTATTGTTCAATGCCTTTAAACAATTTTCCGATGGTATTACTGATACGAAAACCCCCATGTGGATATTGTTGGGTGGGAATGTTATCAATATTATCGGCAACTATATATTGATATACGGTAAGTTGGGATTTCCTGAAATGGGATTGTTTGGAGCCGGAATCAGTACTTTATTTTCACGAATACTTATGTTGGTGGTTTTCGTAATCATCTTTTTCTGTACAAAAAAATATCGCATATATATTGAAGGCTTCCTGAAAGAAAAATTCAATCTTCGTGACTTTAAAAAACTCAATAGTTTAGGATGGCCTATCGGCCTTCAAATGGGAATGGAGACAGCATCCTTCAGTCTCAGTGCCATAATGATTGGTTGGATAGGAACGATTGCCCTGGCTAGCCATCAGATTATGCTATCCGTATCGCAAATCGGATTTATGATGTATTATGGTATGGGTGCAGCAGTTGCCGTAATGGTAAGCAATTACAGAGGAAAAGGTGATATAATAAACATACGTCGTTCAGCTTCAGCGGGATTTCATATCATAATGGTCATGGCTGTTGTTGTCTCTGTCCTGCTCTATTTATTAAGAAATTATATCGGTAGTTGGTTTACCGATAGCGAAGCCGTTAGTACACTGGTTGCCAGCTTGATTATTCCATTTATTCTTTACCAGTTCGGCGACGGATTACAAATTACGTATGCCAATGCTCTACGTGGTATTGCCGACGTAAAACCGATGATGATAATAGCCTTTATTGCCTATTTCATAATATCCTTACCTTTAGGCTATTTCTTTGCGTTTGTGATAGGTTGGGAAACCTTTGGTATCTGGATGGCCTTCCCCTTCGGGCTGACAAGCGTCGGTATTATGCTTTATCTCCGTTTCAGGAAAAAAACAAAATCATCTATTTCTAATTTAAACTAAATTCTTGCGATAAATTAATATTTACCTGTAAGGGATATTTGTGATAGATACAGATATTTCCAGAATATTTTATTATCGTTTTTTGCGTTTGACATATGTTGAACATATATTCCACATATGTTGAATTTGTATTCGACAATTGTTGAATTTAAATTCCATATATGTCGAACACTAAATATGACTATAAGCTTTTCACCATTTGCTTAGATAAAATATAACTTTTATCTAATCAATATCAATCATTTACCACGATAAAAAGTCAAGATGTCTTCATGGATAAAAAAAATAATTAATACTGCATATGATTTTTTTGTGTTTTTCATAGGGTATCTCTTGACTCACCGATCTTATATATGAAACACGATAATTAATTATAAAAAGGATACAAATATGAAAGCATTGTTAAAACAAACGTGGGGATTCCTGTTAATAGTAGGAATTCTGTTTAGTGTAACTCCGATTGTAGCGCAAGATTATACAATTCAGGAGGATGAGTTTTATACAATCAGTGGGGTTGTAAGGGATCAAAAGACAAAAAAAAGAATTGAGTTTGCCAATATTTCTGTTCCCGGCAGTAATGTTGGTACGGTTACAAACGAAGATGGCGAATTTTCCATCAAAGTAAAGAAGACACAGCAGGCTAAAAAAATAGAGGTAACTCATATTGGTTATTTAAGCGAGTCGATACCGATCAACGGAAGCGATATTTCAAATTTCACTGTTGCACTGACACCAAATACAAATGTATTGGATGAGATCGTTATTCGCGCACGCGATCCTCGTTACATTGTGGAAGAAGCGATGTCTAAGATTGCTGTGAATTACAGTCCAGAAACAAATATGTTGACAGGATTTTATCGTGAAACTGCACAAAAAGGACGGAGATACATCAATATTTCAGAAGCGATTATCGATGTATATAAAACACCATATACAGAGAGTGTGGATCGGGACCGTGTGCAAATTTATAAAGGGCGTTCCTTATTAAGTCAGAAAAAAAGCGACACTTTGGTAGTAAAGCTTCTTGGAGGTCCCAATCTTTCCGTATATGTAGATATTGTCAAGAATCCGGATATCCTGCTGGATAAAGAAACTTTACCTTTATATTCCTTTAAAATGGAAGAATCAGCTATGATTGACGAACGGCCACAATATGTTATCAGTTTTACTCCCCAGGCTATCCTTCCTTACGCTTTGTACTATGGTAAATTATATATTGACAAAGACAGACTGGCTTTTACACGTGCCGAATTCAATCTCGATATGAACGACAAGAATAAAGCGACACAAGCCATTTTGAAAAAGAAACCTTTCGGTTTACGGTTTAAACCTCAGGAAGTAACTTTCCTGGTTACATATACCCAGCGCAACAATTTGAGTTACCTGAGTTATATTCGTAATGAAGTGAAATTCAGTTGTGATTGGAAACGACGATTATTTGCCACAAACTATACTGTTAATTCGGAAATGGTAGTTACAGATAGTGAAAACGATAATGTTACCAATATACCCAACAAGCTGGCATTCAAACCCAATCAATCATTATCTGATAAGGTAAATGATTTTATTGATGAAGATTTCTGGGGGGCATATAATATTATCGAACCGACCGAATCCCTGGATTCTGCTGTTAAAAAACTAAGAAAGCAATATAAATAAATTCTCATAATTTTTCATATATTTGTTGATAGAAGGTTAATGGCTTTGTGAACTGTATGCTGAACGATTTATTCGTACTAAAGAAAATCAAGGAGGGTGATATTAAGGCTTTTGAAAGAATTTTCAAGCTTTACTACTCCCCTCTTTGTTTGTACGCTGTCAGCATAACCGGCCGAATGGAAGTGGCCGAAGAAATTGTTCAGGAATTATTTTATGTATTCTGGAAAGAAAGAGAAAATTTACAATTGTTCCATTCTATAAAAAGCTATTTATATGGAGCTACCCGAAACAGATCTCTTCAGTATTGCGAACATCAGGAAGTTAAAGAAAGACATCGTAATGCGGTGTTGGCCAACGAAAATGAGGATAAACTTTCAGACCCGCAGGATATAATGGAATACAAGGAACTGGAAAGTCTGATCAATCGTACACTTAACAAATTACCGGAACGTCGTTTACGTATCTTTAGGATGCACCGCTTTGAAGGAAAAAAGTATGCAGAAATAGCTTCTGCTCTTTCCTTATCTATTAAAACCGTAGAAGCAGAAATGACGAAAGCTCTTCAAACATTACGAAAAGAGATTGAGAACTATACACGTATAGCATGACTCAAAAAGAAAATAATACAGTAAACAGCGACCAGGCCTGGCATCTTTTATATGCCCGCCTGGAACAAGACGGATTACTTCCTGACGAAGTAACTCCAAAAACGAAACGACTGTTTCGTCCTTCTACAATGAGATGGGCGGCAGTTATCCTTGTGCTTTGTGTAAGCACATTGACAGTTTTATTCCTGCGGGACAAAGATTCGGATATATCATCGAATCTTCTTACTTTACATAACGAAAAGGGATCAGTCACACTAGTAACTACTCTTGAAGACGGTTCCATTGTATATCTATCTGATGATACGCGTTTACAATATCCTGAACATTTCTCTTCTAAGAAAAGGGAAGTATTATTGCAGGGTAATGCTTTGTTTGATGTCGCAGGAAACAGAGAGCGCCCGTTCCTGATTGAAACAAAAGAAATCAAGATCGAAGTTATCGGGACGGCATTCAATGTAAAAGGAGCAGATCATCTTCCTTTTCAAGTATCAGTAGAAAGAGGCGAAGTAAAAGTTACCTGGAAAAAGACAGGCGAAAGCATACATGTAAAAGCCGGAGAGACTGTAACGCTGGCATCTAATCATCTGAATGTGGAATCTACAAAAGATCTGAATCAGTTTGTAACAGAGCGTATTCGTTTCAAAGATGAAAAAATAGGGAATATACTTCATGTGATAAACAAACGATTTGCCCGAGTGAGTTTGCAAACAACACCTAGCTTAGAAGAAAAACAGATCAGCGTGACGTTTGATAGTAATTCGCCAGAATCTATAGCCGAATTGTTATGTACGGCATTTAATCTTAAATATGAAAGAAAAAATGATGTATTAATGATTTCCGAACCATAACGCTTTATGAAATGAAACTAACCTCTTCATACATGCCTGTTTGTTGTTTGGTATGGTTGTTGCTTTTCCTCGCACTTCCATTACAGGCTGAGAATGAAGATGTGTTTGATCGTATAATAGCTTTTCCCAAATCGAAAGGAACAATATATGAATTGCTGGAAAAAGTAACCGAACTCTCAGGCTATCTCTTTATTTATGATAGCGAAGTTCTCAATAATGAAGAGGTAGTCAGTGTAAAAGAAGGTGAATACACTTTACGGCAAATTATTTATAAAATAACCAAAAACAACACTTTACAGCTCCGTCTTATTGGCAATCATATATCCATTCAGCCTCAAGAGAAGACTACGTTACCACCGCCCCTTGTAATTGAAGAAATAAAAGACTCAATTCCTACACATTTCACGTTAGAGGGCATTGTAATAGACAAACTCTCTAAAGAACCTATTCCTTTTGCTTCCGTAGGTGTACCATCTGATGCAATTGGTACCATTACTAATCTGAATGGTGAATTTCGGCTTCGCCTTCCCGATTCATTACGTAATACGTCCATACAGCTTTCACATATAGGTTATCTCCAACAGGAAATGGAATTGTCTCCTCTGATAGAAAAACATACTACATTTTCGCTAGAGCCTCAGGTTATTTCCATCCAGGAGATAGTTGTGCGTTTGGTGAATCCACAACGACTCATTCGGGATATGATCGACAAACGAAGTGTAAACAATGCTAAGGAACCGGTCTATTTTACTTCTTTTTACAGGGAAGGAATTGAACAAAAAAAAGGCTTCGTTGATCTGACAGAGGCAGTATTTAAAGTATTCAAAGCTCCCTATACAAGCACATCATCGGCAGATCAGATAAAACTTCTAAAAATGCGTCGAATTAGTAACGAAGCTGAAAAAGACACATTGATAACAAAATTCAAATCGGGTATTAACGCCAGCCTGTTATTAGATATAATGAAACATTTACCAGAATTTCTAACAGAAGAAGAAAGAGATCATTATAATTTTATATCCAGTGATATTACGGTAATCGATAACAGGGTTGCCAATGTAATTTATTTTGAACAAAAAAGAGAAATAAAAGAACCTTTATATCGGGGAGAACTATATATAGATAGTGAAAATGATGCCCTATTAATGGCAAAATTTGAAATAAATCCTCTATATGTTGAAAAATCTACAAATATGTTCATCATAAAGAAAAGTAAGAAACTTCAAATAAAACCTCAAAAAATAATTTATACCGTATCCTACAAACCATGGAAAGGTGTATACCACATAAGTCATATACGTGGTGACTTATATTTCAAAATAAAAAAGAAGAAGCAACTTTTCAGTACAACAACAGTCCATACCTGGTTTGAAATGGCAACTTGTAAAATAGAAACAGAAAACGTATCCCGGTTCAACCGGTATGAAGTACAACCTACCAAAACTATATTCTCTGAAACAAACTTCGTGTATGATGAAAAATTCTGGGGAGATTTCAATATAATCCTACCGGAAGAAAAACTAAACGAATCGATTAATAAAATTACCTCTAAAATTGAAGAAACAGGTTTCTAAATAGACTTGTTTAAAATCACAAAGAGGGTCTTTTCTCAAAGTCCCTCTTTATAGGTTTTAATAGGTATTAGTCTTTAAGGCAAAAAGATTGTTTAGGTTATCTGAATGCAAATATGACGGATTAAAATATACTGAACAAATAAAAAAATATATTCTACAACACATTTTTCAAAAAATAGATACTTCTTAGCGGTTTATTTATTTTTTTAACAATTGGGAGATATTATCACACGAAGCAATTTGTACAACTTATAACAAAAATAAGCTTTCTCCATACAGATTGTTAAAAAAAACACCTCTGTAAAAACATATTGTTTTTTACTTTACTATCTGAAATTGTACGATATAGTGAAAATATCTTTAATTAAACATTCTATAATCCCCAATGCTTTAAATGAATGATGGACTCCGTTTTATTTTTTACATCAGTCGTAAGGGATGGATAGAAATCAATACCGGTAACTTTCTCTACACTGTCAATAGGAATAGCTAATGTATATAACTTTGTTTGAGTACAATTTTTGTTTTCAAATATAAAACCTATTCCTTCTGCATGTTTTTCAGATATATTGTAAATTACTTTGTAAAACTGTCGGGGAACAGCTACTTTGTTTGCTCCTATACGCTTTAAATCCTCTTCAATTACCGGACCCGTTATAATCATTAACTGCCCATATTTAATAGCCCATCTGCGGCAACGTTTTTCCAGGTCATGCCATAAACCACTATTTAATTCTCTGTTTTGAGGGCAAATATTACTGAAATAAAAAGAAGCTTCCATTGCTTCTTTAGACCACTTCATATCTCCTGCCGGTACAAGATGTCCTCTATCATAACCACTTTTGCGATAATCTTTGTCGGAAGCCATGGTTCCTTTTACCTTTGGATCAGGAAGAAAGAGGTTATATCGCTCTACTTTATTACTTCTGGCTTTCTCCTCTGTCAATTCATAAGCGACCCAATTGGCTATTCGATAGTTGGAATTATAGGAAATCGTAAACCCTTCGTGTTGTATAATTTGTTCTTTTTGGTTGGACTGTAATTGGGGTATTTCTGACCTGTTAATTATAATCTCTTCTTGTGTTTCAACATCCTGAGGCTCATATGTAATATCAAAGATGAAAAATAAAGCAAAAGAGAGAATAAAGAAAACAGCTTTTAGTAGATGCTTTTTCATGCGCACAAAAATATAGGAAATCTTTTTTTTCCCAAACAATAACCTTTATTTTTTGTTTTACTAATATTGAAAAAGTAAAATACAAATAATAAAAACATGGAATGGATTATCAAAACGTTACAAAACGCTCCTGAATTAGCCATATTTCTAACACTAGCCCTCGGATTTGCTATCGGACAAATTAAAATTAAAGGTTTTGGATTAGGTTCTGTAACCGGTGTTTTATTAATGGGTGTTGTTGTTGGACAATTGGATATTATTGTATCACCCACCGTTAAATCAACTTTCTTTTTATTATTCCTGTTTGCCGTCGGATACAGTGTAGGCCCACAGTTTGTGCATGGATTAAAAAAAGACGGACTACCTCAAATCTTATTTGCAGCCATAGTTTGTGTGGCATGTTTATTAGTGGCATGGGGAGCTGCTTTGATCGCTGGTTTTGATATAGGAAATGCTGCCGGACTGTTAGCTGGAGCAAACACAATTTCTGCGGTTATCGGAGTTGCTACTGATACAATTAATCAACTGGCAATTGATGCACAGCAAAAACAAGCTTATATTAATCAGATCCCAGTTGCCTATGCTGTAACTTATATATTTGGTACGGCAGGGACAGCCTGGTTCCTGGCTTCATTAGGCCCTAAAATATTAGGTGGAGATATAAAAAAACAAAGTAAAGAATACGAAGAATCTCTGGGAGGATCTATCCTTGAAGAAGACCCTACTTTGGAATATGCTTATGATGGAACAACCTTCCGTGTTATAGAAGCAAACAGCGAATTCTTTGATAAAGCCCGTACAGTAAAAGATGTAGAAAATCTATTAGTAAAAAAAGGATGGCCGGTATACGTAGAACGTATCCGTACAAGCGATAATAAAATAATTACCGAACCTGCTCTTACAGATAAAATAAATAAAGGTGATAAAATTGTATTAAACGGACCTTTGGATTCATTACTAAATGATGAAAATTTTATAGGTAATGAGGTAGCCGATCTGGAATTACTTGATTTTAGAGCTGAAGCATTACGCGTTATGGTAAGCCATAAAGAAGCTGAAGGTATGACATTGGCAAGACTTAGACGTTGCAAAGACCGTCATGGAGTGATTATTCGTAAAATACACAGGGGCAAAGCTGATATCCCATTATTAAAAAATGTAACACTTATGCGTGGTGATGTTATAGAAATCGAAGGTCGTAAAACAGACGTTGATCGTTTTGCAAAATTCCTAGGCTATCCTGAACGTCCTACAAATATAACAGACTTATTATATGTCGGATTGGGTATATTCCTTGGTGGTCTTCTTGGTTCATTAACTGTTCGTATTGGAAATGTACCATTAAGTTTAAGTGCCAGTGGTGGTGTTTTAATCCTGGGTATTGTTTTTGGTTGGTTGCGTTCCTTACGTCCTACTTTCGGGGCAGTCCCCGAAGCATCTATCTGGTTAATGAATAATCTTGGTTTAAATATATTTATAGCTGTGGTAGGAATTACGGCAGGACCTGACTTTATCGCTGGATTGAAAGCATCGGGAGTCAGTTTGTTTATAGCAGGTATATTCGTAAGTATAGTACCCATGTTCATTGGACTTATGTTAGGAAAATATGTATTTAAATTCCATCCTGCCATAACATTAGGAGCTTGTGCCGGCGCACGTACCACAACTGCGGCATTGGGAGCCATAACAGAAGCTATAGACAGTAAAGTACCTTCATTATCCTATACAACAACCTATGCCATAGGCAATACACTTCTTATAATCTGGGGGGTAGTTATCGTATTATTGATGAGTTAAAAGAAAAAGCAAACATATTTAATTAATTAAAATTATGGATATTATATCAAAACTCAAGACATCACGTCGGAGAGAACAACAATTACAGCAATTAAGTCCTTTTGAACTAAAGGATAATCTGATAAAACTGGCTTCAGATGAACAAAAAGAAATGGCCAGTACAATGCTGAATGCAGGTAGAGGTAACCCTAACTGGACAGCCACAGTTCCTCGTGAAGCTTTCTTTACTTTAGGCTATTTCGGTTTAGAAGAATGTCGTCGTACCCATGACAATCCTGTAGGAATGGCAGGAATTCCCCAAAAAGAAGGAATAGCAAAGAGATTCGAATCTTTCTTAACCAGAAAAGCAGATATGCCTGGAATTAAGTTACTGAAAGATATATATCAATATGGTATTAAGAAACACAACTTCAATCCCGATGAATGGGTAATGGAATTAGCGGAAGGCATAATCGGAGATCAGTATCCGAGTCCTGTCAGAATGTTGAAACATGCTGAAATAATTGTGCATGATTATCTGATACAGGAAATGTGTGGAAACAAGCCTATCCGTAATGGTAAATTTGATCTGTTTGCTGTTGAAGGTGGAACAGCCGCAATGTGCTATATCTTCGATTCTTTAATGGAAAATCATCTCTTAAAAAAAGGTGACCGGATAGCATTAGGAGTACCCGCATTTACTCCTTACCTTGAAATACCACAGTTAGAACGTTATCAGTTTAAAGTAACTTATATTCATGGTTCTGCTAAAGATGAAAATGGAAATTCAATCTTCCAATATCCTGATGAAGAACTGGATAAATTAGGTGATAAGAGTATAAAAGCTTTCTTTATTATCAATCCAAGTAATCCTACATCTGTAGAAATATGTGATAAATGCCGTAAATACATTGTTAAAGTGGTTAAGAATCTTAATCCTAATCTAATGATATTAACTGACGATGTGTATGGTACCTTTGTAGAAGGTTTCAACTCTTTAATGAACGAATTACCTCGCAATACGTTGTGTGTATACTCATTCTCAAAATACTTTGGAGCCACTGGTTGGCGTTTGGGAGTAATTGCTTTGTATGAAGATAATGTATATGACGATATGCTTTCTGCTATTCCTGAAAAAGAAAAAGAAAGATTAAAGAAATTATATGAAAGCCTTACCATATATCCGGAAAAATTAAAATTCATAGACCGTCTGGTAGCAGATAGTCGTCAGGTAGCTCTTAATCATACTGCCGGATTATCATTACCTCAACAAATGCAAATGCTTTTATTTGCCGGTTTTGCTTTATTGGATAAGGAAAATAATTATAAAGAGGCAAGCATTAAACTGCTTCACCATCGTTTCGACTTATTCTGGGAAGGTATGCAAATGCAGGTTTTCCCCGATCCTGAAAGAGCGGCTTATTACCTGGAGTTCGATGTATACGAATGGGCTCAGAAAAACTATGGAAAATCTTTTACTGACTTTTTAGTAAAGAACTTCGAACCTGTAGATATAGTATTCCGTTTAGCAGAGAAATCATCTGTTGTATTACTGAACGGAGGAGGATTTGCAGGACCTGAATGGTCGGTACGAGTGTCTTTAGCTAATCTGGATGATGAATCATATAAGATTATCGGTCAGGAATTGATGGAAACCATGCAGGAATATGTGGAAGCATGGAAATCAAATAAATAAATTGAATAACTCAATGACTGAATAAACTGAATCATTGATTTAAAGACAAATAAGATTTCACTCACTCAATTATTGAGTCATTCAGTTTATTAAGTCATTAAAAATTATAATTATGAAGACAATAAATCTAAAAAGAATAATCAGTCTACTGACCATTGTTCTATGTTTCTCTTTTGCAGTTGAAGCACAAACAAAACCAACAATCTACATTCTTGCTACAGGCGGAACTATTGCAGGACAAGGATCGTCGGCTGTCGATTCCGACTACAAAGCAGGAGCTGTATCAGTAGATCAAATGCTGTCGGCAGTACCACAGATTATGGATCTGGCAAATATTAAAGGAGAGCAGGTTGCCCAAATCGGAAGTCAAGACATGAACGACGAAACCTGGTTGAAACTGGGTAAACGAGTAAATGAACTATTAAGCCAGAATAATGTGGACGGAATAGTTATTACTCACGGAACAGACACTCAGGAAGAAACCGCTTATTTCCTTAATCTCGTAGTGAAAAGCGATAAACCTGTAGTATTGGTAGGTTCTATGCGTCCGTCAACGGCAATCAGTGCAGATGGTCCTCGTAACATTTATAATGCTGTAGCTTGTGCTATTGCTAAAGAGTCAAGAGGTAAAGGCGTTATGCTGGTAATGGATGATATGATCCTTGGAGCTGATGACCTTGCAAAAACCAATACTTTACATGTTGGAACTTTCCAGAATCCCAATTATGGCCCGTTAGGAATGATGTATGATGGAAAAGCCTTTTACACACGTGAATCTCTAAAACGTCATACAACAAAGTCTGAATTTGATATTATGAACTTGAATTCATTGCCGAGGGTTGAGATTGTACTTAGCTATTCAAACGCTACTGCATTATTCATAGATGCAGCCGTAAAGGCCGGAGCCAAAGGTATTGTTACTGCCGGTGTAGGTAATGGTAATATGACAACTGTTATGCAAAACGAATTAGCCAAAGCTCGCAAAAACGGTATCGCTGTTGTTCGTTCCTCCCGCATTATGACAGGTCCAACTGCCCAATGGGATGAAGTAGATGACGATAAATTAGGGTTTGCAGCTTCATGGTACATTAATCCTTACCGATCACGTGTTTTATTAATGCTGGCATTAACAAAAACAAATGACTATAAGGAAATTCAACGCATGTTTACAGAATATTAATCATGAAAAAGATATACATATTGGCCTCTGCCCTACTCCTAAGCTTAGGGGTTTGGGCTCAGCATAAAGATAGTGACAATATTCTGGAAAGACTACTGTGGGACGATAAAATGCTTAACGTAATGCTTGACACGCGTGTCGATATGCAAGGATCTTTCAACAGTGAAGACTTGAATGATCTGTCTTTTAAAGGACAAACCATTAAGTTTTGGCTGGTGGGTGAAATCGTTCCCGGCATTCGTTACCGTTTACGCCAACGTTTGAATAAACCTCAGACACCTTTACGCGAAGGGTATTCATCATCTACAGACCAGGCATGGATAGCCCTTGATGCAGGTAAGCATTGGACATTCACGATTGGTAAGCAATCTGTTCAGTTCGGAACATTCGAATATGATTACAACCCCGCTGATATCTACCAGGGAACAATGGCCTTTGATGATCTGGATGCCTATAAAACAGGAGTTGATGTAGCGTATAAATTTCTAAATCAGGTTATACACTTCCAGATGGTGAACTCAGATGCTACACAATTTGCGAGCGAAAAATATAAAAATAAAGCACTTGCAATGCTTACTATGTGGGAAGGTAACTTATTTGATAATGTGCTGAAAACCCGTTGGGGATACGGTATATTCCAACACTCTAAAAAGAAATTTTATAACTGGGTTACGCTGGGAACACAATTAAATATAAATAAATTCACGGCAGAACTTGATTATTACACAGGATACCGTAATATGGACTATGGTTATATGATGGACAACGACTCGTTAGGTCTTCGTTATGTGAAAGATCAGTCAGTAGCCCTCAACCTCAAATACGATTTCGGCAAATGGCGTCCATTTATTAAAGGAACATGGAATCAGCGTCACGACAAAGATTTTGAGAGCGATGCTTACGAAAGTTGGGGTATCCAGGCTGTTGTAGAAGTTTATCCTTTTACAAACAAATACCTGAAAGACCTACGGTTTCACACAGCCTATATGTATAGCCATAGCGATTTTCAAGGAGAATTTGCCAAATTAAGTAATACCGATACACATACATTATTAGTTGGTACACGTTGGCTTTTCAAAGCAAAGTAAATACGCACTAGACTATATATCCTCAAGCACCATATCACATGTTATATAATATGTATATGGTGCTTCCCTTTTTTACGAAAACATACATAGTGTTTCTATTTTTCCACGTTTCACCTGTCAACAAAATTTAATCAACTGATTATAAGCAAAAAATGGTGAAAGCATATGTGAAAGCATGGATGAAAGCAAAACTTTGATTACCGCCACACGAGTAGCGCTGATTTAACAGAAACATATGGATATATTTTTTTAATAAGAATTAATCCGTAAAAATCCGAATGTTTGGTGTATTCCATATACTGTAATTAGTAAAGAGACAACTTGATTTTAAGCTTTTTAGTCTCTTATATTTACAATAAGAATGCCATGAATTAATCAGCTCACAAGGGTGAGGCGATCGTTTCACCTATGTGAGGCGATCGGATCACCTATGTGAGGCGATCGTTCCACCATTGTGAGCCGATTAATTTCTCAGGAATAAAGACCTAAAAGATGAGGACTTTATTAATAATCAAACGAATAGAATCAAAGACTTTTTTGTGGTAAATGCATTTCATCTTTCTACCTTCCCTTCACCTGTGCTTTCACCATATCTGATTTATATATAATAAATTAGTCCTAAAGTGAGAGGTGAAACCACATAAATATCAACTTAATATGTAAGACAGTCTGAAATAGATATATTATCAATTTATCATTTTGATAGTTATTAAAAGAGAGGAAATATCATTGATTATTATATAAACATTATCTATTTTTATTACTTTTGCATAGTATATATAAAAGGATAGGACAAGAATATGAATAAGGATGAGAATCCTATATACGATAAAAACACATTAGAGTTTGTAACCGTTGCTTTAGAGTATTGCTCTTTCGTAGAAACGACCAGACAGTATACATTATTCGATTTCACTGATAAAGCAACAAAAATGTTACCTCTTTTGTATCTGAAAGCAACAATGCTACCTGATGTTGAATTGAGTGAAGAAAATGAACCGGAATTCAGTGTAACAGAAGATATGTATGAAGCTGTCAGAAACCAGTTAGTGGATTTGTTAGGAGAACAGGATACGTATTTGGAAACATTCCACCCGGATATGCAATACAGTGACGCCCCTATAGCTGCATTTATATCGGAAAATCTGGCAGATGTATATCAAGACATGGGAAATTTCGTATCCTTATTCCGGCAAGGCAATGAAGAAGTAATGAAAGATGCTATTGCTATTTGCCGAAGTAATTTCCGAGAGTATTGGGGGCAACGATTACTGAATGCTTTAAAAGCATTGCATGCAGTACGTTATAATGAAGATGATAACTTAGAAACGACTGAAACAGAATGATTGAATATTCACATTCTATAACCAAAGAAGAGATAGCCCTACTACCTGTAGAAGAATATAAAGGACGAGTGATCGTTATAAATACCAAAAAAGACGCTGCACTCGCCGTTGAATTTCTTTCCAGGTATGCTAAAGTAGGCTTCGATACGGAAACCCGACCAAGCTTTAAAAAAGGACAACGTTTTAAGATCGCCTTGATGCAAATTGCTACCGAAGAAGTATGTTTCCTTTTTCGTTTAAACCGTATCGGTATACCCAAACCACTGGAAGAATTACTATCAAACAGTTCTATACTAAAGATAGGCCTTTCTTTACGTGATGATTTTGGAGCTATTAAGAAACGGACTGATATTGAACCGGTAAACTTTCTTGACTTACAAAACTATGTAAAGGAGTTCAATATTGAAGATGCGAGTTTACAAAAAATATATGCTATATTATTCCATAAAAAGATATCAAAAGGCCAGCGATTAACAAATTGGGAGGCAGATGATTTATCTGAATCACAACGAAAATATGCGGCACTGGATGCATGGGCTTGCTTAAAAATATATAATTTACTGAATCAACAGAAATAAATGAAGGGATGTAAAATTACTCTCAAGCCTAAAAAGGAAGAATCCCTTTTGCGTTTTCATCCGTGGGTCTTTTCAGGAGCAATTCAATCGATAGATGGTAATCCGGAAGAGGGAGACCTGGTAGAAGTATATAGTTCAAATCGTCAATTTCTCGCTACCGGACATTATCAGATTGGGAGTATTGCTGTGCGGATCTTATCATTCAAGCAAAGAGAGATTAACGATGCTTTCTGGAGTGAGCGCATACAAGCAGCCTACGACCTGCGATTATCCTTAGGACTCATAAAAGACAATAATAATACTTACCGCCTTATTCATGGCGAAGGCGATAATCTTCCCGGACTTATAATTGATATGTATTCCAATACGGCTGTGATGCAATCGCATTCTGTGGGCATGCATCATGCACGTCATGAAATAGTCAAAGCACTAAAGAATGTATTAGGTGATACTTTGCAAAATATCTACTATAAATCAGAAGCCACCCTCCCCTATAAAGCCAATTTAGGAAGCGAAGACGGCTATTTATACGGAAACGAAGTTGAAGATATTGCTTTAGAGAACGGTTTGAAATTCTATGTTGACTGGCAAAAAGGCCAGAAAACCGGTTTCTTCGTAGATCAACGTGATAACCGTTCACTTCTGCAACATTATGCAAAGAATCGTTCTGTATTGAATATGTTCTGTTATACCGGCGGTTTCTCCTTCTATGCTATGCGGGGTGATGCCAAATTGGTTCATTCAGTTGATAGTTCGTCCAAAGCCATCTATATGACTAAAAAGAATGTTGAGCTAAACTTTCCGGAGGACAATCGTCATGAAGCTTTTGCGGAAGATGCTTTCAAATATTTGGATCGTATGGGCAGCAATTATGACTTGATCGTTCTTGACCCACCGGCATTTGCCAAACATAAAAATGTATTGAGAAATGCCCTTCAGGGTTATCGTAAACTTAATTCTATCGCTTTTAATAAGATTAAACCGGGTGGTATCTTGTTTACTTTTTCCTGCTCTCAGGTTGTTAGTAAAGAGAATTTCCGTCTTGCCGTATTCAGCGCAGCAGCCCAATCAGGAAGAAGCGTAAAAATACTTCACCAGTTAACCCAGCCGGCAGATCATCCCGTAAATATATACCATCCCGAAGGAGAATATTTGAAAGGGCTAGTTTTGTATGTGGAATAAAATTAATGATTAACGATTAGTGATTAGTGATTAGTGATTAATCATTTACCACTAATCATTAATCACTAAAATTATAATAACCTAATAAATAATGTACTATCATGAACAATCAGATTTGGTTGATGACCTCGGCATTCAAGCCGTACAAATTAGAGGAGATTATTCCTAAAGCAAAATCCATTGGAGTTCAGGGATTGGAAATATGTGTATTTCCACGTGATGGTTTACGTAGTGATCATGTTGCAACACATTTGGATTATGATAACTTTGGCCCTAATGAAGCCAAAAAATTGCTGGATCTGTTTAATCAGGAAGGTCTACGCTTCTCTATCGGATCTTACGAAAACCTGATCGGTGGCGATCCTGGATCACGATTAAGAAATCAGAATCATTTATTAAAACTAATTCGTATAGCGCATTTATGCGGCGGAAGTCTACATGATATTAATGTAGGAACCTTTGTTGGCTACAATGATGAACTGGGAGTTCAGGACAGCGGCTTTGAAAAGAATCTGTATGAATACCAACGTATATTTGCTCCAATCATAAAGTATGCCGAAGATATGGGCGTTACCATTACCTATGAAAACTGCCCGATGGAGGGGTGGCGCTCGAAGACATGGCCGTTTACTTATAATAACCTGCCGGGAACATTGGCTGCACGTAAGCTGATGTATACATTGATCCCAAGTAAGGCTCACGGTGAAACATATGATCCGTCACATGACATCTGGCAACATATCAATCCATCGGATGTAATTAAAGCCACAGAAATGAGCCGATTGCACAGAGTACATGTTAAAGCCACACGTAATTTAAGAAATCAATCAAGCATTTATTGGGGAGCTATGTATCCAAAACAGTATGTTAATCCCGAACTGGCAGGTAAAGCCGGAGTTCCGATTGTAGAGCATGATTGGGACAGACACGCCTATGAAGCTATGCTTCCGGGCTTTGGAGGTTATGATAGCATGGACTGGCGAGAGTTCCTGGATACATTAATGCAAGCAGGTTTTGACAAACCTTTTGTTATTGAAAATGAAGCTGTTTTATCCTCACATACGGGTAACATCGGTGCAACTATGCAAGGTTTTCAGGCTGCAACTTTATGCCTGGCTCCTATTGTATGGCCATTGAATGAAAATGACGGATATGTCTATAATGACAATAGACCGAATTATAACAGTGAGCTTGTAAATGATACGCGGGTTGTTACAATGAAAGAGTTATTGTGATTCATAACCCGAATTTTTCTCAAGGGATTTATTACCATATTTTATATGTTCATCTATTTAGCGATAATTAAGAATAGCATATATAAAATATTTAAAGAAAAATTTCTTTATTACGTAATACATTGTACCTTTGTCACGTTTTAATAGTAAAGTCTTATTATAAATAAAAACATACTAAAACGTATTATTATGTCTAAAGTAACAGTTGTTGGCGCCGGTAATGTGGGTGCTACTTGTGCAAATGTTCTTGCCTTTAATGAAGTGGCAGACGAAGTTGTAATGCTTGATGTAAAAGAGGGTGTATCCGAAGGTAAAGCCATGGATATGATGCAAACCGCTCAATTACTGGGATTCGACTCTACATTAGTAGGTTGTACAAATGATTACGCTAAAACAGCCAATTCTGATGTTATCATTATTACTTCAGGTATACCTCGTAAACCGGGTATGACTCGTGAAGAATTGATTGGTGTAAACGCAGGTATTGTTAAAAGTGTTGCTGAAAGCGCTTTGAAATATTCACCGAATGCTATTCTGGTTGTTATTTCTAACCCAATGGACACAATGACTTATTTGGCATTGAAATCATTAGGTTTACCTAAAAATCGTATCATCGGTATGGGTGGTGCTTTGGATAGCTCTCGCTTCAAATATTATTTATCTCAGGCATTAGGCTGTAATGCTAATGAAGTAGAAGGTATGGTGATCGGTGGACATGGTGATACTACAATGATCCCGTTAGCTCGTCTGGCTACTTACAAAGGCATTCCTGTTTCTAAGCTGTTAAGCGCTGAAAAATTGGAAGAAGTAGTAAAAGCCACAATGGTTGGCGGTGCTACATTAACAGGCTTATTAGGAACTTCTGCATGGTATGCACCAGGAGCAGCTGGAGCATTAGTTGCTGAGTCAATCATTCATAACCAAAAGAAGATGATCCCATGTTCAGTTGCTTTGGAAGGTGAGTATGGCGAATCTGATATCTGTATCGGTGTTCCTGTTATTTTAGGAAAGAATGGTATCGAAGAAATAGTTAAGCTGGAACTGAATGCAGAAGAAAAAGAACTCTTCACTAAGAGTGCAGCAGCTGTTCGTGCAACAAATGCAGTATTGAAAGAAATAAATGTGCTGTAAAAGAACTGATAAATATATGTAAATAAAAAAGCTATCCACAAATGTGGATAGCTTTTTTATTTTATGGGAAATAATAATTTTATTTGTAATTTTAATAATAAATCATAATTTTGCCTTAATGAATAACTAAATAAAATTATATGGAAGCAAAGTTTAATCTTACGGAAGTTGTAAAAACCTCATGGGAAGCCCTTAAATCGCAAATATGGATTCTCATTGGTCTGATGATCGGGATGGGGATTATTTCTCTCATCATTAATTTTTTAAGCATTTCTGTTCAAGGATCAATACTCGCATCGTTAGTAGTAGCCATTATTTCTTTGGCAATAAGTGGAATATTTGGAATGGGATATATTAAAAATCTCTTTCAAACATTAGATGGTACAGAACCGCAATTTTCTGCTTATGGACAACAAGCAGGAAAACTGATAACATATATTATAGCCGGAATTATTTACACAGTTATAATTACTATAGGTATTTTCTTATTAATTATACCAGGGATCTATCTGGCATTACGTCTTCAATTTTTTATGGCTTATATTGTAGAAGAAGATGCTGGTATTATTGAATCACTACAACGTAGTTGGGAAATAACTAAAGATCAGGCACTACAGCTATTTTTGTTAGCATTAGTCATGATCCTATTCTGCTTTGTTGGAATTTTATTAATTGGTATAGGTATATTAGTTGCCGCACCTCTATGTTATATGATGTATTGCGTTGTATTCAGAAAATTGAATTCACCATTGAATGCTATAGAAGAATAAGTAAACATAGAATATAATATTTTAAAAGAGTGATCCTTTATATAAGATCACTCTTTTTCGTTAAAAAGTATCACTCTAAAAACTATTCGTATCAAACTTTTGCTTCCTGAAGTTTTTCGTATATATTTGCGGTCTGTGTCCGTACACATATAAATCTCAATTCGGGATCTACCATGAATAAAACATATAGAATCAAGGATATTGCGAAACTGGCAGGGGTATCAACAGGTACAGTCGACAGGATACTACATAAACGCGGTAAAGTATCTCCCGAAGCACAAGAAAAAGTTGAGAAAGTATTAGAAGAGATCAATTATCAACCAAACTTGATTGCCCGATCTCTGGCACTTAAAAAAAAATATAACTTTATAGTTATAACACCGGAATATAGAGAGGGAGAATATTGGGCAAAAATAGCAGAAGGTGTTGACTTGGCTGAACAGGAACTATTTAGCTATCATATAACTATTCAGCGATTATATTTCAATCAATATGATAAAAACAGTTTCGATGCACTGATTCCTCAAATAGAACAATCCGAATGCCAGGGAGTTGTCCTTGCTACTCTATTTAAGGAAGGGGTAATAGAACTTACTTCCAGATTAGATAAATTGGAAATCCCTTATGTTTTTATAGACTCTTATGTCGATAATACTCATCCTGTTTCATACTATGGTACACATTCATACGATTCTGGATATATAGCCGGTCGCCTTTTATATGAACAGATAAAGAGTAATGATGATATTGTTATCTTTCGTTTTTTCAGGAAAGGCGAGCAACAGTCTACACAGGTCGGCAAACGGGAGGATGGCTTCCGGGATTACCTTCAAAAGAGGGATTATCGGGGACACATACATGCTGTTCGCATCCACGGAGAAGAAGATGCAGACAATACAGAGGTACTAAAAGACTTCTTTAATTTAAATGGACAGGTAAAAGCAGGTATTATCTTTAATTCACGAGCTTATCTGCTTGGAGAATACTTTGAAGAACTGAATATTTCGCAAGACTTTAAATTGATTGGTTACGATGTTCTTGACTCCAATATCAAATATTTAAGCAGTGGATTAATAACCCATTTGATAGCACAGCGCCCCGAAGTACAAGGCCTTCAAAGTGTAAAAGCACTATTTCGTCATTTGGTGATGGAAAAAGAGGTTATTCCTATGAATTATATGCCTATAGATATTCTTATCAAAGAAAATATACAATACTATAACAACTATATTTAATATTATGAATGACTTATTTACTGTAAAAGACAAAGTAATACTGCTTACGGGAGGTAGCGGTATTTTAGGCTCCTGTATGGCTAAACATTTGGCTACTGAAGGAGCAAATGTAGTAATCCTGGATCGGAACAAAGAATTAGGAGAAAAACTGGTAGCAGAAATCAAGGCAGAAAAAGGTGAAGCAATTTTCCTTCTAACTGATGTTCTGAATAAAGAGATACTCGAACAAAATAAAAAAGATATTCTTACCACATACGGAAAGATAGATGTCCTGGTCAATTTAGCAGGAGGAAATCAGTCAGGTGCTACTATCCCTCCGGACAAAACCTTCTTCGACCTTGATATTTCTGCTTTCCGCGGAGTAGTAGATCTAAATCTGTTTGGTACAGTATTACCTACGATGGTCTTTGCCGAAGTAATGGTAAAACAAAAGAAAGGCAGCATCATTAATATATCTTCTGAATCTGCTTTACGTCCACTTACCAGAGTCGTAGGTTATGGATGCGCTAAAGCTGCAGTAAGTAATTTCACACAGTATATGGCAGGAGAACTGGCAACAAAGTTCGGAGAAGGATTACGTGTAAACGCCATGGCTCCCGGTTTTTTCCTTACCGAACAAAACCGTGCACTGATGAGCAATGCTGACGGAACACCAACAGATAGAGCAAAAACAATTATGGCACATACACCCTTCGGACGTTTAGGTAAACCTGAAGAACTATTAGGAACCCTTCAATGGTTAGCCAGCGATGCTTCAGCATTTGTTACCGGAACAATCATTCCTATAGATGGAGGGTTTGATGCATTCTCAATATAATGACTGAATAGACTGAATAACTGAATGGACTGAATCTTTATTCAATCTACTCAGTTACTAAGTCTATTCAGCTTATTCAGTAATTCAGTCTATTCAATTAAATCAAATTATTATGTATTTATGTGAACAAACATGGCGCTGGTATGGGCCAAATGATCCGGTGAGTCTATGGGATGCCAAACAAGCCGGGGCAACCGGAATTGTAACAGCTTTACACCATATTCCTAATGGTGAGGTATGGACAAAAGAAGAGATACGGAAAAGAATTGAGATGATAGAGACCGTAGGTCTTCGTTGGAGTGTTGTAGAAAGTGTACCGGTACACGAACACATCAAAACACAAACCGGCGATTTCCAGCGCTATATTGAAAACTATAAGGAAAGTATTCGTAATCTGGGAGCATGCGGTATTAAGGTAGTAACTTATAATTTTATGCCGGTGCTGGACTGGACACGTACAGACCTTGCTTATACAATGCCCGACGGCTCGAAAGCTCTTCGTTTTGAACGTGCAGCATTTATGGCATTCGATTTGTTTATCCTCAAACGTCCTGCTGCCGAAACAGAATATACGGAAGAAGAAAAGGCAAAAGCAAAAGCCCGCTTTGATACCATGACAGAAGAAGATAAACATATACTTACACGTAATATGATCGCCGGATTACCCGGTTCGGAAGAGAGCTTTACTATTGAACAATTCCGTCAGGAATTGGATCGATATAAAGACATTGATTCCGACAAACTTCGAGCTAATCTGATCTATTTTCTAAAGCAAATAGTTCCTATAGCCGACGAAGCAGGAGTCAGAATGGTAATACATCCCGACGATCCCCCCTACTCTATTCTTGGGTTACCTCGTATACTCAGTACTGAAGATGATTTTCAGAAATTGATAGATGCCATACCCAATCAAAGTAACGGTCTTTGCTTATGCACAGGCTCATTTGGAGTACGGAGTGATAATGACTTAGCAGGCATTATGGAACGGTATGGCGATCGTATCGATTTTGTTCACTTCCGGAGTACGCAACGTAATGAGGAAGGAGACTTCTACGAAGCCAATCATCTAGAAGGAGATGTGGATATGTATGGAGTAATGAAAGCATTATTCGAACTTCAGCAGCGACGTGGTTGTTCCATAGCTATGCGACCCGATCATGGACATCAGATGATAGACGACCTCACAAAAAAAACAAATCCCGGTTATTCCTGCATAGGACGTTTGCGCGGACTGGCAGAACTTCGTGGTTTAGAAATGGGGATAGCAAAATCGCTTATTAAATAATAAATTGACCGGAGTTGTCTAAAAAGTAATCAAAGTATGGATTTCAGGCTTTTTGGACAACCCCGTTTTTTTATGCAGCATTTTTTGATTTTTTGACGTCTATACCTTATAACTCAAAAAGACGATGAAAAAGCACTTCCTGATGTTAGCCGCCGCAATATTACTTCCGACTTTTTGTTTTGCGGAAAAGCCAACTTTTAAAAGACATGAATTAACAGCTTCTTCCGGTTATGCAAATATGCTTGCAGGAACAGCCGGGCTTACCAATACGTCGGCCAGTTATGAGAAAAAACTTCGTTCAGGTATCTCATGGGATGCTCAGTATTATTATAATCCCATAAAAGAAATAGGCGTAGGATTCCTCTACTCGGGTTTTACTTCTAAAGCTTCACATACTACCGGCTCCGACCATTTATTTACGCATTATATAGCTCCACAATTTGCCGCTTATTTAGTAAATAAAGAACGATGGCATATTCGCCTGCATACGGGGATAGGGTATATACGCTATTTAAACGATAGTAGGGTATATGGGAAAGAGAGGAAAGTTACCGGAGGACGTATTGCAGGGAATCTCGGACTACAGGGTGAATACCTGTTTACTTCACATTGGGGGATATCGGTTACCACCCAATACATTCTTTCTTCTATCAAACGAGTTCATATTGACTATCATAATGAGACGATTATAGTTAAATTTCCTTCCACGAATCGATTATCAGTATCCAGGCTCAATCTTTCCGCCGGAATAAATTATCATTTTTAATAATATGATGAATATGAAAAAAGTTGTTTATATACTATTGCCTTTATTACTCCTTTTGAGCTGCATAGAAGATGAAACGGTAGATATTACGGTGATGCCTGATGAAACAACTGCCGGACTCAATACATTCGGCTGCCTTATTGATGGTTGGATTTATGTAGGTGGACGGTATATGCAGCGAGGAGTATTTATCTCTACCGAATCTATCTCTTTCCATTATAATGAAGCAAAGAAGATGGAAGTCAACGTACTTGTCAAACCCGGTAAGATTCTTTCATTTACAATCCTGCAACCCGAAGAAGGACAGACAGGCATTATTACAGACATTTTATGGGACGACAAGGAGTTAACGGACGGAACTGTTGTGATAACCCGTTTTGACACAGACGCCCGAATCATTAGCGGACGTTTTGAAAACGGTTTCATCACAGAAGGTCGTTTTGACGTGCAATACAAATAGCAACTGGATTGCTACCTATTATTTTCCTCTATTTCTTGGCATATTGAGCATTTTCTTTACGTCCGAGGCGGACTATCTTACCTTCATCCATTAATTCCCTGAGATCTTTCAGGGCAAGATATTTGGAGCAGGCATTGATACTACGGCACATATAACATGAAATTGTTCTTTTCTCTTCCAGGTAATGAAGAATGTTTTGTTTACGTATTGCAACAGGTTTTACCTTCAGACGGCTTCTTTGCTCCGAACGCTCTACCTTCATCCAACACAGTTTTTTTTTCAGCTCTTTCGAAGAGCGAAAATTAACCTTGTGAAACCATACTTTGCTCGGTACGATCTCTTTTTCAGTTTTCGAGGGCGGACAATGTAGCGAGACACTGAACGTCCCTAATCCTTCCAGCTCCACATTGTCGCCATTCTCCAGGTGGAATTCCAACCGACTGCGAAAAGCTTCCAGCATTCCTTTCACATCAGCTGATGAGAAAGAAGATATCTCGGATATCTCTTCCACAAGCTGCCATAAACGGATCGTTTGTTGATTCACTAAGCGGGCATGAAATTTGCCGCCTTTTTCACTTTCTTTGGGATTTTTGAATACACTGTAAATTGCAGGCATAGTCGTAAGTTTTTGTTGTTATCCAATTTGTTTTCATCCGACATCCCTATCTTTTTATACAAAGATACGGAATCTTTTAGCATTTGACTTCTGTCGAACAGCTGTCTGACAGGAGTCAAACGGGTATCTGACAAGAGTCAAACGCTCGTTTGATTTTAATCATACACTATAAAGGTAGGTATAATTTCCCCAAAATATCCGGTATCCATCAAAAAAACATAGGTAACTATTGAATACTTTAACGAGTATTTTGCTTCTCCTTATTATAGAAGTAATTACATTTGTGCTTTCACCGAATAGAATAATATGATAAGAATTACACTATTTCTATCATTTTTCAGCCTGTCCATCGGCTTATTATCTGCACAAACATTGAAGGGAAAGGTGACCGATAATGAAGGAAACCCGATCCCTAACGCCACTGTCTATTTCCGCGAAACAGCTCAGGGTATTATGATTGATGACAGAGGGGAATTCCAGACAACTTTAAAAGAAGGTAACTATACTTGTGAATTCAGTTCGTTGGGATATGAAAGAAAAACACTTCCTATTGTAATCGATAAACCGATTGTCTCTATTTCCATCGAATTGGATAAAAAAACTTATGCATTGAAAGAGGTTATTATTTCATCAAAAAGAGAAGACCCTGCCTATGCCATCATGCGGCAAGCCATTGCTATGGCTCCTTTTTATCTGCATCAAGTCAATACTTATGAAGCCGAAGTATATATGAAAGGTACAGTAAAAGTTGATCATATACCTCGTCTTTTGAAAGCACGAATTAATAATAAAGAACTACAAAATATCACTGACAAATTATTCCTTCTTGAATCACAGAACGAGATTAAATTTAAAGCTCCTAATAATTACGAAGAAAGAATATTAGCTTTTTCTACTACACTCCCTTTTGATATGGAGGCTAGTAATCCTATGGATATTATGACCACTAGTATTTATGATCCAAACATGTGGGGACGTATTTCGCCTCTTTCGCCGGGCGCTTTCTCTTACTATAAGTTTTCTCTTGAAGGAATGACAGGCGAAGGCAGCCATATTGTAAACAAAATCAAAGTAGAGCCCAGGAAAAAGAATTCCAAATTAGTTTCAGGATGGTTGTACATTATAGAAAACAGTTGGAATGTACAAAGTGCAGATCTATCCGGAACAGAATTGGGAGTGACTGTACGCTTCATAGCCAATTATAACGAAGTAAGACCTCTGGCCTTTCTTCCCACAGCCTATGATATAAGTATGAATGTGAATACAATGGGAGTAAAAGCAAATGGTAAATACAATGCCTCAATCCAATATCAAAATGTAGTATTAAATGAATCGCAAAGCTATACCCGGAATAAACAGAAGACTCCAAAGCCTGTTATTACAACCAGGCAACCAACAAAAAAACAGCAAAAAGCACAGCAGAAACTTGAAACAATTCAGGAGAAAGAGGAACTATCAAACCGTGATGCTTACAAGATGTCTAAGCTTATGCGGGAAGTAGTAGAACCTGAAGAAGTAAAAGAAAAACGTGAATCGTTGGAATTATTATTTTCCGATGCCAATATAAAAGTTACAGTAGACAGCCTGGCTAAATCGCGTGATTCGCTTTACTGGGCCGAAATCCGTGACTTGCCTCTCAGACAGGAAGAAGTAGTGAGTTATCAACAAAAAGACAGCCTTGAATTATCTTTAAAAGAAGAATCAAATGAGATTACATTATTTACACCGGGAAGTAAAGTTGGAAAGATCTTCTTTGGTGACAAAATACGTTTCAAAGAGAAATATTGGGTAAGGTTTAATGGTATTACCGGAACCGTTCCCGAATATAATTTTGTAGATGGTGTCTGGTTAGGCCAACGCTTATCATTAGGTACAGACTTTTCCGAAAAACGATCATTATCCGTCTCACCCTCCGTATATTATGTTACAGCCCGTGAAGCTGTCAATTGGCAAATAGACGGAACCTTTACATACGCTCCATTCAAGAACGGTAAATTAACCCTTTCGGGAGGTAATACAACTGCTGATTATAATAATCATACTGGAACATTACGCATAATTAATTCTTTATCATCGCTTTTTTTCGCTGAAAATCCAATTAAATTCTATCAAAAAAGATTCTTTGATGCTTCACATAAGATAGATATCGCCAATGGGTTAATACTTACTACTGGTTTTACAAATGAAAAACGTAATGCACTTAAAAATAACCTTTCTTATAGTTTCTTTGGAGGAAAGCCTTCTCCCAATATTCCCACAGGGCATCTGTTAATAATGCCTGATAATAAAGCTACTCAAGCAAAAGTACAGCTTGATTATACACCCCGTCATCATTATTGGGTGAGCAGACGTGGTCGTAAGATCTATGCCCATTCCCTCTATCCTACCCTTTCTTTGTATTATGAAAAAGGCATATCAACAAACAAAACTAATTCCGCGTCTTATGATCGTCTTGAATTAACTGTAAAACAGAGTATAAAATTAAATATGTTTGATTATATCAATTACTATGTAAATACAGGAAAATTCTTATCATCAGATAGGGTTTATTTTCCCGACTTCAAGCATTTCAGTATGGCTGACCTGTTTATAACAGCCGGCTCGCAGGAACACACATTCAACTTACTTGATAACTATTCATATTCATCAAATAAACAATGGTTGCAAGCACATATTAGTTATACATCGGCCTATCTATTTATTAAAAATCTCTCCTTTCTACAAAATTATTTATTCAACGAATCATTACATGCAAGGACCTTATGGGTTCCAGGTAGAAATTACACAGAATTTGGCTATTCAATAGGTTTTGAACAGGTAATAAACGCTGGTGTTTACATTGGGTTGGAACAAGGAAAATATGATACTATTGGCTTTACTATTAGTATTCCTTTGCTAAAAACTTTGGGAATTAAATAATAATATATAACTTTGCGGCTCGAAATGAACATTTCATGTTTTTTGAGAGACTAGCATATATACTTTATATCCTTTTATTAGTGACTCTTACTACCTGTCACTCTGTTCGTAATTCTGCAGTTGCTGAATTATGGGAACCTAATATTGCTTACCCTACAGTACAAGTGGATTTACCGTATACAAATATTGAATTCTATTTACCACAGACATATCTAACAGCTCTTAATGAAGATATTTTACCATTCTTCGACATCACAGAAGATTTCTGTTCGTTTGATAAAGATCATGTAGTATCAAAAGATCCCAAACTATTTGCGGATGGCGATATGATGTTAATTGATTTGCAACAATTACAAAAATATGATTATTCCTTCCCACTTCCGGGAGCTAAAGTGATCTCTCCTTATGCTGGAAAACGAAAACATCATTCCGGTATTGACCTGAAAACATTTACAAAAGACACGGTACGTGCTGCATTTGACGGCATAGTACGGATGTCTAAAGAATATGCAGCTTATGGAAATGTGATTGTAGTCCGACATTTCAATGGTTTGGAAACAGTTTATAGTCATAACGCCAAACACCTTATCAAACAAGGAGATAAAGTGACAGCCGGACAACCTATAGCCTTGCTGGGACGTACAGGGAGAGCAACAACCGATCATTTGCACTTCGAAGCAAGAGTAAACGGACAACATTTCAATCCTGAACTACTTTTCAATATGGAAACCCAAACCCTTAACGACAAAACCCTCTATTGCGTAAAGGAAAACAATAAAATAAAGGTATATGCTGTAGACCCATTTCCTTATCAGCTTTTCAGCTATCACCAACATTCTAACCACTAACTTCCCCCCTCCTTTTCCCCTTAATGCAGCGTTCTAACAAGAAATTGCATCTTCTAAATAACAAGTTATAAAAGTCATTTATATAGTTAAAGATTATATAAATAAGAGCATTTAATTTGATTTTGATTATATTTGTATGTATATTATAAATAGAAATATTTGCTAGGTATTAAACCCTTTATATACTAGAGTAGTCTAATAAGAAACTAAAAAGTAATTATTAATAGAAGAGGAGATAACGAATATGAAACCCATGAAATTGACATCCTTATTCATGATGCTTCTGATAGCTTTCAGTGGAGCTGCTCAGGAGGAGTTCTTTGATGATGTATATTTCTCTTCCGGTAAAAATAAGAAAAAAGAAACTGTTGAAGAGAAAAAAATTACACAGTCAAACCAGACGAGAAATACGATTACATATACTGAACCAGTTCAAAAACAATCAACTACTCAGGTAAATGGTCGTGACATTGATGAATACAATCGTCGGAGTGTTTCTATGGATACAATGGAACTTTATGACGATGAATATTATGACGGAGACGATGATGTTGTTGTTCAAAAAGATAAACAACGGACTTCTGACACAGAATATACCGAACGTATAATCCGCTATCATTCTCCTAGTAAGATTACAATAGCCGGTGCTGATCAGGTTGATCTATACTTGAGTGACGGTTACTATGCTTATGGATATGATACAGATTATAGTAACGGAGGAGCAAATGTAAGCTTTAATATTAATGTTGGTAATGCCTGGGGGCCTTATTACGGGGGTTGGTATGATCCTTGGTACTATTCTTCTTGGTATGGTCCTTCCTGGGGCTTTGGCTGGGGATGGGGAGGTTTTTATGCCGGATGGCATAGCCCATGGTATTATTCTTCCTGGTATGGTCCTTCTTGGGGCTGGGGTGGCTACTGGGGTGGCTATTATGGAGGTTACTATGGTAGCTACTGGGGGCATCATCACCACCACTACTATCCTTCATACAGTTCGCATTATAGAAACGGACGCTCTTATGTTGGAGGCAGAAGCAGTTCATCAGGCTCTTATGCTACCAACAGAACTTCAGCTGGCGGCGGACGTTCATCGTCTCTACGTACAAGTAGCAGCTCAGGAAGAACATCTTCATCTGTAAGCGGAGGGCGTAGTTCAAGCTCCTCAACAAGAGGAATCAGTAGCAGCTCCACAAGCGGAGGCCGTTCATCTTCTTCAGGAACAGTTGGAAGAGGAACGACAAATAGCGGTAGCCGTAGCAGCAGTAACAGAAGTGCAACTGTTAACTCAAGCCGTACAAGAGTATCACCTAGTGTGGGTAGTTCATCTTCCGGTCGCAGTAGTAGTAGCAGTAGCAATCGTCGATCTGTTGCGCCTTCCACATCAGGTCGCTCAAGCAGTAGCAGTACCTATTCACCTAGCCGTTCTTCATCCTCAAATAGCAGAAGTTATTCAGCACCCTCTACATCCAGAAGTAGCAGCAGTTCTTCATTCGGAGGTAGTTCCTCTTCAGGACGTTCAAGCAGTGGTAGCTCAGGTGGTGGAGGAGGTCGTTCTTCCGGCGGTGGTGGCCGCAGATAACGATAATGTGAACAAAAGGTGAGTTGTATTGTTAGTTGATCAAATGCAAAAAAGATGAGAAAAATAGGTTTAGCAATTTCGGCGCTGGTACTGGTTAGCAGCGCCGTCTTTTCACAAGGACAGTTAGATCTTTACAAGATAGGTCAAACAGATTTGAACGGAACAGCCCGATACATGAGTATGGGAGGCGCTTTCGGTGCCTTAGGTGGAGATATATCTGCCATGCATACTAATCCTGCAGGATTAGCTGTTTACCGTAGCTCAGAAGTAGTAACGACAATGAGTCTGAGTACAGTCTCTGCCAAGACAGACTGGCTGGGTACAAAATCTACTGAAAACCGTACTAAATTCAATTTCGATAATATAGCTTATGTAGGCTATTTCCCTACCTCAAATGATCGGGGAATTATGGGATGGAATATTGGTTTCTCATATAATAGAATCAAGAACTTTAGTCGCAACTATACAGCACGCGAATCAGGTAGAGAAGATTATTCATTGTCTGATTATATGGCAGTCCGAGCTAATGGATGGTACGATTATGAACTGGCTGGTGACGACGGGAAGGATCCATTTTCCGGTAATGCCGATTGGTTATCTATCATGGCTTACAATTCATATATCATTAATCCTATCAATGCTGAAAATAATCTATATGAAAGTGATTTTACCGGCGAAATTAATGATAGAGATCTGCTTATTAGCGAAAGAGGAGCTATTGATCAATATAACATTGCTTTTGGCATGAATATATCTGATATTGTTTTATTGGGAGCCAATGTTGCCATTACAGATGTCAATTATAGATATACATCCAGTTATCAGGAAAATTTTGAATCAAATTCTTTTTTAAGACTTGATAACTGGTTAGAAACAGAAGGGACAGGTTATGCCTTTAATATTGGAGCTATTGTTCAACCTATCCAGTATTTAAGATTTGGTGTTTCTTATAATACACCAACGTGGTATAAATTAACCGACTATTATTATGCAGAAGCAAGTACTGAAATAAATGAAGATTTTTTCTCCAGTCCTACTGATAATGCTCGTACTGAATATGAATACCGTACCCCAGACAAATGGTTATTCAGTGCTGCAGCTATTTTAGGTACAACAGCTCTGATTAGCGTGGATTATGAGTTAACCAATTACAAAAACATGAAAATGTATAACTGGGACGGAATAGAAGATGAAAATGCGCGATATACTAATCTGGATATAAGAGACAATTTCAAAACAACAGGGACATTACGTGTCGGAGCAGAAGTCAAGGTAACTCCTCAATTTGCAGTAAGAGCTGGAGCCGCATGGATTGGTAATCCGATGAAAGACGATTTAAAAGACGTCAATAAAGAAGTTTATACAGTTGGGACTATACCTCATTTCACTACTCAGAAAAGTTTGACAAATTATACATTGGGACTTGGGTATCGTTTTACACCTAATTTTTATATGGACCTTGCCTGTATTCTACGTCATCAAAAAGAAGATTTATATGCCTATTCAAGAATGTTTGATGAGAGTGGTGATCTTATTAAGACTACTCCCTCATCATTAAAAACAAATACAACACGTGTAGCGCTTACATTAGGATATAAATTTTAAAATAAAGTTATTATATAGAAAAAGGTCGGTAATAATAAAAATATATTACCGACCTTTTTCTATTCTGTGATGAAATCACTACTTATATTGCTACTAAATGATTGTCTTGTCCTAAAATAGGTTGACACAAAAAGAGTTAAAATGAAAACAAGACAA
>DAMBSC010000007.1:0-292081 GCA_032054765.1 Tannerellaceae bacterium
CTTGTCTTGTTTTCATTTTAACTCTTTTTGTGTCAACCTATTTTAGGACAAGACAGACTGACCATTCAGTGATTTTCTACTCAAATTCCTTGATCCTATTCGTTTGGTTAGTAATAAAGTCCTCTTCTTTTAAGTCTTTATTCCTGAAAGTTTAATCGGCTCACGGAGGTGAGGCGATTGACTCACAAGGGTGATCCGGTCGCCTCACAAGGGTGAGTCGATCGTTTCACCCCTGTGAGCCGATTAAACCGATACATCTTAATTACTAATAGTTAATGTACAATCCATTAATATACAGATTGGTTTGATTAAAATAAAGTTGTTGCTCAAATCGCCTAAATACTCAAAAAAATTATATTTATCCTCATTTTTCGGCATTCATCTCTCCTTTCACCTTTGCTGTCACCACATCTGACTTGTGCACAATGTGTTAACCATCGAGTGACAGGTGAAACGAAGAAAATAAACAAACACAGTGTAGAAGCGTTATCGATTTTTATTATATTTGTTTTTATTCTTGATGACCACAGACAGATGACTATGCTTTTATGAATGAACTATTTTTTCTGAATAAACTAAAACAAGGTGATAAAGAGGCTTTTTCTTTACTTTTTACTACTTATTATAAAGACCTTGTTCTTTTTGGTGGTAATTACTTGCCCAACCAAGTTATTTGTGAAGATATTGTTCAGTCAGTGTTTCTTAAATTATGGAGAGATCGTATGGTATTAACCATTGATACTTCTATAAAATCATATTTATTAAAGGCTGTTCGTAATAGTTGCCTTGATGAAATCAGGCACAGGAATGTGGTGTATGAGCATGAATCGCATATGTTGTCGAATACATTCCTTGATGATTTAGATACGGAAAATTATATTCTTTATTCAGACTTACAGGAACATTTGAATAAAGCTTTACTAGAAATGCCTCCTGCTTATAGAGAAGCATTTGAATTAAACCGGTTTGAAGGATTGAAATATCGTGAAATAGCGCAAAGATTGAATGTTTCTGAAAGAACCGTGGAAGTCAGAATCAGTAAAGCGATAGAATTATTAAAAAAACATATGAAAGAGTTTCTTTTATTGTTTTTTTAGAGATTATATATGTGGAGAATTTAAAGATAAACGTCTTTACTATATGAAGGAAAAAAACATGACCGATTTTAAAGATATGGATCATCTTATTATTTCTATTCTTAGCGGGAAAGGAAACAAGGATGAAATGGATCAATTGAAAACCTGGATAGAGAATGCTCCTGAGAATAAGCTTTATTTTCAAGAATCGGTTAATATTTGGCAAGGTTTACATCCGGCATTTAATTATGAAGAGATTGATATCCAAAGAGCCCGGAAGAAAGTAATGAAGCAGATAGAAGGAGAAAAAGTTTTATATAAAATCTTGACATACTGGCAGCGGATAGCTGCAGTGATTGTCATTCCGCTTATTCTGCTATCAGTTTATCTACTTACAGAATATCAGCAGGAGATAAAGGAAGAGATAATTTATCAGGAGTTAATCGCCCCTTATGGTACAATTTCACATGTTAGCTTGCCTGACGGTTCAAGTGTATTCCTAAACAGTGGTAGTAGTTTAAGATATCCGGTTCGTTTTGGGAAAGGTGAAAGAAATGTGCAACTTGATGGAGAAGGATATTTTGAAGTACAATCTGATAAAAAGAATCCTTTCATTGTAGAAACATCTGAAATGAAACTTGTTGCCACTGGTACTCGATTTAATGTAGAAGCGTATGCAATTGATTCGATTACAGCAGTAACGATGGTAAGCGGTGAAATAAGTATCTCGTTTAATGATTCTCAGCCAATTCAGGTACGACCCAATCAGAGGGCCTTTTATAATAATCAAATACAGAATATTGATATTGTGAGAACAGATCCTTATAAATGGTATGCCTGGAAAGATGGGCTGATGATTTTCAGGGATGATCCGCTTTCTTATGTATTTAAGAGACTCTCTCAGACCTTTAATGTGGAAATCAATTTAAAAGATACAACAGTTGCAGAGGATTTATATCGGGCGACATTTGGCGATGAATCATTAGATGAGATTCTTCGTTTACTGGAAAAGACAGCACCGATTAAATTCGTCCATCACAAAAGAACACAGACAAAAGATAATCTTTTTGGAAAGCAGCTGATTGATGTTTACAAACGAATAAAATAAAAAAAAGAATTTTTCCTATGTGGTAATTTATTGTTGAAACGTCTTATATATAAGAACAGATATTTGTAACCCTTAAATGTAATGCCTATGAAACCATAATCACATCACCACAATCCATCCACAGCATAAGGATAAACAAAAAGGAAAGGTGTGCGAGACCTCTCCTTTAGATGTTTAGCTGTAATTTTTTTTTTAAGTTAATCTTATTTTTAAACTAAACAAGCAAATGTATGAATTTCTATTTAAATAAAAAAAACAGAAGGTATGATTATGCCATTAAAGTTTTCCACATTATGAGGTTCTGTCTGCTTTTCTTTATTATCGGTATGGTACAAGCCTTTGCAGTGAGTACCTATTCTCAATCGGCAATGATAAATCTTCGAATGAGCAATGTTACAATAGAAGATGTAATAAACCACATTGAAGAGCAAAGCGAGTTTCGCTTTCTCTATAATAAAAAAATAGTAAACGTTGACCGAAAGACATCCATTAGTATAACAGATAATCCGATTGCGGATGTGTTGAATGAGCTCTTCAAAAACACAGATATTGCGTATACGATTAGTGATAGGCATATTGTTTTAAATAAAAAAAATACATTGAACCAGCTTCCTACAGTCCAACAGAACAGCCGGAAAGTAACCGGTGTAGTGGCTGATTCATACGGAGAACCACTTCCAGGAGTAAATATAACAATTAAAGGTACGGCTATAGGGGTTACTACTGACCTTGACGGGCAATATAACATTGATATTCCTAATGATAGAACGGTATTGACATTCTCTTTTATCGGATACAAACCTCAGGATGTTCCGGTTGGAAACCGGGCTATTCTGAATGTTACTTTAAATGAAGATGTTCAACAGATGGATGAAGTAGTTGTAGTAGGCTATGGTTCCCAGCGGAAAAGTGATCTGACAGGGTCTATTGTTTCTGTCAAAGGAGATGATCTGACACAGTTTCCGACTATGCGTCCTGATCAGGCATTGCAAGGACGAGCTGCCGGAGTTGCTATTCAGCAGACCGACGGTGCTCCAGGAGGAAATGTAATGATTCGTATCAGAGGTGGCAACTCTATTTCGGGAGGTAATGAGGCACTGGTTGTAGTTGATGGTTTACAGGGTGCGGACCTAAGTGTTATAAACCCTAATGATATTGAATCTATGGAAGTATTGAAAGATGCTTCAGCGACAGCAATATATGGTGCTCGGGGTGCCAATGGGGTCATCTTGATTACAACAAAACGAGGTAAAACAGGTAAACCTGTATTTGACTATAGTTATAGTATTGGTGTTCAAAATTTGAGAAAAAAGCTTGATTTATTAGATGCTGCCGGTTATGCAGAAAAAGCAAACCTTTACTATTCAACTCAAGATATAGAAAGTGGTTCTCAGATAACTCCTGTATTGCCATTTACCTCTTCTGATATTGAAGAGTTCAGAAGGACAGGGGGTACGGACTGGCAGGATGAAACCTTCCGTACAGGAATATTGCAGAATCATCAGTTATCCATGAGTGGAGGTTCTGATCAGTTTAAGTATTTTGTATCAGGAGGATATCTCGATCAGGAAGGTATTTTAATAAACTCGGAATACAAAAGGTATAATATCAGAACAAACCTGGATACTAAAGTAACATCCTGGCTGGATGCCGGTATTAGTTTGAACTTGATGAAAGCAAAAGGAAATGTTCCTCCTATAGGTGAAGGTACTGCTTTTGGTGACATTCTGGGACAGGTAATTAACACAATTCCCCGATTTGACCCTTGTACTCCTGTTTACAATAGTGAAGGTGGTTATAATTTCAGGGCCAATACCGCTAACCGGTCGTATGCAGATACGGATGTTTGGAATCCGGTAGCGACGGCTCTTGAAACATTTAATGAAAGAAATACAATCCTTTCAGAAGCAAATGCCTATCTGGAAGTAAAGTTTTTAAAAGATTTCACCTTTAGAATTACGGGATCGGCCTCTATTACAAGCGAGGATTACATGAAATATCATGGGACTAAGACACAGCCAGGTTGGGGAACCAGCGGTAGGGGAACTTATGAGTCTAGTTTGAGTCAATATTTTCAAAATTCTAATATTTTGACTTATAATAAGCAAATTGATAGTCATCGGTTTACTGTTACGGCTGTTGCAGAACAACAATTTTCTCAATATAAAGAGACTTTTATGGATGCACAAGGATTCTTTAGTGATGATACCGGAATGAAGGATCTGGCGGGTGCAAGTCAGATAAATGAAAGATATAACAATTTTTCGAAGAGAGGTATTAACTCATATCTGGGACGGGTGAATTATGCTTTTCAAGATAAGTATTTAGCTACAGCCAGTATCAGAACGGATGGTTCTTCTGTATTCGGAGATAACAATAAATGGGGATATTTCCCCTCCGGATCACTTGCATGGAAAGTAACAGAAGAAAAGTTCATGGAAAGTCTGACCTTTTTATCTAATTTAAAGATAAGAGGAAGCTGGGGTAAAACAGGTAATCAGGGTATATCGCCTTATCAGTCTTTACCGTCAGTAGGTTCCGGATATGATTATCCATATCTTGGTTCAGGTTCAAGAAATATTGGTTACAGATTGACAAATGCCGCTAATCCGGATCTTAAATGGGAAACAACCACACAAACGGATATCGGTCTAGATTTAGGTTTTTTTGATCAGCGGTTGATGTTTACAGTTGATGTCTATAAGAAAAAAACAAAAGACTTATTACTAGCTAAGCAAGTTCCAGCGTATACCGGTTTTTCTACAGCGCTCTATAACATCGGTTCAATAGAAAATAAAGGTCTTGAGATGTCTGTTGAAGCATTCCCTGTTCAAACTAATGATTTTACCTGGAGTACAAGCTTCAATATCTCTTTCAACAGAAGTAAAGTGCTTCAATTAGCAAGTGATTTGCCATTACGTATGCGTACAAACCCGGGTGGAGGATACCAGTTTTGGAGTAATAACTGGGCGCTTAAACAACTGGTGGTTGGACAACCTGTCGAACAAATGTACGGATATGTTTACGAAGGAATATGGGGAACAGATGAAGCAGCCGAAGCTCTAAAGTTCGGAAGACTTCCTGGTGATCCTAAATGGAAAGATGTAGATGGTGATGGTAAAATTAATCTGGCCGGTGATGGAAACGAAGTTATTGGGAATGCAAGCCCCAAATTCTTCTACGGATGGAACAATAATCTAACCTATAAGAACTTTAATCTGTCTTTCCTGATACAAGGAAGTTATGGTAATGATATATTCAATGCGGTAAGAATAAAGCTTGAAAATCCGGCAAATGGTACAAGTGCCAAACTGATGTCTGATAGATGGACACCAGACAACCAGAAAACGGATGTACCTGCATTTATTTCAGGATGGGAAAGACATCAGGCATTAACTATTCCGGGAACAAATGAGCAGTATACAAATGAAACTCGTTATATTGGTAATGATACCCGTTCTTCACGTTGGGTAGAAGATGGATCATATATTCGTTTGAAGAATATTACCTTATCTTATAATTTACCTGCTTCAGTTTTAAGAACATTACATATTCATAATTTAATGGTTTATGTTGCTGGAGCCAACCTGATTACTATAACAAAATATTCAGGGTACGATCCGGAAGTAAGTTCGTTTAACAGGACATCAAGCGGAACAGGAGGAGTAGGTATTGACCTGAGTAATTATCCTACTGCGAAAACGGTTAGTTTCGGTATTAATTTAACTTTTTAATTCAAGCAATATGAAATGTAATATAATTAATATATTGAAAGGTCTCTTTGGAGTACTTTTGGTCGGGATGACATCATGTGCAGACTTGGATGAAGCTCCTGAAGGAATATTAACTCCCGGTAATTTTTATTCAACTGTTCAACAGTGCGAATCTGCTTTGGTTGGCTCAATGAATTCTTTATTCACAACCTGGGGAGGATACAATACAACACCTAATTGGCCTAGCGGACAACAGCCCGGATCATTAGGTCACTCTCCCACAACAAGTACGAATCAATGGGGATGGCATTACAGATCTATAAACAATATTAATCCGGTGATCGGGTCTATTAAGGCAGGGAAGTTGGACGCTGAAAGTAAAGCAAAAGTAGATGATGTTTTAGGACAGGCTTACTTTTTAAGAGCATTCAATTACTTTTGGTTGGTACAATTATATGGTAAATTACCATATATTGATGAAAATACGCCGGATTTGATTACCAATGATTTAACACCTGAATCACGGGAAGAGATTTCGACTGTATATGCTAAGATTGTATCAGACTTAGAAAACGCTGCTCAGTTAATGGCTGATTATGCTTCTTCAACTCCTGCTAAGCCGAACAAATGGACTGCGAAAGCTTTATTAGCCAAAGTTTATTTAACAATGGCTACTGCACCACTTAATCAATCGGAAAACTTTGCAAAAGCAAGAGATCTGGCTGATGATGTGATAAATAACAGCCCTTACGAACTGATCCCTATCATAGATATTTTTAATTCCTCCAATACCAATAACAAAGAATTTATTTTTGCTTTCCAATATACAGATGATTATCCTGCTATGCCAGGAGAAGCCTGGGGGCCGGAGAGCGACTGGGGTACCTGGGGAGATGGTAAAGTTAGAACAGTATGGGCTGAAAAATATCCGGAACAACCGCGTAAAAATTATTATCTAAGAACCTATTGGCCAACTAATCTGAAAGCTGATCCATCTGAATGGAATTGGGTGCATTATGTAGAATCAATCGACCAGATCCCTTGGGATGGTAAAAAATGCTGGCCAAACTTTACGATTGCTCAGCAATTAGATGGTGAACAGTCTAACGTTGCTATGCCTATACTAAGATATTCAGAGATGTTCTTGATATACGCAGAAGCAGCCAATATGGCAAACGGCAGTCCTACTCAGCTGGCAGTAGACAGGTTAAATATGATTATTGATCGTGCAAATACTCCTTTTGATTCTCAAATACCTCAGACCTCAACAGAAGGAACTGAAGAAAGAGCTACAATTGGTATGTCGAAAGAAGCATTCGATACGAAAGTTTTTGAAGAGAGAAACTGGGAACTTTGTTTTGAGTTTACAGCCTATTTTGATGTATTACGAAAGAGAGTTTTGAAAGAAGTGAATGAGCCGGATGCATACAATTTTGTGGAAACGGATTACCTCTTTCCAATACCTCAGTATGACGCAACATTTATAGGAAATAATCCGGGGTATGAATAATACGTGATTTTCCAAAAGGAAGCATCCTTTTCGAAAGGAGGGTGCGTCCTTTTTTGGAGAAAACAATATATCCTTTTTTAGGAATTAATTTACTTAATATAAAAGAATATCATTTATAATATGCTTGAGATATGAATACAATATGTCGGACATTCCTTTCTTCTTGCCTGATTTTATCTTGTTTATTAGGGTTTATATCGTGTAAACAGCAAAATACGGAATCGGAAACCACAAAAAGTTCCTGGAAATTGATGGGACCCGGTGGCGGTGGGTCTACATTTATTCCTACTATTTCGTATCATACTCCGGATAATTTCCTGATAAGATGTGATATGACTGGTGCATATCTGACGCAAAACGGAGGAGAATCTTATGATATTATTAATTTCCCCAATGGTTCGTCTTGCTTTGCTTATGACCGGAATGATGCTGGTGTTGTATATATTGGTTCTTCATTTCTGAGCAGGTCCACTGATGGAGGAGATACCTGGCAACGGATTTTCCCGAAACAAAATGAAATCGTCAGCGAAACCTATTCAGGCGACCATGCTGGATACCGGATACAAGCGACGGCGGAATCTTTATACCCTAAGGACGCCGGAAGGGTAGGCGCTATATTGGTTGATCCTGTATCCTCAGATATAATATATTTCACGATGGGAAAATATTTCTTTTGCAGTACAAATGGAGGCAATAGTTGGAAAAGAGAGGATTGTATAAACCGAATTGAACATTTGTATACCAATCTGTCTGAACTGAAAAATGAAGTATATATTTTTACTGAAGAAGCCATCCTTGTTTATGATAAAGAAACGCAAAAGATAGCTAAAAAGAATTTACCTGCAGCCATGTCGCCGGCATCTTCCTTTGCGGCAGGCTGTGTCAAAGGCTCTGATCAGGCAGTTTTCTATGCTGTACATCATACAAAACCAAAAGATAATCCGTATGCCTTTACTACAAGTGAAGTGTGGTTGTCGAAAGATTATGGTAAAAACTGGGAAGTTGTAAATGATCCTGTAGTAACAGGAACAACCGGAGTAAAACCTTGTTTTACTATGATTGCCTGTGCTGAAGAAGATGCAGCTCATGCGTATGTGGTTACTAATATGTACGAAGAAATTGTAGACGGGAAAAAGATATTTTGGTATGGAGCTATAAAAACCGGAGACTCTGGAAAAAACTGGAATTGGGCGTTTAAAGGAGGAGGAGGCTCCGGACAATATGGAGTACAGGATGCTAATGACGCTGTTAATTTACGCGACGGCTGGGTTCATAAAGCTTTCGGAGGCGAATTTATTCAGTTGATGGATGTGGGGGTTTCTCCTAAAGATGGCAATATTGCTATCGTTACGGACTGGTATCGTACCATGAAGACAATGGATGGCGCTAAAAGCTGGAATGAAGTTTATAGTAAAGAGCATCCTGACGGAACTTTTACAAGCAGAGGGATGGATGTAACTACCACGTATGGTGTTCATTTTGATCCATTTGACGATAAGCATATAGCTGTTAGCTATACAGACATTGGCTATCATCATTCATATGATGGCGGACAAAGTTGGTCGCGTTCGGTAGAAGGAGTTCCTGTGAAATGGGTGAATACATGCTATTGGCTAGTGTTTGATCCGGATATAAAAGGGAAAGTATGGTCTGTTTGGTCCGGAATACATGATTTTCCACGAGGAAAAATGACGCGTGATCCCCGTTGGAGCACTCCTGAACGGGCTAACGGTGGAGTTTGTGTTTCGGAAGATGGCGGAAAGAGATGGAAGCCCGTAGTAGATGGAATGGGTATGGATTCTCCTGCAGCATGTATTGTTTTAGATCCGACAACGCCCCCCGGAAACCGGACACTTTACGTAAGTGTATATAATAAGGGCGTTTATAAATCTGTAGATGATGGGAAAACATGGAAACTTGCAAGCAATGGAATAGAATCGAAAACCGGAGCATTTGAATTGACATTAGCAAACAATGGAGATCTTTATCTGACGGTTTGCCCTACCCCCATGCATAAGAACGGAGAAAAAGGGCCTGAATTTAATAACGGAGGCGTTTATAAGTCTATTGATGGGGCTGAAAGTTGGACAAAATTAAAAGTTGCAGATGGATTGTTATTTCCGAACGGTATAGAAGTAGATCCTGAAAATCCGGATATTGTGTATCTGGCTTGCTGGGCAGACATCAGTTTGGCAGATCTGGTTGGTGGTGATGTAGTCCGTACATTGCCGGAAGGAGATAAGATGCTAAAAATGCCAGGCGGAATCTTTAAGTCGGAAGATGGAGGCAGTACCTGGCAATCAATCTTTGACGATAAACAATATGTTTACGATGTAACGATCGATCCGTATCATGCAGGAAGAATGTATTGTAATACTTTCAACAAAGTAGCTTATAGAAGTGATGATAACGGAAAGAACTGGAAGCCATTGAAAGATTACGATTTTCATTGGGGACATCGTGTTATTGTGGACGAAAATGATCATGATAAGATTTTTATTACTACTTTCGGTTCGAGTGTTTGGCACGGCGAATCAATAGTTGAATAAAATTTAATTCTTATACTTAACTCAAATAAATATGTCACAGGTAATTCTCAAAGAACGATTAGCTTCCATCGATGTTTTAAGAGGTTTTGATATGCTTTTCCTTGTAGGAGCAGGCGATATCCTCAGACGTTTTATAAAAGGATTTAATTCAGAGGCGTTAGAGCCTGTTTATTATCAATTAACACATGCTGAATGGATAGGATTCACCGCATGGGATATTATTATGCCCTTGTTTTTGTTTACATCGGGGTTGTCTATGCCATTCTCATTCAGTAACCTGGAGAAACAAGGGTATACAAAGTCAAAAGTTTACCTGAAGATATTACGTCGTTTCTTTTTGTTGTTTTTGCTGGGCTGGATTGTTCAAGGTAATCTGCTTGACCTACGACTGGATCGTTTTGAGATATATTGCAACACGTTACACTCGATCGCTTTCGGATACCTGATCACTTCCCTGATCGTGCTGAATATCCGTAAAACATCCTGGCAACTTGTGGTAGGAGGATCATTGGTGGTAATCTATTGGGCATTACTCACATTTGTGCCTGTCCCGGGATATGGGAGTGGAGTGCTGACCCCTGACGGCAATTTAGCAATGTATATCGACAGGGCGGTTTTTGGCAGCTTTATGAATCCGAATACACAATATACATGGTTGTTGTCGAGTCTGGGTTTCGGTGCCACAGTCTATTCCGGTTATTATGCGGGTGCTTTACTCAAAAAACAGATCGAGCAAAATAAGAAGCTACTGCAATTAACGCTTATTGGTGTAGGACTGATTGTTGCCGGATTACTATTGAGTCTGCAGATGCCGATTATCAAGAAGATATGGTCGCCCTCTATGATTCTGTTTAGTAGCGGAATTTGCTTCCTTTTGCTGGCACTCTCTTATTTGCTGACGGATAAACTGAAGATAAAGTCCTGGTGGACGCAGGCATTTACAGAGCTGGGATTGAATGCGATTACAGCATATCTTCTGCATACTGTTTTCGGGCTCAAGAATATGGCGGCCCTTTTACTCCGCGGATTCGAACAATACACGGGAGACTTTTTTCCGTTAGTAGTATCTGTAGGACAGTTCGCTATCCTATACTTCATTATTCATCACATGTATAAGTATAAGATATTTTTGAAAATATAATACTCTATTCTTATGAAAAGACCATGTTTAGCTTTCTTACTCCTTGTGCTTACAGGGGGTTTGAAAGCTCAAGAAGAACCACAATGGATCAAGGTGTATCCAAAAGAAATACATGACGTTCTTAACAATCCCGGGATTGGATTCACAACTTTCCAACGCTTCAATGGAGATGATCTTAATCCCGGTAGCGGGTGGACAGAAGGCGATCCGATCGAATACCAGGATTTTGACGGGGATCTTACGAACAAAGACCATCCGCAAACCACAATCGCTTACTTCAGGGTATACTGGTCATTTCTGGAACCCGAGCCCGAACAATACAACTGGCCGATGATTGATAAAGCTCTGCGTACAGCGGCTGAGAGAGGACAAACCTTAATGTTCAGAGTCGCTCCTTACGGGGGAGGTGATAAAGATGTACCAGCCTGGTACCGGAAAATGGTCGGTAAAGAAAAAGAAGAGGAAGGAAAGCACTGGCGTGTAGATCCGGAAGATCCCCTCTATTTGAAATATTTTGGTGGACTGATCAAGGCTTTTGGACAGCGATATGACGGACATCCCGACTTGGAATCTGTAGATATTTCATTTATTGGCTACTGGGGAGAAGGCTCGGGCACTCATCTTCTGAAGGATGAAACAAGGATCGCTTTTATAAACTGCTATCTTGACAACTTCAAGAAAACGCCCCTCCATTTTCAGCCGTTGAATGGTGATGCTGACGATCCGGGCATGCTCGTAAGGGGAACAGATATTGCGGCTTACTGGCCGGATGGCCGGAACAACGGCACAGGACCTCAGATGCGTCATGTTGGTTATCGAGTAGATTGCCTGGGTGATGTAACAACTGAAATATGGAAGAAAGAAGGTTGGAGTCACATGCGTGATCTATACCCAAGAGATATTGTCAGAAGCGGAATGGGGGATGCATGGAAAAAAGCTCCCGTTACAATGGAGATTTGCTGGACATTTCTACAATGGCTGGAAAAATTTAAGTTCGACGAAGAAGTCGTGTCATACATCTTCGGTGAAGGATTGAAATGGCACATTTCCTCATTCAATGCAAAGAGTTCCCCTGTGCCTGAGGTGTGGAGTCCATTAGTTGACAAATGGCTGAATAAGATGGGGTATCGTTATGTGCTCCGCCGGTTCGAATATCCATCCGTAGTATATAGGCAAGGACAATTGCCAATTACGTCATTATGGGAGAATATCGGAGTTGCACCGATCTACAAAGACTATCAATTTGTAGTACGACTACGAAATGAAGACAATATGTGGATACTACCCACCTCTGCCGATATACGTGAATGGCTTCCTGGGGATATCGTACACGATGAAAGGCTATATATCCCATACGATATTGGCCTGGGTAAATATCAATTACAGATAGCCATTGTTTCCCCTGTTTCATATGAGCCTCGTATAAAGTTGGCTATTGAAGGAAGGAACCAGGATGGTTGGTATTCAATAGGAGAAATAGAAATAAAAGAGCAGATATTAGAATAAAATTTCCGAATAAATAAGATAAGCTATGGGAACAAAGCAACAAAGACTTCTCTCGCTCGATGTTCTGCGAGGGATTACAATCGCAGGAATGATCATGGTTAATGATCCCGGATCATGGAAGTATGTATATGCCCCCCTCCAACATGCCGAATGGCACGGAGTAACACCTACCGACTTTATCTTTCCCTTCTTCATGTTCATCATGGGGATTTCAACCTATATATCCCTTCGAAAGTTTAATTTCGAGCCAAACAAACCTACCGTTTTGAAGATTATAAAACGCACATTGGTTATCTTCCTGATCGGGCTTGCACTTAACTGGCTGGGACTTTGCTTCAGAACATACCATGGTTTAGCAGGAGAAGGACTACCCGCAGGTGAAAGGCTGCTGACAGCGCTGACTAATTTTGGCAACCTGCGTATCCCCGGCGTATTGCAGCGTCTGGCAGTTACATATTGTATTACTGCACTGATTGCGATCTTTGTGAAGCATAAGTATATCGTCCATATCATAATCGGTGCACTTGTCGGTTATTTCTTGTTGCTTCTTTTCGGAAACGGTTTTGAGAATACTGAACAAAGTATTGTCTTTCTGATAGACAAAACGATTCTCGGAAAGAGCCATATGCATCCGGGTACGGTTCTCGATGCGAATGGTATAGCAAGCACGATCCCTGCCGCATGTAATGTTCTGATCGGATTCCTGTGTGCAAAAATAATAATGGAAGCTAAAGACAATACCCAGCGAATGCTTAAACTATTTCTGGTCGGTACGGTCCTCACCACTGCCGGATTGCTCTTGAGTTACGGATGTCCAATCAATAAAAGGATCTGGACACCAACCTTTGTTCTTTTTACTTGTGGGATGGCAGCAAGTCTGCAGAGTTTACTCATCTGGATAATAGATGTAAAAGGCTACAAACGATGGTGTACTTTCTTTGAATCGTTCGGCGTCAACCCATTATTTATCTATACGTTTGCCGGCGTTTTCTCTAATCTGATGAGCGGGATACTTCTTTCGAACGGCATGGGACTGAAAAGCTATGTTTATTCAGTGGTCTTCCAGCCGCTTTTCGGCAACTACCTGGGTTCGCTGGTATATGCTATCTTGTTTGTAAGCATTTGTTGGGCTGTCGGCTATATCCTGTATAAAAAGAAAATCTATATAAAAATCTAATACGAATAATATGTTAAAATTAAAAGTATCATTCACGATAGTCATGATGACTATCACTTCATCATTATTGGCACAGAATACAGATCTCAAATTACTGGATTGGCGTCCGGTAAGCCAGTTAAAGGTGAAAGAAACAGAGATTATCAAACCTAAGTTCCCCGTTATTGACATTCATAATCATTTGAGGAAGCTCGATGACGCAGAGAAATATCTTAAAGAGATGGACGAAGCCGGCGTCTTGATGTGTGTAAGTCTCGACGGCGCGTCCAAAGGCGATTTCTACAAGAAACATCTTGAAGCATCAAAGAAAGTCTCCGACCGTTTCATTGTCTTCTTTTACCCCGACTTCGAACAAATCGACAATCCCGATTTCGGTAAAAAAGAAGCCGCCAGGCTTGAGCAGGCAGTCAAAGCCGGTTGCAGAGGACTAAAGATATTCAAAGAACTGGGACTCGTACACAAAGATAAAACCGGAAAGCTAATACGTATTGACGACCCGCGTCTTGACCCGATCTGGGCTAAGTGTGGCCAGCTGTGTATCCCTGTTCTGATTCACATTAGTGACCCCGTTGCCTTTTTTACTCCGACTGATCAATACAATGAACGCTACGATGAACTGGCCGGACATCCGGACTGGAATTTCTCCGACAACACGAAATATCCATCCAAAGAAGAATTATTGCAGCAACGTAATACTATGATTGCCCGCCATCCCCAGACAACTTTCATTGGAGCACATATAGCAACGCTGCCGGAAGATTTGGGACGCGTATCTATGTGGCTCGATCAATATCCAAATCTGTATGTCGATATCAGCGCAAGGATCAGCGACATCGGCAGACAGCCTTTCACTGCCCGGAAGTTCCTCATTAAGTACCAGGACAGAGTATTGTTCGGAACAGACACAGCTCCCAAAGCAGAAGCCTATAAAGTTTACTATCGTTTTCTGGAAACAGACGATGAATATTTCGACCCGAGCGGCGGACACAATCAGCAAGGCCGCTGGATGATCTATGGCGTAAACTTACCCGATGAAGCGCTCGAAAAGATATACAATGGCAATGCCATGAAAATATTCAAGATGTATAAAGACAATTAATAACCGGATATAATAAAATGACACATAAAATATACTTTACATTATGCATAATAAGCATGATGCTTGTGATGAGTTTGCAAATTTCATGCAAACAATCCACCTCACAAATGCAGACGGATACAATAAAAAAGTCCTATGACAGAAACGATTCCTGGGGACATGTAGGAATAGGTGGCGGCGGAGCCATGTTCGGTCCGGCAGTCAGCCCGCACGATCCGGCGGTAGCTTTTGTGAGCTGTGATATGGGAGGTTCATTTGCTACATACAACGGCGGTGAATCCTGGAGAGTATTCAATCTGAGCAGTATGGTGCGGTTCTTTGTGTTCGATCCGATAAATCCCGATATTATCTATGCCCGGTCGATCGCATTATTTAAAAGCACCGACAAAGGGAATACCTGGGAACTCTTCTATCCCAAACCGGCGGATATCGAAGGGATCGTATCCAAAGGCGATCATGCCGGAGAAGTAGTCGTAACAAAAGATGGCCGGCGCAAAACAGTACAAGCATTTGCCATCGATCCCGATCAGCCGAAGAAGCTATACGCCGCGATAAGTGTAGAGCAGGCCGTAGGACTATATATATCCAATGATGGTGGAGAAAACTGGACGAAAGAGAAAGACTTTGATTACAATGTGCAGAATATCTTCATCGATCCGGCTTCCCCGGCAAACGACCGTACCCTTCTCATCGCATCACCCAAAGGAATAGAAAAGAGACAGAAAGGCACATGGATAAACAACCGCATCAGTCAGCCTGACATAGTCTTTAACTCCTTTACCGGCGGATATAGCAAGAAAGCCGGCAAATATATTGTGTATGGTATATCCGGTAACTCATACTACAATGCCGAGAAAACCCAATCGGGCATTTTCTTTACAGAAGACGACGGAAAAACCTGGGAAAACCGTCAGGGAGGCATTCTTCAATACGCATTATCATCAGCGCAAGAAGCAGAATGGCGGGCAATCGGAGCCAGCGCTCAAAATCCTGAAACACTCTACGTTTCATACAACGGTCTGAAAGTACATGCAGATACAACATGTATCGGTGTTGCCAAAAGCGAAGACTTTGGTAAGACCTGGACACTCCCCTGGCGCGATATGCTCACAAGCAACGGAAACTTCCCATCACCGAATTTTGGAGAAGACTGGCTGAACGAACGTTTCGGGCCCACCTGGGGAGAAAACCCCTTCTCAATAGGCGTCTCACCAACCGATCCGGATGTTTGCTACGGTTCCGATTTCGGACGGACAATCAAGACCGGTAATGGAGGCAAGACCTGGGAAGCGGTCTACTCGAAACGTGTTCCGGGAACAAATGGCTATACTACACGCGGCATGGAAGTAACCACCGGATACAACGTAGTATTCGATCCATTCGACGACAAGCACCTTTTCCTCGCGCTAACCGACATCGGACTGATGGAAAGCTTTGATGGAGGAACAAGTTGGCAGAGCGGGACAAAAAACAACGGCGTTCCCCGCGCATGGACAAATTCTACTTACTGGATGACATTCGATCCCGAAGTAAAAGGCAGAGGATGGGCCGTAATGAGTCAGGATCACGACCTGCCGCGCCCTAAAATGTTTCGCAACAGAAGCATCTCGACATATAAAGGAGGTGTTCTTCTAACAAACGATGCCGGAAAGACCTGGCAGCCGGTAAGCCAGGACATCGGCGAAACTGCCGCCACTCATATCCTTTTCGATCCGACAAGCGATAAAAATGCCCGGACACTTTATATGTGTGCATTCGGAAAAGGAATCTATAAGTCGATCGACGGAGGAAAAAGCTGGATGCAGAAAAATAAAGGACTGGAAGGAGCCGAACCCTTTGTCTGGCGTATCGAACGACGCGATACCGACGGTACACTATTCCTTGTAGTCAGCCGCCGCAGCGAAGACGGAAGTATAGGTAATCCACTCGACGGCGCTTTGTATAAATCGACAGACGGTGCCGAAAGCTGGACCAAAATGAATCTACCCGAAGGATGTAACGGTCCGACAAGCCTGCTGGTTGACAAGCAGCACCCGAAGAAACTTATCCTTTCAGCCTGGGGAAAAGCATCTCAGGGAAAATATACGCCCGACACCGGCGGCGGAATCTATATCTCCGAAGATGAAGGAGCAACCTGGACACATGTCATGGCATACGATCAACATATCCATGATATCACGTTCGATCAGCGTAACGGACGCTATTACGCCTGTGGATTCAACGCCTCGGCATATTATTCCGAAGATGGCGCAAAAAGCTGGACACGCATAAAAGGTTTCAATTTCAAGTGGGGTAAACGTGTCGAACCCGATCCGCGAGATCCGGATAAAGTATTTATCATTACCTTTGGAGGTGGAACCTGGTATGGCCCGGCAAAAGGTGATCCGAATGCAGAGGAAGACATCGTACCGCCATTAAAAAGATTATAGGCTGTATTGCAGAACAAGGTAAGCAGAGCGGAAACATCCTCTCTGCTCCCTGAGATGGAAGATAAAGATCCTTTAAAAAAGAAATAAATGATAGCTGGAATTATAGAAATAAAGGAATTCTCCCTTGTCGCTTTCGAAGCTGCAAAAGAGATGTCGAAACAATTGTCGACTGAAATACCTGTGATGACAGAAAATGATTTCCGCAAAATAATTGCATCGGATAATACGCACTTATTCTTCCTTTATACCGGTGAAGCCATTGCTGGTATGCTTACGCTTGCTGTCTACCATACCCCCTCCGGCTCGAAAGCCTGGATAGAAGATGTTGTCATAAACGAAGCATACAGAGGCAACGGTTTCGGACGCTTGTTGACCCAACATGCCATCGATTTTGTCCGGTCGGCAGGCATAAACATCCTGATGCTCACCTCAAGTCCATCACGTATTGCCGCCAATAAGCTATATCAATCTATCGGATTCGAGCAAAAGGTAACAAATGTTTACCGCATGAAGACAGGCTGATAATATGCTGAAAAAATAAAATGTACCATTTGCGTAGTCGCGTAAATCAGCGAGATAACGCAAGCGTTATGTATGCGTCAGCACATATAATGACGGGACTACCCGGTGCCTTGTACTGCGTAATGTCGTAAACAGCGGGACTACCCGGTGTCTTGTACTGCGTAATGTCGTAAATAGCGAGACTACCCGGTGTCTTGTACTGCGTAATGTCGTAAATAGCGAGACTACCCGGTGCCTTGTACTGCGTAATGTCGTAAAATAGCGGGACTACCCGGTGCCCTGTACGGCGTAGTGCTGCAAAAAATGCAACTATGAAAGTGCGATACTTGTGTAATCTTATTAAAAAAATAATGATGCAAGTACTGAATTTCTATTTTATGGATAAATTTAATTAAAAAATAAAGGGAAAAACAATACAATATATAAAATATTATTGTACCTTTAAGGGGCAATTAAATTATATGAAATTAAACTCTTTGTATCATGAATTATACTAAAAGAATTAAACTCGCACAGATATGGAAACCACCGGTAGATAATGATTTAAGCCTCAACCTTAGCGGGAATATGATTATTGACAAATATTCGGAATGGGCACGGACGGAAGAATTTAAACCCTTGTGGCATTATGCCTATCGACTGAATATATCGTCATGGGAATTGAATACCGCCTTCAGAAGAGCAACCGGAATGCTGGCCTCGACCTGGAGGTATAAATTACTCCTGTATGACGCGAAGTGGTATTTACTCAATACGATGTTTAGCCTCAAAGAAATATCGAAAAGGCTCCATATGAAATCGACAGATTGCTTTACCTCTTTCTTTATACGGCATCAGAAAATGGGTGCATCAAACTATCGAAGGAGATATCAGAAAATAGAAATTGTCCGGAAAATTATAATTCATGAGATAGAAATCGTATAAAAAATACCCTGCCACTTTACCGCGTAGGATATAGGGCGATTATCCTTTTTTTCGTATCTTTGCGCTCTCTTAAAAACAGATAAATAAGCAAATAGATATGATAACTGTTAGCAATCTGGACCTTCAGTTCGGAAAACGAATCTTGTTTCAGGATGTAAACCTGAAATTTACACAAGGCAACTGTTATGGCATAATTGGCGCCAACGGTGCCGGAAAATCAACATTCCTGAAAATACTTAGCGGTGAAAAAGATCCAACCAGAGGTACAATCTCACAAGGGCCGGGTGAGCGGCTTTCCGTATTAAGCCAGGATCACTTTGCTTTTGATGAATATACGGTGCTTGACACTGTATTGATGGGGCATACCCGCCTGTGGGAAGTGATGTCGGAAAAGAATGCCCTGTATGAAAAGCCCGACTTCAGTGACGCCGATGGTATACGGGTATCCGAATTGGAAGAGCAATTTGCCGAAATGGAAGGCTGGAACGCAGAGAGTGATGCCGCCAGTTTATTAAGTGGACTTGGTATCAAGGAAGCGCTTCATTACACCATGATGAAAGATCTTAGCGGAAAACAGAAAGTGCGGGTCCTGCTGGCAAGAGCTCTTTTTGGTAAACCGGATAATCTGCTGCTCGATGAGCCTACCAACGACCTCGACCTGGAAACGGTAAGCTGGCTGGAACAGTATCTTTCTAACTTTGAGAATACCGTATTGGTAGTAAGTCATGACCGTCACTTCCTCGATTCTGTTTGTACACATACGGTAGATATTGACTTTGGCAAACTGCAATTGTTTGCCGGTAACTATAGCTTTTGGTACGAGTCTAGTCAGTTAGCGCTTCGCCAGCAGCAACAGCAAAATAAGAAAGCGGAAGAGAAGAAAAAAGAGCTGGAAGAGTTTATTCGCCGGTTTAGCGCAAATGTGGCTAAATCGAAACAAACCACCAGCCGTAAGAAGATGATCGAAAAATTGAATATTGAGGAGATCAAGCCTTCTTCACGCCGTTATCCGGGGATTATCTTCACTCCATCGAGGGAACCCGGTAATCAAATTTTGGAGATTAAAGGCCTGTCCAAAAGTCTCGAAGGGGAAGTACTTTTTAAAGATCTGAATCTCAATGTCGAGAAGGGAGATAAGATTGTTTTCATCAGCCGTGATCCCCGTGCAATGACTTCGCTTTTTCAGATTATCAACGAAGAGGAAAAGCCCGATGCCGGTACTTTCCAATGGGGGCAAACCATAACAACGGCTTATCTGCCGCTGGATAATGCTAAGTATTTTAACTCGGACTATAACTTGATCGAATGGCTGAGCCAGTTTGCCGCTGACACTAATGAAGTATACCTGAAAGGTTTCCTCGGACGGATGCTTTTCTCCGGCGAAGAGCTTTTGAAGAAAGTAAGTGTACTGTCGGGAGGGGAAAAGATGCGTTGCATGATCTCACGGATGATGCTCAAGGACGCTAATACGCTTATCCTGGATACTCCTACGAATCATCTCGATCTTGAGTCGATCCAAGCGTTTAATAATACGTTACAGACCTATAAAGGGAATGTGTTGTTCTCCAGCCATGACCATGAATTTATTCAGACAGTTGCAAACCGTATTATAGAGCTTACTCCCAACGGGATTATCGATAAGATGATGGAGTATGATGATTATATTTCCGACCCTATGGTAGCTGAATTACGCGAGAAACTTTATAACTAAGCGGTAGTCATGAAGCGGAGGCTGCTTTTCCTCATTACTGTATTTGCCGGCTGGTTGCTTTTGTTTGCTGTTCAAAAGCCGGTATTCATGCTTTATCACAGAGCATTGGCTGAAGGATGTACGTTCTCCGATTGGATGCTGGTTATCTTGAATGGCCTTAAGCTGGACGCCAGCGTTGCCGGTTATCTGACGGCTATTCCGTTGTTGCTGACGATACTTTCTGTTTGGTTGCCGGGGAAATACTTATATAAGGTTCTGATTGTTTATTTCAGTGTAATGGCGGTCATTGTATCGGCTATCTTTGCCGTCGATATGGCTCTGTATAGTTTTTGGGGATTCCGTATTGATGCTACTGTTTTTTTCTATATGCAGTCTCCCGGGGATGCAATGGCTAGTGTGCCTGTAAAACTGTTTGTTCAGCAGATCTTAGTTTTTCTATTTTACGCCTTCCTGATTTTCTGGTTTTTCAGGAAACTGATTATCCCGATATTACCTGATACGTCTGTACAGCAGCGAATATTACCTACGTTTATTTTTATATTGTTGGGCGGGCTGATGTTTATTCCGATTCGCGGAGGTGTTACTACCTCGACGGCGAATGTAGGAATGGTTTATTTCAGCAATAATCAATTCCTGAATCATTCGGCAATCAATCCGGCGTTTAGTTTGTTAACATCACTATCTAAGCAACAGGATTTTTCTTCACAATTTAATTTCTTTTCTGAGTCTGAGCGCGAAACTCTTTTTAATTCTATGGTTACGCCTAAGACAGGAACTGATGAAGAGGTTAAGCTTTTGAAGATGGATCGTCCGAATATCCTATTTATCTTGTTGGAAAGCTTTTCAGCAAATGTCGTCGAAGTATTGGGAGATGAACCTGACGTAACTCCAAATCTGAACCGCTTGAGTAAGGAAGGAATATTGTTCTCTAATTTCTATGCCAATTCATTCCGAACAGATAGAGGATTGGTTTCCATTCTTAATGGATATCCTGCTCAGCCGACAACCTCGATCATGAAGTATCCTTCAAAAAGCCAGTCGTTACCTTCTATTTCTAAATCTTTGATACAAGAGGGATATGTAGCAGATATGTTGTATGGTGGCGATATTAATTTCACCAATATGCAGAGCTATTTTTATAGCTCTGGGTATAGCCGTATTATAGCAGACAGGGATTTCCCGATAAGTACCCGGCTGAGTAAATGGGGAGCCAATGACGATGTGACATTTGATTTTCTTTATAAAGATCTTCTGAAAAGAGAAACTGATTCTCCCTGGTTCACAACTTTCCTGACATTAAGCAGTCATGAACCGTTTGAAGTTCCTTATCATCGATTAGAGAATCCATATCTTAATTCGATCGCCTTTACTGATAGTTGTATTGGTGACTTTATTGGCAAAGTAAAGCAAACTCCGATATGGGATAATTTATTGATAGTCATGGTGGCCGACCACGGATTCCGCTATCCGGATACGCTGAAAGAATATGAGCCCCGCCGGTACCATATTCCCATGCTTTGGGCTGGTGGAGCAGTGAAATCGCCTGCCGTGATAGATACGTTAGCTTGTCAGACGGATATTGCTTCTACGCTTTTAAATCAATTGAATATTTCTGCTACCGACTTTATGTTCAGTAATGATTTATTTGATTCGCGTTATGAGGATTTTGCTTATTATACCTTTCATAATGGATTTGCATATATAGACTCTACTGGTATTTCAATCTTTGATAATGAAAGTAATAAACCACTACTGGAAGAACCTTTAACCGGAAGTTCAGTTCGTCTGGATAAGGGTAAAGCGCTGCTCCAAACGTTATATGATGATATGGGGAGTCGTTAACGCTTGATTCACATTTCTTCTTAAACTTTTACATGATAATATTGTTCTATAATTGAATTTAATTAATAGGAGACTTTAACATGAAAACTGTAATTGACAGAGCAAACACACGTGGATTTTTTGATCATGGTTGGTTGAAGACATATCACACGTTTAGTTTTTCCGACTATTATAATCCCAAAAGAATGCATTTCGGTATGTTACGTGTTTTGAATGATGATACGGTAACAGCTCGTGAAGGTTTTGGTATGCATCCACATAAGAATATGGAAGTTGTGTCTATACCTTTAAAAGGGTATTTGCGTCATGGCGATAGTATTAAGAATAGTCATACCATTACTCCGGGTGACATTCAGGTGATGAGCACAGGAACCGGAATATTCCATAGCGAATACAATGATAGTGATACCGAGAATCTTGAATTCCTACAGATATGGGTTTTCCCAAAGAGAGAAAACACAACTCCTGCATACGATAATTATGATATCCGTCCGACACAAAAAAGAAATGAAATATCTTTAATTATCTCACCGGATGGAGATGCTCCTGCTTCTATTCTGCAGGATGCATGGTTTTCTATGGGAACGTTGGATGAAGGGCAAGAAAAAGAATATAAACTTCATCAAAGAAATACAGGAGTATATCTCTTTGTAATTGAAGGAGAAGTTCAGGTGGGTGATACTGTTTTGTCCAGAAGAGATGGCGCCGGTTTCAGTGAAACGGAGAGTATTACCATCAAAACGCTGAAAAAATCTACAGTTTTATTGATGGAAGTACCCATGCATTAAGATATAATTTGATTGATGGTGATTTTCTAAAGGAGTAGGCGGAAGTTTCTGTCTGCTCCTTTTTGAGATATACAATTTAATATTTTTTATCGGAAAAGTAATCTATCATACGTAATATCGCTCTGCTGCAAGCCGGGCAAAATGGCGCATAATCACGCATCATACAATGATTCATCGGGCGATAAATACCTTTTGATAAATACCCACCTCCCTCAAAAACTCCGATTTTATCGACATCTGTCTCATTCAAGGGTGTAGGGATTGGTGTATTAGTCGGTAATAAATCTTTCCATTTATTATCAAAATCGATTAATGTGGTTATATTAGGCTCCCAAGGTTCGCATTTGAGGTTGTAGAATTCATCGTCATAAGCAACTTCCGAACTAAAATATTCGTCAGCCAGTCCTGCGAAGCTATGTCCGAATTCATGTACAAAAACAACGGATGTCCGTTCATTATCCGATGTCCCAATCGCATAGAAGTTATACATTCCTCCGCCACCATAGGTATCTGTATTAACAAGTAGAAAGATTGCATCACAGGGAACATTCCATACAGCATCCCGTATGGATTTCATATCCGGTGTAGTAAGATAACGATCAATCCCGAATGTATAGTAACCTGAATTTAAGGCTGTATTTTTATATATACCTTTACCTGATATATCTGTTCCTGCATCTTGGGAAATTAAATCGACAGCCCATACATTGAAATCGTCTTTTCGGGTATTAAAAGGAGGAGTTTTAAATAGAGCATCCGTAAAGCGTTTTACATCAGTTTCGAATTTATCTAATTCTGCTTCCGTATATCCTTCGGCCAGAAAGACTAGATCGACTTTTTGATTAGGATCTCCTTGATATTGAATCCGGGATATTCTATTTTCTTTTAATTTACTTCTGTCTATAAATATACTTGTAGGATCAACCTCCTGTTGGAGTAAGGGATGGAATAACATATCATTTTTATCCCGACCGGTTATTTCCAGTAGAATATCTTTTTTAGGATAAGGAACAGAGATGCTATTTGTCCAGCTTTGGGTTTCATTTTTTGCTTGTTCGGTATTCCGCCATTCCTCAAATAAGGTATTGAAGCCTCTGGAGTAAATTAACTGGTTACTTTCTTTGTCATAGATATTCACGTAATAACCTCCATAATAAAACTCATCGACGAGGTTTTGAATCGGTCCTCCCCAGGTTGGTTCTTCTCTCAATTGTTGTAAGGCTGCAGCCTGATATTCAGCGTTGCCGCTAAGAGCAAAATCAATTCGTAAACTTTTCTTTTCAAAAAAGGTATTAAAGTCTGTTTGTGCAAAACAGATAGATGAGCCGAGCAGAATACTTAATATAAGGAGGACTTTTATTTTCATACTAATTTCTGTTTATAGATAGGTCTCAAAAATAAAAGATATTTTCCGTCTATACAAGATACTTTCGTATTTGTTCTCTATCTTTGTTCCCTATAAAAATTAAAGTTGAAAGTATCATGTCAACCTTTCGTTTCAATGCGGTAGAGAAAGCGTCTAACCGTAAGGCTGTAGAAGCCAAAATCCCTGATAAAAAAGTCTCTGAATACTTTGGAGAAAATGTCTTTAACCGAAAAGCAATGAAAAAATATCTCTCTAAAGAGACTTATAAATCATTAACTGAAGCCATTGACAATGGCACTTCTATTGATCGTGAATTTGCCAATCATGTAGCAGCAGGAATGAAAATGTGGGCTCTTGAAAAAGGGGTTACTCACTATACACACTGGTTTCAACCTTTGACTGATGGTACGGCTGAAAAGCACGATGCATTTGTTGAACTTGATGGTAACGGAGGAATGATAGAAGAGTTCAGCGGTAAATTATTAGTTCAGCAAGAACCTGATGCTTCCAGTTTTCCCAGCGGAGGTTTACGCAACACATTCGAAGCGCGTGGCTATTCAGCCTGGGATCCTTCATCACCTGCTTTTATTGTAGATGATACCCTATGTATTCCAACTGTTTTTATTGCATATACAGGTGAAGCATTGGACTATAAAACTCCTCTTATACGTTCGACTGAAGCCCTAAATAAAGCGGCAAAAAAAGTTTGCGGTTATTTTGATGAAGATGTAAATAAAGTTATTACCTATTTAGGATGGGAACAGGAATATTTTCTTGTTGACGAAGATTTATATTCAGCTCGTCCCGACCTGTCATTGACTGAACGGACTCTTTTAGGGCATGAAAGTGCAAAAAATCAACAGTTAGACGATCATTATTTTGGAGCTATCCCCTCCCGGGTACAAGAGTTTATGAAGGATCTGGAAACGGAATGTTATATATTGGGTATTCCTGTAAAGACAAGGCACAATGAAGTTGCGCCCAACCAGTTTGAGTTAGCTCCGATTTATGAAGAATGTAATCTGGCCAATGATCACAATCAGCTTTTAATGTCTGTTATGAGACGGGTTTCAGGGCGTCATAACTTCCGTGTGTTGTTGCATGAAAAACCGTTTATGGGTGTGAACGGATCAGGGAAACATTGTAATTGGTCATTGGGAACTGATACCGGAATAAACTTATTTTCACCGGGAAAAGACAGGAAAGACAATCTGCGTTTTATCACTTTTGTAGTCAATACCTTGATGGCAGTATATAAATATAACGCTTTACTTAAAGGTAGTATTGCTTCTGCTTCGAATGCATACCGTTTAGGAGCAAATGAAGCGCCTCCGGCTATTATATCTTCTTTTCTTGGAACGCAGATTTCAGAAATATTGGATCGCTTTGAGAGCAGCTCTATAGAGGATGCTATTGCGGTGGATGAGAAAAAAAGCCTGGCATTGGGTTTCGGGCAAATCCCCGAGTTATTGTTAGATAATACTGACAGAAACCGAACCTCTCCTTTTGCTTTTACAGGAAATCGTTTCGAGTTTCGTGCATTGGGTTCATCTGCTAACTGCGGATCAGCAATGTTGGCCTTAAATTCGGTGGTAGCGCATCAATTGATGCAGTTTAAAAAGGATATTGAAGCACTCCGTGAAAAAGGAGAGTCTAAAGAAGCAGCGATCTTTAAGACATTAAAAGCTTATATTAAAGAATCTAAGCCTGTTCGTTTCGACGGTAACGGATACAGTGATGAATGGAAAGAAGAAGCTTCCCGAAGAGGTTTGGACTGTGAAAATAGTGTTCCACTTCAATATGATGCTTATTTAAAACCTGAGGTTATTAACATGTTTAATGAAACGAAGGTTTTAACTGAGAAAGAATTGATTGCCCGTAATGAAGTGAAGTGGGAAATTTATATTAAAAAGGTACAAATTGAGGCGCGTGTATTAGGTGATCTATCGCTTAATCATATTATACCTGTAGCCATACAATATCAATCAATTTTGCTTGAAACTATTGATAAACTGAAAGCCTCTTTTGATAAAGATGAGTATGATGACTTATCAGCAGAACCCCGCCGTTTGGTACGTAAGATCGCTAAACATATATGTGCTGTAACAAAGATGGTTGACGAAATGATTGAAGCCCGTAAAAAAGCAAACGTTATTACTGATACCCGCGAGAAGGCTATTGCTTATCATGATACGGTTTTACCTTATTTAGATGAAATACGTAATCACATAGATGATCTTGAATTAATGGTAGATAACCAGATGTGGCCTTTGCCCAAATATCGCGAATTGTTATTTATCAGATAAAAAATAGGCTGACAAATTTAACTGTCAGCCTTCTTTTTAAAACATACAATCAGTATTAATTGTCTTTTAAAGTCGTTAATACAGTGTAGTTTAATAGATTATTGTCTTTGTCATATGTTTCAGAACGAACTATTCCGGCACCTGAAGATAACCATTCTACACCTTTAAATGTCGTTGTTTCCTTATTACTGTTATCATAAACATCATACATGAAGGAGATTTTAGATGCATCAAACTCACCAGCCGGTGTATTTACTTTTTCACTCTTTTCATATTGTCTATTTCTAATATTTACTTTTACAAAGTCTTTTTTATCTTCCTTTGAATATACAGTAAATTCTCCTGGTTCCATAGAAAACATATCATCGCCGGGGAAACTACTGAAGACATTAGGATAATCAAGATAATTACCTACAAGTTCAGTATTACTGGCAAGCATACGAATAACTGCCGGACTATCTGCTTTACTTACTAACTTCATTCTGAAATTATCATCATCACAATTTGTTTCTAACTGTCCCTGATCAATAACATTACCTGTCTTATCAGTCATTTGGAAATTGATGTTTGATGTACTTCTTATGGAATTATCATATGATTCCATAACAGTATACCTTGAAGTACTTACTAAATTGTTTTGTGCATCGTAACTCTGTGTTACTAATTCTGCTCCCTTATTATTAGGGAAAAGACTCATACAATCCTGAGCTGAAATAGTTCCGGCAGATGTTATTACGGTAGCAATACCTAAAAAAATCTTTTTCATAACTAACGTTTTTTTATTAATTTAATAAATGTGTTCGGTATAACATCCTACACTTTAAAAAGTTTCTATTAGAAAAAGATTTTACAATTACAATATTTCTTTTAACACCAATAAATAAAAACTGATCGCCGTACCTTTATGATCTGAGTCTACCGGAATAAGACGGACGTTTGCCCCTTTCTGAGTGAAAGAGTCGTATGCGTTCTGTGCACAAAAGTAAGGTACAACTTCATCTTTTTGTCCGTGTACCATAAGGATTGGAGCTTTGGGAGTCCAATGGATAAGACTGTTCTTTTCTAAAGCATCATATATTTTATTGAATTCACTGTTCTTTTCTTCAGTAAATATATCCGGATGCATGTAGGTACTTAGAGCATTTGAATTTAGTTTTTGATTTATTTCACCTGTAGTATATTCTTTACTATTGATCCATTCGTTATAATTGGAAAACAACGGGTCGATAAATATTTTTGAATAATCTAGATTCAGATTTTCTCCATAATCCATTCCTATAATAGTCATAGGTACAGAACATGGATAACCGGTGTAATCTTCACTAGTGAAACGATTGAACATGGTTGTAAGATCATAAGGACCTCCTCCGGCCATTGTTTTATTAATGGTTATTTCATCAGTATACTTTTCTTCAATCATTTTTTGAATGGCTAAAGAGGCGGCGCCACCTTGAGAGTAGCCTACTATATAGATGTTTTTAGAAAGGGGCTTCTCTTTCATTTCCATATATTCCCTTACAGCGAATAACATATCTATAGAGATCCGGGCGGTATTTTCTATGTGCAAATAAGGATGTCTAAGATCTTTTGTAGAGCCGAACCCCAAATAGTCAGGAGAGATAACCAGACAGTCAAAAAAGGTTAATGCGGACTCCATTGTACACAGTTGGGAAGAAGGGGATTCCGTATTCTTAGCAATAGTAAAATGTTCTGATAAAACAATTTTGCTATAATTGCCCGACGAGGGATATGAAATGATACCTGAAGCAATAACCGGATTACCTTTCGGATCAACAGAATGGTATTTTATTTCTTCTACTTTTACTTTAATATCAGGAATTGTAATGGGTATTTCTTCACCAGGGGTTAAATTAAAAGCTTTTTCTACCAGTTCTTTTGCATCGTAAGTAATGACATTTCCTACTGATTCAAAATATTGAGACTCCTCTATTGGCGGGTCAGGTGGCTCCGGTATAGGGTCGTTATCGTCTTCTGAACAGGATGCAAGTAAACCAAGTAATAGAATAAAAAACAGAAGGCGGACATGGTCCGCCAATATATTATTATGTGTTGTTTCTACTTTTACCATTTTACATAATGAGCATTCCTCAGGAAATCATAATCATATTTCAAAGCTTCCAGCGGAGTCATATTGTAACGTTCCTGTTCTACATAATAGTCTTCCAAACCTGCTTCTTTAGCAACAGCAAATAGTGCTTCAAAATCCACCAGTCCTTCACCAAATTCGGTACTTCCTTTTCCATCAGGATTCGCATCTTTCAAATGCCAGTTAGGGAATCGCCCCGGATAACGTTTCACATAATCTTCACATTTATAGCCTCCATATACTAATTGTGCCGTGTCCATCTGGAAGCCGACAAGTTCTTTATCTGTATTTTCAATCATTACATCATAAGGTATTTTACCCTGTAATTTATGAAATTCGTCAACGTGATTATGAAAAGCAAACTTTAATCCGTTCGCTTTGGCTATTTCCCCGCACTTATTGAATTGTTCGGCTAACCGTTTAACATCCGAAATTTTCTTAATATCACCGCTCGGATATCCGGCCTGTACCAGCCATTTGCATCCCAGCTCTGCAGTATCTTCTGCATTCTTCTTCCAAAAATCCCAACCTTTAGTGTCGTTTGCTGCTAATAATGCGCTGCCTGTGTGTGATCCGGTCATCTTAGCTCCTAAGTCAGCCAGATACTTTTTCATTTCAGCCGGTGTCTTACCAAAGAATTTACCGTCTTTGTATCCGTATGATTCCAGACTTTTATAACCGATGTCTATAACAGCTTTAATCGTAGTATCAAAATCTTTTTGAATATCATCACGCACACTGTACAATTGTACACCAATTGCTTTTCCTTGTTTTTCAACCTGAGCTAAAATATTCTTTGGGACCACTGCCAATGCAGCAATGCTTGCTCCTGCCCGTAAAAAGTTTCTTCTTGTTACCATTCTTCTATTATACTTTAAGATTTAGCAGCGATAAAGGTAGAAAAATATTCCTACTTTTGCAGTGATTATAGTGAAAGAAGAAATGCAGGGAACGAAAGATCTTACAAATGGTCCTATTAGGCGCCAACTTTTTAATCTGGCAATACCTATTATGGGAACTTCTTTCATTCAGATGGCCTACAGTCTTACGGATATGGCTTGGGTGGGACGATTGGGAAGCGAAGCGGTTGCTGCAATTGGCGCTGTAGGGATTCTAACATGGATGACAAGTTCCATCGCATTATTGACTAAAGTGGGTTCTGAAGTAAGTGTAGCACAAAGTATTGGAGCCCGTAACGAAAATGACGCCCGCACGTATGCTTCTCATAATTTAACTATAGCTTTAATTATTGCTTTTGGATGGGGATTACTACTTTTCCTTTTTGCCAATCCCATTATTAGTCTATACAAATTAGAAAGTTCTATCTCAGTTAAGGCAGTAGATTACCTTCGTATTATTTCAACAGCTTTTCCTTTTGTCTTTCTTTCCTATTCTTTTACAGGGATTCATAACGCTGCCGGTCAGAGTAAAATACCTTTTTATATCAATGGGGTGGGGTTAATCATTAATATGATTTTGGATCCTTTATTTATTCTCGGCTTTGGTTGGGGTACAGATGGTGCTGCATGGGCTACTTGGATTTCACAAGGTACCGTTATGTTACTCTTTATTTATCAATTAAAATACCGAAATCGGCTGTTAGGTGATTTCTCTTTTTTCACACGGTTACAAAAGAGGTATAGCAAACATATTTTTAAGTTAGGATTACCTGTGGCATTATTAAATTCATTGTTTGCTATTATTAATTTGTTGATGGGTAGAACAGCTTCTACATACGGTGGTCACCTTGGCCTAATGACACTAACTGCCGGTGGGCAAATCGAAGCCATCGCATGGAATACTTCGCAGGGATTTAGTACGGCCTTGAGCGCCTTTGTTGGTCAAAATTATACCGCAGGAAAGAAAGATCGGATAATCGGAGCCTATCATACGACACTAATGATGACTTCTATTCTGGGATTGTTTTGTACCTTCTTATTTGTTTTTTACGGAAGTGAAGTCTTTTCCTTAATTGTTCCTGAACGCGAAGCTTATATTGCAGGTGGTATATTCCTTCGTATCGATGGCTATTCCATGATATTAATGATGTTAGAGATCACCATGCAAGGGCTTTTCTATGGTACCGGTCGTACCATTCCTCCGGCAATTATCAGCATTACTTTTAATATAATTCGTATACCTCTTGCAATTATTCTCTCTTCGACAAGTTTAGGGATAACAGGTGTATGGTGGGCAATCAGTATAACCAGTATGTTAAAAGGAGTCGTTGCCTTTATCTGGTTTCGGTTATTACAGAAAAGGATTTTGAAATAAGATGCTTAAGCAATATTCTGCTGTTTGAAGGGCTGGTCTCTTGCTATATCATTTAATTCCACCTTTTTTATAAGATCTTCTATTGTCCCTATGTCTTCATTCACGCATTCAGTCAATATATCGGCAATAAGCATCATCTCTTCTTCGCTCTTATTGTTCATGAATTGATCAATTATTCTGGCATATAATTCCTGATCCTTTTCATCAAGCTTATGCCATTCTTTACGCATCTTTAAAATTTCCTGTTTATATTCGATATGTTTATCTATCATCTTTTTTTAATTTTTTCTGTAAATACGATCTTCTGTCTAATAAGAAATCAACTCTTTTAAATAATTCCGCTTCAGGAACATTTACAATAAGAATATCCCAAAATCTACTATAAAACGATAGATTATTATCTATTTGCTTTACTTTATCTTCAACATCCTTTCGACTTTCCATAGTTAAGTATAACAAAGATAATTATAATGAATGATATTCTCATCTTTACTTGATCTTTTTCTTTGAAAGAAACAAAAAATCGGACTATTATCATCACGACAACAGTCCGATATACACAAAAGCACTAATGTTAATTAACCTCCATTATCTCAATGACATGGCTTATTGTTTGATGATGTGAAAACACGGGGATTCCTACTTTCATCAGGTAATCTCCGGAATATGTGTTACCGTTGCATTTTAATTGGGATTGCGTTCCCGGCAACAGGTTGATTTCTTCTATTTTGTAATTCTTTTTGGGATCTAATCCGTTTAGTTTCACCGGTTGGGTTTGTTCACCGTAACGGGGGTGCATATCGAATGCGAAGAGTACACTTTTTTTGCGGTTGCTGTCTACGTACATGAGGGCGGCATGATTGCTTTCGTAGGGAGACATCAGGCGATACAAATCGCCTTCGAGCAATACATTCTCCAGGCGGTTGAAGTTTTTTACCGCATTGCGGCAGTATTCTTGTTCTTCCGGAGTCATTTCACCTATGCGGATATCAAAGCCGAGTTTTCCCATCATCGCAACGTCTGTACGGAATTTTACGGGCTGTTTTCCCCAGCTTGTTACGTGTGCCGATAGGGTTTTTGAGGGGAAGAAATGCCCGAAGCCCCATTGAATAAAGATGCGGTCTATCGCATCCGTATTATCGCTTGGCCAAAACTCGGTGAAGTATTTCAATGCTTCGTAGTCGGAACGTCCACCGCCTCCGGAGCAAAGCATCATCGGCAGGTCAGGATATTTCTGTTTTACTCTTTCCAAAATCTTATAAAGTCCGCGTACATTGTCGATATAGAGATGCGATTGTTTGTCTTTCAGATACGGGGAATAGATATTTGTTATCGGACTATTGCAATCCCACTTGAAATAGGCTATACCGGGATATTTGGTCATTAGATTGTCAACCACGCCAAAAACGAAGTCTTGTACCTTGGGGTTACTGAGATCCAGCACCATTTGATTTCTAAAATAATACTCATCTCTGTTGGGAAGATGGATTACCCAGTCTTTATGTTTTTCGTACAATTCGCTTTTGGGATTGACCATTTCCGGCTCGATCCAGATACCGAATTTAATACCTCTTTTAGTAGCTTCTTCGACAAGTTTGCCTACTCCGTTGGGAAGTTTGTCTTTTGTTTCATCCCAATCGCCTAATCCCTGACGATCACTGTTGCGGGGATATTTGTTAGCGAACCAGCCATCGTCCAGTAAGAACATATCGACACCCAGCTTTACCGCCTCATCCATGATGGTTGCGAGTTTATCTTCATTAAAATCGAAATAAGTGGCTTCCCAGTTATTCAACAAGGTAAGTCTTGATTTCTCGCCATCTTTCACTTGATACTTGCGGGCCCAGCTATGGAAACTCCGGCTGGCTTTGCCTTTTCCTTCGGCACTGTATGTGAATATGAATTCAGGTGTACGGAAAACTTCGTTGGGTTGTAATGAATATTCAGATGCAAACGGGTTAATTCCGGAGATAATCCGCAGCTTATTCTCCTGATCTACTTCAAAGGTAAAACGATAATTTCCTGTCCAACCGATGGTTCCTAATATTACATCTCCGGCGTTTTCCTGTACCTCTTTATCCAGCGCAACCATAAAGAATGGACTGCAAAACATATTGGCGCGGCTACCCAGTTTAGTATCCAGTATCTTCTTTCCGAAAGAAAGGGGCTGCTCTGTCATATTCACTTCGTAGGCCCAATCGCCGGTAAATTCAGTCAAATAATATTTTTCACTGTCTAAATGCAACATGGAAGAGGCGTAATTGTATATTGTTACAGGTTTCTTCTCCGCATGGGTGATGTCGGTATATGTCTTAATGATATTCTCTTTTGCATACGCGATATAATACAGATTTACGGTTACGGGATATTTATCGTCTTGTAAGCGTATGATGGTTTCCTGTACGCCTGACTGAGGTTGTTTTGTTTCATGTGATACGTACTTGAGCAAAAGTGAGGGATTTCCGTCATTGTGAACCATCCGGATAGCCGGATCGAAGTAATCTTCCAATCCGTTGGTAATATATGCTTCTCCCAAATCAGGGAGATATTGAAAATCTGCTTCAAAAGAAAGTTTAGGACCTAAATAGGTTTGGTACAATCTTCCATTGTCGGCTATGCGGTATATCAGGCTGATATTTTCCGTCTGGATTTGAATTGTTTTTTTCTCGATTGCTTGTGTCATAACGCTTGTCGTTAATAAACACAACAATAAAAAGCATAGTTTCTGTTTCATCTGTTACTCTATTTTATATGTTTAATATGTACGGTTTCACCTTTTTTCAAAGGGATAGTCAGTATATCCGAACTGCTTTCCAAAACAACTTCTTTCCGGTCTTTCCGGATATTGAACTCGTTTCTTTTACCGGGTATTTTGATTTGGAAGATATTGTCGACAGTTGCTTTTACAAGGGCTTCGCCGATAATGCCGTTTTCCCATTCGGCATCTATTTCGGCTCCTCCCCGTGCGCACAAACCTTTGAAATATCCTGTATGCCATTCCGACGGTAATGCCGGAAGTAGTTCGATGTAGTTTTCCTGAGATTGCAATAGCATTTCAGTGATACCTGCCGCACCGGCTTGGTTACCGTCGAAGATAAATATATCCCACGACGAACCGCCTATGCCTTTGGGTGATATGGTCAGCATATTTTCCCCGGATAGTTCGGTCAGCATCATCTTTGCGCTTTGGAAAGCTTTTTCCGGCTCTTTCAAGCGGGCATAGTAATTGATCAGATTGGCTCGGCTCCACTCTACATCTTCCCAATCGGCTAAACTTACTCTTCGCTCGATTGTTTTGGCTGCGGCTTTTGCCAGCTCGGGTGTTTGGGATACCGATATTTGGGCAAAAGGGTGCAAGGCTAACAGGTGAGAGGTATGCCGGTGATTGGGAACCGCTTCTTCGTAATCTTCAAACCACTCCTGCAATTGTCCGTATTTCCCTATCTTAAATGGAGGTAATTCATCGAGCGCTTGCCGAAGGGAATTTCTGAATGATTCGTCACAATCTAATATCTTTGATGCTGAAATACATGCGGTAAACAATTCACGCGTCAGTACCATGTCGCATGTAGGCATCATGGATAACGCATAGGTGCCGCCATCAAAAAGAAAAGAGTTTTCGGGAGATGTTGAAGGACCTGACATCAAATAACCGTTAGGGTCCTTAGCCATATAATCAAGCATAAACATTGCTGCTCCTTTTAAAAGCGGGTATCCTGTGGATTGTAGGAATTCTTTATCACGGGTATACAGATAATGTTCCCATAGGTGTGTAGCCATCCATACGCCTGCTGTCGGGTGTAAGCCCCATCCGGCGCTATATCCGGGTGAGGTGTACCCCCAAACATTCACTACGGTATGCGCTACCCAACCGGGGCTTCCGTATACTTTTTCTGCTGTTTTGCCGCCGGCTTTGGATAGATAATCGATAAAATCGAACAACGGAGCGTTGCATTCCGGCAGGTTTCCTATATTGGCCAGCCAATAGTTCTGTTGGGTATTGATGTCGAGGTGATAATCACATGTCCAGGCCATGGTGCATGCCAGGTTATCATTCCATATCCCTTGCAGATTAGCGGGTAGGGGAGAGTCTTCCCGCGACGAGGAAATAAGCAAATATCGTCCGTATTGGGCGAACAAAGCCATCAGGTCGGGATCGTCGATGTTCTTTTTCAATTGAGCCAAACGTACATCGGTCGGCTGGTTTATATTGGATTCTCCTAATGATATTTCTACCCGGTTGAACAGGTTTGAAAAGTCTTCTGTATGCGATTTTCTCAGCGTTTCGTATTTCTTTTGGGAAGCATTCGTTATGTTTTCCCTACACTTTGCCAAGGGATTGTTTTGGAAGAGTGTGGTGTTGATGTCTATCAGGATGGTAACTTCATCGGCATTTTTGATGCGGATGGAGCTCTCTTCGGGGATAAGGCTTCCCCCTTTGGGATTGATTTGTATAATACTTGCGAACTCCACCCCTCCTTTTCCGAATTGGGGATAATCAACTTTTCCTTTTAGTTGAAGCGATTGTTCTAAAACGGTCAGATCGGCTTCGCGCATCATGTTTACGCCTGCTTTGAATGAGATGCTGTTTTTTTTGTTTGCTTTTAAGTGAATGACGAGTACACGGTCGGGATTCGAACAGAATACTTCGCGTGTGTAACTGATATTATTTACGGTATAATCTACTTTTGCGATGGCATTCCGGAGGTCTAACGAGCGTCTGTAATTGGAGGGAGAGGTCTCATGGTCGTATTCGATGACCAAGTCTCCAAAAGGTAAGTGGCTGCCAAAGGTAGAGGCGTCGCCCACCAGGTATTTTGAGGCTAATTCATTTCCTTCTTTTATCTTGCCCTGAAAGAAAAGGTTTCGTATTTCGGCTAATTTTTCTTTTCCAAAACCGGTTTCCTGGTTAGGGTTTACTTCGCCTGACCACAGCGTAGATTCGTTTAAAGCAATGGTTTCCCGGCCTAACCCTCCAAACACCATAGCTCCGAGACGGCCGTTTCCTACGGGTAATGATTGCATCCATTCTTTGGCAGGCGCGTCATACCAAAGTTCAAGTGTTTTCTTTTCTTTATGAGAAGTGCAACCCAGGCAAAGAAATAAACTAACGAGTAGTGAAGCCGTTTTTACATTCATCGTGTGTAAAGTTTAGTCTGTATTTTTCATGTCGTACGACTTTTTTCTTGTAAAGTAATATTCTTTTTTTGAAAAAGTGTGTATCTATTTTTTGTTTGAGGTACCTCTAATCTCATTTAGAGGTACCTCAAAATTATTTTATACGTACGTCAAAATCAATTTAGAGGTACCTCAAACAGATTTTATATATAGGTCATAATTGTAATTTTACGCATACGTTGAAAAATAAGAATTGAGAACTACGGAAGTTTCTGCATGTAAATTATTAATTTGCTTTCTTGAAACGGATGGCTAACCCGCCTGCTGAAGCCATTTTTACTTTGAGCTTACTTCCTGACTTTACCTTCATTGTTTTGATATTGATCTTTTTAGGGAACTGACCGGAATCGGGCTCGTCGGCATATATCTCTGCCGTATAGTTGCCGTTGTCCAGGAAGTCCAATGAAATCTCAAAATCTCTTTCCGTCCAGTTGGTCATGGCTCCGAGGAACCAGTCATCGCCTCTTTTTCGTGCTATGGTGATGTATTCGCCGGGATATCCGTTGATTACTTTCGTTTTATCCCATGAAGCGGGCACATCTTTGATGAATTTAAACGAAGGATCTTTCTTGTAGACTTCAGGCCAATCGGATACCATCTGGAAAGGAGATTCATATACTACATACATGGCCAGGTGGTGCGCGCGGGTTCCCATCACCATCGGACGGCTGTCCATATGGGCTACGAACTCTTCGCGTGTCACGTTGTTGAAACCTCCGGGTGTATAGTCTGCCAATCCCGGGATCATTCGTGTGAAAGGTATCACCAAATGGTTGTCAGGATTATCCCTGTATCCGGCTTTGGATTGTTCCATTCCCAGAATTCCTTCGTAACCTACTACGTTAGGATAGGTGCGCTGTAGTCCCCAGGGTTTGGTTGATCCGTGGTAATCCACCATAAGTTTGTGCTTGGCGGCCTTCTCTGCTACACGATAGTAGAAGTCGATAGCAGCCTGATCATCGCGTTCGATGAAGTCGATCTTCATACCTGCCACGCCCCATTTCTCGTATAACGGGAACGCTTCGTCCATCTGGTTCCATACAAATTTGCCATATAGCCAGATAAATACTTTTACGCCTTTTTCTTTTGCGTAGGCTACGACTTCGGGAACATTTACGTTATCGCGGTATTTGGTGATGTCGTTTCCGCTCCATCCTGCGTCGATTGTCATAAATTCGAAACCGGATTCGGCAGCGAAATCAACATAATATTTCATCGTTTCAGTAGTGTAAGCGCTCTTTCCTTCTTTGTTCATACTGCTGTTCCACCAATCCCATGAAGAACGACCGGATGTGATCCACGAGGTATCTTCAATGCGGCATTCGGGATTTAGATTGGTGATTGTATTTGCTTCTATGAAGTGACGCGGATTATCGGCTACCATGATGATGCGCCAGGCACTCTTGTGAGGGAGCGGACCCATTACGGCAACTTCCTGGTTTTCCATGCTCGGTGCAACAACCGCATCAAAGCGGTGGCCGGTCCATGAACCTGTTGTGTTGCATAAGTACATGGCGGAATTGTGTTCAAGATCGGCTTCTGTTATGACCATCCAACCTACTCCGGGTACATCCATCAATAGGGGTAAACCTACAAGGTATTTGCTTGCTACGCCTCCCTGGTTGGCCAATCCGGAAACGGGTACTTTGTGGTATTCGCTTTCGTAACCTGATTTGAAGTTAGGCAATACCAATGCGTACGACATTGCATCTTTTGAAAGACGGAATTCTGTCTTTTCATTTTTCAGACGGTATTCGGTCAATGGTGTTTGTTCCGGTACGATATAACGGAAAGCTACCGCATCGTTGTAGGCACGGGCCTCGATATTCATTTTACGTCCTCCTCCGGTTGGTTCCGAAACGTTTAATGTCAGTGCATTATACTTTTCAGAAACTGAGCTGGTTCGACCTGTTAATAGTTTGTAGTTGTCTTCGCCTTCAGAGAAAGAGGAGTTTACGATTTCTACATTTTCACCTAATGTACGTGCACTTTGTAATTCCAGTCCTAACGCGGAGGGTTCCAGCAGTAACTTATTTCTGAATGAAACTTCGTACTCCAGTTTGGCCTCTTTTGTCCGGAAGGTGATACTCAACGCTCCGTCAGGTGATTTCAATACTAAATCGTTAACCTGGGCCCATGCGGAAGTGCATGGGCTTAAGGTTACTATCGCAAGAAAAAAAATTAAGGTATGTTTGATGTTTATACTCATATTGTATTCGTTTTTTTATTAATAACCGGGATTGTTTTTCCATCCGGCTGCACTACAGTCTTTTTCAGGGATGGCAAAGAGTTCATGTTTTCCTTCCTGGAATAATTTGCCTTTGTCGTCGCCTTTATCGGTTTCGGTATTCACACTTGTATTGAAGTTTACGAATTCATTCAGTGTCTGCTTGGCGATTCCCCATCTACAAAGATCCCAGAAACGGATTTGCTCCATAGCCAGTTCCACGCGTCTTTCGTGACGGATCGCGTTGGTAAGTGCAGTCGGGTCTGTAGTTGTTACTTTAGGCAGAACATTTGGCTCACTGCCTAAATTTCTGGCACGTGCTCGAACTTCTTCCAATGCCCACAAGGCTGTTTGTGTATCGTTCACTCCTACGGCTGCTTCCGCATACATCAATAATAGATCAGAATAGCGATATACGCGGATATTGTAGTTTGATTTACCCCATTCGTTGCTCATACGTTTGGCTACAGGAATATAATGTTTGTAGGAAGTGCGCTTCGGAGGCAGTACGTTTTCCATGCTGTAAGGCGCACCTTCGATGATGTCTCCTTCTTCAATGATGGTAAGTTTCAGACGAGGGTCTCCTTCTTCAAACTCCTTTTTCAGGCTGGTTGAGGGTAAATTGTATCCCCATCCGTTGTCGGCACGGCTACGCATCAGTGTAGGTAGTCCGGCACCTTCGTCATACACCTGAGAGCCATCTTGCTGAAGTTCGAAGATAGATTCGATATTGTTTTCGTTGTCAACGTCCCAATTGCTCAGGAAGTCGCTTTCCAATGCGTATTTACCTTCGCTTACTATCGTCTTGAATGTATTATAGGCATCCTGGTATTTGTTCTGATACAAATAGGCTTTTGCCAGAAATCCTAAGGCTGCTCCTCTGGTGGCACGGCCTACATCTGCCGCGTCGTATCCATCCCGTTGAGGAAGAACTGCCGCTGCTTCCGCAAAATCTTTTTCTATGATCTCGCTGTAAATAACTGATTTGTCTTCGCGAGGAACTTTCGCTTCAGCGGGAGTGATAGGAGTTGTGATCTTAGGCAGATCACCGAATTGCTTAACCAGTTCGAAGTATTGATAGCTTCTCAGGAACTTTACTTCAGCAATGAGTCTTTCTTTCTTTGTGGCGTCCATCTCTATGCCGGGAAGGATCTTTAATGCGTTGTTGCAACGATAGATGCCCATCCACCTAACGCGCCAGATGTATTCAACGAATTTATTGTTGGTCCCCGCATAGAAATACATTACTTCGAGGGCTTCTCCCTGATCACTTGCGTTTTCTCCGCCTTTCCAGCTGTCGTCGGAACACCAGTCTCCAAACATTACAGGGAAGTCTATATTCCATGAATTACCGTGGATTGCATCGTAACAACCGGTTACTAAATCGATTGCGTCGGTTTCATTCTTGTAAGCGCTTTCATCACTTAATACGCCTTCTACCGGTACATCTATAAAGCTTGAACAGCCTGTCGAAAGAAGAAGACCGGAAAGTGCTACTATTACTAACTTTTTATATGTTTTCATACGAGAAATAATTTATTAGGTAGGTATGGAACTCGCAGTAGGTTTTATGCTCGCCTTTGGCGAAACAATTATTACATGCTCGTTTCATATGACTTATTTTCAATATTATTTATTAATACATATCTTCATTTATCAGAAAGAAACATTAACACCAATCAGGAACGTGCGTGCCGAAGGATAGTTTCCATAGTCAATTCCAAGTACATTTACATTGTCGGATGATGTTTCTACTTCCATACCATCATAGCCGGTGATTGTAAACAGGTTCTGTGCTGCCAGATAAAGTCTGAGTTTAGTCATACCTATCTTACTGATCATATCTGATTTGAAGTTGTAGCCGATCTGCAGGTCTTTCATACGAAGGTATGCACCGCTTTGAAGCATATAGTCGGAGAACTTCTGGTAGTTACCGTTTTCATCCTTGGAGGTAATGCGTGTATGTGATGCACCTTTATTGTCTTCTCTCCATGCTTTGGCGTAAAGTCCTTTTACAGAATTGTAAACGTCTTTTCCTGAGTCATAGAATATGCTGTTGGCATCCATGATATCGTTTCCGGCAACGCCGTAGAAGTATGCTCTCAAATCGAAACCTTTGTATTCAAGATTGATGTTAAATCCGGCAGTAAACGTAGGAAGCGGGCTACCGATCCAGAATTTGTCACCATCTGATATCTGGCCTTCACCGGTACGGCTGACATATTTCAGGTCACCGGGTTTAGCATTGGGTTGCAGCAGTCCGCCATCTTTATTGGTGTGTGCCGCAATTTCAGCTTCGGATTGGAAAATACCGTCGGTTTTGTATCCCCAGAAGCGTCCGACAGAAGAACCAACCTGTGAGCGTGAAATGTCTCCTAATCCGCGAACGTTGGCAGAAGAGATAAAATCAACTGTTCCTAATTCGGTGATCTCATTCTTAACAAATGACATGTTTCCTCCGACACGGTAGTTTAATTCGCCGGCATTGCCCCTGTATTCCAATGATATTTCCAAACCTTTATTTTCGATACTTCCCACATTATCCCATATACCGGAGTTTAGATCGGTTGGACTGGAAAACATACCGGAGAAACCAGGTACCGGATTCTTTAATAACATGTCTTTGGTTTTACGTTTATAGAGGTCGATAGTCCATGTCAAACGGTTGTCGAAAAGTCCTCCGTCGATACCTAAACTGATGTCTTCCGTGGTTTCCCATTTAACACTACTATTACCCGGAGCGTAAGTTGCCAGACCGGACATCAATACATTCCCAAACGGATAACGATAGACGTTACGTACCTGATCTATATAAGCGTAGTTTTCAATCTCCTGATTACCGATCTGTCCATAACCTAAACGTAGTTTCAAATAGTTAAACGCCATGTCTTTCGGGAAGAAATCTTCGTTAGAAACTACCCAGGCACCTGAAACGGATGGGAAGAAACCCCATTTATTCCCTTTGGAAAAGCGGGAAGAACCGTCCTCACGGAAGTTAGCCGTAATGATATACTTATCCATAAAGCTGTAGTTGATACGTCCGAGATACGAGATCATTGTATTCTTTTTGAATTCACCTGTCGCGTCGGGATTCAACGTACCTAATTGAAGATACTGCAATTCTTTCGCATTCCCGGGGAGATTGGTTTTTGAGGCTTTCATGTTTTCCTGCTTATGATATTCCATGGTATATCCAACCAAAACGGAGAGGCGATGCTTATCAAGGAACGTTTTATTGTAATTCAATGTATTTTCCCATGCGTAATTCAACCAGTAGATATTCTCATTTTCTATCTTATTGTCGTCATTCTTTTCGCTCGGATTGATGTAGAAATCTGGTGTGAAAGTCTTTCTTTTTGAATCTTTATAGTCGACACCTATATTGGTTTTGAACGACAAGTCTTTAGTGAAGTCCAGTGTCATTCCTATATTGGCAATACCGGAATATTGTTTTACATTGTTGAATGTTCTTGCCGTAACGCCAACAGGGTTACTGATCATGGTGTACTGTGAGCGGGCATAATTGCTGAAAGGATTATCAACCCACTCGGATTCGGGTTTCATCACCGAGGTGATCGGATCGATAAGCATTGCATTAAACAATATACCGTTGTACTGGTCTTTTTCACCGGTGATCATATCGCGGGAGGTATGTCCTGCGATCATATTGAAATTGAATGTTACAACATTATTAGGTTTAACGATGGCGTTCAGACGAGCTGAGTATTTGTCGTAACTGGAAGAACGTACAATACCGTCTTGTCCGTAATAGCCTATGCCGGCAGATATAGAAGAAGTTTTGTTGCCTCCCGTAACATTCACGTTATAGTTGTGCATAGGGGCACCGCTACGGGTAACCTCATCGACCCAGTCGGTGCCTTTGCCTCTGATAGAGCTTAGGTCGATTCTTCCGTCGATATTGGAAACTTCCCTGGCTTCGTTATAAATTTGTGCGAATTCCCTGGCATCTGCCAGTTCCAGTTTGTTACTCAAACTTTGAATACCGAACGAACCGTCAAAGTTAATGGTGTACTTTCCATCGCCGTTCTGACCGGATTTGGTCGTGATAAGAACAACCCCGTTTGATCCACGTGAACCATAAATAGCGGCAGAGGTTGCGTCTTTCAGGATCTCCATGCGTTCAATGTCGTTCGTATTAACGAACTCAAGAGAATTAACAGGCATTCCGTCTACTACGTAAAGCGGTGAGTTGTTATTTAATGTTCCTACACCACGGATACGAATGTCAATATCACCTCCGGGAGACGAACTCCGTGTTCCTACCTCTACACCCGGAGCGACTCCTTGTAATGCCGAAGCAATATTCGGAGTAGCCGACACCGCCATATCTTCAGCTCTTACAGAAGTTACCGAACTGGTAAGGTCGGATTTACGTACACTACCATACCCTACGACAACCACTTCGTCGAGTGCCTGAGTGTCTTCCGTTAACGTTACACTCACTACGGTAAGGTTTCCTATTGAAACTTCTTTGGAATTATACCCGATATAAGAAACCACAAGTACAGCTCCCTGGGGAGCGTTGATTGTAAATTTGCCGTCGAAGTCGGTGATCGTACCGTTGGTTGTGCCCTTTACAACCACATTGGCTCCGATAATGGCTTCGCCGCTTGCGTCAGTTACTACTCCGGTTATGGATTTGTCTTGCTGATTAACCGAAGTTTTTAGGATTATGCCGGATTCAGGTTCGGCTTTTACCTGCAAAGTAGCGCAGGTAAATAACATTAGACTTGTAATAACAAATGATTTAGAGGCTAACTGTTTCCAGTTAAATTCATTTGATGAATTTGACTTCATACGCTTTCATGTTTATTAGTTTATGTATAAGATAATAAAAGGTCACAATGATAAAAATGAATTCTTCTCGTAGGCAAAAGTAGAAGAGTCTATTGAAAATATATGTTTACAAACCGTTCAAAAATTAACAATCTTGAAGCATTCGAGCGAAAAATCCGCAAATGTTATATTTTTTGATGCAAATGTTTTTATTTATATTTGCCTTTTAAATAGACTGTTTTCAATAACTTGTGTGCGTTTTTAGCATTCTTTAATCCAAAAATATGAAAATACTACACATTACCTTTGTTATTTCCTTTTTGTTTGTTGGTTCGATTCACGCGTATACAAATCGTATCCAAAATGAGAATATCCGTATTGAAAATTCGGAAATGTGTTTAACTGTATCTCCTACGGGTAGGGCCGTTAGTTTGATTCATAAACCTACCGGGCAGGAATGTCTCGATACCGAAGCGGATATTCCTATTTGTGCTTTAACAGAATATCGTCCATACGACAATGAATTATTTTTGACTTATCCGGCAAAATCCAAAACCTTTGGAGCAAATAAAGTGAGAAGAGTAGGGGATCAACTGAAGGTCAACTTTGATTTAATCGCTTATACAGCAACCATTCAATTGAACATTACGGATGATTATATAGGATTTAAATTAGTAAACCTGGATTATGAGGTTGAGGAGATTGGTATTAAACGGAGAACGGAGATAGACGAGTTTACGCTTTTACAACTACCCGTTAAGAAAAGAGACTATTTTGGTGAGTGGTTAAATGTGGTATGGGATCAGGAGGTTGCGGTAAACCTTCTGGCCACAGATCCGTATGCAAAGATAGACGCGTATAGCAATAAAGATCATCATCTATTGTATGCCGGAATGGAAGATAAGGTAAAGTTAATGAATGTGGGTGCAGCGCTTATAACAACAAAAGCTGATAAATTATTAGATAAAATAGACCGATTAGAAAAAGACTATAAACTGCCTTTGGGAGTAGAAAGTCGTAGAAATAAGGAGTATGCCTATTCATATTATGAATTGCGCGATGTAACACCTCAGAATATCGATCGCCATATCCAGTATGCAAAGCAGGGAGGCTTTAAAATGATTGTTATTTATTATCCTGATTTTGCTACATCTATGGGACATTTCCCCTGGAGAGATACCTATCCTAACGGTATGAAAGATCTTCAAACCATTACCCGTAAAATAAAAGAAGCCGGTATGATCGCCGGAATTCATATTCATTATAATAAAGCAGCTAAAGATGATCCGTATGTAAGTCCAGTACCAGACCCAAGGCTTAATCTGGTTAGGATGTTTACACTCTCGGAAGCTATTGATAAAGAAGCTACCACACTCTATGTAGAAGAAAATCCCGAAGGTTGCACAATGGAAGATGAACGCCGGTTTCTGAAACTGGGAAATGAATTAGTTTCATACACCGCATATACTACAGAGCCTCCTTATACATTTACAGGATGCACGAGGGGTGAGTTAGGTTCTGAAATAAAAGATGTGGAAAGAGGTTTTAAATTTGGTCTATTGGATGTGGATACCTGGCCGCTATTCATCCGCTTTGATCAGAATACCAGTATACAACAGGAAGTAGCGGAACGTCTTGGGAAAATGTATAGCGATGCCGGTTTTGAATTTATTTATTTTGATGGTGCCGAAGATGTTCATCCTCCTTATTGGCACAATGTATCAAAATCTCAATTAATTGTTTATAATGAATTAAAGCCTTCGCCACTAGTGTCAGAGGGGGCGATAAAGTCTCACTTCGGATGGCACATTCTTTCCAGAGGAAACGCGTTTGATCTCTTTAAACCGGAAGATATACGTACGGCAACTAATCGCTATACTGTAGCCGCAGCTAAGTATATTGCTCAGGATTTTACGTCGATAAACTTCGGATGGAATGATTACCTCGCCCCCAATAAAACCACAATCGGTATGCAACCGGATATGTATGAATATATATGTAGTAGGGGTGCTGCCTGGGATTGTCCTATCGCTCTAATGGGTAAGTTGGATGAATTGGATAAACATCCCCGAACGAAAGATAATCTGGAAGTAATAAAGAATTGGGAGAATATCCGTATAAACAAAAAACTTACTAGAGAACAGAAAGAGCAACTTAAAGATACTAATCAGGAACATATTTTATTACTAAACGAAAAAGGTGAACCGGAATTGTATCCTTACAATCAAATTACTAAAACACCTCCTGATGTTCGTGCATTTGTATTCACAAGAAATAACAAAACCTGGGTAGTTTACTGGCATATCCGCGGGGAAGGTAGTTTGATATTATCTGATACAAAAGGGAAAATTCGGTTGTATGATAAACCGGGGAAAAGGATCTCATTTAAGAAAAGCGGTAATCAAATACGCATACCGGTAGGAGATCGTCGTTATATAGAAACGGATTTGTCATATCAGGAAATAACTGATCTGTTTAAAAATGCAGAAATAGCCGGTAAATAGACTCGTTTTCATCTTCCACTAAAAGGCGTTAAAATCAGAAAAGGTTTTGATCGTTTTTCATTGCCCGTACTATTTATTTATCCTACCTTTGCACCCTGTTAATAAACGACATAGTAAATTATACTAATACCAGTATTATAAACAAATTATATTATGGCAGATTTAAAAGAAAAACTTTTCTCTGAATTCCCTCCGGTCTCTACGGAAGAGTGGATGGCGAAGATTACGGCTGACCTGAAAGGGGCTCCGTTTGAGAAAAAGCTTGTTTGGAGAACAAGCGAAGGATTTAATGTTAATCCTTTCTATCGTGCGGAGGATATCGAAGGTCTAAACACTACTTCGTCACTTCCCGGGGAATTTCCTTACGTTCGTGGAACTAAAAAGGATAACGATTGGAAGGTACGCCAAAACATTAATGTAACAGATTTTAATGCAGCAAATCAAAAAGCGCTCGACTTGTTGCAAAAGGGTGTTACGTCTTTGGGCTTTCATTTTAAAGGAGATGATGTAACTTCTGAAAATGTAGCTGTTTTATTAAACGAAATTTGTCCTGAATGTGTAGAACTAAATTTCAAGACTTGTAACAACAAGGCTGAAACATTGATTACTATTTTGGGAGATTACCTAAAAGGAAAAGGAGTTGACCTTAGTAAATGTTTTGGTTCGGTTAGCTACAATCCATTTAAGAAACCCCTTGCAAAAGGTCGTGAATTTGATAACTGGGTTGAGCAAGCTTCTGCTGTTTTAAAAGCCGGTAAAGCGATTCCACGTTATAAAGTATTATCTGTTGACGCATGCTACTTAAGTGACGCAGGTGCTTATATTTCACAAGAATTAGGTTATGCGTTGGCTTGGGGAAATGAAATGATAGCAAAATTAACTGAAGCGGGATTCCCTGCCGACGAGGTTGCTAAAAAGATTAAATTCAACTTTGGAGTTAGTGCGAACTATTTTATGGAAATAGCCAAGTTCCGTGCGGCAAGATGGTTATGGGCGGAAATTGTTGCTGCCTACAATCCAAAATGTCAACACGAAGATTGTCCTAACAACAAACCGGATGGAATGTGCCGTTGTGCATGTAAAATGTCAGTTCAGGCTCAAACTTCCAATTGGAATATGACTATATATGACGCACACGTTAATTTGTTGCGTACTCAAACTGAAGCTATGTCGGCAGCCATTGCGGGTGTCGATTCAATAACGGTTGCCCCGTTTGATGAAACCTATGAAACTCCGGACGAATTTTCTGAACGTATTGCTCGTAATCAGCAATTACTTCTGAAAGAGGAATGTCATTTTGATAAAGTGGTTGACCCGTCAGCAGGTTCATATTATATTGAAGTACTTACAAATTCATTGGCGGATGTTGCCTGGAAATTATTCCTGGAAGTGGAAGAAAAAGGCGGTTTCTATGCAGCTGTTAAGTCCGGAGAAGTACAAAATGCAGTGAATGCATCATCTACAGCCCGTAAGAAAGCCGTTGCTACCCGTCGTGAAATACTTTTAGGAACAAATCAATATCCTAATTTCACCGAGACAGCTACTTCAAAGATAAAGAATATTGAAGACGGTGCATGTGGTTGCAGCTGCAGTGATAATGCAACAATTCCTGCACTTGATTTCTCACGTGGTTCATCGGAATTCGAAGCTTTACGTTTAGCTACAGAAAAGAGTGGAAAGACTCCGAAGGTCTTTATGCTCACAATTGGTAATCTGGCCATGCGTTTGGCACGTTCGCAATTCTCAAGTAATTTCTTCGGATGCGCGGGATATAAGATAATTGACAATTTAGGGTTCGATACGGTTGAAGCCGGTGTTGATGCTGCGGTAAAAGCCGGTGCTGAAATTGTAGTGCTTTGCTCAAGTGATGACGAATATGTAGAATTTGCTCCTGCTGCTTATAAAGCATTGAATGGTAAAGCAGAATTCGTTGTAGCAGGCGCACCTGCAAGCATGGATGACCTGAAAGCGCAGGGTATAACTGAATTTATCAATGTAAAGAGCAACGTTCTTGAAACATTGAAAGCTTTCAACGCTAAATTAGGAATCGCTTAAGTAGAAGAATTATGAGACCAAATTTTAAGAACATAGATATAAAAAATGCCGGATTCACTGCTACGAACGGGGCGGAATGGGCTAAAGCCAACGGTATACAAGCCGATTGGAAAACACCTGAACACATTGAGGTGAAATCCGTTTATACAAAAGAAGACCTGGAAGGGATGGAGCATCTGAATTATGCTTCCGGTCTACCTCCTTTTCTTCGTGGCCCCTATAGTGGTATGTATGCCATGCGTCCCTGGACGGTTCGTCAGTATGCCGGTTTCTCTACAGCAGAAGAATCTAATGCATTCTATCGCCGTAACCTGGCTTCCGGACAAAAAGGATTATCTGTAGCATTCGACCTTGCGACTCACCGCGGTTATGATGCTGATCACGAACGTGTTGTTGGTGACGTAGGTAAGGCCGGTGTATCCATCTGTTCATTGGAAAATATGAAAGTTTTATTCGATGGTATTCCATTGAATAAAATGTCTGTTTCAATGACCATGAACGGTGCTGTACTTCCTGTACTTGCTTTCTATATCAATGCCGGTTTGGAACAAGGTGCAAAACTGGAAGAAATGGCCGGAACAATCCAGAATGATATCCTGAAAGAATTCATGGTGCGTAATACTTATATCTATCCACCGGAATTCTCTATGAAGATCATTGCTGATATCTTTGAATATACTTCACAGAAGATGCCTAAGTTCAACTCGATCTCTATTTCAGGTTACCATATGCAGGAAGCCGGAGCAACAGCGGATATTGAGATGGCTTATACATTATGTGATGGTATGGAATATCTTCGTGCAGGTATTAATGCCGGTATCGATGTGGATGCGTTCGCACCTCGTCTTTCTTTCTTCTGGGCAATCGGTATGAATCACTTTATGGAAATTGCCAAAATGCGTGCCGCACGTATGTTATGGGCGAAGATCGTAAAAAGCTTTGGAGCAAAGAATCCTAAATCTTTAGCGTTACGTACACATAGTCAAACATCAGGCTGGTCATTGACAGAACAGGATCCATTCAACAATGTAGGCCGTACTTGTATTGAAGCGATGGCTGCCGCATTGGGACATACTCAGTCATTACATACTAATGCGTTGGATGAAGCTATCGCTTTACCAACAGATTTTTCTGCCCGTATTGCTCGTAATACTCAGATTTATATTCAGGAAGAAACCCAGATCACAAAAGAGATCGATCCATGGGCTGGTTCATACTATGTGGAAACACTTACTAATGAATTGGTACATAAAGGTTGGGAACTGATACAGGAAATCGAAAGTATGGGTGGTATGGCGAAAGCTATTGAAACGGGACTACCCAAAATGCGTATCGAAGAAGCTGCTGCTCGTACTCAAGCTCGTATCGACTCCAAAACACAGACAATTGTAGGTATCAATAAGTATCGTTTGGAAAAAGAAGATCCTATCGATATTCTGGAGATTGATAATACGGCTGTACGTGAAGACCAGATCAAACGTTTACAGGAACTTCGTGCCAACCGGGATAATGAAGCGGTGAAGAAAGCACTTGCCGATATAACCGAATGTGCTCGTACCAAGAAAGGAAACTTATTAGAGTTAGCAGTAAAAGCAGCCGGTCTTCGCGCTACATTAGGAGAAATCTCTGATGCATGTGAAGAAGTGGCCGGACGTTATAAAGCAATAATCAGAACAATATCAGGCGTGTATTCATCAGAATCAGGAAAAGATGCCGACTTTGCAAAAGCAAGTGAGTTAGCAGAAAAGTTTGCGAAGAAAGAAGGTCGTCAACCCCGTATTATGATTGCAAAAATGGGTCAGGACGGACATGATCGTGGAGCAAAAGTAGTTGCAACAGGTTATGCTGACTGTGGCTTTGATGTTGATATGGGACCTTTATTCCAAACCCCCGCAGAAGCCGCCCGCCAAGCTGTTGAGAACGATGTCCATGTTATGGGAGTTTCTTCCTTGGCAGCCGGACATAAAACGTTAGTTCCGCAAGTAATTGAAGAACTGAAAAAGTTAGGACGTCCCGATATTATCGTTATAGCCGGTGGTGTTATCCCTGCTCAGGATTATGACTTCCTTTACAAAGCAGGCGTTGCAGCTATCTTCGGGCCCGGTACTTCAGTTGCGAAAGCAGCGGTACAGATATTGGAGATATTGTTGGGAGAGTGATTTAGCCATTATTTATATAAAAAAAGCGTAATTATTGGTTACGCTTTTTTTATTTAGCTAAGCCATTATTTCTTAAATATTCACTAAAAATTTTGGCTCCTTTATTATTTAGATGGGTTCGGTCTGCGTAGCAAGAATCATTTAAAGTAAAGTCGGAGAAATCAAGATATTCTATATCAGAAAAGATTTTATTTATTGATGTTTCAGAATTTTTATCATCATAAAATTTAATTGATTTATATACAGGTGTGTTAATTAGGATTAATTTTATCTTGTTATCAATACAAAAATTCTTTATTTTATGTAAATATTTGTATTGCATAGATGCTGTATCAATTTGATTTATAGTAAAAAAATTATCGTTTTTCTCTACTATATTTTGTAGCACGATATTTTTATTTAATTTATCATATCCTCCTATTTCTAACTGACTAATATCAAGATTTTTATTTGTGATTTTTTTTAAATAAATAGGTGCCTTATGTAATGGTGAAATAGCTGCACCAATATAAAAATCAAAATTGTTAATAAATAGTTTAACCTCTTCTATAGGCATATAATATATAAATTTTTTTATTTTAGTTCTAAGGTATTCATTTTGAAGCCATAAAGAATCAGTTGATTTATTTAAACGAGATTGATTTAGAGAAAGTACAACTGTATCAATGTGAGAATTCGTCTTTATTACTTTTTTTAATATTATATAAGAAAAAATATATGCATTAGCACTAGATGATAAATTGCATGAAAGATCAAATATTTGATCATTTATAGAATATCTAGTACGTGAATCTCCAAGAATAAGAATATTCTTTGACTTTGGAATGTTTAAAGGAATATTTTTAATAATAAAATACCCTATTATAAAATTAAAAATTATGATTGATATAAATATAATAGATATTCCTACAAAATTGAATATATATTTTTTCATAGGTTTAAAATTGAAAATATATAAAGCTTTGACTAATTCCTCCAAAATATAAAATAATCAACGCTATTCCGAGGTAGATACAATATCTGAATATTGTAGAAGTACCTGATAGACTGAAATCTAAACCAAATTCCTTGGATCTATTACTCCATTCGAATAGCAATAAAATAAATACGCCTAAACATCCACTTATAAATGAAAGATTATTTCTAATTATGGGTTTTGAGAATAAAGAGAGATTCAATATACCATTCATGTAATTATAACTATCTGTTACTGTATCAGATCTGAATAATATCCATCCAATTACTACTAGAATAAAAGTAGAAATGATTTGAATAAATTCTTTTAAGTTAGGTAAAAAAGTATTAGCTGCAACGATGTTTGTGTTTCTTCTGTTTTTCCCTAGTAAAAGTAAAGGCATAAATAATAAGGCATGGTATAATCCCCACCCAATAAAAGTCCAATTAGATCCATGCCAAAAGCCACTTATCAAGAATATTATAAAAGTATTTCTAATAGTTTTCAACTTTGAGCTTCTTGAACCACCTAATGGAATATAAATATAATCTCTGAACCAGGTAGTAAGTGAAATATGCCATTTACGCCAAAATTCAGCAATATCTCTTGAAAAATAAGGGAAATTGAAATTCCTTCTTAAATCAAAACCGAATAAACGTGCAGAACCAATTGCTATATCAGAATATCCACTGAAATCTCCATAAATCTGGAAAGTAAACATCAACGCTCCAATGGCTAAAGTTGATCCGTTATAATGAGAGTAGTTATGAAATATTTCATTCGCTATGATAGCACAGTTGTCTGCTACAACTATTTTCTTAAAAAACCCCCATAACATTTGTCTAGTACCATTTACAGCTTGTGTATAATTAAAAATTCTTTTCTTAAAGAATTGAGGAAGTAGGTTGGTTGCTCTTTCAATAGGACCTGCAACTAGCTGTGGGAAAAAACTAACGAAAGCAAAAAAACTAATAATATCACGACATGGTAATATTTTTTTATTATATACATCTATACTATAACTCAATGCTTGAAATGTGTAAAAACTGATACCAACTGGCAGTAAAAAATCTAATGTTACCCAATCTAATTCATATCCGAATATTTTAAATAAATCATAAAGATTCTGAGAAAAAAAATTGAAATATTTGAATAAACACAGAATGGATAGATTCAATACTATATTTGATGTGGAAATCCATTTGGATATATTATAGTTAGAATTACTGAATTTATCAATTAATAAACCACTATAATAACTTGCACCTGAAGTTAGAGCTATTAAAAATAAGAATCGCCAATCCCAACAAGCATAAAAGAAATAACTTGCTAAAACAATAAAAAAATTTTGAAGTGTAAGATTTCTATTTACAACGAACCAGTAAAAGAAAAAAACTATTGGTAAAAATATCGCGAATCCTATAGAATTGAATAGCATATATCCTGCTAATATTTCATTTAAAATAAAATCAATTTTGAATTTTCTTTTGTAGTTCTTCTAAATTCTTTTCTGCTCCTTTAATCCCTTCTCTCAGTGCTTCTTCCAAAAAGTGTTTAGCCTCATCCATATTTCCTTCCAGTAAGTTTAATATTCCTTTAGCATGTGTTACTTCGGCAGAATTCCCTGATTTGGCTAAATATCGTTTAGCAGCATCTAAATCACCTTTACTCATAGCAATATTTGCAGCATTTAAATTGGCTACCGGATCTGAACTATATAAGCGTACAGCTATATCAAAGACTTCATTATATTCCGGACTTCCCGGTTGATAGCTATTGGCAACCGCAAACATTTCGTTTAAACTAAGATATTGCGGACGTGTTTTAATAATTTCCCGGCTTTCTTCCAAAGAGAATCCACGAACGGTATAATCAATCCTATATTCCGTACGACGTAAGGAGGGAAATATTTCATTTAATACATAACGATAGGGTACTCCACGATCTAATGCCCGTAAATTTCGTTCTTTAACGTCAGGATTATCATCACTATCAATAATGAGTAATACTTCATTTTGTGAAGGAATACGTGCGTTGCTTTCTAATATCTTTGTTTTAAATCCTGACCAGTCTTCAGGTTCGGCATCTAATGTAAAGAAATCTGTTTTTAGATTATAAGTTCCGGCTATAAAATCCCTTAATGCCTTTACTCGGTTTTCTGCTAATTGTTTATTACTAGAATAGCTTCCTTCAGGTGATGCGAAACCTTTTAAGTAGATACCCTTAGGCGTAATATCTCTATCTTTTATAACGGAACTAATTGTCTGATTAATCTTTTCAAGTTCAATTGCATTATTTCTAAAATTTCTTAGTATTTGCGATTTTCCAACTGGGAAGTCCAAGTAAGCAGTTCCTGTTTCAGCACGTTCCTTTCTTGTTTCCACTTCGGGAGTAATATATACAAATGTAGGTTTCACTACATAGTTTTGTACAGTTAGAAGAGCCCGCAAACGATTGACTTCTTCATTTAGTTCTTTTATTTGTTGGTTGTCACAGACGGCTTTAGGTTCATAAAAATGCCTATCCTTAAACTTATACGTTATTCCGGCCATTATATTAAATACAGCGTCCATAGTATTTGTATCTCCAACACGGTAATCAAATATTTCCGGAACAATTAATACCTGGGGTTCTAAATCAATGGTTATCTGGTCGCTCAATCTGAAAGATCCTATGAAACCATATTTTTGTGTGATCAAGTTAATAGCAGTTCTCTCTTTTTTCTTAAATGTATGAGAAAGCCCGATACCTCCAAACATATTTAAATGGAAAAAACGATGAGGATCATAAGAAGAAAAAAGATTTGTTAAATTTAATATCGCTTCCAGAGAACCGTTTATATAGGGTATGTCATATGTATAACCTCCCTCTCTGGGATCATCCATATTCAGGAAGTTATTTTCAATAAATTGTTTCGCTTTTAACTTATTTGCTTCATCTGTGATTTGTGGAAACATCAAATAAGTTGTATTTGATGTCATTCCCCGTAAGTTAAGAGCCTTACTGCCATTTTTTCCGATATACCATTCTTTGGAGCCATTTTCTTTCCAGGTAGTATAATTGATAAGTTTAGTACCGGAGATATTAAATCTGATGCCCCAAACGGGTGATATCCATTTCCCAACAGAAAATCCGAATGTTGGTTTAACTTTATCTTTAAATTTTAATTCATAACTTTCTTCTCCCCGTAGCCATCCAATACCTCCATGCGCCGATATAAACCAATGATCACCGGCATCCGGTGCCATAAAAGTAGTTCGTGGAGCTTTCTGTTCGCTCTTTTTTAAAGTATCCTTTTCAATGTTGGGAAAAGAAATCTCCTGAGAAGAGAGATTTAAGCCAAAAATTAATAGAATAAGAAAGATAAAAGGTAATCTTTTTGTTTTAAACATATTTTTCATCATATTAAATTATTATTTCCCATATCCATAACCATATCCATATCCGTAACGGGAACCGTAAATATCATTTTTCATATTTACTCCGTTAAGAATTAAACTCATATTATTGAACCGGTTTTCTTTATACAATTTTTCAAGATAGGGTAATTGATTTCTTTCCATAACTCCTGCTCTTACTACGTAGATAGTTAAATCAGCAATCCTGTTCACTATCATAGCATCAGCCACTATCCCGGCTGGGACGTTATCCAGCATAATATAATCATACCGTTTTCTTAATTCATTTATCATATTTTCTAATCGATCGCTTAACAGTAATTCTGCAGGATTAGGAGGTACAGGACCAGCATGAATAACATCTAGTTTTCCCTCTATTTCTCCAATATGGATAATACTATCTATGGTTTCGATTTTTCCGGAAAGATAGTTGGTGACTCCTTTTCCGTTTTCTTTCATATGTGAACTTAAAGTACCTTTCCGGATGTCCAGATCGACGAGTATAACCTTTTTATAGGTTAAAGCGAAACTCATTGCCAGGTTGGTAGAAACAAATGTTTTACCGGCACCCGGATTGTAGGATGTAAATAAAACGACCTGCATCTCTTTCGATTTCACTTGCATAAAGTCCATATTAGTACGAACAATACGGAACGCTTCCGAAAGCGAATCCCTTCCGTTTTCTTTTACTACCACCTCCTCTTTAGATTTTTTGTCACCTAATGGAATATCACCTAGTAAAGGTATGCTTACCGCATCTTCTATATCTTTTCTGCCTCGGACTTTTGTATCTAATGTCGATAATAACCACAAAATTAGCAGGGGTAGGACACAGCCTATTATAAATGATGCGAGTAAGATTAGGCTTGATTTAGGGGAAACAGGGATTTTACTTCCTGTTGCAGCATCGATAATACGAGCATTACTGATGGTTATGGCCTGAGTCAATTCATTCTCTTCACGTTTGTTTAAAAGATAGAGATATAGTTCTTCTTTAATTTTCTGCTGCCTTTCCACTGATAATACATATTTTTGCTGGGTAGGAACGGCTGATATGCGACGGGAGGTTTGAACTTCCCTTTGATACACATTTTGAACCTGAATATTTAATCCCACAATTAGATTATCGATCGCTCGGATTATATTTTGTTTTACGGCATTTAAAGAGTTATTCAAATCTAGTATAACGGGATTTTTACTACTACTATTCCCCACTAATTTGTTTCTTCGAAGCAAAAGTTCGTTATACTCCATGATCTGTCCCTCGATTTTAGAATCAGAAATCCCTGTATTGGCTGGTATCAGGTCTGTTGTTTTCTGAGGATCGGTCAAATAGTCGCGGATATACTTGGCCAGTGTGATTTGATTTTCCAGTCCTAGTTGTTCCTGTTGGTATTGACTGGAGGCTTGCAGGTACATGCCGGTTTCTGATTTTATATCTGTCAGTTGTTGCTCCTTTTTATAGGATTCGATATTTGCATCTACATCCCCTAATTCCTGTTCGATAATAATCAACCGTTCATTGATGAAATTGGATGTATTAACCGTTATCTGATTTTTATCATTGATGGCTTCTTCATTGTAAACAGCAATTAGAGTGTTTAGAATATCCTCTGCCCGTGGAATAGATTCATCTTTTAAAGTCAGATTTATTATTGTAGATGTTTTACTTGCCAGGCTGGCTTGTAATTCTGAACGGTATTTAAATACAATATTTTCGAGATTACTTTTAGTTACAAGGACAGGAACATCCAAATATTTTTCGTCCCAATATAAGGTAGGGGTGACAACTACTTTTCCCACTGGAGTCATGATGGTATCATTGGGAGTTGCTTTAATTTTTTCATCCTTTAATTCAACAGTGCCGGATTCGCTCAAGAGAGAAAATGTGGATAATATTATTTCATTATCTGAAAGTGGTGTTGCTATAAAGGAAAAAGACTCTATGTTTTTTGTATCCGGAAAAGAAATCTGTATCGGTGACTGTGTATATAATTCAACAGTACGTAACCCGCTTTTTATAGTATAACTAACATCTAAATGTAGTCGTCGTGCCGTTTCATGCATCAGCCGTACCGATTTAAATACTAAGATTTCATTGTCGACATTCCGTTTAACATTAAATAGATTGACTTCTTCAAAAGCGGCAGCTTCATTAATTCCACCACCCCTCGAATCGTCTTTTATTAATACAGACGCAGTTCGTGTATAGATTTTAGGCGCCCATTTCAGATACAGAAAGGCTATACCTACACATATACCTATAGATATAAAGAACCAATACCATCTTTTGTGTATTATACGGATTATATCCGACAGACTTATAGCATCCTCTTCTTCAGCCGGAATAAATTGTTCCTGATTATTGTTCATTGATATTTATTTTGCAAAATTTCTTATAAGGGTGACTTTGAAATCAAAAAATAATTAGGCTTATTATAGTAAAAACCTCTTTTAGTTAGGAAAAGTTTATTTTTGTTATCATTATTTTCATTTAAATGATATCTGATTGATAATTAAAAAAATAGATATGAAATCATACATGTACTTTCTTATCATTTAATTTCATTTTCTATTACATGGTATAAATTGCCTCTTATCGTGTGCTTCACCGGTATATGATGTTTTCTAAGGATACGTCCGAAATGACGGGTGTGTATATGACTAAATTTAGTTTTTCCCGCTTTTTGTAAACGGTTGATAATTTCAATGGCGAGAAGCCATTCTCCCTCTTCTTCAAACTCATCTGAGGAAGAAAAATGCTGTAACAATAATTGCTCTTCAACAGGCATTTGTTGGAAAAAACGATTATCGCTGATGATTATTTTTTCTTCTTCCTTATCGAACCAATATCTTTCTCCGAAATGTATGGCTGCTAATGCTTGTGCATATACCTGGTTTATATCTATCGTAGGATCTTCTTTTATTATTCCCTTTATTTCAGTACAGAGAAAACGCCTGCTACCGGTCGGGTCGGTTAACATATCCCTATTATTTGATGTAGCTATAAATACACCATATCTTTTCATAGATTGGATGCTACTTTTATATGGCCGCCTCATTTTGATGTCGGGTTTTTGTAATAGGTGTTTCAGGTAAGGTTGATAAGAAATACCAATAGAGTCGAATTCATCTAAGTTGATCAGAATAAACCGGTGTAAAGCCATTTCTACCTCTCGTTTACTACTGAAATCGATACCGTCCGTATAATACTCCTGCAAACTTTCCGGTATCAGTTTCTTACACCATGTCGATTTTCCACATCCCTGATCACCGATCAACAGGGGAACTACGCTGTTTGCATATGTTTTACTCATTTGCTTCCACTGAGCAACCATTCCGATAAACCAACGGTAAAAATGATCTGCCCAATGAATGTTGTTAGTGGGAATTGTATTCGCTAAAGCCCGAATGTAATCTATACCATCCCATTTTGGGAGATTGTCGAGGTAGAAACTTACCGGATTATGATCGGCAACTCGTTCGGAATTCACATATCGTTTAATATCACGGTCCCAGAAATTGAGCCCTTCGGCATGTGCCTCCATACTAAATGTATTTAACGCTTCATCTGTTATCGGCCGAAAGTCAAAAGAATATGAATTTCGTTTTCTGTATTCCACTTCATGTTTAATCGTGTTTCGGCGAAATTCATACCGTCGTTGCATAAAATCCTCTAACTGAAGAGATAACAATTGAGCAGAATTTAAACATGGTTTCTGTCCGAATCTTTTATTTAAGAGATAAACGTTTCGTATGGTAGTTCTGAATTCCATTTCGTAAGCTTCCAAATCGGAGTGAAATTTTATCCATTTCACGGCATCTTCTTCGGGAATCCCTGAATTAAAACAATTTTCAGCTAACCGTATTAAAAAATGTTTAGGTTCCTGATCCGGAAAACCTTGAAAATAAGTCAATGTTTCATAGAGTGATGTCTCATATAATAAAGATATACGCCTGTTTCGCTCCATGCCCGGAATAAGTCTCTCCAATGGATCATCATGTCGCTTCTTTGTATCTATCCAATTTTTATCTTGTGGCAAATCAAAAGGTTGCTCCATAGTGATTACCAATGCATCAGGGTTAAAATATAGCTGGGGATCATAAGATAAACGGCATTGTTGTTCGGGTGACGGAGGTGTAGGTGTGATCTTATGATTCAGTTGTAACCGGTAATAATTAATAGCTTGCCTGTATGCATGTGCATGAAAATAGTGAATATTTTCAGCATGTTGAGGTAAATTTCCGTCAGGCAATGAAAACCGGATAAGTATTTTAACCGTTAATCCGCTTAGTCCCGTGAAAGCTGCTAATGTTTGAGGCGATTCGGAGGCTTTCATTCGTATATAGTCAACTTCTTGCTGATCTGCAAGGTCGTTTATTTCCAATAAAACAATACCACTATATTGCTTTAAGATGAATTTTCCGTTTGCTTTATGGAATTCACTAAACATTATAAAAGGAGGAAGTTTCACTTCCGGAAATTTAGAACCCGGAATACGATTCTTCAATTCTTTACGGTAGCTAGTAACTGCTTTGGCCTTATTTACATTTCTCATTAAATCAATGACAGTGGAAAGTTTAACCGGTCGTGGTGAAACATACGTTTCTTTGTAGAGAGTTACGTTCATTTTTTCAGTTTTTTTGGTTATTATTTCAAAGATACGAAAAAAATTGTACCCGTCCGAATTTTATTTGCACCCGTCCTATTTTATTTTGGATGTGTCCGGTTTTAATTGGGACGCTTCCAAAATAAAATATACTAACGTCCGGAAAACTATTACAATGCCTTACTAAAACCATTACGATGTTTTTTATAATGTATTGTAATGGTTTTAGTAAAGCATCATAATGAATTTGTAAACCCATTGTAATGGTTTTAGGGATGAAATCAACTGAGATGAAATGAAATCATTATATGGAGTAGTTGTCATGATTATATAATTGATATTTAGAATTATACCTTACCAATGAAAACAATGATGTTAAAAACGAACTTTATCAGATTTATGTTCTGTTTGTATAATTAGCTGATTATATATGGAGAAATGTTCCGAAATAGCATGGGTAAGAGAAAATGTTTTTTCAGCTAACATCCTGCTGTTTTTACCCATCATTTTCCTTTTTTCAGGATTAAATATAAATAATTTCATTTTTTCTGCTAAAATATCGACGTCTTTTACAGGAACTAAAAATCCATTATATCCATCAATGACGCATTCTCGACATCCTTGACTATCAGTAGTTATAATAGGCCTGCCTAAAGCACAAGCTTCGATTAAAGTTTTTGGTAAACCTTCACGATAGGAAGGTAGCACAACTATATGTGAGTTCTTCAATTCTTTAAACATATTATTTCGGAATCCTATCCAGTCAATATAAGGCCTGTCAATTAAATGAAGTAATTTATCCTTATCAATATTAGCTGGATTACCGGGGTCAATATCTCCAACAAGTATAAATTCAGCTTTTAAGTTCACTTCTTTTTTTATTTTTTTTGCGGCATTTACAAATTCTTCAACGCCTTTATCATATAGCATTCTTGCAGGGAGGATAAAGCGTATTTTCTTTTTTATAGGCTCATGTTGATAGGTAAACTTCTTTAAGTCTATACCGGTCCCTTTTATCAGATGGATTTGATCATTTGAAAATAGATTTAATTTCTGAAAGTCGAGTATATCATCAGGATTTTGGAATATATAATGAAATTTTTTGCTGGTAAGAGCCATTTTTATCAGCAATTTCATGATTATTTGTTTAATCCCTCTCCTATTGTTTGTAAACGTATACCCTAAACCACATATCGCATTTATTACCTCTTTTTTTCGTACTAATTTCGCTGCAATTGACCCGAAGATACAAGCTTTTAAATACACATGGTGAATAACATCCGGTTTGTACTTTAGATATGCAAGATATAAAAGAGCAATACATTTGATTTCATGAAATATATTATTTATTGATCTGTTAAAAGGGATTTCAATAAAATTAAACCCATAAGACTCAATCTCTTTTCTCCTTCCACTATCCTTTGTAAGAATTGTAATATCAAAATTATTATCAACTGCAGCTAAGGCAATGGGTAATCTATGGGATAAAAACGCCCAGTCCGTATTGCTAACGATGAAAAGTTTATGTTTCATTGAGATATACTTTTACTTTTTCAACAAAATATGACACTGAACGTTGCTCTAATTCCTTGTCAAATAAAAATCGATTCATTCTGGTATCAGCTTTTAAACAGTCTTGCATAGCTTTCATTAACGCATCATCATTATTAGTTTGACATGTATATACCCCTTTAAGTTCTTCAATTCCTCCCGCACAAAGTGTAGATACAACTTTTGTATTCAATGCCATCATCTGGAGTAATGTATTTGGAAATCCCTCTATTTTTGAAGATATTACACAAAGTTTTGCCTGTTTTAAATATGGATAAATATTCTTAAAATGTCCAGGTAAAAATATTTTTTCTTGTAAGTTTAACTCTTCAACCTCTTTCTCTAATGCCATCCGTTCTTTTCCTTCTCCTAAAATGATCAGATTCAAATCGGGATAAAGAATAGTTAGTTGAGAAAATGATTTTACTAATATATCAAACCCTTTTTCCTTAATTAAACGTCCGGCAGCGATGAGATATGGTTGTTGAAAAATATTCTCGTTATAATTCTTTGATTTATTATAAATATCACTTAAATCAATTGGATTGGGTATGACAACCGTTTTTATTTTAGAAAAAAAACTAGGTAGTCCATCAAATAATTGCTTTTGCATAATGCCTGATTGACATATTAATAGATCGATATTTGAATATCCAATTAAATAAAGAACTTTTACTATCAATAATTTGAAAGAACGAAACCTTATAAAAAAGGAGTGTGATTCTCTAACAATGTGTTTATCAGCCTTTAATAAATTTAGTTTTCTTGATAGACCTATTAAAGATGAACAATGAATATGTGAAGTATAAATAAAATCAAAATTATATTTTCTGTAAATGATTAATTGTTTTATAAATCCGATAATAACAAGAAATATATTTTTATGATTTGTCAGGAATGTAATTGACTCATTATTAACAGGATAGATTTGGCGGTCTTTTTTGTTTGTTTTGTATAAATAAAAAGTATGAATTATTAATCCCTTTTTTGAAAAATATTTTTTAATTAATTGGATATGTAGTTCAGCACCGCCTGTCATATTTGTAGGAAGTAGGAATAGAATACGCTTCATGAATTATTTTTTTGTCATTAACTCTAAATATGAATTAACAATTTTTTCTTTATCGAATAAACATTCGGCAGTTCTTCTATTTTCCTCTCCGATTTCCTTTAGTCTCTGAGGTGGTAATGATAATAAATATCTGATCGCTTTACATATGGATTGTAAATCGTATGGATCACAAAGTAAATTTGCCTCTTTTATTAATAAAGGAATATCAGATACCAATGAAGAAATTATGGGCTTACCGGACGCCATCCCTTCACATATTGCATTAGGTAAGCCTTCATGAAAGCTGAATAAACCCACAGCATCTGCTTCAGATATAATGTGCTGAATATTAGTTGATTCTTTTTTTATTTCAAAAACAGCCTTCAACTCTAACTCATTTATTAAATTTTTAGCATTGTTCAACAAGTTCCTATTGGAGTATGATCTGCCATACCACTTTACTTTTAATTGTTTTTTTTCAGCTGGACTAAGTAGGGATATCGCTTTTATTACACCTAATATATTTTTATTTGCATGAATTCTAGCAGGTATTACTATAATAGTTTTTTTATTTTTATTAATTTGATAATTATTATTTAAGGTCCATTTTTCTAAATCTAACATATTATAAATCACCTCACATTTTTCTTTTGGTATTATAGGTAATGATTTTCTCAGAGTAGTTATATTTGAATAAGAATTTGCGACAATAGAATCAGCAAAAATATAACTTATCCTAATAAATTTGTTAATTCCGAATTTTAATATATTAGGATTAGAGCTCCTTTCACCAATTATTAATTTCCATTTTCTATTAGGTAAACTAGATATTATTGAATAAAAGTTGGGATAAGGAAGAAAAGATAATACAATATCATATTCATTTTTTCTGATTAATTTTCTGATAGTTAAATATTTAAACAAATAATTTTTTTTTGGAATTTGTATCGTTTTCAGTTTTACTTTATTGATTTCGTCTTTAAAGAAATTTAAAGTATTATTATATTGCATTAATACAACATCATGTCCCTTTCTTTTAAACTCAATAGCTAAATTTATAATTTGCCGTTGAGCGCCACCATTGTTTAGAGAATCAATCATGCAAAGAATCTTCATTATTTAATTATGCTGTATATTATCACTTTATATATGATTATATCTTTTAATTTTTATATATGGTTTATATCTTAAATTTGCTGGATGATTTTAAAATCAATTCAATCTATATGTGTCTGTATTTAGTGAACCTTTGTATAATATTTCTCTAAATGGGTATTCCTCTTTGGTGAATATAGATGAATAAGGATACCAGCGATTAATATTTATAGTATTTTGGTATATATGTGAAGTTGATCTAAAATAGTAATTGTATTTATTAATTACAGGTGAAGCTAAAACTATTATTAAAATAATATATTTATATATATATTTGTTGTTTATATGGTAAATATATTTTATTATATTAATTGAAATTATTAATATAAAGGGTGTAAAATAATTTATAAAACGAGAAAAACCAGGATTAAAAAAGTAAAATAGTGAAATAATAAAATAATTAAAAAATAATTCTTTGAAAATTATATGGTTAATTCTTCTAGAAATAATTGAATATGCTAAAAAGGGGAAAATAAAATATATGCAGAGATCAATGATTTTAGTTCTTATAGATTTTTCGATCCATATGTATTGATTATATCTTTCAAATATGTTTAAAAAAATAAAATTATCTGAATATTTAATCCCATCTATTATTAATAAAAAAGAGTAAGAGATTAAAAATAATTTTATAATTGATTTGTTATTTATATTTACATTTTTGAAAAAAGGAAAAAATAGTAATATTATCGCTGAATTATGAAATAAGATCGCTACAAGAGACAGTATATAGTATTTTTTCCATTTTCCCCAATAATAATATGGATATGCTATTATAAATATACAAATAGCTATTGATTCTCTTAAAATTTCCATATTAAAATAGAAGTAAAAAAAACAAAAATATATTAGAACAGAAATAAATTTTAATTTAGTGTTATTTCTTATAAAGTTGAATATTACAATATTTAAAAAAGTAGCATGTACTATTTGAAAAAACCAAAATTCTTTTACAATTGATTTACATAAAGAAAGTAATAAGATGAAAAATGGCTCCCATTTAAATGATAATAATTCGGATAAATTTAATTGATAAATATATGGTGTTCTCCATTCAAAAAAATCCTGATAACTAAGTGAATCTCCTCCTACTTTCCAGCGAAATCCAGCAATTAGGATAAAAATGATGCATACTGTCCAGTATATAAAGTCAGATATTTTATTGTTTTTGCTTTGATATTTGTGTGGGTATAAATCAAATATTAATGCTAAAATAATTAATAATAGAATGACAATTATATAAATCATCTTAATATAGTTACTTAGAATTTTAATTTTTTGTCAATAAATTGAATAAAATGAATAGGAGATAGTTTTTCTTTCTGCACACTTGAATAAATTACTTTTTTTGATAGTAAATCTGATAGATTTGTTTTTTTTATAATGTGCATATTGTTTTTATTATAAAATATACTTTTCTTGACGAATAGGTTATCAGTTAAAAGATGCTTATCATACATTATACTTTCCCAGACTCGTGGAGTGAATCCGATAGCTCCTTCTTGAATAATTTCCAATAGACATTTTGTTCTCTTTATATGTTTCAAATTTTCAATATATGAGAGAGGTTGATCATATTTAATATTGTCAGCATATAGACGTTCATATGAAGGCATCCGAAAAAGATAAAAATCACATTTTAGTCCTTCATTCATACATTGTTCATAAATAGATAATATTTTTTTATATCGTGTTTTGGCATAGCCTGCAAAATATATATCAGAAAAAGGTATATTTTGATCATCTTCGATAGTATAGTTTGAGTAAGGGGTAGGATAGTATTCGAATCCATATTTTTTTGCATCGTTATAATCATAAGATAATATCAGGTCAAATTTATCTTTTAAATAACTGATGTTTAGGTATTTATTTACTTTTACAATGTCGTGCCAAAACAAAACTAATTTTGCATTATGAAATGTTTGTTTTAAATAATCAAGATAGGAAGAATTAATTATTTGATGATTACAACTAAACAAGACAAAGCAGAGATTATCTTTATTGTAAAATGTATGTTTGTATATTTTTTTGTAAGTATATGATTTAAAAGGATTTTTTAGTATTTTGTTTACTTTGTATGAGAATGTAAGCTTAGATAAAAATTTGTCTATATAATTATCTAATCCGATTTTATAAGAAGGAAAATAGTTTACATTGTATATGTCCATAATATCTTTGTAAGCAACTTCATAAAATCCTCTTGCACCAATAATAATATAATTGTATCTATATTTTGTCATTTCTTCTTAAAATAAATATTTTCAACTTATTTTTTTCTACTTTATCTAAAATAAAGAAATATAAACTGATTGCTAATAAGAATCCTACAATTATGAAGGTTAAAAAAAATAACTGAATATTTTTATAATTATTATATAAATATAATGTTGGTAATATAGTCAATATCAAAGTGAAAATAATTGGGGTTAATACTTTCCTGAAATAATTTAATAGATCAAAATCTAATTGTTTTTTTATGAAAAATAAACCTATGCACATATTAAAGAACCCTCGAGTCAATATTCTACTCCCAAATACTAGCATAGGATGCATTTTATTCGAAAGTAATAAATATGCTAATAGTAAATCTATTAAGAAGGATATTGTTATGCATAATTGATAATTTTTAATTTCTCCTGTGGCAGTTATTGCTGAATTATAAACTCCTGTTGTTGCATCTATAACAGAACAAATTAATATCATTTGACAAAATCCGGTTGTATATTCAGGTACTCTAACTAACCAAAGTTGTAATAAAAATTCCATATTCACAATTAGAGGGAGTGCTAACAAATAGGCAAGAAAAAAAGAAAATTTAGACGCTCTTCCCATTAAAAGGTGCATAGATTTATAATCTCCTTGTGCGAAGTCTTTTATTATTTGTGGATTAAATGCAGTACTAAAGCTACTCACAAACCTGCTTACAAATTGGTTCACTTGATTTGCAAATCCCAAAGCTGTATTGGCGACTAATCCGACAAATCGATTTAATAATAAATTTACTCCTTGCTGCGTGCTTACATTTGCAGCACTACCAAGCAATGTCCAGCTCGAAAACTTGAGTATTTTTTTATAATATTCCTTGTCTATTATTAAAGAGAATGAATAGGCAGGGTATTTCCATCTAACATATAAATGGTAGATTAATAATAATGAACAAGCTATGAATGCTATTATAATTGAGTAAATTATCAGTTTATCACCAATTATATTCTTTATTAAAAAAATTAACCCTAACTGTAATAGAGCTTCAAATATGGAGATATAAGCATATACAGACATATTCTCATTTGCTATAATTACAGCATCATACGGAACTCTAATAACATGGAAACAGAATGTAATGATTGCTAATTGATATACCCAATTAGCAGCAAATATCCTCTCATTGGGTAATACAATATAATTATTTACTAACCATAATCCGATCGTTTCTCCAAAAATGCAAGCTATTATTGCAATCCCTAAATGAATCGTTAAACTTATAGAAAATACTTTTTTTAATTTTTCTGATTGGCTATTACGCCCTAATTCAAAAGTTATGAAGCGTTGAGTCGCTTTTGTTAGCGCAGAATTTAAGAAAGATAGTAGTAAAACAACTCCTCCTACTATATTATATATACCCAGATCTGTCTCACCCAAAATTTCTAGTACAAGTCTTGATGAGAAGAAAGAGACAAAGAGTATAATAATTAAACGGAAGTACAAATAAATTGTGTTTTTAGCTATACGAATATTGCTGGAATACGGATGCATAAGGTAAGTTTACTAAGGGAGGTTTCTTCTTTGTTTATTATGAAACTTTTGTATATGCTTTCGGAATCCATTTTTGTGACGTGATTTTTTTCTGTGCCTTATTGATTGTCATATTAAAACAAAGCCAGATAAGAATATCTATTATTGAAATATAAGTTATGTTTATAATCTGGATTAGAATCATATTTATTATGCAAAGAAAAATGGCTCCTCCTAAAAGAAAGGTCAATGAAGTATAGCTATTGAAACCTAATCTTAATATTCTATGGTGAATATGATTTCTGTCAGCTGTAAATGGCCCTTTTCCATGGAATGTACGAGCCACCATGACATTCATTGCATCAAATATCGGAATTAGCAGTGGTGAACTTACAATTATAATTTCCTGTATGCTAAAAGCAGGAGTATAAAACTGAAGAGAAGTAATTTTGATTAGTAAAAATGAGATTATAAATCCTATGATTAAACTTCCAGTATCCCCCATAAATAATTTGGTTTGATTTTGAGTTTTACCAAATACATTGTAACAGAAGAAAGTAAATAGAACTCCTAAGGCCGCAAAAGAGATTGATGCAAATATCCAAAGCTGATGGGTGATGAAAATCCAGCTGAAGATTAAAAGGGAAATAATGCTTAATCCTGATGCTAAGCCATCCAGGCCATCTATAAGGTTGATTGAATTGATAATGAATACAATTGCTAATATTGTAAAAGGTATCCCAACCCACGGAGAAAGATAATATATGCCAAATAGTCCATATAAGTTATTGATCCATACACCAGATAAAGGAATCATAAGAGCAGCAAGTGTTTGGATTACAAACTTCAAGCGATATCGGACTCCTACTAAATCGTCTTTTACTCCTAATAAATATAATAATATTAATCCGCATAGTATAAAAGAGAATTCATTTGGAAAGTTATATATATTATCTTTTCCCTTTGAAAAAGCATTTCCTAATGCAGATATAAATACTGTTGTGAATGAGATTATGGGAAGAAAGGCAAAGCCTCCCAAACGGGGAATTGGTGTTTTATGTAGTTTGCGATGATCAGGTTCGTCAAAAAGCTTTTTTGTGTAAGCTACCTCAATAATTTGTGGAAAAATAAAGAGGGACATTAAAACAGCCAATAAAAATATGATAATAAGGTAAAGATACATAACGGATTGTCATTAGGTTAGTGAAATGTAATCGTATGAAACAATAAAAGTTAATCCCCATATGCAGGATTAACTCTGGCAGTTTATAAAATTAGGTTACGCAAATTATGTTAGCCTTGTACATCGGATTATAATAAAGTTATATTATGGAAAAAGCTCGTCACTCACATTTTGTGGTAACCGCTACTTATATGTAAATAACACTAGATAAGGGTAAATGGTTTATTTACAGCGCAAATATACTATTTTTTTAAAAAATATGCCGATTATTTATAATTAAATTTTTACAAAATCGATTATGTTTTTAAGATTCGGACAGTATTTCTTTGAAAAATTCTATATAATGAATTATAAAATACAGTATTAATTAAAAACACTTTTTCTTAAAAGTTTGTTTTATATGAAGAAAGTGTATTAATTTGTAGTTTAATAATTTGAAATGAAAAATATGATGAAAAAGATTTCTTTACTCGTTTTTATTATTGCTATTGTCTCTATAAGAGGCACAGTTGAAGCACAAATTAGTTTTGGTGTAAAAGGAGGACTTAATATTTCATCGGTTAAATTGAGTAAAGATATTATTTCTTCAGATAATGTTACGGGATTTCATATAGGACCAATGGTTGAAATGATGCTCCCTTTTACGGGGTTAGGTTTTGATGCTGCAATTTTATATTCCCAGAAAGGTCTTGACACTGAATTGGAATCAATAACTACTGATTATATAGATGTTCCGGTTAATGTGAAATGGAAGTTTGGTCTTCCTATTATTAAAGGCTTTGTTGCTGCCGGTCCTTATGTGGGATTTCGCGTAGGAGGGGATAAATTGTGGGAAGAGCCCCAAAATTTAGCCAATCAGATTAAAGCTAAATCTTTTGGAGCGGGAATTAATATAGGAGCGGGAGTGGAAGTGATTTCCCATATACAGGTGGGTGTTAATTACGGAATTGGCCTAACTGAAAACTATAGTATATATAAAGACGGTAATTCTACAGAAGCCAAAACTCGTACCTGGTCGATCTCTGCGGCTTTGTTGTTCTAATTGAAATATGCAGACGTCATACTGCCTCTTCCATTAGAGAATAGCTATACCTATAGTATTCCTCCAGATTTGGAAAAATCTGTAATTCCGGGATGTCGCGTATTAGTGAATTTCGGTAAAAAACGGTATTTTACTGCTATTGTATTGATGGTGCATGATCGTCCTCCAAAGTCAACTTATTATGAGACTAAAGAAATTTATGCATTACTGGATGTCATTCCTATTTTAAAACGTCCGCAACTTCGTTTCTGGGAATGGATCTCTTCCTATTATTTATGTAAATTAGGTGATGTTTATAAAGCAGCTGTCCCTTCCGGTCTAAAACTGGAAAGTGAGACAATTGTAGTTTATAATGAAGAATTTGTAAGCGAAAGCAAACTACGTTCAAATGAACAGTCCGTATTGGATGCTTTCTCAGAAAAAAGTAAGCTAACCATTGCAGACTTAGAAAAGAAAACGGGTATTCGAAATGTTATTCCTGTTCTGGCATCACTTATGGCCCGTGGAGCGGTTGAAGTTAGTGAAGAATTAAAAAAAGGTTATACCCCAAAGATACAGATATTCATTCGGTTATCAGAGAAGTATAGGAGTGAGGAAAAATTGCAACTAGCGTTTACCAAACTGAAACGTGCACCTAAACAAGAGGCATTATTACTCAGCTTTTTGGATATTAGCCAGGCATTGAATCTGCAGTTGACGAAAGAACTTTCAAAAAAAGAGTTATTAGAAAAAAGTAATTCGACTTCTAACATCTTAGACGGATTATTAAAGCGTGGTATACTGGAAAGCTACGAAAAAGAGGTAGGTCGTTTACGAGTGCCGGTTTGTCGTTTACAGGCGCCATCTCCATTAACACCTTATCAATTGAAAGCATTCCATGAGATTGGGAATGTTTTCAAGAATAAAGAAGTATGTTTATTATATGGCGTTACTTCTAGTGGGAAAACAGAAATATATTCTCATCTGATCAATGGAGTGCTGAATCAGGGTCAGCAGGTACTTTATCTCTTGCCGGAAATTGCTATTACTACACAGATTACCGAACGATTGGCAAAGCTTTTTGGTGATAAGATGTTGGTGTATCACTCTAAATTTTCTGATAATGAAAGGGTAGAGGTCTGGAATAAACTTTTACAAACTAAAGAACCCATGCTTATTCTGGGTGTACGATCATCTTTATTTCTTCCGTTTGCAAAATTAGGCTTGATTATTGTGGATGAAGAACATGAAAATTCTTATAAGCAACAAGATCCGGCTCCACGCTATCACGCCCGTAACGCCGCAATAGTCCTTGCAAATATGCATGGTGCTAAAACTTTGTTGGGATCTGCTACTCCTTCGATAGATTCTTATTATAATACATTGGTTGACAAGTATGGATTGGTAGAGCTTCAAAGCCGGTATGGCGATTGTCTCACACCAGAAATATTGACCGTAGATATTAAAGAACTGAGACGGAAAAAGATTATGAAGGAAACCTTGTTCTCTCCTTTGTTAATACAGAAAATACAAACGGCTTTACAAGATGGAGAACAAATTATTCTTTTTCAGAATAGACGAGGTTTTGCCCCGATGCTGGAATGTAAACAATGTGGTTGGGTTCCGCATTGTATTAATTGCGATGTAAGTCTTACTTATCATAAATATCATCATCGTCTGGAGTGCCATTATTGTGGTCATTCAGAACAGTTACCCAAAAGATGCCCACAATGTGAAAGCCAGGATATCAAAATGTTAGGTTTCGGTACGGAAAAGATAGAAGAAGAAATACAGTCTTTATTTCCTTCTGTGAAAGTGGAAAGATTAGATTTCGACTCTGCTCGCTCGCGTAATGCGTATGAACGTATTCTTTCAGATTTTGAAACAGGAAAAACTCAAATACTGATTGGAACGCAAATGTTATCCAAAGGATTAGATTTTGGAAATGTGGGTGTTGTTGGTATCCTGAATGCTGACAGCCTTTTAAACTTTCCTGATTTTCGGGCTCACGAACGCGCTTATCAATTACTTGTGCAGGTAAGTGGCCGGGCTGGGCGACGTGAAAAAAGAGGAACTGTTATTCTACAAACATCACAACCTGGGCATCCGATTATACAGATGGCACAACAATTTGCGTATAAAGAAATGGTTTCACTTCAACTAAGTGAGAGAAAGGCATTCCGTTATCCGCCGTATTATCGGTTGATTATTCTTGTAATTCGTAGTAGGAATAATGAAATTTTACAGGAAATGTCAACACTTTATGCTGATACACTCAGAACCCGTTTTGGAGAAAGAGTATTAGGACCTGTAATACCTCCGATTACTCGAGTACAAACATTATATGTGAGAAAGATATTTCTTAAAATTGAAGTTTCAGCTGCTATTACTCCAGTACGTGAACTTCTTGATAATGTAAATGCCGAAATGCAACGATACCTGCCTTTTAAGCAATTAATCGTACATTATGATGTGGATCCGCTTTAAAATTCTAATCCTAATCTGATGTTTACTGCTCCGTTGTTTTTTGTCTGTTTCTGGGAAGGACCTGTATATGCACCATTTGTATATGGATAATAATAATGATCAAATGTCTGGAAAGCATATCCTAAACTAATATTAAGAGCAAAGGATTGGCCAACCATGAATTTTGCACCAACAGAAGGCTGTAAATAGAAACCGACTCCTTTCAAACTGGTTTCATTTCCGGTACTACTACCTGTTCCTGTTTCTCTGTCTGTCCATTCACTTTTGAAAAATCCCATAGTGTATCCAGCTTTTAATCCTGCAAAAGGAATAATAGATCCTTTATCCAGAAAATTAATTCTAAAATCAGCAAAAATTGGAATTCCAATGGACATATTTATAGTATCAATTGCATTTTCAGCAGTATACTCGCCAGAACCGGCTGGAGGAAATTTAAAACCTTCTTCCAAATAATACTTGGAATCATAATAAAGCCCGTCACTATAGATATTTGCACCTAATCCAAGACCAATAAAGAAACGATTATTAAATTGAAATCCATGGCTGGTAGTTATCTCGATCCTGCTCGTAGAAATATCACCCATTTTCATACAATAACCGAAATCTAAAAATCCACGATAGCCACTTGATTTAGGAGCATCGGTAAGCTGACCTTCATTTGGTGCAGCCGTTTGATTTCTCGTAGCTGCAGTCTCCCGAGATGGTTGCTGACGCGTAGTTGCATTTTCTCTATCTGTAGCTTGTTGTCTTTGACGGGTTGGTGTAGTTGCTGTATTGCCCAAATCAATATCTCCACCTTGTGATATATCCAATACAGACCGTTCTGTAAAATAAAGGACGCTCCCTGTTGGTGTCTCAATTTTCATTCTTTCACCATCCGGCATGTTTGTAATTGTCCCGTTTATGATACTTCCATTTCTAAGATAAACGGTAGTTTCTGCTTCTTTAGTTGGTCTTGATGAGATATTTTCCCGTATCACTTCCTTAATCGCATTTTTGGTGAAAAATACGGTACTACCATCAGGGGTCTCCACTTTTACTCTATCACTAGTCTTTGAGTTGAACACTTTTCCTTTAACTACACTTCCGTTTTTTAGATAAACAGCAGAAACAGTTGTTTGCTGAGCAAGAACACTTTGAGTCGTTATTATGATTAATACCAAAAGAGATAATATTTTTTGCATACAGTTAAATTTTAAGGGCATAATTAAATTCTGACAAAAATAGGAAAAACTCTATAAAGATAAAATTTTTGCATGAGAGATATGAGGGATTTATAAATTAATTGCATAGTGCCTATTATTTGATGTTTAAGTTTAACTGGTACAAATATATAAATAATAATGAAATAAATATAATGTTTGTCTGAAAAGTTTAAAAATATTTGTATTTTTGAGATTATTCTAAACTTTGATAACAGAATCTTATATGGATTATCTACCATAATGATTATTTGCAACTCATTTATAATCTCTATATTTGCTTAAATTTTATGCGATAAAGATGAAGCAAGAAAAGATACGGATTTTATTTGTGTGTTTAGGGAATATATGCCGTTCTCCGGCTGCAGAAGGAATTATGAAAAAACTTGTAATTGAGGCATCACTCGATAAACGAATAGACGTAGACTCTGCAGGAGTTGCAGGTTATCATGAAGGAGAACTTCCGGATTCAAGAATGAGAGAACACGCAAGAAATCGGGGATACAAACTTGATTCAAGATCACGTCCGGTAAAAATAGATGATTTCTACGATTTTGATATAATTATCGGGATGGACGATTCTAACATAGATGCATTAAAAAGAAAAGCTCCGGATGCCGAATCACTTAAAAAGATACATAGAATGACAGATTTTTCCGTCAAACTTCACCACGATCATGTACCCGATCCATACTATGGTGGTAATTCAGGATTTGAATTGGTACTCGATATTCTGGAAGATGCTTGTACCGGATTGCTTAATAAACTTACTTCTTCAATTCAGGATAACTAATTCGAGTGTGATACATCGTTTTTAACCGCTCAATAAATGAGTTTTTAACCGCTTCAATGTCTCTGAAAGTCAATGGTGTGTTTTTAAGTAAACCGTCTGTTAATTGACCATCAATAATTTTGTTTACAAGATCCTTTATACTGTCCTCAGTATATTCTTTTAGGCTTCGGGAAGCTGCTTCTACAGAATCGGCCATCATCAGAATACCCGTTTCTTTAGAGAAGGGATTAGGTCCTGGATAAGTAAAGATAGCCTCGTCAATTTCATTATCCGGATATTTATTCTTATACATTGTATAGAAATACTTCGTCATTCCACGTCCATGATGAGTTCGTATAAAGTCAATAATAGCTTGTGGAAGAGATGATTTTTCTGCAATCTTTACACCATCAGTTACATGACCTATAATTATTTGTGCGCTTTGCTCGTAGGTTAGCTGATCGTGAGGATTAACTCCTGCCTGATTTTCGGTGAAAAATGCCGGATTTTCCATTTTCCCAATGTCGTGATATAGGGCACCTGTTCGAACAAGTTGAGCATCAGCTCCAAGTTTTGTAGCCGCTTCCGAAGCCAAACTAGAAACTTGCAAGGAATGTTGAAACGTGCCGGGGGCTACTTCCGATAATTTCTTCAGGATAGGATTATTTATATTAGATAGTTCCACTAATGTAATAGTAGAAACATAACCAAATGTCTTCTCTAACATATATATTAATATGTATGAGAACATCAGTAAGATAAAATTAATACCGAAATAGAGCAACATCAACCAGTTTACTTTACTTAAATCAGCCTCCAGATAGACAGCTAAACTAACATAGCTGATTGAATAAGATAAGAATATAAAGAAAGCACAACGGATTAACTGAGAACGCTCTGAAAGTTCACGCAGACTAAAGTTTACCACCATACCTGCAATGATCTGTAATAATAAAAACTCATGAGGGTAAGGAACCATCAAAGAACAGATAAGCGCTATTGTAAGCAAAGTAAACAAGGCTGTACGTGAGTCAAAGAAGGTTCGAACAACAATAGGAATTATGGCAAACGGTATAATATATACATTAAATAAATTATACCTTACACATAACTCAGTAAGCAAACAGCTGAAAAGAATGCATAGTAATAAAAAAGCTGTATTCTTTCGACTATATAATATCCGCGGACGGAACGACCATAGATATAACCAAAAGCAAAAGATAATTCCAAATACAAGCATAAATTGTGCAGCAATAACAAAACCTTGTTGTTGCCGACTGCTTAATTTCGATTCGTGAACTATTTTTAAAGAGCGTAATATATTATAAGTACGGTTATCAACAATCTCTCCACGATCTACTATCCTTTCACCAGCCTGTACCATACCATTGGCAATGGCAACTCCTTGTAGCTTATCCTCCTTTACTTTTTCAGACATATCTTTATCGTAAGAGAGATTCTCTACTAGATAATTATTGATATTACATGTACGTAAAATATCCTTGTCCAGATATAACGGAGAGTTATTTATAATGAATTCATAAGCTGTTCGGACAGTAAAAAGGTCGCTTATATAGCGGCTTTCTGAGATATTGTTTTCCAATAACCTTACTCGTTCCCTATCCTCTTTTCTTAAATTTTCTATGTCTTGAAGGGAAAGAATTCCCTTCTTATATAACTGTGTAATACTTCGCTCTATGTATTGCATATATACAGGAGTGATTCGTTCATCCGTATTGTTCAGATAATCACTTCTTAGTTTTTCTACTTGTTCTGCCTCAACCGTCATATTCATTCGGTAATAAGGTTCGAAGTTTTTCAGAACACTGTCTTTTTCTGCTTTTATCTCTTCATCGGTTTTATAAATAGGGAAATCGCTCGGTGCAGTTAACAGTTCATATCGCCAGGGCTTACCCTCGTAGAACTGGTAACGGAATTTTCCTTCACGTGGGAAGAAATAAGCAATAATAATAGCTGTTACGACGAAGAAAACAGCCGTCGGGATAGTATAATATTTAAACTTCATAATTTTGTTCCTTTATCTTAAGAAGCGAAATGTAACTAAAAAAGTTTACTAAGATAAAAAAAAGGTCTAATTTTGCCACAAAATTAAGAAGAAATAAGAACAATATGACTCATAGAAAAGTTAGAGTTCGTTTTGCTCCGAGCCCAACAGGGCCACTCCATATCGGAGGTGTACGTACAGCGTTATATAATTATTTGTTTGCTAAACAACAGGATGGAGATATGATTCTCCGCATTGAGGATACCGATTCCCAACGTTTTGTACCGGGAGCTGAAGAATACATTATTGAGTCATTTCAATGGCTGGGTATTCAATTTGACGAAGGTGTTAGTGCCGGTGGCAATTACGGTCCGTATCGTCAGAGTGAACGTAAAGGTATTTATAAAGAATATGTTGATCAATTGCTTAACAATGAATTAGCATATATAGCATTTGATTCTCCGGAAGAATTGGAAAGCAAGCGCAAAGAGATTGCTAACTTTCAATATGATGCGTCAACCCGTATGCAAATGCGTAATTCTCTCACTTTATCAGAAGGGGAAACTAAAGAACTCATTGAAAAAGGAGAAAAATATGTTGTACGAATTAAAATAGAACCTAACATAGAAATACATGTAAACGATCTGATTCGTGGAGATGTTTCTTTCAATTCTTCAGTATTGGATGATAAGGTTCTTTTTAAATCAGCAGACGGATTGCCTACCTATCATCTGGCAAATATAGTAGATGATCACTTAATGGAGATAACACATGTGATTAGGGGAGAAGAGTGGTTGCCAAGTGCTCCGCTGCATGTTTTATTATACGATTATTTTGGCTGGACGGATACAATGCCGCAATTTGCTCACTTGCCATTATTACTTAAACCCGAAGGTAATGGTAAATTGAGTAAACGTGATGGTGACCGTTTGGGGTTCCCCGTATTCCCGTTAGAGTGGAAAGATCCCAAGACCGGAGAAATCTCTTCAGGATACAGGGAAAGTGGGTATTTACCTGAAGCGGTCATTAATTTTCTTGCTCTATTAGGGTGGAATCCAGGTAACGATCAGGAATTGATGAGTATGGATGAAATGATCAAATTATTCGATCTGACTCATTGCAGTAAGAGCGGAGCAAAATTTGATTTTGAAAAAGGTAAATGGTTCAATCATCAATATCTTGTAAAGAAAGACAATAAAGAATTAGCGAAGTTATATCTTCCTGTATTAGAAGAACATGGTGTACAAACCGATTTGACCTATGTAGAGAAAGTTGTCGGATTGATAAAAGAGCGTGTAAACTTCGTGAAGGAGTTATGGGATCAGTCGTCATTCTTTTTCATCCCTCCTATGTCATATGATGAAAAAGTAGTAAAAAAACGTTGGAAGGAAGATTCGGCAGCTCAGCTTACAGAATTGGCGGAAGTCCTTCGAAACCGAGAACCTTTTGACGCACATGGTACCGAAGAAGTAGTGAAAACCTGGATAGAAAGTAAAGGTTATCATTTAGGAAATATAATGAACGCCACCCGTCTTGCATTGGTAGGCGAAAGTAAAGGGCCTCATATCTTTGATATAACAGAAGCATTAGGCAAAGAAGAAACAATAAAAAGAATTCAACGAGCCGTTAAATCAATTGAAAGTTGAAAGTTGAAAACTTTTCAAACATTAATTTTCCAAATATTAATTTTCAATTTTCAATCTTCAACTTTCAATTATAAAAATGTACACATTTTTAATCCATTTATACGCCCTTGTTATCGAACTTATATCTCCTTTTCATAAGAAAGCGAGGATGATGAGATTAGGGCAGTGGAAGACTAACGGTATATTAAGAGAGAAGATCGACAGAAATGCTAAGTATATCTGGTTTCATGCCTCTTCCTTAGGTGAGTTTGAACAAGGTCGCCCCATGATAGAAAAGATAAAGATCGATTATCCTCAATATAAAATATTATTGACTTTTTTTTCACCGTCAGGATATGAAGTCAGGAAGAATTATATAGGAGCAGATGTCATTTGTTATCTACCTTTTGATACTCCGTATCGAGTAAAGAAATTTCTTCAGCTCGCTAATCCTCATATGGCCATTTTTATTAAATATGAATTCTGGGCTAATTACCTTACCGAATTAAAGAAGCAAAATATCCCGACATATATAATATCAGCTATCTTTCGTCCGAAGCAGATCTTTTTTCGCTGGTATGGAAAGCCTTACCGCAAGGTGTTAAATTGCTTTAATCATCTTTTTGTACAGGATAAGACTTCTAAAGAACTATTAGCAAAATATAATATTTCAAATGTATCTGTTTGTGGTGATACACGTTTCGACAGAGTATTAGATGTTCAAAAGCAAGCACGCCATATTTCTTTAGTAGAACAATTTGTGGAAAATACTGATGCCAATAAGAAACTGACACTTGTAGTTGGGAGTTCCTGGCCTCAGGATGAAGAATTTATTATTCGCTATTTCAATGAACGACCGGAGATAAAACTAATTATAGCCCCTCATGAAATAAACCGTGGACATTTACTTGATATCCATTCCAGATTAAAACGTCCGTCTATTCGTTTATCAGAAGCCACTGAGCGTTACATTCATGAAAAAGATTGCCTGATAATCGACAGCTTCGGACTTCTTTCTTCTATATATAGCTATGGAGATATTGCTTATATAGGTGGAGGGTTTGGAAAGGGAATTCATAATATACTGGAAGCTGCAGTTTATGGGATACCTGTTATCTTTGGTCCTAAATTTCATAAATTTAAAGAAGCTAAAGATCTTATTACTATTGGCGGTGGATTTACAATCTCTGAGAGACAAGCCTTCAATGATATAATGAATGAGCTATTAGTAAATCCTCAATTACTTACAAAATCGGGAGAAGCTGCAGGGAATTTTGTAAATAACAATGCCGGAGCAACAAGCAAAATTATGAAACAACTTCCTTTATAATCTTTTTTAATACACTTATTACTACAATATATGAGATGAGTTTTACTCGTTTCACCTATCACCTGTATGTTAGCCCCTTTTTTTGTGACCTTATTTTGATACAGTTAACCTATAAATATTTAATTAAACATATAAAAAAAATAGAAAATAACTATATTGCGATTCACTTTTTAATCTGGTATATTATGGATAATATGGACAGGCGTAAATTTATTAAAACGGGAATGGCCGGGATAGCAGGCATAACTGTGATTGGTTCAGGAATTGTAAATGTTAGTTGTGCTTTTGGTGAATCAAAAGTAGATAAAGTAAAGTTAGGTAATACCGGCTTGAAAGTTTCTCGTGTTGCAATGGGAACCGGTACTGTAGGGTATAATAAAGGTTCCAATCAAACTCGCTTAGGAATGGATAAGTTTGTAGATCTGGCACATCATGCTTATGAAAGAGGTATTTCTTTCTACGAAATGGCTGATGGTTATGGCTCTCATCCCTATATGGGCGAGGCTATCAAAACATTACCCCGTGAGAAACTGACGTTGCTTAGTAAGATCTGGACTTATCCGGATGGCGATGAAAGAAATCAACCTGTCAGTGATATTATTAACCGTTTCAGGAAGGAGGCCAATACCGATTATTTTGATATTCTGTTAATGCATTGTATGACTGAAGGTCGGTGGAGTGAGACAAGGAAACATTATATAGATGGTCTATCCAAAGCAAAACAAGATGGTATAGTAAAGGCAGTCGGAGTTTCCTGTCATAATTGGGATGCTCTGGTTGAGGCAGCTAATTCTCCCTGGGTAGATGTAATATTGGCACGTATTAACCCCTTCCAGACTCATATGGATGGAACTCCCGAGGATGTCTGTGAAATTCTTGGTAAAGCTCACCAAAATGGAAAAGGTGTTATAGGTATGAAAATCTTTGGTGAAGGAAAACATATAAAAGAGGAAGAACGTGAACAATCCATAAGCTTCGCCCTTAATAAAAGTAATATACATTGTATGACTCTTGGATTAGAATCAATTGAACAAATGGATGATGCAATAGAGCGAGTTATGAGATTAGCGAAAAATTAAATGCGAATATCATCTATATAATAAACAGTCCCCATCTCCAAAGAGTGAGGACTGTATAAAAATTGCTATAAATAAGCAAACAGTAAAAAAGGATAGAAGAAGAACTTTGGTTAAATAACCCTTAAAGACTAATCTCTCATTGTGTAATCAATATTTTGTTTATCCTACGAAAAAGTTTCCCCAAATATGTCCACATGATCTATTGCTATTAAATATATCTAAACGATATTCGCCTTCATCCCATTCGCAAAGGTCAATATCAACAGATTGCTTCGCTTGAATTTTCATTTCGTATAGACAAATAATTGTTTCTCCTTTCTTTATATGGATACTTATGTTTTCATAGGTTTTGTTATTAAATTGAATGGTTAGTAAATAATTTTGTGTTATCGCTCTAACAGGTAAAGCTTCAAATTTATCATTAATCCCTCTGTATCCATTTAAAACGATACTCTTCTTTGCCGCACCGTTTGATTTCATCGTTTGTGAAACCAAACCTCCCATTATTACTACGAAGAATCCGCAAACACAGTATGAAAACATAAATTTATTTTTTACAATTAACTTATAACGGTTTTACAAAGAATAAAGGTTATATGTTATGGCAAAAATAATTTTTTAAATCTTTATGACATTCATTTACATATGGACATATATGCGAAAAGTGGGTATTTATATATGTCTGTTAATAAGTTGCATATACTTTAGTGATATTTTAATGACGTGGACATTCTTTTAAATAAATATGGAAAGAAGGTTAATTTAGGCATGATTAAGGTAAGATTTGGCTTAAACATAAAAACAGTATGTTTATTTAACATACTGTTTTCATTGGATTTTTAAAGTTAAAGATGTAGTGGAAACTTTATTCTATAATAAATTCTCCCCAGAGATGACCTCCTGATAAATTAGAGATATCAATACTATATATACCAGGAGTATAATTACTAATATTGATATATTCGCTAAACATAGCTGTTGTTGTAGAAATTGTTATCTGTTCTACAACTGCATCTCCATTAGTAATGGTGATTGTTACATCAGGTGAAGGATCTCTGAAAGTGACAAATAAGATGTCATCTATAATATTAGCCGACACTGCAGGTACGAGGGACCTTCTGTCTCTTCCTCCCCATCCTCCTTTCAAAGCTAATTCTTCTTCACGAGATATAGCTTCTTTAGCACTAATAGTTTCAACTGCAAAACTACCTAAAAAAAATACCAGGAGTGCATAAATGCACCAAGTTGATTTTCTCTTTTCCATAATATATAAATAGAGTTGTTAATAATGATATGATAAAATTATGTAATGGTAAAAGCAATTGCAAAAACTAATGTGGACATTATGGGGTTAAGTTTATTTTATAAAAGCCATAGAATCAAAATATTGTAATTTTATCGTATAGCTGTCGTCTGGACAATTTGTCAGAAATCCCATAGATACGTATCCAATGAGATACTTCTGTCTAGCCTTATTTTCTCTTTTATACGTTGCTTCCTTTTTGTAACAGATGGAGGAGCAATAAAACATAATTTCGATATATCTGAAGTTGATAAACGTAATTTGATCAAACAACAAAATTGCATATCTTCCGTTGTTAATATAGGATATTGTGCATGTAATCTCTCTGAATAATTTTCATAAATTAAATTGAGATAAAGAATTATCTTTTCCCATAAAATGTTGTCTAATCGTACGGATCGGGATTGACTATTATTTCTTATATTGGAAAGAATGTCTATGTTCTCTATCAAGAGATCTGATAGAAAGTTTACCCTCTCTTGTAAAAAAGAGTTTTTCTCGATCACCTTTTCATAAGTTTCAATATCGCTATTACTAGTCTCTAATGAAGAGGATGAGACTTCAATATCTTTCTTTAAATTTAAATTCTGATTAATTAGTTTCTCGTTTTCTTTATTAATGTTTTCTATCTCAATTAGTTGTTCTTCCAATTGCTCTTTCAGATCGTTACTTTCCTGAAGTTGTTTAGTTATGGTTTTGATAGTATCTTCATTTTTGCGTATAGTTGCTTCATTCTGTTTCACAATTATAGTATCCTGTCGTATCTGCTCTTTAATTTTTTGTAAATTACGTTCTTTCCGAATAAGTTTCTTCTGATAAAATAAAACAATAAGTGCTATAACAAAGATGGTTATGATACCTGCAATCAATAAGACTATTTTTAATTGATCTTTTTCTATTTTTAATTGATTGGCTGTATTTAATAATTTTTCCTGATTATATTTTGCTTGAATCTCTGCAATAACTTTACTTCTGTTATTTAAAATTATTGAGTCATTATATAAATTGTATAAATCAGCATATTGAATAGCCTTTTCATATTTTCTTTCTTTTTTATATAATTGATATAAAAATTTAGCAGTGATGACCTGAGTATAAATATTATCAGATACTAGTCCTCTCGTTAAGTAAAATTTAGCAGAGTCTAATTGATTCATTGAAAAATAAATCTCTCCTAAATTTTTGTATAGATGAGAGTTCTCAGAATCTTTATTCTCTGAACATTTATCTTTAGCTTCAATTAAACTTTTTAATGCAAGGTCCAGTTTTCCCTCTTTTTTGTAGAGAGAGTATACTTCATTTAATAGATCAAACAAAGCAGAATCATTATTAGTATCCCTTGAAATGGCTATTCCTTTATTATAATAATATTCTGCACTATCTATTTTTCCAATCATATTATATACGCGACCAACATCACGTAAAGCATATATAATTTCTGTACTATCATTTATTAAAGAAGTAAAGTGCAGAGCATTATATAATTCTGGAAGTGCCTTTTGCGGTAAGTCTTCTAATAAGAAAGTCATACCCAAGTTGGAGTATATCAATGATATAAGATTGTAATTCTCTGTGGTTTTTGCAATTTCTAAAGCTTTTAGATAATATTCGACGGCAGTCTCTGACCTATTTAATTCTTTATTAACTCTACCTGCATAATATAATGCTGAAATTTTCTTTTCTATATCATCCTGATGGAGAAAATATTCAACAGCGATATTTATAAGTGAATCAGAGGTTGGAGTTATGTAATTTTTATCCCGAGCCTGGGTTAGTAATAAACTATAGGTGGCATAATCCTTTTTCCTTGAGGATGATGGAGCTGGTTGTGATTCCAGGAGCATTAGTGCACTATCTGGATGATCTAACATCAAAGACTCAACTGTTTCAAAATACAATGTTTCTGATGTGTTCTTGCTACATGAGTTAAGAAGAACAATTGCTAAGAGTAAGTGTAAATACTGTTTCACGGGTTCGGCAATTAATGGGTTGCAAGATACTAAAAAATCTTTTATATAAGGCGAATTTTTAAAAAGATCAGTTTTAATTTCTTTTTATTTGAAACATAATCAAACGGTTTTGAAAAGAATTTATTTATATTTGTGTCCATTACATATTAAAATCTAATTACATAATTGAAACATGAATCAAACAGTGAAAAAAGTAAAAGTAGTAGGAATGGCTGCACTGTGTTCAGTATCTATGGTCTTAACATCTTGTGGAGAGGGGCAGCAAAACACTCTTACTCAGGAAGAAATTGCAGATGGTTGGCAACTTCTTTTTGACGGGACAACGCTAAATGGCTGGAAAGATTACAATGGTACAGAACTGACAATGCCTTGGCATGTTGTAGATGGTTGCATTCAAGCTGAAGGAGGTGGTAGTGATGAAAGTGGTTATATTGTAACTGATAAGCAATATGATAATTTCATTTTATCATGGGATTTTAAATTATCTAAAGGAGGGAATAGTGGAGTTTTGTATCATGTGGTTGAACGTCCCCAGTTTAAAGTTCCATATGTTACCGGCCCTGAATATCAGTTGTTAGACGATGTGAATTTTCCGGATCCATTAGAAGACTGGCAGAAAATGGGTGTTGATTATGCTATGCACTTACCCGACCTTTCAAAGATGAAAGTTAATCCATATGGTGAATGGAATAATGCAAAAATTGTTTTTGATAACGGACATGTAGAACATTGGATGAATGGTCAGAAGATTCTGGAGTTTGAAGCATGGACAGATGATTGGTTTGCCAAGAAAAATAGCGGAAAATGGGCAAATGCTCCTGAATATGGTCTGGCAAAGAAAGGTGTAATTTGTTTACAAGATCACGGTTATCCGGCTTCTTTCCGTAACATTAAGATTAAAGAACTTCCTCGCAAGCAAAAAGATATTGTTTTGTTCAATGGTAAAGATCTACATGGATGGGAAGCTTTTGGTACGGAATTATGGTATGTTAAAGATGGCCTTTTGTATTGTGAAAGCGGTCCTGATAAGCAATATGGTTATCTAGCTACCCGCGATTATTATAATGATTTCGATCTTACGGTTGAATTTAAACAGGAAGCCGATGGAAATTCAGGTGTATTTATCCGTTCTTTTGTTGAAGAAAATGCTAAGGTGAATGGCTGGCAGGTAGAAGTAGCACCTAAAGGTCATGATACAGGTGGTATTTATGAGTCTTACGGACGTGGATGGTTGGTACAGATTCCTGATGAAAAAGAAGAAATTCTAAAAGAAGGAGACTGGAATGTACTTCGTGTAAAAGTTGTTGGTGATCAGGTGACTACCTGGTTAAACGGAGAACAAATGGTAGATATCCATGACGAAAAGATAGGAGCCGGACAAGGACGTATCGCACTTCAGATACATGATGGCGGTGGCATCAAGGTTGCTTGGCGTAATCTGAAACTTAAGACCTTATAAATTCTAAAATTTTTAGAATTAGAAAAGAATATTTGAAAGGACTGTCTGATTTATCGGGTAGTCCTTTTTTATATTACATTTGTTCATAATCTGTATGGAAACAGAAAATTTGCATATAGCAGCTCTAAGACAAGGAAGTAAAGAAGCATTTACAGCCTTGTATAATAAGTATTGGAATCAGGTTTTCAATTTCTCTAAATTATATATTAAAGGTAACGATGTTGCCGAAGAAGTTGTACAGGAAGTCTTTACTAAGCTGTGGGAAGCGCGGGAAATGATCAGTGAAAAGGATAATTTTAAAGGACTTCTATTTATAATTACTCGTAACCTTGTCTTTAATAAACACCGCAAGCGCCTAAATGAAGACTTTTATAAAATAACGGTTCTCACAGCAATAGAATCGTCGTATGATATTGAGGGAGAGATAGAAGCAAAGCAACTTAGTGAATATATTGATCAATTAATAGCAGAATTACCTCCCCGCCGGCGCGAAATATTCATCCTGAGCCGTAAAGAACATAAAACCTACAGTGAAATAGCTGAATTACTTCAAATTTCTGAAAAAACTGTAGAAAATCAAATACATGAAGCGCTAAAATACCTCCGTCATAATATACCTCTATTGATTATCTTCCTTTCAATGAATTAAGTTAATAATCTCTCATTTGTTATATACTCCTTTGAACCTCCTGTAAAAAGGCTTTACGAAAGTATATGACAGATGAGAGCCTTTTTTGATAATTACTTTACCAAGTATTCATATTAAATCCTATATTTTTTTTAATGGATAGGGGATAGATATTTTACATGTGTATTTATACATAGAAAGGATACTTACAAATGACTCACGAGGAAAAAAAAAGATTACTGAGGAAACTGATAAAGGATGAAATGAGTTCAGAAGAATTTCTGTGTTTGCTTGTGAATAAGTCTATATCTAAATATATGTTTCGTCAGTGGGAAACATATATTCCCGAAGACGAGACTGATACTAAGCTGCGGATATTTAATAAGATAAAAAAACAGGCCTGGGGAAATCAGCCGATATGGAAGCTACACTATTATAAACTTAGTCTAGTGGCTTCAGTATTAATGATAATAGGACTTTCTTTCACAGTCTTTTTTTCTTCTCAAAGCCAATATTCTTTTAATACATTCATCGCGACTTCAGGGATACAAAATATGCAGTCTATACTATTACCGGATGGAACCAATGTTCAATTGGGAGCGGGTTCCAAATTAACTTATCCGGAAAAATTTATCGGTAATAGTCGGGTTGTTTATTTAGACGGACAGGCTTTTTTTGATGTTGTAAAAAATAAAGAAAAACCTTTTATAATTCATTCGTCATGTATGGATATAATGGTATTAGGTACTTCTTTTGAAGTCTTTGATTATAAAATTGAAAATAAATCTGAAATAATATTACTTAAAGGGAGTATAGAGGCTAAAATTGCAGATAAAAACTCAAATAATTATAAGTATATAAAGATCAAACAAAATGAAAGGATTATAATTAATAAACAAAGTAAAATAATTACAAAAGAATTTGTAAATGCCAATAAATATACATCTTGGAGGAATAGGGGAATACTGACCTTTGAAAACGAAAAATTATCGATGATTATCCCTCGTTTGGAACAATGGTTCGGGCGAAAAATTATTTGCCAGAAAGATATTGCAGAGAAATATCGTTTCACTTTCAAAGTTCGAGATGAATCTATGGAGAGAATTCTCTTTATAATGGGAAAATCTTCCCCGATTAAATATGATAAAATGGAAGGAGGTGATTATATATTGAAAGAAGATTAAGGAAAGAGTTTATTTAAAAAATGCAGGGAATAAGGTCTCAAAACTAACAGCCTGCATAAGTATCATTAAAAACTACACAACATTATGAAAAAAATTAACCATAGGGATCAGCATATCCCTTTATATAGAAAAATAACTCGTAAAATTAAAATTACAACACTTTTACTCTTATGTATAGTCTGTAATATATCAGCCTCCTCCTATGCTCAGAACCACAAAGTATCGATAAATAAACAAAACAGTCCTATCATTGATATTTTAAAAGAAATAGAGGATACAAGTGAATTTACTTTTTTTTACAATGATAATCAGGTAAATGCAGGTAAACTGGCGAGTGTAAATGTACAAAATGTATCTATAGAAGAAGTATTGAGGCAAATATTGAAAGATACAGATTATGATTTTCAGATTATTGACAGACAAGTATTATTGAAATTATCAGAAACAAAGCATCCTTCCGTAATGCAGCAAGGTAAAACGATAACAGGTATCGTTGTAGATGAATCAGGAGAGCCTATTATTGGAGCAAATGTAATACAGAAAGGTACAACTAACGGTATCATTACCGATATGGATGGTCGGTTCAGTCTTCAGGTTCCGGATGGAGCGATACTACAAATCACATATATCGGATATATTGCAAGGGAAGTATCAGTAGGGAACAATTCTCATCTGTCAATTACTCTTAAAGAAGATACTCAAGCATTAGATGAAGTAGTAGTAGTTGGATATGGAACTCAAAAAAAGGCAACATTAACAGGATCTATTACAACAATTAAAGGCGAAGAGATGATCAAGGCACCCACAACGAATGCCAGTCAAATGCTTGCCGGTCGTTTACCTGGTCTATCTACTATACAACGAAGCGGTGAACCTGGAGACGATGATGCTATTATAAGAATACGAGGCGTTAATACTTTGGGTGACAGCAACCCTTTGGTGGTTGTAGATGGAGTTCCGGGACGTTCCCTATCGAGAATTGATCCCAGTTCAATTGAGACGATTACCGTTCTTAAAGATGCTTCGGCTGCTATTTATGGTTCACAGGCTGCCAATGGAGTAATCCTGATTACAACCAAAAGAGGATCAGAAGGTAAACCGAAAATCACTATTAATTTTAACCAGGGATTTAGCCGGCCTACTAGAATTCCTGAGATGTGTGACGGATCTGAGTATGCGACTTTATTAAATGAGCTTGATATGTATGAAGGGAGAACTCCTCGCTATACGGAGGATGAAATCAAACAATTTACAGATGGTTCTGATCCCTGGAAATATCCTAACACAGATTGGTTTGATGAGGTTCTTAAACCCTGGTCGGGGCAGAATAATCTGAATGCTCAGATGGCAGGTGGAAAAGATGAACTCCAATATTTCATATCGGCAGGCTCGAAATACCAGGATGCATATTATCGTAATAGCGTGAGTAACTATAAGCAGTTTGATTTTAGAAGCAACATAGATGCGAAAATATCCAAAGACATAAAAATAGCTATAGGACTATATGGTAGATTGGAGAACAGAACTTCTCCAACCAGAGGGTTTGGCACAATATTCAGAACTACAACATTGGGGAATCCGAATACTCATGCCGTTTGGCCAGATGGAACTTCCGGGCCGGATATAATTGAAGGAAGCAATCCTGTTACTATAAGTACCAATGCCGCTGGATATGATAAAAATAAAGTATATACACTCAATAGTAACTTCAAAATTGATATAAATATACCTTGGATTGAAGGTCTCTCCTTTACGGGAAGTCTTAATTTTGATAAAGCTTTTCAAAACAGGAAACGTCTGGAAACCCCATGGGAAGTGAATACATGGGATGGAAAAACATATAATGAGCAAGGTCTGCCCGTCCTTAATTCTGCAATGGTACCTTTCAATGATCCACGATTAACACAATATATGTATGATCAGCAGATGATGTTGCTAAATGGTGTTTTGAATTATGAGAAAAAAATAAACAAACATGAAATGGGAATCATGGTTGGGATGGAATCACGTGAAGGTAAAGGAAATGATTTTAATGCATATAGAAGACATTATGTCTCCGTTGCTATTCCCGAATTATTTGCGGGTGGAGGACAAGATAAAGACAATAATGGTAGTGCCTATGAAAATGCCCGCTTAAATTATTTTGGAAGATTCAATTATAATTACGACCAGAAATATCTTTTAGAATTTATATGGAGGTATGACGGTTCCTATATGTTTCCCAAAGACCATAGATACGGTTTCTTTCCTGGAGTATCTGTTGGATGGAGAATGTCTGAGGAAGCCTTCTGGAAAAGGAATCTGTCTTTTATTGAGGAGTTCAAACTTCGGGCTTCATGGGGACAGACAGGAAATGATAGGATAGGAGAGTGGCAATACCTGTCTTCTTATGGATATAATTCCAGTTCCTACGTATATAATTTTGGAGTTAATGAAAGCCATAAATTACTTTATGAAGCAAGAATACCCAATAAAAATGTAACCTGGGAAGTTGCCAACCAAACAAATGTAGGTTTTGATGCTTACTTTTTGGATAATAAATTATATGTTGAGTTTGATTATTTCAACTATAAAAGATCGAAAATACTTTGGTGGAGAAATGCTTCTGTACCATCTTCAACGGGTTTGTCATTACCACGTGAAAATATTGGTAAAGTAAGAAATCAGGGTGTCGATTTTATGATCAGTTATCGTGATCAGATCAAGGATTTCGGATATAATATCTCATTAAGCGGAGGATATGCCAGAAACAAAATTCTCTTTTGGGACGAAACACCAGGTATTCCTGAGTGGCAACGATCAACGGGGAAAAGTATACCTTCGAATACGGATGACTTAAGCCAGGATCTCTTTTATGTTGCTACCGGTATATTTAAAAATCAGGCTGAAGTCGACGCTTATCCCCATTGGGAAAATGCGCGTCCGGGAGATATTATCTTTAAAGATATAAATGAAGATGGAGTGATTGATGGATTAGATAGGATCAGAAGTGACAAAACCAATATACCAAGATTTACCGGAGGACTTAATATTGGACTCAGTTATAAACAGTTTGATTTGTCATTACTTTTTCAGGGAGCTACCGGTGCAGTACGATTTGTTTCTGTAGAGTCGGGGCAAATAGGAAACTTCACAAAAGACTTTTATAAAAACAGATGGACAGAAGATAATCCAAACTCAGACGGGCCGCGAGCATATAACAGAGATGCAGAATATTGGAGAAATAATCGTAATACATTCTTCTTGCACAAATCAGATTATCTTCGTCTGAAAACGTTAGAACTTGGTTATTCTTTACCAACGAGTATCAATCAAAAAATAGGGATAAGCGGACTTCGTGTATATATTAGTGGATACAATTTGTTTACTTTCAGTCCTGATTTTAAAGACTTTGATCCGGAATCCAATCATTCGGATGTTGGAGGACAATCGCAGCCTTATCCAGCTCAGAAAGTTATAAATGCCGGTATAAGTTTAACTTTTTAATTTAATGATTATGAAAAAAATAAATATCAAAAGAAAGATTTTTCATTGGATATTAATTATTACAATGCTACCTTGTGTTTCTTGTAATGATTATCTGGATAAAAATCCGTTGAATGAATATGGTGAAGAAGCCGTTTGGAGCGATTTGGCTATGATAGAGCATTATGTGAATAATATTTACTGGTATATAGGACATAGTTTTGACAGGCCGATGATGGGAGTTTTTACTGATGAATCTATGTTTGACCCAGGTTCTGATCAGGGACATGGAAATGTGGTAAGATCACTAATTACTCCGAGTGATTACGGAGTGTTCGATACCTGGAGTCGGACACAAAAAATGAGGTGGGAACATCATTATAAGTATATAAGGGCATGTAATGTTTTCTTTGAACAAATAGAAGCGCATGAATATCGTGATGAAGAGTTTAAAAATAGGTTGAAAGGAGAAGTTCATTTTCTGAGAGCTTACCATTATCATAACCTGGCCTTTTTATATGGAGGAATACCTATAATTACAAAGGCTTATAAATTAGATGATGATTTTTTGGCTCCTCGAAATAGTTTTGAAGAAACAATAAATTTTATTGTTGAAGATTGTGAGAAAGCAGCAGAATTTTTACCTTTAAAACATGAAGGAAGTGATTATGGAAGAGCTACTAAAGGTGCGGCTATGTCATTAAAAACCAGAGTACTTTTATATGCGGCCAGTGACTTATATAACTCAAATGCGTCCTGGGCCGGAAGCTATAGTAATCCTGAATTAATCGGATATGTAGGAGGGGATCGAAGCACCCGCTGGCAAGCCGCTAAAAGTGCAGCTAAAACAGTTATAGATCTGAATGTATATAGCTTACATAAAGGGGAACCTGCTGCAGGTGATTCAGTTGCCCAGAATTACGATGAAGTATTCACATTGAAGCAGACAAACGAAGATATTTTTGTGAGGAACTTTACGGAATCTAACCAGGATTGGACAATGAATATTGGTCAGCAGAATTTGCCGGCAGGATATAAAGGATGGGCAAATGTCAGTCCGATAAATTCATTAGTTGATGACTTCGAAATGGCTGACGGAAGTAAATTTGACTGGAATAATCCAGTACATAAAGCTGATCCCTATATAAATAGGGAACCTCGTTTCTATACGGATATCTTTTTTGATGGCGCCAAATGGAGGAAAAGACCTGATGATGTTGCAGCAGCAGATCCTATCGGTATTATTCAAACCGGAAAATACGAACAAGCGGATGGAACATGGATAGGAGGTTTGGATGCCTTAGATAATCCGGTAACTTCTTGGAACGGAACATATACAACCTATTATCTGAGAAAATTTCAGGATATATCGGTAGATGGGCCGAAAGTTTTAACCACCACCCCCTGGCGTTTTATAAGATATGCTGAAATATTGTTGAGTTATGCGGAGGCATGTATTGAAACAGGAGATTACGATGAAGGACGAAAATACCTGAATATGATAAGGAAACGTGCGGGCTTGCCGGATGTCGTAGCTGATGATAACGAGTTGAGAGAGAAGTTACGACATGAACGGAAAATAGAATTATTGTTTGAAGATCAGCGTTTTATTGATATAAGACGCTGGATGATAGCTCCCGAAGTTATTGTGAATGCTTACGGATTAGATATTAAGTATTATTATAATCAGGATAAACCGACCTACGATATTATTCATGTTCAGGATAGGGATTGGAAAGATCGTTTTTATTTCTTTCCAATAAAACTGGATGAAATGAATAAGAATAGTTTATTAATACAAAATCCACTATATTAAGGACCTAATTAAAATATATTTATATGAAGAAGAAATTGTTTTTTGCTGTATTATTTATGTTTACTGTAATTACGTGCTATGCCAAAGGTGTGCCGACGGAAGATGAACCAATTAAAGCATATTGTATTGATTATAATTGGGGACCTGGGGGGCCTCATGGATTTCCATCTCCCGGCTTATGGGCAGAAGCTAATCCGGAAGAACATGTTAACTGGTATGCCGATTTAGGGTGTAATGTGATTCAGTCGTTTGCCGTATCATGTAATGGCTACGCCTGGTATAAAAATGGTATTATTCCTGAACAACCCGGACTAAAATATGATTTCCTGACTGAACAGGTCAGGCATGCTCATAAAAGGAATATGAAAGTTATGGGCTACTTTTGTGTCTCTGCTAACAACAAATGGGAAAATGATCATCCGGATTTATGTTATCAGATGGATGGACAACAGATTCCTCTTACCACCGTATATCTCGACTATTTATGCGCTTCCATTGAAGATGCTATAAAAAAGACCAATATAGACGGGATCATGCTGGATTGGTTCTATAACCCAGGTGGAGGAAGAGATCCTTTACCTCCGTTGAGATGGATAACTTGTGAACAGAAAATGTATCAGGAATTAATGAACAAACCATTCCCCGGGAAAGATAGAATGACCCCTGAAATTGAACTTGAATTTCGTCGTAAATCGATTGAAAGAGCATGGCAAAGAATTAAAACTGCTGCGAAGAATGCAAATCCTGACTGTATCATCTGGTTAACAGCATACGAAGTAAATAGTAAAGAGTATCAGGAAACCTCCATATTAAAGGAGGTGGATTGGTTGATGAATGAAGCCGGCGACGAAGAAAGAACAAGAGATATGCAGAAACTTGTAGGAAGCCACACCAAATTAATTACTTGTTTAGCCCATTGGAATGGTCAGGATCCAAAGGTTATTGTCCCGGCAGCCATTAAGCAAGGTGTGAGTATATATGGCTTTACTAAACCAGTTTTAGGAAATATTATGCATCCGGTGGATTATTATCTTTCGAAACCTCTTGACAGTTATAAAGGAGACGAACTTAATATTGCGGTATTGGCTCGTTCATATAATAATCTACCATTTGATTATGTGAAAAAATAGTATATTTGATTTCTCATTAAAAAAGCCCTGCAGGTATTCCTCCTGTAGGGCTTTCTATTAATTAAATTCTCATGAAAACTTATTTAAGTTCTTTTTCTTTTCGATCTTTTTTGTGCATACTGCCTTTATTATGCTTATGGCCTTTACGAGGCTCTTGTTTTTCTATGAATTTTTTGTACTGCTCATCACTAAGAACCTTTTTCATTTCTTCATTTCTATCATTACGCATGGCCAGCATAGTCTCATGATTTTTCTCACGATTGGCTTTCATGGCTTCACGGTCGGCCTTGTTAGCATCTCTGTTTGCTTTCATCTTTTGATGAAATTCTTCATTGATTCTTTTGAATTCAGCAGTTTGTTTATCATCTAATTTGAGATATTCTACCATTTTTTCCATACGTTTTGTTGGATCCATATCTCTCTTACCATGTCTGTTATTATCTTTATTCTGCGCAAAAACCGATACGGAGACAGAACTTATTAATATAACCAAAAACAATCCTAATATCTTTTTCATAACTTTATAACTTATTTATTAAACCACAACTAAGTATTTAAAAGCGCTTTGAATTTATAGACTCAAGCGTATGCAAAAGGTTTAATTTTTGCATTAAAATCTACGAAATGTACGATTTTGCTATATCCGCGTACGATTTTACTATGTTTTAAAAACTGGGAAGCGTCCGGTTTTTATTGGGAAGCGTCCAAATAAAAACCGGAAGCGTCTCAATTTAATTAGGTGCCGTGCTATTTAAGGAAAATCAGCTATTCAAAAATGGATTTAGATGCTTCCTTAAAACCCATTTAGATGCTTTTCTAAAACCATCTAAATGCTTCAGGAAAACCATCTAAATGCTTTTGAAGAAGCATCTAAATGGTTTTAGAAAAAGATGTAAATGGATTTTTTGTGAGATTAAATAAAACAAAGTGATATTAAAATAGGCTGCTAATGTCACTGTTTATTTGCTGTTAATCAAACAGATATGTTAAAAGTGATATTAGTGATAAGAAAAAGAAACTTTTTATGGTATAAAAATCTTTCATCTCTTATTATAAATTGATATATCTACAGGGCCTATCAAACCAGCTTTGGGTTCACCCCGATAGGGGGTCGGTATCGTTTGATAATGGTTAGATAAGGTACTGTATACTAATACCTCTATACTATTTTCTCCCATTGTGATATATTTACTTATATCCATCTGATAAGGTGGGCTCATTAATATACCTGCAGGTTTATCGTTTATTTTAACTTCGCATGTGGCTATAATATTTCCTAAGTTTAAAAGAACTTTTTTATCGATAAGATCATCTGGTATATTACAGGTAGTACGGTAATTCATCCCACCAGAATAATAACGAAGAGCACCAGTGTTGGACCAATCTCCTATAGTTAATAGACCTTTACCCGTTTTAAGTTTAACTGGTTCCTTGATAATTGCCGTACCTTGATATCCAATCTCCGATTTGACAGAAAAAGCGACCAAACCAGGTCTCGGTTTTGTTTCTCCTAATGATATTTTGTACTGATTCCAATTCTCGGAGGCGTGAATTAATTGGATATTGGAAGAAGATATTTCTTCTCCGTCGAACCAAACGTTAGGATCTTTTCCATAAACCGTTAGGGTCATTTCTTCTAACCCAGGCGCAGATAGGAATCGGAAATTCCATGTATTGTACTTTCCAGCATACGGATCAAATAACAGGTGATCGGAATCATACCACCGGGAAGATATTATGGAGGAGTAAGCTTCTGGTTTCTGAGGTAAAGAAACTGCTTCCGGATATAAGGCAACAAAACCTCGTTTACGGTCATCACGAGTAGCACCCGTTTGTATTTTATATTCCACTTTTTCGGAACCGGAATAACCCACCAGCAAGGAATGCCATCCTTTATCTAAGTGAATGATCCCTTGTACGTCTTTATCATCTATCCGAATATAATCAGGATTATTACCTGTTATTTCTATACGATATGATCCTGATTCATCGGCATAGACAGAGGTCTTGAACTGTTGTTCACCTCCTTTATCAAGAATAAAGAATCCGTCGTCTACTTTTCCTTTTAATCCGTGGTATCCTTGTGCGCCGGGATTATCCCATACGCCATATTGCCAGGAGAATGAAAGAGGGAACCATTTCTCCGGATCATTAAGCGAACGTGTCTCTGCTTGTGGACCGTATCCGTATATCTCTTCCGGCCACGATGCGGCATTAAAGTTTGGATTTGTCCAGCCTGTATTGAATTCGTCTGCGGGTGCATATGAGAATGAACGAGCTTCGGCGCCGATAAAATCGTCTGATGCCGGCAGGCGGTAGTCTCCCCATTTATTATTTAAAGTAGGAAATAATTCAATTTCCCATTCTCCATTTATATCAATGTGATGAATTGGTTTCGAAGAGATCTCGATCTCTTTCTCATAAGTCGGAGTCCCAGGAGAAAAAACAATCAGATAAGAATTGGTAGACTCTTTTGTCATTTGTAGATAAGTGCCTGATTCAGTTTGTTCATTTACAGGATAAATGTTTGTTTCTCCTGTATTGGCATCCCATAACTCAACTTTTCCTTTAGAACGGAAGAAACATTCTGTACCTTTTGCTACATTCGTTACCATATATATATCGCGTGTTCCTATATTACGATGTAACACTTTACCTACCCCGTTTTCGGGATGGAAATCAGGAATTATCAGGTTGGGTATCTCTTTTTCAAGCGAACCATCGGCTATATACCAACCTATCCCGTTTGTTTTGTTGATCTGTTTAGTTGTATTTTTTCCTGATTGTTGTTCGGGAGCTGATATACCGAATATTTCTTTTATGATTTGGTTTACTTCAGGATCACCTTCTCCTTTACTACTACTTGCTCTTGGTAGGCTACCGGTAGCTAATACAATTCCACCGGAACGATAGAATTCTACTATTTTCTGTAAAGACGAGTGGTGCATAGCTTGTATATCGGCTAGAATAATGATCTTGTATTGTTCATCGGCTATATTTAGGGAACCATTCGCGGTGGTTGCTTCACGTAGTGAGCGGAAATCAATAAAGTCGTAGTCTAATCCACTATTACTTAATCTTAATGCTACATCGAATGCTATATTAGGGTTTGCTTCAGGATAGGCTTGCATGGATTCAGTAGGATAAACAATAGCTATGTCAGAGACATGTTTTCCCTGACTTAACAGATAGCTCATTCTTTCTGTGTATTTCAGCCATTGCTTCATATGAGGCCAATAAGGCATACGAAAGTGGAAATCCGGCGGAGCCCATTCCCACCAACCCCCATGTGTTGAGTAGTAAAGCCCATGCATACAAACCAGATTGCCTCCGGCAATAAAATGGTGATCGATCTGTTGTGTAAGCCATTCACCGGAACTACTCCACCCCATACTGTGGAAAGCTTCGAGCCAGGTTCGCGGACGTTTATATAGGTGTGCGATCGAACTGGAAACTTTTGTTTCCATAAAGCTTGATCCTCTGGATGGAGCGTCGTTTCCAGGAGCGGTGAACCAGCTCATGACTCTGAAATAATCAATATAAGCTTTCGGGTCTTTGCCTCTACTAAGGTTGTCACATCCGTATATTAATCCTCTATCAGCATGCCAGTCATATATTGGTTTATAGTATCTTTCTTCCGACAGGTCCATTAAGACTTCACAATAATCCAACCTGATTTTAGGAGTTATTTCTCCAATATGTTCCTTTAGTGCCGGAAGATATGGAGTGATATCATATCCTTTTCGTTTTTGGAATTCATTCTGGAAATCATCAGACCAGGATAACATATTGATGGGATATGAAAGTTCATCCTGGAAAAAATAATTCATTCCTTCGCGACCTTTCGTATCCATTTTAGTTTCAAAGCGGTTGAAGTATACATCTACCAGCCGTTTCCCATGTTCAGGGTGGATTACGTACCCCGGTTTTGTTGTAATGAAATAGATCGTATATTCCTTTCCTTTAGGCACTTTCCATTCAAGTTTTTTATTACGTATCTTATTGGTTAAGTCTATTTGATCCGGCCACGCTACAATTGAGAGTAAATTGTCCGGTACATCACTCGTATATTTTGTACCACCCTTTACGGTGTCGGCAATAATTTCCAGTTCGCCTTTATAACCTTTAAAGACCTGCATATTATCCAACTCATCAGGGTAGAAGCCATTTCCAACCCATCCAACGGTATAGTCATCGAGTCCTACTCCTAAGCCTCTACGTCCACATTCTCCGGAAAACCAATTCCATATATTCCACCATTCGTCAGAAAAGACGAGAGGTCTTCCGGGTTCGGTCATACCAAACAGTCCATGTCCTTCTTTATTTTCCGCTTTATCTACGTGAGGATCCGTATGTATATAGCTGACGGCAAAACCATCAGTTGCTGATGCTGCTAAAATGTCAAGTTGTTCACCTAATCGTTCTTTTTTAAGCGTATCTCCATTCCACCAATAAAAAGGCACATTCCCGTATCCTTTAGGCGGATTTATAAACCCGGGTAATACATCAAGATCTGTATTTTGCACGGGATATCCCTTGAATCTTTGTGATTGTGCGTGGCTTTCTATGTTAGATGCAATGAGAATTAATAGTAGACAAAGGTTAATTACTTTCGGATTCATTATTGTTTAATTTTGATAAACAAATGTATGTTATGTAGAGAAGAGTATAGTTATAATTTTGATTTATATGTTTGAAATATTGATATATTTATATGTAGATCTATCCGAAGCTATGTCTTTAAACATAACTTCGGATATGGGTGTGTTAATAACCTGGATTTTGAACAAGAATATTTTGGCTTAAGTCAATCTGTGCCTGTGGTATAGGGAATACTTCATGTTTGCCTACAACAAAATTGCGAGATCCGTCCAGCCCGTTGTCAATAGCATATATTTCTTTTGCCAGTCCCCATCTCATTAAGTCAAAATGGCGATGACCTTCTATAGGTAATTCACAACGACGTTCATGGATCAAGTCTTCCATTGTACAATTAGTAAGCATTTTAGTAAGTCCGGCCCTTTTACGGATATCATTTATCAATTTATCGGATTCAGCATTTGGCCCGTTTAATGTTATCAATGCTTCTGCACGCATCAGGTAAACATCAGCCAGCCGAATGATCGGATAGTGAGTATTTGCTGTTCCTTCAGATTTACCTTCTTCAAAGTACTTGTAGCAACAATATCCTGTCATAGTATTTTCATTTGCCAAAGAAACCTCCTCATCGTCTATTTTATGTATTTCACCTACCGGAATAACAGTTGCCCGTAATCTTGAATCGCGTAATTTGAATTCTTGTTCCCAATCAACGGAAGAGCCATCATCTACATACGAGAAGGGTGTTTCGCTATTTTCTTTATTAAATCTTATTTTTCTTCCTGGTGTACCATCTAAATACTCAAATTCATCAATAAGCGATTGCTCAGGATGAAAGAAATTCCAGCCATAGAAAGGATGTGGATAAAAATAAGTGGATAGAAGCGGACTATAGCTTCCGGCATTCTTAATAAATCTAATTACAAACAGGTTTTCCGGAAGATCATTTACTACTCTGAAAACATTCATGTAGGAAGGAGAAAGTGAATATGGACCATTCATAACTTCTTGCGTGGCAGATAAGACATCATTCCATTGCTCCAGAAACATATACATACGTGCTAACATACCCCATGCTGCTCCTTGTACCGGCCGGCCAAGATCATTAGATGGCCATTCCTGGGGAAGCATGGATGCTGCTTTTTTCAGATCTTCAATAATAAAATTATAGGTTTCTTCTTTAGTGTTTCTGGGAATATTATATTCGGAAACAACCAACTTTTCATTGATTAAAGGAACACCTCCGAAAGTTAATACCAATCGCCAATAATGAAAAGCACGAAGAAAATAGGCCTGTCCTAGTATTTCTTCTTTTACCTTTTCATTAATATTCATGCCAGGAACATTTTTTAAGACATCATTCGCTCTTCTGACGCCTTCATACCCTCTAATCCAAAGGTTTCCTATTACTTCAGAATCATCAGCCTGTGGATTTAAAGTCTCTATTTGTGTATCTTGACTCCAGTCGCCTGCTCTATAAAGATCATCACTTATACAGTCAAACACATGAGAATTATGTCCGTAATAATATTCTTCCAAAGCTACGGTATAGCAAGCAGTAATAGCTCGTTGAGCATCCGTTTCAGTTTTCCAAAAGAAATCTTCACCTACTTTTATAGGTAAGGGGGTATCAAATACATCACAACTACCTAATAGCCCGGATAAAAAGAGAATACTAAGAAAAGCGTTTCTTATATATTTTGTTTTCATGTTTTTCTTCATTTTTGATTTGATAAATTAAAAATTTAAACTAACTCCAAATGAGAAGGTGCGTGAATGGGGATACTGACCTCTATCTACTCCAACTTCTTTATCGCTACCATCTGTCATTCCAAGTTCAGGATCATAGCCGGGATAGTTTGTAATTGTAAACAGATTCTGTATACTAGTATAAACCCGTAACTGATGAACACCGACTTTACTTAACCATTGTTTAGGTAAGGTATATCCTAATGTCAAATTCTTTAATCTTAAATATGAACCATTTTCAATATAGTAATCGGATGGTCTCTTATTATTATTAGGATCACTCCATGTAGCTCTTGGCCGTGTTGCATCTGTGTTCTCTGGGGTCCATCTATCCCATACTTCTTCTAAGTAGTTATACTTTAGTCCTGTAAAACCTACCTGATAACGCAAACTATACCAATTGTCTACACCTTGTACACCCTGAAAGAATAAATTCAAATCAAAGTTTTTATAGTAAAAAGAAGCATTGAATCCATACGTAAAATCCGGAAAAGCATTACCCAACATGACTCTGTCTGATGCATCTATTTTTCCATCATGATTAGTATCTACAAAGCGGATATCTCCTCCTTTTGCATTTGGTAACAGACGTTCTCCCTTATCATTGACATAAGAAGCTGCTTCTTCATCCGACTTGAAAATACCATTTGTCTTATAGCCGAAAAATGAACCGATAGCATAACCCACATCTGTTTTTGTTACAGGAAAAGCATCTCTAACTACAGGGCCATAAATGGGTTGTACGGCATTTCCCAAAGAAGTTACTTCGTTACTGAAAGTGGTAAAGTTTAAAGATAGATCATATTTAAATTCTTTTTGTCTATCACTAAAGTAGGAAAAAGTAGCTTCAAATCCTTTATTTACTACAGTGGCGCCATTGATCTGTTGATTTCCAGCCATACCAAATACACCTAACATCGGCGGATCAACCAATATATCTTTTGTCTTTTTATAAAAGTAGTCTGCTGTAAGAGAGAAGTTCTCAAACAGAACAGCATCAAAACCAATATTAGACTGAGTCGTTGTTTCCCATTTTAAGTCGGGATTACCCATCTTTCCAGCTGTTGAACCTTGTAACAAAACTGAACCTCCCGGACCATACTCATATCGTGCAAAGGCATCGCTTGTCGTATACGTATTTAATGTTTGATATGGAGATATTGATTCATTACCGAGACTACCATAACTTCCTCGTATTTTCAAATCAGTCAGCCAATTGATGTTCTGCATAAATTTTTCCTGGGAAATACGCCATCCTAAAGAGGCAGAAGGGAAATATCCCCAACGATTCTTTTTGGCGAATTTAGACGAACCATCAGAGCGGAAATTAACTCCGACCAGATACTTATCGGCATAAGCATAATTAGCACGGAACAGGAATGACATTAATCCGTTTTCTTCAAATCCGCCCAATAATGAGAGCATTTGTGTTCCGGCATCCATATACCAGAAATTGGAATCTTCAAAATCAAAATCTCTCTTACTACCTTCGAGTGAATCCCATTCGCCATGTTCTACAGTATAACCGGCAACAGCGGATATGCGATGATCAGAGATCGTTTTATCAAAGTTTAATGTGCTTTCCCATATCCACCTTTTATTAATGGTTCTTTTTTGCCAGAGTGAATTATTACTGGAAGGTCTTCCTGGTTCCGGTTTTATCATGTAAAAATTCTTATTATCTACTGTAGACCATAATAGGGAACCACTTGTTTTTAAGTTTAATCCTTCGATAATATCAAGCTGTGCATAAGCATTTCCTTCAAATATGTAAGAACGGTCGTTGGCATTATTTCTTTTAAGAAGACCTACTGGATTCTCAATATCACCATAATTAGATGAAGGTACACCATGATATGTCCCATCTTCATAATAAACCGGAACGTCAGGATGCATACCTAAAGCCATTAATATTGCACCGGAGTTATCACTTCTTGTATTTGTTCCTCGTCCATCGGTATAACTGAACGAAACACTTTCTCCAACTTTAATTCTTTCTCCGATTTTTAAATCTGAATTGATACGACCGGTATATCTTTTATTGAAGGTATTTAGCATAACACCTTCATGATTTAAGATATTGAAAGATATATTTAAATTCGATTTTGGTCCGTTATTTGATATTCCCAGATTATAGTTTTGAAGATTGGCACTCTGGAATATTTCGTCTTGCCAGTTAGTAACATCCTTCATTGAGCCCGGATCAGCAAACTCAGGAAAAGGAGTAGAGTTATCGTTTCTACTAGCCTCATTATATATTGTTGCTAGCTGGCTGGCGGATAAAACATCCATCTTTTTTGATACTTTATCAACTCCATAATACGCTCCAAAATTAACTTGTGTACCCTGTGGTCCTGTTCCGCGTTTGGTTTTTACAATAATCACCCCACTTGCAGCGCGTGAACCATATATCGCAGAAGCAGAAGCATCTTTTAGAACCGTCATTGATTCAATCTCACTTGGATTTAATAGATTAAGATTAGCTCCGATAATGTCATCTATCACTACTAACGGATCATTATTATTCAATGTACCTGTTCCACGAATACGGATTTTTATATCTGATGTTGGGCTACCTCCGTTTTGTTGTATGGATACTCCGGCCAAACGTCCTGATAAAGCAGATGTCAGATTGGATTCGGGTAAACCTGTTAGTTGATCCATTTTTACATTTACAATAGCTCCCGTTAAATCTGATTTCTTTTGGGTACCATAACCCACAACAACAATTTCATCAATCGCTTTGCTGTCTTCGGTTAATGTGATAGTGAGGTTTCGTTGATTACCTACTATAACTTCTTTGTCAGAATAACCTATATAGGAGATCGCTAATATGGATTCATTAGTTACTTCAATAGTGAAATCGCCATTGATGTCAGTAACTGTACCGGTTGTGGTTCCTTTTACAACAACATTTGCCCCGATTATAGCCTCACCTCTTTCATCGGTAACTACTCCGGTTAATCTTCTTTTTTCCTGTTGTGATCTGCTTGTTTCATTAACAGTTAGTATAATATCTTTATCTATTACTTTATAATGGATATTAGTATTAGCAAATAACTGATCCAGTACATCAAAAATGTTTTTGTTTTTTGCTTTTAGCGATACAGTCTTGTTCATATCTACAAGTTTTGTATTGTAGAAGAACCGGAAATCACTTTGTGTTTCAATTGTTTCGAGTATGTCTGACAGTGTTCTTTTTGATTCCACAATAGACAAAGCAGTAGTTTGTGCGTATGAACCGGAAGCAAAAACTATGCTTACCGACAAGGTTAACAATAGAAGGGTTAGCTTCATAATTCTTCCTATTTTAAATATAAGTAAGACTACACCATTCTTGTTCCGGAACGGTTGCAGATACTGATTATTAGTCATATATTTGTAATGATTTATGATTAAAAAAATATTCTTTAACTCGTGTTTTACCTGTTATTGATGTTTTCATGCGGGAAAATGCTGGTAACATTTTTCCGTATGTTTTTACAGGAAATATTCTAATCGGGCTTTATCATAGGCAGATATATTTTAAGTGAATAGTCTATTTATTTTTTCTCAATGTTATGATTGTATATTTCAGACCGTTACTGTCATCTTCTACTACTTCATTAATTTTATAATCAATATTGGAAGATAACTTCATATAATCTAATACTTGCGACAACTGACGGTTAACTAATGTCCCTGTAATATGATAAGTATTTAATACCGGATCTGTTATTTTGAACTTTACATTATAAAAATGGGAAAGTTTTCTCAGTACAACGGGTAAAGGTGTGTCTTTAAATATTAATTTACCATCTATCCAGGCTATTTCCTGAAAAGGATTAACTCTCTCGATATTTATTTTATTTTCTGATATAAAATAAGATGCTTTTTCAGAAGGATTTAACCGATGAGTGGATATTTTACCTGTTTTGTTTTCTATCTCCAGATTTACTAATCCGGAAAGGAGGGTCGTTTCTATAATACCATCGTTTTCATATGCTTGTAAATTGAATTCTGTACCTAATACTTTTACTTTATATTTATCATCCAAGACACTAACTATGAAAGGACGGTCAGAGTCATGAATAACTTTAAAAAAACCTTCTCCATCCAGACGTATCTTTCTTTCTTCCCGATCGAAAAAGACAGGATAAGATAAGCTGCTACCTGAATTCAGATAAGCAAGTGTTCCATCCGGCAGATTGATTTTAGTTCTCATACCAGAGTTTGATGTCACCGTAATATATTGCTGGTTGTTTCTGTCGGGATGCTTATATATATCGTAAATAAGCCAATTGGATAAAAGGATAAGGGCGGCAATTGATGCTGCGAATGCAACTTTTTGTAACCATATCTTCCTTTTTTTCTTTTTTATTTTTCTTTCAAAATTGTAGAATGCGTCGATTGGATTACGTCCTTTAATCCGTTGATAATTCCGTTCAGCAAAATATATACGGGCAATCTGAAGCAACTCTTTTTCGTTTGCTTTATCCTTTTCTAACCATTTCTCTACAATATCTTTATCTTCTGCAGAAATATTCCCGCTGATATAGGCAAACAATAGAGTTGTTTCCGGCAATTCCTGTATGTTTTCTTTATTTATCGTCATCTTTTTCCGGTGTCTATATAATATGACAAATATGTATTTCCCTTACCCTAAACATAACTACATATTTTTTTTGAATTTTTTTGATCTTTGAATATTAAAGTTATCTTTGTGATACTATCTTTCTTAAATTCTAATATGGAGTACCCTGAGCTTGTGCCAATGCTTTATACGGGTAATGAAGAGGCCTATAAGCAGCTTTTTATCACATATTATTCACCTTTGGTTGAATATGCTTCGCAATTCATATCCGATGAAGATGCGGAAGAGTTAGTGCAAGATCTAATGATGTACTTATGGGAAAATAAAGAAGAGCTGATAATTGAAACTTCATTAAAATCGTATTTGTTTACTGCTGTTAAGTTCCGGTGTATAAATGCGATTAAAAAGCAACAGTATCGTGAGCGAATACATAGTCTGATCTATGAGAAGATAAGAGATCAGTTTGAAGATCCTGATTATTATCTCGCAAACGAACTTGCAGAAAATATTCAGAAAGCGATTAATGAATTACCAGAGACGTATCGTGAGACCTTTATTTTAAGCCGTTATGGTGACAGGACAAATGTTCATATTGCTAAGGAATTGAATGTATCGGTAAAAACAGTAGAATACAGAATAAAACACTCATTAAAAATACTTCGTATAAGATTAAAAGATTATCTGCCGCTAATTGTTTCTATTATTTAATTTATTCATTCACGATGAGAAACTTTTCTCACCCCAAATTATTCTGATGAGAATTTTTTCTCATCGGCTTGAGAACTTATTCTCATCGAGATGAGAATTTTTTCTCTTCAGGATGAAAATAATTTCTCATTGCAGAGAGATTTTATTCTCATGATTAGCGAAAAAATACCCCTTGTAATAAAATAAAGAAATATAATTTGCTTTTTTAATGACAAAATGACCTAATTGGAAATATTTATCTATTTTTGTGTTCTAAAACATTAATGTAAATCATAATAATGACGGCATCGAGACGAGTAAAACGGGCGTTAGTCTCTGTTTATCATAAAGATGGGCTGGATGAAATATTAAAAAAACTTCATGCAGAAGGAGTTGAGTTTGTCTCAACAGGTGGAACACAGACTTTTATAGAGTCTTTAAATTTACCTTGTAAGGCAGTAGAAGACCTGACAGGTTATCCGTCTATTTTAGGCGGACGTGTGAAGACACTCCATCCCAAAGTATTTGGAGGTATATTAGCAAGAAGAGATAATGAAACAGATAAAAGTCAACTTTCAGAATATGAGATCCCTGAAATTGATCTTGTGATTGTAGACTTATATCCTTTTGAAGCGACAGTAGCTTCAGGAGCAAGTGACCAGGAAATCATTGAAAAAATAGATATCGGCGGAATATCATTGATACGTGCTGCTGCCAAGAATTACAAAGACGTGATTATTGTTGCTTCCCAAGCACAATATTCTCCTTTGTTACATTTATTGGAAGAAAAAGGAGCCGAGACCACTTTAGAAGACAGAAGATGGTTTGCTAAAGAGGCTTTTGCCGTATCTTCCGGTTACGATAGTGCTATATTTAATTATTTTGATGGAGAAGAAGAGTCGGCCTTCCGTGTAGCGGTGAATGAACCTATGCATATGCGTTATGGTGAAAATCCGCATCAAAAGGCTCAATTTTTCGGTAAGTTTAATGAGGTATTCGATCAGATACATGGGAAAGAGATATCGTATAACAACCTGTTGGATATTGATGCCGCGGTAACACTGATTGATGAATTTGATGAACTGACATTTGCTGTATTAAAACATAATAATGCCTGCGGAGTAGCTTCGCGGGATACAGTAGTGGAAGCATGGAAAGATGCGCTGGCAGGTGATCCGGTTTCTGCTTATGGCGGGATACTGGTTACCAATACTGTGATTAATAAAGAGGCGGCAGAAGAAATCAATAAGATATTTTTCGAAGTAATAATTGCTCCTGATTATGATACTGATGCATTGGAAGTCTTAATGCAAAAGAAAAACCGTATTATACTGATTCGTAAAGAAGTGAAAATAGCTCCCATACAATATCGCTCACTATTAAATGGTGTATTGGTACAGGATAAGGATTTGAGTATCCAGACGGAGAAAGATATGGAACCTATGACGGAGAAGCTTCCGACACCTCAGGAAATACAGGATTTATTGTTCGCCAATAAACTGGTTAAGCAGAGTAAATCAAACGCAATTACTTTGGTAAAAAACAAGCAATTATGTGCTAGTGGAATAGGACAGACATCCCGTGTGGATGCCTTAAAGCAAGCCATAGAGAAAGCACGCTCATTCAATTTTGATCTGAATGGTGCGGTAATGGCTTCTGATGCCTTTTTCCCTTTCCCTGATTGTGTGGAAATAGCAGATAAAGCAGGTATTACCGCTGTAGTGCAACCGGGAGGTTCCGTAAAAGATGAATTGTCGGTTGATTATTGCAATGAACATGGTATGGCAATGGTCAAGACAGGTATCCGCCATTTCAAACATTAGAATTTTAACTCGAAAACAAGAAGAGACAAATGGGATTATTTTCTTTTACACAAGAGATAGCGATGGACTTAGGGACAGCCAATACCATTATCATAAGTAATGGGAAAATAGTGGTTGATGAACCATCCGTTGTTGCGTTAGACAGACGCACGGATAAAGTACTGGCAGTAGGTGAAAGAGCTCGCCAAATGCATGGTAAGACACATGAAAATATACGCACGATACGTCCTCTCCGCGATGGTGTTATAGCAGACTTCTTTGCTGCTGAACAGATGATCCGCGGTATGATAAAGATGATAGGCTCTAAAAACCGCTGGTTTTCTCCTTCTTTGAGAATAGTGGTATGTATCCCTTCAGGAAGTACCGAAGTGGAATTGAGAGCTGTACGCGATTCGGCTGAGCATGCCGGTGGGCGTGATGTATATATGATATATGAACCTATGGCGGCTGCTATAGGTATTGGTGTTGATGTAGAAGCTCCTGAAGGAAATATGGTAGTCGATATAGGTGGGGGTACTACCGAAATTGCCGTAATCTCATTGGGTGGTATCGTATCGAATAAATCAATACGTATAGCCGGAGACGACCTGACTGCAGATATTATGGAGTATATGCGTCGTCAACACAATGTAAAAGTGGGTGAACGTACAGCCGAACAAATCAAAATACATGTAGGCTCTGCCTTGACCTTCCTTGATAATCCTCCTGAAGATTATGTCGTGCATGGTCCTAATCAAATGACAGCTCTTCCTATGGAAGTGTCGGTTTCGTATCAAGAGATAGCACACTGTCTGGAAAAGTCTCTTTCCAAAATGGAAGCAGCTATTCTTAGTGCGCTAGAACAGACTCCTCCGGAGCTATATGCGGATATCGTGCGTAACGGTATTTATCTGGCCGGTGGCGGTGCATTGATGAGAGGACTAGACAAACGTTTGACCGAAAAAATAAATATTCAGTTCCATGTAGCCGAAGATCCGTTACACGCCGTAGCAAAAGGAACCGGTATTGCATTAAAGAATATTGATAAGTTTAACTTCCTTATACGGTAAATATTAATTGAAAATTGAAAGTTGAAAATTGAAAATTGTTTTTTCTGATTCTCATTTTCAACTTTCAATTTTCAATTTTCAATTAAGAAACATGCGTAAACTGCTTGACTTTTTAATTAGAAAAAGGCATTGGTTCTTATTTATTGCACTTGAAATTATAGCTCTTGCACTTGTGTATCATAATAATGGATACCAGCAGAATATTATGTTAAGTACAGCTAATGTATTAACAGGAAATATCGTTTCGGTTACAGGCTCTATTACATCTTACCTGAATTTACGGGATCAAAATAAAGAATTGCTGGAACGCAACGTGCAACTTGAAATGGAATTGTTCAGACTTCAGGAGCAAGTGGAAGCAATGAAAGCGGATACCGCCGTATTTAGAGGTTTCGTGCCTGATTCTACAAGGCAGTTTTCATACGATTATATCAAGGCAAAGGTTGTCAATAATAGTATAACCAGTCTTTCTAATTATATTACAATCAACAAAGGACGAAAAGATGGTATCCTTCCCGATATGGGGGTTGTTTCTGAGCGTGGGGTGATTGGAGTAGTATCAACTGTCGCCGACCATTTTTCAGTAGTTATACCTTTGTTAAATCCAAAGTTTCGTTTAAGCTGTAAGGTATTGGGAAGTAGTTATTTCGGATCCATGGGATGGGACGGACGCAGTTCGCGTTATGCAAACCTAGAGGAACTTCCTCGTCATGTGGAGTTCCAGGAAGGTGATACGATTGTTACAAGCGGTTATTCTGCTCTGTTTCCGGAAGGTATTATGGTGGGTTATGTTTCATCTTTCGAAAAACAACGGGATGATAATTTCTATACCTTGAAAGTGGAACTGGCAACAGATTTTGCCCGTTTGAGTAATGTGATGGTAATAAGGAATTATCATCAGGAAGAACAAACAGAAGTAGAAAGGGAGGCCAGAGGTAATGATTAACACATTTCGCGTTTTATTGTACTTTGTGTTACTGGTATTAGTTCAGGTTTTGATACTGAACAATATTAATTTCCTGCGTCTGGCGACTCCATTCCTTTATATTTATTTCATATTAAAATTGCCGGTGGGTTACTCTTCTTCGAAAGTTCTCCTTTTATCTTTTCTGATAGGAATTGTGATCGATGCGTTTTCTAATACCCCCGGTATGCATGCTGCTGCATGTACATTAGCGGGGTTTTCACGAAACATGATCATTAAGATATATAAGGGTGACGATCTGCCGGAAGCTATATCTCCGTCTTATAGAACTTTCGGTTACGGTGGTTTCTTGAAATACGCCCTTACATTTGTGATTATCCATCACCTTACATTATATTTATTAGAGTCTTTAACCATATTCGATCCGTTATTCCTGTTTATACGTATCTTCGCAAGTGTAGTTATGACGACCTTATTAATATGTATAGTGGAGGCTTTCAATATTGACTCTCAGAAAAATGGCGAATAATTCTAAATACACTTTTGAGAACAGACGCTTTGTGCTTACCGGAGCCGTTATTGTCATTGTTCTTGTTTTCATTGTACGTTTGTTTTATTTGCAAATCCTGGATAGTGGATATAAGACTTCTGCCGACAATAATGCTTTTTTGAAGAAGACACTTTATCCCTCACGGGGTATGGTCTATGATCGAACAGGTAAACTATTAGTATATAATCAGCCAGCCTACGATGTAATGCTCATTATGCGTGAAATGACGCAACCTTTCGATACACTTGATTTCTGTAATACGGTAGGCATAACAAAAGAACAATTCGAGAAACGTATCGAAGATATAAAAAACCGCAACTTAAACCCGGGTTATTCATCGTACGTTCCGCAAATATTTATGAACCAGCTTTCAGCGCAGGATTATGGAGTATTACAGGAAAAGCTCTATAAGTTCCCCGGTTTCTATATTCAAAACCGAACGATACGCGAGTACGAATATCCTTATGCAGCCCACTTACTGGGTAATATAGGGCAGGTAAATAAAAAGGATATTGAACGGGATAACTATTATGTACAAGGGGATATGTCCGGACGGACGGGCGTGGAGTCTTCCTATGAACATGTTTTGAGGGGACAGAAAGGTGTTGAAATTCTTCTTCGTGATGCACATGGGAGAATAAAAGGAAAGTATGAAGAAGGACGACATGATGTCGCTCCCGTTTCAGGAAAGAGTGTGACCTTATCTCTTGATATGGATTTACAAGCTTACGGCGAGCTGTTAATGGGTAATAAGATTGGCGGTATTGTGATGATAGAACCGTCGACAGGTGAAGTCCTTTGCATGGTATCTACTCCTACTTTTGATCCGAGTATACTGGTTGGTCGGCAAAGGGGAAAGAACCACGCGATGCTGGAACAGGATCCGTTGAAACCTTTGTATGACCGTTCTTTAATGGCTGCTTATCCTCCCGGTTCAACATTCAAACCGGCTATGGGACTTATCTTCTTGCAAGAAGGTGTAATAACTCCGGAGACGATGTATTCTTGCGGTCATGGTTATCCGGTCTTAGGAGGTAAACCGGCATGTCATGGTCATTTTTCTCCTTTAAACTTGGTTCCGGCGATCGCGACCTCTTGTAATGCATTCTTTTGTTGGGGACTACGGGATATGATTGATAGCCGACGAAGGTATCCGTCCGTACAGGAAGGGTTTGATATCTGGCGAGACCATATGTTGAGTATGGGATACGGTCGTCCGTTGGGTATAGATCTACCCGGAGAAAGAGGAGGTTTTATACCGAGCAGTAAACTCTACGATAAGTTTTATAAAGGACGTTGGGTGTCCAGTACAATTATTTCTATTGCTATCGGACAGGGAGAAATACTGGCAACACCGCTTCAAATATGTAATCTGGCATCTACGATAGCCAATCGGGGATATTTCTATACGCCGCATGTTGTAAAAGAAATTCAGGATGACCGGTTAGACTCTTTGTACACTGAAAAACGTTATACTACTGTGGATTCGAAGCATTATGAGATTCTAGCAGAAGGAATGCGTAATGCTGTTACAGGAGGTACATGTCGTAGGGTTGCTTTGCCGGATATTGCCGTATGTGGTAAGACAGGGACATCGGAGAACCCACACGGTAAAGATCACTCTGTTTTTATGGGATTTGCTCCTTATGAAAAGCCGGAAGTCGCTATTTCCGTGTTTGTTGAGAATGCCGGTTTCGGTGCTACATACGCGGTACCTATCGCTAAATTAATGTTGCAGAAGTATCTGAAAGGAAAGATTGCCGACAGCGATAAGTATTTAGAAGAATACATTATAAACACAGCTATATTGCCGACTCGAAATGTCCAGTAATAAAACAAATATTTGGAAAACGATTGACTGGATAACCATTCTCTTGTATGTTGTTATGGTTATAGCAGGATGGTTTAGTATTTGTGGTGCAAGTTATGATTATGATAATACAGGATTGTACGATCCCTCCGGTCGTCCGGGATCACAGCTCATTTGGATCGGCCTCTCCTTTGTTCTGATATTTATTATCTTAATGTTGGATGCAGACTTTTATCCCGTATTTGCTTATCTCATATATGGAGCTGTAATTGTATTATTGATTATTACTATTATCGTGGCTCCTGAAATTAAAGGGTCACGTTCCTGGCTGGAATTAGGTCCGTTACGTTTACAACCGGCTGAGTTTGCCAAGTTTGCAACCGCATTAGCTTTAGCTAAATTAATTGGTTCGTATGGCTTTAAACTAGCTACTATTAAAAACTTCTCCTTAGCTTTGTGTATTATCTTTTTGCCGATGATCTGTATTTTATTGCAGAAAGAAACAGGTTCAGCTTTGGTTTATCTGGCTTTTTTTCTTGTGCTTTACAGAGAGGGAATGTCGGGTTTTATATTATTTGCTGGTTTATGTGCTGTAGTTTTCTTCGTGTTGAGTATGAAGTATGCAGATGTTCTGGTAGGTATCACTCCCCTTGGGGAACTAATTGTGTTATGCATAATTCAAGTGATAACGATTATTCTTACTGCAATGATCCAACGGGATAAGCTTCATTTGAAAATAATATCAGGATTAACAGGTCTCACTTATCTTTGTGCATATCTTATCTCTTTATTCACTCCAGTCAATTTCGTATGGGTAACCATGGGATTGATTCTTGCAACTTCGGGTTATCTTATTTTTCTTTCTATAAAAAACTGGGTATGGAACTATGCACTGATTGTTGTATTTACATTAGCTTTTGTAGGGTTCCTGTTTTCGGTAGATTATGTTTTCAATGAAGTACTGGAGCCACATCAGCAAATGCGTATTAAAGTAGTTCTGGGACTTGAAGACGATCCAAGCGGAGCAGGCTATAATGTCAACCAATCTAAGATAGCTATTGGTTCAGGAGGATTAATGGGTAAGGGATTTCTTAACGGGACTCAAACCAAACTCAAATACGTACCCGAACAGGATACCGATTTTATATTTTGTACAGTGGGAGAGGAGCAGGGCTTTATAGGTTCTTCCGCAGTGTTGATTATATTTGCGATATTTATTATACGGCTATTTATCTTATCGGAGAAACAGAAAACCACATTCGGCAGAGTGTACGGATATGGCGTAGCCTCTATTTTCTTTTTTCATCTGGTAATCAATATAGGTATGGTTATTGGAATTACTCCTGTAATTGGTATACCGTTACCCTTCTTTAGTTATGGAGGATCTGCTCTTTGGGGATTTACAATATTACTTTTTATTTTCCTTCGTATAGATGCTACGCGTAAAGAAAGGTGAATTTAATTCGCTTGTTCAATTCTTAATCCTATCTCCTGAATACCTCTTAAGGTATCATTTCGCATACCTTGCCGGAAACTGAATGTATATTGTCCTTTATGAGGGAATGTGTAATTAGTCCGTAGCGGAAAGCTCGATTGATATAAGGATATCCCGCTTCCATACCACTTCCCGTATTCATCAGCCAACACACATTCAATCGTATCACGCACAAGTGGTCCTATAGGCTGTTCTTCACTATAGAAAAGCCATAAGTTCTGATAAGGATAAAGATTGTTATTTCTAAGCTGAAAAGAAACATTGTATGGAGTAGTATTATCTTCTATATGAAAGGTAAAATAGTACTCTTTGTCTTTTTCCCACGCTATATTATCTATTGCCTGATACTGGTCATATATAGCTTCCTGTTTACAAGAAAAGAGAAAGGAGCTAATAAATAATATAATGCATATAGTATGGTTTCTATTTAACCTGTAAAGTTTCATAATAACCTACTTTTCATTATTCCCTTTCGGTTTTTTGATTACGTGTTCAGAGTGGTTATTTCCGGACGGGCGCTTTTTCTTCTTTTTCTTCTTTTTAATTGAGCCATCAAAACGGGTAAGACTTTCCTGCCCTAGTATATCGTGAGAATCACGTTTAGGAGGTTGAGGCTTCTCATCCGCTTCAAGGGATATTGGCTTATTCCCTTTTTTGTTCATGTTTATTACATCAAAAGCACGTTCTGCGGAAATGGTGACCAAATTAGCTGCAAAGTTTTTATCCGTTGAATAGGTAATCTCTTTCTTAAAAACGTCTGCTTTACAATGATAATAAGTATTGTCCTTAGTTTCTAATACAATCTCCCGTGAAGGTAATTTCTTTTGTGCTTCTACATATATATCGACCTCATAGTTGATGCAACATTTTAGCTTAGCACATTGTCCTGCCAGTTTTTGCGGATTCATTGAAATATCCTGGTAACGCGCCGCACCCGTTGATACCGAGACAAAACTCGTCATCCAGCTTGAACAGCAAAGTTCACGTCCACAAGGACCTATACCACCGATACGACCGGCTTCTTGTCGAGCGCCAATTTGTTTCATTTCTATACGTACCCGAAATGCGTCTGCAAGTACCTTGATAAGTTGCCGGAAGTCTACACGTTCGTCGGCGATATAATAAAAAATAGCTTTATTACCGTCGCCCTGATATTCTACATCGCCTATCTTCATGTTCAACTCCAATTCAGCGGCTATTTCACGAGAACGTATCATGGTCTCATGTTCTTTCGCTTTTGCCTCTTCGTATTTTTCCATATCGCTGGCTTTTGCCTTCCTGTAAATACGTTTAGGCTCTGTGGTTTCTCCCCTTGGATTATTCTTTTTCATTTGAAGAAGAACTAACTTACCGGTCAGGGTAACCGTACCTATATCATGTCCGGGACTTGCCTCTACGGCAACAATATCTCCTTTTTCAAGTGGGATTTTAGAACTGTTAAGGTAATATCCTTTTCGAGTATTCTTGAATTGAACTTCCACATAATCCGTAGCATTTTCAGCTTCCGGTATATCGCATAACCAATCGTAGGTATTAAGTTTATTATTTTGAATTTTGCTGCATCCCTTTTTCCCCATGCAGCAACTGCCTTTATCTAGCTTGAAATCCATGTCGAATTATTTTGTATAGTTATTTTTAACTACAAGTTACAAAAGTAGATAATAATTCTCAAATATATTTACCTTAATCAGTTTTTTACTTATTCACTAGCGAATATGCTATCAGTTGTTTTCAGTTAGCTATATAAAATTTATATAAGGTATCGGTTTGTTGATTAAAATATTATCCTTACCTTTGTGGCTCGAAAAATTACTAATTATTAATTAAACAAAGTTTTATGAACAATTACGAAACCGTTTTCATTTTGACTCCCGTTTTGTCTGATGCACAGATGAAGGAAGCGGTAGAAAAATTCACAAATCTTCTGAAAGCTGAAGGAGCAGAGATAGTGAATGAAGAGAATTGGGGATTGCGTAAATTAGCTTATCCTATCGACAAGAAAACAACAGGATTCTATCAGTTAGTAGAATTCAAATCTGCACCGGAAGTGATTGCCAAGTTGGAAATCCAGTTCCGTCGGGACGAACGTGTGATTCGTTTCCTAACTTTCCGCCAGGACAAGTTTGCTGCAGAATATGCTGCTAAGAGAAGAAATTTGAAGTCATCTAAAGAAACAGTAAAGGAGAATTAATTATGGCAACTCAATCAGAAATCAGATATTTGACTCCCCCGTCGGTTGACGTAAAAAAGAAAAAATATTGCCGTTTCAAAAAGAACGGTATTAAGTATATCGATTACAAAGATCCTGAATTCTTGAAGAAATTCCTTAATGAACAAGGAAAGATTCTTCCGCGTCGTATCACAGGTACTTCTCTGAAGTTCCAACGTCGTGTGGCTCAGGCAGTGAAAAGAGCACGCCATTTGGCTTTGCTTCCTTATGTAACCGATTTAATGAAATAATAAAAACTGAAGGAGACAGAATATGCAAGTTATTTTGAAAGAAGATGTAGTAAACTTAGGCTACAAAGACGATATCGTAACAGTAAGAGACGGTTACGGACGTAACTTTCTAATCCCGCAAGGAAAAGCGATTATCGCTTCCGAATCAGCAAAAAAAGTTTTAGCAGAGAATTTGAGACAACGTGCTCATAAGCTGGAAAAAGTAAAACAAGATGCAGAAGCATTAGCAGCAAAATTAGAAGGAGTTTCATTAACTATCGGAGCGAAAACCAGTTCAACTGGTACTATTTTCGGTTCAGTATCTAATATCCAGGTTGCAGAAGCTTTAGCAAAGCAAGGATTTGAGGTAGATCGTAAAATCATTTATATAAAAGAATCTGTTAAAGAAGTTGGTAATTACAAAGCGCTTCTTAAACTTCATAAGGATGTATCTGTAGAGATACCTTTCGAAGTTGTATCAGAATAAAGAGTGATTTTTGGTATAAATCAAGGGATAATTCGTCAGAATTATCCCTTTTTGTTTAACAAGACGTCTATGAATCAGTAAAAAGCATTACATTTGTTTCGTAAATTATAGTTATTACTGTAAAGTGAATAGAAAGTTTTTCCTACATATATATATATTTATAGCCTTCCTTTCCATACCTACTATCGTTTTTGCGAAGGATAAAATCTTTACTGTTGTAATTGATCCCGGCCACGGAGGACATGATGCCGGAGCTGTTGGTCCGACTATGAAAGAAAAAGATCTTAATTTATCCGTAGCCTTGAAACTTGGGAAAATGATATTGGATAAGCATCAGGATGTAAAAGTGATCTATACACGCAAAACTGATGTTTTTATAGGTCTTGATGAACGTGCTGAAATTGCGAACAAAAATAAGGCTGATCTGTTTATATCCATTCATGCTAATTCTGTAGAAAGAAAAAGCAGATCGTACGGAAGGGTTGTGGGAACCGAAACGTATACATTGGGATTGGCACGTACGGAGGAAAACCTGGAAGTAGCGATGCGTGAAAACTCAGTAATACTTCTGGAAGATGATTATCTGCAAAAATATGAAGGTTTCGATCCTAATTCTTCTGAGTCTTATATTATTTTTGAATTTATGCAGAATAAACACTTAGAACAAAGTGTATCTTTCGCATCGGAAATTCAAAAAGCTTTTAGTGCAGAAAATAGGATTGACAGAGGAGTACGGCAGGCAGGTTTGTTAGTGCTTCGCAAAACGAGTATGCCTAGCGTACTAATTGAGTTAGGCTTTATAAGTACCCGTCAGGAAGAACAATTTATGAAATCTACTGCCGGACAAAATAAATTGGTGAAGGCTATTTATTCAGCTTTCTCAAAATATAAAAATGCATATGATAAACGTTCTGGGGCATTAGGGACTATAACTACTGATAAAAGCCAACCAAAAGCTACGGAAAAAGAAGAAGTAAAGACACCTGTCTCTCAGAAAATTGAATTAGAAAATAAACAGCTGACAGCAATACCGGAAGATCTAGAAAATCAGGGTGGACCAGCTGTTTATAAGGTTCAAATACTGACTTCTTCGAGGAAATTAGCTCCTAACGATAAACAGCTTAAAGGCTATAAGAATGTTGATTTTTATATTGATTCAGGAGCGTATAAATATACCGTTGGAGCGACAACAAGGAAAGAAGAGATAAATTCTCTTTGGAATAAAGTACGTAAAGATTTTAGAGGAGCTTTCATAATTGAGATGAAAGATGGGAAAAGAATAAAATAAAGAAGATACACCTTTATTATAATTTTAAGATGAAGAAAAAAGGACTGTCAAAGGAGGCGAAAATAGGTATTGTAACTATAGTAAGTATAGCATTATTATATTTTGGTATTAATTACCTAAAAGGAATAAATTTATTCAAACCCGTAAATCATTATTTCGTTACATTTGATAATGTGAAGGATGTAAGCGTATCAAGTCCTGTCTTTGTTGAAGGATTTAAAGTAGGGCTTGTTAGAAGTATCATATATGATTATAATACAATAGGTAAGATTACTGTTGAGATTAGTCTCGACAATGATATGAAAGTGAATAAGGATAGTTATGTCGTTATAGTAAACACTTTTCTTAGTGGGGCTGAGCTGCATTTACATTTGAATAAATATGTAAGTGAATATTTAAAATCAGGTGATACAATAGAGGGGCGTCAGGGAGAAGATATGATGGCTTCGGTACAAAATAATCTATTACCTGGGGTAGAAGCTTTGCTTCCTAAGATCGATTCGATCTTGATAGGTTTACAAGCACTTGTAACTCATCCAGCATTAACTCAGTCATTGAACCATATAGAAAAAACAACCGCTAACCTGGAAATTTCCAGCAGGGAGTTAAATCAATTATTGAGGAAAGATGTTCCGGTTATCATGTCCGATCTGAAAGTTATCACATCAAACTTTAACCAAGTTAGTGAAGAACTTAAAGGGTTAGATATTCAGACAACAATAAATAGCGTAAATGCTACCTTGGCAAATGTGAAACTAACTACCGATAGATTGAATTCCAAAGATAATAGTATTGGTCTTCTTTTGAATGATAAGTCGCTGTATGACAACTTAAATAGTACGATGGATAATGCTTCAAAACTTCTTATTGATTTCAAAGAACATCCTAAACGCTATGTTAGTTTTTCATTGTTTTGACTTGATTGTTAAATTTTGTTACGACCGTTTATTTAGAATCATTCCAATTTAAAAGAAAAATGAGATGAACCAAATTAGATGCATAATGCCTTTAGTTTAAATCAAATATGAGACCTTAAAATATTTACCGCTTTTAGTTAAAAAATGTGCATGTTTAATCAAACGTATTTGTTATAAAGGGTTTAGGAAATCATGTTTTTCGCTAACTTTGAAAACCTGACAAATGGAGTTTAATTTACTGAAAATGAAGCTTTGCCGGGGTTGTATTAATATCGAAATCTTTTTGTGATTTTTTTTTCTAAATATATTTCCAAACTTTGTACCAGTAAAATAAAAGTTATAGTTATTAACTAAAATAAGTGATGCAGATTGATTGTGAAACATTATGGTCTAGGTGCCTATCTGTGATTAAAGACATTGTCCCTGAAGCTGTATTTAATACCTGGTTCATGCCAATAACACCATTATCTTATGAAGGGAACAAATTTACCATCCAAGTACCCAGCCAGTTTTTTTATGAGTATCTTGAAGAGAAGTATGTGAATGTTTTGAAAGTTACGTTATATCGCGTAATTGGAAAAGGAACGATTCTTAATTATCGTATTATGGTGGATAAATCAACAGGAGGTACAGTTGATTATCCAATGGAAAATAGCTCGATTGCAGTAAAAAAGGTTGCTCCTAAAAATGCAAATAAAGCACCAACACCTTTTGATCAGACTGCACCACAGGATTTAGATCCACAATTGAATCCAAAGTATAATTTTGATAATTATTTTGAAGGTTCCAGTAACCGTTTAGTTCGTATTGCCGGTGAAGCTGTTGCTAAGAATCCGGGAAAGACTACATTTAATCCTTTATTTATTTTCGGACCTTCCGGTGTGGGTAAAACACATTTATGCCATGCTATCGGTACACGTATACGTGAACTTCATCCCGAGAAAAAAGTATTATATGTATCTTCTCATCTGTTCAGAGTGCAATTCACAGATGCGATCCGTAAGAATACAACAAATGATTTTCTATATTTTTATCAGAATCTGGATGTATTAATATTAGATGATATACAGGAAATGCTGGGTATGGATAAAACACAAAATACCTTTTTCCATATATTTAATCATCTACATCATTTAGGAAAGCAGTTGATTCTTACATCTGATAAAGCTCCTGTAGATTTACAGGGAATGGAAGAACGTATGCTTACCCGTTTGAAATGGGGATTAACAGCTGAGCTTCAACGACCGGACTTGGAGTTAAGAAAGAAAATTTTAAAGAATAAGATTGATCATGACGGGATCAATATACCGGAAGATGTACTCGACTATATAGCAGAGAATGTAACAGAAAATGTACGTGACCTGGAGGGTGTTCTGGTTTCTTTAATGGCACATTCTGTAATCAACAGTAGAGAGATAGATTTACCTTTAGCTAAGCGTGTAGTTGGACAGTCTGTCAAAGTAGGAGAAAGGCAGGTCTCAATACAAATGATTCAGGAAGTAGTCTGTAACTATTTTAATCTTGAACAATCTTTGATCCAGACTCGTTCCAGAAAAAGAGAGATTGTACAAGCCCGCCAAATTACTATGTATCTATCAAAGAAATATACAGATTGTTCTTTCTCCTTAATAGGAAAGATCGTTGGAAAGAAAGATCATGCGACTGTATTGCATGCTTGTAAAACGATAAAAGATCAAATAGAGATAAATAAATCCTTTCGTTCCACAGTAGAAGAGATAGAAACTAGGATAAAAAATTAATAATCCCAACACTATTGAAAAAGGATATTCTTTATAGCAGAATATCCTTTTTTTTGTTATTCATTTTACTTTCAGTTTTCTTTTGGGAAAACTTTTTTGATGATTTGTTTTTTTAAATTACTGATAAATAGTATTGTTCCATTTTTTTTGGGAAAACTTTTCAACAATTTGGGTTTTTATTTGTTCTTTATTTGGTCAATAAACAAACAATTCTTAAACTTGCAAAAAATAAACATTCGTAATCAAGTGAATCAAAAAACTTACACATTCGATGAAGCTTTCAAGGCTTCATTAGAGTATTTCACCGGTGATGAGTTAGCTGCTAAGGTATGGGTTAACAAATATGCACTGAAGGATGCATTCGGGAATATTTATGAAAAATCTCCTAATGATATGCATCACCGTTTGGCAAAAGAAATTGCACGTATTGAAAAGAAGTATCCTAATTCATTAACTGAAAAGGAACTTTTTGACCTCTTTGACCATTTCCGATACATTATACCACAAGGAAGTCCGATGACCGGAATTGGTAATAATTTCCAGATAGCATCCTTATCAAACTGTTTTGTAATTGGATTGGACGGTAGTGCGGATTCATATGGTGCTGTTATCCGCATCGATGAAGAACAGGTTCAGCTTATGAAACGTCGAGGTGGAGTAGGGCATGACCTATCGCATATCCGACCTAAAGGATCTCCTGTAAAGAATTCGGCTTTGACTTCTACAGGATTAGTACCTTTCATGGAACGTTACTCAAATTCTACCCGCGAAGTAGCACAGGATGGACGCAGAGGAGCACTTATGTTAAGTGTATCCATTAAGCATCCTGACTCGGAGTCTTTCATTGATGCAAAGATGACGGAAGGCAAAGTAACCGGTGCAAATGTATCGGTGAAGATTGATGATGAATTTATGAATGCCGTTATCAACGGAACATCTTATAAACAACAATACCCGATAGACTCATCCAATCCAACAACAGTAAGTGAGATTAACGCATCGGAATTATGGCAAAAGATTATCCATAACGCCTGGAAGTCAGCGGAACCGGGAGTGCTTTTCTGGGATACAATCATAAAAGAATCCGTTCCGGACTCATATGCTGATCTGGGTTTCCGCACAGTTTCTACAAACCCTTGTGGAGAGATACCTCTTTGTCCGTATGATAGCTGTCGTCTATTGGCTGTCAATCTATATGCGTATGTGGTGAATCCGTTCACAAAAGATGCTTATTTCGATTTCGATCTGTTTAAAAAGCATGTGGCGTTAGCTCAACGTATCATGGACGATATCATTGACCTGGAAGCTGAAAAGATTGAAAAAATACTAGAAAAGATAGATGCTGACCCTGAATCAATGGAGGTAAAAGAAACCGAACGTCATCTTTGGGAGAAAATAAAGAAGAAGACTCTTGAAGGACGCAGAACCGGTGTTGGAATTACTGCCGAAGGCGATATGCTTGCAGCGTTGAACCTTCGTTACGGAACGGACGAAGCAACAGAGTTTGCAGAGAACATCCAAAAAACATTAGCATTGGCAGCTTATCGTTCATCTGTAGACATGGCGAAAGAACGCGGTGCTTTTGAAATCTATGATGCTAAGCGTGAAGAGAAGAATCCGTTCATCAACAGACTGCGTGAAGCTGACCCTGTTCTGTATAAAGATATGGCGAAATATGGTCGTCGTAACATAGCCTGTTTGACTATTGCTCCGACAGGAACAACAAGTTTGATGACTCAGACAACTTCCGGTATAGAACCCGTCTTCTTACCTGTATACAGACGTCGTAGAAAAGTAAATCCGAATGACGCTTCATCACGTGTAGACTTTGTAGATGAAACAGGTGACGCTTATGAAGAATATACCGTATTCCATCATAAGTTCGTTACATGGATGTTGGCAAACGGTTATTCTGCCTCCAAAAGATACACACAAGAAGAAGTTGATGAAATGGTAGCCAAATCACCTTATCATAAGGCAACTTCCAATGATGTAGACTGGATGCAGAAGGTAAGAATGCAGGGACGTATTCAGAAATGGGTAGATCATTCAATAAGTGTTACCATTAATTTACCAAATGATGCCACGGAAGAACTCGTAAATCAGCTCTACATTGAAGCATGGAAATGCGGATGTAAAGGTTGTACGGTATATAGAGACGGTTCACGCTCAGGCGTTCTTATCTCTGCTGAAGATAAGAAAAAGGAAGATTGTAACTGTATGGAGCCTCCGACAATTATGTTCAAACGTCCGCGTGAGTTGGAAGCTGATGTAGTAAAATTCCAGAACAATAAAGAAAAATGGATAGCGTTCGTTGGACTGCTTAACGGACGTCCGTACGAAATATTTACCGGTCTTGCAGATGACGATGAAGGTATTATGTTGCCGAAGAACGTTTCAAAGGGAACAATCATCAAGAGTTATGACGAAGACGGTCAGAAACATTACGATTTCCAGTTTAGGAATAAGCGAGGCTATAAGATGACTATTGAAGGACTGGATGGCAAGTTCGATCCTGAATACTGGAACTATGCTAAATTAATCTCAGGTGTACTTCGTTATGCGATGCCCATCGATCAGGTGATAAAGCTTGTTCAGGGTATGGAATTGAACAATGAATCAATCAATACCTGGAAGAACGGAGTAGAAAGAGCATTGAAGAAATACCTCCCCAACGGCACGGAAGTGAAAGGAGACAAATGTCCGACTTGCGGTTTTGAAACACTCATTTTTCAGGAAGGCTGTTTGATCTGTACCAATTGCGGAGGATCAAAATGTGGATAAAAATGATATATAAATATCATTTATAGAGGAGTGCGGAGATAATTCTCCGCATTTTTCATACATTCGCATATAGAGAAACAAAAAAACACCAATGAAAATATCTTTTAATATAAACTTCTATACTGTCTGGGGGCAACGAATATACATCATAGGTTCCATTCCGGAGTTGGGAAACTGGGAACAGGCATTTGCAAAAGAGATGCAATATACCAACGATGGAAACTGGCAATTAGAGATTGATATACCACCCTCTTCACAAATTATAGAATACCGTTATTTCCTAAGCGTCAACGATCAGCAGATATTTGAAGAATGGGAAAGAAACCATCGGATGGCTTTGGATGAAAATACGGCCAAATACGCTTTATACGATTACTGGCAGGTTCGTCCGTCTAATATGCCATTTTATTCTTCTGCCTTTACCAAGAGTCTGTTCACCCATCCGGGGAATTCATATAAACATGACGCTAATGGATCAAAGAAACTTATCATAAAGGTGTCTGCGCCACGGGTGGAAAAAACACAAAGTATCGCGATAACCGGAAATCAGGATTGCTTAGGAAACTGGAACCCGGCTAACGCATTTATCTTGGGTTGTGAGAATTTCCCGGAATGGAATATCGAACTGGATGCCGACAGTATACATTATCCAGTAGAATATAAGTTCCTGATCGTCGACACCGAGACAAAAGATCCTTTACATTGGGAGGATGGAGACAACAGAACCTTTTCAATTCCTTCCCATGAAGAAGGAGAGACTGTTTGCGTTTCAGGTTTATATTTCAGAGATAACCAGCCCGCATGGAAATGTTCCGGTACGGTAATTCCTGTCTTTTCTTTACGTTCTGAAAAAAGTTTTGGAGTTGGTGATTTAGGAGATCTGAAAATGTTTGTCGACTGGATAAAGAAGACAAACCAACGTATTATCCAGGTTTTGCCCGTGAATGACACAACTGTTTCCTACACATGGCGAGACTCCTATCCATACAGTGCTATTACAGTTTATGCGTTGCATCCGATGTATATCGACCTGCAATGGATGGGAGCGTTAAAAGATCCGGATAAAGTCGCTTTTTATGAGGCAAAACAAAAAGAATTAAACGCCAAGGATGTAGTAGATTATGAACCGGTTATCAAATATAAGCTTGACTACTGTCGGGAATTTTATGGGCAGGAAGGAAAAATCTTATTGGAAGCTCCTGAGTTCAAGGATTTCTTCTCTAAGAATGAACACTGGCTGGTTCCTTATGCAGCGTATTCCTATTTAAGGGATAAGTATAAATCTACCGACTTCAAAGATTGGGAAGGTGATGCAATTTACAGTAAAGATCGTATCGAACAGCTTTACAGGGAAGATAAAGACGCAAACTATGTTATGTCATTTGTGTTCTTCCTTCAGTATACATTACATACACAATTTAAAGCGGTTTCCGACTATGCCCGGGAGAATGGCGTGGTACTCAAAGGTGATTTACCCATCGGAGTAAATCGGAATAGTGTAGAAGTCTGGACCGAACCCCACTACTTTAACATGGATGGCCAGGCAGGGGCACCACCGGATGACTTCTCCGTTATCGGACAAAACTGGCGATTCCCCACCTATAATTGGGAAGTAATGGAGAAAGATAACTTCACCTGGTGGAAGAAACGCTTTTCTAAATTAGGCGATTACTTCGATAGCTTTCGTATAGATCATATTCTTGGTTTCTTCCGTATCTGGGAAATTCCTATTCAATATATACAGGGATTATGCGGACATTTCAATCCCGCTCTTCCGTTTACGAAAGAAGAGATTGAGCATTATGGAATGCAGTTTAATGAGCAACGGTTTACAACTCCGCACATTAACGAGGAATTCTTATTCGAATTGTTTGGTGATCTTCTCTATGAAGTGAAAGATACTTACCTGGCACAATCGTCATCCCATCATTATGTTTTAAAGCCCTTTTGCGATACACAGAAGAAGATAAATGAACTATTCGCCGATAAAACAGACGAAGCTTCCCGTCGTGTAAGGGATGGACTCTTCAATATTGTCGATGAAGTTTTATTCCTACATGATCCCGTTATGAGTGACCGTTTTCATCCGCGTATCTCATCCAATCAGTCGTTTATTTATCGCGAATTGAGTAATTCAGACCGATATGCGTTTGATCATCTGTATTGGGATTTCTTTTATCACAGGCATAGTAACTTCTGGAAGATGCAGGCATTCAAAAGGCTCACACCGTTAATCGCGTCTACTCAAATGTTGGTTTGTGGGGAAGACCTTGGAATGATCCCCGAATCAGTGCCTGATGTAATGAATAAACTCCAGATATTAAGCCTGGAAATAGAAAGGATGCCGAAGACGTCAAACCGTGAGTTTTCCGATTTACCCAACTTGCCTTATTTATCGGTTTGCACAACATCCACTCACGATATGTCACCATTACGGAGCTGGTGGAAGGAAAACAGGGGAAAGACGCAGCGGTATTATGAAGAAGTATTGCATCGTCACGGAGAAGCACCGGACGATTGTACATCCGAAATTGCTTCCCAAATTATAGGAAATCATCTCAGTTCACCGTCGATGCTGGCGATCTTTCCTATTCAGGACTGGTTTGCGATGGATGATTCGATAAAGAAGGCTGATGTAGAGTCTGAGCGAATTAATATACCGGCCGACCCATCACATTACTGGAGGTATCGTATGCATATCACTATCGAAGAATTAATGAATGCGGATAGCATTAATAAAAAGATCATATCCCTAATTGAACAAAACGGTAGGAAATAGCTTATTCCTATAAAATATATTTCAATTGTTATTATCTTCTGCAGGTAACATATTGCAGACACCGCTAAACTTGGCATTAGGTTCAATTTCCAATGTCTGGGCATAGATATCACCGGTAACGATAGATGATGCTTTTAGTATTAGAGCTCCACTGGTCCGTATGCTTCCCACTACAGTACCCTGTATTTCCGCGTTAACAGATATAATATCACCATCTATGTGGCCTTTCTCTCCGATCACGATTTTCGCTGAACAAGTCAGATTACCTTCCACTCTTCCATTCAAACGAAAATCACCATCTGTTATAATGTCTCCTTTTACTGTAGTTCCAACGGCTAATAAAGTATGAGAGTCTCCTCCCCGGGGGATTACCTCCTCTTTAAAATTCTTAAACTTCATAGAAATATATAGTATATGTTCATGATAATTTGCAAATATAAAATTATATTTTTGCAGTTAAAGGTTCTTTAAGGACTTTTACCTTTTAAAAATCTCAAATATGACAAGTAAAATTGAATTAAAGGACATGAATTTCTACGCATTTCATGGGGTATTGCCCCAGGAAAAGACTGTTGGAAATTTTTTTAAAATAAATCTAATTCTTACTGCTCCTTTGGAAAAAGCTATTGCAGACGATGAGCTGGAAAGCACAATCAACTATGCTACCGTTTACGACCTGGTGAAAAAAGAAATGGATATCCCGTCCAAATTGCTTGAACACGCGGCAGGAAGAATTCTGAATGCCCTGAAAAATGAATTTCCCCAACTCACCGCTATAGAGATAGCCTTATCCAAACTAAACCCGCCGATAGGAGGAGATATTCATAGCGCCACCGTCATCTTGCAGGAAACTTTCCATTGAAAGAAACATTACTTGCCGGAATGACTCACCGGATAAGCCTTTATCAGCTTTCTTGCTTCCTCCGGCTTTAGTATTGAAACGCAGCCGTGGCGTGCTTCAGAAGGAAAACTTACATCGTCCTCTACCGACCAGTTGATCAAATCGCGTGAATAAGACACCCCGTAACGATTTGTCATACAGTAATCATACAGCAATAACCATCCCGGATTGATCAAGTCTTTTACTACAGTCGGCCCTTCCGTAATTACAGGAACGATCTGGCCCTTGTTTAATGGCCCTTCGATAATCTCGTAAGGCCCTTCGAGCTTCTTGGATGTGGCAAGGCGGATAGCTCTCCTTTCACCTGTCTTCTCTCCAAATTCTTCTTCTTTGTGAAATAAATAGTACGTGCCGTCTTGTTCCAGCAGTGTGCCGTCAATCACTGAATAGGAGGGAGCAAAAAGCTCTTTTGCCGGCGTAAATGTTTTCCAATCGCGGGTTTTACAATACCAAAGACGGCTTTCTTTCCAACCGGCATCTTTGAATGATGAAGACCAGAACAACATATATTCGCCGGTTTTATCATCGTAAAACCATTCAGGAGCCCAGATATTTCTTGACAATGCTCCCACTTCGTTCCTGGCATCTTTCATCAACGGTAAATATCCTTCAACCTGCCAGTTAATCAGATCTGCCGAAGTAGCATACAGACATACGGGTCCTGTTTTTTTACGATCAGCAGCTCCTCTGCCACCCGTCGCCAGGATACGCCAAAGACCATCCGGTCCCCTGCGAACGTAAGGGTCACGCATCCATTGGTCCCATATCGGTTCGCCGCCTTTCAATGCTGTCCAGTGTCGTCCGTCTGTGGATAGGGCAATATGTAGTTTCTCTATTGCCATCGGGTCAGGCAGTGGAACTTCAATTATCTTTCCTTCGGAGTCGATCTCAATGCGTGTGGGATAACGCTGGCGGAAATAAGTCAGCATATACACATCCTTTCCGTCTTCAATTCTAAACTCTTTCTTTGTCTCGGGTTTATCCGCTTCCGATCCTTTTGGAGATTGAGCCGAAGCTCCTGTAAAAAAGGCGAATAGCATAAAAATTAGTGAAAGTCTCATCATATTATCTTTTTACGGTTTAATTCATTCAGGCGTATTTTTCCCCCGCAATTTATTCATTATTTTAACAAGTAGAGGCGGTAGGAAGGTAAAAATAAATAGCCTCCGTCATTCTTTTGTTCTTTTTCTATACCTTTATCGCCCGGATTTTTGAATGAAAGATAATGATAGAAAGTGTAAAAGTTATTGGATTCGATGCGGATGATACGCTTTGGGTAAACGAAACATATTTCCTTGAAACAGAGAAGAAATTCCGTGAATTAATGTCATCTTTTGTAACCCCGGATAAGGCTTCGGCAGAGCTTTATCAGACTGAAATGCAGAATATGCCGTTGTATGGTTACGGCGTTAAAGCTTTTATCCTATCCGTATTGGAAACATCCATACACATAACAGACGGGAATGTGCCCGTTTCCACTTTAAAAGAGATTATCTCGATTGGTAAAGAGCAATTGTCGAAGCCGGTAGAATTGCTCGCCGGAGTGGAGGAGGCCCTTAATGCTCTTGCCCGACATTATCGCCTGGTTGTAGTAACCAAAGGCGATCTGCTTGACCAGGAGCAAAAGCTTCGCCGTTCAGGTCTTGAACATCTGTTTCATCATGTCGAAATCATGAGCGACAAGACCGGGCGTGAATACAAACAACTTTTAAAACATTTAGATATTCGGTCCGAAGAATTCCTGATGATAGGTAATTCCGTTCGTTCAGATATTATACCTCCTTTGGAACTGGGATGTTATGCTGTGTATGTTCCTTTTCAAACCACATGGGAACATGAGAAGGTAGAATGTCCGTCATCTCATCCATGCTTTTTTAAGATAAATTCGTTGCGTGATATTATTCCGTTGCTCCTGATTTCCTGAGCATATACGTGGCTTTTTATATAACATCACGTCTTAAAATAATTTTGAGGTACCTCAAAAATAGTTTTGAGGTACCTCAAAATTCATTTAGACGTACCTGTAATTTAATTTAGACGTACCTCAAAATCATTTTTGACGTACCTCAAACTGAAAAGAAGATATGAGTAAACAAAAAAGGTATATCTTTGTTTCCAAAATTAGAATACCGATATTATGAATGATAGAACGTTAAAGTTTAAAAGTGGCTTGAAGAAATTCAGAAATATATTGCTTGTCACTCTCTTCCTTGCTCTTATTGTATTTGTGGCTATTCGCTTTTATTATCCTTATGGAGAAGGGGTAAAAACGGGACAACTTAATTTTGTCGTTTACAAAGGGGTTATATTTAAAACCTATGAGGGTAAATTAATTCAGACCGGATTTCGCTCGGGAACTTCGGGAGGGGTAGAGTCGAATGAGTTTAACTTTTCCATAGCTGATCCGGAAATTGCAAAAGAATTGATGCGTGCCGGAGGGCAAATCGTAGATCTGCATTATAAAGAATACTTCGGAGCGTTGCCCTGGAGAGGATATTCTAAGTATATCGTTGATGATATTGTGAATATCCGCCAGTCAGAGACAACGCCCTACGAAGCAATTCCTCCTGTTACAGAGGAATAATTATTATATCGGACTGGTAATCCTGTCGGCAGTCCAGCTGTCAATCACTATTTCAATTTGGTCTTTAGGTAGCTCAGAAGAGAATTCAAGTTCGATATCTCTTTTGTCGCCCGGCATTACGGTTACATAATTATCCGTATAGTGCACCGGAAGGATACGCTTACCTGTTTTCTTATCCAATACTTTGATACGATTGAAGAAAGATATATTCTTTTCAGTTTGCAGGCTAACTGTTCCTTTATAAGTATTGCCTTCTTTCTTTAAAGTTGACTTTATGGTTGGCTTAACTTTAGGAAGATCTTTTAATGTAGTATAATCGTTAGGCTGAGTTGTTAACCAATAAATGTTGTCGGTTAGCAATTGACCGTTTTCCATTAAACTGAGCTTTAAGAAGTATACACCGCTATGGTTTTGAGGTTGCGGCACATCAAACATACGGTTTACTGTATTCGCACGGATGTCGCTTGCTTCTTCTTTTTCCCAAACCATACTTCCGTCGGGTTTATAAAGCTGCGCTTTTACTTGAACTTTATGGTTACCCAGGGCAGTATTTACCAATTCAACCTTTTTAGTAACGATATTATATTGCGGGTGAAGTGGTTCGTTACCTTTTCTTGTTCCGTATAACGTCGCGTTTACATCCAAATACCAGTCGTACATCTGTCCGCGAAGGGCTGTCCATGGGTTTTGAGTTTTCCAGATCAAAATACCGGTGTACCATTCCCACATATGCGAGGCCCATCCTTCCATAAAGGAACGGTATTGGTCGTAGTTCACCACCTGAGCATATTTACAATAGGTTTCAATATCGGTAACCTCACCGTATCTTTCCAGATGATTTCCGTATCCAAGGTCTTTATGATAGCGCCATGTGTTGTGTGCGCGCATTCCAAGTTTCGGAAAGCCTTCCAGTTCTTCTTCAGTCATCATCTCTCTCATACTCTCAACTTCGGGTGATCCTACCGAGCCCGCTTCGGGGTTAAAAGGAGATGAGCGGAAGGTAAAGAACCATTCTTTTTCCTGTATTCCGTAAGGTCCGTCACCATTACCACCGATTGTATTACGTGTAAATACTGTATCGGTAGAGAAACTGGCATAAAGCCGTTCAGGATCTAAGCGAGGGAATACTTCTTTTTCAAGCTTTTCGTCAATATCTTTTGATAATGGCCACTCATTACCGCCGCACCATAAGCATAAGCTGGGGTGATTACGAACCATCTTTACCTGGTCTTCTACGGATTCAAGGAACAAATCGTGGTTGTCAGGATATTCCCAGCGACGTTCCCTTGAATCAAGTTTCATCGGGTCTATCCAAGCACCGTTGCAGTCTCCGCTTCCCCAAAAATCCTGGAATACCAGAATACCGAACTCATCGCAGGCGTTATAGAAGTCGAGACGTTCCAACAAAGCACCTCCCCATACACGGATCATGCGAACATTCATTTCGGCATGAAAGCGTACTTCAGCGCGATAGCGTTCCGGCGATAAGCGGAGCAACCAGTCTGAATTGATGTAATTACCTCCTGTTACGTAAACAGGCTGACCATTTACATAGAATTTGCGCCCACCGGTTGAAGGATCTTTCTCAGTAGTTATCTCCCTTATTCCGTAACGCAGCTTCTGACTGTCGCTGACCGTGCCGTTCTTTTCGAAAGAGATTTTCATATCATAAAGTTCCTGTTTGCCGATACCGTTAGGCCACCATAGGCGAGGACTCTTTACTGTTAGATCTTTCAACGCGACAATTTTCTTTTCTTTTGGAGATAAAGTAACGGCTTGTGTTAGACGGTTGCCGTTAGTTTCATAAACCAATGTACCCGATTGAGGCTGATCTGTAATGTTTTCCAACTCAATGGTTGTTTTTATCAGGGCATCCTTTTGGTTGCCTTCCGGTTGACGTACTCCCGGAACTTTAGTAACTACATACGGATGTTGCACCTTAACACTTCCGGTTGTTGTAATCGAAACTTCGTCCCAGATACCGGTGTTACGGTCGCGAACCGGCTGTATCCAGTCCCATCCCGGAGTGTATTGCATGGTGACGTTACGTGCTATTTGTCCGTCTCCGCCTTGTCCGCCGTTAGGATTACCGGGGTAATCCGGAGGATATACGATAACCGCCAGCAAATTCTCACCACTTTCTTTTAAATAAGGGGTGACATTGAAGCTTTTCCGAAGGAACATTCCCTCGTGGGTCGTATTATTAACCCGCTTGCCATTCAGGAAGATATCGGCTTTGTAATTGATACCTCGGAAATTAAGCCATACTTGTTTGTCTCCGCTTACCTTCTTCATTTCAAAAGGTTTTATGAACCAAAAGGTGTAAAACTCATTCCCTATTTCATAAATGTCAGGGATGAGGTTGTTGTTCATACTATACTCCGGTGCCGGATAAAGGTTGTTTTCTAATAAGGTAGTAAGAACTGTTCCCGGAACGCGTGCCTTCATCCATCCTTCCGTATTGAAGGGCTGTGAAGTTAGTGTGTTACCGTCTGTTTTCATCTCGTTGGCCCGCCGGGCAAACCAACCGTTGTTAAGGAGGGTTTTCTCTCCTGTTTCAGGAATTTCAACTGATTTACTTGATTGCGCATGCGTCGTAAAACACGCAATAAATAACAAGAGCGTGTAAGTAATTAAATAATGCATATTCTTCATGATATATTTGTTTAGCGCGGTAAATATAGGACAATACTACGTTTTATGAAAGGCTTTGCGTGAATTTGGCCCCTTTAAAATTACTTAAAATTACTGTTTCTTTACTGTAAAAGTGACAATAAGTGGAATGAACTGCAAACGTTTGCGATTAAATTGTGTTGTATTTCAATTCTTTCAATCGTAACTCTATGGATTAATGCATACTTTTGTATAGCTATCCTTATGTTTTAAATTAAAATAAGATATATCATGAACAGACAAGTTATGTGCAGCCTATTTATGGCAATCTTTCTTCCGGTAATACTAAGTGCTAGCAATATCAAAGTGGAACCTGCATTCTGGTGGAGTGGAATGAAAAACTCCGAATTGCAATTAATGGTATATGGTAAAGACATTGCTACGTATCGTCCATCAGTGGAATATCCTGGAGTTCATCTTAAAAGTGCCGTCGGTCTTGAAAGTCCGAACTACCTGTTGATTTATTTGGATGTGTCAAATGCCGCACCAGGTACATTTACTATTACATTTACTAAGGATAAAAAGAAATTTTCTCATGTTTATGAATTGAAAACACGTAAGGCCGGAGCTTCAGAAATTAAGGGATTTGATTCGTCGGATGTATTGTATCTGATTATGCCGGATCGTTTTGCTAATGGAGATCCTTCGAATGATAATATACCGATGAAGCAACCTTATAAGGTAGACCGTTCCAAAGAAGGTGCCCGCCATGGAGGTGATTTGGCTGGAATTGAGAAACATTTGGATTATATTGAAGATTTAGGTGTAACGGCTATTTGGTTAAATCCTGTATTGGAGAATGATATGGAAGGCGGATCTTATCATGGATATGCCACAACGGACTATTTCCGTGTTGATCCACGTTTCGGGACAAATGAAGATTATGTGCGCCTGATAGACAAATGTCATCGCAAAGGTATGAAGGTAGTCATGGATATGATTTTCAATCATTGCGGCAGTGATCACCCGTGGATGAGTGATATTCCAAGTCGCGATTGGTTCAATAATTTGGATCATTATGTACAGACCAATCATGCGAAAGAGGCCTATTTTGACCCATATGTATCGGATTACGATTTCAATACCTTAGTCGATGGTTGGTTTGTCCCTACTATGCCCGACCTGAATCAGAAGAACCCTCATGTAGCTAAATACCTTATTCAGAATTCCATCTGGTGGATAGAATATAGCGGAGTAGACGGTATTCGTCAGGATACTTATCCGTATGCTGATTATGATATGATGATCGACTGGTGTAAAGCCGTGAAGGCTGAATATCCCGATTACAACATTGTAGGTGAAGCCTGGATGAATTATACGATAGGTTCCGCTTATTGGCAAACTAACAGCAAGCTCAACCCTGGAAAGGATACGGAGTTAAAATCAGTAATGGACTTTAAACTTATGACACTGGCTCATCATGCATTTGCGGAAGAAACAGGGTGGGCCGGAGGATTATATTCCATATATGAGCATATGTGTTATGATTATGTGTATCCGGATATTTCAAATGTTCTCCGTTTCCTCGATAACCACGATACAGATCGCTTTATGATGTCTGAACCAGATAACCTGGATGCTTTTAAACAGGGGATTGCATTTCTCCTCACCATTCCCGGGACACCGCAAATATATTATGGTACAGAGTTTCTTATGCACGGTACAAAAGAAAAAGGAGATGGTTACATACGATTGGATGTGCCGGGAGGTTGGCCCGGAGATCGTGTCAATCAGTTTGAAACTTCCGGTAGAACTCCTCTACAGAATGAGGCCTGGAACTATTTACAAAATATGCTTAAATGGCGAAAAGGAAATGATATAGTTGCGAAAGGAAAGATGAAGCATTTCGCTATTAATCAAGGTGTTTATGTATATGAACGTAACCTGAATGAAAAAAGTGTACTGGTCGTGATGAACGGAACCGGTAAAAATGTAAACCTTCCACTAGAAAGATATGCCGAGGTCCTTAATGGAAAAAAGATTGGTACTGATGTAATCACTAAAAGGACTGTTACATTAGATAAAGAACTACAACTCTCTCCAAAAGAAGTTCTTGTGATGGAATTAAGTTCAGGGTATTAATACGGATATTTTGATGGAATAGATTTTATCTATAAACTTATAGATATTATTGTTTTTCCTTTAAAAACATTTAGTATTGCTGAGTGTTCCTAATATGTTATGAATTTACGTTAAACATATGTCCTTTGAATAGCTTAAATATAATAATAAAGGGATTGCTCTAACTAGTACCCCTTTTTATTAACAAACCACATTAATTTGCGTTGCGTTATATATTGAGTTGAGGTAGGTTTTCCCATACAATAGGAACAATACATATTGTTCTCTTAAAAAATGGCAAAACCGCCTCTTTTTTATATGCCAATCAAACGGGTGAGTTTTCTAGTAGGATGGTATTTTGTAATCTCAATCTGTTTTTCGGAAGGAATTAGTAAAATAATTCCAATAATGTGTAAATTTTTTTCGTAATAAATGAACTTTTTAATTAATCCAATGTTATACGTTGGCCTGATTAACCAAAGGGGTGACTCTCACGAGCAACCCCTTTAATTACCTAGCCACAATATTTGCGTTGCGTTTAAATATGTGAGGTAGGTTTACAATTTCAAAACTATTAAATATACAACAGGGTATAATATAAATTGTTTTCATAAAAAATTGTAAAACCACCTCACTTTGGTATATATTGATGCCAATAAGTACTATTTATCGGTATTTATGGTGTATAAGAATATTTCAAGGAAATGACTGTCCACATATTATCAAATGATATTTTAATGAATTGTTTTAAATAAATGCCTTTTGCGGTTATAGTTTAGGTAAAATGTCCATTTAAAACAAATGATAAGTATCAAATATATTACGATATTGCAGAAAAATAAAAAACGATATTCGTCCCAACCTAAAAAGCTGTTCAAATACTTTTTCTTTCCTCTTAAAAAGGGCTGCTCTCACGAGTAGCCCTTTTTTACTTTAACTTAACTTACGCTTGAAATTATTCAATGCAATTAATTTATATGTGTCTATTTATCCCTCAACAGTGTTTACATATAAATTGTTCAATATTAAACCTATTAATAATTATTTTTGAAACATTTGCTGAAAATCGTGACATGCTTGAGCATTTTTTACATACTTCCACATAATGTTTACAATGTGTATGGTTGAAGCATTCATCACATGAATAGGTTTAGAGAGTTAACATGTTTACGTCTCAATTAACGATCAATGCATGTATTGGGTATAAAAAAAACTGCAAACCTTGGGAATGCAGTTTTAAATGAAAGTTAGAATGTGACCCGGGTGGGACTCAAACCCACGACCTTCAGAACCGGAATCTGACGCTCTATTCACTAAGCTACCAGGCCGAACGGCGCAAAAGTAATGATAATCTGTCAGAGATACAAGCGTAAACCGAAACTCTTTATTTTATATTTAATGATATGTTTCGTTAACTCGTTGTGTTATTTTGAAACATAAATTGTCAACATAATAGCATTTTGCAAATAAAAAACTGCTGATCCTTGCAGTTTTTATATAAATTATTATCTTTGCCGATCATAATTAGCAAACATAAAACACATACTATATATATGAGCTACCTTATAAAGCCTGCCGGATATAAAGCATTATTGAATCTATGTCAGACAGAATTAGGTATAAAGAAGATTAAAGATTTCTTCCAGCAAAATCTTTCATCCGAACTTCGTTTGCGTCGTGTGACAGCACCCCTTTTTGTTCTTAAGGGGATGGGAATCAATGATGATTTGAACGGAGTGGAACGGGCGGTCACTTTTCCTATCAAAGACCTGAATGATGCTAAGGCTGAGATTGTTCATTCTTTGGCAAAATGGAAACGTTTGACATTGGCTGAATATGGCATCGAACCAGGCTATGGTATTTATACCGATATGAACGCCATACGATCGGATGAGGAATTAGGTAACTTACATTCGTTATATGTGGACCAATGGGACTGGGAACGCACCATGAGCGAAGATGAGCGGAATATCGATTTTTTGAAAGAAATCGTTCAACGTATTTATGCCGCAATGGTTCGCACAGAATATATGGTATATGAAATGTTCCCAAGAATCAAGCCTATTCTGCCCCGCGATATCTTTTTTATTCATTCGGAAGACTTGTTAAAAAAATATCCTACATTTACACCAAAGGAACGGGAAGATGCTATAGCCAAAGAATATGGTGCCGTATTTATTATGGGGATCGGTTGTAAATTAAGCGATGGTGAGAAGCATGACGGCAGAGCTCCTGACTATGATGATTGGTCGACACCAACATCTGCCGGATATTACGGTTTGAATGGAGATCTGTTGGTATGGGATGAGGTGCTGGGACGTGCCATGGAGTTATCTTCAATGGGTATACGTGTAAACAAAGAAGCTTTACTTCGTCAGTTGAAGATAACTAATGCCGAAGATAAAAAAGAACTATATTTCCATCAACGCTTATTAAACGATGAACTGCCTTTAAGCATTGGTGGTGGTATCGGACAGAGCCGTTTATGTATGTTCTACCTTAGAAAAGCACATATCGGAGAAATACAGGCAAGTATCTGGCCTGAGGAAATGCGCGTGGAAGCAAATAAGGCCGGTATGTATCTAATATAATGTACTATGGATGTTAAGATCGAACAAAGCTGGAAAGAACAGTTGGCTTCAGAATTTGAGAAACCCTATTTTAAAGAACTTACTGATTTTGTAAGACAGGAGTATAGCCGAACTACCGTTTATCCTCCGGGTCCAAATATTTTTAGTGCCTTTGATCACTGTCCATTTGATAAAGTAAAAGTTGTTATATTAGGACAAGATCCTTATCACGAACCGCGACAAGCTCACGGTCTTTCCTTTTCTGTAAGGGAAGGAATCCCTTTCCCTCCCTCATTAATTAATATCTTTAAAGAGATAGAAAATGATCTACATAAACCAATGCCCAAGACAGGTGATTTGACACGATGGGCGGACCAGGGAGTCTTATTACTCAATGCGACACTGACGGTTAGGGCTCATCAGGCAGGATCTCATCAGAATAAAGGGTGGGAAACCTTTACAGATGCCGTAATACATCGTCTGACAGAATCAAGAAATAACATTGTGTATATCCTTTGGGGATCCTATGCACAGAAGAAAGGTGCTTTTATTGATAAAAACCGTAATCTGGTGCTTACCTCTGCACACCCATCTCCTTTATCAGCCTATAGGGGATTCTTCGGCAATAAACATTTCAGTAAAGCCAATGACTACCTGATCGCTGGCGGTCAGGAACCTATCGATTGGTAATTCCTTTATTTAATACCAGGTTTGTCCGTCGCGGTAATTGCTACGACGGTCGTATTTCAAGTCTTTAAGTAGTGAAGAGCTTACTGCGATTGAGAAAGAGTAAGATTTGTATTGCCCGACAGGTATAAAACTTGCAGTCATAGTAAAACAGTGTAGGTTTCGGGATATATTACAGGTTAGATAAGATATCTTTTTGACATCAAAATCATATGTTGCGTTAAAATTGAAACGCCAGTTTTTAGTAGGCTGCATGTTTCCACTGAAAGATAATGCATGAGTAATCCTGTAATCAAACTCATTTTTATTGTAATTGAATTCACCATATCCTAAATTAAGACTATAGTTGAATGACAGACTCCATGGGAAAGAATTCAGCCAGTATCCATCTCCATCATACTCTCCACTCGTATCTTTCTTAGCTCCTCGTAAGCGGCTTCCGGGCGTTCGCTCTTCGGGTACTAAACTTTCATTCCCGAATTCATCCAAAGGATTTAAAGTTCCGTCATCAGGTGGAGCATTAGGATCAGTTTCTGTGTCTGTATTATCCCCTTTACCAAATAGTTTTTTGAAGGTATCGTTATTAAATGTATATGAAAAACTGGTTCCGGTAGATCGCAGACGTCCTATGCCTTTGCCGGCCTGGAGACGTAATTTATCGACTTTCCTGAAAGTTCTTGTCTCTTTATTAGATTCATAGGTATATACATCAAATACGCCATTTAAGTTGACTGAGTAGCTCTTAGAAAGTTTCAAACGCAGGTTGACTGTTAAATCCTGCCATTTAAAAGAATCGGCAATTAAATTATAACTTGTAGCAAATGAAAGTTTGTCAATAAGACTAATTTTACGTTCTCCTGTAGAATCACGTTCGGAAGCTATTTTTGCTTCGATATTATTATCGAGACTAAAGTTTAGACTCCCTTGCTTTCCTCGTCCTGGTATACCAAACATTTGTCCTTCAAATGGCGAGTAATAAACTTCTCTGTCTACGTTATTTGCATCCAGATAGGCATATCTTTTATAAAATCCATGTTTCGGATCTGCAAAATCCGGTGTAAAATTGAAGGAAACAGAAGGATCCATTCTATGACGGATTTTTTTTATTTTATTACCCAAAAAGGGTAAAGGAGTAAACATTCCATATAAAGTAGTCGATACAGAAACAGCGGCAGTGTAATCGTATACTCTATAAAATCCATAGGTTGTGTCTATAGGGACAAGGTCATTCCGTTGAACATCATATTCTTTTTCAATTTTGTTAGTATACCAACGCTCCTTATAAGTAAACGTGGGAGATATATTGATATAATTAAGCACATTGAAAGTTGCGCTTACCGGAATATTATGTTGCATCCCATTTTGCCAGTCTTTAATAAGGCTTTTCTTGAAGAATTCAGACTCATTAGCTTTGAGGCTATTTCTTAGATATCCTGTATAACTCATGGATATTTTTTCATACCATCTTTCATTACCTATTACGATCTTCCGCTTGAAAGGAAAAATGCGGCTCATAGTAACGGTAATATCCGGAAGGGTTACGGAGAGACTGGAATCACGTGTAACCTGGTTTACATTCATTGTTGCAGAAAGGCTAAAAGGGCTGTTTGGAAACCGCTGAGTTATGCTAACACTGGAACCTTTTGTGTTTTCAGTTGAAGATGGTCTGTACATTCCCTGGACATTATTTCTGTCATAACTGCTAGTCGCGAAATTAACACTGGCAGAAAAAGTACGGAAAGGGTTTGCCTTAGCATCCTGTGTATGAACCCAGTTCAATTTAAAGTCTTTAGATAAACTGTAATCTCCGATCTCACTACCATCTTCACCTGTTATTTTATCTCCGATCTTCGTAACAAGATAATTGGCATTAAAATTCCCTGAGAATTTATATCTTTTCCTATATGTCGAGCGAGCGGTTAACCCCCATGATCCTTTTGTATATATTTCACCGGTTAATGCAAGATCGACATAATCACTTAATGCAAAATAGTATCCGCCATCGCGTAGCCAATACCCACGTGTAGATTCATCACCAAATGACGGAAAGAGGATACCAGAGGAGTATTTCTCAGAGAAAGGGAAAAAAGCAAATGGTAATCCAAGTGGATAAAGAGGCACATCTTCAATTACCAGATATACAGGTCCAGTCACAATATTCTTTTTGGGACGCACTTTGGCCTTTGTCATCTGAATATAGAAGTGAGGGTGATCGTGCTCGTCACAAGTCGTGTATCGTCCACCTACCATATTTAAGATATCATTTTCCATCTTTTTAGTACGACCGGCGGTTACATACCCTTCTCCTTGTTGAGTTATAACATCGGTAATATATCCTTTTTTCGATTTGAAGTTATAACGCATGGTCTTAGATTCGTATTCCTGGCCTGCATCTATAAATATGGGATATCCAAACTCCTCACCGATAGAGTCAAGACCGAATTTGGCAAATACAAGACTGCTGTCCATATTCATTTCTATATTTTCGGCTTGCAGTTCTATTTGTTGATATTTAACATCGCTTTCGCCAAACAGATATGCCCAGTTACCTTTAGTCATAATGATAGAGTCCTTTGCAGTATAAGTAACGGGAGCGTCCAGGGCATTCTTTCTGGGAGGGACTGTATCGGCAGGTGCGATTGAGTCGATAGGTAAAACAACAGTAGTATCAGCAGGAAGCAGACTATCCGGCGGAGCGATAATGTCCTGCGCCTGCGAAATCATGCTTCCCAAAAGGAAGATCAGTAGTATGTATAGAACCCTGAGTTTCGAGAACATTCTGTTATATTATTGCGTCTCAGCGTGCAAATGTAAAACAAAATACTGAGCAGAGTGGCCTTTATTACCCTAAAAAGAGTTTACACCAATACTCAAAACGTAAAACAGTCATCTCTCCATGTTTGGAAAGTCCTTTTCTAATCTTGTCGATCGGCTTCTCTTTACCTAATTTGGTCTTACTGTAAAATTTATCAGCAAAACAGATCAATTGTTCTTCCATAGAAACCGGAAGCATATCCCGATGAGGTAAAGGTAATTTACGGCTAATGATTTCCTCGAGAGGAATACCTGTTCCTGTATGCCGTTCACATACCAGTGCATGCTTAGGATAACCCTCTTTATTCATTAACTCTGAGCCCAGATAGCCATGACAAATATATTCAGCGTCACCATAACAATCGATACTTGGGGCATTACACATGAACACTCCTATATCATGCAACATGGCGGCTTCACCAATGAATTTAACATCAAGATTCATTTCAGGATGCTGATGAGCTATATGTAGCGCTTTGTCAGTAACATTTCTACTATGAAATACCAATATACGGTAGGCCTCGGATTCAACATCATAATATTTCGATATTATATCTATCGGATTCATCAATTAGGATTTCTATAAGTTTTATATTTACAAACTTACATAAAAATCATGATTAAAGATATTATGGACATATAAAATTAAAAATGGATAAAGGATGATGGCTGATTGTTTATGTCGTCAGGATTAAATACTTTTACATGCGAAAACACTAATCATTTTTAGAATGTATAGCCGGCATTTTTTATTATTAATCGTTTTATTTATGAGTACGTATGTACAAGGCCAGGTAGTAGCCACTCCACGCATTTATTATCATGAAGAAAAATTGCATGGTAATTCTATTGAAACTAAATTTATAAATATCAACGCATTCGACTATATCCTGCGAGAAGCTCCGTCTGAAGTTTATAAAAGTACGGAAAAAAATAAGATGATTTTGATAGATGGGGAGTTTGATTTTGTACCGGTCGATATGTTTAAGTACTGTGTTATTCGAAGAGATGGAATAACTTATAAGGCCGACGAAGGAAGTTTCTATTTGCCTGAAGCCATTGTTTTATTAGATGTTAGCGACTATCTCCCTTTTCCTTCTGAGTTTTATTTTGTAGCCAAAATTGATAACCAATTGGAGTTATGTTTGTGTAGTGGAGGAGAAGGAGTTAAATGGAACGAGTTGCCTGATCGCATCCAAACTGTAAATGATCCCGAAATCATAAAGAAAGCGGAAGAAACGATCGATGATTTAAAAGACCGTATTGCGTATGATTTAGAACAATTGAAAGAAGAAGAAGCTGAGAAAGAGGCGATAATTACCAATCGGAAGTCTTTAAGTGAAAAAAAGATGTTAGCTTATAATGATTTAACTAAACTATGTATGCCGGATAGTCCTAAAAAAGAAGAAGTATTATCTTTTATTACAGGGTTGAAGGAATATGATGATAATGAGGAATATGGAACAACTTATGATGAATTTCGTATGTATTTAAACCATAATAGCATTCCATTTATAATTACTCTCGACTGGAAAGAAGCAGTAAAAGAATTTGAAGCATGGGTAAAAGCTGCAGTAGAAGAAAATTTCAGAAAAACATTTAAATTCGATCATGGAGATAAATATGATGAAGATTCTACAGTATCCGACGATGGCGTTTTTGCAGCTTTTGATCAACAACTTCATACTATCGGTTTACAAATAACTATGATTGAAACAGATGGCGATGAATATCAATTGATTATTCATCCGACTAATTCTATTGATAAAGTAAGCAAAATAATGACGGGGATGGACATATCAAAAGGAATAATCCCTTAATAATATAAAAAAAGGTTGTACAGACATTCTATACAACCTTCTTAAATAATAAATATTTTTTGTTTATTATTTCTTGTTCAATACATATTGATCAGCCAGTTCCCCAGTGATCATATTTCCGTCCATATCTAAATGGATAAGTTTGTTTTCACCAACAAAGTATTTGTTGGGAGCTTCTTCTCCTTCTAAAGTGATGATTGAACCATTTTTATCCCAGGTAAATTTACCGGAAGTTTCGAATGTTTTGTTCGGTTCTTTGTTATAGGTAACACTTTTTTTATACGTATCTCCAGAGAGTGTGATTATAACTTTCATTCCTGGTCCGGAAGCTGAAGGAAGTTCGCCTTCATAAGTGCCGGGAAGCGTACCGGAGTATGTACCATCTACATCTAAAGAGCTTTGTGCATTATGTGTATCTACAACAACAACATCTTCCTCAATAATCAATGGATCATTAGGTACACTCTTTTTATTATTACAACTTACCAGTATAAGGGCGGCTAATCCAAATATTAAATAAAACCTTTTCATTTTTCTATATATTAATAATTACACAATTATCTTATGATAGTTGAAAATATAACAATATGTCAAGTCGAAAGGTTTTATTTTTTGTGATAATTATATAGGGTTTAGATGATGGGCTCACTTTTATTTTGAGCTAGTTTTTGTTCAAGGTTCAGGAGGAATTGTTTTACTTCTTCTTCATTTTCCGGTTCTGGACTCCATGATGCGAAGTTCTTCGGGGTAACAGGGGCATACGGTCCATTTTTTACTTCATAAATTACACTTCCTGATTCCAATACCAACAATCCATGCCATACGCCAGCTTTTATTTCCCCTCCGTATATTCCTGCGTTAGGATCCAATATGGTTTGTTGTATGATATTTCCATTGTCATCATATATAAAAATAGCGACTTTTCCTCTGAGCAAAATGAAAACTTCGTTTTTATCCGGGTTAATATGACGGTGAGGACGTAAATATGTTCCCGGTTCCATGGCGTTAAGAAGACGATTTATTGGATCTTCCAGATCCTCATGGAAGTTATAGTTCATACGTTTGCGAGGGGATTTTTTTGCCTTTATGGTGGTTTCATCCAGTAATGTATTGTCTATAATTTTCATCATATTATAATGCACAAACGAAAAAAGGGATTTCTTTGAAAGATACCCCTTTCTTATTGATTTTTAATAAATTTAAAAACGTCAGATAGCCGTTTAGAAGCGCTCCAATACCCAGGCGTCCTGGAAGTTGGGATAGAATTTAGACCTGAAAGCATCTCTGCTGTATACAGCGTCCATCTTGTTGTCAAAACTTGAAACGATAACTCGTAGCATACCCATTTCGTTTTGAGCTAAGATTGCATTGTATCCTTCGTATTGCATACGTTCTTTTAAAGCTTGGGCATTCGTACTGTTTCTGAAACTTCCAATTACAACACTGTAACGTTTCAGACCGGCATTACTTTCTCCCATGTAAGGATTAATACGCTCCTGGCGTGTAGCCACATTAACTTCTTCACTTTCACTTGATGTTCTCGGTTTTGAAACAGGAGCAATGTCCACATCTTCTTCAAATTCGTCGAAGTCGTCTTCAAACGTCTCATCGGCAAGATCGTCTTGCATCGTGTTCCCTTCTCTGGCTTGTTCATAAGCCGCTTTGTAAGCACTTTGTTTAGGTTTACATGAGCCCATAGCAAGTATCATACATGCAGCAGCTCCTAATAACCAAATTTTATTCATAATTACCCAGTTCTTAAATTACATACGCAAAGATATAAATATTATTTACTAATTTCGCACATAGAACATAATATATTATAAAGTAAATGAATAAATCTATTGTTTGTATGGGTATAGTAGCGTCTGTTTTGTTAGGTGCATGTACGAATGAAAATCAAAAGAAGGAGGATGAAGTACCTGTCATCGGACGTTCGAACATAACAGTATCAGGAGATATTATGACCCCTGAAGTTCTATATAGCTTAGCACGTGTAAGTGACGTGAAACTCTCTCCAGATGGAACAAAAGTTCTTTATGGAGTTACGTTTATCAGTATTGAACAGAATAGAGGGAATCGGGAACTTTTTGTTATGAACCTGGATGGAACAGATAAGAAACAAATAACCAAAACTCCTAAAAGTGAGCAAAATGCTATGTGGTTAAAAAATGGCAAGGAAATTGCTTTTTTATCAAGCGAGAGGGGGAGTTCTCAGATTTGGATCATGAATGAAGACGGATCTAATAGAAGGCAAATAAGTAATTATGTAGGAGGCATAAATGGCTTTGTACTTTCTCCCGACGAAACTAAAGTTCTTTTCTTCAGTGATATTAAATATGGCAAACGAACATCTGATTTATATCCGGATTTGCCAAAGGCAACAGGGCGTATAGTTAATGATTTAATGTATAAACATTGGGACGAGTGGGTAGAAACTATTCCTCATCCGTTTGTCGCTTCATTTGACGGAAAGGCAATAAGTAACGTTATAGACATTATGGAAGGTGAACCTTATGAGTGTCCGATGAAGCCTTTTAATGGAATAGAAGATCTTGCTTGGAGCCCTGATGGAAAGTCTATAGCTTATGCAAGTCGTAAAAAAGTAGGTAAAGAATATGCCATTTCTACCAATTCGGATATTTATCTGTATAACACGGAAACAAAACAGACAGTGAATCTAACGGAAGGTATGATGGGCTACGACACTCATCCTATATTTTCTCCGAATGGGAATTCTATAGCTTGGATAAGCCAAGAACGTGATGGTTATGAGTCGGATAAGCAACGTCTCTTTGTAATTGATCTGACAACCGGCAAAAAAAACTATTTGACTTCAGATTATGATTATAATGTTGATGCTATTCAATGGAAAGAAGATGAACAATCCCTTTATTTTATTGTTTCAAAGGAAGGATTACGGCACATATGTCAAGTAGATCTGAATAAGCAAATCCGCCAAATTACATCAGGTCAGTATGATTATATAGGATTGGATGTTGTAAATGATAAGATGGTGGCTATACGTCAATCACAAGAATATGCTCCGGAAATCTTTTCGGTAAATGTTGCTTCTGGTGAAGCGAAAGAAATAAGTTTTGAAAACAAAACCATTTTCGATCAAATAACATCTGGAAAGTCAGAACCCCGTTGGATCAAAACATCCGATGATAAAGATATGTTGACATGGGTTGTGTATCCGCCGAACTTCGATCCCAATAAGAAATATCCTACATTATTATATTGCCAAGGCGGACCTCAAAGTATGGTAAGCCAGTTTTGGAGTTATCGCTGGAATTTACAAATGATGGCTGCTAATGGGTATATTATAGTTGCGCCTAACAGAAGAGGCTTACCCGGATTTGGCCAAGAATGGCTCGAACAGATTAGCGGTGATTATGGTGGCCAAAATATGAAAGATTATTTCTCGGCAATCGATGAGATGGCAAAAGAGCCTTATGTAGATGGAGATAGGCTTGGTGCAGTAGGTGCAAGTTATGGTGGTTTCTCTGTTTACTGGCTGGCTGGACATCATGAAAAACGTTTCAAAGCTTTAATTGCTCATGCAGGTATTTTCAATTTGGAACAGCAATATCTGGAAACAGAAGAGATGTGGTTTGCCAACTGGGACATGGGAAGTGCATATTGGGATAAAACAAATGCAGTTGCTCAGAAAACATTCGCTAACTCTCCTCATCTTTTTGTTGAAAAATGGGATACGCCTATATTAGTAACACATGGAGAATTAGATTACCGGATTCTTGCTTCCCAGGGAATGAGTGCTTTCAATGCAGCCATCTTAAGAGGCATACCTGCGAAAATGTTGATATTCCCAGATGAAAACCATTGGATTGCTCAACCACAAAACGGTATTCTTTTCCAAAGAGTATTTTTTGATTGGTTGGATAAATGGCTAAAATAAATGAAAATAGAAAGTTGAAAATGGAAATGATTTTTAGTTTTCCATTTTCAACTTTCTATTTTCATTTATTTTAAGCTATCGTAATTTCCGGATCTAGATAAACGTCTTGTATAGCATTTAATAATTCAACACCGTCTTTCATGGACTTTTGAAAAGCTTTTCTTCCGCTGATTAACCCCATGCCACCGGCACGTTTATTAACCAATGCAGTAATTACTGCGTCTTTTAAATCAGAAGCTCCGTGAGATTCACCACCAGAATTTATTAGTCCAACTCTCCCCATATAACCATTTGCCACTTGATAACGACATAAGTCTATAGGATGTTCTGTGGTCAATTCCGTATACATCTTCTTACTATATTTACCAAAGTTGATAGCAGTAAAACCACCATTATTGACAGGTAATTTTTGCTTCACAATATCAGCTTTTATAGTTACTCCAAGGTGATTTGCCTGACCGGTTAGATCAGCTGCCGCATGATAATCCATATCATCTTTTTTGAAACTATTGTTTCTTAAGTAACACCAAAGAACCGTAGCCATGCCTAATTCATGAGCATATTCAAATGCTTCTGCTACTTCCACAAGTTGTCTCCTGCTTTCTTCTGAACCAAAATAAATGGTCGCTCCAACAGCTGCAGCTCCCATATTCCATGCTTCTTTTATAGTACCGAACATTACCTGGTCATACGAGTTTGGATAAGTAAGCAATTCATTGTGGTTAATTTTTACAAGAAATGGAATTTTATGGGCATATTTGCGTGCCATAATTCCTAATACTCCGAATGTGGAGGCAACTGCATTACATCCTCCTTCTATAGCTAGTTTAATTATATTCTCAGGATCAAAATACAACGGATTGGGGGCGAAGGAAGCTCCTGCGGAATGTTCAATTCCTTGATCTACAGGTAAAATAGATAAATAACCGGTATTAGCTAATCGTCCGTGTCCAAACAGAGCTTGTAAGTTTCTCAGTGTTTGTATATTTCTGTCTGAACTAACCCATATATCATCTAATTGAGTTGGAGAAGGTGCATGTATGAGTGACTTGTCAATTGTTTTACATCTGTGATTCAGATAATACTCACTTTCGTGTCCTAAAAGACTAATAATTGCTGATGTATCCATAATATATTTGTTTAATACTATAACAATATGTGCTTAGATTTGGTTCTTATATGCAGAATTAATTCTTATTTATACTTATTCAGATACAAATATATTGATCCATACTTATTAAATAGAATATTTTCAATAAATTATTTTATAAACTGATAAGATAAATTAATTTTGTCAAATCTTAAACATTCTCATATTATAAACTGTTTTAAAGGAAAAAGAAAATTATGGCAAAATCAAAATTTGAAATCACAAAAAGAAAGAATGGAGAGTTTCAGTTTAATCTGAAAGCGGGTAATGGAGAAATCATTCTTACCAGTGAAGGATATGTGGCAAAAGATAGTTGCAAAAAAGGAATAGCATCGGTTCAAAAAAATGCTTCTGTAGATGGACGTTATGAAAGGAAGATAGCAAAAAATGGTAATCCTTTCTTTAATTTAAAATCAACTAATGGACAGATTATTGGTAGTAGTGAAACCTATTCAAGTGAATCTGCAAGAGAAAAAGGAATTGAATCTGTAAAAAAGAATGCTCCTACAGCGGAAATAGTTGATCTTACCATAGAAAAGTAATTTTACATAATTGATACAAGCCCGATCATAGAAATGTGATCGGGCTTTTTTTTGTCTTTCTTAAACAACAAAACCTAATTATCTGTTATATATGTCTGAACTTAAAAAATGAAAATTATGAAAACAAAAGTTTTGAATATTATGGTAGTAATGGTTGTGAGCCTATTAACCATTACAAGTTGTAAACAAAAAGCTGAATATGAAGGCACATATGCCGGAACAATGCCTTGTGCCGATTGTGAAGGAATATATACGGAAATAACTCTGGATAATAATAATTATACGATTAAACGTGTTTATCAGGGCAAAGGTGACGAAAAAGAAAATACATTTGTTGACAAGGGTACTTATACATGGGATAAGACAAATAATATTTTAACATTTGATGCTGATCCAACAGATCGTTATCGTGTAAATGAAAAGACTTTAATTGCTCTTGATATGGATGGTAGACAAATAACCGGTGCTTTAGCTGATATGTATATTCTAAAGAAAAAATAATTTTTTGTATTTGCTTAACCGCAGATTACAAGATTATATCTGCGGTTAATATTTGTTCCTCTTTAGTCATTATGGCTGTCCAGGTGTTGATTAGGTTATCTTGATCATATAATGCGCCATTAACATAACAGGTATTACCTTCTCTTCTGATTATCTCAAATCCACTTAAGGAACTCTTCTCAACTCTGAACTTGAAGTATAAAGTATTTCTATCCACATTAAATATTCCTACCTGATTACCTAATTCGGGATTTATTGATTTGGACGTATATTCTGTATTAGAAACAGAAATTATTCTGTAATTATTTTTTCTTCTGATATTTCCTACTTGTGCCCAACTTTCATTGGTTATAACTTTTTCCTCAATAAATATAACAGACATTCCTTTTGCTATGGTTATAGAACCATCAGCTGCCACAAACTCAGAATTAGTAAGCCAACTCCCTGATTCAGATAATAAATGTTTCATGTTCCTGCAAAAGTAATTATCTTTGTGTAAAGTATATCAAGAAAAATCATAAAGAAGTATTTCTTATTATCTGCATGAAAACTATTCCTCATTATCATTTCCACAAAACAAAATATGGAGAAGAGTTGCTTATCGATATAGTGGAGTTAAATGCAATAAGAAAATATATTGAAAAAGATCCTTCTCATACATTGTCTTATTTTGATATTACTTTTATAAAAGAGGGAACCGGCTTTTTTTCTGTCAATGAAGAACAATATACTCTTCAACCTTATGATGTTGTTTTCACTATGTCGGGCGAAGTACGTACATGGGATCCAGAGAATCTTCCAAATGGTTATGCTCTTATCTTTGAAGAAGAATTCCTTCTATCATTCTTTAATGATCCTTTATTCATTGAACACCTGTCTTATTTCAAACCAAATAGGAGTATTGCCGGAATAAATATTACTGATATCTATCAGCAAATAGATTACTTACTCTCACAAATCATCACCGAAATAAATAATTATGAGGTAAAAGACAATCATATTTTGCGGGCAAGGCTTTATGAAATCTTAATGCTATTGAATCGTCAATACAATACTATAAATACCCAAAAAGAGGAGCAGAGTAAATTCAGAAACAGCTATGTGAGAAATTTTATACGAATGGTTAATGAAGACTTTAAAACCTATCATACTACTCAACATTATGCTGATCAATTGTGCATTACGCCTAATTACCTGAATGAAGTAGTAAAAAAAGCTATGGGTTTCAATGCTAAACTATATATTAATAATAAATTAATTGCTGAAGCTAAACGATTACTTACTTATTCAAGTCTTTCTATAGCTGAAATAACAGAAGACCTGAATTATGAAAGTAGTTCTTACTTCATTCGTCAATTTCGTGATCAAACAGGTTTTACTCCACTTCAATATCGCAATAAAGTAAAACGTTGAAAAGTGCTATTTTCTCCTTTATTTGTATTATCCTTCTCGGGGTATTACTTCCTATCTTTGTTCAATAAACAAATATAAATAATATGAGTGAAAAGAATGTGAAACAAACAATTATTGATTTAGAGAAAGCTGCTCTGGAAGAATGGAATAGAGGAAATCCGACTCCATTTCTGAATTTATATTCAGAAGATATAACATATTTTGACCCGGTTCAGGAAAGGAGAATTGATGGTTGGAGTAAAATGAAGGATTTATATGAAAGCTTGAAAGGGGGAATTAAAGTTGACAGATACGAAATGATAAATCCGGTGGTTCAACACACAGGTAATGTAGCAGTACTATCATATAATCTATTATCTTATGCTGGAGAAAACCTTTGGAAATGGAATTGTACTGAAGTTTACACACTAGATGATAATCACAATTGGAAGATCATCCATAGTCACTGGTCATTTATAAAACCGAATATTCAATGAAATTATTGTTATTCTTCTTTTTCCTCTGTATCATTCTATCTTCTTTTTCTCTTGATATAGAGGAAAAAGAAGTATGGAATACAGTAAGAACAATAAATAGACATTGGGCTATCACAGAAAATATGGATAGCCTGAGTTTGTTTATCCATAATGATATGGTGTTGATTTCTCCTGCAGGTAAGCAGGAAGGGAAAGAGAATATTATAGCATCATATACTAACTACGTACAAGCAGCAGAAACAATTAGTATTATTGAAAGAGATCCGGATATAAGAATCTATAAGTATAACCAAACAGCGGTGGTAACCTATTATGTTGATTTAAAAACAAAGACGATTGACGGAAAAGAACAAACTTTCACTTGTCTCGACATGTATACCTTAATTAAGGTAAATGGTAAATGGATTGCGGCAGCCCAGTATTATTCTTTCAGTTCGTAATGTGAATTTTTTATTTATTAGTTTTGCGTAATTTTGCCTAATTAATAAAATAGAAATGAAACATATTGTTGACATTAACTCCTGGGAACGAAAAAATAATTTTAACTTTTTTAAAGGCTTTACAAATCCTTGTATTACGATAACTTCTGAGGTTGAGTGTTCTGCTGCCAAAGAAAAAGCTAAAAGGAATGATCAATCGTTTTTCCTATATTATTTGTATGCTATATTACGTGCTGTCAATGAAATTAAGGAGTTACGTTTTAGAATAGACGGCAATGAAAACGTTGTTTATTTTGATACTGTGGATGTTTTATGCCCCATTCATATTGCTAAGACGGGCCGGTTTTTTACGGTTAGAATACCTTGGAAGAATGATTTTAATGAATTTTACCGGACAGCACGTGATATTGCTGAGAATATACCTGAAGATGGTGATCCTTATGGTGCTGAAGACAATGCAACAGGAGATGATAGATTTAATATAATACTGGTAAGCGCTACGCCTAACCTTCATTTTACTTCTATAACACATACTCAGGAAGGTCCCAATGGTTCATCCTATCCTTTATTAAATGTAGGAAAAGCGATTATGCGTGAGGGAAAACTAATGATGCCTGTTGCTATTTATATACATCATGGATTTGTAGACGGAATTCATTTGTCGGAATTTTACTCGAAAGTTCAAAAATATTTATCGGAATAAAATAACTCAACTATGCGTATCACTTTATATACCCTTGAAGCATATCATAAAAGGAACAACAAATCATCCATTCCGGTAGCAGTAGAACCGTTGAAAAATGTGTCTGTTGAAAATATATGTGAAGCCCATCAACACGATTATTTTCAGGTGATATTAGCCTGTGAAGGTTCTGTAAATCATGTGATCGAAGATAATTCTTATGTAATAAAGAAGGATAGTGTTTCGGTCGTCTTTCCTCATCAGATACACAAGGCTGTTTTCGATCCCTATATTAAAGGGTGGGTTTTAATGTTTGATGAAGTGATGTTTTGTTCGGATCTGCTGAAAAAAGAATTGAGATCTTACAGTGTAGATTTGCACAGGAAGCTCAACCATATTGAATTATCTACGGAAAAGTATGAAGAAATAAGGCATATTGTAGAGAAGATCCATACCTTATATAAAGAGATAAACCCTATCCGGCAGGAGCAAATCCGTTTTTATATCAAAATACTTTTACTCCAATTGATAGAACATACGCATGAAAAAACACAATTACGGAAAAACATTCGACAAGTAGATATATATTCCGGTTTTAAAGTTTTGATTGAAGATAATTATAAAGAGATCAAAACTGTTTCCGAATACTCTTCGATGATGGGGATTTCAGCTAAAAAACTAAATGAGGTATGTAAGAAAGAATCGGGTATGACTGCCCTGGCCGTTATACATGAACGTATAATGGTAGAAGTGAGGCGTATGTTCCTGTATTGTGATAGTTTAAACAAGGAAATAGCTTATCAGCTAGGATTTACATCACCATCTGCTCTCAATAAATTTATTTTCTCCCAAACCGGTAAAACTCCTACCGAGTTACGGCATAGCCTCGCTGAAAAGGATAAGAAATAAGACCAAATTTATAATCTATCCTCACCGGTTTACACGTAAATTTGTTACGAATTAATTAAAAAAATAACAAACTATGAGTAAGCTATTTGTTGCAGGTGAAGTATTCCACGGTGTAGGTACTTTAGCCGAATTAAAGAATCTGAAAGGTAAAAAGGCGATTGTTGTTATAGGAGGGAATTCTGTACGTAAAAACGGAGTTCTTGATAAATCATTAGACTATTTGAAACAGGCTGGAATAGAGACTTCCGTATTTGAAGGAGTCGAGCCCGATCCTTCGGTAAAAACGGTTTTAAAGGGAGCTGACACGTTTAAACAATTCAATCCTGATTGGATTATTGGTTTAGGAGGTTGTTCCGCTATCGACGCAGCAAAAGCAATGTGGATATATTACGAATATCCGGATACTAAATTCGAAGATATTGTAAAACCGTTCAGTGTGCCTCAATTGCGTACGAAAGCCAGATTTATAGCCATACCTTCCACTAGTGGAACCGGTACGGAAATGACCGGTTTAAGCGTTATAACGGATCGTGAAAAAGGAGTAAAATATCCGATTGTATCATATGAGCTTACTCCCGATATTGCTATTATTGATGGAGAAATATGCGCAAGTATGCCTAAAGACGTAACGGCCAATACCGGGCTTGATGCGTTGACTCACTGCGTTGAAGCATATGTCTCAAATATTGACGACAATTATGCCGACGCTTTTGCCAAAGGAGGGATTGAACTGGTTTTTGATAATTTGAAGAAAGCTGTTGATAATCCGAATGATTTAGTTGCCCGTCAGAATATGCACGATGCTTCAGCATTAGGAGGATTTGCATTCACCAATGCCTGGCTTGGAATAGTACATTCATTGGCTCATCAGATAGGAGCTATGTATGGCATACCTCATGGTTGCGCTAATGCAATTCTTTTACCCAATGTTATTCGTTATAATAGCAAAGCAACAGATCGTTATACTAGTTTAGCAGCGATGTTCTGTAAAGAGAATGCAGAAGATTTTGCCGTTGAAGTAGAGAACCTAAGATCAAGCGTAGGAGTTGTTTCATCTATTAAAGATTATGGCATAAGTGAAAGCGAATGGGAAAAGAACCTGGATTATATTACTCAAAATGCAATGAGTGATCCTTGTACGGGTTTCAATCCCCGTAAGCCGACGCTGGATGAGTTGAAGCAAATCTATAAAGATTGTTATTCAGGTGTAAAGACAAATATTTGATAAGTAAGATATTGGTTGTACTTAAATAATGAAAAGAGACGGTCGAATAAAATGGCCGTCTCTTTTGCTTTCGACAATAACTTCTATTTACCTTGAAAAGTCCAAAGAATCTTCTTCTACTTTTGCTCCTTTGACTTCAACCTTTTTATCTTTAACTTTTCCTTCGGGAGAGAGGATAACTTCGTACTTAATGCTGATCGGGTTTCCGCATTTTACGCAATTGAAGCTTTTTTCCCACACATAATGTTCGTCATCACCTTTCTTTTCGGTCATGGTGAAATTCATGTTCTCATTTGAATAATCATACGATTTGCCACATCTGTTGCAATTGATCGTTAATTTACCTTTTATTTCCATGTCTAATAAATTAAAATAGTTTATATATTTCTTTACTTGGTAGCACTTATTCTCCAGATTGTTTTAGCAGCATCGTCGCTTACTAATAATGAGCCGTCAGGGATTACTGTTACACAAACCGGACGTCCATACACTTCGCTCTGAGATTTGTCTTTAATGAATCCGGTCAGGAAATCTTCTGGAGGACCGGAGGGTTTACCGTTTTGGAAAGGTATGAACATCACTTTATAGCCCGAAAGCACTGCTCTGTTCCATGATCCGTGCTGTGCAACAAACATACCGTTACGATACCTTTCAGGGAATTGATTGTGTTTATAGAACGCTATTCCTAATGTAGCCGTATGAGAACCCAATGGAACATCCGGAACGATAGTTTTAGCCACCAGGTCAGGACGTTGCCTTTTCATACGAGGGTCTTCGATAGGTCCAAAATATGCGTATGGCCATCCGTAAAAACCATCGCGTTGTACATGAGTAGCATAGTCGGGCACAAGGTCGTCTCCCAGTTCATCACGTTCGTTTACTACCGTCCAAAGCTGACCTGTTACGGGTTCCCAATCCATGCCGACAGGATTACGTAAACCGGTAGCATAGAACTTTTCTCCACTTCCATCAAGATTTACTTCCAAGATTGTGGCGCGGCGATGTTCTTCGTCCAGTCCATATTCAGCATTGTTGCTGGCAGAACCTACGGAAATGTATATCTTATCTTGTTGGGAATTTGTAATGATATTCCGTGTCCAGTGATTATTATATCCTCCTGCCGGAAGTTCTACCAGTTTCTCTCCTTTAGCATTTAAGGTAGTAGCTTGTGCATTGTAGGGATAACGCATCAGGCCGTCGGTGTTCGCTACATAAAAATGATTCCCGATTACTAACATGCCTAAGGGTTGACGTAACCCGGTCATATAGGTGTAACGTCCTTCATACATCCCGTTATTGTTTATATCGCGGAATAATATGATGCGATTGGCGCTACCGAAATTCTGCGACTCTTCTTTCCGTGTTTTCCGGTGTGTATCATCCGTTTCTTTCTCTTCGTTATCTTCGGGGATAGTTCCTGCTTCAGAAACAAATATGTCGCCATTGGGGGCTACATATATCCAACGCGGGTTAGAGAAATCGGCGGCAAACTTAGAAACAGTGAATCCCGAAGGTGCAACGGGCTTCTCATCTCCTGACCAACCAATTACTTTACTATAATTTATTACAGACTTTGTTTCGTAAGGCTCGGGCAAATGCAACGTATCCATCTGCGCGTTACTTCTTGTCGTTACTACGCTCATCAGTAGGAGCATTCCCATCAGCGGCAAAAAATTCTTCATTCGTTATATATTTTAATTATTCAGATAAATGTACATATTGAGGTAGGTAGCGAAACTGACCCACAAAATATAAGGAAGAAACAGATACGAACTTATCTTGTATTGCGGATAAGTCTGAAAAGCATAATAAATCAGTACAATATCCAGTATGACAATATCCATTAATCCCAGTAAGGGGTTTTGTAAATAGAAAAAGAACACGCTCCATAAGAAATTGAGTACTAACTGCAAAAGGAATAATCCTATAAAGTAGGGCTTTAGTGGACCATTGCTATTAATTATAATTCCAATGGAAATACCCATTAAAAGGTATAAAATGCTCCATGCTATCGGAAACACTATGTTAGGAGGTGTTACTGATGGTTTATTTAGATACGGATACCACGTTTCGATAGAGTCAGCCTGCAATTGGCTGGCAAAAAATCCGATCAGGAAACAGATCATAACCGGAATTATGTAGCCTAAAACTTTCCTCATAATTATATGTATTTCTTGGCAATAACAGTCTTTTATACTACATAGTTTAATTTAAGTGAATGTTTTCCGGTTTTGAACCATATGTTTTAAAATATGTTATATTGTTAAAATAATTATTTTCATAATTATCAATTGCAGTCAGTTTTAACTGACTGATAATTAGATGGGTGTTGTTTGTATTGGCTTTAGCCGAAAGATTTAGTTAGGCTAAAGCCATCTATATAGATTATCATTATTTTCATTATCAGTCAGCTGAAGCTGACTGCAATTGATAGAAAGAATCATTGATCTATGTGTAAATCCTGTTTTCTGAGAAAGATTTTTATTATCATACCTATCTGTTGTTTATGCTTTGTAACTAAGACGGTTTATGGATATACAATTGAAGATGACAGCACCTCTTTATTCATCCCGAACCTCTCCTTATCTGATGTAGAAGTTGTCGGTTATCTTCAACCTCAGCCACGACTGCTGACTCCAACGTCTGTCGGACTTTTAAACAAAGAAGAATTAGAAAGGCAGTCGGTTATATCATTAGTTCCGGCAATGAATACGATCTCGGGCGTACGCATGGAGGAACGTTCACCCGGAAGTTACCGTTTATCTATCCGCGGAAGTCTTGTGCGGTCGCCCTATGGTGTCAGGAACGTCAAAATATATTATAATGATTTTGCCTTGACCGATGCAGGAGGGAATACCTATCTGAATGTGCTGAATACAAATGATCTGGCGGGTGTTGAAGTCCTCAAAGGGCCTGACGGGAGCCTGTTCGGAGCAAATTCGGGCGGTGTCGTTCTGCTTCAGTCCAACAAAGATACTCTTCCAGCTTTGACATTGAAAACATTTGGCGGGTCATACGGATTAGTAGGTAACTCATTTTATCTGGCAAGAACGTTTGGAAAACATTTCCTTACCGTAAGGCAGTCGTATATGCGATCAGATGGATACCGGAGGAATACGCGTATGCATCGCCTTTTCTTACAAGTGTCGGATCGTTGGCATTACAGTAAAGAAAACTTTTTGGAAGGATATCTTTTTTATTCTGACCTGGGTTATCGCACACCGGGCGGACTAACGGAAGAACAATATGAGGAAGATCCCAGGCAGGCGCGTCCTCCGACGACTACCATACCCGGTTCGATTGAACAAAAAACCAGTATTACCACACGCATGGCGTTTGCCGGATTACGCCATTATGCACGTTTGTCGCCAAACCTTACACATACGATTTCTCTCTGGTATAATCATGTCGATTTTATTTATCCGTTTATTACCAATTACGAAACACGAAAAGAAGATAATATGGGATTGCGAACCTACTTTACATTCGCAAAACCAATAGATCATTACAGTTCGTGGAAACCTTCGCTAAATATTGGTTTTGAGGGACAACGCCTGGTGACGGATGCTTACAATTACGATAACCATTCCGGGGTAAAAGGAGATGTCCAGGCCTATAATAATATACTGAATTACCAGTATTTCGGCTTTCTCCGCGGACGCTTAGAATGGGAAAACAGACTTGTGCTGGAAGCGTCTGTCTCTATCAACCGGAACGGATACCACTTCAGGGATACGACTCGTTACAAAAATAACTTTGGTACGGTATGGATGCCTCATTTGGCTCTTAATTACAGAATAAGTGAACCGCTAACTTTTCGGTTAACATTTAGTAAAGGTTTTTCTAACCCCACTACAGCCGAGGTAAGACCTTCCGATAACACAGTTCATAAAGATTTAAGAGCCGAACATGGATGGAATACAGAAGGAGGATTTCGGCTCAACATGCTGAATGGCAGAGTCTCGGCGGATGCTTCAGTCTTTTATTATCGGTTGAACGACGGGATTATCTCGCAAGTTGATTCGACCGGCAACACATACTTTGTTAATTCGGGTAAAATAAAACAAATAGGGATCGAGTATAATGGCTCTGCTGTGCTTCTTCCCTATCGTTCAGGAAACTCTTTTTTCAAAAAGATACAATGGAACAGTAGTTATACCTATTCACGCTATAAGTACCAGCATTACGTTAGCGGAGATAAAGATCATTCGGGGAACAAAGTGGCGGGAATACCCCGGCATGTTGTGACTAACAGCCTGTCTTTCGATTTTCCGTATCGAACCTATTTGTTCGTGCAACACAATTATACGGATAGAATTCCTTTGAACGATGCCAACAGCATATATGCGGATAGCTATCACCTGCTTACAGCGACTATGGGAATTCAACTGGAGAAAAATAAATACTACCCTTCACGTATATATCTGGTTTTAGATAATATCCTTAATGAGAAATATAGTTTAGGGAACGATCTCAATGCAGTAGGCGGACGCTACTTCAATGCCGCCCCAACTTTTAATTTCCAGATTGGCCTTAACTGGGAATTCTAGCTATTGATGTCAGTCAGTTAAAACTGACTGCTATTGATATGAATCATAAATGATTATCAACATAATTCTCTCTATTACTTGCAGTCAGTTTCAACTGACTGACTAAAGAGGGCTATTTCCCATCTGGCTTTAGCCGAACCAAATCTTTTGGCTAAAGCCAATAATTTATCTATATCATCATGGTCAGTCAGTTAAAACTGACTGCTATTGATATAAATCATAATTCTTTTTTTACAATAACTCAAATGCCGGAAAAAAAGATGCCATACTTTTCTTGAAAAGTATTAATACTTTTTCAGAAAAGTATGTACACTTTTCAGAGAAAATATGTATGCTTTTTTCAATGGGGTTATAATATTCTGTTTATTAATTATTTATAACGATAGCAATTGCTTTGGTCTAAAAACTCCAAAAATATACAATAAGAAAAACAATATAGACCATCAATTACAAACAATATCAATTACAGTCTGCTTTAGCTGACTGGCAACAATAGTTTTAACTGACTGACTTTGTGTTTGATTATTTCACAGCATATACCAAACTAAACCATCCTTGCGGATCATTACATATAGTATACTGGGAAATACCTCCCAGACGGCATAATTGTTTTATTTTATCATGGGTGAATTTGTGTGAATTTTCCGTATGAATAGTCTCGTTTTTTCGCAAGGTGATAAAGCCGGAGGAGTTTCGCGGCATGACTATAATATCTTTAAGCGCTTTTAGGTGCATCTCGATTCGTTGCTGCTCCCTGTTGAAAAAAGCGACATGTTCGAAGTCATGAGTCCGGAAATCAGTACCTATTATCGTATTAATGACATTCAGTATATTCAGATTAAATCGGGCGGTGATTCCTTGAGAATCATTATACGCCCGTTCGATGACAGGGATGTATTTTACCATATCCAAGCCCAATAACAGGCTGTCACCAGGTCGCATTTCTTTTTCCAGTTGCTGTAAGAATCTTTCCGACTCTTCCATCGTAAAGTTTCCTATCGTACTACCGAAAAAACAGAATAATCTGTTCCCTTCCTTAGGTAATACATGGAGCTGATGATGAAAGTCGGCAACTATTCCTAAGATATTCTTCAAAGGAAACTCCTCCGATAAAGCTTCGACGGATTTGCTTATCTCCGATTCACAAATATCAACAGGATAGTAATTAATGGTTTGCAACAAATGATCGGGGATTTGGCCTAACAATAATCTTATTTTACTCGGATCGCCACTGCCCAGTTCCACAATACTAAGGTTTTCCAAATCAATATCAATCATATCCATTACGTTAGACAATATCTGTTTCTCTGTCCTTGTCGGATAATACTCTTCGAGTTGAGTGATCTCTTCGAACAGTTCCGACCCCGTCGTGTCGTAAAAGAATTTTGAAGGAATGTATTTAGGATAGGAGGTGAGTCCTGAAATGATCTCATCATATATTCTGCCTCTCCCAATATGCGGCAGATAATTCTCAATAGCTATTTCTTTAATCATCATCGCTTAACTCCATAAAAGGTTTACACTTTCGGGAACCCCCGTCTCGTAAGGATTGGAGGGATCATTACTCCACTCAAACCATCCGCCGTCGAAAACGGAAACACGAGGATAACCCATTAACCAGGCATTGAAAAAGGCTTCACTACCTCGCCATCCTGTACCGCAATAAAAGGCCAGATGTTTGTCGGGAGTAATACCTGCTTGTTCCCATGTCGAAGCCACTTCCGCTGCTTCACGAATGGTAAGGTCGAGGTTTCGGTAATTCTCCATATGGTAGGCATCCGAACCGCAATTACCGAATACGGCGCCGGGAATACGTCCTTTCTTCTCTATATAATTATAACCGCTCACTTCACCGATATATTCGTTCCAGCTACGAACACAAATAATATCAGCATCAGAGGCTGCGATCATCTGTTTTGCTTCAGGAACATCGACTGCAAGTTCGGGATTGGCAGGAATATCAGCTCCGAAATCTGTTACCCTTTTCTTGGTGACATCCTCGGTTGAGATCTCATATCCTGCATCCACCCACGCCTGAAATCCGCCATTGAGGATTCGCACGTCGTTTACCCCCGCATATAGCATGATAAACGCATTACGCATAGCGCCTATATCACCGGCCGCACTTCCGGGAAATTCATCTGCATTATCAGGCGACATATATTTACCGTAAAGGACAACCGTTGTATCCGCCGTAATCCCATGCTCTTCCAACGCCTGTTTCAGTTCCTCAGGCGAACGCCTGTTCCATGTTTCAGGAGCTTCCAAAGCAAGGGTATCCATATCTATGGCTCCAGGTATATGCCCTGACAGGTATGCATCACGGTTCCGGTAATGAGAATGGACAATAACCGTTCTACCGATAGGCGCTTCTTCAACAGCTTTGTTTTCCAATACCGATTTTATCCATTGAGGTGGAACAAGATTTCTGTATCTTGGTAAACGCTCCATCGGCAATTCCTCATCAGCAGTCCATTCGTCAAGAAAATAAGGATAAATAAATACAGACAAAAAGCCATACTTATTAAAGCATTGTGCAACCCTTTTACAATCAGCCATATCATACCCATACAGAACGATATAATCATCTTTTTTAAGTTTCTTGGCATGCACAATTTCGATCCACTCCATATAATTGGTCCACTTCACATCCAGAGACTTAGCCCCGGGAATATGCCCGCCCCGCATTTCACCACGAAGTCTCCACCCATTATAAGCATCCACAGAACGCACATCTATAACCTTAGCCGTTTTCTCATTCAGGATATGCACCATATCCATTGTACTTACAGTCTGTACATCACTCATTTCTCCGATATTATTTGAATAGTAGCATATAAACACGTAAAAAACAAGAAATGTTTTACGGGAGATGAATTTGATATATGTTAAGAATATTTGAGAAAATACAATGAATCCCTTCTCAACTCTTAGCTTCTTTATCTGTTTTAATGTCATTCAACAATTAAATTAAATACGAATATGTTAGTAGAAGAATTAAAAACCCTGGCAGCAAACCTGTATAAAAATGCAGAAGAAGCAATACCCATAATGGGCGATGGAGATAAAAATAAATGGATGGCTCATAGACTTGACGAGATAATAGAGGAAGATGGAGCTGCATTGAACTGTTTACTACGGTTTACCTTGATATCGGAAGTGATAGATTATCTTGAAAAAGAGTATGATCAACGAAAAGAAGAAAACGCCCAAGTGGTTTTACCTTGCTCTGAAAGTATACGAGAAACAGAGAATGAAATCAAACATCCGACATTAAATGATGGAGCCGGACGTGACAATGTTATTAAGGCAACCGGATTTGTAGAAGAACCAGTGATAGTGGAAGAAGAAATTCTTATTATCACTGATACAGATCCTCAAACAGACAGAAATTTCAGGGATCGTTAATAGATAAAGATTAAAGGATTATATTGATATCTTTTTATAAACATCATCAATATAATCCTTTAATTAATACAGTTGTAAAAGCCTTATTCAAACTTATTATAAACCCATTTCAGATTAGTATAGGTAGCTGTTTCCCATGTTTCACTATGCTCCGTTTCTGAGCTATTACCATAAGTAGTAACAAGATTCCAACCTTTAATAAACGCACAATTAATAATAATAAACGTATGTGAAGAGGTTTCATTTTTACCTGTAATTGTAACATCTCTATCTACATAAATATAATATGAGTTTTTAGTCCCAAAGTTAGCGCCATCGGTATAGCTAAAATACCCGACAGCTTTATGGCCTTTATATGCATAGAATTCACTAAAACAAATCATAGCGGATTTATCGCTTATTGTAAAGTCCTTAAATAGGTCATCTGTTATTATAGGACTTAAATAATCCGATTCAAGTGTTTCAGGAAACGTAAATGCAAATTGATTATTTTTAAATTCAGTTTTAGCTAATATCTCTCTTCCTATCGGATCAATAGTCAGAAACACAGAGTCTACTAAATCAGTAATTCCATTAATATTAGCTGTTACATTTTTAACACTTGCAGTAGGAGGATTTATTTTATCATCATCGTCATCGCTACATCCCGGAATAATAAGGGTTAATGCAATTAAGGAAACAAAAAGGGTTAGACATTTTCTCATTTGTGAACGTTATTAATTTGTTATCGGTTTAATACTCTTCAATTATGTAATTGAACTTGCTATTTTGTACTTTTGTACAAATAATTACAAAGATACACTTAGTATTTAAACAATAAAAATTATGGCGACCATTTTAAAATCAGAAGAGAGAGAATTCAAAGAAGATCCTAATAAAATTGATAATTTCAGGATATTATCTGATATCTCCAGGATAAACAAAGGGATTAATCCTCAAAATTTAAACTTTGATTTACGGCAATTGAACCCGGGGCAATATTGTGCCGCATATCATTTTCATAGATATGCGGAGGAGCTATTTATGATAATATCAGGCTCTGCCACATTGAGAACGCCGGAAGGATTGGAAGTTGTAAATAGTGGTGATCTTATCTTTTTTGAAATGGGAAAAACAGGAGCCCATCAATTATATAATCATACGACAGAACCCTGTGTTTATCTGGATCTGAGAAGTTATATCGGACATGATATCTGTGAATACCCCGATTCAAATAAAATATATATTGTTCCTACCCGTGAGATCTTCGATAAAAATGCTCAATTAAACTATTTTGACGGTGAAGAAAATATCCGTGAAAAATGGGAAGAGCTTGAAAAGTAGAATCCCGGGCATATCATTATGACCGGGCCCAAGAAAAATTTAGTCAACATGGGGTTGATTCCTCCATTTCTTAATTTCTTTTACAAAAAACGATTGTTATAGTATACCATTGTGCTACTGATATATTAAATTTTAATCAACATATTTATGAGTTAAATTGCTTTATACCTGACACTATTATGAAAATTTCAGATACTAAACTATGGAAATATTGTATTATTGGAGATATAGATTCTTTTGAAGAACTATATTATCGATATTATCCCGTTTTATTCAATTATGGTATGAAATTGATTCGAGATAAAGAAACGGTGAAAGACTGTATTCATGATTTATTTGTGAAAATGATATGCAACTATAATAGCTTATCGCCTACAGAGCATTTAAAAGGATACTTACTCAGATCTTTTCGTAATAAATTATTTGATCTGTTAGAAAAACAAAGAATTATAGAAGATATATCCGATCATGAGAATGAATTTGTAGCTGACGACCTTTTTATTTCGCTTTTTGGAGAAGAATATATTTCTGATGATGATACGGAAAAACTAAAACAAATACTTAAAACTTTATCATCTCGTCAACAGGAAATTCTATATCTATACTATTTAAATGGTCTCAACCATGAAGAAATAGCCATAGTATTAGGGATTAATTACCAATCAAGCAAAAATCTTCTTTTTCGAACACTTACTAAAATAAGAAGTTTGTATAAAAACAATATTCCATGAGTACCTAATTTTTTTTTTAACGTATTAATAATAGAGAGGATAATGAACAGTAAAAACACGATAACTAAAAAATCATTAGGATCAGCCGAGAAAAAAATAGTCCGGCAGATAAAAGATATTGAAAGTATTGATCCATCTGAAATACGTCTTGCATGGAAAGAAATAAAAAAAGAGGTGGCACATTTCTCAGTGTTTAAAAGAAAACCTGTTATTTCTATTATATCCATGGCAGCATCTATTGCTTTAATTTTAGCTACCGGATCATATTTTATATATTATGCCATGAAGAAAAATGCAGATGAATTATCCGTAACATTGTTAAGAAATAATACCACAGTGGAAACAGGAGATGAGATCTTATTAGTTGCTGACGAAGAAAAACTGAAATTGCAAGATGAATCTTTTATTCATTATGAAGCTGATGGAAAGATGAGTGTAAATGGAGAGATAGAGAATATTGTTGACAAAAAAAGTTCAGAAAGTAAAATAAATGAACTTATCGTTCCTAAAGGGAAAAGAGCTAATTTAACATTTTCTGACGGAACAATTATATATGTTAATTCCGATTCAAGAGTTATTTACCCTCCTGTTTTTAAAGGAAATGAACGAAATATTCTTGTTGAAGGGGAAGTCTTTCTCGATGTAAGAGAAGACAAATCTCTTCCTTTTATCGTTAGAACTCATGGATTTGAAGTAAAAGTGCTTGGTACTCAATTTAATATTAATTCATATAAAAAAGAAGTTAAATCATCGGTAGTTCTGGTTTCCGGTAGTGTCGAAGTAGTAACAAATATGAATCAGAAAGCTTTCTTACGCCCAAACCAATTGATGGAGATTGAAAAGGACTATGTAAAGGTCAGAGATGTAGATATATTTGAATATGTATGTTGGAAAGATAACATGATATCTCTGAATGACAATACTGCAGGAGATATATTGGAAAGACTTTCACGTTATTATGGGCGAACTATAATTTATGATGATAAAGTACGTGAAGTTTTATCAATATCGGGGAAATTAGATATAAAAGAAACAGTTGAAGAAGCTGTTGAAGTTGTGTGTTTATCACTCTCATTGAAATATACAATTGATGAGAATAATAACATTGTAGTAACCTTAAAATAATATAGCCTATGGAGTGATCATTTGAAAAAACAATAAACCGAATGATACGGCCATATCATCCGGTTTAATATACTTTGTTTGATCTAAAAAGTAATTATCATAGAAAAAACGTACAAATGTATGAAAAAAACAGTAATTAATAGCCCTAATAAGGCTCATTTTTCAGGATGTTTGTGTCTTATTGTTATCCTGTTGTTTTTCGGAAAAATCATAACACATGCTGAGAATTATTCAATAAAATTCACCATGAGTATTCATATGGATAACAGTACAATGAAAGAGATCTTCTCTTATATAGAGAAAAATAGCGAATACATCTTCGTGTATAATAAATCGAATGTTGATTTAAATAAGAAAATTAGTGTTGGTGTTGATGACCAAACTGTAGAATCTATATTAAATAAAATACTTACAGATACTGATCTAGAGTATTTTATAAGAGGTCGCCAAGTTATTATTCGCAAAAAAGAAGTAGTAACTGAAAAGGCAGAACTATCTTTCCTTCCCCAACAGGACAATAAAATCACAGTTAGAGGATCGGTAAAAGACAGTAAAAATGAAACATTAATCGGTGTAAATATCATTGTAGAAGGTACAATGAATGGTACAATCACGGATCATGAGGGTAATTTTGTGTTAAATAATGTCGATCCTAATTCAACATTAAAATTCTCTTATGTCGGATACAAAACCGAAGCTATCCCTTTACAAAAAAAGACAGAACTAGATGTGAGATTATTAGAAGATCAAGGGTTAATAGATGAAGTGGTAATTGTCGGTTATGGTTCACAACGCAAATCTAGTTTGACTGCTGCTGTTACTACTGTAAAATCTTCGGAATTAACCAATATTCCTACATCTAGTTTAATATCAACCTTACAAGGACGTGTTTCTGGTCTGACGATTACACAAGGTACGGGCGAACCAGGAACGGGGCCAGGTATTCAAATACGGGGAGTTGGTACAATTGATGGAGATACTGGACCTTTATATGTAATAGATGGGGTCCCAGGCGGAGGTAATTTTAATAATATCTCTCCGAATGATATAGAATCTATCTCTGTATTAAAAGATGCTTCAGCTGCTTCTATATATGGAGCAAGAGCTGCTAATGGGGTTATTTTGGTCACTACAAAAAAAGGAGCAATTAATACAGATAAACCAACGGTTGAATTTAGTTCCAATATCGGTTTTCAAACAGCAGGTACAATGCCGGAAAAAGTTTCAGCTTATGAGTACGCTACATTATTAAATGAAGCCTCAGTAAGTGATGGGAATAGTCCTGTATTTGACGAAAATGACCTTAATATGTACAGAAATGGACAAATCGATGATTTACACGGGGGAAATACTAATTGGAAAAAAATGCTCATTAAAGATGTGGCTCCCATATACACCAACCATATTGGTGTAAGTGGGAATGGTAAAATCGGACGATACTATTTTTCAGGAGAATATATTCATCAGGATGGATTAGTAAAAGATATTGATAAATATAACCGATTGAATCTACGTTCAAACATTACTAGTGATATAAATGATAAGATACAACTACAATTAATGACTAGTTACACCAGAACTCATAAAACGGCAGAGAATGCATCTAATGTATTTGCACAGATAAACCGCATTGCACCTATTGCGAATGCTTATTATGAAGATGGACATTACGGTTCCATGATATTTGCCAAAGGTAATTATTTATCAGACATTCTTAATCCTGTACAGTGGGTTGGTCAATATGGTCCGAGGGATGATAACAAAAATGATCTATTAACTTCTGCTAATATCAGATATACACCGATAAAAGATCTGGTTTTGAATGCTATGGGAAGTTACAATCTTAAAAGTTCAGATGTATCACATTATACTCGTACGGGCATATCTTGGAACCCTATAACCAATTCAGTGTCTCAATCTTCACCGAATTCAATGAGTGAAAGCTGGTCCAAAGAAGTGAAATATGATTTACAACTTACTGCAAATTATGAGAAAACTATTAATAACCACTTCTTTAAAATATTAGGTGGTTTTTCCATGGAATCTTGGAGAACAGATGATATAGGAGCCTGGAGAAAAGATTTTATTAATGATTCTTTATATGAAATAAATGCCGGCGATGCTGCTACATCAACAAATTCAGGAGGAGCTAAAAGATGGTCTGTCGCTTCATTCTTTGGACGATTAAATTATACTTTTTATGATAAATATCTCCTGGAAGCTAATTTTCGTTATGATGGTTCTTCCCGTTTTGCGCCGGGTAATCAATGGGGGTTTTTTCCTTCAGGTTCTATTGGATGGAACATTAACAAAGAGGGTTTTATGGAAGATGTTGATATAGTAGACCAGATAAAACTTCGTGCTTCTATAGGTCAATTGGGTAACTCTGAAAAGGTAGATATTTATCTATGGTATGCCGGTATTGAAAACGGTGGTTTTTATAATTTCAATAACACGTTAGCTATAGGAACCCGTCCGGGTAGATTTGCTAATACTGATTTAAGTTGGGAAACTACCACTACCTACAATGTCGGTGTGGATGGTAGCTTGTGGAATGGGAAATTAAATTTAGAAGTAGACTTTTGGAGAAAAAATACACATGACATTTTATTAACTGTTCCTATATCAACTGTTATTGGAGCACCTAAACCACATAAGGATGCACAAGACAATCAATTGACGGTTAACGCAGGAAAAATAAGTAGCCATGGTTTTGATATAACAGTAGGAAGTCGTGGAAACATCTCCAGAGATTTAACATATGATGTAAAATTCTCGTTGACAGGATGGAATAGTTGGGTAGTAGATTTGAAAGATAGGGCAACACAGTTTGGAAATCTCAGGCCTGGAGAAGATCTGGGGAATTTATATGGCTATGAATGCTTAGGAATTATTAACGATGAAGAAACATTGGCCTTATATAAAACGATAGATGGAGTGGATGTCAACTATACCAAATTAGGTGATTTGCAATATAAAGATCAAAATGGCGATGGTAAATTAGATTATATGGATAAAGTTAAGATAGGAAATGAGAATACAAAAAATTCTTATGGTATAAATATTAATCTGGGATATAAAGATTTTGATTTAATGATACTTTTTCAAGGGGCTTTTAATGTAGACAAATATTTTTCTGATGATTGTAGATCCGCTTTTGGCGGATTCAGATCTATATATGATCATCATTTAGATCGTTGGACAGAAGACAATCCAAATCCAAATGCAAAATATCCGAGAATAAGAAAAGATCGTAGTTTTAATACATCTGATTCTGATTATTGGGTAAGAAGTGGTGCTTATTTAAAATTACAAAACCTCCAAATAGGTTATAATATACCACAAACAGTCCTATCAAAAATAAAAATAGAAAATTTGAGAGTATATGCTTCAGGTACTAATTTGTTCACCATAGCACCTGACATTCCGAAGGGCTTTGATCCGCAGACCAATATACAACCTTTTGTATATCCAATGTTAAGAGTTTTTTCTGTAGGTATAAATGTCAAATTCTAATATTATTTAATATGAAACAATTAATAATATATTTTATCATCCCTTTATTATGGGTGTCATGTGATAATTTAATGGAAGATTACCTTAACAAAGGTCCATTAGATTCTTTGTCTGAAGATTCTTATTGGACAAATGGTAATGATGCGTTATATGCAGTTAATGCTCTGTATGAATCATTTCATGAGTTGGAAGGTGGTACAGATGGCGTTGGACCGGGAGGATTCCCTGATATGGATGCCAGTTTGGATATATTTCATTTTAAATACACATGGAAATATGGATTATACGGAGCAGCAGAAGGTAGTTGGAATTCAAATAATGACTATGTGAAAAATTTCTGGAATACGAAATATAAACATATAAGGAAAGCCAATTTCTTTTTTGAAAATATAGATAAAGTAAAAGATTTAATTAGTGAAAAAGAATATAATGATTATTGTGGACAGGCACGTGTAGCAAGAGCATTTCTTCATCTCCGTCTTGTACAAGGATTCGGAGATGTACCTCTTATTGCCAGAACACTGAAAGCTGACGAATGGCCTGGTAGAGATCCTGTTGATAAAGTGATGGATTTTGTCCTATCAGAATTGGAAACAGCTATAGCGGAATTACCAGAAGAACAATCTGATAATTTTCATGGAAGAATCAATAAAGATGTAGCACGTGTTTACAAAGCAAGAGCAGCATTACATTATGCTGGATTTTATGGCAAAATTGAACATTATCAGACAGCATTTAATGCGTTGGATCCTGTTGTTAAAAGTGGGAAATATCAACTATGGGATAAAACTGAAGACCCATCAAGCAATTATGAAGAATTGTTTTGGACAGTTAACGAGGGATCGGAAAATAAGGAAATGATATTTACATATCAATTTATTAAAGATAAATATGCAAGTAACATAAGCACTTGTTTTGCCGGTCCCGGATGGAAATCTCATCAAGTTATGCAAAATTTCATTGACCAGTTTGAATGTAAACACGGATTTCAAGCTCATGGTATAAGTTTTAAAGAAATGAATGAATATCGGGACACAAAAGTTTTAAAAAGTCCTTTGGAAGGGAAATGTCCCGATTATGATCCCTTTCATGAATTTGAAAATCGTGATTCTCGTTTATCAGCTACTTTTATGAATGGAAATCCTCGTCTAAATGAAGAAAGTGGAATTATCCGAGACGGAGAGTTTTGGGAACCAGGAAATTATAAAGTAGATCAAGAATGGGAAACCGATTGTTATAGCATGAAAAAAATGGTTGAACCAACAAATTTTAACCCGGAATATTACTTTGGAAATAGTGACAATAATTTTCCACTAATACGGTATTCGGATGTTCTTTTACTGTATGCAGAAGTATTGAATGAATTAGGTAAGACTACAGAAGCCGTACCCTATATAAATATGGTTCGCGCCCGAGTTGATATGCCTCCTGTCGTATCATCAGATAAAGCTGAAGTACTGGAAATTATTAAGCATGAACGAAAGATAGAACTCGTCAATGAAAACCACTTGATGTGGGATTATAAGCGCTGGAAAGAATACGAACGGACAATGCCTTATGGTTCAAAGTTCTATGGCTTTAGGCGGGAAACATTCGGACAGGAATCGCAGGTATTCCATACTAAATATCTTATTTTCCCTAAATACAATTTGTGGCCAATACCACAAGGAGAATTGATTAATAACAAGAATATGACCCAAAATCCGGAGTGGTAATTTAAAACGTACTTTTATGAAAATAAAAATAATGACTATGCTATTACTTCTAAGTGGTATAGCATGCCAAAAAACAGATTTATTTGAATACCCGAAAGGAAAAAGCTCGGAAGCTATGATTTCAGGATTTACGTTAACTGAAACAGGGAATTCCGTTATGGTAGAAAGCGCTGTCATTGATACCGTGACCAATACTGTATCCGCCAAAGTGCAACCAACTGTTAATATTAAAAAGCTTGTTCCTCGCGCAACGGTTACCGAAGGGGTTATAGTACAGCCTCCGATGGGAGTTTATACTGATTTTTCTTCGCCGGTCATTTATACACTTATATCTGGTGATAAGTCAAGCCGGCGGCAATGGACTATAGTTGTTTCCCAATAAATATAGATAAACTCAGTGAAGTGCTGCGTAAAGTCTCTTATTTTCAGGACTTTAATGTGTAGTAAATAAGGAAAAAGAATCATTCTCCATAGGTGAAACTATCAAATGACAATAGTCATGCAATTGTTTCATATATGTTAAATGATTACACAACATATGTAGAGTGATTCTTTCTTTTTCAATTACCGGATGATTTTCCTAATAATAACAAAAATGATGCTGATAAAGAAATATATTATTCTTTTCTTTTTACTTTTTTGTTTATCATTAAGTTGTACTCCCGACAAAACGCAGGTTTCAGAAACTGATATTGTTTTAAAAACCTATGGTTTTGATGATCCTGATCCAATACCCTATCCGTATGATATAAAATATCCTTATTTCAGTTATGAAGGGTATACTGCGGAAGGGAGAGATAGTGTCTGGAATATGGTTGAGTTGGAAAATAAATACATAAAAGTATCTATTATGCCCGAAGTGGGAGGAAAGGTCTGGGGAGCAATAGAGAAGCAGACCGGAGAAGAGTTTTTGTATTATAACCATACAGCCAAATTCCGGAATGTGGGTATGCGTGGGCCGTGGACTTCTGGAGGTATTGAATTTAATTTTGGAATACTGGGGCATTCTCCTACTACTTCTAACAAAGTAGATTATTGTACACGGGAAAATAATGACGGAAGCGTGAGTTGTTTTGTAGGTACTTTGGAATTACTTACTCATACCTGGTGGCAGGTAGAAATAAACTTACCTAAAGACAAGGCCTATTTTACGACAAAAACTACCTGGCATAATCCTTCTCCTGTTGTTCAGGCTTACTATCATTGGATGAATGCGGCTTATGTAACAACTGATGATTTGGAGTTCTATTTCCCAGGCCAATATCATATCGGCCATGAAGGAGATGTACATCCTTGGCCTTTGGATGAAGAAGGAAGGGAAATCTATAAATACAAAGAGAATAATTTCGGTTCAGCCAAGTCCTACCATATATTTGGCGATCTAAGTGATTATTATGCTGCTTACTACCATGAAAAAGATTTCGGTTCCGTTCATTATGCTCCGTATGATGAGAAGATCGGTATGAAGATCTGGATTTGGGGATTAGCCAGGCAAGGAATGATATGGGAAGATTTATTGACAGACAATGATGGCCAATATGTAGAGTTGCAATCGGGGAGATTATATAATCAGGCACTATATAGCAGTATGTTTACTCCTTTCCAACAATTTGGATTCCAACCCTTCGCTACTGATACATGGATGGAATACTGGTATCCGGTAAAGGGGACAAATGGAATTACTAAAGCGAATGAATTTGGAGCTGTTAGTATAAACAAATCAGCAGATGGTAAAACAGGCTATATCTCTTTCTGTCCGGTACAACCGATACAAGCAGATCTGATAGTATATGCTGATAATAAGGAATTATATAAAAAGTATTTATCCCTCAATCCTTTAAATGTCTGGAATGATCGTTTTGATTTCCCATCCGGGATAAATAAGGAAAATATAACGATTGTTTTAGGTGATAAACTATTGGAATATAATGGAGAACAACATACAAATCGACCCGTAAAACCACTAAAGGGGTTTGATTGGCATTCTGTATATGGAATGTATGTGCTTGGAATACAAGAATTCAACCGAAAAAATACACCAAATGCAGAAAGTTGTTTTAACGTCTGTTTGTCTAAAGATTCTTTGTATATACCGGCAATTACTATGATGGCTTCCATCCGTTATAAACAAGGACGATATGCGGAAGCCTTAACATTTATACAAAAATCTTTGTCTGTAAATTCTTACGATCCGGATGCGAATTTAATCTATGCAGCTATCAACTCACGGTTAGAAAAAAACATAGATGCAAAAGATGGTTATTCTATAGCAAGCCTCTCTCCATCCCATCGTACAGCGGGATATATTGGTCTGGCAAAAGAATATGCAAAAGATTCAAATTGGAGAAAGGTTCTTCACTATGCCGAGAAAGGACTCACCTATGATACCCGAAATATGGATGCACTTTTATTAAAGGCTGTTGCATTTAGAAAAATGGGAGATACCTCCAAGGCTTTAGAGTTGATTAATGATATATTAGAATCATATCCTTTGAATCATTTCGCTCGGTACGAAAAATATAAACAAACATTATCCAGTAAAGACAAAGAAGGTTTTATTTCTGGTATTACCAATGAACTACCTCATGAAACCTATATGGAAATAGGTAGTTGGTATGAGGAAATCAATTGTCAGGAAGAAGCTGTTGAGATATTTCTACAGGCAGAAAGCCCGATTCCGTATTATAAAGCAGCATATCTGTTAAACACCACAGGAAAGAAAGAAGAGTCATTACTTTATTTGAAAAAAGCAGAAGAATTCTCTCCGTTCCTTATATTTCCTCATCGGTCAGGAACTATTCCGGCTTTGGAATGGGCTGTTCAGACGTCCTCTTCATGGAAAAATAAATATTACCTTAGTACATTACATAGAGCTAATAACCAGCCAGAAAAAGCCTTTACATTAGTAGAAGAATGTAAGGATATACCCGATTATGCCCCGTTCTATTTATATCGTTCGCAATACAAACAAAGTGGAGATAAACTGGTTGATTTAATGAAAGCGGAAGCAATTGATAAATCATGGAGGACCGGATTAGCTATCTGCCGTTATTATGAAAATGATAATCAATTTGAGAAAGCAATGGATTGTATGGAAGATTACCGTAAGACCTTTCCCGAAAATCAGGCTTTATCATTGAATTATGCTTCTTTATTATTAAATACATCTCAATATCAAAAATGTTTCGATTTTTTGAATGAATTGACTGTTTTACCAAGCGAATGGTCGGAAGGCGGAAGGAATATATATAAAAATGTCTGCTTATTCCTGGCATTGGATAAAATTAAAAACAAGGACTTTCAAACGGCATTATCTTACATTAAGGAATCGAAGAAGTGGCCTGAAAATTTAGGGGTAGGGGAACCTTATCCTGAAAACCTGAACTTATGGTTAGAAAACTATATGACTTATTATTGTTACATACAATTAAATGAAAAAGACAAAGCAATTCCTTTCCTCAATAACGAATCTGAAAAGAAAATCAAAGAAATACTAACAGAATAACCTCTCTCTCTGACAATGAACCGATGAAAGAAACAGAGGGTGCTCTCATAGTAGAAATATATAAAACCTGTAGATAAAATACATTATGATATGAAAACAAATATGTGGATAATTATTTTTCTACTCTTTTTTAGCGTAGGAGAAGCAAAAGTTTCAAGTGAAAAAAACTCGCAAACAAATCCTCAGGCTGCTGATGGTTCCAAAATACTAAGAAGGTGTGATAGCTTTCTGGGATTTCATTTTGATTTTCATGCGGGTATGAATGATCCGATTGGAAAGATGCTTACAGAGTCATTGATTGATTCATTTTTGATTCTGACAAAACCGGATTATATACAAATTGATTGTAAAGGACATCAGGGATATTCCAGTTATCCGACGAAAGTAGGGAACAGAACAGTCGGTTATGAGAATGATCCATTGGAGATTTATCGTAAAGTAACGGCCAGACATAATGTAGGGCTATATGCGCATTATTCCGGAATATGGGATAAACGGGCAGTCCAATTACATCCGGAATGGTCAATTGTAAATGAAGATGGAAGTCTTGATGCCGAAGGAAAAGTTTCTTTTATGGGGCCGTATGTCGATGAACTATTAATTCCCCAACTAAAGGAAATCGCGGCAAAAGGACTTGATGGTGTGTGGGTGGATGGAGATTGCTGGGCATCTCCGCCGGATTATTCAACATATGCTAGAGAACGCTATAAGGCTAAAACAGGGAAAACATATCTTCCCAAGAAAGGAGAAGAAGGCTTCAATGAATTTCTTGAATTCAATAGAGAAGAATTACAGGGATATATAAATAAATACATTGATGAAGTTCATAAAGAATATCCTGATTTCCAGATAACGAGTAACTGGGCCTATTCATCGCTTATGCCTGAAAAATTCAATTCGGGAATGGACTATTTATCAGGTGATATGGCGGGAATGGGTTCTGTATACAGTGCGACATGGGATGGACGATGTCTGGCCCAACAAGGTGTTCCGTGGGATTTAATGGCGTGGGGATTTAATACAAATCCAAAATCACTAACCATGTTACAACAGGAAGCTGCTCAGGTTATCTCTCTTGGTGGCGGATTCCAGGTATATTATGGACAAAACAGGAATACTTCACTCAAGAAAACCTATTTTGACCGTATGGCGAAATTGGCATCATGGTGTCGTGCCCGTCAGGAAACCTGTTTCAAGAGTAAGTCAATACCACAGGTTGCTCTCTGGTATTCTACATATGCCTGGAAAAAAACACAGGATCGATTGTATTCGTATAATGAGAGCGACAGGATGTCGCAAACATTAAGTATGTTACTGGATGGAAGGCAGTCCGTAGAAGTATTAATGGATCATCATTTAAAAGATAATATTCATAAATATCCGTTGATTGTCTTACCAGAATGGGCAGATGTAGGAGAGGGGATGAAACAGTTGGTTCTTAATTACGTGAAGGATGGTGGAAATTTATTGATAATTGGTGCTTCGGCAACTACTGCTTTTCAGAATGAATTAAGTTCAAAACCAATTGGACAACAAAATGACGGATACGTCTTCCTTTATTCGGATAAAGATCAATATGGATCTACCCATACGAAATGGCAGAAAATAGAAGCAGAACCTGAGGTTAAGATAATCGGGCAATTTATGACTATTGACGATCCGGATTATTTTGCCACTAAAAAATATCCGATGGCAACTATTACAGACTATGGGAAAGGTAAGATTGCCGGTATTTATTGTGACCTTTCAGTGCCATATATGAATATGCGTTCATCCTATATATGCAAAATGGTTAACAACATGGTTAATGAATTATTGCCGGAACCGCTAGTTAAGGTGGAAGGAGAAGGTGATATTCATTTTGTATTGGCCGAGAAGAACGATAAATGGATTGCGAATATAATCAATGTAGCGGGTGGACATTATAATTTCAGGGTGTCACTCTATGACTCGATACAGCCAACCGGTCCACTGACATTATATGTGACAACCGATAAACCTCTTAAAAAAGCGGTATTGGAACCTGATAAGAAAACATTACAGGTTAAGAAGGTTTCAAAAAATGAATATTCAATAACCGTACCGCCTGTCGCTATTCACAGTGCCGTTGTGTTTTCATTTTAAGATAAATTCATGAAAAAGTATCTCCCCTTTATAATCTGTTGTTTCTATCTGATTGGTCATGCTCAATTAAAAACAGATGTAGTTCATGTACTTGTTTATGATTTATCTTCATAATTACGTAATCATTATCATACGGGAGGTAAAAAAAATCGTTCTTTTACGTATGAAAACGGGAAACAAGTATGGTGGTAAAAAAAGCATTACGATCTCTTTCTAAAACCATTGTGATGCTTATTCAAAACCACTGTATTCCTTTGTTTAAAGCATTACAATGCTTTTTCTAAACTATCGTAATGTTTTTTCTCTGTCAGCTTTTTGGACGATACAACTTTGATTTCAAATAGGATGTGTCTGATTTAAAATCGGACGGCTCCAAATTATTATTGTTCTCGTCTGATTTAAAATTGGACGTGTCCGAATTAATTCAATTCTTATTCTAATATATATTCTACCCAAAAGTTTATTTTTTTAATATCACTAATATAATTTTGGTTGAAATCTGTTGATAGTCAGAATATAAAAGGTGATATTAAGTTTTTATTTAATGTCACTGTTTTTGTCTTCTACTGAAAAAAGATAATAAATATTCTCACGGCTAGTGATATTAAAAGAGCTCTCGATATCACACTTTATGTACAGATAATCAGTGCATAACAGCAAAAGTGATATGAGTGATATTAAAAAATAAATATTTAGTGTAGATTATCTTTCTATAACCTCACCATTCGGCTCTTAGGGTTACAAAACCTTGGGCCGGAACTTTTACTTTATCATTGATTGGGATTGATCCCTCTTTTTCTTCACCTATCTTACAAACAACAAGTGATTGAGGTGTTTTCGATTTCCATTCTATCTGAACATCCTGATCAGTATCTGAAACTGAACGAAGTCTTATAATACTTACTTTTCCTTCATCCATCGTTTTAACAATTGAAGTAACAACAGATGGTTCAGAATGAATAGACAAGTTAGATTTCACTTCAAAATCATCATTTACAGCCGTCACCAACAAAGGTTGAATCTGTTCCATGCCAAATCTATTAGCTATTGCGGCTTCATACTTTCTATTGCGAGGTTGAACACGGTACCTGAATGTGATCTTACCCTTCTGGGACAATGAGAAATTTGTATGCCAATGATTATTTAATGCCCAGGAATAGATGGTGGAACTCGGATTCAATTTTCGTATCCATTGTGGTGAGGCATATGCACCACCTAAGATATTAGCGGTCATATCGCCACTCTCAAATGAACAGGCATCCAATGCGCACCACGTTACGGATTTGTCTTCATTAGAAATATTCAACCATCGTTGGAAAGCTATCCAGTTACGGTTTCCTGCTGAAAGTTGGTCTTTCTCCAATACCATAACTCCCCACGGGATATCAACTTTGGTGGTAGGGTTCGGAATATCAAAAGCAAATCCGAAGTGAATACCTTCCTTATCTGTTATCGCTATTTTATCTACTGTATTTGTAAATTCAATGTGCGATTGACCTGCCAAGATTGTTATTTCACGGGTTAATCCATAACATCCCTCTGCATCCGATTCAACCAATAACGTCGCTATCAGAGGGCCATCTTCTTTTATGGTTATTCGGTTATTCGTTGCTTTTAATGCTTTTCCTGATGAATCATCATTTTTCAGGTAACGATAACTGTTTAAAGCACTGATACCTTCCTTATCGACAAATTCCTTTTCGTCATATAGAAAGCTTACCACATCTCCTGTTAACGGGTCAATTGTTACTTTTATAATTCCATTATCCTGGATATTCCCTTTGATAAAAGAGCCGGAGGTTTTACTCTTTTTCTTTTGTAACCTGTATTTTTTACCCCCCAATGCGGGAATATCTTCTGCCATAAAAGCCAATTCTCCTGTTGATAAACGCTGTGAAAGCACTTCTTTACCGGTTATCATATCAACAACGCTATGAAACTTCTCACTTTGTTCCACAGGCAGGATAACAATTCCCCCATGCGACCATGAATGTGTATTAAATACGGCAAAGACAGAATGATCTGTTTTTAGTGTAGTAGGAAGTGCCGTTGCTAATAATTCATGGCTTCTACGCTCTGCTTCCTCAAAATAACCGAATTTTACTTTTAGTATATCATCACTTATCGGTTGTCGTGCCGGCTCCATAAAAGCCCAGGTATGTTCTGTTCCCAGGATCACATTTCGCCAGGCTTCATTCATTTCATCTCGTGGAAACGGTTTGGATGGATGGAGCATACTCCATAATGTTTCAGTCTGAATCAGACGTTCTTTAACTACTCTGTTTGTACCAGTTTGTTTAGCATTTGTACCTAAACCATCTGTCCAATACTCTGTATAGTCACCAGTTAATACGGGAAGTTCGTCACCATATTTATCATCAAAAGCTTTCATCATTTGGGTTGCGCTACAAATAATCAAATGTGGATATGCGAATTCTTCATTCCAACTTTTCACCGCATCGGGTAAATCGGCATCGATGGGTGTATTGTCTGCCATACACCAGGTCATTGGGAAAATGTCATAAGGATAATAATCGGCTTTTTCCAGTTCCGGTAATTTTTCGTTGAGATAAGTATCTATAAAGTTTTCCCTAGGATTATCTGTTTTTACTATCTGTAACAATTTGGATGGGTCTGTTTGTCCTGCCATTAATGGCCAATAGTATTTCCCTTTGATCAAAGCTCCGGGATTATATGAACCTGGCTGCAGGAATAACACTTTCGATTTTCCATCAGGAGATAACCACCAGAATGGTTTAAAACTAAATTCATGAGAAAAACCCGTACGATCGTAACCGTTAAACAAGGAAAGACAATATGGTATTTGAAGTTGGGCTGCTACCGGAACGACTCCCCAGGAAACTCCCGGAATATCAACCTGTACCATCGTTTCGACTTTCTTACCGGTAAGTTTTTCTAATTCCTCACTATATCGGAATAATTCAAATAACTCCTCATCACCGCTTGCACTTGTATTGGTACTTACATAACCTGCATCCACATGGATATATCCTTTTTTAATGGCATCCAATAATTCTTCTCTTTGAGCCGGAGTTGCGGATTTTAAGTATCGCTCAATAGGCCAGGTTACTTCAGGATTCCAAAGAAAACGGGCATCTTCCGGATAATGTGCGGTTTCTTTTGCCAGTTTGATAGCATTTACTAAGTTTCTTTTATGAATTATCTCGACGTTTTCCTGTGTATTGGTATAACCGATATCTACATGTGAATGTGGATAAATATATACATTCCAATGACGCATAGCCGGAATGGATAAAACTCTCGATACTTTTTCTTTTCCAGAAATAAGATTTACACGAATATCTGTCTCTTTTGATACGCCAACAGATGGAGGTAGTAGAATAGATAGAGAGTCTATTCGGGATGATTTCAATTGTATTGTTTCATTTCCGAATTCTGTCAATATTTCCAATCTGGCATTCTTTAGTTCTTTACTGCCGTTGTATGTAAGCAAAATTTCTCGACCCGGTTGGCCGTCAGTTCGTTTTTTGTAGTGAGAGCAAACAATATACGTTAAATCTTCAATATACGTATCTTGCTTTTGTGCTTTTATTGGTATCCCGGTTAAAAACAAAAGGCAAACAAAGAATGCGATTTTCCTCTCAATTTGTATTATTTCTTTCCTCATTTCTACAGAAGTTTTTTGTCTAAAAATATTTAAACAAAATTATCTGTATACTCAGATATAACCTGACTATTTATTACGATTTGATTATACTATCTTACGTTTTATTTGTATTTATCCCATAACAGGTATCTTCAGTTGAATTCCGTCTTTCATGGCTGATTCATGTGCTATGATACCGGGAACAGTATAAGCCAATGCTTCACGGATATTCACTTCCGGTTCCCGCTCGTTTAGGAGAGAATCTATAAACTCATGAGTGATGAAGCAATGTGAATCATCGTGTCCGCTTCTGTGACGCATGGGTTGAGGCAGCATCTCGGTTTCCCACCACTTTACACGTGGATAGGCTTCCAGTCTGGGTTCACCAACAGCAAAACCGCCATGATCGATGCCTAAATTGGTGGTTGCTATTACTTTATGATCCCCTGTTCCTTTATAATCGGAATAATAACTCATTTTATCACCGTGCCATTCTCCGCGTTCAACACCTACCAATGCACCGCTCCAACAAACTTCTCCTATGAACGTATTTCCTCTGTCCGTCTTGAAAAAGGCAGTTTCATTCCAGAATGGATTATTATATTTATTGCTTTTAAGAATAGGATTATCATCGCCCCATCCATTGCAACACACCGAAACGAGCCTTTCTCCCGAAACAGCAACTATATGTGATGTCACATGAGTAGGATATAGCATAGGAGGTATTCCATGCCGCCAGGTGGGTTTTCCGTCGCCGGTAAAATAAAGGCTGTCAAGTCCGGGATGGTAATACTGGGCTGCACTACTGAATATATTTCCGAACTCTCCTTCTTTATACATTTTCTTTGCCGAAATGACTATCTGGAAATATGTACTGGTTTCGGCCATCATATATGTTAATCCTGTCTGTTTTACTGTATCGAACAAATCATATGCTTCCTGTATAGACATTACGGCAGGTACGGCACTGAGAACATGCTTACCGGATTTCATCGTCTGTATGGCATGCCGGGCGTGGTCGGGTGCCGGAGTAAACAAGGCAACAGCTTCTATATTTTTATCACGAAGTAACACTTCCAATGATTCATAAGATTTTTTACACTGATACGTATCCATTAATGCCTGACGGCGTTCAGGGATTAAATCACTGACGGCCTCTACAATACAATTCGGATGTTCATTAAAATAAAACTCACGTCCAAAACCTCCGCCTACCACTCCCAGGCGTATTTTACGTGTTGATGCCGGTTCTCCTGCAAAAGCAAAGCGGGGTGACAATACGGTTGCTCCAACCGTACTTCCCAAAATTCCAATAAAATTACGTCGATCCATTCTTATAGTATTTTTGATTTATATAGATTATTCCATTATATCCGCATAAGGTATTTTAATAAGATAATTATAGATATAAGGTTCACTATGTCCTTATATTAAGACATACTATATATTATACGAGATCACATTCTCCTTGGTACTCAATTATGATGTAAAAGTTCTTCAATTCTTCCCTAATCCTAAGAAAATATAATGTATTAAACCTTACAGATGAAATCTAATCTATGTATTGTAATCATTAAAAAGGGAAAAACATTGAAAATATTGAGTAAGGTTTTAATAGGTTTATCAGCTTTTAGTTTCGCATGTCAGACACATCATTCAGGTTTCGCCAACTCTAAATCTTTTACAAAGACAGAAATCGTAGATTCAGTAGCTACGGCAGATTTAGGTCCTTATTCTTTGGATCTGGATCTTTTCTTGGGTGAGCCTAATGAAGAAGAGTTAGAATACCCGTCTAAAGATGTTACGCTGACATTTTCGGCTGATGATAAATATAATGTTCAAACGCGCGATCCAAAGCTGTTTGCTAACAATGATGTTGAAATAATTGATCTTTCATTGATTCCGGAAGAAGATTATGCCATGCCGATGAAAGGAGCTCGTATAGTGTCACGTTATGCCGGGCGACGAAAAAATCATGCAGGCATTGACCTGGCAGGAAGAAGTAGAGATCCTATATATTCCACTTTCGATGGTGTAGTTCGTATAGCTAAGAAAAGTGATACCTACGGAAATGTTATTGTCGTACGTCATTATAATGGATTAGAAACAGTTTATAGCCATAATAGTAAGAATATGGTGAAGGTAGGAGAAGAAGTAAAAGCCGGACAACAGATTGCTGTAAGTGGTCAGACGGGCAGGGCATTCGGTGATCATCTTCACTTCGAGGTAAGGATGAACGGTCAACATTTCAATCCGGAACTTGTTTTCAACTTTAAAACGAATCAATTAGTAAATAAAAACCTATATTGCGTAAAGATTGGAAATAAGACAAAGGTAGATCAGGTAGATTTACCTCAATATATGCTGGCTCATAATAGACTTTCTACGGAGTCAGCAGCCTCCAAACAGAATAAAGGATAATGATACAGAAAAACAATTTCTATGTAATCACCGGCGGCCCGGGAGTAGGGAAAACATCCCTAATCGAAGAATTGAGCCGTCGGAGTTATCTGTATGTTCCTGAAGTAGCACGTGAGATAATTAAAGCTCAGATGGAGCAGAGCGGAGATGCTTTACCTTGGGCAAATAGAAAATTGTATTCAGACCTGATGCTTACACGTTCTATTGAGACTTATGAGGAAGTAGCCTCTTCAAGTGAAATATACTTCTTTGATAGAGGAATACCCGATACACTCGCTTATGAGCGGCTAATTAATCTTGAATATAATGAACCTTTGGAAAGAGCAGTAGAAGAATATCGATACAATAAAACCGTATTTATACTACCTCCCTGGAAAGAGATATATGAGACCGACAATGAGCGGAAACAAGATTTCCAGGAATCAATAGATACTTTCCATGTTATGGAAACGGTATATAAAGAAGCTGGATATAATCTTGTCATTCTACCTCTTACTAATGTAGAAGAAAGAGCTGATTTTGTTATTTCCAGATTGAAATAAACCTGAAAAGTTTAACTTTTTACAAAGAGAAAAGGAGAAAAGAACTACATCTTTTCTCCTTTCCTTATTATTATACGTAACGTATAAGGGTTGTATTATAATCTGATGTCTACCCGGAAGTTAAATCCGTAGGGTGTTCTAACTCTGCTGTATAGATGGTTATTATAAGCGTAATATGATCTGCCGTTGTATCTTACCATTTCATAATACGGTAGTTCCGGTACCATCATTCCAACTTGTGGAAGAATGATTTCATAATGCCTGTTAGGTAAAGGTCTGTAATAATTACCTTGTGAGTAGAAATAAACTCCGTTATTGTATCTGATTTGGCTATAGCCGTAAGGTAATACTGTCACTGTCTTTACGTATCTGGGTGTTGATGCGCGTCGTGTGTTATAACTATATCTTCTTTCTACCTGTACCGGTTTTCTGTTTTTGTTTTTCTTCCAATTCTGTGCCTCCATTCCGGTTGATAATGTTAGTAAGGCAACCAATAGAAATATAACCTTTGCTTTCATGACTGTAAGTTTTAAAAGTTAGTTAAACCTCTTGTTGCTTTTTAGACCGTAATACCTGTAAAAGGTTTATCGTACTTCCTGATTCTTCTATTATATTTGCGGGTAAATATTGAACGATGGAGTTAGACAATTTATCAAAAGAGCAGCTGAAAGAACTGGTAACCCTATATGCAAGAAACATATATGCTTTGGACGGTGTATGGTTTCAATCCATAGAAAAGGAACTTGGCATGGATGATGCGATGCATCACGATCAGAACGCCTGGCGACGTTTTACCGAAACAGAAGCCCGACGGATTAAGAATTTCCTGAGATTACCGGAACAGGCCGGTCTGGAAGGTTTAAAAGAAGCTTTATCACTCCGGTTCTCCGCGCTTGCAAATCCGGCGGTAGAATTCAGACAGGATAACGACTCCCTGATATACAGGGTGGTAGATTGTCGGGTACAAACAGCGCGAAAGAGCAAAGGAATGCCTTACCATCCCTGTAAATCAGTAGGAATTATTGAACATACCTACTTTGCAAAAATCATTGACAGCCGGATAGAATGCGAAACCATCAGTTGCTTTCCCGACGTAACCGACGAAACATGTGCCTGCGCCTGGCGGTTTTATTTAGAACTTTAATTGAGTTCTTTAATTGAGATGAGGTAAGTTAGTTTTTACATTTATAACTCAATCTTCACATCACTTTTCATAGTATATAATTCAGATTTATATACTTTCGGGATATGGTATGTTTCTTTAAATAATTCTTTCAGCATTTTTTCCGTATGAACTCCAACAGAAGGATCCAGAGTGATCCTGTCTATCAACTCATTCGCATTATTCTTAAATACTAATTTAATGCCTTTTTGTTCCGTTTTGTACTTCTTAATTATGATGATACGGATTTCATTTTCATATTTAAATGCGATACGTTTTAGTAAAACCAGCTTTATTTGAAGCTCCCTGTTGTACAGAGATAACGGCACAATATCTTTTATTCCTTCAATTTCGGATATCTTTTTCTTAATATCCTTTGTTCTCAAATAATCGACCTTTCCAATATAGATTTCATAATCCGATGTGTGTTGATTTAAGATTTCTAACAATTTACTTCTTTTATATTTGAAAGAAATACCCAGGTCATTGCCGGAATATGCTTTCCAATGTGCTTCACTTGTTGTCGTTTGGGTCATACACGTACAGAATATCCTATCCTTGAGAGGAAAATCTATTTCTTTCTTATCCAGAATATAGGTTGCATTTATAAATCTTTTTTCGAAAGGATCATTCCATAAACAAGGGTTATTAAACCAGATATATTTATCATTAACTGTAGCTAATGCCATCTCTAACGGCATATATTTATAAAGCATATTGTTATCAAGGAAATCGGCTTCCGACATATTTATAAATTTCACCTCACTCATTCTATATAACTAAGTTTGTATTTGCTTTACAACTATTTATTGATTCCCAAACATATCTGTACAAAAATAGTATTTATTTGATAAGTATTATATTGTTGATATTTCTATTTCACTGAGATGGAATGGTGGAATAGTGAGCCTAAATATGTAAGAAGATATTGATCTTTTTTATTTAAACTGTAGTTATAAAATCTGTTTGAGGTACCTCTAATTTTGTTTTGACCTACCTCTAAATATATTTATAGGTACCTCAAACCGGATTTTGAGGTACCTCAAACAAAAATAGATACTAATTCTTTCTGTAAAAGAGTGGTTTTGTGTCGGAAAAATCCTTATATTGTGGTATATTTTATTAATAACCTTATACAAATTGCTATGAGTATAATTTACAAACCCCGTAAGATGGTTAGTGTCATCCCGGGAAACGAAAAGACAGGATATTTTGCCGGAAAGGCATTAGGGAGTACCATCGAAACCGACGAACTCTGCGCTAATATCTCCGAAAAATGTTCTCTGACAAGCGCCGATGTAAAGGCAGTGATCGAAGCGCTCGTAAAAGAAATGGAAACAGAATTGCTGTCCGGAAATAGTATCAGGGTAGGAGATCTCGGAATCTTTAAGGCTTCCATTTCCAGTGAAGTCGTGGATACTAAAGAAGAACTGAAGCCTAAAAAAGTACATATTAAGGCTATAACCTACCGTTCCTCTGCCCGTTTAAAAAAAGCCATGAGGCGTGCACAATTTATGCGTCTACGGGATTTCAATAAAATGGCATACGGCATAGATGAGGAATAAGGATCTTTTTTGAAAGAAATAGTCAACAATTCAGTGAAAGCGGGTGTTTAACGTCCATAAAACATTAAATGATATAGAAATATGCAACATATAAATGGTCCTGAATTGTGCAGGCTGGGGCAGGGTACCTGGTACATGGGTGATAATTCTTCCCGGAAAATAGATGAAATTAACGCATTACGACGCGGTATAGAACTCGGCATGTCTATCATAGATACGGCGGAAATGTACGGAGACGGTCGCGCGGAATTGTTAGTCGGTGAAGCAATTGCCGGCAGAAGAGATCAGGTTTATCTGGTCAGCAAGGTATTGCCTTACCATGCCAGTAGGAAAGGGACGATAACTTCCTGCGAAAATAGTTTGAAACGTTTGCAGACCGATTACCTAGACATGTATTTACTTCATTGGGAAGGTTCTTATCCGTTTCAAGAAACGGTAGAAGCTATGCTTGAACTTGTTCAACAAGGAAAGATCCGGCAATGGGGAGTAAGTAATATGGATATTGGCGAAATGGAAGACTTTTTTTCTCTACCTGGTGGAGATACGTGTGCTACTGATCAGGTATTGTACAATTTGTCTCGCCGGGGCATTGAGTATGATCTACTGCCGTGGTGCAAGAAAAAGAAATTACCTGTTATGGCGTATTCACCTATTGAGCAGGGACGAATTCTCGATAATAAGGAGCTGAAGAAGATAGCAGATAAACATAATGCGACACCTGCACAGATCGCTCTGGCATGGGTTCTGCGTAATCCTGATGTTATTGCTATCCCAAAGGCCGGAAAGGTGGAACATGTAGAAAGTAATTTTGAAAGCCTGAATATCGTATTGGATGCCGAGGATTATCAGAAACTTGATATCGCTTTTCCCGCTCCCACACGGAAAAAGCAACTTGAGATGCTATAATTAGAATAAGAAAAAAACTATCATTTTTTTTAAACTTTTATTGTTCCATACTGTTTAAGCCTAAATGTCTTGAAAAGATTAAGATTATAAGGTTTAATAAATAGTTGGATTACTAATTTAAAAAAGTTAAAAAGATGAGAATTAGATTTTTGAACATTGCAATGATGGCATTTCTATCTACCGCAATGATTTTCACCTCGTGTAGTGATGATGACGATGATGACAAACCAACAGGGAATGCAGTTATCAATATTGCCAATGTTGCTGCAAAGAAAGACTTCGTACAAAGTGGTACGTTTATGACAGAAGGAAAGGATCATCAGGTTATACTTCCCGGAGAGTCGGTAACGATTACTTTCCATGCAGGTAAAGGGCAAGCTTTAATGTTTGCCACTATGTATGGTTATTCCAATGACTTATTCTTTGCTCCTGAGAATCCTGGTATAGAGTTATTCGATGGTGATGGTAGAGCTATTACGGGAGATGTGTCGTCTAAAGTTAGACTTTGGGATAATGGTACACGTCTGAATCAGGTACCCGGTGCGAACGTTGAGCATCCAGGTATAAGCGACACCAATGATGTAGAAACTATTTCGGGTAAAGATGATCAGGACAATGAATATCCCGCTGCATCTGAATTAATGCGTTTGACGTTAGCTTATACAGCAGCGACTTCTCAGTTTACCTTAACTATCGCTAATATTTCAGGTGGTAAGGTGAATGAAACACCGTTCTCTCCTGGTGTATGGGCTGTATCTAATGTAATGGATGGAGATTTAGTAAACGATGAACCATTCTTCTCAGGTGGTGACAAGTCTACAGCAGCACTTACTGCTTTAGCTGAAACGGGTAATAATAAGCCTTTAGCTGATTGGGCAGCAGAAAGGACAGGTATATCAACTTCTTTATCTCCAACCATCGTTGTGGTATATAGTGGTGATACTAACCCATTATTTACGTTGAATCAAAAAGATGGTGGTGCAGGTTTGAAAGAATTAGCACAAAAGGGTGACACCCAACCATTGAAAGATTATTTGGAAAGAGTACGTTATGTCAGAGAAGTACATATTATCGATAAAGGTATAGCTCCAGGTGAAAACAGAGAAGTAAGCTTTAATGCTTATGAAGGCGATAATATAACTTTCGCAACTATGTTTGCTTCATCTAATGACTGGTTCTATTCTAACACACAAACAATCAATTCAACTTACAAAGGTGACGTAACAAGCCGCGTTTCTTTATTAGACAGTGGAACAGGCGTAAACCAATATCCTGGAGCTGGTAACGGACAAGGTATGTTTGGTGGAACTCCGACTTTGGAAGATGGAGTTGTAAAAGTGGTGGACGATACTTATCCTGTGCCGGCAGTTGCTCAGATGATAAAAGTAACTCTTCGTTAAAACTTTCAGGGAAAGTTAATAACATAATAAAGAACGGAGAAGAAAGGATTATACCTTTTCTTCTCCGTTTTTTTATGATTTCTGCTCAAATTAAATCAATATACCAGAACTTCATCCAGGAAGAACCAGGCAGGGCGCCCAACGCCATAGTGCCATGAAGGACAAAGACCTATTGTTTCTACTTTTATTTTGAGGTAACGGGCTTTAACCGGTGTCGACGACTCAATCGGAATACTTACATATTTTACTTGTGAGCTTCTGTCTTCTGCTATTTCTTTGCTTCCCAACAATGTGAAATTGGTCTTATCTGTTGAGGTATGGCAGGTGATGCTTTTCGGAAGTAATATCCAGGCTCCTAAACTATGCAGGAAGTCGGTTTCTACTCTTTTAATCTCTTTTGCTTCTCTCAGATCAATTATAAACTCACCGTCCCGGCCTACCCAGCCTACCCAGCCGTCGTTGAAGGTCGCACCTCCGAAAAGGCCATCTGTGATGGCTGTTTCACCTTTTTTGTCATATGGAGGATCAGGAGCTATAAGATATTCTACTTTTGCGTCATAAGCCAGGTTCTTTCCCAGATCAGCTAAGTTTCTTTGTATATAAAGGTCTACATACTCATTGACCGTATTGTTGCGCTCATTCAGTGAGACTACATTGTATTCTGCCGCTCTTTCCTTAAACTGCGATAGCATACCTTTCAGGTATTGAGCATCTTTCTGCGGTTCTGTACGGGCAATTTCCAGTTCCGAATATTGGATAGGTAAACGGGTTTCCCTCACTCTGTTCAGATAGATAGGATCGTTTTTTGCTGCCTCTTCCGCCTGATCGAAAAGCTGTTTATACATCTTCATCATATTCTTATTCAGCATACCATTCTTATGAGTGATCGGGGTATCATATATCCAAAGCGGAATGTTACTGCCCACTAAGGCGCCTTCACGCAATTTAAGATATTGATAGATGTATGGAGCGGCGGCTTCTCCATAGTATCCGTTGATAAATGACCGGATGATAGAGTCCGTATTAACGTCATTATTCCATAGAAGTTTAGCTACAAGATACGAACGCAATTCCGAGAAATCGCCACCTTTTATACTGGCTATCTGCGAGAAGTGCATGGTAACGTTATTCTTTTTGAATAATTTCATATTGGGTTGCAGGATATGGAAATTGGGGAACGGTGCGACATAGTTATCAAAGTTGATACCATAATCCCATACAAAGATGTTATTCGATATCTTAGACCAGCCTTCCATTGCCTCCATAAAACTCTGGCCTGAAGCATTATCGGTTAATGGAACTTCGCGGTAGCAATCAATATTACATAACATAATATTGACATTAGGAAGCGGTTTCAGGTGTTTTGGCGGTGGAACCGAATAGAGATAAGCCAGTGTAGAGAATTCTTTATCAGGAAAACGTTCGGCCAGTTTATTCATAAAATAGATAAGGGTTCCTGACTGGCTTCCTTCTCTATCGTCGATAGCCTGACATTCAGGACATGCGCAATAGGTACCGTTTCCATCATTTTGACTTACGGAAATCATATTCATGCCCGGATTAGCCTTGAAAATGGAATCTATTCTTTGTGAAACAATTTCAAATACTTCCGGATTGGTCAGACACCATTGACTGGCAGCCCCGGGTCTGCGTTCACCATTAATATACGAGTAATACTCCGGATGAGACTCACCAAATTCGGCAGAGGGCATAATGCGGTCGAATGTATGTACCCATAAATTGGAGGCAAATACTTCATTTGGAAATTCTAACCTGTGCCAAAGTTTATAGATCGAATCGCGTAAACTGTAGGCTTGTGTCTGGCGATGTCTGAAAGACGGGTTCTCCAAACGATTGATGCCCGAAGGCAATATCAGGGTCTTTGTTTCAGGAATTTCGAGAGCATCCTGGGAATAATAGTGAACTCCAAAGTAATCTTCCAGTAAAGTTACGATACCATATACGCTACCTTTTCCTACTTGGCTACCTATTACATGGACAGCATTTTTATCTGCCAGGATATGAAATCCGTCTTCAGTGATCTTGTTTGGATCAACACCACTTACCGGCAATTGAAATTGACCGATGATAATATCGCCGGGTAGAAATGCTTTCTGTTGGGTATTCAGTATAGGAAGCTTGGCTTTTGTTATCCTTTCCACGAAATCCTGGAATAGATTAGCCGCTTGTACATCATTCTCGTTAGAAGTGTCAACGATTATTCTACCTTTCGGTTTGCCATCCTTCACAAGAGTTATCTGAGCAAAGGATAAAAAAGGTATAAAACATAAGACAATTAGTAAAATCTTGTTTCTGAAAGTGTTTTTCATTTTAATTCTGCATTTAATATGTTAGAATGGATTCTGTTATTACAAAAGTATTCATTTCAAAGGCTATCTGCAAATGTTGTAGGATTCATTAACAGAAGAAATAACGACTGTTTATAATAATTAATCGGCATGAATGGATTATTTTTTAACTTTGTCTTATCCACCAATAGAAACGCGAATGGAAAAGCTGTGTAAAAAAAATGTTATCATACTCATATCTCTTTTCTTACTTTCTTCCGTAACAGGAATTGGTCAACAATCATCTTACCTACGGGTAGGGGCAGATAGATTGGAAGAAGTTAGCCGTTTATTGAAAGGTAAACGGGTAGGTTTGTTTATTAATCATACCACTATATTAACCGTCAGACCGGTTCATCTGCTGGATGCGCTGTTAGAAGAAGGCATGGATATAAAAAGAGTTTATGCTCCTGAGCATGGATTTCGGGGAACTGCTGATGCCGGAGAAGAGATAAAGAATAGCAAAGATCAGAAAACAGGTATACCGATTGTTTCGCTTTATGGCAAGAGCCGCAAACCTACGGCCGAACAACTAAAAGGGATTGATGTGGTGGTTTTTGATATTCAGGATGTAGGTGCCCGTTTTTATACGTATATAAGTTCCATGCATTATATGATGGAGGCGTGTGCGGATAACAATATTGAGTTAATAATACTGGATCGTCCTAATCCATGTGATTATGTAGATGGCCCTATCCTTAAGAAAGGTTATGAATCTTTTGTAGGAATGCATCCCATACCTGTTCTACACGGATTGACCGTTGGTGAACTGGCCATGATGATCAATGGGGAAGGATGGCTGAAAAGTAAGACCAAAACCTGCCGTTTGCGAGTGGTGAAGATGGAGAACTGGAAGCATGGCGAGCCGTATAGTTTGCCCATAAAGCCATCACCTAACTTACCGAATGATCAATCTATTCGACTGTATACTTCCTTATGCTTCTTTGAAGCTACTGGGTTCAGTATCGGGAGAGGGACTTATTATCCCTTCCAGGTTATCGGTTATCCAGACAAAAAGTTTGGAGACTTTACGTTTACTCCTGTGTCTTTAGAGGGCTTTGATAAAAATCCGTTGCAGAAAGACAAGAAATGCTATGGCGTAGATTTGCGGGAATACGCTTTTGAAGGTGGTTTAAGCTTAAGATTTATTCTGGATTTCTATAAAAAAGGTGGTAGTGATCCTAAGTTCTTTTTTACCCGTCCGAACTGGTTTGATCTGCTTGCGGGTACTGACAAATTACGTAATCAGATTATCAATGGACAAAATGAACAAGAGATCCGTTCTTCTTGGAAAGAGGAGTTAGGGAAATATAAGGAAATGCGAAGAAAATATTTATTGTACCCGGATTACCAATAAAGCAAAGGCGGCCCTTCATCAGGTACCGCCTTCCTCTCATCAACTACACACACAATAAATCACCATTTCTTTTCAATAACAAGCAACTTGTTGTTATCTATACCATAAAATGCTATTCTGTTAATTGGTTTTGTATCAGTATCAGTAGCAAATCTTACTACCTTATCCAATGTTTTCAACAATTCATCTTCCAGTTGCATATCTTGACATGCCATACGGGTAGTAACTATTCTTGGAAATTTGATAATATCTTTTTGTCCTGGAAAGTATTCAATCTTTCCGGACATCCGGTTACATCCAGCATTTCCCGACATCGTTTCCCGATCAATATCTAATGATAAAGTCTGAGACGTTGCTTGAGGATCAAGAGTTATACCGTTCATCTCAATAATATCCCAGTTACCATCTAAATCAGAGAAGGCAGCAACGACTTTATTCGATTTACAGCTTGTCATAAAAAGTGCTATTAAGCTGATGGTTAATAGGGTATAAATAAAATGTTTCATTTCTTATTTATTATACTTTTGATAAAACAAATAAGGTTTTACCATCTTTGTCTACCAGAATCATTTCATTAGCATTCTTTCCGGCCTTAACTCCGGCTACCGATTCAATAGAAGTTAAGATTATACCTTCTACTTCCATATCCGGACAAGCCATCATCGTAGCTGCAGCAGGTTTAAGCGTAAAAGCTGAAACATCTTTATTATCCGGTGTGAGAGAAGTGTTGAACATATTACATCCGGCATTACCGTGAACTTTATTTTCTGCCATATTGAATTCCATAAATGGCATTTTTTCTTTTGTAACTTTAGTGCCCTTTACCTCTACAATATTCCATTTTCCGTTCAGATCTTTTACATTAGTTTTTGACGAAGTACATGAAATCATTCCTATCAAAGCAGGAATCAACAATACATAATAAAATACTCTTTTCATAATTATCATTATTTTTAAATACCATACATGAGTTAAGACGCAAAATTTGGAGGAAATGTTCGGATACCCCTATATATTTAATCAATATTAACACTCATTGTTTCCAGAATCCCGGTAGAAGTATGGTCAATACAGTAAATATCTCCAAACGTCCGACCATCATCAAAAAAGCAAGGAACCATTTGGATACTATCGGGACATTCGCATAATTTCCTGCAGCACCAATATCTCCTAAAGCCGGACCAACATTACTTATAGCCGAAATGGAAGCACCAATGGACGCTTCGAATCCGACTCCGTCAAGCATAAGAATCAAACAACTTGCTAAAATAAGTGCTATATATACGAAAGCGAAGGCAAGAATCCGATGAACAATATCGGCAGAAATCACATGTCCGTTCATACGAACAGGTATAATCGCATTGGGATGCGTTTGTTTCAGGAAGGCGTTCGACAGGTTTTTGTTTAAGACGACGAACCGTCCCATCTTCAAACCTCCACTGGTTGAACCGGCACAACCTCCGACAAACATAATCGTTAAAGCGATAATCCAAAAGAAAGCATCCCATTGAATAAAGTCGGCAGTATAAAATCCACTGGAAGATATAAGAGAAATAATCTGAAATCCTGCTTTTCTGAATGCGTTTTCTAATCCCGTAACATATCCGTTGTACAGTAACCAAACGGTAGAAATTGCAATAACGGTCAATACAAAAAAGAAAAACCAGCGGACTTCTTCGTCTTTTAATAGTTTCTTGGGGCTACCATTTACAAAGAAGTAAAGTAATGTCATACTGATAGAACCTATAAACATAAAGATCATAATCGTATATTCCACATATGCGGAATCCCAAAAAGCGACACTGGCATTCTTGGTTGAATATCCTCCTGTTGAGACAGTTGTTAAAGCATGGTTTACAGCATCGAAAAGATCCATAGGCCCTGCCCATAACAAACCTATCAAAATAAATGTCAGTAAAAGATAGACGCCGGAAAGACGTTTAGCCACCTGAGCTATTCGGGGACGAAAACGTTCATGAGTAATACCTGTCGTTTCCGCATCAAACATTTGTGCAGCTCCCACGCCAAAGATGGGAAGAAAGGCAACTGTAAATACAACAACGCCGATACCTCCCTGCCATTGGGTAAGACTACGCCAGAATAAAATGCCTTTCGGCAAAGATTCAATGTCGTTTAATATACTGGCTCCTGTTGTAGTAAATCCGGACATGGTCTCAAAAAAAGCATCCGTGATATTATCGATATATCCACCAAGATAAAAGGGTAACATACCAAATAGCGAGAGTAATGTCCAGGTTAATGTGACTACCATCATTCCCTCCCGGCGTCCTGCTGCGTATACGTTTGCTTTATGACCGATCAGGGAAAACGATAAACCAAAAAATAACATAATACCACTGGAAATCAGTAGCGGAATCATTCCTTCTTTACCATAGAAAAATGCCACACCGGATGCGATCAACATAAAAAAGGTTTCCAGTATGAACATCGAACCTAACATCTTCAGAACAAAGCGGATATTGATCATAATGCTAATTGAAATAGTCTTCTAATTTACGCATTGCCGTATCCAGACAGAATACAACTACATTATCATAGGCCTGGATTTGTGTATCACCTTTTATCATCATCGGTTCTCCATCCCGAATAAGACCACCTAAAGTCATATCTTTAGGAAGATGAAGGTCTTTGACCTGCTTTCGTGTGATTCTTGAATTCGGTCGTGCTACGAGTTCTGCTACATCTGCATTTGCAAACGCCAGACTCTTCACATTCGAGACATCTGCATCCAGTAAAAACTGATAGATATTACTGGCAGCAATCAGTTTTTTATTAATAACAGAGCCTATATCCATATTTTCAGCTAAAGGAATATAATCGAGGTTTTCAATTTTTGCAATCGTTTTTATTACGCCAAAACGTTTAGCAGCAAGACAGGCAAGAATATTCGTACTTTCATTTTCCGTAAGTGCCACAAATGCCTGAGCATCTCTTATCCCTTCCTGAATAAGCAGATCCATATCACGCCCGTCGCCATTAATGATCAGTACATTTCCGGGAACTACCTCCGCGATACGATGGCTTTTCTCCTTATTAATCTCAATAACTTTAATACGTATGTTGCTGGGTAAATATTCACAAGCGCGAATTGCAATGCGACTCCCACCCATGATAATGATTTTCTTTACTTCAGGATTCTCTTTCCCTGAATGTAGTTGTACATCTTTAATATGTTCACGGGTTGCAGTAAAGAAAACTATGTCGTCGGGTAAGATTAAATCATCCCCACGGGGAATAATGGTTTCATTCTTACGTTTGATAGCTACGATATGATAAAGTTTGTCTTCTCCCGGTAACTCAGAGAGCTTTAGATTTATCAATTGAGAGTTCTTTCGTATTTTTACTCCTATAAGAATAATGGCTCCTCCAAATAATTCCCAATATTGCCTTGCCCAAGGACGGCGAATAGCTGTCACAATTTCTTTTCCGGCAAGCATTTCGGGGTATATCATTGTCGTAATCCCTAACCTCTGGAACAACTCTTTATTCTTGGGGAGAAGATATTCGTAATTGTTTATACGGGCAAATGTTTTAACAGCTCCCAGATTTGAAGCTAGAATACAGGCGGTTATATTAGTTGCTTCTTGCGGCGTAACACTCACAAACAGATCAGCCTTCTTAACGCCGGCCTCTAAGAGATCCTTTAAGGATGTCGGATCTCCTTCAATGGGTAAGATTTCAGCACCGGAAGACGATATATTCAAACGTTCTTCATCAGAATCCATAAGAATAATGTCGAGTTTTTCCTGTGACAGCATTCTTGCCAGGTGGGTTCCCACTTCGCCGGCACCGGCGATGACAATTCTCATACTTTTTTATTCATTTAAAATAACGTTGGCGATACTTTGAGCATCTAATCCGCAAAGATGATATAATTCGGGAATTGAACCATGTTCTATAAAAACATCCGGAACACCAATTCGGTTCACTGAAGGTGTGTAACCATTGTCCGACATAAATTCAAGAACCGCACTGCCTAAACCTCCTCGTACGACGCCATTCTCTACAGTTATAATACGGGAAAAGTTCTTGCCGACCTCATGCAGTAAATCCTCGTCTATCGGTTTCAGGTAAATCATATCATAATGAGCTACTGATCGGGTATCGCCAATCAACTCTATAGCTTTAATGACCTCATTACCTATCGGGCCGATAGAAAGAACGGCAATATCTTTTCCTTCGTTGAGTTTTTTTCCTTTCCCAATGGGAAGTATTTCCATATCATTCCGCCAGTCTGTTTTTTCTCCTTTTCCTCTTGGATATCGGATGACGAACGGACCAGAATCAGTTTTATATCCTGTATACATTAAATTGCGAAGATCCCATTCATTCAAAGGCGATGCTATTGTTAGATTGGGTATAGGACGCAAATAGGCTAAATCAAATACGCCATGATGTGTTGCTCCATCTTCTCCAACCAAACCAGCCCTATCGAGACAGAGTACCATATGCAGTTTCTGTAAAGCCGCATCATGTATAATATTGTCATATGCACGTTGCATGAATGATGAATATACATTACAAAAAGGAATCATTCCTTCTTTGGCTAATCCTGCTGAGAATGTAACAGAATGACCTTCTGCAATGCCTACATCGAATGCACGTTTAGGGAATTTTTTCATCATAAAGGTCATTGAACAACCTGTAGGCATAGCAGGTGTAACACCTACAATCCGTTCGTCTTGCTTAGCCAGTTCTACTAAGGTATGGCCAAATACATCCTGATAAAGTTGCGGTTGATCCATATTGTCTAAACAAATACGTTCTCCCGTTTTTTTATTGAATTTTCCAGGCGCATGCCATTCCGTGGCAGACTCTTCCGCAGGTTTAAATCCTTTTCCCTTCTGAGTTTTGATATGCAATAATTTAGGCCCTTGCATATCTTTTATATCGTTTAGGATTTTAATGATATAGTCGACATCATGCCCTTCGATGGGGCCAAAATATCGTATACTGAACCCTTCAAACAGTGTATGCTGACGAGTGAGCAATGCTTTCAAGCTATTATTAAAGCGCAAGATGATCCCTCGGCGGTTATCGGTTATCAGCTTCATCTTTTTCAATCCGCGATAGATCTTATAACGTATATTGTTATATGTCTGACTGGTGGTTATTTTAACCAAATGATCACTCATTGCGCCGACACTGTCGTCAATAGCCATATTATTATCATTGAGGATGATCAACAGATTATTCAAATTGGCAGAAGCATTATTAAGCCCTTCATAAGCCAATCCTCCTGTCATGGCTCCATCTCCAATAACTGCAACCACATGACGATTCTCATCTTTTAACGCGGATGCAACAGACATTCCCAATGCTGCTGAGATAGAATTCGAAGCATGCCCGGCAATAAATGCGTCATATTCACTCTCTTTGGGGTTTGGAAAACCGCTTATACCTTTAAACTTACGGAGTGTCTGGAAATTATTTCGTCGTCCCGTTAATATTTTGTGTCCATACGCCTGGTGACCAACATCCCAGACAATCCGATCATATGGTGTATTAAAGACCTTGTGCAATGCAACGGTAAGTTCAACAGTTCCCAGGCTGGCACCCAGATGTCCGGGGTTTTCGGATAAAACGTCTATAATATATTGGCGTAATTCGTCGCAAAGCTGTGGCAGCAAATCTGCCGGTAGCTTTCGTAAATCCTCGGGAGAATCAATCGTTTGTAATATATTATTCTTTTGTTGATCCGTCATGTTTTGTTTAAATTTCAGCAAAGGTAAATAATTAACACCATACTTCTATATTTAACGAAGTGAAACGTATTTTTGTATGTTGGACGGTTATTCTATATTCATCCTACGAAAAGCATTAACGGCATTTGTTTCGTTTTGCGCAACAAATGCCGTTAAAAAGCCTGTCTTTTTCGATTTCCATAAAACAGGATTAGAAATGAAACGAAATCAGAAAATCTTTTTTTTAACTTTTTCATTATAGGCACACTTTTGTATATATCTTTGCCAATGTAAATAACACACTTTCTATCTCAGAAAGTCGTCTTATCTTTTTGAAGATTAACTGATTGTTAATTTAGGGTTAGTTTGGAAAGGGAAGCCTGTGAAGGTTTCCCTTTTAATTTTATTTAAAGGTGTAGTTAATCCCACCTGTTAGCCAGAACCCTGCCTGAGGTATATTTCCCAGATCAAAATAGTTGGTATCATATAGATTATTAAAATTAAGATTGAAGCCTATCTCTTTATATTTGTAAGCCAATCTCAAATCTAATGTTGAAAAAGCAGGATAGGGAACATCATCGACCTTTTCCAGATTTTCGTATTTTTCATACGTTCCCATACGTTTCTGATAACGAAAATACCATCCGGCAGTAAGTCCTTTATATATCTCATGATTAAATCCCACTGTAAATTTATCTCTCAGGTAATTTAATGTATATTTGGAGATCAGATTTTTTGTGTCTGCATCTTGATGCATACGGGTATAGTCAAAAGATATCGCTGATTGTTTTCCTAATACGGGTAATAATTCGGTCAGTTTGAAGCGTACTCCTGACTCAATACCTTGCGTATTTACCTTTGTAAGGTTCCACGAAGCCCATTTGGAGTCTTGGGGATCTTCTTTTACCCAATCGATCATATTTCTTCCCCAGGTCAGGAAGCCTGTTAAATAGGCATCAAAGAATGAATGACTATATTTAAAACTGAGATCTAAAGCTTCTGATCTTTCAGGCTTTAAGCTTTCATTAGCGTGGTGTGTTTCCGTTGTATTATATAGATCCACAAAAGTCGGCATACGTGTGGATTTACTCCAGGATGCGGATATTTTTAAGGCATCTAAAGGCCTGTAAGCAGCACTTACCGATGGATAAAATTTGTATTTTCCTTTTAATAGCGTGTTATGGTTCATCAATACTCCGCCCGAGATCACAAAACGATTCAACATAAGAGTATGTTCAAGGGAGACACTTGTATTAATACGATCATCGTATTTGGTATATTTACGATGAGGTTTCACCATCTCTTTACCTAATACAGTACTCATGATATCTTCTTTTCTTAATTCTCCGCCTAAACTTGTTATTCCTGCTTTTGATTGATAAGAAAAAATTAAATTTCCACCATATGTATCATTTCTATGGAAATTACGCCCGTTATCACTTCCTTTTCTAAGTTCAAACCGGTCATGATGCCTGTGCCAGTATATAATGGGAATAATTTTAAGGGTAGAACCGAATTCTCCTTTTAACGACCCTACATAGCTGCTAGTCTGATCATACTGGTTGGGATACTTAGCAGAATAAAATGTATTAGCTCCATAGGCTTTACTGTTATAACCTAGTTGCAGGTCAAGTTTGGAAGTTTCGGGCAACTTGAAACGGGTTTGCCATAATATGTTATATAAATCATAATCGCTGTTTTCCATATAACCATCAGAAGCATTATAACCTACTGACAAACTGTTAGATGTAATTCCCGAATTAAGCGCACTTCTAACTTCAATACCCCGAAGACTATGCATACCAGCAGAAACATTAGCATATAACCGTGCATCTTGACTCTTTTTTGTGATAATGTTTATACCACCGGAAAAAGCACTAGCACCATAAATCAAGGCTGTCGGTCCATGGATAATTTCTATACGTTCAATGTCGGAAAGATTAATGGGGATGTCGAAACTGTAATGTCCTGTGTGAGGGTTGGAAAGATTAACTCCGTTTAGTAAAATAGCATTTTGGTCGTAAGATCCTCCTCGGATCGAGATGTCTGTTTGTACTCCGTGTCCTCCTCGCTGGATGACGTCGATGTTGGCGACATAAACCAACAGATCCTGAATACTTCTGACGGGCGCTTGCGATACTTGTTCTTTGGAAATAACTGTTACCAGCTTTGCTGTTTGGCTAAGTGGCATTTCCAGTCGAGAAGCAGTAACCATAACCTCTTCCAGCTCTTCTTCTAATTCCTTTTGCTGTTGTTCACCCGCAACTGTTTGGGCTTTTGATGTGGATACATGCATAGATGTAAGTACACATCCGGCAACTACTCCGATATTCACCACTTTTTTTAAACTGCTAAATGCAGCATAGCGTTTTCGCATAAATTTTCTAAAGCGAAACGCTTGTTCATGATAAAAATGTTTTTGTTTCATAAAAATAGAATGTTAAAAAATACGGGTACGAAAGTATGTAAAACTTTCGTTAGTACATATTTTGAAACGCAAAAACAGAGGTAAATGATGATTAATGAGGGCAAAATCGCTAATATATTATAAAAAAACTTTATCTTAGCCGCGTATTTATACTACTACAATGTATAAAGAGGCTGTCACAAATAATAAATTAATTTAATGGATATAAGTATGAGAACAAAATTTAGTTTTGGAAAAAGTTTAATTATTTGCGTTATTTCGTTTTTCGCAATTTCAGCCGCCTTTACCGGATGCGGCACCAATTATGATGATGATATAGATGATTTAAATGCTAGATTGGATAGTCTTAATGCAGCATTTAATCAAAAAATTACAAATTTAGAGAACTCTGTGTCTACACTTACATCTAAGGTTGGATCTTTAGAAAGCCAGGTGAAAATTACTAGTGTCGAAAATATCAATGATAATAATGGAAACAAAATTGGTATCAGGGTTAATATGAGTGATGGATCAAGACATGAAATCGTAAATGGTACAAATGGGGCTCCAGGTGCAGATGGAAGTATTTGGGAGATCGCCAATGATACTGAAAATCCGAATAATCCCAAAAATGGTTATTGGATTGTTGATGGTGATACAACTAATCACAAGGCTACAGGTACTGATGGTAAAACCCCCCCATCTCCTTATATTGGAACAGACAGTTGTTGGTGGATTCCAACTTGGAATGATGACACACAAACGTTTGAGGGTAAAAATTCAAATATTAAGGCAGTAGGTGTAGATAGTTTAGGTGCTTATATTACTGAACCAGCTAATGAAAATTATTACCTCCTTCATGTTAAGCTAGATAGCGGTGGAACCTCTTGGATAGATCCACCAGTTAAATTATATAAGAGTGGAGCAGGAGTATCTTCCGGTATAATAGATATAATAGGATATACGACTTATCTAAATCCTATGGAGAACTTATCTCTATCAAGCATCTCTACAGGACTTGCTGATTTAAAAGTTAACTATTGGCATGTGACTAGTCTTACGGATGCAAAGGGTGATGCAATGGAGAGCTGGTCAGGAACAGCAGATGTTGTAAAGAATAATGTACTTATATCACTTAAAGGAGAAAGTCAAGTGTTAGTAGTGAGTACAAATTTAGATGCATCTAATTTAAAATTTAAAATTAAGGACTCAAAAGGAAATGAACTTCCCATTGGATTAGGAAAGCCTATCCCTTTTAATAATATATTAACAAAAGCAAGTGGTTATCCTCTTTATTTAATTCCATTTACTGCAACAAGTGCTACATACAGAGATCTTAATGCAGTAAATAGTGATTTTAGAGATAAATTTAGTAATTCAGATGAAATCATTTATTATTTAGAAGATGAAAGTGGAGTAAAATCTAATTATACATCTTTCGCTATTATGAGGGGAACTTCTCCAACTCCGATTGCTCCTGTAGCAGTGAAGACAATTAATGAGAATAATGCCTCTAGTAGTGTGTTTACTGTATACGCAGGAGAAGATAATAAGATAAACTTTGATCTGTTAGAAAGTCAATTTGTATATGATTATTCTATTGTACCGAAAGATGGTACTACGATCACTGGATTTAGTTTCGATAAAGATAAAGGTACATTTAGTATAAGTAGGGCTACAAATGATTGTGAAATAGATATTTATAAATTGCATGTGACAGGCGATGTATATTTAGAAACAATAAAGCTTAAAGTTTCACCATAATATTATGAAAATATAAGAGATGGTATCATCAAAGATAACTAGCTAGTTGATAGGATTTCTATTTCAGGCAAAAATATAATCCGATGGTTTTAATCTGTTGTAAAAGAGCAAGATAATAAACCATCGGATTGTTTTAAAATGGATTAGAAATCCATTTATCTTTTACTGTCTCTTTTTTAATTAACACGGCAAAGAACAATTAAGAGGTGTTCCTTTGATTCGAAATATAAATAGAGAATCTCCATCACATTTCGTAAGGATTTTGTGGATTTAATTATCCAAACGCATAGTTCTGATATTTAATAACCGGTACAACGTACCGGTTCAAATATATAGTCCCATCCATTTGCTGTGCCTACTGTCAATCATGTATGTTACTTTGTACCAGCAATATCAAATTGTTACTTTTCTTATAAAATGACATTATGATAATTTATCTATCTCGTAACGAGCGTATTTGGATATGAGTCAAGGCTTGTTAAGAAATATGCAATTCTCAGAGACTTTAGCTTTGACGCTTTGCTGGTAATTGAGGGATAAAATATGAAAAACGAAAGCTGTCTTTATAGTTCTTTGTTATTAATTCTTTGTTTTTTTATTTAAAGATAGCTTTTTGTCAATGTGAATTTGTACCCTTTTTGGAGGCTTCTGGCTAAAAAGAGCTGTTTTTCTGGGCTTCTTTTGTGTATTTTTGTATATCCACCCGAATGACTTCGGTAAATCGTCTGGATGATTTCGGCCAATCAACCGGATAAACATGGTCAATCAACCGGATGAATACGGCCATTTTAGTCTTTAAATGCAAATAAATATTCGAAACGAACCAATTATGAGCGGGTGATGTTCGAAAATGACCAATGATTTCATTGAGTTTGTTAAGAGTGTATGTTAGCGAAAAAAGCTTTTTCTTGAAAAAATGTCATCAGAGACAGCTTTTTCGTAACATTTATAGCAGTTGTATGATAAAAACTTTTTATCTTACAAAATCATTCATTAGACTAATAACATTTCAATATGAAACTCAGCACCACAGCTACTACATCCAGGCCAACGCGTATAGCCTCAATAGACATATTCAGGGCTATAACGATGTTATGTATGATATTTGTGAATGATCTGTTTACGTTGACAAACGTGCCACATATTTTAGAGCATGCCGCTCCTGGTGAAGATTTTTTAGGATTTTCCGATATAGTATTTCCATCCTTCCTGTTTGTTTTGGGAATGTCTATTCCTTTTGCGATTGAAAACCGCTTTAAGAAAGGAGAATCCAGATGGCAAGTGCTTATGCACATTGTGATCCGGACAATTGCTCTTTTGGTAATGGGTGTCTTTATTGTCAATACAGAAGCCGGTTTGTCATCTGAAGTGGGAATAAGTCTTCCTGTCTTTGTTTTGTTGATGGTTTCGGCCTTTTTCCTTATCTGGAATGTGTATCCGAAAACAGACGACTGGAAAAAGTACCTCTATATAGGATTACAGGTTGTAGGAGTTCTTATTTTAATAGGCCTGGCATTTATATATCGTGATAGTGAAGGTGGGGTATTCCGACCCAGATGGTGGGGCATTTTAGGTTTAATAGGTTGGGCTTATCTGGTAAGCGCTTTGGCCTATTTCTTCTTTCGAGCGAGAATAGTAGTACAAATAGTAGTACTGATTTTCCTTACCCTTTTATGTGTTACAGGTATAAACTGGTGGTTAGGTCCGCTGAAAACTGTTTTTGGAAATGGAGCTCTTGCTGCTTTCTCCATGGGAGGAATGATAACCACTCTTGTGGTTAAGAAATATGCAGAAAAGATTTCAGTATATAAACTATGCCTAATATTGGTCGGAGTTGGTGTTGCATACATCATTGCCGGAATAGCTGTCCGGCCTATATGGATTATATCCAAACCATGGGCTACACCTACCTGGTTATTCCTCTGCACAGGTATAGCGCTTATTTTTTATGTATTAGTCTATTGGTTGACGGATATAAAAGGAAAAGCAGGCTGGTTTAAGATTATCAGTCCGGCAGGTACTGCTACGCTTACGTGTTACCTGATACCCTATATTCTTTATAATATTTTCTGGTTAACAGATCTTTCGTTGCCGACTTCACTACTACAATGTCCTATCGGTTTAATAAAATCTGTATTATTTGCTTTCCTGACAATTGGAATAACCTATTTGCTTGGAAAAGTATATATTAAACTGAAAATATAATTTTGAATAAACGAAATAATGTTACTTATCACTACTGTCTTTTAAGCTTTTTGAAGAAAGAGTTTGTCTGTCGAAATACCGTTAAAATTGCCGGATCTGATTATTTCAGGTATCTTTGTTCTCTTTTTCTTAGTAAGAGTAAATGAATAGATTATGATTTCGGTTGATGGATTAACGGTTGAATTCGGTGGATTTACCCTTTTTGATAATATCTCATTTGTAGTAAATAAGAAAGATCGTATAGCTTTAGTAGGTAAAAATGGAGCGGGGAAAACCACCTTACTTAAAATCTTTGCTGGTATGCAATCTCCTTCTTCTGGTGCAGTTACAATTCCGAAAGATATTACTATCGGTTATTTGCCTCAGCAGATGAAAATCTCTGATGGAAAAACTGTAAAAGAAGAAGCAGAACAGGCTTTTGAGTCCATCCACATTATTGAGCGTCAAATAGAGGTACTGAATCTTGAATTGGCAGAGCGTACTGATTATGACTCGGATTCCTATCACCAACTGATTGAAAAGCTAACAGAACAGACAGAACATCTTCAAATGTTAGGCGGAGTTAATTATATGGCTGAACTAGAACGTACCCTAATGGGGCTGGGGTTTTCAAGGGAAGACTTCGATCGTCCGACAGCTGAATTCAGCGGAGGTTGGCGAATGCGGATCGAACTGGCTAAATTACTGTTAAGCCGTCCGGATGTATTGTTACTTGATGAGCCTACCAACCACCTCGATATCGAGTCTATTCAATGGCTTGAAAATTTTATAGCCACCCGTGCCAATGCGGTAATATTGGTATCTCATGACCGGGCGTTTATCGACAATACCACTTTGCGTACCATCGAAATTGAACTGGGTAAGGTATACGATTATAAAGCAAAGTACTCGGACTATCTTATTCTTCGTAAAGAAAGAAGAGAACAACAACTTCGTGCATATGAGAATCAGCAGAAGAAGCTGGCTGATACCGAAGCATTCATCGAACGTTTCCGGTATAAAGCAACCAAAGCGGTACAGGTACAGTCTCGTATCAAACAGTTAGAAAAGATCGAACGAATAGAAGTGGATGATGTAGACAATTCCTCTCTAAACTTGAAATTTCCACCGGCTCCGCGCTCAGGTTCCTATCCCGTTATTATTGAAGATGTAGCCAAGAGGTACGGAAATCATTTAGTTTTCGAACATGTAACATTAACTATTAATAGAGGTGATAAAGTCGCTTTTGTCGGAAAGAACGGCGAAGGTAAATCAACGTTGGTTAAGTGTATAATGAATGAGATCGATTTTACAGGAAAATTGCAATTAGGACATAATGTGAAGATCGGTTATTTCGCACAAAACCAGGCTCAATTGTTAGATGAGACTAGGACTGTTTTTGAAACAATCGACTATGTTGCACAGGGAGATATCCGAACTAAAATACGTGATATATTAGGAGCTTTTATGTTCGGAGGAGAAGCTTCTGATAAAAAAGTCGGGGTTTTATCGGGAGGAGAGCAAAGCCGCCTGGCTATGATCCGTTTATTGCTTGAACCTGTAAATTTATTGATACTTGATGAGCCTACTAACCATCTTGATATGCAATCGAAAGATGTTCTCAAACGAGCTTTAAAAGAGTTTGACGGAACAGTTATTGTTGTTTCACATGATCGTGAATTTCTGGATGGTTTGGTAGATAAGGTATATGAATTTGGTAATAAAAAAGTTATAGAGCATTTAGGAGGTATTTATGATTTTCTGGAACGTAAGAAATTGGATAATTTGCAAGAGCTGGAACGGAATGTTCAGCTAAAAGAAGGGCAAGAGGCTGGTTTGGTTGAGCAATCATCACAAAATAAATTATCTTATGAAGCACGGAAAGAACAATCCAAAGCAATCCGTAAAGTAGAAAGAGCTATAGTTGACGCTGAGAATGAAATAACTGAATTGGAGGCTGCTATAAGTATACTTGAAAAGCAGTTGTCAACACCCGAAGGGGCTTCTGATACGGCTTTATATACTAAATATTCAAAGTTTAAGAACCAATTATCTCAAACGATGGATGAATGGACAGAACTTACAATGAAATTAGAAGAATTAAACTCATAGCTCATTCAAACTGTTTTATAATTAATAGCTATCTTTGTAATTCGCTCAAATTTTTAATATACTAAATCAATAAATAGGCATGAAAACAAATTTAAGTTCTCAGATTACTCTTACGCGTATTCCTACCCGGTATTATCGTCCGGAGAATGCTTATGAAGAGTCTGTTTTGACACGTATGGAAAAGATTCCAACAATTATTTATGAATCTGCTGATGAGGGATCTTTAGCTATTGCCAATGAAATAGCATCACAAATCAGGAAAAAACAGGAAGCTGGAAAACAATTTATTATCACTTTACCAGGGGGGCGTTCACCTCAAAGCATTTTTAAAGAATTGATCCGTATGCATCGGGAAGATAATTTAAGCTTTAAGAATGTTGTAGTGTTTAATTTATATGAGTTTTACCCCTTGACAGTTGCTGCTTTCAGTAATTTATCTTACTTGAAAGATTTTTTCCTGGATCATGTGGATATTCTTCCTGAGAATATTTATTCTCCTGATGGATTTATTCCCAAGGAGGAAATATATGATTTCTGTGTACGTTATGAGCAACAAATAGAGAAATTAGGTGGAATAGATTATATGCTACTTGGCATAGGGCATGCTGGGAATATTGGATTAAATGGCCCTGGAACATCCACAAGTACAACCACACGCCTGGTGCTGCTTGACAATGACTCCAGAAAAGAGGCTGCTAAAATCTTCAAATCAATAGATAATGTTCCGGAAGGTGTGATAACGATGGGTATTTCTACCATCTTCAATGCAAAACAGATTGTTTTGATGGCATGGGGAGAAGGTAAAGCCCATATATTAGAACAGACCATTGAAGGTAAAGTCACTGATATAATTCCGGCATCTTATTTACAGAATCAAAATAATGTGAGAGCCATTATCGACCTGTCAGCTGCTTCCCAACTTACAAGAATTAGTCATCCTTGGTTGGTAACAAGTTGCGAATGGGATAATAAGCTTATTCGTCGTGCTATTGTTTGGTTGTGTCAATTAACCCGCAAACCTATATTGAAACTTACAAACAAAGACTATAGTGAGAACGGATTAGGCGAATTACTTGCATTATATGGTTCTGCATATAATGTAAACATAAAAATATTTAATGATATTCAGCATACGATAACTGGTTGGCCTGGAGGAAAGCCTAACTCCGATGACTCAAACCGTCCTGAACGTGCTAATCCATATCCTAAGAAAGTAATTATTTTCAGTCCGCATCCCGATGACGATGTGATCTCCATGGGTGGAACATTCCATCGATTGTGTGATCAAGGCCATGATGTATATGTTGCCTATCAAACATCTGGTAATATTGCTGTGGGTGACGAAGAGGTGATTCGCTATTGTGAATACTTGCGTGATGTATGTTCTAAGTATTCTCCGACTGAAAATACAGTAAAGAAGAAAGCGGAAGAGATCATTAATTTCCTTCGTTTTGAAAAGGTAGAAGGTGAAAGGGAGAAAGATGATGTTTTATTTATGAAGGGAACGATCCGTCGGGAAGAAGCCCGTGCCGGCGCACGATATTCCGGTATAAGCAAGGAAGATCATATCCGATTCCTCGATTTACCTTTCTATGAAACGGGAATGGTAAAAAAGAATGATTTAAGTGAAGCTGATATAAAGATCATTCGTGATTTTCTGGAAGAAGTAAAACCAGACCAAATCTTTGTTGCAGGAGACCTGGCTGATCCTCATGGAACACATAAAGTCTGTCTAGATGCGATTTTAGCTGCCGTAGATGATATTAAAGATGAAACATGGATGAAGAATTGTCGAATCTGGATGTATCGTGGAGCCTGGGCAGAATGGGAAATGGACCATATTGAAATGGCCGTACCAATGAGTCCTGAGCAGTTACGTCAGAAGAGGAATGCCATTCTGAAACATCAATCACAAATGGAAAGTGCTCCTTTCCTGGGTGATGACGAACGTCTCTTCTGGCAACGAGCAGAAGACCGCAATCGTGCTACTGCTGATTTATATCACCAGTTAGGTTTAGCGGCTTATGAGGCAATAGAAGCTTTTGTGCAATATATTCCTTTGCGCTAAGTTTTGAAATATAAATAGAAAAGGCTTCCAATTGGAAGCCTTTTCTGTTAATTCTTTTTTACTGTAATCTTTGTAATTTTTGTTTTCTCTAATAGATCTTCTTCAGGGCTGTTTAAGGCAAAACTTACAACTGAATATTTACGTTCAGTAGAGGATTTATCTATTTCTGCTGTTTTTGTCATCAGGGTATTGTTGTTTGAATCTGTAAATTCAAAAGAACAGCTATATTTACCTGTTTCCATAATAATAAAGTATGCATCAATTAGCGCTTTTGATTTGATCTTTCCAAAGTAATCCAGTGCGACACCGTTTACCAGATTTTCAGAAAAAGGGATTTCATCATAATATTCGGTAGTAAGGCCTTTGTCAAAGCCTTCTATAGATTGAACAAAAGTACGTCCAACGACTGAGGCTACATGTTCAGCATGTTCATCTAGCTGTCGTTCAAGGCTTCTTCCTGCACCTTTAGCTATTGTGCCTAATGCATCAGTCGCTTTTTCACTGGCTTGTTCTCCCCGCTCATTCACAGCATCACTGATTCCTTCAACAGCACTTATACCTATTTCGGTCAGTTTCTTAGTTGTTTTTCTCACGCAACTTTCACATGAACTAAAAACAAACAGAGGGATTGAGCATAACAGAATTGTAACAAATTGCTTTTTCATACGGATAAATGTTATTAGAGTTGTATTTGCTGCAAATATAGAAAATTTATATCATCAGAAAAAGAGAATGAAAATACGCAGGCTTTTTATAGCTATTCAAGTAAAGAAAGACTCCAATAATGATAAATATTCTGGTTGGGAGAGCTGTTGAGGATGCCTGTCTATGATAGATTTTATTTTTTTTGCATCATTAGATAATAGGTCGATCAACATTAATGAGATAATTTTTGCCGGAATTTCAATTGCGGCCTTATAATCAACAACTTCAAAATCTGCTGCGTGTAAACTGCCTGTTGCACCACCTATTAATGGATGAATTGCCGGCATAAGATGTGTTATATCTCCCATATCGGTAGATGCATTAAAATGCTCGACTATTTCAATTTGTCTTTCTGGGATAAATGTTTTTGCACTTTGCATGAACAGTGCATTTAATTCTTCATTACAAACCAAGGGAAGGTAACCGGATAAAAGTTGGATTTCTGTTTTACAACCAATAGCATCGCCTCCAGCACTAAATGCTTTGTTCGTTTTTTTCAGGATTTCTTTCATGGATGTTATGGTGTTAGATCTTACCATACATTCCAGCCTGACATCTGCAGGTACACTGTTTATTGTGTCTCCCCCTTTGGTTATGATATAATGTACTCTGTCGTGGTTATCATCGCGAAATGTATCCCGAATTGCATTTACTCCGTTGATGCCCATTACAGCCGCACTTAATGCATTAATACCCAAGTGAGGTGAAGCGGCAGCATGTGAACTTTTACCTATATAACGTATTTTTTCAGCGATAAGACCATTTCCTGACTTAATTACTCCTGCATAAGGAAAGGCTTTATTGCTTTGAGAATGTATCATTATCGCAGCATTGATGTCGTCAAAAGCACCACATCTTACCAGCTCCTGTTTACCTCCAAAATATTTAATTACACCTTTTCGTCTTAATTCTGATCGATATTCCAGATCGATATATTCTTCTGCCGGACTAGCTATAAAAGAAATATTACCAGTAAGTTCGGCAGAAATGCCTATTGTTTTGAATGCTTGTGCAATTGCCATTATAACCCCTAATTGCAGATTATGTCCACAATGGTGAGTCGCGCCTGTTTCTTTATCGGCTTTACAACTTTCAGGACATGTAATCCCGTCTAATTCTCCAATAATAGCTATAGTTGGGTAAGTATTCTCATCTTTTAATTTGGTTTTTATTCCGGTAATGGCTAGTTGTTCAGTTGTGTAGCCAACCTGGCATAAAAAATCATTAACAATACCAGATGTTCTAAATTCTTTATAACCTAATTCAGGATGTTCGCCGATGTCTTTAACTATATCGATAATAGAAGGCATCCTTTCTTCTATTTTCAGAAGTATTTCTTTTTTTAAGTTAGAAATCATACTGGACTGATTGTTAATTAATATAAGATAATAATTGTCTTCCAGATAAGAAAAGAATCCACAGAACCGCTATTCCTAAAATAATATTTGTAATCAGATTGTTCTTATATTCCCGCATTACCTTTTTATTATTTGAAAGAAGGAATATCATAATGATTACTAAAGGATAACCAATGCAAGTAACCGCCTGAGCCATAATGATGAGTTGTACAGGGTTAGAATCGAAAAGGGCAGCGATACAACTACATATAACCAGCAAAACAGAAGAAAAGACCTTTACCCATATATCGTTAATGGTCTTTCCTAATCCCAACGCATCAGCAAGGAACATACCACTAAGTACAGCATTTGCAAGGAAAGAAGAGAAAGATGCTGCAAAAAGACCAAGCAGGAAAAGCCATTTGGCGAATGATCCTAATAGTGGTTCCAGTTGTATGGCCATATCGATTGCATTTGTTACGATGATCCCCTTTGGAGCAAGCACGGCCGCTGATGAAATGATGATAACAGCGCTGAGTGTACATAAAAAAATGACTCCTGTGGTAGCATCACGCATTCCTTTTCTTAGATCAGCTGTTTTCCAGTTTTTAGCTTGTACCATATAACTTTGACCGGCAGCTCCAACCACACTAAAGCTGGTTGCTGCAATGGCTATCATAAATCCTATATCTTTTGGCATGGAAGGTATAAAACCTTTCAAAATACTTTTCACATCGGGAGTAATAAAAAACAGGTTTCCGACAAAAGCCGCGATCATCAATAGTACCATCAGCATCATAACTTTTTCCAACAGATCATAAAAATTCCGAGATGTCCAGATAAAGAGAAGGGAAATGCCTGTGAAGCCAAATGCCCACAATGCCATACTGCCTCCGAACATGGCATTCATCGCAAGCCCAATACCGATATTATTTCCTGTCTGGTAACCGGCACAACTAATAAAAACGCTTAACCCCATTAGTAAAGGCCATACTTTTCCATAGCTTTCACCTACAAGATCGAGTAAGGATTTACTGTTGATACATCCTATCTTTGCAGATGTTCTTGTACAGGAAATCATAAAAATGGCGGATATCAATACTATCCACAACAGTGAGTATTCATAGACTGCTCCGGCCCTGCTGCACACGGTTATGGTACCGGGGCCTAAGACCATAGCTGCCGTTACGAATCCCGGCCCCAGTACGCTAAACAAATGTTTGAGTTTGAGTTTTTCCATGAATAGTATTACTTATTATAATCAATCAACCAATTAGCTATATTGTTACAGATAAAATCATCATCATTCAGATGAGGGTACGCTTTGTATACCCGTGTAATCTCATCACTTTGCCCTGGAGAAAGTACTTCGTTTTCATCTAAACACCACAGACCTTTCATTATACCCTGTCTACGCAGTACTTCATGTAAGCCTGGGATACAGCCGGCAAAATCATTTGCCGCATCAAAGAAGGCGGCGTTTGAATCGGTAATTTCAATGCTTCGTGTGAGAAGTTCGTTTGGTATCTCTTTTCCACTGGCGATCAGTTGTTTTATCTCACCTAGAAGTGTTACTGCTTTTTGTGTCCAAACACACCAATGTCCTAACAATCCTCCTTTGATCCTAACTTTCTTTATTTGTCCGGCAGATTGTATTTTATATTCGGTAATTAAATCCATCACGATATTGTCGTCATTACCTGTATAAAGAGTAATTTCATTTTCTTTATTGGCATCACATAAAGCTCTTACTACATCAAAGGTTTTATATCGATTAAATGGAGCAATTTTTATACCTAATACATTGGGGAGCTGAACAAATTCTTTCCAGAATTCGTAAGGCAATGCCATGCCTCCTACAGCAGGTTGAAGATAAAAACCAATAATAGGGATATGTTCGGCAATTGTTTTACAATGTTTAATAATCTGGGGAATTGTAGCATCTTTTAAAGCAGACAAACTTAGCAGTCCAGCATGATAACCGGCTTGTATGGCGAATTCAGCTTCTTTTATAGCTTGTTCAGTTTTTCCACATATTCCTGCAACTTTGATTATCTTTTTACCATTTTTTTCACTCCATTGGTCCATTGTTTCCGATACGCAGCAGAGAACCGGCTCAAATAATCCATGTTGACGAATCTCAAATTGTGTGGAATGTACTCCTACTGCTATACCGCCAACTCCTGCTTCCAGATAATAACGTGTTAGTAATTGCTGGCTTTTACGATCAAACGTTCGATCTGACGTTAATGCTAAAGGCATTGCAGGAATAACGAGGCCTTCACGAAAGTTCTTTACAATATCAATATTAATATCAACTATTTTCATCTTTGTTTTTAATTTTATTGTATTAGTTTGTTTTTAATGATAAACTTTTTTGATGTTCAAAATAATCATCAATTGTTTGATAATTGTTAGTTAATTGTCTAACGATCGTCAGTTAAATAAACCGATAATTGTCGAACAATGAAAAAATAATCATTATTTTATTAAAACTTTCCATTATCTGTTTCAAAATGAGTAGGCTTGTTAAGCCCTTTTCCTCCATTCATAATCCATTCGGCCTGCATTTGTATTAATTCTTTAGCAGAAACAGAAGGCTTTCCGAAATACTGAAAGGATTTAGAAGCATTGTTTAGATACGAATGATCATTGCCTGTCGATTTAATTTCTACCGGTTTATTCATGATTTTTCCCATTTCTCTGGCAACTTCATTTACTGAAAGAATAGCTTCTCCTGTAATATTCAATATGTTAGCGGGTGTGGTAGTGTGTAAAAGAGAAAGTAAAGCAGCATTGTTCGCATCACCTTGCCAGATGATATTAAAATAATCGACCCCACTAATAATAGGCTCTTCGTTCCATATTTTAATTCCAATATCGTATAGGACTCCATACTGTAGATCCGTAGAATAATTCAATCGGTAAAGTAGGGTAGGAGTTTCGTTTATAATAGAAAAATGTTCAAAGATGCGTTCTCGGCACAAGCACGATTGGGCATACTCACCTACTGGTTCCGGATGATCTGTCTCGATGGAGCCCCCAGAAGTTGCATTTACAAGGGCGTATACACAGCCCGTAGAGAATACAACAATCCGACTACTTTTGTAATGTTTAGCACAGTTAGCGGGTACTAATGCGTTCATTGCCCAGGTTAAAGCTTCTGAGCCGGTAGTACCGAATTTGCGGCCAGCCATAAAGATCACATTTTCAGTGATAGGTAATTTCTTTACTTGTTCTTCATCCAAAAGGTCACAGGTTAATGTTTTAATTCCCCATGAATCTAACTTATCTTTCCCTTCTTTATCGGAAAAACGTGAAACAGCATAGACCTCTTTTTTTACTTTTGCTTTTTCAATTGCTTTTTTCGCCAAAAGACACAGACTGATTCCCATTTTACCATTTGCGCCCAAGATAGTAATATCCCCGAATAAGGTCTTCATAGCTTCTATTAGTTGTTCAGATGGTTCAGATAATAATTGGTCTAAAGCTTCTTCATTAATTGGTGTTTGCATATTAATAGTATTTGTTATATGGATTGAACACTCTCTTTGTTCGATTTTTGTACTCTATAAGAAAAGCAGAATTTCAAATTTATTGAAGAATTTCTGCTTTTCGACATAATTATATTCTAAAAGTTTTAGTCTTTTATGATTGGTCAATGAGAATAGGAATACCAGGAAGAGGGATTGTTTTATAATTACTCATATCGGCATCTAAAGATAGATTTGGTGGCATCATATTAAGATCAGACACAAGCATTTGTTCCCATGTATAAGTTTTACCTGTGTAGGCCGATTCGCGTGCCATTATACATGCTAATGCCGAGTTTGCCGTAACTTCCGCAATATCTATTACTTTTCCACTACGGATATGGTTGATTAAGTCAACATGCTCAAGTGTATACATATCATGATTTTGGTATTTGGCTTTGGCAGCTTCAACATCATATTTCCATATAGTATTACCATTAAGGTCTTTGATACTGAAATCTTCGCTATACCACGTACCGGTATCTCCTTTTATCACAGCGCCTACTTTATTATCACATCCATCCATTCTTCTGACCATACCGCAAAGTCTGACATCCTGTTCAAATTCAAAATCCATACTAAAATTGTCGTATACAGTTCCGACAACACGCCTTATTCGGGAACCAAACCCTGTTACTTTAATAGGTTTAAGATGTGTGAACCACATAAATACATCGACCCAGTGGATTAGCATGTTGCTGATCTGATCTCCATTAACCCAGTTCCAGTTGAAATGTCCCCGGATCATGTATTCCATATCTGTCCATTCTTTTCTATGACGTAAGTATTGTTCATTAGCTGTATTATAGAAGACATTTCCGGATATGATTTTTCCAATATATCCCTCTTGAATGAGCTTATAAGATTCAACAAAAGGCCTGTCATAATGATATTGGGCACCTGTGATTACGTTTACACCTTTAGCTTTAGCCTGTTTTAATCCTGTAATAAATGTACGATATCCCGTTGGGTCAATAGCTGCCGGTTTTTCAACAAACACATGCTTTCCTTGTTCAATAGCATATTTCATCTGATCAGGGTGGAAGCAATTTGGCGATGCTATAAGTACTAGATCTACCGGTAGCTCACATACTTTTTTATATGCGTCAAAACCTGTAAAACACATATTGTCGGGAATATCTGTGTTTTTTTGCTCTTTAAGAAGTTTTCTACAGGAGTCAATTTTATCCTGAAACATATCTGCACATGCTACAATAGAGAGATTATCTCCTGCATTTAAAAAATTAACTGCAGCACCGGTACCTCTTGCTCCACATCCAATCAGCGCAGCTTTTAGAGGTTTCCCGTCCATTGCCTTATCTGGTAATTCAGGAATGTAAATTTCGTTTAACGAACGCAAAGGGGTTCTTTTGCCTTTGTCCTCTGCACAGGAAGTAAGAAATGGAGCAGATCCAATTGTACTACCTACTCCTATTATAGCAGTTCGAGAAAGGAATTCGCGTCTATTTAATGTGAACTTTGGGTTTGACATAATTTTAGATATTATTGATTCTGATTTTTTCTAATTGATAAATATATGTTTTTTCATATTATTATTCTCTAGATTTAATGTTAATTCCTAATTTGAGTATTTGTAAATATCGTATTTACACAAATCGAGTCAGCTTTCATGTCTAATCCTCCTTTGTTTAATTGGATGATTTTATTAAAATGGGAATCATAAACTGGAGCGAGTAATTCAAGAGCTATATCGGTTTTATAAGAATAAATATCATTCATGAATATATTATACATATTACCAGGTTTAAAACCTTTTCCATATTGACCGTTCCCATATATTCGTACAACTTTTCTTTTGCCCCCTTTAGGACCATCAGATATATTGGAGCAATATATGTTATATATTTTTGTTGCTGATGGTAAGATGATTAACACATGATGAACTCCTCCTGTTTCAACATTTTGGCAGGTAATATCATGCAAATCGCTACCATATGAATAATCTGAATATCTTACTGGTAGTAATGGAAAAACATACTTGTCATTACTCCATCTTGACTCATCGAATGCACCAAAGACGATCGTGTCGTCAGAGGTTTCGCCTGTAATGTTTTCTATCAGTATATTGGAACCTCCCTGGATAATATCAATTCCGTCACCGTTTTTAACTTGTGTATTAAATTCAATGGAATGGATATGTCCATTCTTACATCCGTTAGTAATAACAACTGCCCAACTGTGTGTTTTGGTTACCTTCAGACCTGAAATCTCGAAACCATCGACATAAGAAAATAAAATAGAGAAATTCCGCCATCCCCAATAGTCACCTAGCCATTTTTCTTGTACTCCGGTTTTAGGATTAACTCCTTCATAAAAATTTTCAGCTCCCTCTACTGTGGCTCCATTCAAGCCTTTTATTTTAATGTTTTTTATTGTTGAAAGTCTTTTTACATACCCATTTGGATTAGCTTCATCTATTTCAAAGTTATCTGATCGGATAATATTATCAAAGATTTGATCTTCCAACTTGATTTTACATCCATCTATAATCATTGTTGTATTAGATGGAAGGCGGATTGCTTCAGACACAAGATAAACAGGATTCTCTTTGAATAGGATTGTCCCTCCATTGCATTTTTTTAAGAAATCCAGGGCATTAGATATTTTCTCAGAAATACTTTTTCCTTCAAAATCTTCAGGTTTAACGCATATTGAGAATACTGGTTGCGCTATAAATAAAGTTAAAATGCCAATAAGTAAGATGTTTTTCATGTTTTTTATTTCCTGCTAAAATTATTAATAAACTCTTGTTATTGTATTAGATGGAAGAGTTGATAATATAACAGCAAAGAAAAAAATAATTGATTTTAAGAAGGCCTTTAAATGCGACTAAGAATCCTCAAAAAACGTTAATCTGTCACATGTGAAATGGAAGTTTGATTGCTTTTTAATTTCTGTAATAAGTTGTTTTACTGAAAAAACATCAAAGCTTATCTTGTCTTAATATTTGGTCCAATCAGCATGAATGTGCTAGGTTATAAAGAGTAAGGGAAATTGTGTAATTTAAATTCTCCAATCTCAATCTATTGTGCCACACCCGAGAAAAGACTCCAAGTGGCAGATCACGATAGTCTTCCTTTACAATCTCTCCTTTATTCATAAAGTCTTTTCCGTATTTGTTCACGCAAAAATCGATGAATTCTTTTAATTCTTTTCTTACTTCATTAATATTACTGACGAATATCAATTCATATGCCCCATCATTGTATTTAATAATATCCACTCTATAAAAGGTTCCTAACTCAAGATCGGGAAGTTTATAACTGTATTTTTCTGCTGATTTGCCTTGTATAGTAATATTACTGATCAACTTAGGATCGTATTTAAAGATATCATAAATGTTAATCTTGAATAAACTGCTGATATCATCTTTTTTCTTTCTAGGTTGAGAGATAAACTTAGGTTTTTCTTCCTTTGTTTCGATCTGGATTTCCTGATCAGGTAACGGTTTCTGACTAATTACTGGTGTAGGTTGTACCGGATTATGTTTAGGCTCCGGTGATTTTTGTTTGTTTTGTTTTTTGAAATTAAAAAGTCCCATAATATATGTTTTTTATTATGCTGGCGCAAAGATATAAATAACGGTCAACAATCAATTATTAATTTAAAGATATTCTTTTCTGTATGAAAATCATCTCTGAACTCTTTGTCTGTAAATCTTGTTTTATATATGAATGAATAATATTAAATTTGTAAAAAAATAGTATGAATAATATTTTGAAATTTTTCTTTCCTATACAGCCTGAAAGTACAAATGTGTCTTTATTTCTCTTAGCTTTGAGAATCCTTTTCGGGATGCTTCTTTTAACTCATGGCATTCAGAAATTTACTAATTTTGAGAATCTGTCTGAGTCGTTTCCCGATCCTATGGGTGTTGGTAGTCATATCTCTTTAGGATTGGCTATTTTTGGAGAAGTAGCTTGTTCTATTGGTTGTATTTTGGGGGCATTTTATCGTTTAGCGTTAATACCAATGATATTTACTATGGGTATGGCATTTTTTGTAATTCATGGAAGCGATCCTTTTTCTCAAAAGGAACTAGCTTTTGTGTATCTGATTATGTTTGTACTGCTATTTTTAGCTGGACCTGGTAAATATGCATTGGATAGATTTATTGCTGTTCCCTTGTCCAAAAAGAGATAATTGCGTTTCTTTGCATCAAATCTTTAGATATGGCAGACGAACAACGAATGGTGCTCCGTACGGAGGATTTGGTGAAAAAATATAGAACACGTACTGTTGTAAATCATGTGTCAATACATGTGGAACAGGGTGAGATTGTAGGGTTGTTAGGGCCAAATGGCGCCGGTAAAACAACAACTTTCTATATGACGGTAGGTTTGGTTACTCCCAATCAAGGAAAAATATTTCTGAATGATACGGAGATAACTAAATTTCCGGTATATAAACGTGCACGTAGTGGGATAGGTTACCTCGCGCAGGAAGCTTCTATTTTCAGAAAGATGACGGTTGATGACAATATTAAAGCCGTTCTTGAAATGACGAATACTTCTGAAGAATACCAAAAAGAAAAACTGGAAAATCTGATATCTGAGTTTGGATTGACAAAAGTAAGGAAAAACCTGGGTGACCAGTTGTCCGGAGGTGAACGTCGTCGTGCGGAGATTGCCCGTTGTCTGGCCATCGACCCTAAATTTATTATGCTCGATGAACCATTTGCAGGGGTAGACCCAATTGCTGTACAGGATATTCAGACTATTGTTGCTCGCTTGAAACATAAGAATATCGGTATATTGATTACTGACCACAATGTATATGAAACATTGAGTATTACCGATAGAGCTTACTTATTATTTGAAGGAAAAGTTCTTTTTCAGGGATCAGCAGAAGAATTGGCTGCAAATGAGATTGTACGTGAAAAGTATTTAGGTAAGGATTTCCAACTCAGGAAAAAGAATCTTTAGCAGGCTTAAGACTTTCCCTCAGATATTTCACACATAGTATAAACAGACAGAATGAAATCAAAGCAGGAATTGTGAAACTCACTATTTCAGATTCGGGAATATCTCCGGTTATAAAGACCTGATCTTTTAATTTCTCACTCGACATACCAATTACGGCTACAGCATTATTCGTAAAATGCGCTAATACCGGTAACCACATATTGTTACTCCAATAAATGAGATAGCCAAAATAGGCTCCCAAAAGTAAACGCGGTATAAAGCCGTAAAATTGCATGTGAACAGCACTAAATATGATAGCTGTAATCCATATCACCTTGTGAGGCTTTATCGTCCATTTACTAATGATGCGTTGAAGCGTTCCCCTGAACAGGAATTCTTCAGTAATAGCAGCCATAACTGCTACTACAAAAAGGTTCATAAGTATAGAAAAAAAGTCCGTTCCGGATAAAATTACTTCTGTAACTCTTTCAGCGGAAGCTTCCATATCTTGCATCCATTTTTCAACCTTTTCCATAAAGGCCGGAAGTTTCATCGCCTTGTTTAGCAATCCGGTGAGTGTTATAATCGGAGACAACAAAAACATACTGAAGAATGTAAGTAACGCCGTTTTAAGAGTCAACTTCTTTTTGAGAGATAAATACTCAAAGGGCTGATAACTGAATAAATAGGCTGCAACCAATGAGGGTAATAAAAACGCTAATGTAGCTGATATGAACTGATACAGCCTTAGAACTCCCGGACTGTTATTGTTAAATTCCAATTGAACAGGGATCAAACTGACGATTCCTGCCAGTAATGTGCCAACTAAAACCAGAGACAATAATAGAAATATCTGGAAAGAAGCTGACCGGTTTGCGAATATACCTTTCAAATTCATAGAGCGCAAATATATCAATTTGTCATTTTATAAGCAAACTATTCCACCTCCTGTCTCAGTTAAGTTTTTTATATTGCTTTCACCTTTCACCAACCCAAATACATATGTAACTGGTGGACTTTAACGCCCGACAATAAAATACATATAATTTGCCACTATATTTTCCTCTTTTCCGCTTCGAAATTACTGATTTGATCTAATAAGTTTATCGCTTTATTCGTTATACATTTGTCGTTTTGTAGCAGTAGTTTTATCGGCTCACACTTGTGAGCCACTCGGCTCAGCTATGTGATCCCTAAGGCTCACCTTTGTGAGCCGCATCGCTCACAAAGGTGAGCTGATAAAAAAGAACTGAAATTTGTACCAATTTATTATGAACCAAACACTAAAACCATGAGACTAAATTATGACTTCTACGACACCATTTTCAAAAATAAAGTATAACACCACGAACTGCTTTCCCCTAATTTGGGATAAACTTTTCATTGCAGCATATCCTAATGGAGTCAAGATGAAAGGAGAATATTATGGTGAAACGTAACCCTTCACCCTGAAAATCGCTTCAGGAAAGGATTGAAGATGATGTTGAAAGGTGACGACAGTTTTTTTCTTTTTCTTCAGGAAGAGGTTAGTTGACTTATTTTGCTTTGCAAGTATGATTTTTCATTCTACATTCTTTTATTATGGTTTAAAATTAATATTCAACAATTTGTGATATTGGAAGAATAACTCTAATTTTGCAGGCTGAAAAAAGATAAGCTAAATAATTAATAAATCATACGGAATGAATATTTCGATAACAAACAATGAAAATGGCGTAAGCGCTATATTGAAATTAGAAGTGGTCAAAGCTGATTATGCTGATCAGGTAGAGAAAAGTTTACGCAGTTTTCGCCAAAAGGCAAATATCCCTGGTTTCCGTAAAGGAATGGTTCCAATGGGGATGATTAAGAAAATGTATGGGAAACACGTATTGGCTGAAGAAGTTAATAAAGTCGTTTCTGAAAACCTGTATAATTATATTCGCGAGCAAAATCTGAATTTATTAGGCGAACCATTACCAAATCAAAGGGAACAACAAGATATCGATTTCGATACACAGGAAGATTTTGTTTTCTATTTTGATGTAGCTTTAGCACCGGAAATTAATTTTGAATTAAATAAAAGAGATAAGCTGACTTATTATCAGGTGGCTATTGATGATGATATGTTAGAAAAACAAATCGATTCATATCGTGCGAATTTTGGAACATATGATGAGGTAGAAGTCGTAGAAGAAGAAAAAGATCTTATCAAAGGAACTGTTGTAGAACTGGAAAATGGTACTCCAAAAGAAGGAGGCATTGTTGTAGAAGAAGCAGTTCTTATGCCTATGTATATAAAGAACGACGAAGAAAAAACAAAATTCATAGGTGCCAAGAAGGATGCATCGATAATATTCAATCCCAATAAAGCCTATGAAGGAGCAGAAGCTGAGATCGCTTCTTTCCTTAAGGTTGACAAAGAAGCTGTAGCCGGCATTACCAATGACTTCAGTTTTGATATTAAAGAAATCACTCATCATAAGCCGGGTGAATTAAATCAGGAATTATTCGATAAAGTCTTTGGCGATGGTGTCGTGACCAATGAAGAAGAATTTAGAAATAAGGTTAAAGAATCAATCAATGAGCAATTCACGCCGCAAAGTGATTATAAATTCCTGACTGATGCGCGTAAATTATTTCTGAAAAAAGCAGGAGATGTTACATTTGCAGATGATTTTCTGAAACGTTGGTTGTTGCAGACCAATGAAAACGCAACAGAAGAATCAGTAGAGACAGATTACCCTAAATTTATTGAGGATTTGACATATCATTTAGCAAAAGAAGGTATTGTTAAGAAAAATGATATCAAAATAGAAAATGAAGATATAGAACAATTGGCCAAGAAAGTTGCTAAATCGCAGTTTGCTCAATATGGTATGCTATCAGTTCCTGATGATATGCTGGATAATTATGCTAAAGATATGTTGAAAAACAAACAGACACTTCAGAATGTTATAGATCGTGCTGTCGATGATAAACTGATAACCTGGTTGAAAGAAAAGGTTAAATTAGATGTTAAAGACGTAACAATGGACGAATTTAATAAGCTATTTGAAGAAGAAAAATAATTTTTTTATGGCGTAAATGCCTATTATATAGCAATAAGGGGTTTTTCTCTAAAAAAAGTATTGGCAGATAACAAATAAGTTGTTTCTTTCAGAAATTTATTTATAACTTTGTTATCCGTTTAAGAAAAAAGAGGAAAATCCCTTATCTATGTCTTTTCGGTTAGTGAATAACAATTAAGAAATAAAAACGATGAACGAATTTAGAAAATACGCAACGAAACATTTGGGAATAAATGGGAATGCATTAGATAGTTATATGAATATATCCAGCAGTTATATTTCACCAACAATTATTGAAGAACGTCAGTTGAATGTAGCACAAATGGATGTGTTCTCCCGTTTGATGATGGATCGCATTATCTTTTTGGGAACTCAAATTGATGATTATACGGCCAATGTAATTCAGGCTCAATTATTATATCTCGACTCAAGTGATCCTGGAAAAGATATTTCAATCTATATCAATTCTCCAGGAGGTTCTGTTTATGCCGGATACGGTGTATATGATACTATGCAGTTTATTAGTAGTGATGTTTCTACTATATGTACAGGTATGGCAGCGTCAATGGCATCAGTGTTATTGGTTGCCGGAACTAAAGGAAAACGCTTTGCACTACAGCATTCAAGGGTAATGATTCATCAACCATTAGGAGGAACACAGGGACAAGCATCCGATATTGAAATTATGGCCCGTGAAATTCTAAAGGTTAAGAAAGAACTTTATACAATCATTTCTGATCATTCCGGCCAACCTTATGAAAAAGTTGAAAGAGACGGAGACCGTGATTATTGGATGAATGCGGCTGAAGCAAAAGAGTATGGAATGATAGATGACATTTTAACCCGTAAATAATCAGTTAAAAGATTATATATAAACATGGCCAAAACAGGAGATAGTTGTACTTTCTGTGGAAGAAGTAGCCACGATGTAAACATGCTTATAAACGGTATATCCGGCGCAATATGTGATGATTGTGCGCAACAGGCATACGAAATTGTAAAAGAGCAGACCCCTGCAAGCAGAAGCTCTTTCGGATTGAATAAGAAAGATCTTCCGAAACCGGAAGATATAAAGACTTTTCTAGATCAATATGTTATAGGGCAAGATGATGCGAAACGTTATCTTTCCGTAGCTGTTTATAATCATTACAAACGATTACTTCAACGGGTAACATCAGATGATGTCGAGATAGAGAAATCAAATATAATTATGGTAGGCGCAACAGGGACAGGTAAAACCTTATTGGCGCGTACTATTGCTAAACTATTACATGTCCCCTTTACCATTGTAGATGCTACAGTCCTCACGGAAGCAGGATACGTTGGAGAAGATATTGAAAGTATTCTTACCCGTCTATTACAGGCTGCAGATTATGATGTACAAGCTGCGGAACGGGGAATAGTATTCATAGATGAAATAGATAAGATTGCCCGTAAAAGTGACAACCCCTCCATTACACGGGATGTTAGCGGAGAAGGTGTTCAGCAAGGATTACTAAAGTTATTGGAAGGTTCTATAGTTAATGTACCTCCACAAGGCGGACGGAAGCATCCCGAACAGAAAATGATAGCTGTAAATACTAAAAATATTCTATTTATTTGTGGTGGTGCTTTCGACGGTATAGAGAAAAAGATCGCTCAACGTTTAAACACTCATGTAGTGGGTTACGCTTCAAGAAACAGTGCGAATACACTGGATCGTAATAATATGTTGAAATACATAACGCCAACAGATCTGAAATCGTTTGGGTTGATTCCTGAGATAATTGGCCGTTTGCCTATTCTTACCTATTTAAATCCATTAGATAGGAAGACACTCCGTAATATCCTGACTGAACCGAAGAATTCTATTATCAAACAATATATGAAGCTGTTTGAAATGGATGGCATTAAATTGTCTTTTGATGAAGATGTATATGAGTATATTGTAGACAAAGCCTTAGAATTTAAGTTAGGAGCCCGTGGTTTACGTTCAATCGTCGAAGCGATTATAATGGACGCGATGTATAGTATGCCGTCGCAGAATAAAAAGATGCTTCATGTAACATTAGCTTATGCACAAGAAAAATTTGATAAATCAGATACGAATCGTTTACAGATCGCATAATGAATAAAGCTGTTTAAAAGTTTTAATATGGCGAAAAAGGATAATCTAACTGAAAAACTGAAAACACATTTTGGATTTGATACATTTAAAGGTAATCAAAAACCTATTATCGAAAATGTGTTAACAGGAAATGATACCTTTGTTTTAATGCCGACTGGTGGCGGAAAATCACTCTGTTATCAGTTGCCATCTCTACTTATGGAAGGTACTGCGATCGTGATATCACCACTGATCGCGTTAATGAAGAACCAGGTCGATGCTATGAGAAATTTCAGTGAAGAAGATGGCGTAGCCCATTTTTTGAATTCTTCTTTAAATAAAACAGCTATTGACCAAGTAAAAGAAGATCTCTTAAGAGGACAGACCAAATTATTATATGTAGCTCCTGAGTCCTTAACAAAAGAAGATAATGTTGATTTTCTACGTCAGATAAATATATCATTCTATGCGGTAGATGAAGCACATTGTATTTCAGAATGGGGACATGACTTCAGGCCGGAATACCGTCGTATTCGTCCGATAATAAATGAGATCGGTAAACGTCCATTAATTGCATTGACTGCAACTGCTACACCTAAGGTTCAGCACGATATTCAGAAGAATCTAGGAATGATTGATGCAACGGTTTATAAATCATCTTTCAATCGAACAAATTTATATTATGAAATTCGTCAGAAAGGTAATGATGTAGACCGTGAAATCATTAAGTATATTAAGGCTAAAGAAGGTAAATCCGGTATTGTGTATTGTCTGAGCAGGAAGAAAGTAGAAGAGTTTGCAGATATTCTTAAAGCAAACGGAATAAAGGCTTTATCATATCATGCCGGTATGGATTCCCAACAACGAACAATAAACCAGGATGCCTTTCTTATGGAAGAAGCAGATGTAATTGTGGCAACAATTGCGTTCGGGATGGGTATCGATAAGCCGGATGTACGTTATGTAATCCATTATGATATACCTAAAAGTCTGGAGGGGTATTATCAGGAAACCGGACGGGCTGGACGAGATGGAGGAGAAGGCCAATGTATTGCCTTTTATGCTTATAAAGACCTGCAAAAATTGGAAAAGTTTATGCAGGGAAAACCCGTAGCTGAACAAGAAATAGGGAAACAACTTTTACTAGAAACAGCAGCTTACGCTGAGACTGCTGTATGTCGTAGAAAAGTTTTGTTGCATTATTTTGGCGAAGAATATACGGAAGAGAATTGTGGTAATTGTGATAACTGTTTGAATCCTAAAAAACAAGTGGAAGCAAAAGATTTATTGTCAGCAGTGCTTGAAGTTGTAAGCACTTTAAAAGAAAAATTTAAAACTGAATATATCATCAATATCTTAATAGGAAATGAAACTTCTGAAATACAATCTTACAAACATAATGAACTGGAAGTTTTCGGATCAGGACAGGATGATGATGAAAAAACATGGAATGCAGTTATACGGCAAGCGCTTATAGCGGGATACCTAACTAAAGATATAGAAAATTACGGATTGCTCAAAATGACAGATAAGGGTAGGGCCTTTCTTGATAAACCGGAATCTTTTAAGGTTATAAAAGATAATGAATTCGACGAAGAGGAAGAAGATGTTCCGGTTCGTGGAGGGGCTACTTGTGCTGTTGATCCCATTTTGTATTCTATGATGAAAGATCTCAGAAAGAAGTTATCAAAAAAACTGGAAGTCCCTCCTTTTGTAATCTTTCAAGATCCTTCTCTTGAAGCTATGGCTACTACATATCCTGTAACGTTGGATGAATTACAGAATATTCCTGGCGTCGGTGCCGGAAAGGCAAAACGATATGGACAAGAGTTTGTTACTCTTATACGAAAGCATGTTGAAGAGAACGAGATAGAACGTCCTGAAGATCTTCGTGTTCGTACTGTAGCTAATAAATCAAAACTTAAAGTATGGATAGTGCAGAGTATTGACAGAAAGGTTGCATTGGATGATATTGCACTTACCAAAGGACTTGAATTTACAGAATTATTGGATGAGATTGAAGCGATAGTTTATTCGGGGACCCGTATAAATATTGATTACTTTCTGAATGATGTAATGGACGAAGATCATATTACAGATATATATGAGTACTTTAAAGATTCTGAAACAGATGATTTGGAAGATGCTATTGAAGAATTAGGAAGTGACTATACCGAAGAAGAAATCCGTTTAGTTCGTATCAAATTCTTGTCGGAAATGGCTAATTGATATATGCTGAAAGTTGTTAAAAAAGACAAACAACAATACATAAATATACTTTTTAGATGATCCTTTCGTTAATATATAATGTGTAATAATGTTATATAGTATGGAAAAACAATTAAAGATGAAGAAAATACTGTTATTATCATTTATTTTTGTTTGTTTTTATGGGAAAGCTCAGACTCCCAAAGATTCAGTAGTAATGACCATTGCCGGCAAAGATATTCCGATAGCAGAATTTGAATATATAGCCCGGAAAAATAATGGTGTAAACTTTTCTGATGAGAAATCAGTGAAAGAATATGTTGAACTATTCAAGAATTTCAAATTGAAAGTAGCTGAAGCTGAAGCTTTAGGATTGGATAAGAAGAATAATTTTTTAAGAGAATTGGAAGGATACAAATCTCAATTGAAAGAGGGCTACATGGCAGATAAAAAAGCTGAAGAAGCTGCAGCAAAAGTCATCTATGATAGAGGAAATGAATATCTGGTTTTAAGCCAGATCGTGTTTCCATTACCAGAAAAAAGCCTTCCAAGTGATACACTTCCTGTTTATGAACAAGCTATGCAGGTTTATAATCGTATTATGAAAGGGGAAGACTTTGGAACAGTTGGAGCAGAACTACATCATGCATATCTTCATCATTCCCATAATCATCACCATCACCATCATGCAGAGGGAGAAGCTTGTGAACATGACCACGATGATGATTGTATTCATGCAACGTTCGAAACTATACCGTGCTTTTTACCGATGGAGCGTTCGAAAGTTCTGGAAGAAACTGCTTACGCAATGAAGGTAGGGGAGATTTCTTTGCCATTACGAACTCCAGAAGGCTTTGTGATAGTAAAACTTGAAAATAGAAAGCCATTTCCAGGATTAGTAAGGATCGCTCATATATTAATCCAATTTGAAAACGATTCTGTTACGAGAACAAAAGACGATGCCGAAAAACTGGCAGAACAAGTTTACAAGAAAGCTTCTGAAGGAGCGGATCTTTTATCTTTAATAGAAACTTTTTCATTGAATGGTATGGGAAATGGTCTTTTACCGTTTTTTATGCCTGGCGAGTTAATAAAGCCAATAGAAGAAGCTGCTTATTCTCTTACAGAAGTAGGAGATGTATCAAAACCTTTTCTTACAGAGAATGGATACCATGTTCTTCAATTAAAAGAAAAAAGGGATAGGACTCCTTTTGAAAGGGAGAAAGCTCGGCTTATTTCAGCTATGATTAAGAATGATCGTAATTTTGAGTTGTATAAAGGTTTCGATGAACGATTAAAGAAAGAATATAACTTTACTTTTTATCCTGAGGCATATGCTGAATTAGAGAAATTATGTGAAGAATGTTTTCCAGGAAGTAATGAGTTCTTTACAAAAGCAAGACCAATGGAGAAAACATTAGTTCGCATAAATGGTGTTGATTTTCCACAGGTAGAATTTGCATACTACATGAATTCGTATGGCTTTTCTGCAAAAACGTATGCGGGTGATTTTATGAAAGAAGTTTTTGATCTTTTTGTCCGTGACATAGTGACTACATTAGAAAAAGAAAACTTAGAAAAAAAGTATCCTGAAATACCTTATCTGGTACAGGAATATAGAGATGGTATGTTGCTTTTTGAAATAAGTAATGATAAAATCTGGAATAAATCGATAGAAGAACAAGAAGCTTTAGAACAAGCTTGGATTAAGGATTTAAATAAAAAATATCCTGTTTCCGTTAACTGGAAAGTATTGAAAAAGATAAAAAATAATTAATAGATAAAGATGAGAGGTTGTTTCATCTTTATAGCATTTGTATCTTTGCTGTGTTCGTGTAAGAAAACACAAACGATAGAATATGCTGACGTATTGGTACAAGTAAAGGACAGAGCGCTTACCCGCTCCGAGATAATACGCTTAATTCCGCGGGGTATTTCATCTACCGATAGTTTATTAATGGCAGAGAATTATATTAAGAAATGGGTAAAAGATGCACTGGTTTTTGAAGTAGCCCAACGCAATTTAGGAGATGAAAAGTCGGAAATAGACAGGCTTGTTGAAGAGTATCGCTTTTCTTTACTTCGATATAGGTATCAGGAAAGATTGGTAAAGGAAAGACTTTCTGCTAACATCAGAGAAAGTGATAAGCTCAACTTTTACGAAGAAAACCAGAAGAAGTTTCTTTTAGATAAAGGTTTGATAAAAGGTCTATTCCTGAAAGTACCGATCAATGCACCCGGACTTAACGATGTCAAGACCTGGTATAAGTCAAGTACGGAAGAATCTTTGGAAAAAATAGAGAAATACAGTATACAGAATGCTAGTATTTATGACTATTTTTACGACCGATGGGTAGATTTTGATGAAATAGCAGGAAATATACCTGTTCGTATTTCAGATGCAAATTCTTTTCTAAAGAATAACAAAACAGTAGAAGTTTCTGACAGTAGTTTTTGTTATTTGTTGAATATAAAAGAATATCTTCCTTCAGGAAGTGTGGCACCTTATGAATATGCAGAAGCGCAGATCGTTGAATTATTGATTAATCAGAAGAAAATGGAATTTCTGAAGAACTTTGAAAACGAACTGTATAATGATGCAATTAAAAATGGCGATGTGATTTTTAATACAGAGCCGGAAAATACTCAATTAATTAAAGAGTAAACAGAATGAGAAAGATTTTGGGTTTATTTATCTTAGCGTGTTGTTCTTTAGTGACATTTGCTCAGGATAATATTATTGATGAAATCGTGTGGGTTGTAGGAGATGATGCTATTCTGAAATCTGAAGTGGAGGCACAACGCTTGTATATGCAAAACGAGAACCAACAATTTACAGGCGATCCATATTGTGAAATACCTGAAAATATGGCAATTCAGAAGTTATATTTAAATCAGGCAAAGATTGACAGTATTGAAGCAAACGAAACGCAAGTTCTTCAGCAAGTTGATTATATGATGAACAATATGGTTAATTCCATAGGTTCCAGAGAAAAGCTGGAAGAATATTTTGGAAAGAAATTTTCCCAGATTAAAGAAGAGCGAAAAGAGATGATTCGTGAACAACAAATTGTTCAACAAATGCAACGTGAGTTGATTGGTGAAATCAAGTTGACACCTTCTGATGTCAGAAAGTTTTATAATCAAATACCTAAAGATAGTTTACCAAACATTCCAACCACTGTCGAAGTACAAATTGTTACACTTGAACCTAAGATTCCGTTTGATGAAACAGATGCTATAAAGGCTCGCCTACGTGATTTTACTGAGCAGATCACAAGTGGCAAAATGGAGTTTTCTACTTTGGCTCGTTTATATTCGGAAGATATCGAGTCTGCTAAAAAAGGAGGTGAATTAGGTTTTATGGGAAAGATGGACTTACTTCCTGAATTTGCAAACGTGGCGTTTAATCTGAGTGACCCTAAGCGTGTTTCTAATATAGTGGAAACAGAATATGGTTTTCATATTATACAACTAATAGAGAAACGTGGTGATCGTATTAACAGTCGTCATATTTTATTGCGACCAAAAGTTTCTGAAAAGGAGATTGCAGAAGCTACTACTCGGTTGGATTCACTATATAATGATTTGCAAGCAAATAAATTTACTTTTGAAGAAGCTGCAACTTTTGTTTCGTATGATAAAGATACGCGTAATAATAAGGGCTTGATGGTTAACAAAAGATATGAAAGTAACCATTACGGTACACCAAAATACGAGATGCAGGAACTCCCTCAGGAAATAGGAAAAATAGTATACAATATGCAGGTAGGAGAAATCTCTAAGCCATTCACTATGATTACGGATAAGCAAAAAGAGGTTGTTGCTCTTGTTAAGCTAAAGGCTCGTACAGAGGCTCATAAAGCCAATTTGGCAGATGACTATCAGGCTTTAAAAACTATAGTAGAAACTAAAAAAAGAGAAGAGCTTCTCCTGGACTGGATAAAAAAGAAACAGAAAACTACTTATGTTCGAATTAGTGACGGTTGGCGTAATTGTGACTTCCAGTACCCCGGCTGGATTAAAGAATGATAGGAACAACTAAATTATATCTTGTTTTAGCATTTCAGTTGCTTTTCTTTTGTGCTTTTGCGCAAACCCAGGATACTATTGCCACAAAACAAACCAAAGTATATCTTGAACATGCCGACGTTGTTTCTTTTGATCAGGATGTAAATCCGGACTACCGTGTACTTATTGGCGATGTTCGTTTTCGTCATGATAGTTCTTATATGTACTGTGACAGTGCTTATTTCTATGATACAAGTAACTCATTAGAAGCATTTAGTAATGTAAGGATGGAGCAGGGGGATACCTTGTTTATCTATGGTAATTGGTTATATTATGACGGAAATACGCAATTGGCCCGCTTGCGTGAGAATGTGCGAATGGAGAATGATCAAATGACTTTATTTACAGATAGCCTGAATTATGACCGTGCAAAGAATATCGGATATTACTTTGAAGGGGGGCTGTTAGTTGATGAAGAAAATGAATTATCTTCTTATTATGGTCAATATTCCCCTGATACTAAAACAGCAATATTCAATGATAGCGTAAGGCTGGATAACCCTCAGTTTATTTTGTATTCGGATACATTACACTATAATACCGAAAGTAAAATCGCAACTATTTTAGGACCTTCTATAATAGTATCGGATAGTGGAACAGTTTATTCTTCCCGCGGTTGGTATAATACAGAGACAAATACATCTTTGCTTTTGGATCGTTCTCAGGTCGTAACGGGTAATCGGATTTTAATTGGTGACTCAATCGTATATGATAAGGAATCCGGTTTTTCAGAAGTGTTCGGAAATATGATCTTACAAGATACAGCTCAGATGATTATCCTGGAAGGAGAATATGGATATTATAATGAGAGAACAGAATATGCGTTCGTAACAGACAGTGCACTGTTTATGGAATATTCACAGGGAGATACATTGTATTTGCACGCTGATACTTTATTAATGACAACACTTGACTCCGCCTACCGCGAAGTTACAGCTTATTATGGCGTACGTTTCTACAGAGTGGATTTACAAGGAGTATGCGATTCCATGCAATTCAATACACGTGATTCCGTATTATATATGTATACGGAACCTATTCTTTGGAATGAAGAATATCAATTGTACGGTGATACCATTGTAATCTTCCTACAAGATAGTACGATCGATTACGCACATGTCCGACAATTTGCATTTGCTGTACAGCTTGTCGATACTTCCTATTATAATCAGCTGAAAGGGAATGATCTAAAAGCCTACTTTAAAGGGAAAGCCGTTCGGCAGATAGATGTGAGTGGAAATGCCGAATCAATATTTTATCCGATAGAAGACGACGGCGCGATGATCGGGTTGAATGATACTCAAAGTGCTTACCTGTCTATATGGGTAGCTGAAAATAAACTTGAAAAGCTAAAACTCTGGCCTGAATCTCAAGGTAAGCTGACTCCTATCCCGGATATAAGTCCGGATCAGAAAACGCTTAAAGATTTCCATTGGTTCGACTACCTGCGACCAAAGGACAAAGACGATATCTATCAGGTAGTAAAAAGAAAAACCGAAGATGTGCCGAAAAGAAGTAATAAATTCGTACATTAGTAGTTGATTTCAAATAAAAATAATACTTATGGCTCTTTTTTCATTTTATAAAGTCCGGAGGCCCCGTCAGTTTGAACATAAACCTATTTATTGGGATCCTCGTAAAGAAGATTTGGAAAAACGTACGCAAAGAGTAAAGCGTGAATTAGGAATAGAAGAGATTGATGAAAACTATAAACCTGATATCAAGGGTAAGTTCGTTGAAGGAACTTCACATCTGAAGAAAAGCCAAATGAAAGGTGACGATATCCGCAATCGTAAATACAAGAATATACGTTTGGCTGTGATATTGGTTGTGCTGATTGTTTTATTTTACGTTTTGTTCTTTAAATAAATGAGTGATATAATTCATTTACTTCCCGATAGTATTGCAAACCAAATTGCAGCTGGGGAAGTAATTCAACGCCCTTCTTCTGTAGTAAAAGAATTAGTCGAAAACGCTGTTGATGCCGGAGCGACTACAATACGGATAAATATCAAAGATGCCGGAAAAACATTGATCCAGGTGATCGATGATGGAAAAGGTATGTCTGAAACTGATGCCCGTATGGCTTTCGAACGACATGCTACTTCCAAGATTTCTACGGCAAATGATTTGTTTGCTCTTCATACTATGGGTTTCCGTGGTGAGGCGCTGGCTTCTATCGCTGCGGTAGCCCATGTAGAATTACGTACACGGCTTCGAGGAGCGGAGTTGGGTTTAAGACTATCTATTGCCGGTTCTGCCTTTGAAGAAATAGATACGGATACCTGCGGTGAGGGAAGTATATTCTCGGTGAAGAATCTTTTCTTTAATGTACCAGCGCGCCGGAAGTTTTTAAAATCCAATGAAACTGAGTTTCGTAACATAATCAACGAATTTGAACGTATTGCATTGGTAAATCCTCAAATCGCTTTATCGCTTTACCATAATGATATAGAAATATTAAACCTTCCTGAATCCGGTTTAAGGCAACGTATAATTAATGTATACGGAAAAAATGTAAATAAGAATCTTTTAGCAGTCGATGCTCAGACATCGCTTGTAACAATTTCAGGATTTGTCGGTACACCTGATTCGGTAAGAAAACGGGGATGTCTGCAATATTTCTTTGTAAACGGGCGGTTTATGAAACACCCTTATTTTCATAAGGCGGTTATGCAGGCGTACGAGCAGTTGATACCAACCGGTGAAATGCCTAATTACTTTATCTATTTCACTATTGATCCCTCTTCGATAGATGTTAATATTCATCCGACGAAGACTGAGATAAAGTTTGAAAGCGAACAATCCATCTGGCAGATATTAGTGGCTGCGGTTCGTGAAGGATTGGCTAAGGCAAGCGCGGTACCTTCTATAGATTTTGACACGCAAGGGGCAATTGATATCCCTGTTTATACTCAAGCCGAACAAGTAAGAACACTTCAACCTCCCCGGATCGATGTGAATCCTAATTATAATCCTTTTGAAAGTGTTTCGGCATCTTCTTATAAGAGGAACGAATTTAATTGGGAAGAGCTTTATAAAGACTTTGAGAATGAAAGAAATTCTATTCAAGTAGAAGTGGAAGCAGACAGCCGGGAAGAACTTTTTGAACAGCCCACGCTATCAACTTGCTATCAGTATAAAGGGCGATATATTATTACTTCGTTAAAATCGGGTTTAGCATTAATTGACCAACATAGGGCGCATATCCGTATTTTATTCGATCAATATTTATTCAGTATACAAAACCAAAAGGGATCTTCCCAGCAAGTACTTTTCCCTGAAATAGTTGAATTTACAACTTCTGAAGCTTCAATATTGCCATCTATCCTGGATAATCTTTATTATGTAGGGTTTGACTTGAGCCATTTAGGTAATAATGCGTATGCTATTAATGGGGTACCGGCTGGATTGGAGAAGGTAAACCCTGCAAAACTGGTAAAAGATGCTGTAAATAGAGCAATGGAAACAGGCGGAGAAGCCCACGAAAAGATATGTGAATCAATAGCTTTATCCTTAGCAAAGGCGGTTGCTATCAAACCTGGAAAAAATCTTTCCTCAGAAGAAATGGATCACCTGATTGCTTCTCTTTTCTCTTCATCCTCATCTACTTATACTCCCGATGGAAAACTGATCCTGTCTATGCTAACCGACGAAGATCTGGAGAAGCGGTTCAAATAGGTTCCTATTCTGTTTTTATTTTATAAGATGATTTTATCTTTTGTGCCTGAATAATTCATGCTTTCAAAGGTATGAAGTATTTTTTTTGTCAGTAGAACTTAATCGGCTCACAATTGTTAAACGATCGCCTCACACGGGTGAGTCGACCGACTCACAAGGGTGATCCATTCGCCTCACCTATGTGAGGCGATCAAAATATCGTTTCCGAAGAAAGAAAATATCAGCTTCTAAATAATAAAACATAGAGAGCGATCATATAATTATGGTAAATGGTTCAAGAATGTATAGTTAATAATATTTAATAATAATCAATTAATCATGAATCACCCATATAAGAAAAGGTATAAATCGCTACCTTTGTGCCGTTTTCGCGCTGAAAAATACATGTTATTTACTCTAACTGATTGGTTATACGGAAATAATGTGTAATTTTGCAGCCTGAAATAAAAATGTGATTTATAATATTATCGAGAATATAGAATTAAAGTTTAAAAAGAAAAAAGATGCCTACAATTCAGCAATTAGTGAGAAAAGGAAGGGAATCTTTAGTAGTAAAGGGTAAATCTCCTGCATTAGACGCTTGTCCTCAAAGACGTGGCGTTTGTGTGAGAGTATACACTACTACTCCTAAGAAACCTAACTCTGCAATGCGTAAAGTAGCAAGAGTACGTTTGACAAATGGTAAAGAGGTGAACTCTTATATTCCGGGAGAAGGACACAATCTGCAAGAGCACTCAATCGTGTTAGTACGTGGTGGTCGTGTGAAAGACCTTCCAGGTGTACGTTACCATATTGTTCGTGGTACTTTAGATACTGCCGGTGTAAACGGTCGTACGCAAAGACGCTCTAAATATGGAGCTAAACGTCCGAAAGCGGCTAAGAAATAAAAACCCTTTCGAACCGAGAATTAATTTTTAGTATTAAAAGCTGGTTTGAGTTATTTGGAAAGGCTATTGGGTTGAGTAAATGATTCAGAGGAATCGTTGAAGACGAGATTAAGGCAACCAAGAACAAGAACGAAAATTTTTGAAATCAAAATGAGAAAAGCAAAACCAAAGAAAAGACAGGTTCTTCCTGATCCTGTGTTCGGTGATGTAAAGGTAACGAAGTTCGTTAACCACTTAATGTATGATGGTAAGAAAAGTATCGCGTATGATATTTTTTACTCTGCTTTAGAAAACGTAAAAGCTAAATTACCGAATGAAGAAAAATCTTCTCTCGAAATTTGGAAAGCTGCACTTGACAATATAACGCCACAAGTAGAAGTAAAATCACGCCGTGTAGGTGGAGCTACTTTCCAGGTGCCTACAGAAATTCGTCCGGATCGTAAAGAATCCGTTTCAATGAAAAATATGATATTATATGCCCGTAAAAGAGGGGGCAAAACCATGTCTGATAAATTATCTGCAGAAATTGTGGATGCTTTTAATAATCAGGGTGGAGCATTTAAAAGAAAAGAGGATATGCACCGTATGGCAGAAGCAAACCGTGCGTTCGCTCATTTCAGGTTTTAATTAAGGTATTAATAGGAGTTTAAAAAAAGAAAATGGCAAAAGGTGACGAACTGTTAAAGTTTACGAGAAATATCGGTATCATGGCGCATATTGATGCAGGAAAGACTACGACATCAGAGCGTATTCTTTTCTATACCGGCCTTACCCACAAAATCGGTGAGGTGCATGATGGTGCTGCGACCATGGACTGGATGGAGCAGGAGCAGGAACGTGGTATTACCATTACCTCTGCTGCGACAACTACTTTCTGGAATTATAATAACGATAAATTTAAAATCAACTTAATCGATACTCCGGGACACGTTGACTTCACTGTTGAAGTTGAACGTTCATTACGTATTCTGGATGGTGCTGTTGCTGCATTCTGTGCGGTAGGTGGTGTTGAGCCTCAGTCAGAAACCGTTTGGCGTCAGGCTGATAAATACAATGTGCCAAGAATTGGTTATGTTAATAAAATGGACCGTTCAGGAGCTAACTTCTTCGAAGTGGTTCGTCAGGTAAAAGATGTTTTAGGTGCAAGTCCTTGTCCGATTCAAATTCCTATCGGAGCAGAGGAAACGTTTAAAGGTGTTGTTGACCTGGTTCAGATGAAAGCTATCTTATGGCATGATGAAACTATGGGTGCTGAGTATTCCATAGAGGAAATCCCTGCTGAGTTGAAAGCTGAAGCTGAAGAATGGCGCGACAAAATGCTTGAAGTATTGGCTGAATGCGATGATGCATTGATGGAGAAATATTTCGACGATCCTTCAACAATAACAGTAGAAGAGATCAAAGCTGCTATTCGTAAGGGTACGTTAGCTATGCAGATCAATCCAATGATTTGCGGATCTTCATTTAAAAATAAAGGTGTTCAGACTTTGTTAGATGCAGTATGTGCATACTTGCCAAGTCCGATTGATACTCCTTCTATCGAAGGAACTGACCCTAACGATCCGGATAAAGTAATTGTTCGTAAGCCTACATCAGATGAACCGTTAACTGCATTGGCATTTAAGATCGCTACGGATCCTTATGTTGGTCGTTTATGTTTCTTCCGTGTGTATGCAGGTGAATTACGTGCTGGTTCGTATGTGTATAATACACGTTCTGATAAGAAAGAACGTATCTCACGTCTCTTCCAGATGCACTCCAACAAGCAGAATCCGATGGAAGTAATCGGGTGTGGCGATATAGGTGCAGGTGTTGGGTTTAAAGATATTCGTACAGGGGATACGCTTTGTGATGAAAATCATCCGATCGTATTGGAATCTATGGAATTCCCTGAACCGGTTATCGGTATTGCCGTGGAACCTAAGACTCAGAAAGACTTGGATAAACTGGGTGTTGGTTTGTCTAAACTGGCAGAAGAAGATCCGACTTTCCGTGTACAGACCAATGAAGAAACAGGTCAGACGGTAATTAGTGGTATGGGTGAGCTTCACCTTGACATTATTATCGACCGTTTACGTCGTGAGTTTAAAGTAGAATGTAACCAGGGACGTCCTCAGGTTTCTTATAAAGAAGCTATTACCAAATCGGTTGAACTTCGTGAAGTATATAAGAAGCAATCAGGAGGTCGTGGTAAATTTGCTGATATCATTGTACGTGTTGAACCTGCTGATGCTGGTTTTGAAGGTGAATTACAATTCATTGACGAAGTAAAAGGTGGTAACATTCCTAAGGAATTTATACCTTCTGTTCAGAAAGGTTTCTTGAAAGCAATGAAAAATGGGATTCTTGCCGGTTATCCACTGGATCAGTTGAAAGTAACATTGATCGATGGTTCTTTCCACTCAGTTGACTCGGATCAACTATCATTTGAGATTTGTGCTATCCAGGCATTTAAAAATGCTGCCGAAAAAGCAGGTCCTGCATTGATGGAACCGATTATGAAGATTGAAGTCGTGACTCCGGAAGAAAGCATGGGAGATGTGATTGGTGACTTAAATAAACGTCGCGGACAGGTAGAAGGTATGGAAACAAGCCGTACAGGGGCACGTATTGTAAAAGCAAAAGTTCCTTTGGCAGAGACATTCGGTTATGTAACAGCTTTACGTACGATTACTTCAGGACGTGCAACTTCTTCAATGCAGTTCTCACATTTTACTGAAGTTTCCGGTTCTATTGCGAAACAGGTATTAACTGAAGTTCAAGGTCGCGTAGATTTAATAAAATAAAATGAATAGGGGGAGGAAATGGCTCTTTCCCCTATTTGTAATTAATATATTTACAATTAATATATTTACAATTAATAATTAATTAATGAGCCAAAAGATTAGAATCAAATTGAAATCTTACGATTATTCACTGGTTGATAAATCAGCAGAGAAGATCGTAAAAACTGTAAAAGCTACAGGTGCGGTCGTTAGCGGTCCTATACCATTGCCAACGCACAAACGTATCTTTACGGTGAACCGCTCTACTTTCGTTAATAAGAAATCTCGTGAGCAGTTCGAACTCTCTTCTTATAAGAGATTGATTGATATTTACAGCTCAACTGCAAAAACAGTTGATGCATTGATGAAACTGGAATTACCCAGTGGTGTTGAAGTAGAAATTAAAGTGTGATAATTAAAAATTAAGTGAAATGCCAGGATTGTTAGGAAAAAAAATCGGAATGACATCCGTTTTCAGTGCCGAGGGAAAGAATCTTCCATGCACTGTTATCGAAGTAGGTCCTTGCGTCGTTACACAAATTAAAACGCTTGAAAATGACGGCTATGAAGCTGTACAGTTGGGTTTCGAAGATAAAAAAGAGAAACACACAACTAACCCTGAAGCAGGGCATTTCAAGAAAGCTGGTGTAACACCCAAGAGACACTTGGCTGAGTTCAAGAATTTTGAAGCTGAGTATAATCTCGGTGATGTGATCACTGTGGATTATCTGAATGATGCTGTTTTCGTAGATGTTGTGGGGACATCTAAAGGAAAAGGATTCCAGGGCGTTGTAAAACGTCATGGTTTTGGTGGAGTTGGTCAGACTACTCACGGTCAGCACAATCGTTTACGTGCTCCCGGTAGTATTGGCGCCTGTTCTTATCCTGCGAAAGTGTTCAAAGGAACACGCATGGCTGGTCAGATGGGTAACGAACGTGTAACTATCCAGAATCTGGAAGTGATCAAGGTAATGCCGGAACATAACCTTTTATTGGTTAAAGGGTCTGTTCCCGGAGCAAAAGGTTCAATCTTAATAATTGAAAAGTAATGGAACTGAGCGTATTAAATATTAAAGGAGAAGATACCGGAAGAAAGGTAACTCTCAATGATGCGATCTTCGGCATTGAACCCAATGATCATGCTATTTATCTGGATGTAAAGCAGTATTTAGCTAATCAACGTCAGGGAACTCATAAAGCTAAAGAAAGAAGCGAAATGTCTGGTAGTACGCGTAAGCTGATCCGTCAGAAAGGTGGAGGTGGTGCCCGTCGTGGTGATATTAACTCACCTGTATTGGTAGGTGGAGCTCGTGTATTCGGACCGAAACCAAGAGATTATAGTTTTAAGCTAAATAAGAAAGTAAAAAGTTTAGCTCGTAAGTCGGCTTTGGCTTATAAAGCTAAAGAAAATGCTATCGTAATTGTTGAAGATATTGCAATGGAAACTCCAAAGACAAAGGAATTTATCGCAATAACTAAAAGCCTGAATGTAGCTGATAAGAAACTGTTATTGGTGCTGCCTGAGAGTAATAATACTATTTATAAGTCAGCTCGTAATCTGGCAAAAGCCAGTGTAATACCTGCATGTGAGTTAAATACTTATAAAGTATTGGGTGCTGCTAATTTAGTGATTACCGAAAGTTCGGTAGCCGTTATTGAGAAACTTTTTAATGCATAAGGAGTAGAAAGATGGGAATTATTATTAAACCTATATTGACAGAAAAACAAACAGCGATTTCTGAAAATATGCCGAATCGTTACGGCTTTCGCGTATCTCCTGATGCGAACAAACTTGAAATAAAGAAAGCGATTGAGGATTTATATAGTGTAACAGTCATTGATGTGAATACAATGAATTACAAAGGCAAACAAAAAAGCCGCTATACAAAATCCGGTATTATAAATGGTAAGCAATCGTCTTTTAAGAAAGCAATAGTAACATTGAAAGAAGGAGATACTATTGATCTCTTTAGTAATATCTAAAAAGAAATGGGAATACGCAAATTGAAGCCCACAACACCGGGGCAGAGACACAAAGTTATTGGTGCATTTGATAAAGTCACTGCAAGTACACCAGAGAAGTCTCTTGTAACAGGTAAGAAACGTTCGGGTGGTCGTAACAATACCGGTAAGATGACAATGCGTTACATCGGTGGAGGTCACAAACAAAGATACAGAATTATCGACTTCAAGAGAAGTAAAGATGGCGTTCCGGCAACAGTAAAAGCAATCGAATACGATCCAAATCGTACATCTCGTATTGCCTTGTTGTATTATGCCGATGGAGCAAAAAGTTATATCCTTGCTCCAAACGGATTGGAAGTTGGCCAGACAGTGATATCAGGTAGCGATGTGGCACCTGAAATAGGAAATACATTGCCGATGGCAAATATACCGGTTGGTACTATTATCCATAATATTGAGCTTCGTCCGGGACAAGGTGCAAAGTTTGTACGTTCTGCCGGTGGTTTCGCTCAGTTGACGTCAAGAGAAGGCAACTATGTAATTATTAAGATGCCTTCTGGTGAAACAAGAAAAATTCTTGCTGCATGTAAGGCTACTATTGGTAGTGTAGGGAATTCAGACCATGGTCTTGAAAAATCAGGTAAAGCCGGTCGTACCAGATGGCTTGGACGTCGTCCTCGTAACCGTGGGGTTGTAATGAACCCTGTTGATCACCCAATGGGTGGTGGTGAAGGACGTGCTTCAGGAGGTCATCCAAGGTCACGCAAAGGTTTATATGCTAAGGGCTTGAAGACAAGAGCTCCGAAGAAACATTCTTCAAAGTATATTATTGAGAAAAGGAAAAAATAATCTGATTAATTAAGTAAACTATGAGTCGTTCACTAAAAAAAGGCCCGTATATTAATGTAAAGCTTGAAAAGAAAGTCTTGGCTATGAATGAGTCGGGAAAGAAAGCTGTAGTTAAGACATGGGCAAGAGCTTCAATGATTTCGCCTGATTTTGTAGGCCATACTATTGCAGTTCATAATGGAAACAAGTTTATTCCTGTTTTTGTAACCGAGAACATGGTTGGACATAAGTTAGGAGAGTTTTCTCCAACTCGTACATTCCGTGGTCACGCTGGTAATAAGAAAAAATAATGATCAAATAAAATGGGTGCAAGAAAAAGAATATCAGCTGAAGCAAGAAAAGAAGCAAAGAAAAGCATGTATTTTGCAAAATTGCAGAATGTGCCTACTTCACCCCGTAAGATGCGTCTTGTTGTTGACATGATTCGCGGGATGGAAGTATTCAGGGCATTAGGTGTTTTGAAGTTTTCAAATAAAGAAGCTGCAGCAAGAGTAGAAAAGTTGCTTCGCTCTGCTATTTCCAACTGGGAACAGAAAAATGAGCGTAAAGCAGAAGCGGGAGAGTTGTTTGTTTCTTCAATAAGCGTAGATTGTGCTACTACATTGAAGAGAATGCGTCCGGCACCGCAGGGTAGAGGATACAGAATTCGTAAACGTTCGAACCATGTAACTCTGTTTGTTGATACACTAAGTACAAACGATAGTCAAAATTAATTTAGATGGGACAAAAAGTAAATCCAATAAGTAATCGTTTAGGAATTATCCGTGGATGGGATTCCAATTGGTATGGCGGCAAGAATTACGGGGATACTTTGCTTGAAGATAGCAAGATCCGTAAATATCTGAATGCTCGTCTTGCTAAAGCTAGTGTATCACGTATTATTATAGAACGTACGCTTAAGTTGATTACAATTACAGTATGTACGTCACGTCCGGGTATTATCATCGGTAAAGGTGGACAGGAAGTTGATAAGTTAAAAGAAGAGTTGAAGAAAATTACCGATAAAGAAGTACAGATTAATATCTTTGAGATAAAGAGACCTGAACTGGATGCTGTGATCGTTGCAAATAATATTGCTCGTCAACTTGAAGGAAAAATCGCATATCGTCGTGCTGTTAAGATGGCAATCGCCTCTACCATGAGAATGGGAGCAGAAGGTATTAAGATACAAATCTCTGGTCGTTTGAACGGAGCTGAAATGGCTCGTTCAGAAATGTATAAAGAAGGAAGAACTCCATTACACACTTTCAGAGCTGATATAGATTATGCTTTGGCTGAAGCATTGACTAAAGTAGGGTTGCTAGGTATAAAAGTGTGGATTTGTCGTGGTGAAGTATATGGTAAGAGAGATTTGTCTCCTGCATTTACCTCATCAAAAGAATCAGGAAATCGTAGAAACGATAATGCTGGTGGTGGCAGAGATAGAGGAGATAGAAACTTCAAGAAGAAGAGACCTAATCGTTAATCATTAGAATTTAGAAGAGATGTTACAACCGAAGAAAACAAAGTTCAGAAGACAGCAAAAAGGCCGTATGAAGGGCGAAGCTCAACGTGGTCACGAGTTGTCATTCGGTTCTTTTGGAATAAAAGCGTTACAGAATAAATGGATTACAGGTCGTCAGATTGAGGCCGCTCGTATTGCTGTGACTCGTTATATGCAACGTCAAGGTCAGGTTTGGGTACGTATTTTCCCTGATAAACCAATCACAAAGAAACCGGCCGAAGTACGTATGGGTAAAGGTAAAGGTTCCCCTGAAGGGTTCGTGGCTCCGGTTACACCGGGTCGTATTCTTTTTGAAATCGAAGGAGTTCCATTCGATGTTGCTAAGGAAGCATTGCGTCTGGCAGCACAAAAACTTCCGGTAACGACGAAGTTTGTTGTGAGACGTGATTATGATTATCAAAATCAAAATGCGTAAATGTTATGAAGATTGCAGAAGTTAGAGAGTTAAGCACAAAAGAGCTACTTGAAAGAATTGAAGCTGAAACTATTTCACTCAATCAAATGGTTATTAACCATAGTATAACACCTATGGATAACCCTACAAAAATTAAGCAGCTACGCAGAACTATCGCGCGCATGAAAACAGATTTGCGCCAGAGAGAACTTAACAACAAATAATTGAATGAGCCTGATGGAAACAAGAAAATTAAGAAAAGAAAGAACGGGCGTCGTTTACAGTAACAAGATGGATAAAAGCATAACTGTTGCTGTTAAATGGAAGGAAAAACACCCTATTTATGGAAAGTTCGTTAATAAAACGAAGAAATTCCACGCTCATGATGAAAAGAATGAATGCAATATAGGCGATACTGTAAAAATTATGGAAACTCGTCCTTTGAGCAAGACTAAGAGATGGAGATTGATACAAATAATCGAAAGGGCTAAATAATATGATACAACAAGAATCAAGATTAGTAGTAGCCGATAACAGTGGAGCGAGAGAAGCGTTGTGTATTCGCGTATTAGGCGGTACAAGAAAACGTTATGCTACTGTTGGCGATGTGATTGTAGTTGCAATTAAAAGTACAATCCCTTCCAGTGATGTAAAGAAAGGTGCTGTTTCTAGAGCGATTATTGTTCGTACGAAGAAAGAAATCCGTCGTCAGGATGGTTCATATATCCGCTTTGATGATAATGCTTGTGTATTATTAAATGCAGGTGGTGATATACGTGGTAGCCGTATTTTTGGTCCGGTAGCAAGAGAACTTCGTGCAACTAATATGAAGATCGTTTCACTTGCACCTGAAGTGCTTTAATTTGTAAAATGTAAAGTAATGAGTAAATTACATATAAAGAAAGGCGATATAGTTTTTGTTAATACTGGTGAAGACAAAGGTAAAACCGGACGTGTTCTGGAAGTTCTTATAAAAGAGAACCGTGCAATTGTTGAAGGTATTAATATGGTATCAAAGCATGCCAAGCCTAATGCAAAGAATCCTCAAGGAGGAATTGAGAAGAAGGAAGCTCCTATTCACATTTCTAACCTGAATGTAGTTGATCCTAAGTCAGGAAAACCAACACGTATTGGCCGTAAAGAAAATGCGAAAGGTGTTTTAGTACGTTACGCTAAAAAATCAGGGGAGGAAATGAAGTAATGAGCAATACAGCGAGTCTTAAGAAAGATTATCAGGAAAGAATTGTTCCTGCTTTAACAAAAGAATTCGGATATAAGTCTGTAATGCAGGTTCCTGTTTTGAAGAAAATTGTAATCAATCAGGGCTTGGGTTCAGCTACGGCAGATAAAAAGATCATTGATGTTGCTATCACTGAGTTAACTAATATCACAGGTCAGAAAGCTGTTGCAACTGTATCTAAGAAAGATATTTCAAACTTTAAATTACGTAAGAAGATGCCGATCGGGGTTATGGTAACATTGCGTCGTGAACAAATGTACGAGTTCCTTGAAAGATTAGTGCGTATAGCTCTTCCTCGTATTCGTGACTTCAGAGGTATCGAAAGTAAATTAGATGGTAGAGGTAATTATACATTAGGGATCCAGGAGCAAATCATCTTCCCTGAAATTAATATAGATAATATTACTAAAATATTGGGAATGAATATTACCTTTGTGACCTCTGCAAAAACAGATGAAGAAGGGTATGCTCTGTTGAGAGAATTTGGGTTGCCTTTTAAGAATACAAAAAAAGACTAAGTATATATGGCAAAAGAATCAATGAAAGCCCGTGAGGTGAAGAGAGCAAAGCTTGTAGCTAAGTATGCTGAGAAAAGAGCAAAACTTAAAGCTGAAGGTAATTATGAGGCTTTGCAAGCTTTACCAAAGAATGCTTCTCCGGTGCGTTTGCATAATCGCTGTAAAATTACAGGTCGTCCGAAAGGCTATGTTCGCCAGTTCGGAATATCTCGTATCCAATTGCGCGAAATGGCATCCAACGGATTAATCCCGGGCGTAAAAAAAGCAAGTTGGTAAGATTTTATTGTTAAATATTGTCCCGGTAGACGGGATCAATTTAATTATTTATATATGACAGATCCTATAGCAGATTATTTGACAAGATTGAGAAATGCAATCAAAGCCAAGCACAGAGTTGTAGAGGTGCCGGCGTCAAATTTAAAGAAAGAGATCACAAAGATCCTTTTCGACAAAGGCTACATTCTTAATTTTAAGTTTGTAGAAGACGGTCCGCAAGGCGCTATTAAAATAGCCTTGAAGTATGACCTGGTAAATAAAGTGAATGCGATCAAGAAACTTGAAAGAGTTTCTACCCCTGGTTTACGTAAGTACGTTGGCTACAAAGACATGCCAAGAGTATTGAATGGTTTAGGTATTGCTGTTCTTTCTACTTCTAAAGGTGTAATGACTGACAAAGAAGCCCGCGAATTAAAGATTGGTGGGGAAGTATTATGTTACGTTTATTAATTTAGGAGGAAAGAAGAATGTCAAGAATAGGAAAATTACCAATTCAGATACCTGCCGGTGTAACGATTACTGTAAAAGATAATGTTGTAACAGTTAAAGGTCCGAAAGGGGAATTAACTCAAAACATTAATCCGGAGATTGAAGTATCTATCAATGATGGAGTTCTTGAAGTAAAAAGACCTACCGACGAGAAAAATCACCGTGCTATGCATGGTTTATATCGTTCTTTGATCAATAACATGGTTATTGGTGTATCGGAAGGTTACAAAAAAGAACTTGAATTAGTGGGTGTAGGTTACCGTGTATCAAACACAGGTCAACTATTAGATCTTTCTTTAGGTTATACACACAATATTTACCTCCAATTACCAAAAGAGGTAAAAGTTGAAACAAAGACTGAAAGAAATAAAAACCCTCTTATTATCCTTGAATCGGCTGATAAGCAATTAATAGGTCAGGTTTGTGCTAAAATTCGCTCATTCAGAAAACCGGAGCCTTATAAAGGTAAAGGTATTAAATTTGTGGGTGAAGTTATTCGCAGAAAATCTGGTAAATCAGCAGGTAAGTAATCTACGTAAACTGAAATTATCATGATAACGAAAGAAAAAAGAAGACTTAAGATAAAAAAAGGCGTACGTGGAAAAATAACCGGAACACCGGAACGTCCACGCCTTACTGTGTTTAGAAGCAATAAGCAAATCTATGCACAGGTTATAGATGATACTACAGGCAAGACTTTAGCAGCAGCTTCTTCTTTGAAACTGGATCTAAAAGCTCCAAAGAAAGAGATAGCTGCAAAAGTAGGAGAACAAATTGCAAAGAATGCTCAGGAAGCTGGTATTCAAGCAGTGGTTTTCGACCGTAATGGTTACCTGTATCATGGAAGAATTAAAGAATTGGCAGATGCTGCACGTAATGGCGGCCTTAAATTTTAATGAAGATGGCAGGAGTTAATAATAGAGTTAAATCGACCAACGACATAGAGTTGAAGGACAGATTAGTTGCAATAAACCGTGTTACTAAAGTAACTAAAGGTGGACGTACATTCAGTTTTGCTGCTATAGTTGTAGTAGGAAATGAAGATGGTATCGTTGGCTGGGGCTTAGGTAAAGCAGGTGAAGTAACAACAGCAATCGCAAAAGGTGTTGAAGCTGCCAAGAAGAATTTGATAAAAGTTCCGATTCATAAAGGTACTATACCTCATGAGCAAATCGCTAAATTTGGTGGAGCTCAGGTTCTTTTAAGACCGGCCTCTCACGGTACAGGTGTTAAAGCTGGTGGTGCTATGCGTGCGGTACTTGAAAGTGTAGGTATAACTGACGTTTTGGCTAAATCAAAAGGATCTTCTAACCCTCACAACTTAGTTAAAGCTACAATTGAAGCTTTGAGTGAATTGAGAAGTCCGTTTATGGTAGCTCAGAACAGAGGTGTTTCTGTTGAGAAAGTGTTTAAAGGTTAATAAGGGAGGAATTAATTATGGCGACTATAAAGATTAAACAAGTAAGAAGCAGAATTAAATGCCCGATTGACCAGAAAAGAACGCTTGATGCGCTAGGTCTGAAAAGAATGAATCGCGTGGTAGAACATGAAGCTACTCCGGCTATTCTTGGTATGGTTGAGAAAGTGAAACATTTGGTTTCAGTAGAAAAGTAATAATTGGTTGAAAAATAATAGACAAAATGAATTTATCTAATTTAAAACCGGCGGAAGGATCTACCAAGACCAGAAAAAGAATCGGTCGCGGTCCAGGATCAGGACTCGGCGGCACTTCAACAAGAGGTCATAAAGGAGCTAAATCAAGATCTGGTTATTCCAAGAAGATTGGTTTCGAAGGTGGTCAGATGCCTATACAAAGACGTTTACCTAAATTTGGTTTCAAAAATATTAACCGCGTAGAATATAAAGCTATCAACATCTCTACTTTACAACAATTAGCCGACGTGCAGAAAATTGAAAAGATTGGTATTGATGAATTGATTAAAGCTGGTTTTATTTCATCTTCGCAGTTAGTAAAAATTCTCGGTAATGGAAACCTTACTGCTAAATTAGAGGTTACAGCTCATGCTTTCTCTAAATCTGCAGAACAAGCTATCCAAGCCGCAGGTGGAACTGCAGTTAAACTCTAAGCTATATGAGAGCAATTGAAACAATAAAAAATATCTGGAAAATTGAGGATTTGAGAAATCGAATCCTCACCACTCTTTTATTTGTGGCTGTATATCGTTTAGGTACGTATGTAGTGCTTCCAGGTATTGATCCTAAATCGTTAACCGCGTTACATGAACAAACCAGAGGCGGACTGTTAGCACTGTTAGATATGTTTGCCGGAGGTGCATTTTCTAATGCTTCAATTTTTGCATTAGGAATTATGCCTTACATTTCAGCATCCATTGTTATGCAGTTATTGGCGATTGCCATTCCTTCATTTCAGAAACTTCAACGTGAAGGAGAAAGCGGACGTCGAAAAATTAATCAGTGGACACGCTATCTAACAATTGCCATTCTTCTGTTACAAGGCCCTACTTACCTTGTAAACCTGAATGTACAACTTAAAGCTGTTGGAGCTGCAATGCCTCCGGGTATGTGGTTTACGATCTCTTCCACTGTTATATTGGCAGCAGGAAGTATGTTTGTTCTATGGTTAGGAGAAAGAATCACAGATAAAGGTATCGGTAACGGTATATCATTTATCATCTTGGTTGGGATTATTGCCCGACTCCCGCATTCCTTGTTCCAAGAATTTATTTCCAGAACAAGTGAAAAGACCGGAGGTCTGGTAATGTTCTTATTTGAAATGTTGGTATTACTGCTTGTTATTGCAGGTGCGATCTTATTGGTTCAGGGAACTCGTAAAGTCCCTGTGCAATATGCAAAAAGAATTGTAGGAAATAAACAATACGGAGGTGCGCGTCAATATATACCTTTAAAGGTTAACGCTGCTAATGTTATGCCTATTATTTTTGCACAAGCAATAATGTTTATACCGATCTCTATCGTTGGATTTTCAAATACCGGAAGTACAAGTACATTCTGGGCAGCATTTATGGATAATACCGGTTTCTGGTATAATTTCGTTTTTGCCGTGCTCATTATATTGTTTACTTACTTCTATACAGCTATTACGATTAATCCGACTCAGATGGCTGATGATTTAAAAAGAAATAACGGTTTCATACCAGGTGTAAAGCCGGGTAAACATACTAAAGATTATCTGGATGCTATCATGGACCGTATCACTTTGCCGGGAGCATTCTTTCTTGCATTAGTAGCTATTATGCCTGCTTTTGCCAGGGTAGCCGGTGTTAGTATGGAATTCTCGCAATTCTTTGGAGGAACATCTTTGTTAATCCTTGTAGGGGTTGTGCTTGATACGTTACAACAAATTGAAAGTCATTTGTTAATGCGTCGTTACGACGGTTTATTAAAGTCAGGTAGAATTAAAGGACGTTCAGGCTCAGTAGCCGCTTATTAAAGAGGATGATTTATCTAAAAACAGATGAAGATATAGAGTTCATGCGTTTGTCTAACCAGTTGGTTGGTAAAACACTTGGCGAATTAGCTAAGTATATCAAACCGGGAGTGACAACGCTACAACTGGATAAGATTGCGGAAGAATTTATCAGAGACCATGGTGCGTATCCTGCTTTTCTGGGTTATAATGGTTTTCCCAATTCATTATGTACTTCTGTTAACGAACAGGTTGTACACGGGATACCTTCTGACAAGGCAGTTTTAAAAGAAGGAGATATTGTATCTATTGATTGTGGAACTATTTTGAATGAATTTGTGGGTGATTCGGCTTACACTTTTTGTGTAGGAGAAGTTTCTTCGGAAGTGAAAACACTTTTGAAGACCACAAAAGAAGCTCTTTATTTTGGAATTCAACAAGCTGTTGAAGGAAAAAGAATAGGGGATATTAGTTCTGCCATTCAAAACCATTGCGAATCCAACGGTTTCTCTGTCGTAAGAGAACTTGTGGGGCATGGTATAGGAAGAAAGATGCATGAAGAACCTGAAGTTCCAAATTATGGACGTCGTGGACATGGACCTTTATTACGTAATGGAATGTGCATTTGTATAGAACCTATGATCAATATGGGTGTAAGAAATGTTGTATTCGAAAACGACGGTTGGACAGTACGTACAAAAGATAGAAAATGTTCTGCTCATTTCGAGCATTGTATAGCTATCCGCCCGGAAGGACCGCAAATATTATCATCATTTGATTTTTTAGATGAAGTACTGGGTAATAATGTAATTTAATAAGTATATATGGCTAAACAGGCAGCAATTGAACAAGATGGAGTAATCATCGAAGCATTATCAAACGCAATGTTTCGGGTAGAACTGGAAAACGGGCATGAAATCACCGCTCATATTTCAGGAAAGATGCGTATGCATTATATCAAAATTCTTCCCGGCGATAAGGTTCGAGTAGAAATGTCTCCATATGATCTATCGAAAGGTAGAATTGCTTTTAGATATAAATAAAATAACAAGATATGAAAGTAAGAGCATCTTTAAAGAAACGTACTCCTGACTGCAAGATAGTAAGGAGAAAAGGACGTCTATACGTGATTAACAAGAAAAACCCGAAGTTCAAACAACGTCAGGGATAATTTATTATTTTTGTAAATTTATCAATTATAAGTAATTATGGCAATAAGAATAGTTGGCGTTGACTTGCCACAAAATAAGAGAGGAGAAATAGCTTTGACCTATATCTTTGGTATTGGTCGTAGTTCCGCTAACTCTATTTTAGAAAAAGCAGGTGTTGATCGCGATCTTAAAGTAAAAGACTGGACAGACGACCAGGCAGCTAAAATTCGTGAAGTAATCGGCGAAGGCTACAAAGTAGAAGGAGACCTTCGTTCTGAAGTACAATTAAATATCAAACGTCTGATGGATATCGGTTGTTACCGTGGTATTCGTCATCGTATTGGTTTACCTTTAAGAGGGCAAAGTACAAAGAACAATGCACGTACTCGTAAGGGTAGAAAGAAAACAGTTGCAAATAAGAAGAAAGCTACTAAATAATAAGAGTTAAAGTATAATATGGCAAAGAAAACAGTCGCAGCAAAAAAGAGAAATGTGAAGGTTGACGCTTATGGTCAGGCTCACATTCATTCTTCTTTTAATAACATTATCATATCTCTTGCTAATAGCGAAGGTCAGGTAATCAGTTGGTCTTCTGCTGGTAAGATGGGTTTTAGAAGTTCTAAAAAGAATACTCCGTATGCAGCTCAAATGGCAGCGCAAGATTGTGCTAAAGTAGCATACGATCTTGGCTTGAGAAAAGTAAAGGTATATGTAAAGGGGCCAGGTAACGGACGTGAGTCTGCTATCAGAACCATTCACGGTGCAGGAATAGAAGTAACAGAAATTGTAGACGTTACTCCATTACCACACAATGGTTGTCGTCCTCCTAAAAAGAGAAGAGTATAATTAACTTAGTTTCTTGAAATTGGATCAGGATTTGTGAATAGATTGCATATTAGCCTTTCCCTCTCTGTGATCGCGGCTGCACGACTTCAGATTCAAACAGAACAATTAAAACAATTAAAATAAAATGGCTAGATATACTGGACCAAAAACAAAGATTGCCCGTAAGTTTGGCGAACCTATATTCGGACCGGATAAAGTTCTTTCTAAGAAGAATTATCCTCCCGGACAACATGGTAATGCCAGAAAAAGAAAAACTTCTGAATACGGTATTCAGCTTCGTGAAAAACAAAAGGCAAAATACACATATGGTGTATTAGAAAAACAATTTAGAAATCTGTTCGATAAAGCATCACGCACAAAAGGTATTACAGGGGAAGTTCTGCTTCAGTTATTAGAAGCACGTTTAGACAATCTGGTATTCCGTTTGGGTATAGCTCCAACAAGAGCAGCAGCTCGTCAGTTGGTTTCTCACCGTCATATTACAGTAGACGGGAAAGTAGTAAACATTCCTTCTTATTCTGTAAAGCCCGGTCAGATCATTGGTGTTAGAGAAAGATCAAAATCCCTGGAAGTCGTTACTGATGCATTGGCTGGTTTCAATCACAGTAAGTATCCTTGGATTGAATGGGATCAGCCATCTTTAAGCGGAAAGTTACTGCATCTGCCTGAAAGAACTGATATTCCTGAAAACATTAAAGAGCAGTTGATCGTAGAATTATATTCTAAATAATAATTGATTTCCATGGCGATATTAGCATTTCAAAAACCCGATAAAGTATTAATGTTGGAAGCGGACAATTTCTTCGGTAAATTCGAATTTCGTCCGTTGGAACCCGGTTATGGTATTACTATTGGTAATGCCCTACGCCGTATTCTTCTTTCGTCACTTGAAGGTTTTGCTATTACTTCCATTAAGATCGAAGGCGTTGACCATGAATTTGGTTCAATTCCTGGTGTTATGGAAGATGTAACAAACATTATATTGAATCTGAAACAAGTTCGTTTCAAACATATAGTTGACGATATTGAGAATGAAAAAGTAAGTATTACTGTTTCGGGTTCGGAAGTGTTCAAAGCCGGTGATATAGGTAGACAACTTACAGGATTTGAAGTATTAAACCCTGACTTGGTTATTTGCCGCTTAGACCCGAGCGCAAGTTTTCAAATCGAATTGACTATAAATAAAGGACGCGGATATGTGCCGGCTGAAGAAAATATGGATCAGAGTGCCGACGTGCAGGTAATTGCAATCGACTCAATCTATACACCGATACGTAACGTTAAATTTTCGATTGAAAACTTTCGTGTTGAGCAAAAAACGGACTACGAAAAGTTAATCCTTGAAATAGCCACTGATGGTTCTATTCATCCAAAAGAAGCCTTAAAAGAAGCAGCAAAGATCCTTATTCATCATTTCATGCTATTTTCTGATGAGAAGATTGCTATTGAAACGGTTGATGCAGAAGGCAACGAAGAGTTCGACGAAGAAGTATTACACATGCGTCAACTACTTAAGAGCAAATTATCTGATATGGATCTTTCCGTACGCGCGCTTAACTGTTTGAAGGCAGCAGATGTTGAGACCTTAGGAGAGTTGGTTAAATTCAACAAGAATGACTTGCTGAAATTCCGTAACTTCGGAAAGAAATCACTCACCGAGCTTGACGAACTTCTCGAAAGCCTGAACCTTTCTTTCGGTATGGATATCACTAAATATAAATTAGATAAAGATTAAGTAGCGATGAGACATAATAAGAAATTCAATCATTTAGGTCGTACTAACACTCACCGTGAGGCGATGCTGGCGAATATGGCTTCTTCTTTGATCAAACATAAGAGAATCTTTACTACAACGGCAAAAGCTAAGGCGTTACGTAAATATATAGAACCACTTATCACAAAGTCTAAGGAGGATACAACTCATTCCAGACGTGTAGTGTTTAGTAATTTACAGGATAAATATGCTGTAACTGAATTATTCCAGGAAGTATCACAAAAGATAGGTGAGCGTCCCGGTGGATATACCAGAATTATCAAAACGGGTAACCGTTTAGGTGATAATGCAGCGATGTGCTTTATCGAATTAGTTGACTACAACGAAAATATGTTGAAGGAAACTAAGAAGAAAGCTACAAGAGCAAGACGTTCTCGTAAGAAAGGAACAGAAGAAACTCCTGCTGCAGCTCCAGCTACGGCGAAAGCAAAAAAAGAAGCAGTAGTTGAAGAAGCTCCAAAGGTAGAAGAAGCAGTGGTCGTTGAAGAAACTCCGGTAGCTGAAGAGGCTACTCCCGAAGTGGAAGCAACTGCAGCAGAAGAAGCTGCTCCTGAAAAAAAAGAAGATAAAGCTGCTGAGTAATTATCAGCTTTCTAATAACATATGAAGGGTGTGGCTAACGTGTCACACCCTTTTTTGTATCCTGATTTAACGTTGACTCAAAAAGAATGATGAAACACATAAAGAACAGTATCGGTTTCGATATAGGAACAACCACACTCCGCTTATATAAAGATGGGAAGCAAGTTGTTGAAACGCCAACAGAATTGCAAGATAATGCAAAAACAATTCGTAACCTCCTTGTTAAAGGTAAAATAGCCCGCTTAAGTGAAACAGAGGAGATGTTGAAAAAGGAAAGCAATAAAATCAGAAAATCATTTTTAGGACTTTGGAATCCACCCATGTATGCATTAGTATCTATTCCTTCAGATTTAAACGAAGTAACATTAAGAGCATACAGAGATACATTGGAACAGGCTGGTGCTAAAATATGCTATATGATAACCGATAGTTTGGTTGCAGCAACAGGTCTTGGGCTTGATATGTCAAATTCAACATCGACTATTGTTGATTTTGGAGCAGGAAAGACAAGTATTACCACTTTACGCGGTTTAGAAATCATCAAGAATGACTTTTTAGAACTCGCAGGAAACACATTTGATGAAGATATACAATTATATCTAAGCAGTCATTATGATCTTAAAATAGACTTAAAGACAGCGGAGGCTTTAAAAATTGAATACGCTGATTTGAGAAAAGCCGATAGTGCAATAAGTAAAACCATTGGCATCAAAGGGAAAGATAAACGAACAAACTCTCCAAAAGAAATTGCTTTACAAAGTGAAGAAATTACCGATTGTATACGTCTTGACGTAGATTTGATTACTGAGAAGATCGTTCGTCATGTTGAAAACCTGGAGAATGCTGATCTGGATAAAGTGAAATCGAATGGAATTTATCTGGTCGGAAAGAGTATCCGGCTTCGAGGTTTGACAGATATAATGTCGGAACGAATTAAAATAGCCAATAAATCATACGCTCTGACTACTGATTATATGAAAATAGGGTTTGAAAAAATTCAAACTGATCCCGGGCAGGTTTATTTACATCTTATTGTTTAATCTCTTTTGTCATAGTCTTTTATTGTTTACTATTCCTCTAATTAATAGATTGGTCGTGTAAAAGTATTCTTTTCACCTGGGTGGAAAGAACGTTTCACCCGGGTGAAAAAACTATTCCACCCGGGTGAAAATTTTATTTCACCTTGGTGAAGAGAATAGATAGTTACGAACGAAACAATAAAAGATAGTTATCCGAGCAGGAATTTATAATATACATTTCATCTGTTTATCTTTGTAGAAAAGATAAAGGATATGGATTACAGGGATAAGCTCACCGGGCGAATTAGTATGGATGATATTCATGAAGTTTGCCTTTCGTTAGTGAAAAATAATAAGAATAAGGAAAAATTGTACGATCTGTTATTTGATAAAGATGATAAACTGGCAGTTAATGCCGCATGGATATTCACTCATCTTAATAAAGACGAGAATAAATGGCTGTATAGTAAACAAGATGAGCTAATAAACGAAGTAATGATTTGTTGTGATCCGAGTAAGCGGCGGTTGTTTTTGGTACTTATATTTCGGCAACCGTTACCTGCTTCACCACGGGTAGATTTCCTTGATTTTTGCATGGAGCGCATGATTTCTAAACAAGAACTACCGGGTGTACAGTCACTATGCATGAAACTGGCTTATGAATTGTGCCGACCAATCCCTGAATTATTACAGGAGTTACGTGTAATACTTGATATTATGGATCCGAACTTGCTTCAGATCTCAATGCGAACGGTACGTAAAAATGTACTTAAAGCTATGCAAAAAGGAAAAAGTTTACAGAAGTTTTAATTCATCCTTTCTATAATCCTAATTCTTTATTATACGCATTATTGTCATTAATGATACGAAGGGCTTCAATATAGCTTGGATTATCATCATTCATAATCCTGAAGTATTCAGCCATTTCGTACAAGTCGCGCGCTATTAATGCCTTGATTTGTAGTTTAATTAAATCCTTGGATTTATTATACTCTTCTTCTTTGAACTCTATTTTCTCTTCCTTCGCCAGGGCAAGGAGTTCGTTCATAACATTGTCCGGAATTTCAAAGTTTTGTTTGTATTGCTCAAACTTTTTATACTTCGTCGTCAGATCAGCCCTGTGCAAATCTACATAGTTCATGGAAACACGGTTTACTAATCCCGTTGCTACTAAACTTCTATGGTAATCGGTGTAGCGTGTTGTATCAAATGGTACAAATACATCGGGCATAATACCTCCGCCACCATAAACAACGCGCTTGGTTACAAGTGTGTTGAACTTTAATGAGTCAGGGAAATGAATGCTATCCGCACTCATAAATTCTCCTTTTTTATAGCGGTCGATTATATCAAACTGATATTCTTTTGCATTCCCTAATGTGTATGGTTTCTGTATTTCACGTCCCGTTGGGGTATGATATCGAGAAACTGTAAGGCGGATCATGGAACCATCAGGAAGCGGAATAGGTTTTTGCACTAATCCCTTTCCAAAGGTACGCCGTCCGACAATGACTCCTCTGTCCCAATCCTGTATAGCACCTGCCAGGATTTCGCTGGCCGAGGCAGACGATTCATCCACCATAATAACCAGATTTCCGTTTTCAAAGTTTCCTTTTCCTGAAGACTTCGCGTCTTCTCGAGGTTGTCTCAGTCCTTCTGTATAAACAATTAGTTTACCTTTTTCAAGAAATTCATTGGCTATATCTATCGCGATATTGAGATACCCCCCTCCATTACCTTGCAGGTCAAAGATAAGGTTCTTCATACCTTCTTTTTTAAGCTTAAGGATGGAGCTTCGAACTTCTTCTGTAGAAGAAGCAGCAAAACGGTTTAGTTTTATGTAACCTGTATTCTTGTCAGCCATATAAGCCGCATCAAGACTATAAACAGGTATCTTTCCACGAGTGATTTTAAACTCAATTAATTCAGGTTCACCACCGCGGCGTACTTTTACACGTACTTCTGTTCCTTTTGGACCACGCAGGCGTTTCATAATATCGGTATTCCGCATTTTAACACCTGCAATCAGAGTATCATCAACCATTATTATACGGTCACCCGCCATAAGTCCTACTTTTTCAGAAGGACCGCCGGCTATTACCTGGATTACATATAAGGTATCTGTAAGCATATTGAATTGTATACCAATACCGTCAAAGTTACCCTGTAAAGGCTCTGTCATCTCTTTGGTTTCTTCAGGATCGAGATAATTTGAATGTGGATCGAGCTTTTCAAGCATGCCTACAATCGCGTCTTCTACCAGTTTGTCTACATTTGTAGAGTCTACATATAAATTGGATACGGCAAATAAAGCCATTGACATCTTCCGGGCTTGCTCATTGATGTTCTGTGCATTCATTTGTGCAAGGGAGAAGGATACGAGTATAAGGAATAAAACTATTTTCTTCATGCTTAAAATCTTCAAATAAATTAATTAATACAACCTCGTTTCTTTTGGAACGAAGAGGGAAATATCTTTTCCATAGCTTAACAGCTCGCGTACGATACTTGAACTTATATGCGTATGTTCGGGCTCAGTGAAAAGAATAAAAGTATCGATCCCGGATAGTTTACGGTTTACGTCGGCAATACTCTTTTCATATTCATAATCATTGACCGTACGAATACCACGGAGGATAAACTGACAATTAACTTCATTTGCATAATCTACAGTCAATGAATTATAGGCTTCTATCTGTACATTCGGATTTCCGTCGTAAAGTAAACGTATAGCTTCCAAACGTTTTTCAAGTGAGAAATAGGTTTGCTTCCTGTCATTAATACCGATGGCAATTACTATTTCATCAACAAGTTGAAGACCGCGTGTTACCAGGGACTGATGTCCAATGGTAAAGGGGTCGAATGTTCCCGGAAAGAGAGCTCTCTTTTTCATATTATATCTTCCTCTACAACCAGATTGTCAATAATAAAGTTTTGGCGTTCCATACTATTCTTACCCATATAGAAAGCCAGCATATCTTTGACAAGGTCTTCCTTTTTCATCGTAACCTGATCTAAACGTATATCATTACCTATAAAGTTCTTAAACTCATCCGGTGATATTTCTCCTAATCCTTTGAAACGGGTTATCTCAGGATTCTTTCCTGCGGCTTCCATCGCCGCCAAACGTTCTTCTTCAGAATAACAATACCATGTTTTTTGTTTGTTACGCACACGGAAAAGAGGTGTTTGCAAGATATAAACATGATTTCGTTTGATCAGATCAGGAAAGAATTGCAGAAAGAAAGTGATCAGCAATAAACGGATATGCATACCGTCGACATCCGCATCTGTTGCTATGATTACTTTATTATATCGAAGTCCTTCCAGTCCATCTTCTATGTTTAGTGCGGCCTGAAGAAGATTAAACTCTTCGTTTTCGTAAACGATCTTTTTGGTAAGACCATAACTGTTAAGAGGTTTTCCTCGAAGACTGAAGACTGCTTGTAGGTTGGGGTCGCGGCTTTTTGTAATGGAACCACTGGCCGAATCTCCCTCAGTGATAAAAATACAGGTTTCTTCTGTCTTGTCACTCTTTGAATCATTCAAATGGATACGGCAATCACGAAGTTTTTTGTTATGAAGATTAGCTTTCTTAGCCCGCTCGCGAGCCAGTTTAGTAACACCCGCAATAGCTTTTCTCTCTTTTTCTGATTCAAGAATCTTTTTATGGAGGGCGTCTGATATCTCTGTATTCTTATGAAGGAAATTATCGAGTTCTTTTTTTATGAAATCGCCAATAAATTTAGATACAGAAGGTCCTTGCGGTCCCATATCTTTAGAACCAAGCTTAGTTTTTGTTTGGCTTTCGAAAACAGGTTCTTCTACCTTTATACTGATTGCAGCTACAATACCGGCACGGATATCTGAATATTCGAAGTTTTTATTGTAATATTCCTTAATGACGCGGCCGATTGTTTCTTTAAACGCTGAAAGGTGCGTACCACCTTGTGTCGTATGTTGCCCATTCACGAAAGAATAATATTCTTCTCCGTATTGATTGGTATGAGTTATTACTAACTCAATATCGTCTCCTTTAAGGTGGATAATCGGGTAGAGCGGCTCGGAAGTCATGTTTTCGTTAAGAAGATCTACCAACCCGTTACGGGAATAGAATTTCTTTCCGTTATAAATAATTGTAAGACCTGAGTTAAGGAACACGTAGTTCTTAAGAAGGTTTTCTATATATTCGTCCTTATACTCGTACTCTTTAAATATCTCTTTATCAGGAATAAAGTAAGTAAGTGTTCCGTTGGCTTCATTTGTTGGCTCAATATCTGTTTCATTGGTGACGATAGCACGGTTATATTCAACTTTTTTACTTTCTCCGTCGCGAACACTCTGGATAAGGAAATAGCTGCTTAGTGCGTTTACAGCCTTAATACCGACACCGTTCAAACCTACAGACTTTTTAAAAGCTTTATTGTCATATTTTGCACCGGTATTCATTTTACTGGATACATCTACTACTTTGGTTAAGGGAACACCGCGGCCATAATCTCTTACAGTAACGGTTCCTTCTTCAACAGTTACTTCAATGGTTTTCCCGAAGCCCATCATATATTCGTCGAGTGAGTTATCCAATACCTCTTTCAAAAGGACATAAATACCGTCGTCCGCATATGCTCCATCGCCTAATTTACCGATGTACATACCTGGCCGACGTCGGATATGCTCCATCCAGTCAAGGGTTTTTATATCTTCGTCGCTATAATTGGTCGGTTGTGTTTGAGATAAATTATCCATTGTCAGCTTTTTGTTTTAAACTCTTTTTTAAATGCTCTTCTTGTTTTATGATGTTCTTGTTTAAAATAGTCCCATTGAGCCTGTACTGCATTATTGGATTCAAGTTCAGGATTACTTTCGCCATATTCCATTTTATTCTTGATATATACAGGGATCAGGTCATTAAATACTAATGCGTTTATTCCTTTTCCCTGATATTTAGGTACTACCCCCATTAAATATAAATCTACTACTTTTGGCCTCATCTTTAATGCCCGTAATAAATGGATAAACCCAAACGGGAAGAGGTGTCCTTTCGCTTTCTGTAATGCCCTTGACAAGTTAGGAAGCGTAATTCCGAATCCAACAACTTCATCATCTGCTTCCTGAACTATGATAGTAACAAAATCCAGGCGGATCATCGGAATATACATATTAACGTAATAATCAATCTGCTTTTCCGTAAGCGGAGCAAACCCGAACAAAGGAGAATAAGCAGCGTTTAATGCTTCAAATATTTTATGAGCATAGGGCCAGATATCCTTTCTTCGTTTAAATTTTATGGTCTTAAGACCGTATTTTTTCTTTACAAGCTCTCCGATACGTAAATGCTTTTCCGGGACCTTCTCCGGAATATATATCTTAAACTCCTTCCAATCCTGATCTTTAACATATCCCATCCGATCCATGTGTTTCGGATAATACGGATAATTATAGATTGCAGCCATCGTTCCCAATTGGTCAAAGCCGTATATCAACATTCCTTCATGATCCATATCAGTAAAACCAAGAGGTCCCTGTATTTGTTCCATTCCCTTTTCTTTTGCCCAATTTTCAACAGCTTCGAAAAGAGCATCAACCACTTCGTCGTCATCAATAAAATCTACAAAACCAAAACGAGCCGACTTTTGATTCCAAACCTCATTGCTCCGATGATTAATCATACCGGCAATTCGTCCTACAATCTTATTGTCTCTATATGCTAGGAAATAGATGGCTTCACCTATTTCGAATGCAGGGTTTTTTTCTTTGTCTAAAGTTATCATCTCTTCGTCAATCAAACCGGGTACATGATACGGGTTCCCCTTGTATAACTCGATGTTAAACTTTACAAACTTTTTAAGTTCTTTTTTGCTGGTTACTTCTTTGATTACAACACCCATTATTGATTTTGTTTTGATTGGCAAAGTTACATAAATAATTTGTTTTATAAAGTCAATAGCATAGCATTACATATTCATCAAAAATGATTATCTTTGTGCGATTAATTTATACAAGTAATTTTAATCATATGGCTGTTCACTTAAACGATGTCTCTAGAACCTTTGGGGAATATCTACTTATCCCCGGATTAACAACCAAACTCTGTGTTCCTTCCAATGTATCCCTGCGCACTCCTCTTGTAAAGCATAAAGTAGGAGAAATGCCGTCAATCCGATTGAATATTCCTTTTGTATCGGCAATTATGCAATCTGTCTCAGGCCCTGATTTAGCAATTGAATTGGCTCGCAATGGTGGGCTTTCCTTTATTTTCGGTTCTCAATCGGTAGAAAGCCAGGCTGAAATGGTTCGAAAAGTGAAGAAATTTAAGGCTGGTTTTGTTGTAAGCGATTCTAATCTTACTCCTGAGCATCGTCTTTCAGATGTTCTGGCTCTAATAAAAGAGATGGGGCATTCTACTATAGGTATTACGGATGATGGAACACCTAATGGTAAATTGTTAGGTTTGGTAACCAGTCGTGATTTCCGTCCTGAAAAGGATGACCATAATATGAAGATCAAGTATTTTATGACTCCTTTTGAGAAACTGATTGTGGGAAAGGTGGGTCTTAGCCTTTCTGAAGCTAATCAAGTTATTTGGGAACATAAACTTAATACATTGCCAATAATTGACGACGATCAACGTCTCTCATATTTCGTTTTCCGAAAAGACTATGATAATCATCGCGATAATCCTTATGAACTATCCGGAGAAGATAAAACCTTATTGGTTGGTGCCGGTATAAACACACGTGATTATAAAGAACGTGTTCCTGCATTGATTGAAGCTGGTGTAGATGTTTTATGTATTGACTCATCTGATGGTTATTCTGAATGGCAACGTGATACAATTCTATGGATAAAAGAAGAGTACAACGGGAAAGTATTAGTAGGTGCAGGAAATGTTGTAGATAAAGAAGGTTTTGATTATCTGGTAAAAGCGGGAGCTGATTTTATTAAAGTAGGTATTGGCGGTGGTTCAATTTGTATCACAAGAGAACAAAAGGGAATTGGACGTGGACAGGCCACTGCGATAATGGATGTAGCAGAAGCACGTGACGAATACCTGAAAAGTACAGGAATATATGTCCCGATCTGTAGTGATGGTGGTTTGGTTCATGATTATCACATGGTACTTGCCTTAGCAATGGGAGCTGATTTCCTAATGATGGGACGCTACTTTGCCCGTTTCGATGAGTCTCCTACAAAAGTTCTCCGTATAGGAAATAATTATGTAAAAGAATATTGGGGAGAAGGCTCAAACCGTGCTCAAAACTGGCAACGTTATGATATGGGTGATACTGCCAATCTTAAGTTTGAAGAAGGTGTGGATAGTTACGTACCATATGCAGGTAAAATGAAAGACAACTTAAATCTTACATTAGGTAAGATAAAAGCAACAATGTGTAGCTGCGGATCAGTCACAATAGAAGAGTTACAAAAGTTTGCAAAGATTACATTAGTATCCTCTACAAGTATAGTAGAAGGAGGAGCCCATGACGTAATACTTAAAGAACCGACCTAATCATAACAACGAATATAAAAATAAAGATGCCTGATTCCTATTTGCATAGAAAATCAGGCATTTGCAATTTTAAGTAAATATTTATAGAGAAAAAACTACAGATATAAGTTGCACAATAAAAAAAAGTCAATATCTTTGCACCCGTAATCAAAAACGATGGTGCCATAGCTCAGTTGGTAGAGCAAAGGACTGAAAATCCTTGTGTCCCCGGTTCGATTCCTGGTGGCACCACTTGAAAATCAAGCAGTTACATTAAAATGTGGCTGCTTTTTTTAGTTAAAATAGCTGCGATTTCTGTTAAATTCGTGTTAATTTCATCTATTCTTGGTTCAGTTTAAACAGACTGTTTAAACCAATGTTTAAACCATGAGTACAACAGTAAATGCGATTTGTTACAAGTCTAAAGTGTTGAAAAACAATGAGAATCCATTAATGATTCGTGTGTGTAAAGACAGAAAAATGAAATATCTAAGTTTAGGTCTGTCAATTAATCCAGATTTCTGGGATTTCAAAAAGAATAAGCCTAAAATAAATTACCCAAACAAAGAAGAATTAGAAAAGCTTATTGCGGATAAACTGATACTCTTTTCAACTAAAATAATGGAATTAAAAGCTATGGATAAAGAGTTTACCGCTACTACCTTAGTTGAAAATGTAAATAAGAATAATAAGCCGAAAACTGTTAATGATGTATTTCTGAGTTATTTAGAGAGGCTTACGAGCGAAAAAAGAACTGGCTATATGCTATCTGTCAAACAGGTATATAACTCGCTTGTAAAGTACAATAGACATCTTAATATACATTTTTCAGACATAGATATTGCTTGGTTGAGAAAATATGAAACTTGGTTAAGAAATAGTGGAATTGGAGAAAACACGATTGGTATTCGTTTTAGAACACTAAGAGCAATATATAATCTCGCTATTACAGAAAATATAGTGAAATCTGAATATTATCCATTTAAAAACTATAAAGTATCTAAGCTACATAAAGATACCGCTAAACGTTCAATCACGAAAGAGGATATAACCAAAGTACTATCTTATAAATCCAGAAATCCATATACTAAATTTCCGATTGACCTATTTACTTTTACTTACTTAATGGGTGGTATCAACTTTGTGGATATAGCTTATCTTACAAAAGATAATATCATTGACGATAGACTTATATATACCAGACGTAAGACAGGGCGGTTAATAAAGCTACCATTACAACCTAAAGCAATGGAAATAATTCAAAAATACTCTAAATCGGATAATCCGTACTTATTTCCTATCTTTTCTATATATCATAAAACTGAACAACAAAGATTAAACAGAGTTCATAAAGTAATAGGCAAAGTAAATAAACGGCTCAAAGAGATAGGCAAAGAATTAAACTTACCTATTGACTTAACCACGTATGTTGCAAGACATTCCTATGCAACTGTTTTGAAGCGTGCAGGCGTATCTACATCTATTATTTGTGAATCATTAGGGCATAGTTCTGAAAAAGTTACCCAGATATACTTAGATAGCTTTGAGAATAGCCAGATAGATGAAGCGATGAAGAATTTGCTATAAAGCATAATCGCTGCATTTGTTTTCATACATTTGTCATTATTCATTTTTAATTTATGTAACATATGAAAAAGAGGACAAATACACAAAAAGCCATTGCCATTACGGTATTCTGCATTTTCATTTTGGGATTATTTATTCTTGTGGTTCATCAAATGGGTTTAGATATTACTTCTAAAACTGTTCAATTTGGCATATTCACTTTATATTTTCCTGTTATTGCTCCGCTTATTGCATTTTTAATGCAACATGATAGTGGAGAAAAAGAACATAAGGAAATATATGAGATGGAGAAAAGACAATTAGCTGAACAGAAAAAGCTAAATGAATCAATCAGTCTTTTAAGACGTGATATAAACTCTTTTAATAGAAGAAAGAGAAAGTAAATTTTAAATCCTGTCTTTCATAGACAGGATTTTTTAATTTTGTGAAAACGTCTATTTATAAGATAAGAGTAATAAAGGATGCAAAATATTGACACAGAGGCAATAAACTTTGAAGCTATAAAGCAATTTGGCATACAAGATTGGAAACTTGGCGTTATTCATGGATATTCCCATTGGCAAAGAGTTGAACGTAATGGGCTACTACTTGCCACTCCAGAAGTGAATATAACAGTGGTCAGGATTTTTGCTTATTTACATGACAAGTGCAGGGAAAGTGACGGAGAAGATATTGAACATGGTAAGAGGGCTGCAAACATGTTACCCGAAATTAGATATAAGTTATTGAAACAACTTACAGATGAAGAGTTTGCTTTGCTTTCAACAGCTTGTGAGTTACATACTACAACTTTAAAAACAGGGAATATTACGATAGACACTTGTTTTGATGCTGATAGATTAGATTTAGAACGAGTTGGAATAATACCTAATCCAAAGAGAATGGCAACTATTAATGGGAAATATTATGCTAAAAATCTAAAGAAGTTCTATAAGTTAGCCAAACAGCATGATGATAAACGTATCAATATATATTGAATAATCTTATCTAAAATAAAAATCCTGTTTTCTGCTTATGAAGGCGGGATTTTTTATTTTTGCCTAAAAAAATGGAAGACAATATAATCTTATTCTCACTACCATTACTTAAGAAGATAGAGCCATTATTGAAAGAATGTTATGGATTTGAACGTCCGATGCTTAGTCATGGCTTACTAACTGTTTATAGTGCGTATGCGGAAAACTATGGACAGTTCTCAAAAAAAGAAGAAGAAACATTTTTATTAGAACCACCTATTCACAAACCACTTTCTGATTTAAGAAAACCAAGTACATCACATACCATTGATTTAGATGCTCAATATGAATGTGCGTTTAATGTTGGAAACAAAATGCTTCTTAATCTTGGAAGTTATACAATTGACGATATAGCTGAACTTGTGGATAAATATTTGGAAGAAAGTACTACGACAAAAAAAGATATTGATATTCTCTTCTGCCTAATTTTAATGGCAGGAGTTTATTATAAACACCAATGGACAAACGGACTTTTCGATTTTCGTGATTTCCTTGTAAACGATATGCAAATGAATTATACTTACAGGGTAAGACCAGACTTTCTAAAACTATATGAAATGTTCCATTCAGAAAAGAAAATAAAAAGTAACTCCATACGCATTGAATATAATAATGAAGTTATCAATCTGGAAAACTTTGATAACTGGTTTTTAAATATGGTCACTCCCTATCTGGATAAATATTTAGGTGTTAAAAGCTTAGAAGAGGTACAAACAGAACTGCAACATGACTATCCAGATAAAAAACAGAAAGGCAGAAAGAAAGTAAATAATATAGCTGACATTATGCTTATGGGAACTTATAACATTATACAATATTCATCCATGGCAGAAGAGGGCAAATCATTAACCAATAAACAGGCAGAATTTTTACTTGATTACCTTAAATATCTTGGAGTGATAGAACCAGATAGTAATAAAGATGATACGCTTAATCTTAGAGCCACTATAAATAACTTAAAGAAATACACCTTAGACTTTAACTGGTGGTCTATCCCAATGCGGAAAGAATCTCCCAACAATCCATTTGACGGAACTATATCAAAAGCATGGTAAGATTTTTTCATTTTGCCAAAACCCGCTAACTCTTTCAAAATCAAACATATAAAAAACACTACACAAATTCGCGTTTATTTTTTATAGGAATAGGGGTCTCGCCAGAGCCATATTTGCATTGTAATCAGACAGCAAGAGGCGATGTTGCCAAAGCTTAAACCTGATACAACAAATATCATGACAAATTTAAGTCAAAAAACAAGTTTAGAATTAGTACAAGATGCTAAAGTTTTATTAAGTGAAAAAAGACAATCCTTGTCTGAAAATGCAAAAGCAGACAAGGGTGTCATTAAAGCTGCAACAAGCAGTGTACACAAAGCAGAAAAGGCTTATGCTGATGCTTTGAGAAATATTGAATTACCAACCTCTAAGGTTGAATTATGTACTGTTGAAGAATCAACAAAAGAAAGAGAAGTTGTTTCTAAAAAGGTTATGGACGTAATTATAGGTGTTACCGCTTATAATATGCACACAACAAAAACTGCTGGTTCTTTTGGAATGAGTTTACTTTCTGATTCCAATCTGGAAAAAACATCATTGTTTATTGCTCCTGCTGATTTATTATACACAGGTAAAGTGGAATTAAAAGATTTGAATGGAAACGTTATCCCTGTAAACACACCTAATGTTTATGTACCTCTTGATACTGCTGATACTTTTTGGAGATGGGCTGCTTATCATTCTTATAACATTGAAGCGGAAGTTTCTGAAACAGAAAAAGCAATCATACCTAATGTTAGAATCAAACAATTTGAATCATTACAGGATTTAGCAAAGTATACAGGTACAAACATAGTACTTAGCAGAGGGATGAACGGAACTGAAAAAGCTGGTATTGCTGCATTGGCTACACAAGACGAGTTCTTTACTAAAGTATTTGATGTTGCTAAAGCTATGAACGCAAACATTAGCGTTGTTACCAAGTATTACAATTTAGGTAAAACATTGCCAGTAAAAGTATGGAATAACGCAATGTTAGGTAATATGGATGAAAAGTTTGAATATGATTTAACTATTGGAGACAGAATCATTGAAACCCTGAATAAAAAAGGCTTTGAAGAAAAATTTATGAGAGAAAGATATTTAATTGATGCTTTCACCAAACTAACAAATCACAAGCCAGAAATCAATGGAGAAAAATTAGGTATTGAAAAAGCGTTAGATGTTGTAAATGCTTTATCAACTATGCAGGTAACAGGAATCCAACAGGTAACAGAAAGAAAAGTGGATGAGATTTACAGCTACCTTTTAGGAATATTGCATAATCAAAAACAGCAGATTAATGAAGCTGCATAAATAAACTACGGGTTCAGGTTTTCCTGAACTCTGATTTTCCAAAGTTGGGATGATTTTGGTCTCTGGCTATTAAAAGGTAAAATCTTCCAGAAAAATCCCAACTTTGAAATTTTCAATTAAATTAATATCTGATTCATTCCAAATAACAAGCATAGTTTCTACTATCGAATAAAATGGAATAAAAGTGATGTTATTCTTTAAATTTTTACTTTTGGGGAGAAATTGGCTTGTGGGTATATAAAAGAGAAATTCTTCAAGAAATCCCCAACACTAAAATTCTCAAACTTGAAGTATAGATAAACAGCTAACAGCTTGTATGGAAACAATAAAATTAAAGATATATAAAGAAGAGTGGTTATCTGATGCGCTAAAAAGAGATGGTATAGAATCAAAAAGAAAAAATCCTGAATTTATACCTTCAAACATAATTCTGGATAAAACATTACCTGGCTTAGGTGCTACACACATGGAATTACATTCAGGACGCCCTTCTATAATAATAGAGCCTAATGTTCCTGTAATACTTGGTAAAGCAGAAGGAAACAAAAACTGGTTAGCTGTTTGGGAGAAATGTACCCCTAAACAAGTCGAAAAATACTTGACTTCAACCGTTAAAGACAAAAAGTTAATATGCACTCCAGAAAGTTTCTCCAAAATTCGTAAAGCTGCAAATAACTTAGGTATAAACATCTATAAAGACTATTTCTGCTTAATGGACGAATGTGAGAAATATATTCAAGACGTTGACTACAGGACAAGGATTACACAGCCTGTTTATGACTTTTTCAAATTTGATAGGAAAGCGTTGGTATCAGCTACACCGTTACCAATGACACACCCAAAGTTAGAAGAACAAGGTTTTACTATTTGGAAAGTGATGCCAGAATATGATTATAAGAAAGATTTAGAACTGATAGTAACAAATAGCTATGATGCAACAGTAAGGCGTAAACTTGAATCTTTGGTTGATAGTCCATGTATTTGTATTTTCCTAAATTCAACAGACGGAATAAATAAGATTATCCATTCTCTACAATTAACTGATTACAGAGTATTCTGTTCAAAGAAAAGCGAAAACAAACTAAAAGAAAGAGACTTTGAAAACGTGAGTGAGAATTTAGAATTACCTTTGGCTAAATATAATTTCTTTACTTGCAGGTTCTTTTCTGCTCTGGATATAAAATTACCTGTAAAACCAGATATATTAATGCTTACTGATTTGAATGAAGCTAAACATTCTATAATAGACCCGTTTACGGAAGCAATACAAATATATGGAAGATTCAGGAACAAGTTTGAAAATGACAGAACATTCAACTCTTTTACCCATATAACCAATGTAAGCCAACAATTACCAGTTAAAAGCCACGAAGATGTTATGGGTATGATTGGAGAATTTGAAATAACCCACCAGTCATTAAAACAAAGACATGAAACTGCAACAGACAAATACAGGAAACAGGCTATTTGGGAGGACATTAAAAATGTTAGATATGCAGACCTGTTAGACGAAAACGGAGAGATAAACTATTTTTCAGTTGATAACCTGTATAATGAAGAAAGGGTAAAAGCATATTATTTGTCTGGTGTATCTCTCTTAAATGCGTATAAAGCTACCAATCACTTTAATATAACATATTCTCCTGCTATTGAACCTGTAAGTGGAGATACTTTATTAATACTTAGGAAAGCTAAATCAGCAACAGAAAAACGAAAGATACTGACAGAACAATTAGAGAAGCTATATCAATCATATGAAGACAATTCAACTATCAACCTTGAATTTTTCTTAGAAATACTAAGTAAAGAAGACGAAGGAGAGTACATGATTGAAGCATACCAAAAGATAGGTAAATTAGGAATAGAAACAGCAAGTTACAGAAAAACAGACATTGATAAGATTGTACAAAAATATGACAAAGAAGTACTTCGTTTTTTACCAAAGGTATTAGCAGACATCAAAGCAGAGTTTGAACTGAATGTTCCAATCGAAAAAGAAATAATAAAAGCCAGAATAGAAGGTATATATGGAAAACATAAGATTCAATATACAGTAAAGTTGAAAACAATCGAAGATTACTATTTTACAAAAGAGAGTCATTCAAGTAAGCCATATAAATATACTCTTACACACAAAAGGGCTGATTTAGATTGGCCTGAATAAATACTGTATTATCAATTATTACCCCAATTTACATATACAGGAAGACGAAATCTATACATTTCACGTTTTCCTGCATATTTATCATCTGCTTGAACTCTGGAAATTTTAACATCTGGGAATTTTTTAAATAAACGTAAACAAGCGGTATTTGAAACTTCACAAATGGCATAAATGTTATCAAGTCCATTACACGAAGTCCATACAACCATATTCATAAACATTCTACTCATAATACCTTGTCCTCTATATGATTTTTTAATCCCGAATTCCATATACCAATTATAAAGATCAGAAGGATTTGTACAATAAATCCGAATAAATCCAATAGTCTCGTTAGGTAATAATTTTTTCTTCTTTATAATAATCCATTCAGCACCCATTCGTCTTTTATAAGCAATATTCATTGCATTAATATGGTCTTTAATATCCTGAATTTTTATATTTGGTTTATTTTTTGTACCCCAAAATGCAATTTTAAATTCATCATCAGCTAATAATTCTAAATATGCTTTAGCATCATCAATTTGACATTTGCGAATTTTGTAATCTTTTTCATCCCATTCAGAAAAATCATCAGGATTATATCCGCTTAAATCTTTAAAACTACTTTTAGGAACAACCCATTCCTGATTCCATGCAAAAGTTAAACCTCTAAATTTATCTCCACCTAATTCATTATTTATTTGAACCGTATGAGGTGTAATTGCTCTAACAGAATTTAAAGATTCATCATAATATAGCATTAATAGATTATTTTCTTTTGCATAATTATAAGCACATTCATTAGAGCAAAACCAAGTTCTGTTTTTCAAATCGTAATCTGTTTCTTCAACAGCATACATGAAAACATTACCAAAAGGCTTTTGAGGGTTAAATGAAGCAAAAGGAAAAGGATATTCATGTTGATAAGGTGCGTATCCACTAAATCTATTATCAGAAGGAACTATTTTTTGCTTCTTGATGCGAATCATCACATAACAATTATGGCGACCAACATTGTCAAGTAAAGAAAAACAGTTATCACAGGTTGTTTGTAAGAACCACATAGTAATAAGTATTTGTATCACCAAAGATAGACAAAAACTTATAGTTTTACATTCCTTAGTGATATGTTCATTTAACTTCATCCCTAAAATGAAACATAAAGATACCACCAGATGATTTATTCCAAAGTTGGGATGAATTTCAGTTGCGGGTATATAAAGGCAGAAAACACGAAAAAAATCCCAGCTATGTAAAAAATTTAATGAGAGACATTTCCGTATAAAATACCCCCTCCAATAATAATACCCCACCCCCTAAACTATATATAAGTAAGTATATATAGAGATTTCTTTGTCTGGTGATAAGGAAAAACTAAATATATTGTGTACAGACACTTTTAATCCCTCTAAAGACCCCCTATCGTATGTGATAGAAGAAGGAAATATATGCAAAGTCGTTCACTGAATAAGCAACGCAATATAAGGTCAAAAAGACTTGTTAAAGAATTTTCCCCTAATTAATATTAATAGCCGATCCGCGAAACGGGTTATAAACTAGATAAACCGTATTTACGCGCATCTATATTACGTTTTACTCTTTTTCGTTTTTCCGTAATTCAGGTTTCAACTAATTATAAATCAATAAATAAAATAAACTTATGAAAGACATTTATTCTGTTAGTGAAGTAAAATTAAGCTATGAACCAAAGGTCAAAGCCAAAGATAGACCTCAAATAAGGGTATCAAAAGACATTTATAATCTACTTATTGAGTGTGTATTTGATTCAAAGACTATCCAGTACAAAGAGTATTTTAAGATTGTATTATTAAACCGTGCCAGCAGGGTTTTAGGCATTCATACAATTAGCGAAGGCGGTATAAATGAGACTAACGTTGATATTCGCTTAATCTTACAAGCTGCATTATTAACTCATGCAACTGCTATAATCTTAGCACACAATCACCCGTCAGGAGAATTAAAGCCAAGTAATGCGGATAATAAGATTACAGAGAGAATTAAACAAGCCTGTAAACTAATGGATATTGAGTTGCTTGATCATTTAATAGTAACGCCAGATAGTTATTACTCTTATCTGGATGAAGGACGTTTATAAAATTTGAATTTATAGAGGTATAATCTTCATTTATAGTAAATTTGGAGATTCCTCTATTAATCAATCAATTACGTTTAATCATAAATTTATAACTTTTAGAAATAATCACTTATAAGTATAAACAAACAAAAATGAAGATATTATGGGATTAAAATACAGTAATACAACAGCAGACTATATGAATTGGGATGAAATGACTAATCTTGTTAGACGATTAGCTAAAGACGGAGATTATAACTTTTCATTGCTCATTTCCATTGGTTCTTTTTGGGGATTAAGAATTAGCGACATCTTATCTCTTAGGTGGAAACAGATTCTAAATACAGATGAATTTACAATACAAGAAAGAAAGACAGGTAAGAATAGAACTATACGGATTAACCCACAACTTAAAAGACATATTTCTGAATGTTACGACAACATTAAACCGATTAGTATTAATTCTCCTATACTTGTTAGTCAGAAAGGAACAACTTTCAGTACACAGCGGATAAATCAGAAACTAAAAGAAATTAAAGCTAAATACAAGTTGAATGTTAAGAACTTTAGCTGTCATTCACTTAGAAAGACTTTCGGAAGGCAAGTTTATAATAACAACTCTGATAATGCAGAAATGGCTTTAATTAAGCTAATGGAATTATTTAATCATTCAAGTGTCGCAATAACCAAGCGATATTTGGGATTAAGACAGGAAGAAATCTTAGAGACTTATGATTCGCTGTCTTTCTGATATAATTATTTTTAGTTTTGTATCCTTGTTGCAAAGTAATAAAACCATATTGCAACAAGGATATATAGTGTAAATATGATAATCTAATAAAATTTATGAATACAAATTGCATTTCTATCAAACGAACTTATCTAACAATCTTCTTTATCTTATATATATTGTTTTTTCCTTTTCAACTTACGACTGGACAAAATGAGAGTGAAAATGAGTGGATTAGACTTGAGAAACAGTTGCCTTTTTTATCTGGTGAAGAAAAATTAGATACTTTAAGGCATCTTGTAAATCTTACTTTTTTTAAAGAAAAAGGACGATATTTTTTGAATGAGTATGAAAAAGAAGCTATAAAGCAAAAGCATGTACGGGCACAAGCTTACGCAAAAGCAAAAATGGTTGAACTATATTTTTATCAATTTGATACGGATAGTATATTTATTGCTGCTCCTATTGCAGAAGAATATGCACGTACTAATAAGATTTATTCATCTCTATTTGGCGTTCAACAAGTTGTTATACAAAGATATGCACATCAGGGGGAATATGCTAAAGCAGCCCAAAAAGCTAAAAATTTATATAATGAAGCAAAGGAGTTGGACGACTATTATGGTATGGCTTCTGCATCCGCCGCAATAGGCAACATTTACAGTACTTTAGGAATTGCAGATGAGGCTTTGAGGTATTTTAAAGAAAGTGTAAATATCTTACACAACAAGGGTACGGGGGATGAAATATTATATATTGACCTCTATCGGATGATTATACATAACTACAGAGTGAATAGAGATTATGAGAACGTATTATCTTACACAGATTCTTTAGAAATAAAAGCCAATAAGTTTGAAGATGCAAAAGTTCTTCAAGATTTTACAGATGCACGTTTCTATATAGAAGCCAGACGAGCTTCAGTATATTTAGAAAAAGGAAATTTTCCAAAAGCATGGTCTCATATAATGAAAGCAGATTCTATATTTAATTTGAAATCAATACCTGTTCGTGTTTATACTTTAAATGCTTTAAAAGGTAATTATTTTCATGAAATTAAAGAGTATGACAAAGCATTAGTATATTCTCAGAAAGCGGTTGATTATTGTAAAGAAAAGGGATTAGAGAATATGGAAACAGTACGACATTATACAGGTCATGCATATAACTTATTAAAATTAGGGCATTACAAGGATGGTGCTATTTTATATGAAGAAGCGTCCGAATTGGCTAATAAAATTTCTGAAAAGGAACTTCATACCCAAATCAATCAATTGCGGGTTCTATATGATTTGGATAAATTGGAGTTACAAGCGGAGAATGATAAGCTGCAAATAAAAGCCACACATAACCGATTTTTAACAATTACAATAGTTTCTGTTTTCCTAATAATTATTATAGTAATAGTGGTCTTGAATATGCGTCGTATTCAAAAGAAAAACATTCGATTAGTACAACGCATACATGAACAAGATATAATGAAAGAAGAAATAGAAAGGCAACAAGAGGAATTAGAAAAGTTGCGGTTACTTCAATCGTCACAAAATATAGAATCGTTTGTTGATGACTTTCAAGAGGATAATATTATCATTTCAAAGCTAAAAACTTTATTGAAAGAAAATCCTGTATATACCAATCCAACGATTAATCGTAAAATGTTAGCTGAAATGATAGGAACAAATGAAAACTATCTCCGTAAAGCTATTAAGGATAAATTAGGTTATACATTTAATGAGTATATGAATGAACTCCGTTTGAATCATGCAAAGAAGCTTTTAGCCTTACCATCTGATAATTATACTATTGAAGCTATCGCTTTTGAATCTGGTTTTGGTACAAGAAGTACCTTATATAGACAATTCCGTACCAAATATGAACTATCACCAGATGAGTATCGAAAAGTGATTAGGGGAATGAAATAAACTGTTTTTCCTTTGTATTCCAGCTATGCAACATACTTCTCCAAGTGTGCGACATCCATATTTCTATACAAACTTATTTTTGTCAGTAATATATTTATGTTGGCTATAAGGCAGTATCTAAGACAGATAGAAGATTTTATAACAATTAGATTTGTAAACTACTGGGAGATTAATGCTTTTTTATAACTTTGTCTTAATTCCGTATATCAAAGCGTTGAAATTTGGAAGGACATATTGATATGAAGCGTTTTTAAAATATTATTCTTGTCTTAGAAAATCGCCAATTTTCAAATGGGAATCCATAGGAGTACCATGCCACACAAGCGTAATACAACAGAACGCTCACGTCATTTGTATATATTCTCCTGTTATTAAGGGTTAGTATATTCATATTGGCGTGAGGCTGTTGTTTATTTGTGTGGCAGGTGTTTGGCGATACCTCTAAGACAGATTAAACATTAAAACAGTTCTCACGCTTCTTTTTTATGTACTAATCGCTATCCAGAGGGAACAGGGGAGCAAAAAGAATTAAGATTTCATGAAAAAGTTTTTTCTTCTTTCATTATTTTTAGGGACAGCTATTGTTGCTATATCTCAACAAAGCGAAATTTCCTATAAGTATTTATATGCAGGTACAAATAAAAACTTTGTACAAAAAAACAGAACTACTTTTATTTTCAAACCTCTTTTACAAACCTATGATTCTTTTGAAGAATTCGATATTATCTATAATGGAGAAACAACAAGATACCGAATAGAAGAAAAAGGTAAAGAGTGTGGTTATCATCTTACATTTCAAGCAGCATCAAAAATCATTATAATAGGGAATACTGGTGCATGGAATCAGCTATGGACTTCTTTTATGATTACTAAGGAAGCATTATTCTACTATATACAAGGGATAGATGGAAATCTATATACTTATGTTGCGACCGATATACCGATAAGTAAATGGAGAAACTATGTCTTGCTTGAAAGATTACTCTGATAAATACCTGTTCATTGTGTTTTCAATATGTATAATCGTAAAAACAATTAGAAATAAATATGTTATCTATTATGAAAATGAAATATTTACTTATATCTCTATTTGCGCTTCTACTTGTATCGTGTGGCTCATCTAATAAAGTACACAATCTTAGCTCTGAAACTGTTTTTAAAAACGGTTATTGGGGAGATTGGAATAGTACTTACTATCCTTATTTGAATGAATATATGTATAATGTTCAGACTTATTACAACGCAGATATACTAAACATTGTTTTATATAGTAAAAATATCCACCCCTCTGACTATGATATTAATATAGCAATAAATAAAAAGTCTGGAAAAGTTTATGATAAGACTTGGTATAGTTATCAGGGCATGATAAGCATTGGTAAAATAAATAACATCAATCCACATATTCTCGGAGATAATGGCAAAACATATAATTGTGAAATACGCTGTGATGAAAAAATGAGAAAAGCTATAAACAAAAACGGATTGTATGGAACAATGAATATTTACTATAATGGTGTTGGAAGAGCATTTAGTTTTCATTAAATAAACAATAGTTATGAAAAGATATATTATGCTATCAGTCTTATTGTTATCTCTATTAGAGGTAAGGGCACAAAGACAAGAGGAGATTGCTCGTTTTGTAATTTTAGAATCAAATTTTAATGGAACAGATATAACTGATTGGTCAATAGCTAATGGTAACTATTTCGTTTTTTATGTTGATGAAGGAGAACTATTTTTAGCCAATGTTACGAATAATAATCAATCTTATGGAAGAATTAGTTCATTTACAGAAACAAGACATAAAGAGACTTATGAAACCTACGCTGCTGATATTTTTAAGTTTAGATGGCGATATATAAATACCTACGATAGTAAAAGAGGCTCTGCTGTTATGGAACTAATAAAAATATATAAACCACAAGCAGTTGCTTTTGAATTAAAAATGATTGTTGAAAATATGGATATATTTATCTATAAAGGATATATGGAAGGCAGTCTCGATTTTGATGATTACTTTGATTAAATAAGATTTCTAAAATGGATATTATAAACAAATATAAAAATATAGCAAAGAAAAAGAACTTACCGTTTCTTTTTATACCCATATTAGCCATTTTTTGTTTAGTAATTGATATTAAATCAACATTTTATAAATCTTCTGAACAAGCTACTCATGTTGCAGAAACAATAGATTATAATAAAAAGGGTAATATCTATGATGAATTTAGAAAAAGTCTTTCTGTTGAGACAATAGAGCCTATATTCAAGGAATATATATATACAGATTGGATAGCTCGTGATGGTATTAAATTATGTTCTAAAATAGACAGTCTTTTCAAAGATTATATTGATACTTGTTTTATTCTTGATGTGGATATTAAATTGTTGGTGCAAGATGTGTATCCAGAAGAGAAAGCTTTGCATATAGAGTTTGAAAAAGAGAAATACAGGATAGAGAAGACACAAGACTATATTGCATCTTTGAATTTTTATCACGGTTTTTGGATGTCTCTAAGTAATGGTTACAGAAATCAAGCGGAAGAATCTCTGATGAACAAGTATTATAACCTCACATTGTCTTTACTTGAACCAGAGGACAGGTTACTGTTAGAAAAAGACCAAAAATTATGGATAGAGAGTTTTGAAAGTTCGCAGGCTATTTCTGAATTAATCATAGAGCCTAAGTATCGTAATACAGGTGGCACTATAATGGAATTATTCCATTCATCTTACATGAGTCAGGATAGGTTAGAAAGAATAGAATATCTTTTTTTCTGGTATAATCACTTATTAATAGGTATAAATGATGTGGATAAAACTGTCTATGTAAGATACAGAAAGCCTATCAGAGGATATAATTTCCGTATAAATTACCATCATAATAAAGATTCAAAAGAATGGGAAGGGACGCTAACTGTTTTATCATTACAAAATGAAATAGTATATGAGACCTCTTTTGAACAATCCAATTTTGGTATAGACGGAATAGATGTTGATTCTCTTTCTAATGGAGAAGTAATTTATATTGATTATAAACACGGACAGAAAACCAACTATTCTGATTTTACTAAGATAGATTCAAAATCAGACCCCTGTTCAGTCTTCGGTTTCTTAGATGTAAATTTTGACGGTAAAGAAGAATTGGTGATACGTGGTTATGGTACAGGACAAAAGCATATACCATTATATCACTTTATTACTTTCCCTGAATTTACTGATATTAATTTAGAACATGAAATCGATTCATATTGGCAGTTTGACAAAATAAACAAAAGAGTAATTACCTATCTTACTTGTGATATTGGTTGTAATAGTCATTTCATTTGGAAATGGAATGATGAAAAAAACGGCTTAATACTTTTAAAAGAAATGAAAGAGGCTGATTATACGGATAGTAACAAACTGATGACTATTCATAAAATGTATAAAGACGATGAGATAATTATGTGTGATAGTATTGTCATAAATGATGAAGATATTCAAAGTAAGAAATTTTTATATAATGGATTAATTTATAGATGATTACCTGTTAATTTCAAAATCAAATTAATAATTAAAGATTAAAAAATAATTTATATGAAAACAATAAGATTTATAGCAACTTACATAAGTGTGATATTGTGTATTAGTTTTACCTCATGTTCAAGCGAGGAAGATAACCCAGTAACTAATTCAGATGTTAAAAAAAGATTGACCAAAATATCATTAACTCAAAAAAACGGTAATGATAGGAGTGAGATAAATTTAAGCTATTCTGATAACAGGATTTCAAAGATTTCTATTACTTGGAATAATAATGCTCCGTGGTTAATTAACTATGAATATCAAGGTAATAAAGTTACTATTTCAGAAACGAACTCTAATTTTTATGGAGATTCTTTTAGCGAAACTTTTACATTAAGTGATAATGTTATTATCAATGGAGAGGAGAACGATAAATACAATTATAACAATGGTTATTTATTATCAACCAGTTGGGGTGCTGAATTTATCTATAATAAAGATTGGAATCTAATAAAAACAACTGATGACGGATTTGATAATATAACATATACCGATATACCAAATGTTGGTAATCTATATATAGCTTATAGAGACAATGACGGAGTGTATCCGTTTTATGGGTATGGTAATATGTTCTATTCTGGATTATGGGGTAAGGCGAGCAAACACTTACCAAAAGAGTTAAAGAATGACGATGAAGAAGGTTTAGAATATATGAGGTTTACTTATGAGTTTGATGAACATGGGTATGTGAAAGTAACTACAATCGAAGATTATTACGAAGATTCAGGTAAAACTAATACTACATACTGGACGGAAACATACACGTATGAAACAATAGATTAAGCAACAGTAATAATTTAAACAAATGAAAACAATTAGATTAATAGCAACCTGTATAATGGTGGGCTTTTGTATAAGTTTTATTTCGTGTTCAAATGAAGAAGATAATCCTGTAATTAATTCAGATGTTAAGAAAAGGCTCATTTCTATTGAGTACAGAGCAAAAAACGAAGGTTGGCATAAAGATGAAGTTGGCTCACTAAAACTCGAATATGAGAATGGTAAAGTTGTAAAAACGGTTGATAGATATACAAGAACTGGTTATAATAGCTTATGGACAACTACATTTAATTACGATTCTGATAAATCTATTACAGGTACATTAGATATTTATATTTCAGATGAAGGACAATTTGAGCCAAGAACTGTAACTTATACTTTGAATGGTAACGGTTATATAGTTGAGCGTAAAGAAAGCAACGGAGACGATTGGAATTATAGTTATACAAATGATTATCTAACAACTGCAACTCCACATGATTTAGGGTATAAAGGAAGGATTGATAAATATACTTTTGATAGTAAAGGTTGTATGACAAATTGCAGAAGCTTTGAGGGTGGTATTACATATACTGATATTCCGAATGTTGGTGGATTATATATAGCTTATCAACAGCGTATTTTAGATACTGATTATATTAATCTATTATATGCAAGGCTATTAGGTAATGCGCCTAAATATCTCCCTAAGACAGCTATTAATACAGACGGAGATACACCTGTATATGATTATAGCTATGAGTTTGATAAAGACGGATATGTAACAAAGACAACTGTAACCTGCGAAGGAAATATGCAGGGTTGGACGGAAACATATACTTATGAAACTATTGATTAGTTAGATAAAATAAGTCAGGACAATTATTATTTTTGTATTATATGTGAAAATGGTTTTTGTCCTGATATTGGTAAAATGAGAATATTAAGGAAAAGTATATTCAAATTAGTTGCATTCATAATAGGCTTAATGCTTATTACGATAATAGCATGTGATTGGATTGTGTCAAACAATGCCAAAGATAAAATGTTTGACAATATAGAAGATATACCCTATAATGAAATTGGATTACTACTTGCGACATCTCCTATTACCCCACAAGGAAGACATAATTACTATTTTGATTATAGAATTGAAGCAACAGCCGAACTTTACCATAATGGCAAAATTAACTATATTATAGCAAGTGGTGGCGACTATTCTTTCCGTCCTAATGGTTGTAACGAACTAACCAGTATAAGAGATTCGCTAATAACTTATGGTATTCCTGACAGCGTGATTATATTAGACTATGAAGGACTTCGTACATTTAATTCCATAATTAAGGCAAAAGAGGTATACAATCTCAATCGTTTTACAATCATTTCACAAGACTTTCATAATGCGAGAGCCATTTATATTGCTGACGAATATGGGATTGATGCAATTGCCTATAATGCGGAAATACCAGACATATTTAGTTCACGTTTTAAAAATAGATTACGTGAATATTTTGCGAGAGTAAAAATGTTCATAGATTTGATAACGAACAAATAGGGGAATAATTTATATTAATATAAAACTTTATGAAAGATAGAATAAGTCCTAAATTGATTAAAGAGTTACAACCGAATGAAATATTTGTCTTTGGGAGTAATTTAAGTGGTTATCATGGTGGTGGAGCAGCGAGAGCAGCATATAATAAATGGGGTGCTATTTGGGGAAAGGGTACAGGATTACAAGGTCAAACTTATGCAATACCCACTATGCAAGGTGGAGTTAAGACTATAAAGCCGTATGTTGATGAATTTATTCAGTTTGCTAAAGATAATCCAGATAAGATATTTCTTGTAACTGAAATCGGTTGCGGAATAGCAGGATTTAAAGTAAGTGAGATAGCACCTTTGTTTAAAGATGCTGTAAATATTGAGAATATTCATTTACCAGAAAGTTTCTGGAATGAAATAATAATCTTTTGAAAATTATATTGTATTAAGCATTTCTATCTTTGTAAAAATTATAAATCTATATTATGAAAACAGAAGAATTGAAAGAATTGATGTATCAATGTTTCTTAGGAATGGGAGCACAATCTCAATGGAATCTCTCAATTGAAGAATTTGCAATAACAAGCGTTTCTTTGATAAACTTTTTTTCCACAACTAAAAGAATACCTGACTACCAGAAAAAAGAAGCTGCCAAAGAATTATGTAATAATTATAATATGGGATTAGATATCCCTATGGATGAGCTTACTCTTAATAAGTTTGCAGATGCAATTATACAAGATAAAGGAATGGATATGAGTAAAATACGATATATAGTCGATAATATTGATGACATTTTAAAAAGGAATAAGTAAATTCAAATCCTCTGTTCCCATAAGCGATAACTTTCTTTTTACTGTTTTTTCATATCTTTGTCTATTATGAAACAGAGTATTATCAATAAGATACAAGATTTCTTTACCCAACAGCCGATTGAGAAAGCATGGGTATTTGGCTCTTATTCTCGTGGAGAAGAAACACGAGATAGTGATATTGATATAATCGTTCGTTTTGGTAATAATGCTAATATGACTTTGTTTAAGTATGTTGGTATTGTTGATTCTCTTCAAAAACTATTACATAAAAAAGTTGATTTGGTTGAAGAAGGACAATTAAAAGACTTTGTTAAAGAATTAGCAGAACAGGAAAAGATTCTTATTTACGATAAAAAAATAAATAACTTATGGATTTTAATAAATATATACCTCTCATAGTTACTTTGTGTAAACAACATAAAGTGAATAAGCTATTTGCTTTTGGTTCTGTTCTTACAAATCGCTTTAATGATAAGAGCGATATTGATATGGTGGTTGATTTTAAAGATGTGGACTTAATGGAATATGCAGATAACTATTTTTCATTGAAAGATTCTCTATCTCATTTATTGGGGAGAGAGGTTGATCTATTAGAAGATAAGGCTATCCGTAATCCGATTTTGCGTAAGAATATTGATAACTCTAAACAACTAATATATGGATGAGTTTATAGAAAAGCATCTTAATGATGTGCTTATTTCAATTGATGAAGTGGAGAGTTATTTTGAGGGTGAACCAAAGAAGTACGAAGATTTTGTCAATGATATACTTCGGCAAAGAGCCGTTGAAAGAAATATTGAAATAATGGGAGAGGCTATAAATCGAATATTAAAAATTGAGCCTAATTTTGAACTATCGAATGCCAGAGCGATAGTAAATACCAGAAACAGGGTTATTCATGGTTATGATAGTGTTACGACTGAATTTTTATGGAGTTTATTAATTAACCATATCCCCGCATTGAGAAAAGAAATTGAAAAATTATTGAGTGATAAATAAATTAATATAAACCAATAGTTTGTTTAAACCAAGACTTAAACCAGAATAAGGAATAACGAAAATAAAAGAATAGTAATTGTATAAAGTGCCATAGCTCAGTTGGTTGCGATGGGAGCGAAGCTCCTGTCGCCGGAGAGGAGAAAGGACTGAAAATCCTTGTGTCCCCGGTTCGATTCCTGGTGGCACCACTTTTAAAAGAAAATAAAACGTTGTAACATAGAAAGTTGCAGCGTTTTTTGTTTTTATCCGGTAAAACATTGGTAAAACATTCAATCATTTTCTAAAAACCTTGTTATCAATTATTTACGTTGTAAATATAGAAATTAATTAGTATATTTACGATAACAACAAAAAGATAAACGATATGGATAACAATGTTAGCGTAAATTTAATCCAGCAGAACAAACTGGAACTACTTAAAAAGCAGGTATTTGATATTTTAGATGTTTCTGAGGGTACACGGAAAGAGTATAGTGTACGAATCAGGCATTTTATGAAGTTTACCGAGATGTACGGTATTAATTGCAATACTTATTTGGAGTATAAGCGTTTTTTAGGAAATATCGATACATTTAGTGTTGCAACTAAAAATAAGTATTTAATAGCGTCCAAAGTGTTTTTAAACGGATTGTACCGTTTACAACTTATTCCGGTAAAGATTACGGATAGCATAAAAGGCTTCTCGCAAAGCAAACTACATAAAAAAGACGGTCTGAATGATGAGGCTATATTGAAACTGCAAAACTACTGTTCCACTTTAGAGCCCACAGAAACGAATCTCCGGTTAAAATCAATTTTGGCACTTCTGATTTTTCAGGGTTTACGCCAAATAGAGATTGTCCGTTTAAATGTTACCGACATCGACCTGAAAAATAAAACCGCTTATATCATCGGCAAAGGGAGAGACGACAAGGAAATAATCCATTTGCATCCTACAACTGTAAAAATGCTTCGGGAGTATCTAAAGAAATACCGTTATAGAGAGGGGGCGTTATTCCGAAGCAAAAGTAACAATTCCTGTGGAGAGCGGCTAACAACGAAATCCATCAGGGAGATAATAAAACAGGTCTTTAAAACCTTAGAGATTGACGGAAGCACCCACGGTTTCCGTCATTTTTTTATTACCAAACTGATAAAATCATATAAAGGGGAATTGCTTACGGTATCAAAATACAGCCGCCACCGTAGCATACAAATGCTGGAAGTGTATAACGATGAGGTAATAAGGGAGCAGGACTTGCCAAGATACTACAACGTGTTTAATGATATTACACTATGAAAAGCCGTGAAAAATATATTTACTGTTTAGAGGGTAACTGGAACAGGAATCCACGGAGTAACCAAAGTATAAAACCCATATTGGATTTACTCCATACTTCTTCCCGGGTAAAATATATTTACCGGAAATGTTTCAACAAAGAGGATTTCCTTAAAGGCTTACAGACATTCGCTCAAAAACGGTACGCTAATTATACGGTTTTATACATCGCATTTCACGGACGAAAAAACCGTGTTTATTTCGGCAATGAGTATATAACACTAAAAGAAATAGCTGGCACGTTAGAGGGCAAATTAAAGGGCAAAATCGTACACTTTGGTAGTTGTTCAACTTTGCATACTTCCGAGAAAAATATCTCTGACTTTATTGCCCGTACCGGTTGTTCCTGTATTTCCGGTTATGAAAGTAATGTAGAGTATATTGCCAGTAGTGCTTTTGAGTTACTCTACTTTGAAACTCTACAAAAGCACTATTCCCGGAGTAAATTAAAAGCGATTATTTCGGAGAGGTTTCCGGTGTTGGTGGAAAAACTTCGGTTTGTGATAGCTTGAAATCACTTCTTCTCTCTTATTATTCAATTTATGATTTTTTATTCTCTAAAAAGATATTATAAGCTCAATAATTTCTTTTTTAGACAACATATTTTTTTCATAATGTATTTAGATAATAAAATAGTAGTAACTTCTTCTGCTTTGACACCTCCGACAACCATCCCGACGATATTGTTATTTTGATTAAGAACTGGTGACCCACTTGTCCCACCTATTGTCTTGCCATTTAACCATAAGCAATTACTATATTTATCATATTCATTCACATTTTGGGGATCAAAATTTCCCATATATGGAATAGCTGCTGGCCAAAGACGGTTCGTAAAATTAAAATCAACATGAACCTTATTTAAATCATTCTTTTCTATAATATTATTATCTATGAATTTACCATCTATCGGAAAATGAACACTCCTTTCATAGTAATCGGCATATAAATTATGATATTCAAAAGGTCTCTTTCTTGCAAAGCTTAAATATTTTACGTTTTCAATTTCAATAAATCCAAGAGCTACATCTTTATATTCGGGTCCATATTGATGTTTTTTCCTATCTCGAGGTATTCCCCGTTCATAATCGCCATTTTTTTTGTAATAAGGATCTCTACCACAACAAGCATATCTTTGAATCTTTAACATATTATAATTCTTAGTAGAATCTGGTATGCCAACAAAATAGTTGCTTTTTTCTCGCAAAACATGGGCAGCTGTAACAAACACTCCTTTACTATCAATAAAAAATCCATTTCCTTTAAAATAATATTTTGAAGGATTATCATTATCTTGTTTAAAAATAGGGAATACCATAATTATAAAATGATTTTAATTCAAGATCTACCTTTAGTTAGTAGCAAATAGGTGGTGGGAATATTTTCATCCAACATGCTTATTATTACACTTCCTCCTATCTGGCCTTCTCTATAAAGTAATTATTTTTTATATCTTTTTCAAAGATACTTTTTTTCCTTTTAAAAACAGTCTGATAATTGTTCAATTTCTATTTATCTAACACCCCACTCGGATATGCAAAATCCAAATTGAAAGGCTCTCATAGTTCTACAAGGTTCTCCCAATTAGCATGCTGTTCAATTCCCCAATTATGCTGAAATCTCCGTTTTTTTAATATCAATCTGCTACTTTCGTCATTTTAGGGTTATCAACATATCCAAGAGGCAAATGAACTTCCCACTCTATAGCTCCCTTTTCCGGAATGAACTTAAACACCATGTTTTTCCCAAGATGTTTACCCTCTATAACTCTAATTGTGTAATAAGGATACTTCACTTCCCGAAGTTCACATTTTTGAGAAACCATACCATTCGTAAGTTCTTTGATTCCTTTAAATCCTATCGTAGATGTAGGCTCACTATTTACAACAGAATCGTCTGGGTCAGACCAAATCTCTATCCATGTTTGGTCTTCGTTTATAACAACACTCGTGCTATTAATAAGTATAGTAACTTTGCATCTACATCCTTTATATGTAATTTCTGTTATACCTTTAGTTCCACCCGGCAGTTCATTTGGCGTACGGTATTCTTCGCTTTCCCACAAACCAATCAGGTTAGCATGAAATTTTAATTCTGTAGTTTCTTCTTGCTCTTTTTCTTTCTCTACACCAACTGTCTCTCCTGAACAAGAGGAAAGAAAAAATAAATAAATAGAGAATAAACAAACTGATAATCTTAAAGTTTTCATTTTTGCGTGTTTTTAAGTTAATAATAGGTTTGAGCTAATTAGCTATAAGCCTTAACACGCAAAAGCGTGGGAGATTACTCTGCCGGACTAAGAGGTACGACCAAGCACCCACCAACCGCAACAAAAGCAATGCCCACGCCATAACGCAGGCATTAACTGATTGTTTCTTGAGGTTGGTTTGAAATTTGGTCGTTTCCTTAGCCCTCAAAACAATAGCTAATGCTATTAATATTTTACTACTACAAAAATAAGGATTATATTTGATTTTTACTCACAGGCACTTTCTAAATCCTTTAAGGAACTTCTATATCTTACACAGGAACTATATTTTTCTGTGTAATTAACGGTTGATCTATTAAGTATTAATAAAATACTTTCCAAATCTTGCGGGTAGGAAATTTCATTTTCATTTATAATAAATAATTCTCCCACATTTTCAGTATCAGAACATAATTGTGGAATTGGAGCACAAACCATCTGATATTTTTTATTTTCTTCCTCAAAATTATGAATGGAAAGTCTGTTATTGTTTTTTGTTCTATTTAAGCAGGTCTGAATTTCAAATTGTGCTCCCGTCAAAGCTTTTTCACCAATTAGTTCTTCAGTGAAAAGATGATTAAGTTTCAAATCATCTTTTAATAAATAGATTATATCAGTCTCCAAAGCCTTATTTTCAAAAAGTATATTAATGTTAAAAAGGAATATGCCAACAACAAATTTTTTTTCAATACGGCTGTTTAACAAAACATCGGTTCTTTCTAAAACTGGTTGCCACAATAATGTTAAACCGTCTTTTAAAGCATAATCACATATTAAATTATCATTCATAACATCTCCGTAGACACTGTTTTCTACTGCACAAGTTTGAGAATTGAGGCTTTGGATAGAATGGGAGATGAACTTATTTATAGTATTTTGCCTATCAAGTAATTCGTTGACTTTTTCTAATTTATCAATAGCTTTTAACTCATCAACAATTTTGTTTGGGAACATTATTTGATTATAAATTTTGATTATAAGAATTATGACGTATATAATGGAACATAAAATTAATGCATTTCTCCACATACTAACATTGATATTACTTGCTCCTATACTAATTAGGACTACTAATAATGCTTCAATAAATGTTACAAATACTAATACAATATTTGTAAATTTGATATACTTTGATAAATAAAAAAATTTGTCGCCCATCATTCTTATATATTTATACAAATTTACAAAATTATATGAACTGCCACTCCCTATTTGAATCATAATATTAAAATATATAGGGTTCAATGTTCGATAATCATATTTACAGAACGTAAGATTTGCATCATCCCAACTGTGCAATCACAGGTTTAAGAAAATGCTCTTTAAATGACTGGCAACAGTCTTTAATTTTTTCTTCCGATACATTTTCATCAATAGCAAACTCAATGTAAACACTGTCTTCCGTTTCTCCATATATCCACTTGCTTGAGATAGACTGTTCTATGTTCTCCCTCATCGACTTTGATAAGACATTTGTTTCAGGGGATTCAAAAAGTTGGAAATACATAACGTTTTGCTCAACATTTGACACATAACCAAATTCTATTTCAAAGGAGTGGTCTATCCGTTTCGCTTTAGCTTTAATAACTATCTTGTACCGTATTTGTAAATCAGGCGTTAATTCCACCAAGTATTTTCTTTTATAATCTCCTTCATCACCAAAAGCATAGATGATACCATTATTATATTCTTCATTCATCGAGTAACTTTTGGCAGGAATCAATTTCTTTGTAAAAATTCTTAGGTCTTCATAAAGAGGGTTGAAAATTTCTTGCAATTTGTTTACACTGTTAGAAATGGCATCTAATATCATAGGCATATTTTCCAAACATTTAATGTTTAGGATTGTTAAGTCTTTCATTGCAATAAAGTTTTAAATATACGTTTATAAAATAAAAGAGCATTATATAGTGAAATCTTAGCATAGTCATTGATTTGCTCATTAGGAAACAATAATGAGAAAAGAGATTTCAGATAATCCCTCACTATCTCGTCTTTGGTATAATAAGGGAAAAGCGAGCGGAATACCTGATAATAATCGGCATATTTCCAAGGCTGATTACAAAAGCCCTCATTATCCTTATGGCTAAGCAAAATATAAATCCGTGAAAAATCTTTGAATCCTTTTTTGTCATCACAATACTGTTGATAACAATCAAGCTGTGTCCGATTCCGTTTCGTATCAGTCGAAACAGAACTGTTTATTTTATTCTCAAGAACAATACACCATTTGTTTAGGAAATCTGTTATAAGTAAGTCTATCCGCTTCTTGTTAAGACTCCTTTTTGCCGCTTTTAGAATTACGTGCTCTTCTTTTATCTCATAACACCGGCTTAATATGGAGCTACTTAATTGTTCTTTATTTGGAAAATTTTCAAGGGACAGAATAAAATCGGATAGTGCCTTTGCTGCATAATCAGAATTTCTCCAGTCCCATAGATGTTTCAGAAATAAGGAATGATATGTTTCATTGGATTGTTTCTTTATTATTTGTAATGAGGATTTCTCATTTAAGAAAGAATACTTCTTAATAAATGGAGTAATATATTTTGAGTAATAATTTTGCTGCTCTTTTTGGTACACATTCTTCAATTCATCACAAAACAAACAGAACTTCTTTTCTGCTGTAATTTGATTTTGTTGTTTTTCTTCCTTTTCTATCTGGTAGAGGAAGTGTAGTTCTTTAATAAATGATGTAAATGTAGTGTCTATCATATAAAACGTGAGCTAAACTACATTCGCTATTGAGGTATCGGCAAACACCATGTCATCAAATGAGTAAAGCCCACGTTATAAAACGTAGGCACTAACACTTTACTCTTGATGACTACTTCAATTTTTGCCGAATTTCAATAGCAAGAATAAAAGCTAATGCTTTTAATCAATATGTGGAAATTAATATTCCTGTTTCGTATCGCTTAATTTTAGTTGTTTGTACAAAGTTAATGAAAAGGTATGATAGGGCAATTAAAAAAGGCTGGTTCTTGCAAAACCTTTTCTAATCTAACCGATATACCCGCACCCACTCCAAATCTAAAATCAATTTAAGGGGTACCCCTTGCCGTGTTCGAGCAGAGTAGTTGAGCAGACCTATCTACGCTAATCTAAATCTAAAAAAATCCAACGCCAAAAATCTACGCCAAGCCAATCTAAAATAAAATTAAAAATAACGCCAGTAATAATATTCTTATCCACATGTAATAATACAATACTCTTAATACTATTGCTCCACGCATACACTTTTGCTCACTATGCACAGTAAATAAGCAGTTTTACCCTATCTTGTGATGTTTCCTACTATATATTGCATTATTGCAAGTACTTATTGTATATTTTTCTCTTTTTATTTCTAATTTCACGCTACGCTTCATTCCCCACTACACAGGGATTATTTTATAAATCTATTTGATGTTTTCCCCGGTTATTTTTTACACCTATTTTACTTAGTTATTGTAAAGTTTTCTAATTATTAATGTTAGCTTGAGGCTACGGATATACTCCTACGCTGGTTGCTGCATACACATCTGCATGTATTCTACACACACGAAGCCTCACTACTAAGGCTATATCTTGGTGCGCTATCTTTTTGCAGTCTGTCTACCTTACCCAAGTAGTAGGTTTGTATACCCAACCATGAGGTTTATACACATAACAACACCCTCAGTGTATTACTAATAGATATACTTATATATAGAATAACAAACATAACATTAGCCGCGAATCTGGTATCTTTATTTATGTATTGTTGTGTGCTTTTATTTACAACCGCCTTTTTAGTGTGTTTTCTCAAGGGTTGTAGTACAACCCTATTAGTGGAAAGTATATATTATTATACCTATGTAGTGAGATATTATATATGTTTTTATTTGTATGTAAATTTTCCGACATATAAAGTGGGAAATATCTATGTTTTAAAATTGAAAAAATAGGATTGTACTGGTTTCTGCACCTATGGATATAAAAATAGGTAGAGTCGCTTTTCACAAGTAACCCTACCTTTATAACCAATAAATAACATTAGATATAGTGTCTTTAGTTAGACTATATGTTATTTGTCTATTTCAAAATAGAGAAGCGGTCCGTGTATATTTTTGTCAGTTTACTCCAATGGTCATATTCCTACATTAGTTGCACAAAAAAGGAACGCTATCGAGTAACGCTCCTTAAAATATTATAAGTAAGAAGAATGCCATCATTCTAAATCAATACCTTTCTGACTATAAGTTTTTACCAAATACTGTTCTATAAGTTTCTCTGCCCGATCTCGCATATAAGAACTGTAAGAATTTTCTTTGATAAAATTCACAATGTCTTCTGCCCTATATAGAATGTTTTTTCGACTAATTATATAACAGTTGAGTCTCCTCTCTGTACGGTAGTTATATAATGTTCGTTTGCTTACTTGTAATATACAAGCAACGGCTGTTGAATTTAAAAATAAATTAGACGTATCCATATTTATAAATTATTTAATGAATTAATAGCTTCTTGTTTCTTGTTTGATACTACTTTTGCGTAAATTTGAGTTACCCGCACATCACTATGCCCGAGTAAATCTCTTATTACCATTATATTTATATCCTTTGAAACCAATAAAGTTCCGAACGTATGTCGCCCAACATGAGTGGACAACGTTTTATTGATGTCAGCCTTTTTTGCTATTTGTTTGAGTTGTTTATTAATTATTGCCGTTGCAGAACTAATTGCATTTAGTGTATCTTGGGCTGAAACTTTTTCTACATCCACTTTTAAAATATTAAAAACATAGCTATCTGGCTGAACTTGCTTACCTACTTCATTTAGCACATTTCTCCTTTTATCTAAAATAGCCTTAACTACATCAGTCTGCGGTATGGAAAATATTTTCTTTGTTTTTCTCATACATATATTTATTTCTGAATCTGTAACATTTTTCCATTTTAAAGTAAGAATGTCAGAAATACGTATACCCGAAAAACATTCAAACAGGAAAATATCTTTAGCATCATACAACGGACTCCGTAATCTTAGTCTCATTTTAGATATTTTACTAACTTCTTCTGCATTTAAAAAAGTTCGCAAGGTTTGTTCTCGTTTAAATTTGAACTTTTTGAATGGAAAATCAGCTTCGTTCAAATTATAATTCTGGTAAATATCACGTAGCAATTTTGCTATAGCTTTCATATTTACAGTAACCGTATTCCTGTTATTACCTAATCGGTTTAACAAGTAGTTCTCGTATTGTCTGATAAATTCGGCATTTATTCTTCCAATCGGCAATGTTTCAGATTTCACATAATTACGTAGCTTCCATATAACCGATTTTGTCTTTTTATATGTGGCATATTGCCCTTTCTCATTTAATTGTTTGATATATTTATCTGCGTACTCAAATAAATCAAAGGATGTCCTATTATTTATCTTGTTTCGTATTGTGGAGGTATTAACGGCACTATCAACTAAACCCAAAAGATATATCTCCTGTTCTATCGCTACCTTTCGATTGCTAATTTGTATGTTTAAATCATCGGCATTAGGGTGTTGTTTTTTAACACATTGTCTTTTCTCATCCCAGTATTCAGGGCTTACATGTGCTATTGTTTTATACGTTGATTCCCTATTTTTAGTTATTCTTAAACAAATAGGTACTTCATTAGTAGATTTAGATAATTTATCCAATCTAATTACGACTTTAAATTTTACTACACTCATGACTTCTTTTTTTATTACTTATAACTACAATTATTATCTCCAGTCGTTAGGTGGGTAAAACATTGGTAAAACATTCCCCCACCCTTGTTAGTGAAAAAATAAAAAATAAATGAAAAATGCAAACCAGACATACTCACATAATGAATTGATATTCAAAAAAATAATTATGGTTAAAAAAATATAACGGAAAATAGAGGAAACCTGTTTTAGAACTGGTGGCACCACTTTTAAGAAAAGCAAAATCACGTAAACCCCTGAATTTCAAAGAAGTTCAGGGGTTTTTCATTTCTAAGAAAACGCAAAAAAAGGTATCCTAAAGCATGTTTATCATTGCAAATTCGGTGGCTTTTTTTGAGCCCCTGAAAAAAGCCACCGATTATGTATTTTATTCACTGATTCACAGTTATTTGCGTAGCAACAACTTGCATTCGATTTCATAGATTTGTAACACTAAAAAATGGGATTATGAAGCAAGAAAAATTGAGCATTTTGTATTTTATTTTAAAAGGTAGAACTTTAAAATCGGGAGAAGCTCCGATTTTACTAAGAGTAACAGTTGGTGGAGATTATGATGAAGCTCGCATACAGCGGAGTGTACTTCCCTCCTTATGGGATCGGGCAAAAGGATGCTGCAAAGGAAAAAGTAGAGCATCTAATGAGTTAAATGAATACATTCGGGAATTGAATGTGAAACTTCTGACTATCCATAAAGAGTTGGTTATAGAGGAAGCATATATCACACCTAATTTACTGCTAAAAAAACTATTCAGTCTGGAAGAGAAACGGACAGTACACCAATCATTCCTTGAACACAATGACGAATGTCGCAGGCAGATTGGTATCAATTACGAGGCAGTCACTATAAACCGCTATGATAATTGTGCAAGAAGTCTAGCAGTATTTATACAGCAAGAATTTGACAAGGAAGATATCTCTTTTGCAGAACTTAATGGGGCCCTTATCCGACGCTTTGAGGTATTTCTAAAGGTGGAGAAACAACTGTGTCAAAACACAGTCGTTCGTTATATGAAATGTTTTAAGAAGTTTGTGAATATGGCTCTTGCTAATGACTGGATAAAGAAAGATCCGTTTATCGGAATAAAGTTTAAGCAAGAAGAAACAAATCCGGTCTTCCTGACCAAAGAAGAGTTGGATTTATTAATAGCTAAAGAATTCTCGGTAGAACGTCTTACATTAGTACGGGATTTATTTGTTTTCAGCTGTATGACCGGTTTGGCGTTCGTAGATGCTAAAGAGTTGAGACCGGAACACCTGTTTAGAGATAACGATGGTAATCTTTGGATTCGTAAGGGCCGTCATAAGATGAAAAGAAACCAAGCTAACTGTACCAGCAATGTTCCTTTATTGGAAACAGCACAGCAGATATTGGAGAGATACAAAGATCATCCTGTATGTATTCAAAATGGCCTCTGTCTTCCTGTATTAAGTAATCAGAAGATGAATTCATACCTGAAAGAAATCGCTGATTTCTGCGGGATAACGAAGAATCTTACGACTCACGTGGCCCGCCATACTTTCGGAACCACAATTACTTTAGCCAATAAAGTTTCACTGGAAAATGTCTCTAAAATGTTGGGACATAGTTCAACTCGCATGACCCAGCACTACGCACGTGTTCTCGACCAGAATATTCTGGAAGATATGATGAATGTGGAAAAACGGCTTGCCGCTAATGTTTAACGCTAAATCTCAGAGTTATGGAAAGAGGAAAATTAAATATAGAATTAATAACAAATACTCATCAAACAATAATATTTGAGCCTGTCAATGGTACAGTCTGGATGAACAAGAACGAATTGTGTGAATTATTTGCGATATATCTCCGTCAGTTGAACAGCTGTTTGGATGATATTTTCAAGGCCAATACATTCCATATCGAAGAAGTCTGCATGTATCACAGAATCGTAAAAAACAACAAAATATGCTATGATATTACCGATGTTAATCTGGAAATTATAATCGCTTTAGCCTTTCGCTTAGAATCCTTCAATGCAAGGGTTCTAAGGGATTGGTTTATGACGAAAGTCGTGAAGCCGGAGAATAATTACACATCTTTAGCAGATATACATTCCTATTCATTGAATTGAAACATCTATATTTGTATTATATGAGCTATTTCGAATACAATCAGGAAGAACTGGATGCCCTAAAATCCAGATGTAAAACGCTTGCCCGCTATATAGATGAAATAGGGTTCATACAGCGGGGAGTTATCCCCAGCCTGTATGCGGCGTTGGTAAACAGTATCGTCGGACAGCAAATCAGTACCAAAGCGCAGAAAACGATCTGGCAACGAATGCAGGATAAATTCGGGGAGATCACCCCTGATAATATCATGCGGTACTCCGAAGAAGAAATACAATCCTGTGGTATCAGCATGAAGAAAGCAACCTATATAAAAGATGCTGCGGAAAAGGTATTGTCAAAGGAACTGGATTTGGAAGCACTGCATACCATGTCCAATGCAGAAGTATGCCGCCAGCTTTCGGGACTGAAAGGTATCGGGGTGTGGACAGCCGAGATGCTGATGATATTCTCTATGCAACGCAAAGATATATTCAGTTTTGACGATATAGCTATACTACGTGGACTAAGAATGGTTTACCGCCACCGGAAAATTACGCGGGAATTGTTTGAGAAATATCGCCGTAGGTTTTCGCCTTATGCAAGCATAGCTTCACTTTACCTGTGGGAGATATCTGTCGGAACCTGTGGGTTGAAAGATTGTGCGCCTCTGACGGAAGCCCAAAAGAAAATAAAAAGGAAACAAAACTCCCGGAATAAGAAAACCACCAAAGACAATCAGAAAAATGCTTAAGCTGCCACCCATTGAAAAAATCCCCGAAGCATACAGTGCCATTGCAGATAATCGGGTTGTAATGTCAGAAAATTCTGCCCAGGTCGATTCGTCAGATTATACCAAAAGGTACACAGTGACATGGAATGGAGACATTTATACCGCCAATGACAATGCATCCATCTGGCAGGGATACGCCGGCTATCCGATGATCGCTGTATTGATGTTACAGGGTAAGTTATCGCTCGACATACATATTGCCACACATTTTAAAGACATAAATTGGAAGGCGCTGAACACAAAGCACAAAAATAAATATGATAAGGCTGTTGCCGAAATATTGGACTTCCTCAAAGAAAAAGGAGTGGATACGAATGCAATAAATGCTGAAATCAACAAGGTTTATGAAGACATCCGCACATTGGATATCTCGACGAAACGAAGCGGCATAAAACAAATAAAACTCCCTATGGAGGGCGGTTAACGTCTTTGCCTCCATGCATCATTATAATGCTTTTCCAACATAGCCTGAATATCAGATAATTTGTAGAGTATTTTTCCCTCAATCTTATAAAAACCGATTAATCCTTTGTCCCTATAATCCTGAAGAGTACGGGAAGATATATGAAGCATCTCGCAGACTTCGTTATTATCCAGAAAATATTCTCCTGAAATGGATGATTTTATTGTAGAAGTATGGTTCTGTATATTTTGACTAATCTGATTTACTGCTTCAAACAAGTCTTTTAGTTCAGGAGAACGACTATTCAATATATCGTTTAGATTCATATTTGCCCAGTCTTTACTTAGTTACACTTTTAACTTTATTCTTCTCGATGAATAGTTGAATATCTTTGGCCTTATAATAACATTTGTGGGCTACCTGTGAATAAGGTAATAATTTCTTGTCTCTGTAGGTTTGTAGTGTTCGAAGTGAGATACCCAGAAGTATGCATACATCCTGATTGTCCAACCATTCTTTTTCCGTACCGGATGAATTTAACCTGTTCGTTTTCTCAAGTAGTTCTTTTACTGCCTGAATAAGTTTTTCAAAAGCTCTACTATCAATTATTTTTAATTCCATATTCTATGCAAACAAATCGTATTTGATTATTGCGGAATTTCCCGCGGAACAAAGAAATATGAAATTATTTATAATACTATTGATTCTCAGTTTGCTGGCAGTGTTTGGCTTTTGTTTGGTAGCATGTATGAAAAATCCAGCATAAATATCCCTCTCAAAAAAAGAAGAAGTATGGAAAAAGCTGGCTAAAGAGTGGAAACCGATTAACCTGGAGGAAATCACAAAAGAGATTTCTCTTGAGCAGTTGCCCGAAGTGCTTGATGATATTCTGAATGGTAAGACTAAGGGCCGTTTTATTCTCAAGCATTAAGTATTTTTATTCTGACCTTTCATATTTCGTTTATATATCTGTCAAATTACCCCAAGAGCAATCGCGACAAAGCTCGGGCCATTTATTATCCCGTGAATTGCCACGCCCGTCCATGAATTGCGCGTTTTTTGCACAACAAGAGGTTGGATAAACATCAACGGTAATAACATCAACCAAAGTTGCCATCCGAATGCAAGATGAAACAAACTCCATCCGATACCCTGAACAATCCAGGTCTGTTTACTGAAAATGGCTTCCTGACGAGGTTGCATTACACCTCTCCATAATATTTCTTCTCCCATAATATTGAATATCCAGAAAATGAACCATACTCCTAACAGCCAATATCGTCCGGAACTTAAGGGTTCGAATTCCATAAATGCAGGTGTATAGTTGAGATTGCCCGTTGCTATGTGTATTAGTCCCATCATAGCGACAGTACTTATTCCACTGGCAAGAGTTCCTATTGCAACCCATTTCCAATCACGAGCTTTCATTTTAACAAATCTCATCCTGTTATGCCATGTTTCAGCATTTAGTTTCAGACCTTCGCCTTTAAGTATGATTCCTGCGATTATAATAAGCGGCAGGAAAATACCCAATCCTCCAACAATAAACCAAAGCAGAATAGATTCTCCTCCTGTCCTCTCGCTTAGATATGGGATTGCGATGTGAGTCTGAAACCACATTAATAACGCGGCTGCAATGTATATTATGAAAGAATAAGCGATGCCCATATATTGTTTAATCTTTATCGTAACACTTCTTATTTCTTAAGAGTCTATCAAGCGTTTTCGCAATTCTATCCACTTTCGTTTGCTCCGACTTGGCGGAGAATATCCATTTGACATAATCTTGTTGTTCGTTTTCATCAAGCGATTCATAGAATTGTAAAGCCTCCGGCTCGTCGTGCAGACATAATAGAAAATCTTTGTGAGTCACAATAGGTTCATCATCCGAATATAAAATGATATGCACCCAATCGCCTGCCTGCTTATTGATAGCTTTACGAATTTCGGCTTTAACCGGAATCATCAAATTGCCATTTCCCTGAGGCATTAAATGGGTGTTGGCAATCTCAAAGCCATCAATATTACCTTTCACTTTCAGCATCCCGAAGGCTCGATTACCAATCTGAATATCAGCAATTTCTGCATAAGTCCAGCCTCCTTTGCCGGGAAACCTTTCGAGTAAGTATTGTTTATCAATTAAGGGTGTTTCCATATCACCCACAAATTTACTAAATCTCAGGCAAACAGCCTGAATATTCCTCGAACAACATACAAAATGCTCTGGTTTCGTCTTTCTTTCCCATTCCTCATTATCGAAGCATCCTAATCGACTGTTTTTAGTTCGATTGGCAAAGGTATCCCAGAGCTGTGAATCGAAAAATTCGGGGCACTGAAGTGTTTTGCCCAAAATCTTCCTCTTTCCCTCTGAACTGCACCCAGAAAGTTGGACATAAAACAAGATTATTATGTCAGAGAAG